>CAWCPM010000013.1:0-160588 GCA_963797565.1 uncultured Actinomycetes bacterium | reverse complement strand
GCTCGCGCGCGGCGCGGATCGCCGAGGGCCTGATCGCGGACGCCTCGACGCGGATTGTCTACCACCAGGACGAGAGCCAGGTGCCGCTCACGCGGGCGCTGCTGGGACTGTCAGAAAGCGAGGCTCGGCTGATCTCGATGCTGTCGGCCGGCCAGGCGCTGTGGCGCGTGGGCAACCGGTCGTTCGTGGTCCAGCACTACCGCTCGCGGATGGAGGCCCGGCTGACCAACACCGACACCGGCATGCGGCTGACTGGCGACACGGTGGTGCGCGGATGAACGACGGGCGCGGCGGCGGCATCTCCGACGGCGTCGTGCTCGGCGCGGTCGGGTGCGCGGTCGGCATCGGGCTGCTGCTCTGGCTGTGGGGCGGCCTGGCCGGCGCGCTGTTCGGCCAGGGCTGGCCGCCGGTCAGCCCGCGCAGCTGCTCGGCGTGCTGATCCGGCTGCCCGCGCGCCTGTCGGACCCGGCGGCGCGTGGCCGGCGGCGTTCGCCCGCGCCTCCCCGGGCCCGCCGGCTTCTACGCCGCGCTGCGCTGCTCACCGGGCCTGTGCCGCGGTGCCGTGGCTGGCCGGCCGAGCTCCGCTCGCCGGGCGCGCGCCGCAAGCCGATGGCGGCGCGCGATGGGCCGAGCCGCCGAGCTGCGGGCGCTCCGACGGACGCCGGGCGGCGGGCACGGCTGGTGCTCGGGCGCCGAGGTCGGCTGCTGTACGCCGAGCAGCGCCACGCGCTGGTCGCGTTCGGGCCCCCGCAATCGGGCAAGTCGGCCGGCATCGCGGTCCCCGCGCTGCTCGAATGGGACGGCCCCGCGGTCGCGTCCTCGATCAAGACCGACCTGCTCGCCGTCACCGCCAGGCGCCGGCGCGAGCTCGGGCCGGTGTTCGTGTTCGACCCGTTCGGGCTGTCGGGGTGCCGGTCGCACACGTGGTCGCCGCTGCGCGCGGCGCACGCACCTGGGACGGCGCGCTCGAGGTCGCGTGGCGGCTCGCCTCGGCGGGCGAGCTCGACCAGCGAGGCGTCGAGGGCGGCGACTTCTGGGCGATCGCCGCCGAGCAGCGGCTGGCGCCGCTGCTGTTCACGGCCGCGAGGACCGGCGCGGGATGGACGCGGTCGTGCGCTGGGCCTATGGCCAGGGGGCGCGCGAACTCGATGAGGCGCTCGCCCGCGCTGACCGGCGACGCCAGCGACGAGCGGAGCTGGCCGACGCCCACGCCGCGTACGACGCGCGTGCGGGCGTTCGAGGCCCAGGCCGACCGCACCCGGACGTCGATCGAGGCGACCGCGCAGGCGCTGCTGCGTGCCTACCGGTTCGCGCGCGTCGCTGCGCTCGGCCGCCGCCCGCGAGATCACCGCCGACCGGCTGCTCGACGAGCGCGCGACGCTGTACCTGATCGGCGACGCCAAGGCGTCCAAGCTGCTGCGGCCGATCTTCCTGGCGCTGCTGCGGAGATCGTCGACCGCGCCTACGAGCGCGCCACGCTGGCCGGCGGCCGGCTCGAGCTGCCGCTGCTGCTGTGCCTCGACGAGGCCGGCAACGTCGCGCCGCTGCCGAACCTGGCCGAGATCGCCTCGACCGCGCCGAGCCACAACATCCAGCTGGTCTCGATCTTCCACGACCTCGCCCAGGCGCGCAGCCGCTACGGCCGCCAGGCCGAGACGGTCGTCAACAGCCACCGCGCGCGGATGCTGCTGCCGGGCGTCGCCGACCTCGACACGCTGCGGTACTTCGCCGGCCTCATCGGCGAGGAGGAGGCTCGCGACCTGACCCGGACGACCGGCGCCGGTGGGGCCACCCGCTCGACCGCGCGGCGGCGCCGGCCGCTGATCGCCGCCGAGGCGCTGCGCCAGCTGCCCGACCGCCACGCGCTGCTGCTCTACGGCCGGCTGGCGCCGACCCAGCTGCGACTGCGGATGTGGTTCGAGGACCGGCGGCTGCGAAGGCTGGCGGGCGGAGCGATGAGCCGGCTCGAGCCCGACGACGACCGCTGGGACGACCGCGAGCGCGATTCGACGAGGACGACGCCGCGCGCTGGCCGCTGGCTGGCGCAGGCTGTATCCGCGCGAGCGGTGGATGTGGTTCGAGCAGTTGTGGAGGGACGTTTGCTCGCTGCGCGAGCGCTACCGGCTGGCGATCCGGTCCGGGTGGTGGGAGGACCAGGTCCAGGTCGAGGCGCTGGCCGCGCTGGCGGCCTGGGTGACCGTACGACTCGGGCGAATGGGACGACCCGCCGGGCAAGCTCGCGCTGCTGTTCGATCTCGAGCGGGTCGCGGCGCTGCTGCGCGACGGACTCGATCCGTTTCATCCCGACCGCGACCGCCTCGGCGTTCCCGCGCCACCTGATCGAGCTCGGGCTGCCAGCCGCCGCCGGGCGGTCGCGCGCGCACCGATGATGCGATCCTCGGCCGCCGTATGACCAGCGCTTCCCGCTCGGCGCGGCCGTCACGCTCGAGCAGCTCGACGGCGATCCCCACCCGGTGCTGGCCGCGCTGCGCGAGCACGAGCCGGTCTCGTGGCTGCCGAGCTCGACGGCTGGCTGGTCACGCGCCACGACCTCGCCCTGGCGGCGATGCGCGACCCGCGGACGTTCACCGTCGACGATCCGCGCTTCTCGACCGGTCAGGTGATCGGCCCGAGCATGCTCAGCCTCGACGGCGAGCGGCACGACCGCCA
Organism: uncultured Actinomycetes bacterium; assembly: GCA_963797565.1. GTDB lineage: Bacteria > Actinomycetota > Thermoleophilia > Gaiellales > JAICJC01 > JAICYJ01. Next base: position 157,918 of record CAWCPM010000013.1, on the reverse strand, counting down.
CCGGGCGCCGTTCGCGCCGCCGTTTCGCCCCGCGGCGGTGCGCGACCGGTTCGGCCGAGGCCGTGGCCGACGAGGCGCGACCGGCTCGATCGACGCGCTCGCGCCGGCCGGACGCGGCGGACTTCGGCGCGCGTTCGCCGGCCCGCTGGCGGCCGCGATGTCACCCGCGCGCTCGGGCTGGAGCCGCGACGAGGTCGCGGACGTGCTGGCGCTGGTATGACGCGATCGTCAGCCCGGTCACCGAGATCACGGCCGGCCAGCCGGTCCCCGGACGCGGGCAGCGCGGCGTTTGCGGCGCTCGCGAGCGTCTCGAGCGCGTGATCCGGTCGGGCCGACGCGAGCCTCGCTGCTCGGCGCGGCCGCGGCCGGCGCTCGAGCTGACGCGACGACGAGATCGTCGCCGACGCCGCGGTGCTCCTGTTCGGCGGGATCGAGACGACCGAGGGGATGATCGCCAACGCGCGCTCGAGCTGCTCGCAGCGCCCGGGCGAATTGGCGCGAGTCCGCGCCGACCGGCGTGCTCGACGCGGCGATCGAGGAGTCGCTGCGGCTCGAGCCGCCGCCGCGGCCGTGATCGACCGCTACGCGACCGGCGCGTGGAGCTCGACGGCGCGCGATCGCGCGCGGCGACTCGTGCGCGCTCTCGATCGCCGCCGCCAACCGCGATCCCGCCGTGTTCCCGTCCCCGACGCGTTCGATCTGACCGCCCCAACCGCCGGCATCTCGCGTTCGCCCACGGCCCGCACGTCTGCGTCGGCGTCCACCTCGCGCGCCTCGAGGCGCGCATCGCGCTGCGATCGCTGCTCGGCCGGCTGCCCGCCTGCGGCTGGATCCCGAGCGGCCCGCGAGTCCGCGGGCTGGTGTTCCGCAAGCCGCCCCCGCTGGACGTGATCTGGGGTGAGCCGCGTCACGCGATGATGGCGCCTAAGCCGCTGACAACCTTAGGGATGAGCACCTGCGGGCGACCTCACGTAACCAGGGCAGCCAAGGAGATCTCGATGAGCGCTCAGCACGCAGGAGGCCCTGCGCGGACGCCGACCTCGCACCCTCACCGTGCCCGTCCACTCCGCGACCTCGCCGATCCCCAGAGAGCTGCCCGACACGGCCTCGGCCTCGAGACCGGCCTACGAGCTGATCTCGAACGAGCTGCTGCTCGACGGCCAGGCGCGGCTGAACCTGGCCACGTTCGTGACCACCTGGATGCCGTCGCAGGCGGCCAGGCTGATGGCCGAGACGCGCCGACAAGAACATGATCGACAAGGACGAGTACCCGCAGACCGCGGAGATCGAGGCGCGCTGCGTGAACATCCTCGCCGACCTCTGGAACTCGCCCGAGCACGAGCAGCGCGACCGGCTGCTCGACGACCGGCTCGAGCGAGGCGGCGATGCTCGCCGGGCTGGCGCTCAAGTGGCGCTGGCGCGAGCGGATGCGCGCCGCCGGCAAGCCGACCGACCAGCCCGAACCTGGTGATGGGCGCCAACGTCCAGGTGTGCTGGGAGAAGTTCTGCCGCTACTGGGACGTCGAGCCGCGCCTGGTGCCGATGGAGGGCGACCGCTTCCACCTCGACGCCGACGAGGCGGTCGCGCTCTGCGACGAGAACACGATCGGCGTCGTCGCGATCCTCGGCTCGACGTTCGACGGCAGCTACGAGCCGGTCAAGGAGATCGCCGACGGCGCTCGACGACGCTCGAGCGCGACAAGGGCCTCGACGTCCCGCTGCACGTCGACGCCGCCTCCGGCGGATTCGTCGCGCCGTTCCTCCAGCCCGATCTCGAGTGGGACTTCCGGATCCCGCGCGTGCAGTCGATCAACGCCTCGGGCCACAAGTACGGGCTCGTCTACCCGGGCGTCGGCTGGGCGATCTGGCGCGACAAGGAGGCGCTGCCCGAAGGACCTGATCTTCGACGTCAACTACCTCGGCGGCCACATGCCGACGTTCGCGCTGAACTTCTCGCGGCCGGGCAGCGAGGTCGTCGCGCAGTACTACATGTTCGCCAGCCTCGGCCGCGAGGGCTACCGCGCGGTGCATGCAGGACGCGCAGGACGTGGCGATGCACCTGTCGAGCGGGATCGCCAAGATCGGGCCGTACCGGCTGATCACCGACGGCGACGAGCTGCCGGTGTTCGCGTTCACGCTCAAGCGACCGAGGTCGAGCAACTACACGGTCTTCGACGTCTCCGACCGCCTCCGCGCAGCGCGGCTGGCTCGTCCCCGCCTACACGTTCCCGGAGAACCGCCAGGACCTGAGCGTGCTCCGGATCGTGGTCCGCGCCGGGATGAGCATCGAGATGGCCGACCTGCTGCTCGACGCACCTGCGCGAGGAGACCGAGTTGCTCGAGTCGCTCGACGCGCCGCTGCCGCAGCGAAGCGCGAGCGTCCGCCCAGGCGTTCGCCGCACTGAACTGACCCGGCTCAGACTCAGCGCCGCTCCGCCAGACGCGCGGCCGGCGGCGCCGCAGCTGCGCCCGAGCTCGGCCGGCCTCGAGCACCGACCTGGAGGTCGAGCACGCGCAGCGCCGAACGCGTCGAGCTCGCTCGTGCCGACGACGGCGTAGCACGGCACGCCCGCCTGCCGCGCGCGCGTGGCGACCTCGGACACGAGCCTTGCCGACGAGGCTCTGCTCGTCGAGCCTGCCCTCGCCCGTAACCACGGCCCGGGCCGCGCGCATCCGCGCGTCGAAGTCGACCGCGTCGAGGACGAACGACGCGCCCGGCACCAGCTCGGCCCCGAACGCGGCCCACAGCCCGCCGGACAGGCCGCCGGCGGCGCCGGTCATCGGCACGCCGCGCGGGTCGCGGGCCAGCCGCCGCGCGAGGTCGTTCAGGCGCCTGGTCAGCCGGCGGACATCGTCCTCGTCGCGCCCTTCTGCGGCCCGAACACGCGGGCGGCGTCTTCGGCAGCGCCGTCACGAAGCGGATCTGGTTGGGTGCGAAGGCCTTGCCCAGCTCGGCAACGACCGCCCCATGGACGGCCGCTCGCAGATCGTCGTTCGGCTCGACCCCGATCCGCGGAACGCAGAACAACCATGCCACCTCGCCCTTCAGCTCGTGCGGTACGCCGATCGCACAGGCCTCGGCCACGCCCGGGCAGTGCACCGCCGCCGATTCGAACTCGGCCGGCCCGATCCGCTTGCCGCCGATGTTGAGGGTGTCGTCGGATCGGCCGTGCAGGTACCAGTAGCCGTCCGCGTCGACCGACGCCCAGTCGCCGTGCACCCAGATCCCGGGCCAGCGCGACCAGTAGGCGTCCAGGAACCGCCGGCGATCGCCCCAGATGCCGCGGGTCATGGACGGCCAGGGCTTGCGGCAGACCAGCTCGCCCACCTCGCCCGGCGCCACCGGCTCGCCGTCGGGCCCCAGCACGTCCATCGCCATGCCCAGCGAGGGCATGCCCAGCGTGCACTCCTTGAGCGGCATCACCGGCATCGGCGACAGGAAGCAGGCCGCGACCTCGGTGCCGCCCGACAGGTTGATGATCGGGCAGCGCCGTTCGCCCACCACCTCGGACAGCCAGCGGTAGGGGTCGGGGTTCCAGGGCTCTCCGGTCGAGGCAAGGATCCGAAGCGAGCTGCGATCGTGCTCCAGCACCGGCGCGTCACCGTGGCCGCGGAGCGCTCGGATCAGCGTGGGGGAGACGCCCAGCACCGAGATCCGGTGCCGCTCCACCAGCTGCCAGAGCCGGCCCGGGCCGGGGTAGTCGGGCGCGCCCTCGGACACCACCAGCGTCGCGCCGAGCGCGCCCGCGCCGACCACCTCCCAGGGGCCCATGATCCAGCCCATGTCGGTCACCCACATGAACCGGTCGTCGGCTGCGACGTCGGTCTGAAACGCGCATTCCTCGGCGATCTTGACCAGGAACCCGCCGTGCACGTGCACCGCGCCCTTGGGCCGGCCCGTGGTGCCGGACGTGTAGATCACCATCATCGGCGTCTCCGGGTCGAGCGGCGGTGCGGGCAGCTCCGCGGACTGGCTCGCCACCAGCTCGTGCCAGTGGTGGTCGCGCCCGCTGCGCATCGCCGGCCGCGTGCCCAGCCGGTCCCACACCACGACCTGCCGCACCGACGGCGCCTGCTCGAGCGCCGCGTCGGCGATCCGCTTCATCGAGACCGGCTTGCCGCGGCGCGGCACCGCGTCGGCCGTCAGCAGCGCCACCGCCCCCGCGTCCCGCAGCCGTGCCGCCACGGCGGGCGCGCCGAAGCCGGAGAAGATCGGCACGGCGATCGCGCCGATCTTGCAGATCGCGTAGAAGCCTGCCACCACCTCGACCGACATCGGCAGGAACAGGCCCACCGTCTGACCGGCCTCCACGCCCAGCTGCAGCAGCGCGTTGCCGATGCGGTTGACCTCGGCCTCGAGCTCGCGGTAGCTGACCGTGCGCACGTCGCCGTCCTCGCTCTCCCAGATCACGGCCGTACGCTCGGGGCTGTCGCGGGCGTGCCGGTCGACGCAGTTGTGGGTCAGGTTGACCCGGCCGCCGCCGAACCAGCGCGTCCACATCGGCCCGTTGCGGTCGTCGTAGACCCGCGTGTAGGGCGTCGTGAACTCGAGCCCCAGATGCGCGACCACCGCGTCCCAGAACCAGCCGATGTCGTCCTGTGCCCGGCGGCTGAGATCGCGCCAATCGGCGATCGCCTGCTCGCGCATGAATGCCGTCACCCGGGCGCGATCGACCACCTCCGCCGGAGGCGTCCAGATCACGTTTTGCATAGGTGACACATAGGTGCTAGCGTGCGCGGTTCCATGGGCCGGATGCTACCCGTCGGTGATGCCGCTCGAGCGCTGGGCGTCAGCGTCGACACGCTGCGTCGCTGGGAGCGAAGCGGTCGCATCACGACCGAGCGCGATTCGGCCAACCGGCGCGTCGTCGACGAGGATGAGATCTCGCGCCTGGGTGGGCACGTCGTCCACAAAGTGGACACGTCGTTCTCGGCGCGCAACCGGTTCGAGGGTGTCATCACCAGCGTCGAGGTGAGCGGGGTGATCGCGCAGGTCGAGATCGAATCCGGCGGCAACCACATCGTGTCGGTGATCACCCGCGATGCCGTCGAGGAGCTGGGTCTGGTGCCGGGCGTGAGGGCGGTGGCCACGGTCAAGGCCACCTCGGTGATGGTGGCGCGGCTGTGAGGTCGCGACTGCTGCTCCTGGTGCTGGCGCTGCTGATAACCGCAGGCTGCGGCAGTGGCTCGGGCTCGTCCAGCAGCAGTTCATCAGCTCCGTCGGGGGGCAAGCTGGTCGTGTTCGCGGCTTCGTCGCTGATCGACGCCTTCCCCAAGATTGCGACCACCTACCAGCAGCAGCATCCCGGGTGGAAGGTGGAGTTCGAGTTCCTCGGATCCGACCAGCTGGCCGCGCAGATCGAGCAGGGTGATCCGGCCGATGTCTACGCCGCGGCCAGCACCAAGTACCCGGAGCAGCTCCAGAGCCAGAACCTGCTGGGCAAGACCACCAACTTCGCGACCAACACGCTGGTGCTGGCCACGCCCGCCGACAACCCGGCCGGGATCACCTCCGTCAACGACATCGGCAACGCGAAGCTGGTGGTGGGTGACCCGAGCGTGCCGATCGGGGCCTACACGCTGACCGTGCTCGACAACCTGGGTATCAAGCCCTCGTCGCTGAACATCGTCAGCCAGGAGGCGAAGGTCACCGACATCGTCACCAAGCTGGAGCTGGGCGAGGCGGACGCCGGGTTCATCTACACCAGCGACGCCAAGACCGCCGGCGACAAGCTGAAGACGTTCCAGCTGCCGGCCTCCGCCCAGGCCACCGCCACGTATCCGATCGGTATCGTGACGGGCTCGAAGAACGCAAAGGCGGCGCAGCAATGGATCGACCTCGTGATGAGCCCGCAGGGGCAGCAGGTACTGGTAAGCGACGGATTCGGCCCGGCCCCTTCGAGCTGATCGGGGCGCTGGCCGCCGGCCTGACGCTGTCGTTCCTGCTGCTGCCGCTGATCGCGATATTCCTGCACGGCGACCTCGCGGCCGGCATCCGCTCCGAGGAGGCGCGCGCTGCGTTGTGGCTGTCGCTGCAGCTGAGCCTGGTGTCGCTGGCGGTGATGGTGGTGGTCGGCACGCCGCTCGCCTACCTGCTGGCGACCCGCTCCTTTCCCAGCCGCTCGCTGGTGATGACCGCCGTCGAGCTGCCCCTGGTGCTGCCTCCGGCCGTGGCCGGCATCGGCCTGCTGATGGCGTTCGGGCGGCGCGGCCTGCTCGGCCACCAGCTGGCGCTGGCGGGCATCTCGATCCCGTTCACGCGGCTGGCGGTGGTGATGGCGATGACCTTCGTTGCATCCCCGCTCTACATCCGCCAGGCCGTGTCGGCGTTCGAGGCGGTCGACGGTACGCTGCTGGAGGCGTCCCGCACGCTGGGCGCGGGCAGCGGCCGCACCTTCCGGCGTGTTGCGCTGCCGCTCGCGGGCAGCGGGCTGGGCGCCGGCATGGCGCTGGGATGGGCACGCGCCGTGGGCGAGTTCGGCGCCACCATCATCTTCGCCGGCAGCCTCACGGGCGTCACGCGCACAGCTCCGATCGAGATCTACCTGGGCCTGTCCGACAACCTGGATGCCGGGCTGGCGACCGCCGCGGTGCTGATCGCCGCCAGCGGCGGCGTGCTCTTGACCGTCAAGCTGCTCGGCGTTGGGAGGGCACGGCGCTTCACGCCTCTGTGACACGCGAGCTGCGCAGCTTCACGCTGCACGTGGAGCTCGACGTCGACGGGGTGCTGGCCGTCGTCGGGCCTTCCGGTGCCGGCAAGTCCACGCTGCTGCGCCTGATCGCCGGGCTCGATGCGCCCTCGCGCGGACGCATCGAGTGCGACGGCGACCTCTGGTTCGGCGATGGGCGCGATCTGCCGCCGGAGCGGCGCCGCTGCGGGTTCGTGTTCCAGGACTACGCGTTGTTCCCGCACATGACGGTGCGCCAGAACGTCGCCTACGGTGCGGACGGCACCGACATCGATCCGCTGCTCGACCGGGTCGGGATCGGGCACCTGGCGGGTGCCCGCCCGCCGCGGCTGTCCGGCGGCGAGCGGCAGCGGGTTGCGCTGGCGCGGGCGCTTGCGCTGCAGCCGCAGGCGCTGTTGCTGGACGAGCCGCTGTCAGCGCTGGATCCGGCCACGCGCGGCACGGTTGCCGCGGAGCTGGCGTCGGTGCTGCGGGATGCGGCGGTGCCCGCCATCGTCGTCACCCATGCCTACGACGAGGCGGTGTCGCTGGCCGGCCGGGTGGCCGTGATCGAGCAGGGGCGGGTGGTGCAGGAGGGCACGCCACGCGAGCTGCTGGAGGCCCCGCTCACCCCGTTTGTCGCGGAGTTCGCCGGCACCAACTACCTGCCGGGTATGGCGTCCGGCGGCCAGGTGCACCTCGACCGCGGCGGCTCGGTACGGATCGCCGGCGACGCGGCCGGGCGGGTCGCCGTGCTGGTGGCGCCCTGGGAGATCACGCTGTCGCTGGCCCCGGTCGACGACTCGGCCCAGAACCACATCGCCGGCGTGATCGAGCGGGTGGTGCCGATGGGAAACCGGGTGCGTGTCACCATCGACGGCATCGCCGCCGAGATCACGCCCGAGTCGGCGGAGCGGCTGGCGCTGCAGCCGGGGGTGCGGGTGATCGCCTCCTGGAAGGCCACCAGCACCAGGATCCTCACCACCGGATAGGGTCGCGTGGGTGCGGGTCGTGATCGCGCCGGACAAGCTGAAGGGCACCTACAGCGCCGATGAGGCGGCGCAGGCGCTGGCGCGGGGATGGGGCGCGCGCAGGCAGGACGATCTGCAGCTGGTTCCGCTGGCCGACGGCGGCGAGGGCACGGCAGCGGCGCTGCTCGCGGCGCGTGGCGGCACGTGGCGGGCGGCCCCGGCGCACGACGCGCGCGGCCGTTCGATCCAGGCCCGCTACGCGGATCTGGGCGCGGGCGAGGGAGCGCTGGACGTGGCCGAGGCCTGCGGCATGTGGCGGGTTGCCGACCTGGCGCCGGACCCGCTCGAGGCGACGTCGCTGGGGGCGGGCGAGCTGATCGGCCGGGCGATTGCGGATGGCTGCACCCGCATCGTCGTCGGCGTCGGCGGCACCGCAACCACCGACGGCGGTGCCGGTCTGCGGCGGGCGCTGGGGAGCGTGCCGGAGGGCGTGTCGCTGGTGGCGGCGCTGGACGTGGACAACCCGCTGCTGGGCGCGGCCGGAGCGGCCGCGGTGTACGGCCCGCAGAAGGGGGCGAGCCCGGAGCAGGTGGCCGAGCTGGAGCGGCGGCTGGCCGCCCTCGGGCTGGCATCGGCAGGACGGCCGGGTGCCGGTGCCGGCGGCGGCATCGGCGCGATGCTGATGGAGCTGGGAGCCGAGGCGATGCCCGGCGCCCGGCTGGTGCTGGACGAGGTCGGCTTCGACCGAGCCCTGGCCGGGGCCGATCTCTGCATCACCGGCGAGGGCAGGATCGACGGCCAGACGCTGCGGGGCAAGGTGGTGTCGGCGGTGGCGCGGCGCTGCCGCAGCGCCGGCGTCAACTGCATCGCCGTGGGCGGCATCGTCGAACCGGATGCGGCCGCAGCGCTCGCGGAGCTGGGCGCGGGCACCCTCCAGCAGGGCGACCTCGAGGCTGCCGGAGCCGAGCTGGCCGCGAGTGTCGCCTAGCTTCCGGACCGCAACACTGGTGCCGGGCTCTGGTGTTGCGCCGTTGACCGTCCCGTCACCGTGATGTGACACCCGTCCTTCACGGGACACACACGATTTCGTCACGGGCGCCATGCACGTGCCCGGCGCGGGTGTTGCGTCGCCGGCCTACTGCGCGGTGGCCGGCTGTGAGGCCGGTGCCGGCAGCGTGAACCCGCCCATCTTCTCCAGCACCGCGATCCTGTCCTCCAGCGGCGGGTGCGTGTCGAACATCCCGCCCAGGCTGGAGCGCAGGCCCTTGTGATCGCGTAGCGGCGACTCGATGTAGAGGTGCGCCGTCGCCCGTGTGACCGTGTGCAGCGGCTGCGTGTCGTCGCGCAGCGTCGCCAGCGCCATCGCGAGGCCCTCGGCATCGCCCGTGATCTCGACGGCGCTGGCGTCGGCCAGGTACTCGCGGCGACGCGACAGCGACATCTGCAAGAGCGTCGCGCCGACCGGGGCCAGCACCGCCGCAACGAGGCCGGCGATCACGCCGATCGCGCCCAGGCCGCCCTCACGCTCGTCGCTTCCGCCGCCGAAGATCGTGATCCGCATCAACAGGTCGGAGGCCAGCGCGATCACGCCCACCAGCACCGCGGCCAGGCTCATCAGCCGCACGTCGCGGTTTCGGATGTGCGACACCTCGTGCGCCAGCACGCCCTCCAGCTCGCGCTTGTCCATCATCTTGGCCAACCCGGTGGTGACGGCGACGTACGCGTGGTCGGGGTCGCGTCCGGCCGCGAACGCGTTGGGCGAGGGGTCGTCGATCATGTACAGGTCCGGGGTCTTGGCCAGGCCGGCCGCGATACCCACGTTCTCGAGCGCCCGGTACAGCTCCGGCTGCTGCTCCTTGGTGACCTTGTGGGCACCTGATGCGGCGGCGATCATCGCACCGGCCGCGAACCACGAGACGATGCCGTAGACGATCGCGATGATGCCGATGAACCCTGCCACGCCGGGCTGGTAGGCGAAGTAGACGGCGGCCGCGAAGATGCCAACCAGGATCGCGAATCCGAACAACACGAAGGTCGTGCGCACCCGGTTCGCGCGGATCTGCTGCTGCAGCGTCATGTCACACCGAGACGGCGACGGGGGCGCGATCGCCGTCGTCGTCCAGCCGGAAGAACTCGCGCGGGCTGAAACCGAAGGTGCCGGCCACCAGGCTGGCGGGGAACGTCTGCTGCCCGGTGTTGAAGGCCTGCACCACGGTGTTGTAGTAGCGGCGCGCGGCAGCGATCTTGTCCTCGGTGTCGGTCAGCTCGTCCTGCAGCCGCTTGAAGTTCTCGCTGGCCCGCAGCTGCGGGTAGGCCTCGGCGACGGCGAACAGCCGGCCCAGCGCCGCCCCGGTCTTGCCGGCCGCATCGGCCGCGCCGGCCACCCCCTGTGCCGACAGCGTGCTGGCCCGGGCCTGCGCCAGCTCCTCGAACAGCCCCGACTCGTGCGCCGCGTAGGCCTTGACCGATTCGACCAGGTTGGGGATCAGGTCGGCGCGCCGCTTCAGCTGGATGTCGATCCCGGAGAAGCCCTGGTCGGTCTCGTTGCGCAGCCGCACCAGCCGGTTGTAGGTGTACATCAGCCACCCCAGCACCAGCACGACCAGCACGACGATGATGATCACGACGATCACGAACAGAAGCCTACCGGGCCGACGCGACTACAATGGTGATACCAGAAACGGTTGAATTCCAGGCGGGGGTGCGCAGATGGCGGTCACAAGCGGTTCGCAGATCGAGCAGTTGCTGGGCGACGAGGCGGAGGCGCTGCTGACGTACCAGGCGCACGGCATCGACAAGGGGCAGCTGCACCTGCCCGGGCCCGACTTCATCGACCGGGTGTGGATGGACTCCGACCGTCCGGTGCCGGTGCTCCGCAACCTCGGCCAGCTGTTCGCGACCGGCCGGCTGGGCGGCAGCGGGTACCTGTCGATCCTGCCCGTCGACCAGGGCATCGAGCACTCGGCCGCGGCCTCCTTCGCCAAGAACCCCGCCTACTTCGACCCGCGCAACCTGATCGAGCTGGCCATCGAGGGCGGGTGCAACGCCATCGCCACCACGTTCGGCGTGCTGGGCATGGAGGCGCGCCGCTACGCGCACCGCATCCCGTTCATCGTCAAGCTCAACCACAACCAGCTGATGACCTATCCCAACGAGTTCGACCAGATCATGTTCGGCTCGGTGCGCCAGGCCTACGAGCTGGGCGCGATCGGAGTCGGCGCAACGGTCTACTTCGGCTCGGAGCAGTCCAGCCGCCAGATCATCGAGGTCTCCGAGGCCTTTGAGGAGGCGCACGCGCTGGGCATGTTCACGGTGCTCTGGTGCTACCTGCGCAACTCGGCCTTCAAGACCGAGAACGGCGACTACGCCGTATCGGCCGATCTCACCGGCCAGGCCAACCACCTCGGCGTCACGATCCAGGCCGACATCATCAAGCAGAAGCAGCCGGAGCTGAACGGCGGCTACCTGGCCTTCAAGGGCTACGGCAAGACCGATCCGCTGGTCTACGACAAGCTCACCACCGACAACCCGATCGACCTGACGCGCTGGCAGGTCGTGAACACCTACATGGGCCGGGTGCCGCTGATCAACTCCGGCGGCGAGTCCGCCGGCGCATCCGACCTGGCCCAGGCGGTGCGCACGGCCGTGATCAACAAGCGCGCCGGCGGCACAGGGCTGATCGTCGGCCGCAAGGCCTTCCAGCGGCCGCTGGCGGACGGCGTTGCGTTGCTGAACACGGTCCAGGACGTCTATCGGGACGAGTCGATCACACCGGCATAGGAAGGTCGACCTGCATGGCCGCGCCGATGGCGCCGCCGAGGTCGCCGAGCTCGGCGACGACCACCTTCGGCGGGTTGTCGTCGACGAACAGGTGCGGCAGCATCTGCTCGCGGATCTTTGCCACGTAGGGCTCGCCCAGCCGTGACCCGAGTCCGCCGCCGATCACGACCGCCTCGAAGTCCATCAGGTTGACGGCGGAGGCGATTCCCGCGGCGAGGGCGGCTATAGCCCGCTCGATCAGCTCCTCGGCCATCGTGTCCTCGTGCTCCAGGGCCCGTGCCCAGACGCCGCTCGAGAGCGTGTCGCGCTCGCGCCGCTCCATGATCTTGAACAGGTCGGTGTGGTGGCCCTTTTCGTGCAGGTGCTGAGCGTGCAGCTCCATCGCCTTGCGGCCGGCGTAGGCCTCGACGCAGCCGTTTCGGCCACACGTGCAGCGCGCACCGTTCAGCTTCACGACGGTGTGGCCGAACTCGCCGGCAGCACCGCGTCCCAACCAGCGCTCGTGGTTGAGGATGATGCCGCCGCCGACGCCGGTGCCCCAGAACACGCCCAGCAGCGAGGCGTGTCCGCGCCCTGCGCCCAGCCGCGCCTCCGCCAGGGTGGCCACGTCCACGTCGTTGCCCAGCCGCACCCGCACTCCTCCCAGCGGCTCGCCGACAGCGTTCGCCAGCGGGAAGCTGCCCGTCCAGTCAGGAGTGACGTTGCGGGCCTGGGTGACGGTGCCGGCCTCGTCGTCGGCCTCTCCGGGCGAGCCGATGCCGATGCCCTCGAGCCGGCTTGCCTCGGCGCCGGCTCCCTCCAGCGCCTCACGGATCGCCGCAACGATGCCGTCCGCGACCCCCTGCGGTCCGCCGTCCTTCGGAGTGGGGTGGCGGGCCTGCCCCAGCACGGTGTGCTGGTCGTCGGTGACCACGGTCTGGATCTTGGTGCCGCCCAGGTCGACACCGGCGCGCAGATGGCATATTCGGACTCCCTTCGGGGAACGACCAATCTACCCGGCCCCAGCCGTTGCGGGGGCCGGTGATAACGTCTCACAGCCAGCCGTTTTTGAGACCTCCGAAGGAGCGTGCGCGTGCCACGACCGTTCGATGACGTCGATCAGCTCTGCGTGAACACCGTCCGCACGCTGTCGCTGGATGCCGTGGAGAAGGCAAAGTCCGGCCATCCCGGGCTGCCCCTGGGAGCCGCGCCGATGGCGCACGTGATCTGGACGCGCCACCTCCGCTACAACCCGGCCGATCCGGCCTGGCCCGGCCGCGACCGGTTCGTGCTCTCGGGCGGCCACGGATGCATGCTGCTCTACTCGCTGCTGCACCTGACCGGCTACGACCTGCCGCTGGAGGAGCTCAAGCAGTTCCGGCAGTGGGGCAGCCGCACTCCGGGCCACCCCGAGTACGGGCACACGCCGGGCGTCGAGACCACCACCGGCCCGCTCGGCCAGGGCAGCGCCAATGCCATCGGCATGGCCATCGCCGCCAAGCATCTGGAGGCGGTGTACGGGCCCGACGCCGGCTTCCGGGTGTACGCGATCGTCACCGACGGCGACCTGATGGAGGGGATCAGCAGCGAGGCATCGTCGCTTGCCGGCCATCTCGGCCTCGACAACCTGGTGTTCCTCTACGACGACAACCACGTCACGATCGACGGCAACACCGAGCTCGCATTCACCGAGGACCGGGACGCACGCTACGAGGCCTACGGCTGGCACACCTCTGTTGTCGCCGACGGAAACGACATGGCCGCGATCGAGGCCGCCGTCGACGACGCGCTTGCCGAGACCGGACGGCCGAGCCTGATCTCGGTCAAGACCATCATCGGCTTCGGGTCGCGCGACGCCGGCACCTCGCGTGCCCACTCCGACGCCCGCGGGCCCGAGCAGCAGGCCGAGACGAAGCGCGCGCTGGGCTTCGATCCGAACCAGTTCTTCGCGATCCCCGACGCCGCGCTGGCCCGCTACCGGGAGGCGCTCGAGACTGGGGCCGAGCTGCAGCGCGAGTGGGACGAGCGCTTGGCCTTCCACCCGCAGCGGGCGGAGCTGGAGCGGATCTTCTCCGGCGCCGGCCCGGACTCGCTCGACATCTCCTCGTTCGCGCCCGGGGACGGTCCGATGGCAACCCGCGCCGCGTCCGGCAAGGTGATCGCCGAGATCGCGGCCCAGGTGCCGGAGCTGGTCGGCGGCTCGGCCGACCTGACGCCGTCCAACAACACGCGGCCGCCCGACTGGACCGACTTCGAGCCCGGCAGCCACGAGGGCCGCTACCTGCGCTTCGGCGTCCGCGAGCACGGTATGGGCGGCATCGTCAACGGGTTGGTGGTGTCGCACCTGCGTGCCTACGGCGCCACCTTCTTCAACTTCCTCGACTACATGAAGCCGGCCGTGCGGCTGTCCGCGCTGATGAACATCCCGTCCATCTGGATCTACACCCACGATTCGGTCGGCCTCGGTGAGGACGGCCCCACCCACCAGCCGGTGGAGCAGCTGGCGACCCTGCGGGCGACGCCCAACGTGACCGTCTTCCGCCCGGCCGATGCGAACGAGACCGCGATCGGATGGCGGGTGGCGATGGAGCGCCGCAATCCGACCGCCCTGTGCCTGACCAGGCAGGCGCTTCCCGTGCTGGATGCCGCGGCGCTGCCGGTGTCCGACGCCGCCCGCGGCGGCTACGTGCTGGAGGGCGACGACGACCCGGAGGTGATCCTGATCGCGACCGGCTCCGAGGTGCACACGGTCCAGGAGGCGCGTGCCCTGCTGGCCGCCGAGGGTGTCACCAGCCGGGTGGTGTCGCTGCCGTCCTGGGAGCTGTTCGACGAGCAGTCGCAGACCTATCGCGACCAGGTGCTGCCGCCCGCCGTCGAGGCCCGCGTCTGCGTAGAGGCCGGGGCGTCCCTGGGCTGGGATCGGTTTGCCGGCCCGAGGGGAGCGATCGTCGCGATCGACCGCTTCGGCGCTTCGGCGCCCGGCCAGACGGTGCTCGACCACCTCGGCTTCACGCCGCGCCACGTCGCCGACGAGGCCGCGCGCGTACTATCTCTGATCCGCGAAGGGGGCATCACGCAATGACCAGGCTGCACGAGCTTGCGGCCGCGGGCACCAGCCCGTGGCTCGACAACATCCGCCGGAGCTGGCTCAGCTCGGGCACGTTCCGGCAGTGGGTGGACGACGGGGTGGTGGGTGTCACCTCCAACCCGACCATCTTCCAGAAGGCGATCGCCGACTCCGACGACTACGACGAGGCGATCGCGGCTGCCGCAGCGCCGGGCAAGGACGCCGGAGACGTGTTCTTCGAGCTGGCCATCGCCGACGTCCAGGAGGCGGCCGACCAGCTGCGCGGCGTGTACGACGCGACGGGCCACCTGGACGGCTTCGTCTCGTTCGAGCTGCCGCCGTCGATGGCCAACGACACGGTGGCTTCGACCAGCGCCGCGCCGGAGTTCTGGGGACGGATCGACAGGCCCAACATCTTCATCAAGATCCCTGGGACGGCCGAGGGTGTGTCCGCGATCGAGGACTCGATCGCGGCCGGCATCAACATCAACGTGACGCTGCTGTTCTCGCTGGCCAACTACGAGGCCATCCACTGGGCCTTCATCCGCGGGCTGGAGCGAAGGGTGCAGCAGGGGCAGCCGATCGACGACGTCCACTCGGTGGCCAGCTTCTTCGTCTCGCGGGTGGACACGGCGGTCGATGCGATGCTGCCCGAGGGATCGCCGCTGCGCGGAAAGGCCGCGATCGCGAACGCCAAGCTCGCGTATCAGCGATACCTCGAGATCAAGGCGGACGATCGCTGGCAGGCGCTGGCCGCACACGGTGCTCGCGTGCAGCGGCCGCTGTGGGCCTCGACCGGCACCAAGAACCCGGCCTACTCGGATGTTCTCTACATTGACAACCTGATCGGCCCGGAGTGCGTGAACACGATGCCGGATCCGACCATCACCGCGTTCCTCGACCACGGAGTGGTGGAGCGCACGGTCGACAGGGACATCGACCAGGCCCGCCGGGAGCTCGAGCGGCTGCATGAGGCCGGCATCGATCTGGACGACGTCACCCGGCGGCTGGAGCTGGACGGCGTCAAGTCGTTCTCGGACTCGTTCGACTCACTGGTGGGGACGCTGCGGGAGCGGCTCGACCGGGTCGGTGCACGCGGCGCGGCCTGAACGCCCGCCAACGTGCAATACCAAGGAAGGTGACATGGAACTTGCAATGATCGGCCTCGGCCGGATGGGCGGAAACATGGCGCATCGCCTCACCGATGCCGGCCACACGGTGGTGGGCTGGACGCGCAGCGGCGACGACTCGCTGGCAAAGCAGTACGGCATCACCTGGGCGGGGACGCTCGAGGACGCCGTGGCCGGCCTGAAGCAGCGCCCGCGCGTGGTCTGGCTGATGATCCCGGCGGGTCCCCCGACATCGGACGCAGTCACCCAGCTGACCGGACTGCTGGAGGCGGGCGACATCGTTGTCGACGGAGGCAACTCCAACTTCCGGGACTCACAGCAGCACGCCGCGACGCTGGCGGAGCATGGCATCGAGTTCATCGACTGCGGCACCTCCGGCGGCGTCTGGGGCTACGCCAACGGCTACTGCCTGATGATGGGTGGAAGCGATGCTGCCGTGGCCACGCTGGCGCCCGCCTTCGAGACGCTGGCGCCGCCCGACGGCTGGCTGCATACCGGGGCGGTCGGGTCCGGGCACTTCACGAAGATGGTGCACAACGGCATCGAGTACGCGCTGATGCAGGCCTACGGCGAGGGCTTCGAGATACTCGAGAAGAGCGAGTTCGATCTCGACCTGCCTGCCACCGCAGAGGTCTGGCGGCACAGCTCGGTGATCCAGTCGTGGCTGCTCGACCTGCTGGCGCGGGCGCTGGGCGAGGATCCCAAGCTGGAGCACATCAAGGGCTACGTGGACGACTCCGGCGAGGGCCGCTGGACGGTGTTGGAGGCGATCAACGAGAGCGTGGCCGCCCCCACCATCGCGATCGCCCTGATGGCGCGCTTCACGTCCCGCGATCCCGATCCGTTCGCGATGAAGGCGATCGCGGCGCTCCGCAACCAGTTCGGCGGGCACCCGGTGGTGCGCGAGTGAGCCGACGCGCACGGCCCGAGGACAACCCTCTGCGTGAGGGCCTGCGGGTCGGCGGTGCCAGCGAGCCGGCGCTGTTCACGATCTTCGGCGCGACCGGTGACCTGGCTCAGCGAAAGCTGCTGCCGGCCATCTACAACCTGGCCAAGCGGGGCCTGCTGCCACCACGGTTCGGGGTGATCGGCTATGCGCGCACCGACATGGGCGAAGAGGCCTTCCGCCGCTTCGCCAAGGCCGCCATCGAGGCCCACTCGCGCACGGCCATCGACGAGCGCTTCTGGCCGGCGTTTGCCTCGATGCTGCACTACCACGCCGGCGGCTTCGACGATACGGCGCACTTCCACGCCCTGGCCCGGACGGTCGAGGGGCTGGACGAGCAGATCGGCGGCGGGGCGCACCGCGTGTTCTACCTGTCCACGCCGGCCAGCTTCTTCCCCGTGATCGTGAAGGGCCTGGGAGCGGCCAAGCTGAACCGGCCCGCGGACCTTGTCCGGGTCGTGATCGAGAAGCCGTTCGGCCACGACCTGCCGAGCGCCCGCGCTCTGGCCGAGACCGTGCACCGCTCATTCCACGAGCGTCAGGTCTACCGGATCGACCACTACCTGGGCAAGGAGACCGTCCAGAACATCTATGCGTTCCGTTTCGCCAACGCCATCTTCGAGCCGATATGGAGCAACTCGTACGTCGACCACGTGCAGATCACGGTGGCCGAGTCGCTGGGCGTCGAGCACCGGGCCGCGTTCTACGAGGAGACCGGCGTCGTCCGCGACATCGTCCAGAACCACCTGCTGCAGGTGATGGCGCTGGTGGCGATGGAGCCGCCCGCCGCCTTCGAGCCGGAGTCCGTTCGCGACGAGAAGGCGAAGGCGCTGCGGGCGACGCGGCCGATGGTGTTCTCCGACTCGGTGCGCGGCCAGTACGGCAGCGGCTACGTGGCCGGCGAGGAGGTGCTCGACTACCACCAGGAGCCGAACGTGCCGGCCGACTCGAACACGCCAACGTACATCGCCGCCAAGCTCGAGATCGACAACTGGCGCTGGGCCGGGACGCCCTTCTACATCCGCTCCGGAAAGCGCCTGGCCAAGCGCGTGACCGAGGTGGCCGTGCAGTTCAAGCGGCCCCCGCACCTGCCGTTCTCGCGCGAGGCGGCGGAGCATCTCGAGGCCAACTCGCTGGTGCTGCGGATCCAGCCCGACGAGGGCATCTCGCTGCGGTTCGGAGCCAAGGCGCCGACGCCGACGCTCTCCATCCGCAGCGTGAACATGGATTTCCAGTACGGCTCCTCGTTCCTGGCCGACGTGCCCGAGGCCTATGAGACGCTGCTGCTGGACGCGATCCGCGGCGACAGCACCCTGTTCACGCGGCAGGACAGCGTTGAGCGGTCGTGGGAGATCTGCGATCCGCTGATCGAGCAGTGGCAGACCGGGCAGCCTCAGGCCTACGCCTCGGGCTCCTGGGGGCCGGACGCCGCCGACGAGCTGCTTGCACGCGATGGGCGGCGCTGGAGGCGGCCGTGAGCAGGCACCAGAGCGGGTGGATCGGGGTCAGCGAGGTGGAGCGCGCGCTGGCCGCGCTCCGCGCCGGCGACGGGCATGCCAGCGTGCGGGCGACCACGCTCAACCTGGTGGTGCGCTGCGGCGACGCCGAGCACGTCAAGATCGCCAACCGCGTGCTCGAACGGATCGGCTCCAGCCGACCGCTGCGCGCGATGATCGTGATGCCGGCCACGGGCACCCCGCGCGCCCGCGTCTCCAGCGACAGCGGCAACGACCATGGGCGCGGGGTGTTCAACGAGCTGGTCGAGCTGCGCGGCAACCGTGTTGCCCTGCCCAGCTCGGTGACGTCGCTGCTGGTGGCCGACCTGCCGGTGTTCCTGTGGTGGCAGGGCGCGCTCCCCCCGGAGGGAGATGCGGTGCTGGCCGAGATGATCGAGATGACGACGCGGATGATCGTCGACTCCGATCAGGCCGGCATCGACGCTGTCGCCCGCGTTGACGCGATGGCGACCGGACTGGTCGACCTGGCCTGGGTGCGCACTGGCCCGTGGCGGGAAGCGATCGCGGCGCTGTTCGACGGACGCAGCCAGCGGCGGCTGCTCGATCATCTGGCCGCGGTCGAGGTGAGCGGTCCCCGCAACCAGTCGGCGCTGCTGGCCGGGTGGCTGCGCTCGCGGCTGGAACGGGAGGTGGAGCTGCAGACGCGGCGGGCCGTCCGTGTCAACCGGGTGCGGCTGGTCTGCGGCAACGAGTCGTTCCTGGTCGAGCGCTCCGGCCGAAACGAGCACGGCACCGCCAGCGGGCCGGGGCTGGCGCCGCGGACGGTGGCCCTGCCCAGCTCTGCCGTGGCACTGCTGCTGGCGGGCGAGCTCGACCGCCTGGGCGCCGAGCGGCCGTTCGAGGATGCGCTGGCGGCAGCGCTGGCGGCATGAACGCGCGCGTGCTGGCCGACGCTGCGGCGCTGGCGCGGGCTGCGGCGGAGCTCGTGCTCGAGGCCGAGGCCGCTGCCGGCGAGCGGTTCGCCATCTGCCTGACCGGAGGCTCCACGCCGCAGGCGACACACCGGCTGCTGGCGTCCGACGAGTTCCGCGGCCGCGCGGACTGGTCGCGCTGGCACGTGTTCTTCGGGGATGAGCGGCACGTGCCGCTGGATGATCCCCGGTCGAACTACTTCAACGCACGCGAGTCGCTGCTCGACCACGTGCCGATCCCCGCCGGCCAGATCCATCCCCTCACCGATGCCGACCAGTACGAGGGCCTGCTGCGCGCGTTCTTCGGCGAGGCGCCGCGCTTCGACCTGCTGATGCTGGGGATGGGGGACGACGGGCACACGGCCTCGCTGTTCCCCGGGTCGGTGTCGCTGCTGGAGTCTGAGCGCTGGGTGATCGCGCCCCCGGATGTGGTGCAGGACATGTCGCGCCTGACGCTGACGCTGCCGGCGCTGGACGCGGCCAGGCGCACCGTGTTCCTGGTCGCCGGCGCGGCCAAGGCCGACGCGATCCGGCGCATCGAGGGTGGCGAGCAGCTGCCCGCGGGAATGGTGCAGGGCGCGGAGTGGCTGCTGGACGAGGCAGCAAAGGGTCTCGCTTCAGCCTGACCCTGCCGGCCACTCGGGCGCCTCGAGTAGCCGAGGCGGGAAGGCTGCCACTGTCGGGCAGGCTCCCCTTCAGTCAGTGCGCATTCGCCGCCGCCGGCGGCTATTGCGATCATTCCCCGGGGTGGCTGGCGTCCGTGAACTCGCGGAACTCGCCCGACGCCAGATAGGCCACGCGCTCGCCAATGTCGACCGCGTTGTCACCGATCCGCTCCATGCAGCGTGAGATCAGGATCGCGCGCAAGCCCGCCTCGCGCATCCGCTCGTCACCGCCCAGTGCCATGATCCGCCGCGACAGGTCGCGGTTCTCCGCGTTGATCACGGAATCCATGATCACCAGCCGCTCGGCCCGCTCCACGTTGCGCTCGGCAAAGGCCGCCATCGCCTCGGCCGTCATCGCCTCCGCCTGCTCGCCCATCTTCTGGAACGACTCCAGCAGCTCCGACGCGATCACCAGCCCCAGCGTCAGCTTGGTCAGCTTGGCGATGTTGACGCACTGGTCGCCCATCCGCTCGAGGTGCAGGTTTACGTGCAGAACGGCGAGGATCAGCCGCAGGTCGGTGGCCACCGGCGTCTGCAGTGCCAGCATCCGCTCCACCTCCTCCTCGATGCGAATGTAGGAGGCGTCGTTCTCGTCGTCCGCAGCGATCACCATGTCGGCCAGCTGTTCATCGCCGGCCATCAGCGCCTGTACTGAGCGATCGAGTGCACGCAGCACCAGGCGGCCATGGTTCTGCAGCTCTTCTTCGACGAGATCGAGCTGCTGTTGGAAGGATTGTCGTGTGCTCGGCATGGCTGAGAGTCTGGCAGAACCATGCCCCGAGTTGTCCCAACTCAAGCGCAGTTCACCGTATCTTCACCAAACGGCCACCATTCTGAACCCCCGCCTGCAGACCCGTTGACCGATCCTGCCGCCAGAGGCCATCGACATGGAGATGAATGGGATGCAGACAGTGAAGAAGACCGCCGCGTTGGGTGTGACGCTGGCTCTTGTGGCCCTGGCGGCCGCGTGTGGATCGTCCGGCAGCAGCGGCTCGAGCTCGGGTGGTGGGAGCAGCACAAGCAAGGTTCTGGTCGGTGCAGGGAGCACCTTCGTGGCGCCGCTGGTACAGAGCTGGGCGGGTGCCTACGTGAAGACCCCGGCCGCCGTCACCGTCACCTACGGCGCCATCGGTAGCGGCGGCGGTATCGACCAGATCACGGCCCGAACGGTGGACTTCGGTGCCAGCGACGCCCCGATGACGTCGGATCAGGCGACAGCCTGCAAGAGCTGCCTGCAGATTCCGTGGGCGCTGGGCGGAGTGTCGGTTGAGTACAACGTCAAGGGCGTGCCCAACAATCTCAAGTTGACCGGCCCGGTTCTCGCTGATATCTACCTGGGCAACATCAGCTCGTGGAATGACCCAGCAATCGCGAATTTGAACCCCGGCGTGAGCCTGCCCAGCACGCACATCACGCCGATCTACCGCAGCGACGGCTCCGGCACCAGCTTCGTACTGACCGATTACCTGTCCGCTGTCAGCTCGGATTGGGCCAGCAAAGTCGGAGCGTCGACCCAGCCCACGTTCCCCACGGGCACCGGCGCTGAGCACAGCTCGGGAGTGATCGCAGCGATGCAGGCGACCGATGGTGCGATCACGTACAGCGAGGTGTCGTACGTGGCCGCCGACCACCTCAACGCTGCGCTGATCGCCAACGCGGCCGGCAACTACGAGTCGCCGACCGAGAAGGCGATTCTCGCGGCCGCCGCGGTCGGGACGACACGCCCGGACGGCACGATCAAGCTGGTCAACCCACCGGCATCGGCTGCCGACGCCTATCCGTTGTCCTCGTACACCTACGTGATCGTGCCGGAGACCTCTCCGAAGGCGTCGGTCTTGAAGGCGTTCCTCAACTACGCGGTCGGACCCACGGGTCAGGCATTCGGCCCGCCCGCGTATCCGGCGCTTCCGTCAGCGGTTGCAACAAGCGCCAAGACACTGATCGCGAAGATCCACTCGTAAGATGGACGAAAACGTGAGCGCCGACACCGCCTGGCCGGTGCCGGCGCTCACGCGTCTCACTCACTGATGACCGCCGAAGCCCCACCTCAAGCCCTCTCCACAAGCGGGAACTTCCGCCGCCGGCTGGGCGATCGCATGCTTCGTGTCATCACCGCGCTGGCCGCACTTGTGCTGACTGCCGTGATGGTGCTGCTGGTATACGAGGTGGTCGACCTGGCGCGGCCCTCCATGAGCGAGTTCGGAGTCGGATTCCTGACCGGCACCGAATGGAACGCCGTGACCGACAAGTTCGGGGCGCTCGATCTCATCTGGGGCACCCTGGCGACCTCGCTGATCGCGCTCCTGATTGCCGTGCCGATCGCGATCGCCATCGCGTTGTTCTTGACGGAGCTTGCCCCGGGCGTGCTGAGGACGCCCGTCGGCATGCTTGTCGAGCTGCTCGCGGCGATCCCCAGCGTCGTGCTCGGCCTCTGGGGGATCGTGGTGATGGGGCCGTTCCTCAACGACCACATCGAACCATGGATGATCTCTCACCTGGGCTTCATCCCGTTTCTGGATGGTTACCCATCCCCGGTGGGGCTGCTCCCTGCCTGTCTGATCCTGACGATCATGATCGTCCCGATCGTGGCATCGATCAGCCGCGAGCTGCTTGCGAGCGTGCCCAGCGATCTCAAGTCCGGTGCAATGGCACTCGGTGCTACGCGGTGGGAGATGGTGCGCCGAGTGGCGCTGCCCCAGGTCGGCGCCGGCCTGGTTGCGGGCACCATGCTCGGGTTCGCCAGGGCGGTCGGTGAGGCGATCGCGGTGACACAGGTGATCGGTGGCTCCCTGGTGCGACCGCAGAACCTCTACGCGCCCGCCGATACCATCGCAGGACGGCTCGCCGCCCAGTACTCAGGCGCAGCCACTTCATTGCAGAAGGCTTCGCTTGCGTATCTGGCGGTAATTCTGCTTGTGATCAGCCTGATCACCAACCTGATCGCGAGCCTGATCGTTCGCCGGATGCGGCGGAGGCTGGGGGCACCATGAGCGCCGCAGGTGACGTCAGCCTGACCGCCCAGACTCCGCGCGCCCGTCGCCGGAAACTGATCGGACGGATCATGGAAGGCCTGGCCACCGCCGCGGCGCTGCTCGCTGTGGCCGTGCTCGCGATCGTACTGATCTCGGTCGCGAAGAAGGGCCTACCCGCGCTGAACCTCGATCTGTTTACCCAGAACGCGGCGCCGTTCGGCGAGTCCGGCGGCGGCATCGAAAACGCGATCGTCGGCACGGTGATCATCGTCCTGATTGCCGCCGCCATCTCGTTGCCGATCGGCGTGCTGCTTGCGATCTTCAACACCGAGTTCGCGCACGAGCGGTTGGCCGAAGCGATCCGGCTGACGCTGAACGTGCTGGCCGGCGTGCCCACCATCGTGATCGGCGTGTTCATCTTCAGTCTGGTCGTGGTCGGCCGCGGCCAGAGCGGATTCGCGGCTGCACTCGGCCTTGCGATCATCATGCTGCCCTTGATCGCGCGCGCAACTGAGGAGGTGCTGCTGCTCGTGCCGTCGACGCTGCGCGAGGGCAGCATGGCCCTCGGCGCCTCACGAACGCGCACCGTCCTGACGGTGATTCTGCCCACCGCCGTTGGCGGGATCGTGACGGCCACCATCGTTGCCGTCGCGCGGGCGGCGGGCGAAACGGCCCCGCTGCTCTTCACCTGCTCGATCTTTGTCAGCACTGTGGTCACGACCGACCC
Source organism: uncultured Actinomycetes bacterium (assembly GCA_963797565.1). GTDB lineage: Bacteria > Actinomycetota > Thermoleophilia > Gaiellales > JAICJC01 > JAICYJ01. The sequence goes on along the minus strand of CAWCPM010000013.1, from coordinate 134,585 downwards.
GCGGCAGGCGATGGCCACGCTTCCGATCGTCATCTTCAGCAGCTCAGAGTCACCAAACGCACACGATCAGCAGGTTGCGTGGGCGGCAGCGCTGGTGCTGATTGCCGTGGTGCTGATCGGAAGCATCGTCGGCAGGCTGCTTTCGGCGAGGACGAGACGGCAGATCGAGCGTGCTCGGTGACCGGGGGCTTCGATGATCGACACAACCGCGAAGGCGGGCGAAAGTATGCACACCAGTGATAAGTCAGGCATCATTGACAGCATGAGCGACGACGTCTCCGAGTCCAAGAGTCCTGAAGCCGACGTGGTCGGCGAGCCGGGGTTGGCGCTGGCGCGGTCGCAGGCGAAGCTCGCCGAGATGGCGGGTGAGCATGGCTCGTCGCCACAGGACGGCCGGCGAGTCGTGTTCGGCCTTGACGATGTGTCTGTGAGCTACAGCGGAACGGTGGCGATCCGCGACGTCGCCTTCGACATCCACGAGAACCTCGCGACGGCGTTCATCGGCCCGTCCGGCTGTGGAAAGACCACGCTGCTTCGCAGCATGAACAGGATGAACGATCTCATTCAGGGCGCCGAGGTGGCAGGAACGATCACCTACCACGGGCAGGATCTGTTCGGAGCCGGTGTCGACGCGGTCGAGGTGCGCCGTCGCATCGGGATGGTGTTTCAGCGACCCAATCCATTCCCCAAGTCGATCTACGACAACGTCGCGTTCGGCCTCCGGATCCACGGGATGAAGGACGACCTCAGCGATCGCGTGGAGAACGCCCTGCGCCATGCGGCGCTGTGGGACGAGGTCAAGGACCGCCTCAAGCAGAGCGCGCTGTCGCTCTCCGGCGGGCAGCAGCAGCGGCTCTGTATCGCGCGGGCATTGGCCATCGAACCCGACGTGATCCTGATGGATGAACCGGCCTCGGCGCTCGACCCGGTGGCGACGCTCGCCATCGAGGAGCTGGTCGGCGTGCTCAAGGCCAACTACACGATCGTGATCGTCACCCACAACATGCAGCAGGCAGCCCGTGTCGCCGACATGACCGCCTTCTTCAGTGTCGACGCGGACGAGGCCGGCAACCGCAGCGGAGTCCTGGTCGAATCAGGGCCCACCTCGAACCTGTTCATCCGTCCTTCTGATCCGCGCACCGAGGCGTACGTCACCGGCCGATTCGGCTAGCCGTTTCTGCCCCGTTACTCGAGTGCGAAGTCCTGGGATGCGTCGGTGAACTCCCGCATCTCGCCGGACACGAGATAGGCGGTTCGCTCGCCGATGTCGACGGCGTTGTCTCCGACGCGCTCCAGACAGCGGCCGATCACGATCACGAACAGGCCAACCTCGGCGTCTCCGACGCTCGTGACGATGTTTCGCGCGAGCCCGTAGTTCGTCTTGTTGATGACCTGGTCCATCTGGACGAGTGACTCGGCGCTGGGCAGATCACGGGCGCCGAACGCCCGCATCGCGACCTGGATCATCTCGTCGGCCTGTGACGCCATGATCTGCAGGTCGAGTGCGAGTTCGCCGTGGAGGCTCGCAGGGCCCATCAGCAATGACAACTTTGCGATGTTCACGCACTGGTCGCCGATCCGCTCCAGGTGGAGGTTGAGGTGGATCATGCTGATCACGAGTCGCAGATCGACGGCCACCGGCGACTGCCTGGCCAGCAGCGATTCGATCGCCGACTCGATCCGGATGTTGATGCTGTCGATCCCGTGATCGGAGGCGATCACGTGCCGGGCCTGCTCGTCGTCGCGACGCAGCAACGCATCGATGACCGTCGTCAACGAGTCCCGACACAGGCGAGCCTCGTCCTGCAGGAGTGCCTCGACCTCATTCAGCTCGTGCTGAAACTCCGCCCGCGCCACGGCGCAAGTATATGGGTTTGAAGGGGCCGGGAGCGGCTTGCGGCGGCCGCTGGTCACCGGCCGTGCGCGCCCACGCTGGTAGCATCACCGGACGTGAGCAGTGAGGCAGCACCGCCCGTTGCGACTCCTCCCGGCGACTCCGACGCCGAGTTGATTTCGGCGCTCCTGGCCGAGCTTGACGTCAGCGACGGCCCGCTGGCCGTGTTCGCCAAGTCCTACGCGCACCGGGTGGGGCTCGACCGGCTGGAGGCGCCCGACCCGGCCGAGCTGGCAGCGCAGGTGCGCGGTCTGTACGGGTTCGTCGATGCCCGCCGCGGTGACGTGGGCGTGCGCGCGATCAATCCGACCGTCGACCGGGACGGCTATCGCAGCCCCGGCACGGTGGTCGAGGCCAACACCGCCGACGCCCCGTTTCTGATCGACTCCGTGAGCGAGGCGCTGCGCGGCCGCGGTCTCGACGTCCGCCACGTCGTGCACCCCGTGATGGGGGTGGAGCGCACCGATGAGGGCGGGGTGCTGTCGGTCGGGCCGGCTCGCGGCGCGCTCCACCGCGAATCGATGATGCACTTCGAGGTCGACCGGCGTGTGCCCGACGACCAGCTGGACGACCTGGCCCAGGCGGTGACGCGGGTGCTCCGCGACGTGCGGCTGTGCGTGCGCGACTTCCACGCGATGGTCGACCGCATCGACCGCATGGTCGAGTTCGCGCAGGACGGGGTCACCCGCTACCCCAAGGACGAGGTCAGCGAGGCTGTGGCGCTGCTTCACTGGCTGCGCGCCGACAACTTCGTGTTCCTCGGATACCGCGAGTACGAGACCGCAGGCGAGGGTGCCGGCGCCACGCTGCAGGCCGTGCCCGGCTCGGGGCTCGGCATCCTCTCCCAGATCGAGGGCTCCCAGTTCGCCAAGCCGGTGCCGCTGTCGGAGCTGCCGGCAGGCGTGCGCGACCGGGTGCTGGACAGCCCCCTGGTGATCGTCTCCAAGACCAACCGCGAGTCCACCGTGCATCGGCGCGTGAAGATGGACTACATCGGCGTGCGACAGGTCGGCGAGGACGGCCGGCTGGTGGGCGAGCTGCGCTTCGTGGGCCTGTTCACCAGCAAGGCGCTGATGGAGCCGGCCCGTGAGATCCCGCTGATCCGCCGCAAGCTCGACTACATCATGGAGACGGAGGATCTGTTCCCCGGCTCGCACGACTACAAGGCCGTCGTCAGCATCTTCGAGAGCTTCCCGAAGGACGAGCTGTTCGCGTCGGGCACCGAGGATCTGCGTGAAACCGTGATGGCGCTGCTGGGGCTGCAGGAGAAGCGGCAGGTTCAGCTGTTCGTGCGCCCCGACCTGCTGGGCAGGTTCGTCACGGCGACCGTGGCGCTCCCGCGCGACCGCGTCTCCACGGAGCTGCGGGTGCGGCTGCAGAACCTGCTCGAGGAGCGGTACCACGGCGAGTCGATCGACTACCACCTGTCGCTGGGGGAGACCGACCCGGCCCGCTTCCACTTCATGGTGCACGTGCCCGAGGGCGGCATCCCGGACGTGTCCTTCGACGAGCTCGAGCGTGAGGTGCTTGCGGCGACGCGCACATGGGACGACGCCCTCACCGACGCGCTGGTGGATAGCCACGGAGAGCTGCAGGGCCAGGCGCTGGCCCGACGCTACGCGGGGCTGTTCCCCGACTACTACAAGTCCGCCGCGCCGATCCGCATGGCCGAGTTCGACGTCGACCAGTTCGAGTCGCTGGGCGCCGAACGCCCCTACACGGTCGCACTCCAGAACGAGGAGGGCACGGCGGAGCCGCTGACCCGGCTGAAGCTGTACAAGACCGGCGGCAAGGCGCCGCTGTCGGACCTGCTGCCGGTGCTGGAGGCGCTCGGCCTGACCGTGGTCGAGGAGGTGCCGACCCGGCTCCAGGAGCTGGAGGGAAGCGGCCGCTACCTGCACGACTTCGGCGTGCTCGGCGCCAACGGCTGGCCGCTCGACCTCGACCGGGTGGGCGAGCTGGTGGCCGACACCGTGCGCGCGGTCTGGGACGGCCGGGCCGAGAGCGACTCGCTCAACCGGCTGGTGCCGGCCGCGGCGCTGACCTGGCGCCAGGTGGCGATGCTGCGCGCCTACCGCCAGTACCGGCAGCTGCTGGGCGGCGGCTTCACCAAGCGCTACGTGAACGACGCCTTCGTCCGCAACTGGGAGCTGGCGGCGCAGCTGGTGGCGCTGTTCGAGCACCGGCTCGACCCGTCCCGTGACGGCGACGCCGCGTCCGAGCGGCTCGAGGCCGAGATCGTGACCCGTCTCGACGAGATCTCCAGCCTCGACGACGACCGCATCCTGCGCAGCTTCCTGGGCATGATCCTGGCCACCGTCCGCACGAACGTCTTCAAGCACGAGGGCACGCTGCCCTACATGTCGTTCAAGCTGCGCTGTGAGGACGTGCCGGGGATGCCCAAGCCGGTGCCGCGCTGGGAGATCTTCGTGTACTCGACCGAGATGGAGGGCGTACACCTGCGCGGCGGCTTCGTCGCCCGCGGCGGCATCCGCTGGTCTGACCGGCTGGAGGACTACCGCACCGAGATCCTGGGGCTGATGAAGGCGCAGATGGTCAAGAACTCCGTGATCGTTCCCACCGGCGCCAAGGGCGGGTTCGTGCTGAAGAAGCCGCCGGCCGATCGCGCCGAGCTGCTGGAGGAGGAGCGCCGGCAGTACATCGTGCTGATGCGCGGCATGCTCGACCTGACCGACAACATCGTGGCCGGCGAGATGCGCCGGCCGGAGGGCGTGTGGGTGCTCGACCGCGATCCCGACGCCTACCTGGTGGTCGCAGCCGACAAGGGCACCGCCCACCTGTCGGACACCGCCAACGAGGTCAGCGCCGAGTATGGCCACTGGCTGGGCGACGCCTTCGCGTCGGGCGGTTCGGCCGGCTACGACCACAAGGCGCTCGGCATCACCGCCAAGGGCGCGTGGGAGAGCGCCAAGCGCCACTTCGCCGAGCTTGGGCAGGACGTGATGACCGAACCGTTCACGGTGATCGGCATCGGCGACATGTCCGGGGACGTGTTCGGAAACGGCATGCTGCTCTCCCCGGCGATCCGGCTGGTGGCGGCGTTCGACCACCGGCACGTGTTCATCGACCCCGACCCGCCGCCGCAGGCGCTGGCCGAGCGGCAGCGCCTGTTCGACCTGCCGGCCAGCTCCTGGGACGACTACGACAAGACGTTGATCAGCGAGGGCGGCGGCGTCTGGCCGCGCTCCGCGAAGGGAGTGCCGCTCTCGCCGCAGGCCCGCGCTGCGCTCGGCATCGAGGCCGACACCCTGCCGCCGACCGAGCTCTGCCAGGCGATCCTGCGCGCCCCCGTCGACATGTTCTGGAACGGCGGCATCGGCACGTTCGTGAAGGCCTCCGACGAGTCCCACGGCGAGGTCGGCGACCGCGCCAACGACGCGCTTCGCATCGACGGCGCCGACCTGCGCTGCCGGGTGGTCATCGAGGGAGGCAACCTCGGATTCACGCAACGTGGCCGGATCGAGTTCGCCCTCGCCGGCGGGCGGATCAACAACGACGCGATCGACAACTCGGCCGGCGTCGACTGCTCGGATCACGAGGTCAACCTGAAGATCCTGCTGGCCCAGGCGATCGAGGCCGGCGAGCTGACGATGGAGGGCAGGAATGAGCTGCTGGAGTCGGTCGCAGACCACGTCACCACCCACGTCCTCTATGACAACTACCTGCAGGTGCAGATCCTGTCGCAGGAGTCGGCGGCGTCGCCCCAGCGGATGGAGGCGTACGAGGCGCTGATGGAGGAGCTGGAGCAGGCCGGCCTGCTCGACCGGGCGCTCGAGTTCCTGCCGGCGATGGAGCGGATGGCCGAGCGCGAGGCCGCTGCGGCCGGCATGGCACGCCCCGAGCTGTGCGTGCTGCTGGCCTACGCGAAGCGGCTGGTGCGCGACCAGCTGCTGCCCTCCTCACTGCCGGACGACCCGTATCTGGACGACGACCTCGTGATGTATTTCCCCGGCCCCGTCGTCGAGCGGTTCGGCTCGCACCTGGTCACGCACCCGCTGCGCCGCGAGATCATCGCCACGATCGTCGTCAACGACGTGATCAACTCGATGGGCAGCACCTTCGTGGCGCGGATGGCGGCCGAGACCGGGTCGTCGGCCGACGAGATCTGCCGGGCGTTCCTGATCGCCCGCGACGTGACCAACGCCCGCAAGCACTGGGACCGGGTGGAGGCGTTGACCAGCGAGGTGCCGACCGATGTCGCGGCCGAACTGATGATCGGCGTCGATCGCATGGTCGAGCAGTACACCCGCTGGTACCTGCGCAACGACCCGGATCTGGGCCTGGCATCGACCATCGCCCGCGACCGGCCGGGCTTCGCCGAGCTGCTGGCGCACCTGCAGGAGGTGGCCACCAGCGCCTGGCAGAAGCAGTTCGACGAGCGGCTGGGCGGGCTCGAGGAGCAGCACGTGCCGCCGGAGGCGGCCCGCTTCGGGGCGACCGTGCCCGACCTGGTCTACGGGCCTGACGTGATCGCCGCCGCCCGCGAGAGCGGGCGCACGATTCCGGAGGTGGCCCACGCCTTCTTCCTGGTCGGCGAGCGGCTGTATCTGAACGCGGTCGAGCAGCGGGTCTCGCGGCAGCCGGCCAAGACGCGCTGGCAGCGCATGGCCTGGCGCTCGCAGCTGGACGACCTGCGGCTGCTGCGCCGGCAGATCGTGGCGCACGTGATCGAGGGCGCGGTCGGCGCCGACATCGAGACCGCGCTGGACGAGTACCTGGCCGCGCGCTCGGATCCGTACGAGCGCCTGACGGCGCTGGTTGGCAGCACGGCCGGCGGCCAGGTCGACGATGCCTCGGCGGTGATGGTGATGGTGCACCAGATCCGCCAGGTCGTGGCGTGAACAGGCTCGCGGGCGAGACCAGCCCCTACCTGCTGCAACACGCGTCCAACCCGGTGGACTGGTACCCGTGGGGCGAGGAGGCGCTGGAGCGGGCGCGGCGCGAGGATCGCCCGATCCTGCTGTCGATCGGCTACGCGGCCTGCCACTGGTGCCACGTGATGGCTCACGAGTCGTTCGAGGATCCCGAGACCGCGGCGCTGATGAACCGGCTGTTCGTGAACGTGAAGGTCGACCGCGAGGAGCGTCCCGACCTGGACGCCGTCTACATGAACGCCGTCGTCCAGTTCACGCAGGGGCACGGCGGCTGGCCGATGACCATGTTCCTGACGCCCACCGGCGAGCCGTTCCACGGCGGCACCTACTTCCCGCCGCAGCCGCGGATGGGCATGCCCTCGTTCAGCCAGGTGCTGGAGGCCGTCGATACGGCGTATCGCGAGCGTCCTGACCAGGTGAACGAGCTGAGTGCGCGGATGGCGGAGCACATGCGCGAGACGGCGCTGCTGGCCGCGGGCGAGGGTGAGCCGGCGGAGCCGCAGCTGACGGCGGCGGTGGCATCGATGCGGCAGGTGTTCGACCCGGAGTGGGGCGGGTTCGGCCGGGCGCCCAAGTTCCCGCCCGCGCCCGCGATCGAGTTCCTGCTGCGGATGTGGCGGCGCACCGGTGAGGGTGATCCGCTGGAGATCGCGACGGCCACGCTGGACGGCATGGCGCTGGGCGGCATGTACGACGTGCTCGGCGGCGGGTTCTCGCGCTACTCCGTCGACGAGCAGTGGCTGGTGCCGCACTTCGAGAAGATGCTCTACGACAACGCGCTTCTGGCGTCGGCCTACCTGCACGGTTGGGTGGTCACGGAGCAGCCGCGCTACCGCGAGGTGTGCGAGCGCACGCTCGACTTCATGCTGCGCGAGCTGCTGCTGCCGGGCGGCGGATTCGCCTCGGCCCTGGACGCCGACACGGAGGGCGAGGAGGGCCTCACCTACGTGTGGACGCCCGCCCAGGTCCGGGCCGCGCTCGAGCCGGCGGCGGCCGAGCGCGCCGTCGCCTACTACGGCGTCACCGAGCCCGGCAACTTCGAGGGTGCGAACATCCTGCGCCCGTCGGGGCCGGCGCCGGGCGACCTGGAACAGATCCGGCTGGCGCTGCTGGGGGCGCGTGAGCAGCGGCCGCAGCCGGCCCGGGATGACAAGGCCATCGCCTGCTGGAACGGCTTCGCCCTGGCGGCGCTGGCCGAGGCCGGGTGGCGGCTGGGCCAGCCCGCGTACCTGGACGCCGCGCGGCGCTGCGCCACCTTCCTGCTGGAGGCGATGGTGGACGAGAACGGGCGGTTGCTGCGGAGCGCCCGCGACGGTGCCGGCCGCATCCCGGCCTTCCTCGACGACCATGGCGCCGTCGCTCTGGGGCTGCTGGAGCTGTACACCGCCACCGGCGAGCGCCGCTGGCTGGATGCGGCGGAGCGGCTCGTGGAGAGCGTCCGCGAGCGGTTCGCCGATGACGAGCGGGGCGGGTTCTTCTATGCGGCCGCCGACGGCGAGCAGCTGATCGCCCGCCATAAGGAGCTCGACGACAACCCCACGCCGTCCGGCCAGTCGCTGATGGCGACCGTGCTGCTGCGTCTGGCGCGGCTGCGCGGCGATGAGCGGATGGAGCGGGAGGCGGTCGCGGTGCTGCGGCTGGCTGAGCCGTACCTGGAGCGTGCCGCTCCGGCGCTGGGGCAGGTGCTGTGCGCGCTCGAGATGCACCTCTCGGCGCCGCAGGAGATCGCGATCGTGGGGCCGCACGACCATCCCGAGACGCCGCTGCTGGTGGCCGCCGCACGCTCCGGCTTCCATCCCAACGCCGTCTACGCCTTCGGCGACGGGCGATCGCCCGACGACCTGCCGCTGCTGGAAGGCAAGTCCCTGGTGGACGGGCTGCCGGCCGTCTACATCTGCGAGCGCTTCGCCTGCCGGGCGCCGCTGACCGACCCGGCGGCCGTGGCCGAGGCGCTGGCGTGACCGTCGATCTGGAGCCGCTCAAACGCGAGGCGGCCGAGGCCGCGATCGAGGCCGAGGTGCGAAGCGGGATGGTGCTCGGCCTGGGCACCGGATCGACCGCGGCCTGGCTGCTGGAGGGGCTCGCGCGGCGGGTTTCGGAGGGCGCGCTGTCGGGGATCGCGGGCGTCCCCACCTCCGAGCGCACGGCGCAGCGCTGTCGCGAGCTGGGAATCCCGCTGATCGACCTCGAGCGGCGGCCCACCCTCGACCTTGCGATCGACGGCGCCGACGAGATCGCGCCCGACCTGTCGCTGATCAAGGGCCTTGGCGGCGCTCACCTGCGCGAGAAGGTGGTGGCCCGTTCGGCCGAGCGGTTCGTGGTGGTGGCCGACGAGACGAAGCTGGTGTCGCGGCTGGGGGAGCGGGCGCCGGTGCCGGTCGAGGTGATCCCGTTCGCGCGGCCGCTGTGCGAGCGCCTGCTGGTCGCAGACGGCTGGCGGCCGATGCTGCGTGGCGACGATGACGGCCCCTGGATCACCGACGAGGGTAACCTGATCCTGGACTGCCGGCGCGACGACTGGGGCGATCCCTCCCGGCTGGCGGCCGGCCTGCACGAGATCCCGGGGGTGGTCGAACACGGCCTGTTCCTGGGGATGGCTGCGGCGGCCTACGTGGCCTGCGCCGACGGCGTGCGGGTGCTTCAAGCCGGGGTCTGAGCGGCCAGCCTGCGCCGCATCACGGCGATCGCCTCCGGGTTGGAGTCGATCAGCACGTAGCTCCGGCCGAGCGACTGGGCCACCGCTCCCAGCGTCCCCGATCCGGCGAAGAAGTCGAGCACGCGGTCGCCCGGGCGACTCGACGCCTGCACGATCCGGCGCAGCACGCCCTCCGGCTTCTGGGTCGGGTAGCCGGTCTTCTCGGAGCCGTTGGTGGGCACGATCGTGTGCCACCAGACCGAGGTCGGCAGCTTGCCGCGCTCGCGCTTCTCCGCGGTGACCAGGCCGGGCGCCATGTACGGCTCGCGATCGACGGCCGTGCTGTCGAAGTGGTAGCGGGTCGGGTGCTTCACGTAGACCAGGATCGTCTCGTGCTTGGTCGGCCAGCGGCGGCGCGTCTTGGCTCCGTAGTCGTATGCCCAGATCAGCTCGTTCAGGAAGCAGTCGCGGCCGAACAGGTCGTCCATCAGCAGCTTCACGTAGTGGGCCTCGCGGGGGTCGAGGTGCACGTACAGGGTGCCGGTCTCGTCCAGCAACCGGCGTGCCTCCCGCAGCCGTGGCTCGAGGAAGCCGAGGTAGTCGTCGAAGCTGTCCTCGTAGGCTGCGGCGCCGACCTGCTGGGTGCGGTAGCGGCGCCCGCCGAACCCCGTGCGGTCGCCGTCTGAGTCGGCCACCGTCCGCAGGCTGCGCCGGCGCTGGCGGCGGCCGGTGTTGAACGGCGGATCGATGTAGATCAGCTGGAAGCTCCCGTCGGGGAACTCCCCCAGCAGGCGCAGGTTGTCGCCGAGCAGGATCTGATCGCCGTCCACGCCGCCAGTCTACGACCGGCGGCGGGCGGCCCTCAGTCCCCGCGGCCGAGCTTGCGCAGGATCTGGTCGCTGGTGGGGCGACGAACCTGCGTCACCCAGCCCATCTTCTCCCAGGCCCGGATCATCAGGCCGGAGGCGTCGAGCTGCGCCTTGCCCAGGCCGTGGAAGGCCGAGGTCGGGAACACGTGATGGTTGTGGTGCCACGACTCGCCCAGAGACGGGAGCGCCAGCACCCAGTTGTTCGTGGAGAGGTCGTAGGCGGGGAACGGCCTGCGCCCGAAGTAGTGGCAGATCGAGTTGACGCTCCAGGTCACGTGGTGGTTCAGGAACAGCCGCACCAGGCCGCCCCACAAAAGGCCCGTGAGGGCGCCCCGCAAGGTGCCGGTGAGGGCGAAACCGAGCGCGAACGGCACCACGAAACCGAGCACGGCCCAGAGCAGGAACGTGCGGTCGATGAAGCTCACCAGCCGGTCCTGCGAGAGGTCGCGGGCCATGCGCTCCCGCTCCTGCCCCGCGGGGTGCGAGAACATCCAGCCCATGTGCGCGTGCAGCAGGCCGCGCAGCTGCCCGCCGAGGCCGCCGCCGAACCCGTGGTGGGGGCTGTGCGGGTCGCCCTCCTTGTCGGAGTGCGCGTGGTGGGTGCGGTGGTCGACGGCCCAGGTGATGGCCGAGCCCTGCACCGCCATCGAGCCGAAGATCAGCAGGCCGGCCTTGAGCGGCTTCACGGCCTCGAAGGCGCTGTGCGTGAGCATGCGGTGGAATCCGATCGTGATGCCGAAGCCGCAGAACACGTAGAGCACGACCAGCAGGCCCAGGTCGGTCCAGCCGACGGCGGTGTTCCAGAGCAGCGCCACGGCGGCGACGAAGGCAACGAAGGGGATGATGGTGATGGCCAGCATCGTGCCCTTCTGCTTCCACCCGACTCTCGAGTCGGGGGTCAATTCGGGGGTCGGGTCTACTGGTGGCGCGGCTGTGGTTGTCTGCACGGTGCTAGTCCTTTCGCTCTCGCTGAGCGCGCACCTGTCGCTTGTGCTCGCGTTTTGCCGCCTGGTACTCGGCCAGGGCCTCGGGTGTGTCGGCGTCGCCGAGCGTGGGATGGGCGGGCAGTACCTGCTCCCATCCCGGCGGCTTGACGCCGAACTGCTTGATCAGGGTGGCCACCAAACTGCGCACCTTCATGTCGCCGAAGCCGGGCAGCGAGCCGATCCGCTTGGCCAGGTCCTGGCCGCTGGTTGCCTCGTTCCAAACGCGCGACCCATCGCCGTCGTACTTTTCGGCCAGGTCTCGGCACAGCGACTGCACACGCTCGGCCATCGCGCCCGGGAAGCGGTGGATGGCGGGCGTCTCGCGGAACACCGCGGCCAGGTCGTCAGGCGGCATCGCCGCGATCCGGGCCGGATCGAGGTGCCCGAGCCGCTGCTTCAACACCAGCGGTCCCGCGAACGCCTTCTGAACGGTCACCTGCTGGTCCAGCGCGAAGCCGATCAGCAGGGCGTTCGGGTCCTCCGCAAGCAGCCGGTTGGCCTGATCGTCCTCCGTCCAGGGAAGCCGGGCGGGGCCGGTGCTTGTGGCAGACATGGGTGAATCCTACCTGTACCCGGTATTCGCCGAGCCCGACTCCAATGCTTCGGCAACCCAGCGCGCCACCTTCTCGGGTGGATCGCCGCCCATCCGCCGCTGCACGCCGCGGGCCGTGGCCGAGAACTCCGTGTCGGTCAGCGCCGGTTTCACGTTGACCACGTGGATCCCGTGGTTACGCAGCTCGCGGTACCCCGTGCGCGACAGCAGGTCGACCGCCGCCTTGCTGGCCGCGTATGCGCCGCCGCCGGGGTCGGGGAACTCGCCCACGATCGACGAGATGTTGACGATGCCACCGCCGGTTCGCTGGCGCATCAGCTGCTCGCCGGCGGCGCGCATGCCGTAGATCACACCCAGCACGTTGGTGCGGATCATCACCTCGGCGCTGCGCGGGTCGATCTCGTGCAGCAGCCCGAACGCGCCCAGGCCGGCGTTGTTCACCATCACCGTCAGCTTGCCGCCCCAGTCCACGGCCGTCGCCACCAGCCGCTGCACCTGGTCGTAGCTGCCGACATCGCAGGCCACGGGCAGGCCGTCCAGCTGATCCGCGACGGCCTGGACACGCTCCACGGAACGCGACGACACCACCACCCGCGCCCCGCGTGCATGCAGCTCGTGCGCGATCGCCTGGCCGATGCCGCTCGATGCGCCCGTGACGACGGCCACCGCACCGTCCAGCGAGACGCTGGCGCCGCGAGGTCCGGGTAGCTCCTGTTCGCTCATGGCTCCTCCTGGTTCGATGACCAACGCTACCCTGTCGGCGTGGCTCGAAGCTTCTCACCCTGGCGCGCGCTGGCTGCGGTGTGGCGCCCGATCGAGCGGCGGCTGGCCGCGGTCGGCCTGCGCCTGATCGCTCCCTGGGAGCGGCTGTCGGTGCCGGTGCAGATCGCGATCGCGTTCCCCACCCTCTCGGTGGTGCTGTTCCTGCTGCACCTGGGGCCGCTCAAGCAGCCGCCCATCCGGGCCGCCTTCTACGGCGTGTTCTGGTCGATCCTGGCCACGCCGGCGGTTATCGTCGCCACCCGCAACGAACTGCAGAAGCGACACAAGCTGGACCAGCAGCAGCCCGATCAGCCGTCGGCAACGGACCAGCGGAGCTAGCGGCTCTCTCCCAGCGCCAACCCGGCCCGCAGCGCCGCCACCACCTCGTCGTGCGACCACGGTGACGGCGCCACCGAGATGAAGTAGTCGGCCAGCGCGTTCTCGGCCAGCTCGTCGAGGCGGTCCTCTCCCAGGCCAACCGACCGCAGCGTCTCGAACTCGAGCTCGGCCAGGATCCGGCGCACCGCCCGCACCGCCCGCGATCCGTCTCCGGAGCCGTCCTGGGGCTCGCCCAGCGCGTCGGCGATCCGCTCGAACTGCTCCGGCACGAACCGGCGCTCGCGGTCCATCGTCTCGGCCAGCACCAGGCCGATGGTGAGCCCGTGCGGTAGCCCGAGCAGCCCGCCGATGGCCTGTGCGATCGAATGCTCCGAGCCGCAGTCCGAGATGTTCATGGCCAGGCCGCCCAGCAGGCTCGCGCACATCATCTCGCTGCGAGCGGAGGCGTCGGATCCGTCGCGGACGGCACGCACCAGCGCCCCGCCGGCCAGCCGCGTGCCCTCCAGCCCGATCGCGTCGCCGACCGGCGTGCGCGCCGTCACGACCAGCGCCGCCATCGCCTGCGCCAGGGCGTCGATCCCGGTGTAGGCGGTCAGCTTTGCCGGCAGACCGTGGGTCAGCGTCGCGTCCACGAGTGCGTGCTGGGCGCGCAGGAGCGGGCTGGCGATGCCCGCCTTGATGTGGGTCTCCTGGTCGGTGATGACCGCGCCGCCCGATACCTCCGACCCGGTCCCAGCCGTGGTCGGTACGCACACCAGCGGGATCGCCGGGGGCTCGTAGGTGACGCCGCCCGCGGCGAACCGCAGGTAGGGGCCGCCCTGTCCGGCCACCAGCCGTGCGGCCTTGGCGGTATCCATCGACGATCCGCCGCCCAACGCCACGACGGCGTCGCAGCCGGATGCCGCCAGCGCCTCGGCGGCCTGCTCGACGAGGGCCACCGTCGGCTCGCCGGCGTCCTTCTCGAACCGCACGGCTCCGTCCAGCGGCGCGATCGCGGCGGCCACGCCGGGCACGAACTGGTCGAGCCCCCGGTCCATGATCAGGAACGGGCGCTCGGCACCCTCCTCCTCCAGCACGGCACCGAGCTGGGAGGCGACGCCGTCGCCGAACCTGATCTTGACCGGCAGGTGGTTGCGAAACGAGGCGATCATCGTGATCCTTTCGAAAGCGGTTCGACGGTGTCTCCGACGGCAACGGTGCCCGGCTGTGCGACGTCGGCGTAGACGCCGAAGCAGATGTTTCCGTCCTGCAGCGTGCGGTAGTCGACGATCATGCGCAGAGTGTCGAGGTCGCGCTCGCCGCTACGCGGGTTGAGCGTGGTCATGGAGCAGCGTGGGTCGCGCTCGGCGACGTGCAGCACCACCTCGCCCGCCCGCACGTCGTGCCCGATCCATTCGTCCTCCTCGTGCGGTGCAACGCCGTCGATCAGCAGCGTGTTTCGGAACCGTCGCGGATCGGCGACCTGGGCTTCGCCCGACCGCGCGGCCAGCTCGTGCAGCGACGCCTCGGAGAGCAGCGACATCGGATACGTGTCCTGGGCGTGGCCGTTGCCGACGAGCATCAGCCGCATCGGCGATCCGGCCAGCTCGGATAGCGCCTCCGCCCACGGCCCCTGGACGATGGTGCCCTGGACGTCCCGGCCGAACATGAGGACAGCCTCACGCTCGTCGCCGCCAACGATGCCCGACACCTCGCTGCCGTCGGGCAGCACCACCACCAGTCGCCGGGTGTCCGGATCGAACCGCGACCCGGCCCGGGCCAGCGCTCCGTACCTGCGCATGGTGGCCACCTCGCCGCGGTCGTCCAGCAGCACGAATGCGCGGTCGCCTGCGATGCCATCCGGCGTCACGGTGGCCCGCTCGCTGCTCATCAGGCCGAGCGACTTGATGGGAGAGAGGTGGATGGCGCGGACGCGTGCCACGGGTGTCGGATAGCCTACTGTGCGAGCACCGCACCGTTCCCACCAGGAGACGACCCGCATGCCCCAGTCACGTTTCGCAGAGGCGCTGAACGGCCAGATTGGTTACGAGTTCGGCGCGTCCCAGCAGTACATCGCGGTTTCCGTGTACTACGACGCCGAGACGCTGCCGCGGCTGGCGGCCCACTTCTACCGGCAGGCGGTCGAGGAGCGCAACCACGCGATGATGATGGTGCAGTACCTGCTCGATGCGGGCGAGGACGTGGTGATCCCGGGCATCGAGGCGCCTCGCACCGGCTTTGCGGACGTGGTCGAGCCGGTGGCGCTGGCGCTTGCGCAGGAGAAGCGGGTGACCGAGCAGATTGGCGGCCTGGCGACGCTGGCACGTGAGAGCGGCGACTACGCGGGCGAGCAGTTCATCCAGTGGTTCATCAAGGAGCAGGTTGAGGAGGTCTCCAGCATGAACAGCCTGCTGACGGTGGTCGAGCGGGCGCGCGAGAACCCGCTGCTGGCGGAGGAGTATCTGGCTCGCGAGTCGGCGGCGGAGGCCGAGGATCCCACTGCGCCGCATGCTGCGGGCGGCGCGCTCTAGCGCCGCGCTGGCCGCGGTGCTGCTGCTGGCCGGCGGCTGCTTCGGCGGCTCCGGCGGCGGCAGCAGCTCCGGTGTCAGCCACGCCCAGTTCGTCGCCCAGGCGCGGGCCATCTGCTCCACCTACCAGAGGCGGATCGCGCTCCTGAAGGGCGCATCGACCCTGTCCCAGGTGGCCCAGCAGGGTCGCAGGGCGATCGCGCTGGAGGCGGCCGAGCTGAGGCAGCTGCGGGCGCTGACGCCGCCGGCCGCCGACCGTGCCGCCTTCGACCACCTGCTCGACAGCCTGCAGACCGGGATCGGCACCGCCCAGGATCTGGTGGCCGCTGCCGATGCGGGCAACACCGCGAAGGTGGCGTCGGATGCAGCCACGCTGCGCGAGCAGCTCGCGGCCACGAACAGCCTGGCGCAGCCGTTTCACCTCGCACTCTGCGCGAGCTGAAGACCATCTACAGTCCGGCCCGATGTCCTCCGCCGCCATCGAGGTGCACCCGCTGGACGATCGCGGCTCGGTCGCCTGGCTGCTGGGAGCCGGCGATCCCGCGCAGCGCGCGTCAAGCGCGATCGTGGTCGACGCCGGCACGCTGGTTGTGGACCCGGTCGACGGAGAGGGGCTGGATGCGCTGCTGTCCGGCCTTCCGCCCGTGATCGGCGTCGTCACGCTGCTCGATCGCCACCAGCGTGATGCCGCATCGGTGGCCGAGCGGCTGGGTGCTCCCAGGCTGACCCCGGTCGCCCTGGGCGGTAGCGGGGTCGCCGTGGAAGGCGTCGAGGAGCGATCGGTGTTCGAGCGCCGCAACTGGCGGGAGGCGCTGCTGTGGCTGCCCGGCCGGAGGCTGCTGCTCTGCGCCGAGACGCTCGGCACGGCCAGCTTCGACCTTGCCCGCAGCGGCGACCTGCTGGGCATGCACCCATTTGTGCGGCTGCGGCCGCCGAGGGCGGCGTTCGCCGGTCTCGACCCCGAGGTGATCGCGGTCGGCCACGGCCCGCCGCTCGACCACGACGCGGCCGAGTCCATGCGCAACGTCCTACGCCGCGCCCGCCGGCAGCTGCCTCAGAGCTGGCTGCGAATGGTGCCGGAGGCGGTCAGAGCGTCGCGAGCTGCGCGGCGAGCGCGTCCCTGACCGGCGGTAGCGGCGCCCGCACGTCCGGCCGGATGGGGACGCCGTGGTTTCGCAGCACCCACTTCAGGCCCGCGATGAAGGTGGTGGCGCCGAGCGTGTCGCGCAGCGATGCCAGATGCTGGGCGTGCTCGGGCGTTGGCTCGTCCAGCACGCGGCGCACGTCGGCCGGGAACGCGCTGGCCAGGCCGGAGACCGAGCCGTAGGCGCCGTCGGCCAGCGCCTGGGGCAGCAGCGGCTCCGACCCGATGTAGGTGCGCAGGCCCAGCGCCAGGTAGGGGGCGACCTTGTCGTACGGGCTCTCGGACACCTTCAGGCCGGCGAGGTTGGTGGTGCGCTCGGCCACCGCCCGGATCACCTCGGGCGGCAGCGAGTAGCCGCTGCGGGCGGTGAAGGCGTACAGATAGAAGGGAAGCGGATCGCAGGCATGCGCGGCGGCCACGAAGTGCTCGACGAGCTCCTCGCTTCCAAGGGGGTAGTAGGGCGGCGCGATCACGGCGGCGCCGTTGGCGCCGATCGACGCTGCGTGGGCTGCCAGCGCAGCCGTTTCTGCGGTCGTCTGCGCGCCGCAGTGGACAATCAGGCTGCCACCGCAGGCCGACCGGTAGGCCGCCGCCGCGCGGGTGCGCTCGTCGTAGCTGAGCAGGACGCCCTCGCCGGTGGTGCCACAGCAGAAAACGCCGTCGACTCCGCCCTGCTCGAGGTGGGCGACCAGCGGGGCAATCGCGTCCACGTCGAGCGTGGCGCCGTTGTCGCGGAGCGGGGTGACGGCGGCTGCGAGCAGTGGGTGGTGCATCGGTGTGCGAGCATAGCGACCCATGCGGCGCACGAGCGACCTTCCCTCCCGGGCCGACCTGGTGGTGATCGGCAGCGGCATCGTGGGAGCGGCCACCGCCTTCTTCGCGTCGCGCGCCGGCATCTCCGTGCTGGTGGTCGAGCGCCGCCCGGCCCTGTGTTCGATGACGACGGCGATCGCCGTGGGCGGGTACCGGCTGCAGCTCGAGCATCGCGAGGAGCTGGAGCTTGTGGGGCGATCGGTGCAGCTGTTCGAGCGCTTTGCCGAGGAGACCGGCCAGACGCTGCACGACCCCGGGCTGCGCGCTCAGGGCTACCTGTGGCTGGCCCATACCGAGGCCGCGGCCGCCCGCCAGCGCGGGCTGGTGGAGCGCCAGCGAGGGTGGGGCGTGGACGGCGTCGAGCTGCTGACCGGTGACGAGGCCCGCAGCCGCTTCGCCTGGGTGCCCGACGAGGTGGTGCAGGCGCGCTTCCGCCAGGGCGACGGTCTGATCGAGCCCAAGCGGATCGCGATGGGCCTGCTGGAGGGCTCGTCGGCCGACGTGATCACGGGGGTCGGCGTGACCGGCTTCGAGGTCTCATCCGGCCGGTTATCGGCAGTGGTCACCGACCACGGCACGGTCGCGACCGGTGCGGCCGTGATTGCCGCAGGGCCGTTGTCTGAACTGCTTACGCGACCGGCCGGGGTGGAGCTGCCCGTCTCGGCGGTACGGCGCCAGCGGGTGGTGCTGTGGGACGTGCCGGAGGTGCCGCGCGACGCGCCGATGACGGTCGATGAGGAGACCACCAGCCACTGGCGGCCGGTCGCCTCGGGCGCCTACCTGCTCTACCCGGACGCGTCTGAGCCCGGGTCAGAGCCGGTCGAGAACGTGACCGCGGACCCCGGGTTCGCACTGAGGCTGCTCGACCCCTCCAGCCCGATCGCGATCGCGCGCACCGCGACGTTCTGGCGCGACGTCTGGGAGCGAGCCGGATCGGCATGGTTCGTGCAGGCCGGGCAGTACACGATGACGCCCGACCAGCGGCCGCTGATCGGGGAGACCGAGATCGACGGCCTGCACGTCAACACCGGCTACAGCGGGCACGGCGTGATGGCCGGCCCGGCCGGCGCCGAGATCCTGGCCGGGCTGCTGGCCGGCACGCGCACCGAGAATCCGTTTCGGCTCGACCGCGACTTCGTTCCGGCCGAGCAGGCCTTCTGATCACATCGCGGCGATTGCCGCCACCACCCTGCGGCACAGTTCGGGCACGGCGGCCGGATCGTCGGTGTACATCGAGGGCTTGAAGCAGATCGAGGTGTATCCGGCGGCCAGCTGGGCCGGCACCTGCTCGAGCGCCTCGCCGATCGAGGCCGTCGCGTCGTCGTCGGGGAAGCGTCCGCGGATCCCGCCAACCAGCTCCAGCCGGTCGGGATCTCGCCCGGCGGCCAGCATCCGCTCGCGCAGCGTCGAAAGCTCCTCGGGCGTGGGCGTACCGAACGGGTGGAAGCCATCGCCGTAGCGCACGATCCGCCGCAGCAGCGGCTCGTGCAGCCGCTGGCCGCCGAACCACATCGCGGGGCCGCCGGGGCGGTGCGGCTTGGGCTCCAGGTAGACGTCGCGGAACGAGAAGTGCTCCCCTTCGTGGCTGGCGGGCGTGTCCGTCCAGGCAGCCGACATCGCCTCCAGCTGCTCGTCCAGGATCGCCCCGCGGCGGGTGAACGGCACTCCCAGAGCGGCGTACTCGTGGGCGCTCCAGCTGACGGTGGGTTGGACGACCAGCCGGCCCTGCGCAAGCAGATCCAGCGTGGCCAGCTGCTTGGCCAGAAGCAGCGGATGCCTGAGCGGCGCGATCACCGCTGCCAGCGCAATCCGCAGCGTGCTCGTGCGGGCGGCGATCGCAGACGCCAGCACCAGCGAGTCCGGCCACGGGGTGGCCGGGTCCTGGTTCCCGGGCGCGGCGTAGTCGCGCGGGTTCCCCATCAGGCCGGCGGCGCTCGAGTCCGGCCCGAGCACCACGTGCTCGCTCAGCATCACCGTGTCGACGCCCGCCTGCTCGGCGTCGCAGGCAAGCTGCACCAGCGCCGGCAGGTCGCGCGGCGACACCATCGTCCAGTTCTCGCTGAGCACGAGCACGCTGCGGGCGGTGGCCATGGCGTATCAATACCGGCTGGTGCGCGGTGGCGCTGTTCACGAACCTCCGGGGCGGCCATCGTGCCGCCCCGGAGGGAACGGTGGTTCGAGCCGCCAGCCGTCAGTTCGCGGCGACCCCGATCAGATGCCCCTGCTTGTCGGCCAGCACTCCGAAGGTGACTCCGGGCACCGTCTGCGGTGACTGGACGATGCGTCCACCCAGCCGCTCGGCCTGCGCCAGCGTCTCCGCGACGTCCTCGACGCCGACGAAGAACAGCACGGCATCGCCATCGCCCTGCAGCGGGCTGATGGCCGTGGGAAGCGCGCCGTCGACGCCGGTGTCCACGAAGGTGTAGCCGGGGTAGGCGCCGTCGCTGTAACTCCAGCCGAACAGCTTGCCGAGGAAGTCGCGCGTTGCGTCGGGGTCGGCGGAGCGGATCTCCGCGTGGATGACAGGGTGAGCCATGTTCGCCTCCTTCGTGTTCGCGGCCCGGTGGTGGGCCGTTACTGGAAGGACGAACTCATCGCACGCGAATCTACACGCAGCCGGCGAGCGGTCAGCCGGTCCCGGCGCTTCCCACCGACGCGCCCTGCAGCGCCTCCGTCACCTCGCCGCTGGTCATCGGCTGGCTGAACATCGGGTAGTCGCGGGCCGTCGCGACGCGCTGCTCCTCGCCGCTGGTGGCGGCGGTGCAGTCGGTCAGCGTGATCACGTCGTAGCCCTTCTCGTAGGCGGTGCGCATGGTCGACTCGACGCAGCAGTTGGTCAGGAACCCGCCCAGGATCACCGTCTCGATCTCGTTGCTGCGCAGCACGAAGTCGAGGTTGGTGGTGGCGAACGTGTCCAGGCCGCGCTTTCCCTCCACGACGATGTCGCCCTCCTGCGGCGCCATCTGGTCGCAGATCTCCACGCCCCAGGTGCCCTTCACGAACGCGTTCGAGTCGATCACGCCCTTGAGGATGCCGTACACCTTTTCGGGGTTGCCGAGCTCGCCGTAGCCGGGTGCGAACGAGATCGGGGCGTGGACAACGGTGGCACCGGCCCGTCGCGCCTCGTCGGCCACCCGGCGGCTGTTCTCGAGCATGCCCGTCTCCTGCATGACCTCGTCGACGGCGCCGTGCAGCGCTCCGCCCTCCGAGGTGAAGTCGTTCTGATACTCGATCAGGACGAGCGCGGTCTTTTCGGGATTGACATCCATCGAGGCACCTCCGCCGGTCGTTGTCCGAGACTGTAGCGCCGTTCCGGCCGGCCCGAATTCTCGCCGCGAGTAGGCCCGCGGGTGTGCGACAATCCGAGTTGTGAGTTCGCTGGAGCAACCTGTGGCAGGCGCCCGTCGCAGCGAGGTCGGCGGCCTGGTGGTGGACGAGGTCGAGGCTGGGCGGGGCCGCGTCAAGCGGGTGATCTATCCGCCCGGCTGGCACTGGAACAGGGACATGGCACCGGTAACTGGCGGCGACCTGTGCATGCATGCGCACGTCGGCTTCCTGGTGCAGGGCCGGATGGTGGTCGAGTACGCGGACGGCTGCCGCGAGACCTACCAGGCGCCGGCGGCGGTGGTCGTCGCCCCGGGGCACGATGGCTGGGTCGAGGGCGACGAGTCGGCGGTGCTGGTGCAGTTCGACTGTGGGTCGGACACGGTGGACGTGCTCGGCCTGCCGGGCGAGCACCGGCACGACTGACGGCGCGCGGTGATGGCGCGCCTCTACGCCGCTACCGGGGACGGCATCGTTCGGCTCGACGAGGCGGGCGAGGTGTGGACGGTCGAGCTGGCGCTGTCAGGAAGCGGGGCGCAGTGCCTCGCCGTCGACCCGGCCGACCCCGACACCGTCTACGCCGGTCTGCGCGAAGGCGGTGTGCGCCGTAGCGTCGACGGCGGCCGAAGCTGGGTCGAGTGCGGACTGCCCGAGCCGGCGGTCTTCTCACTCGCAGTGAGCGCTGCCGATGGGGCGGTCTATGCAGGCACCGAGCCAAGCCGGCTGTTCCGAAGCGGGGACAGGGGGGAGAGCTGGCGCGAGATCGAGGCGCTGCTCGAGCTGCCGTCGCGGCCGAGCTGGAGTTTCCCGCCACGGCCGTGGACCTCGCACGTGCGCTGGATTGCGCCCAGCCCGCACGACCCAGACCTGCTCCTGGTCGGGATCGAGCTCGGCGGGCTGATGCGCTCGACCGACGGCGGGCAGAGCTGGCAGGACCATCGTCCCGGTGCGCAGCCCGATGTGCACTCGCTCGCCTGGCACCCACACACGCCGGGACGCGCGTATGAGGCCGGCGGTGGCGGCACCGCTTTCAGCACCGACGCGGGCGAGACCTGGCAGCCGGCCGACGAGGGCCGCGATCGCCACTACACCTGGTCGGTCACGGTCGATCCCGACGACGCCGACTGCTGGTACGTCTCGGCGAGCACCGGCCCGTACGCTGCTCACGGTCGCCGCGATCCGCAGGCGCGCATCTACCGGCGGCGCGACGGCCAACCCTGGCAGTCGCTCGCGGGCGGCCTCCCGGAGCCGCTACCGGCGATGCCCTACGCACTCCTCGCCACCGGCGGTCGCCTCTTCGCCGGCCTCGCCGACGGCCGACTCTGGGAGAGTCACGACCGCGGCGGCACCTGGTCTCCGCTCCAACTCGAAGGCGACAACGTGGCTGCGATACTCGCGCTCGCGCCGGCGGGCTGACCGAGAGCGCATCGCCTCGGGCCGGCCGACCTAGTCAACCCGGGCCGGTGGCGTCGCGGGCAGCCGGGACGGTACCGATGTAGGTGACCAGGAAGGGCTGCACCGGTAGCCGCTCGTAGAAGCGGATCGCGTCCATATTCGACGCGATCACCGCCACCGACCATTGCGCAACCCCGATCGCGCGCAGCTTGTCGAAGACGGCTTCCACCAGCCTCCGCCCGATCGCCTGCCCGCGGTGGCCCTCCAGCACCGCCAGCGTCTCCAGCTCGGCGACCGGACCGGTGTCCCATGTCTCCTCCGAGCCGCGCACGTGAACGAGCGCGTAGCCGACGGGCAGCCCACCCAACTCGGCCACGAGCACGAACGCGTCTGGCTCGGCCAGCAGCCGGCGGTAGTGCTCACGTCGCACACGCCACGACTCGGAAGGCAGCCGCTCCCGCCCGATCGTCTGCAGCTGGGGGGCGGTCGCCGTGTGGTGGCGGTGCAACGACTCCCACAGCGTCTGCAGGTCGTCGATCCGCTCCCAGCTGGCACCGACGATCACGACCTCGTCTGCAGCCGGCTCGGGCATTGCGATGTGGTCGTCGGCGTTCACGATCAGCAGGTGGTAGACGGGAGCGACGGGACTCGAACCCGCGACCTCCGGCGTGACAGGCCGGCGTTCTAACCAGCTGAACTACGCCCCCGGGCGCGCCTGGCCGGGCGCCGCGATGAGTATGCCACAGCCCGCGCCGCGACGATCCCAGCCTGACCGCGCCGCCGCGTAGAATCGCGGCGGTTGCCGGCGACCCGGCCGGCGCCACTCGCATGCCTGACTACCTCCCGATCGAGCAACACGGCATCATCGGCGACCTGCACACGGTCGCCCTGGTCGGCACCGACGGCACGATCGACTGGTACTGCCCGGAGCGGTTCGACTCGCCGAGCGTGTTCGCGGCCATCCTCGACGCCGAGAAGGGCGGCTACTACCGGATCGCGCCGGCAGCCAACGACCACACCACCAGGCAGCTCTACTTCCCCGACACCAACGTCCTCATCACCCGCTTCCTGACGCCCAACGGCGTGGGCGAGGTGCAGGACTTCATGGCCATCCACCGCGACCCTGCCCACCGCCGTCGCCTGGTGCGCCGCGTGATCTGCGTACGCGGCGAGATGCCCTTCGAGCTCGAGTGCGAGCCCCGCTTCGACTACGCCAGGGCCGAGCACGAGACGATCATCACCGAGCTGGGAGCGGTCTTCCGGTCGGCCGACCTTGCGTTGATGCTGGAGTCGAAGGTGGCGATGCAGCGCACCGAGCAGGGCGTCCGCGCCGCCTACGTGCTGCACGCGGGTGACAGCTGCACCTTCTCGCTGGAGATCTGCCACCCCGACCAGCAGCCGGGTGTGATCGACGAGGAGGAGGCCGGCGAGGCCTTCAACCGCACCGTCCGCTACTGGCGCGGCTGGCTGGCCAAGTCCAGCTACCGCGGGCGCTGGCGCGAGATGGTGCACCGATCCGCGCTGACCCTGAAGCTGCTCACGTACCGCCCCACCGGCGCGATCGTGGCAGCCCCTACCACCAGCCTGCCCGAGGGCATCGGCGGCCAGCGCAACTGGGACTACCGCTACACCTGGATCCGCGACGCCGCCTTCTCCCTCTACGGTCTGCTGCGGCTCGGCTTCACCGAGGAGGCCGGGGCCTTCATGGGCTGGCTGTCAGACCGCTACCGCGAGAGCGCCGGCCGCGGCGACGGGCCGCTGCAGGTCATGTACTGCGTCGACGGCCGGCCCGACCTGGAGGAGCTGGCGCTCGATCACCTCGAGGGCTACCGCGGCTCCGGCCCGGTGCGGGTCGGAAACGGCGCCGCCACCCAGCTCCAGCTCGACATCTACGGCGAGCTGATCGACTCCGTCTACCTCTACAACAAGTACGGCCAGCCCATCTCCTATGACGACTGGTCGGCGCTGGTCGCGATCGTGGAGTGGATCTGCAGCAACTGGGATCGGCCCGACGAGGGCATCTGGGAGGTGCGTGGCGGCCGCCAGAACTTCACCTACTCGCGGATGATGTGCTGGGTCGCGATCGAGCGCGCCATCCGGATGGCCCGTCAGCGCGGCCTGCCCGCCGACCTCAACCGCTGGCGCGACCAGCGCGACGCGATCACGCAGCAGATCATGGAACGGGGCTGGAGTCCGCAGCGCAACGCCTTCGTCCAGCACTACGACACCGACGTGCTCGATGCCTCGGTGCTGCTGATGCCGCTGACCAAGTTCATGGCGCCCCGCGATCCGCGCTGGCTCTCGACCCTGGACGCGATCGGCGAGGAGCTGGTCTCCGACAGCCTCGTCTACCGCTACAACAGGGAGGCATCACCGGACGGGCTCGACGGCGAGGAGGGCACGTTCTCGATCTGCACGTTCTGGTACGTGGAGGCGATGGCCCGGGCCGGGCACCTGGACGAGGCCCGCCTGGCCTTCGAGAAGATGCTGACCTATGCCAACCACCTCGGCCTCTACTCCGAGGAGATCGGCCCCTCCGGCGAGGCGCTCGGCAACTTCCCGCAGGCGTTCACCCACCTGGCGCTGATTTCCGCCGCCGTCAACCTCGACTCGCAGCTCGGTTGACGACGTCGTTGCCTATGTAGCCGGCCGCACCGGCAGGCTCAGCCTGGCGGTGGTGCCGCGGCCGGCGCCGGTCTCGATGGTGATCGATCCGCCCGCCGCGTCGATCCGCTCCATCATCGCCTCCAGCCCCAGGTGGTTGGTGACCCGCGCCCGCGACAGCGCCTGCTCGAGGTCGAACCCGCGCCCGTCATCGCTGACCACTGCTTGCAGCAGCCCGCCCTCGGTCGCCAGCGTGATCGAGAGCCGCGTCGCCCGCGAGTGGTTGCGGGCATTGGTGGTGAGCTCCGCGATCGACCGAAACGCGATCGTCTCCAGCGTCTCGTCCAGCCGCTCGACCACCCCCAGCGCCTCGAAGCTGACCTGCATCTCCGACTCCGACTGCACCGTCGAGAGCAGCTGCCGCAGCGCCGCCTCGAGGCCGTTCTGCCACAGCACCGCCGGCCGCAGCTCGAAGGTCATGCGCCGGGTGCGGTCGACGGCGCCAGCCATCAGCTCGGCGACCTCATCCAGGACGGTTGCGGCACGGCCGACGTCGCCCTGCTCGATCGCCCGCCGCACGCGGTCGAGCGCGATCACGCAGGCCGACAGCACCTGCACCGTGTCGTCGTGCAGGTCGGCCGCCACCCGCGAGCGTTCCTCCTCCTGCGCCAGCACCAGCCGCTCCAGCAGGGCGCGGTGCCGCTGCTCGAGCAGACCAAGCCGGTCGGCTCGCTGACGCAGCTCGGACTGCATCTGCGCGCCGCGCAGCGCCGCCGCGATCTGCTCGGCCACCGCCTGCATCAGCAGCGCGTCCTGCTGGTCGAAGCGGCCGGGGGCAAGGTCGTAGAGCGCGATCAGGGCGGACGTCCGGCCGTCGACGGTGATGGGCGTGATCAGCACCGACGCGTACTTGCGGACGTTGGGCACCCAGGACTGGAAGCCCGGGTCCTCCGAGATGTGGTTGATCCGCACCTGGCGGCCCTTCGAGAACACCTCGCCGGTGGTGTGGGCGTGCAGCGGTTGCCGCATGCCCTCGATGCTCCCGTCGTTCAGGTCGACATCGACCAGCGCCACCTGCTCGGCGGTCTCGGGCTCGGCCACGTACGCGGTCACGGCGCCACAGGCGATCAGCCGCGAGATGGTGTTGGCGGCAGCCCGCAGCGTCGGCTCGACTCCCGTCGCGCCGGCCACCGCCTCGGCCACGGCAACCGTCACCTCGAGGCGGCTGGCGCGCTTCGCCGACTCGTCGCGCAGCTGAGCTCCCAGCAGGGCGGCTGCCACCTGCTCTGCGACCGTCTGCATGAACAGCTCGTCGGCGGTCGTGTAGCGGTTCGGCGCCATCTCGGCCACGCTCAGCACCGCCACCACCTCGTCGTTGATCAGCACCGGCGTCGCCAGCCGTGAGCGCCAGGTGTCCGGCTGCAGCAGGCCGGGGATCGAGCCGTCGGCGGCGTCGCGTGCGTGCACCTGCCGGCCCTCCGTGAAGGCCAGGCCGGTCGTCCCTCTGGCCAGCTCGCGGCGGCGGCCGGCACCCGACTCGCCGCCCGGCATGACCGAGGCGATCACCAGCTGCTCGCCTGCGGCCGGCAAGCGCGATGGTGGCCTCCACCGTGCCGTAACCGGCACCGTCGTGCACGGTGCGCACGAACGTCTCCAGCACGGCGTCCAGGCTGTCCGCCGCGGCCACCGCGCGGGCCGCGGCCAGAGTCAGCTCCAGCCGTCGCACGTTGGCCTCTGCTTGCGAACGCAGCCGCGCACCGCGCATGGCGGCCGCCACCTGCTCCGCCGCGGTGCGCATCAGCACCTCGTCGTCCTGCGTGTAGCGGTCGGGCACATCCTCGGCCAGCTCCAGCACCGCCTCGCAGCGTCCGTCCACCATCACCGGTGCCTGCACCAGCGATGGATAGTCCCCTTCCCCCTCCCAGCCGTAGTCGGGATCGTCGGTGGCCTGGCCCAGGCGCACCACCTGGCCGGTGCGGATCGTGCGGCCGGTGATGCCGTGGCCGATCGGCCAGCGCGTCTGGGGTGACTCCGATCCGACGCGGTCGAGGTTGACCATCAGCACCGCCTCGCCCGCCTGATGGTGGCAGCGGTAAACCGACACCGCCCCGTACTCGGTGGCCTCGAACAGGGCAGTCGCCGCCGCCCGCAGGGCCTCGTCCTCCGAGGCGGCCGAGGCGGTGCGCTTCGCGATCTCGGCGGTCAGCGCCAGGCGCCGGGCGCGCCGCTCCGACTGGTTTCGCAGCTCGACGCCCCGCAGCGATGCCGCCACCTGCCCGGCCACCGCCACCATCAGGCGAAGATCGTCGCCGTCCAGTCTGTCGGGCTCGTACTCGTGCACAGACAGGACCGCACGGCAGCGGCCGCCGTCCATCACCGGCACCGCCACCGTCGACTCCCATACCTTGTCGTTGGGCCACGAGTAGCTGGGGTGCTCGCCGGCCCGCGCCAGCAGCACCGGCTCGCCGTGCAGGATCACGTCGCCGATGACACCCTCCATCAGCCCTCGCCGTACCCCGGCCAGGCTTGACCCGTCCGCGTTGTAGTCCGAGACGAACAGCTGCTCTCCCGCCTCGTGCAGCGCCAGCGTCGCCACCGTCGAGGTGTAGTTGACGCGCTCGAAGACGGTGCGGGCGGCCAGATCGAGCGCCTGTTCCACCGTGGCCGCCTCGGCGATGCCGCGCGCCAGCTCGGCCGCCAGCGCCAGCCGGTCGGCACGGCGGGACGACTCTCGCCCGAGGCCGATGCGCCGCAGCGAGGCGGCCACCTGCTCGGCCGCGGTCGCCATCAGCACCATGTCCTGGTCGCTGAAGCGGTTGGGGCGACGGTCACCCAGCTCGAGCGTGGCCACGCAGGTTCCGTCCACCACCACCGGCATCAGCAGCACCGAGCGGTAGTTCGGCTCCCACGCCCAGGCCCGCCACTCGCTGCGCTCGGTCACGTCGTCGATCCGCACCGGGCGGCCCTCCTCGAGAGCGACGCCGGTGATGCCGTCGCCCAGCGGCCGCCGCAGCCCGGCCGGCAGCTCCCCGTCCGGGTAGTGCGAGGCCACCAGGATCTGCTCGCCGGTGACCCGGTCGGCCAGCACCGCCGCCATCGTCTCGTAGGCGGTCGAGCGTGCCAGCGCGGCGACCACGGCGGCCAGCGCGCCCTCCGGGCTGGTCGCGGCGGCCACACCGCGGGTCACCTCCAGCGTCAGCTCCAGCCGCTGCGCCCGCCGCTCCGACTCGTCGCGCAGGTTGATGCTGCGCCAGGCCGCAGCCAGATGGTCGGAGACGTGCTGCATCAGCGCCGCGTCGAACCGGTCGAAGCGGTCGGGATGGGCGTCCCAGATCTCGAGCGCCGCCACGCAGCGGTCGTCGACCACCACCGGGGTCACCAGCAGCGAGTTGAGTGGCAGCGGGCGCGGCCAGTCGAATCTGGGGTCGGTCTGGGCATCGGCCAGCAGGATCTGCTCGCGTGACTGGATGGCCGCTCCCACCACTCCCGCGTGCAGCGGGCGGCGCTGGCTGACGGGCTCGGCGCCGAGGCGCGAGAGGTCGCTCACCAGCAGCTGCTCCTGGGTGTCCTCCAGCACGATCGTGGCTGCAACGAGGTCGTAGCTGGAGTTGGCGAACACGGTGGCGGCGGCGCTCTTCAGCGCCTCTGCCGGCGACCGTGCGTCGGTCAGGGCAGCCGCCACGGCAGACCCGACGGCAAGCCTGGCGGCGCGGTGCCGTGACTCCTCGAGCGCGCCCGCGCGCATCAGGGCGCTGGCCAGCAGGCCCGCGACCGAGGTCATCAGCTCGGCGTCGTGTGGATCGAACACGTTGGCGCGCGTGTCGCACAGCTCGAGCACGGCGTCGCAGCGTCCGTCGACGATCACCGGTGTCAGGAGCAGCGAGTTGTAGACCACGTCTGCGTCCGGCCACTCGAACCCGGGATGGCGGCCGGCCTGGCCGTGCAGCTCCTGCACGCCGGTCAGCCCCACCTCGCCGACCAGCCCGGCCGCCAGCGGCCGCCGCATCCCGGTGTGGTTTCGCAGCGCGCGGGATCGGTCGGCCACGATCAGCTGCTCGTCGGCCTCATGGTCGAGCAGGGTGGCCGTGACGGCGTAGTAGCCGGAGTTGTCGAAGACGGCGTCGACGGTCGCACCCAGCACCTCGACCACGGTCACGGCATCGGCGACGCCGGCAGCGACGGCCTGTGCCACGGCCAGGCGGCGCGATCGCTGCGAGGCCTCGCCCGGCCACGCGCAGCACCGTCTCGGTGAGCGCGGCGAGATGGCCGAACAGCTGGCGCTCGGCGTCGCTGAATACGGGCGCGTCGTTGCCCCGCTGCGCCATCAGCACGCCCGGCCGTCCGTCCGCAAGCGGCACCGACGAGCGCAGCTGACGGGGGTCGTCCCCGGCGCCGAGCGACACGTCGTCTGGCTCCAGCGCCACCCAGTCGGCACCGAGTCCGCTTCGCAGCCGTTCGAACAGCTGCTCCATCTCGGTGGCCGCAGTCGGTGGCTGGGATGGGTCCATCGCAGCCGATTCTGTCAGAGCGAGGCGGACGTGCGGACACCAGGGTCCGCGCTGCTGCGGGACGTCTGGCCCGGCCGGCCGGTCAGTCACATTTCTGGACGCCTTCCAGCAGCCAGCGTCCATGACCGGTGGAGGCGTACCTGGCCACCGCGACCACCGTGCCATCGCGCACCAGCCGGTACTCGATCGGTTCCTGGCGGGGGTACCCGGCGCGCTCGACCACGTCGCCGGGGGATCGCCTCGAGCGCTCCTCGCGCATCTCGGCCGAGCTGCGATTCCGGATCGCCGGCGGCGGTCGGCGCGTAGTCGACGGAGCTCTGGCTGCATGCTCCGCCGGCCGGATGGTCGTCGACCCACCGATCGTCCTGGTCGACCACCCGCAGTGTCACCCAGCCCCGATGGCGCGGGGGATCCACGTTCCAGTCGGCCATGGTCATGCAGCCCAGGTTCGCGCGGCCCGGCGGCAACGTGAGCACGAGCGGCTTTGGCCGTGGCTTGTCGCCGCCGCCCTGGTCGGTCTCGAGGGTGGCCGGTGCGCCGCCCGACTGCGACAGCATCACGTGCACCCCGTCCGGCTGGGGCCGCACGGCCGGAGTCAGCACCGTGTGCCCCCCGCGGTGCACACGATCCGGGCCATGTCCGGAAGCGCGGCGCGCTCGGATGGCGTGTTGGTCGCGCCCTGTCCGCAGCCGGACGCGATCACCGCCGCAATCGCAGATGCGAGAAACAGTCGCATGCAGATTCGACGCCGCCCGCGCGGCCAAAGTTCCGGAGTAAGGTTCAAGCCGCCTCGGGCGGTTAGCTCAGCTGGGAGAGCACCTGCTTTACACGCAGGGGGTCGGCGGTTCGATCCCGTCACCGCCCATTCGTCGAAACCGGCTCAACCATGCTGTGTAGCGTTGCTGGGTCGCCGCGTCCGTCCGGGGCCTGGCTGAGAGTGCTGAAACGGTGTGATGCGCGCCCTTACCCGCGACTTGACCAGTCGACTCTACGGGGACACGTTGAAGCTGAACATCATCCCGCTTTCGTGGTGTTCTGCGATGTGGCAGTGGGCCATCCAGCGGCCGGCATGCGTGACGTCGAGCAAGATGTCGACGGTCTCGCCGGTGCGCACCAGCACCGTGTCCTTCCAGACCAGATTCTCCTCGGGCGTGCCGTCGCGCGCGAGAACGATGAATCGGCCGGCGCCGTGAACGTGGAAGGGGTGGTGCATGGGATGGTCTGAGTCCATCTCGTTGACCAGCCGTAGCTTGACCTGGTCGCCGACCCGGAACTGCCAATCGATGGCGTGGTTGGCATCGCCGGTGTCCTTGTCGATCAGGCTCCAGCGGGTGTTCGCCGGCGTCGTGGTCCGGTTGATGTCGACCATGTCGTCTTCCCATTCGATCGTTCCGACCGCTGTGTGGTCGTGAGTGTCGCCGTGGTCGTGGTGGTGCTCGTGACCATGGTCGTGGTCGTCATGATCGTGGCTGGAGCTGTGCTCGTGTGCGTGGCTGCCCTCGCTGGCGGCGACGACGTGAGCTGGCAACAGCTTCATGCCGCACTTCGGGCACTTATCGGCGGTTGCGCTGGTGACGTCTGGGTGCATCGGGCAGACGTAGCTGACCGGCGTTGCGAGCAGCTTCATGCCGCACTTCGGGCAGTGGCCGGGCTCTTCAGAGGCGATGTCGGCGTGCATTGGGCAGGTGTAGATGACGTCTCCCTCGGGCTGGCCCATATCCATCTCGGCGACAAAGCCGAGCGTCTTATCCGGCTCAGCGTCGAGGAACTCTGGGAATTGCTCGCGCACCTCCGCCCACTCCGGGTTCTGTCGAAGTTCTGCAAACTGGTCGGCCAGCGATGGTGACGCTGTGTCGTCGCCTACCGTAATCGTGCCGAGGCGGTAGGCTTGGTCGGGCGTGCGGTGCTCCAGCGCCGCTTCACCCTGCTGGTCGAACAGGACGTCGATGACCGCCCGCTCCGACGGGGCAAGGATCACCGACTCGACAAAGGCCTCGCGCTCGTAGCGGCCGCTGTCTGCGCCGACCAGTTTCATCCGCGCGTTCGGGATAGCGACGTTAAAGACGCGGGTGTTGGCGGTGTTGGTCAGGTAGAAGCGAACGACCTCGTCTCGGCGTACGGTGAGTGCGAGGTCGGTCTCGCCACCGGTGAGCATGGTGTTTCCGAACCGGCCCATCGCCGAGTAGTTGGTCTCATTGGCATCGAACGACCCGACCCGACCGTCCTCGATCAGCACGTCGTCGAGCGTCAGCGCGATCTCGTGATGCACCGGCGGCCAGTAATCCTCGTCGGTTGGGACGACGATGATGTTGCCGTACAGACCCATCTCCTGGCCGTAGTCCTGGCGGATGTGCGGGTGGTACCAGTAGATGCCGGGATCGGGGAAGTCAAGCCGGTAGCTGAACGAGCCGCCGACCGGCATCGGCGCTTGAGTCTCGTGGGTGCCGTCGTAGCGGTTGTCCAGGCGGAGCCCGTGCCAGTGCACGGTCGCTTCGAGGTCGCCGTCGTTTTGGACATCGACGATCAACTGCGATCCCTCGCGGACGCGTAGTGTCGGCCCGGGAATCGAACCGCTGTAGGCGAGCATCCGCACCTGCTCGTCGCCGATCTGCTTGGTGACAGCGCCGATGCGAAGCTCCGTCGCTTCGCCGTCGGCAAGATCGATGACCCGCGGCGCGGCTGCTTCCGGGAGCCCCTCGGTGCTGGTCGGAAAAGCCTCGCGGTGCTCGGTGTCGCCGTGATGGTGTTGCATTCGTCAGATCCTCTCGCTCGTCGGCGCCGCTGTTCAGCCGGCTGCCGTTACCTCAGTTGATTCCTCGTTGGCAGCGATCTGCTCGGCGATGAACCGGGCGTCGTCCTTGACCCAGCCAAGCAGCGCCGACCCGCGCGTGTACTGCCAGGGTAGGCCCAGGAAGTACAGGCCCGGCACGTCGCTGACACCCCGCCGATGCCGGGCTGTGCCATCGTCGGCGACGGCGGGAAGCCCGATCCAGGAGTGATCTGTCCGGTAGCCGGTCGCCCAAACCACTGCCGCTGGGCTGAGCCTGCTGCCGTCCTCGAACCTGATCGCGCCGCCCTCCGCCTTCACGGCCCGAGGTCGCAGCTGCACGCCGTGGCGGCGCGCTTGGCGAGGGTTCGATCCGATCAAGGTGTCGCCGCCACGATCGCGAGCCCGCCGGCCGATCCGCGAGTCGACCGACTTTTCCAGCAGACCTAGCTTGTCCAGCCACCAGAACAGGTCACGGCCCAGCAGCCGCTGCGGAAGCGGCGTCTGGCGTGACCCGACGGCCAGGTGAACCGGATGGGTCGCCGTCAGCTCCTTGGCGATCTGATAGCCAGTGTTTCCACCCCCAACCACCAGCACGGTTCCGGCCGGTATCTCGGAGGGCCGCCGGTAGTCGCTGCTGTGGATCTGGAACACGTCCGGCGCCAGCGAGCCAGCCCAAGCCGGTGTGCGCGGCGCCTGGAACGGGCCGGTCGCGACCACGACCCGCTTCGCCCGAATCCGGCGCTCGCCGAGGTCGAGCAGGAACCGACCGTCCTGGACGGTCAGAGAGCGCACGCGGCTATTGGTCTGGACGGGCAGGTTGAACTCAGACGCGTAGCGTTCGAGGTAAGCGATCACCTCACCCCGAGTCGGATAGCCGTCCGAAGCGCCGGGAAAGGCGACGCCCGGCAGCGCGTCGTAGCGCCGCGACGTGAACAACACCAGCGAGTCCCACCGTTTCCGCCACGCGGTTGCGACCGAGTCGCCCGCCTCCAGGATCACGAACCGGCGGCCCTGCTTGGCCAACCAGTAGCCGATGGCCAGGCCAGCCTGACCGCCGCCGACCACGACCACGTCGAACTGGTCACGGGCATGCTGCGTGCGTGCCTGGGCGAGGTCTTCAGCCGTCACCGTCGGTTCGCCACCCCGGCAGCCTCATCGGCCCGTGAGCACCGCCGCCAGCCTGTCAGCGCGATTGGGCGCCTGTTGTACATGGTGTCCTCCGTTCGATTCGAGCCAGACGGCACTTCGGCCGGATCGGGTTCGGGTTGGCCCATGTCGGTGAGCGGCCGACGGTAGCAGGCGATTTGGGTCGGCACAAGTGCCCGGGTCGATCCGTATCGCTCCACGCCGACAGCGCTTCGGGGGTAATTGGAAATGCGAGAATGGCGATCCAAGAGCCGTCGGAGGAGCCAACTGAGCAAATGATCATGCAGTCGACAATGAGGGCGGCCGTGCGGGACGACTATGGCGACGCTGAGGTCATTCGAGTCGCTCAAATTCCTGTGCCAGCAATCGCCGACGACGAGGTGCTGATCCGGGTCGGGGCCGCCGGCGTCGATCGCGGCACCTGGCACCTCTTGACCGGGACGCCGTATCTCGCTCGCCTGGCGATCGGCCTTCGTCGACCGCGCGAAGCTGTGCTTGGTCGAGATGTGGCTGGCACGGTCGCAAAGACTGGATCAGAGGTGCGACGGTTCACCGTGGGTGACTCTGTATTCGGTGTGGCGACCGGTTCGTTCGCCGAGTACGCCAAAGCGAAGGAGCGAAAACTCGCTCCCACTCCGGATCGGCTCTCCGCAGTGGAGGCAGCGGTGCTTGGAATCTCGGGCATGACCGCCCTCCAAGCCGTCGATGCCGCCCACTTGAACGCCGGATCGACGGTTCTCGTCATCGGTGCATCCGGCGGCGTTGGCAGCTTTGCCGTCCAGATCGCCCGGGCCGTCGGAGCGCAGGTCACCGGCGTCTGCCGCGAAACGAAGGTCGACTTTGTCCGTTCACTCGGGGCCGAGCGCGTGATCGCGTATGACACCGTCGACACCAGCGATTACGGCGGCCCCTATGACGCAATCATCGACACAGGCGGGGACACGCCGATCGCAACACTCCGCACGTGGCTCACACCGAGCGGCACGCTCGTGATCGTCGGCGGCGAAGGCGGCGACTCGGTGACCGGTATGGGCCGACAACTGCACGCCCGATTCTTGTCGCTGTTCGTTCGCCAGCGACTCACCTTCATCGTCAACCGCGAGCGGCAGGCCGACCTCGAGCGCCTCGGCGAGCTCGTTGAGACCGGCGCAGTGAAGCCCGCACTTGACACCGTGTATCCGCTTGAGCATGCCGCTGAGGCGATCCGGCAGCTGACGGCCGGCCGCGCAGAAGGCAAGCTCGCCGTTGCCGTTGCCGTTGACGAAGCCGCGACGCGATCACTTTGACTTCCGAATGGAGCCTCGCTTCAGCCGCTTCGAAGGGGGCGAGGCTCAAGGCTGACTGGATTAGGCGCGGAATGTTCCCCGAATGCGCGTTCCGGGCTTAGGCCTCCGCGAGGTAGCGGTGGATGAGAGAGGCGGCCATGGCGCCCTCTCCGACGGCGGATGCGACGCGTTTTATGGAGCCATGGCGAAGGTCTCCGGCGACGAATACGCCTGGTTGGCTTGATTCCAAGTGATATGGATCCCGGCTGAGCTTCCACCAGCTTTCGCGTGGGGCGTCAGCGACCACATCCTGGCCCGTCAGGAGAAATCCATGCTCGTCGCGCCTGAGCCACCCTTCGAGGCCGACCGTGATCGGCCGTGCCCCGATGAGCAGGAACATCGCATCTGCAGCTAACTCCTCTGTATCCTCGCGCCCCTCGCTCCGGAGGATGACGCTCCGCAGGTGGGAGTCACCGCGAGCTTCGGCGACCTGGGAGGACGTTCGAACCGTGATGCGTGGATGCTGGTTGATCCGTTGGATCAGGTAGTTGGACATCCCTCGCTGGAGGTCTGCCCCGCGGACGACGACGGTCACCGCTCTTGCGTGCTCGGCCAGATGAAGCGCCGCTTGGCCGGCGGAGTTACCGCCACCGACAATCACCACGTCGCGGCCCTGCAGTCGAACTGCCTCTCCAGGCGCGGAGCCGTAATGGATTCCTGCGCCAACGAACTCTCGAACTCCTGGGGCTTCCAGTCGCCGGTAGTCAACGCCGGTGGCGACGACACCGGTTTGAACCTCAAGTGCAGAACCGCAGGTCAGCTCGACTCTAAAGGTGCCGTGATCGGTCGGGCCCGATGTGATGAGCTCTGCTCCCACCAGGATCTCCGCCCCGAGACGGGATGCCTGGGCGTGGATGCTCGCCGCGAGTTCCGCTCCACTGATCCCTTGCGGGAAGCCTGGATAGTTTTCGATCCGAGCGCTTGTGCCAGCCTGACCGCCAGGCGCGATCGCTTCCACGACGATTGTGCTGACTCCTTCTGATGCACAGTAGAGAGCGGTGGTGAGTCCAGCGGGGCCCGCACCGACGAC
Source organism: uncultured Actinomycetes bacterium (assembly GCA_963797565.1). Lineage (GTDB taxonomy): Bacteria > Actinomycetota > Thermoleophilia > Gaiellales > JAICJC01 > JAICYJ01. The sequence continues at coordinate 99,086 of CAWCPM010000013.1, read as the reverse complement.
GAGGACGTCGTACATCTGTGTCGTCGGTCGAGTCGGTAACCCCACGCGTTCAGCGAGTTGCTGCTTGAACCGGGCGGTTTCGGCGTAGGCCCGTTCATCCTCTGGAGGCACTGGAGGAGAAGAGGCCATCGGCGTGTGGCTGACGTACCGCGTGAGCATGAAGCGCTCCGGCCCCTCGAGGATCGAACCGTCCGCAAACAACGCCAACGGGTAGCGGCGTCCTTCGAGCTGTGCGCGGCCCCTGAGTAGCTCGACCAGTGGGTCGTTGTCTACATCCACCCACTGGAACGGCACGCCGTTTCGGGTCAGAAACTGTCGCGTCTCGGGCACACCCGGCGTCGACGCTCGACCGAGGAGGTATGTCGATGAGCCCAGCATGACGTCCCTTGTCAGCTGCCGCGGTGACCAGGTCGCGTGTCGGACGACCGGGGTTCGGTGCCCGAAGAGGCCGGCGTGGATCCTTGAAGGAAGGCGAGTAGTTCCCCGACCGTTCGGTGGCTGTGGAGCGGATCGCGGAGGGGCAGGTCGCCGTGCACTTCGTACCGGTTGCGGCGGCCCTCTCGGGTCTTCGTGAGGTAGCCGGCCGCGACGAAGTCGTTGACTATTTGGGCAGCCGTTCGCTCGGTCAGACCAACGATCACGGCGATGTCTCGCAGACGGGTCGTGGGGTCACGGGCGATTGTTTCGAGGACGCGGGCATGGTTCGTCACGAACCGCCAGCCATGGTGGCCATTGGTCGCGGCGGCCGGCGCGCTTCCAGGGCCCGTGGCGTGCACGTCAGAGGCGGTCACGGCGAACTGCTGCGCCTCATCTCCGGAACTTGACTTCATGAGTTTTTACTACTAAAGTCGTTTTCCTGCATTAGTCCTCAGTCTACCGGATCATTGGGACGCGGGGCGAAACGTTGAACCCATGAAAGGCGCGCATCCGTAGCCAGAAGACCAATGGTCGGCGCGCGATCTCGGGAGGGCGCACTGCCACATCGCCGAGCACGCCAGCGCGGATGAGGCCGGGCTCCCGGATCGGTCACGTCGTTCCGCATTGGGCCACGTGGCCATGATCGCGAAACAAGCGCACGACCAGCTCACGCCCAAGGGGGATGGTCCCGGGCGCGGTCACATAGGCGTGATCGTGGTCTCTTCCGTTGTCGTGGGACTCGTCCTCGGACTCGTTCTGGACATCCTCGTCTTTGGTGGGGGTCGGGAGACGGTAATCACGGGACTTGCCCTGCTCTCCTTGGCGGTCGGGTACACGATGCTTGCGGAGCTTTCCAAGCGCCGCACCGACCAGCCGCAATCCTGGGCACGCATCGCTGCCCTGTGTTTCGGCGTGACCGGGGCCGCGGTTCTCGTCCTCCGTCCCAGCGGCCACGTTCTTCACCTACTCGGATGGGTTTGGCCGGTCCTTCTGCTCGTGCTGGTCGTGTGGATGATCCGCGACTCCCGCCGATCACTGTGCAGCTGGTCACGACGAGTCGTCCTGTATCCGCCGGTCGGCGTTCTGGCTCTTGTCGCCCTTGGTGGCGCGATCGAGACGGGCATCGAAGCGACAACGAATACCGACCCTCCACCCGGTGGCCGCACCTACCTCGTCGCCGGCCATAGGCTCTACCTGCGCTGTTCGGGCACAGGGTCGCCGGTTGTGGTCTTGTTCAACGGGCTTGGGGAGCGGACGCCAAGCTGGGCCTGGGTGCAAGCCGACGTCATGCGCCAGACACGAGTCTGCGCATTCGATCGTGCGGGCGAAGGATGGAGCGGAGCCGGCGTTGGCGCACAAGACGCCCATCAACTTTCTGCCGATGCGCGAGGCCTTCTCAAGGCGGCCAACATTCCGGGCCCGTACATCCTTGCCGGTCACTCAGTCGGAGGCCCTTACGCCCTCGCCTACGCGATGGACTACCCAGCCGACGTCGCTGGCGTCGCGTTACTCGACTCGTCCACCCCCTATCAGTTCGACCTTCCGTCGTATGACACGTTCTACTCGGTGGCGCACCGCGTGTCGGGTCTGTTGCCGCCCCTCGCGCGCGCGGGGATCGTGCGGGCGTACATCACCGCAAGCGGCAACTCGCTGCCGGCGGGTGCCAAGAGCCAAGCGGAGACGTTCGCCTCTTCACCGCGCGAACTGAACGCCGACCGCGTCGAGTTCGCAGAGCTGCCAACCGTCCTTGACCAGGACAAAGCTCTTACGAGCCTGGATGGGAAACCGCTCTTCGTCCTGACGGCCGACGTGGGGCAACAGTCGGGATGGTTTGCCGCGCAAGACCGATTGGCAGCTCTGTCGGCAAACAGCGCTCATCAGACAACGCAAGGCGCGACGCACCAGGCACTCCTGGAGGAGCAACGCTACGCCGCGGTAAGCGCCCAAGCAATCGAGGCGGTTGTCCACGCAGTTCGCACCGGCGCTCCACTATCACCATGACCAACGGCGATTCAGCCTGCGGGAGGCTCGCATGACTACCGTTTCGCACCACGCCGGCGTGCATGCCGAAGACTCGACCGATCGAATCTCGTGGTGGATTCTGAGCTTCATCGGGGTGGCGCAGTTCATGTCATACTCGACGTCACCGTCGTGAACATCGCGCTTCCATCGATCAGTAAAGGACTCAGCTTTTCCGCTACCGATCTGCAGTGGGTCGTGACCGTCTACGTACTCTTTACTGGCGGTCTAATGCTGCTCGGTGGCCGGTCAGCCGACTTGTTCGGGCGCCGCCGTATGTTCCTGTTAGGCCTGCTCGTCTTCACCGCCGCCTCACTGACCAGCGGCCTTGCGTGGTCGCCACACGCGCTGATCGTCTCGCGGGCCGCGCAGGCTTTGGTGCAGCGCTTCTGCTGCCGTCTGCTTTGGCCATCATCACAACCACCTACTCCGGGCATCAGCGAACAGTCGCCCTTGCTGTCTGGGGTGCGATTGGCAGTGCTGGCGTCGCCATGGGCGTCCTGCTAGGCGGCATCATCACGACGGCATTTGGTTGGGAGTGGATCTTCTTTATCAACGTCCCGATCGGGCTTGTCGTTGCGGCCGGTGCTGTACGGCTCGTTCCCGCCGGCACTCGGTGCCATCGCAGGGAGTGACGCTCGATCTGCTTGGCGCCGTCACCCTCTTAGTCGGCTTGATGATGCTCGTCTACGGGGTCGTGGGAACGGCACAGCACGGCTGGCATCAGGACGGACGTTGCTTCTGCTCGGCGTCGCCGCTGCTTCGCTCGCAGCTTTCGTGGCATTGAACGTCGCGGCGCAGGGCCTTTGGTGCCGCCGGCGACTTGGCGCGTGCGGTCCTGGGTCGAGCGCCGTCTTGATGCTGGGAACGACGGGCGTCCTGGTCGGGCGTTTTACCTGAACACGCTGTACCTCCAGAACGTGCTCGGCTACTCGGCACTCAAGACTGGTCTTTCGTTCTTGCCGCTCGCGCTTGTCATCCTCGCCGCCGCACACCTCGCATCACATCTGCTATCCCATGCGGGTCTCGCATCGTCGCGGTGGTCGGACTGGTGATGACGGCTGTCAGTGCCCTGCTTCTCGCCCTCGCACCTGACCGAGCGACCTACCTCACCAACATGCTGCCCAGATTCCTCCTGTTGGGCGCCGGCGTCGAGCTCGTGTTCGTGGCCGTGACGTCTCCGCGATAGCGGACGTGGGCCACGAAGAGGCCGGGCTCGCCTCCGGGATAATGACCACCGCCCACGAGCTGGGAGCCGCGCTGGGTGTTGCAGTCCTGGCGCCGTCGCCACATCCAACGGCAACCCCGTGAGCGGCTACGGGAACGCCTTCTTGATCGCGGCTGCGATCGCCTCGCTACTTGCGGTCGTGGCCGCCTTCGCGATCCCAGTCCTCCGACCAGCGCCAGAGACGCACGTTTCGATGCACTAGCGACACCGCGTCTCGAATGGTTAGCCAGAGCCAGTCGTTCGACGATACCGTCCCCAATACCGTGAATAACCAGCCGAACACAGACGAAACGGCAGATGCCAACCCTACCGCGCGCAGAGCCACGCTTGAACGACTGGCGGCTCGAGAGTTCGACCCAGCTACATACCCAGTCGGCCGTCGACTGGGGAATCACGAGTCCATTCGCGCAAAGACGCCGCCACACCCAGCAGATCCCGTTCAACAATACGGTGAGGCTCATGACGAACCAGCATCCGCCAAGTGATGCAGCTCGCATCAGCGAGCCCGTTGGGCTCTCGGCCGCGACTGTCGGCGCCATGACCGGAACCAGCCCCGGAACGGCTCGCGGCTGGATCCACTGTCGAGCACACCGGCGGGAGGCATGCCGCGCGGTTGGCCGAGCTCGCCGCGCTGATCGACCGCCTAGTGGTGATCATGCAAAGTGGCCCAGTGTTCGGGAGTCACCTGAGCCCGTCGCGATACTACGAGGTGTGCAGCGACCTCCGCGGGAAACTCGGCCGAGCAGGCGATGGAACTCCGCACAGCACGTCTGATCATGACTCCTCTATCCTTGCTCACGAAGCCGATCACGCACGAGCGTCGGGGGACTCGGAGGATGCCGTGCGTGACACCCGCACCTCTGAGCTGCAATGGCGAGAGCACGGCTTCGGCCCATGGCGATCCGGGACCTCGTGGACAACAGCTTCCTCGGTGGCGCTGAGCTGCGATTTGCGGGCGATGGCTCGAGGGAATTGCCCCTGACGAAGTCGAAGCGGGCTGGTGGGTGACGAGAACCGGCGCAACCAGGAATCGCGACGGAGGCGATGCGCGTGGCCATCGGTGACGTCTGGGCTCGTGCCGGCGTCGAGAGCGTGACCGCTTACATCGAGGAGAGGGAGCCGAACCGTCGCGCCGTCTCGCGGCCAATCTCGGTTCACGGTGCGCAGCCAGGGCCACGGTCGCTCCGGCGAACCGATGACGGTGTACGAGCTTCGTCGAGACGTCTGGGATCGACGAAGAGGTTGAAGCCCTCGTGGCCGTAATCCGCTCGCCTGGCAGAGTCGCCTCACCGGATGGCAAGCGTGCGAGTTGTGACCGCGTTTCCCGCGTATCTGCACTATTCGCCTTGATGACGTAGTCGTCGGAGGTGTAGTGACTAGCGGCCGCGTGGTAGGGATGTGGTAAGCAGCGGTGGGTGACGATGCCGACCCCGCAGCGCCGTCCAGCGCCAGAACCGCTTGAGCTAGCCGAATCCAGCAACCACGTCTACCCACGGACAACAGGGCGATCCGCTTTACACGCAGGGGGTCGGCGGTTCGATCCCGTCACCGCCCATCGCCGGTAATCGGCTCAACCAAGCCGTGGTTGGTGTGAACCGGACGGTGCGATGGGACCTCTTGAACGCGGCGCAGGGGCTCGGGCAGTGCACGGCGGTCTAGGTGTGCTGTCTACGAACTTTTTAGAAGCAGCAGAGTAGCAGATAGTAGCAGAGAGAGCCGAGAAATCTGTGAGAGTATTAACAGCAGAGATAATCGTTTAGAGCGCTAGCGCAGTAACTGCTAGTTAAGTAAGAGAAGCTATAAGCCCATTCGCATACAAAGTTTTGAAGATAGCTTCGAACATTGGGAGAAAACATCGTAACCAAGTGTAGCAGCGCTATATATTTATCTTATCTTATTTATCTCTTTTCTTTTAATTTTTTTATTTTTTATCTTTTTTATATTTAGGTAGAGTAAACGTTTTTGGGATTGGGGGGGAAGAGAAGTAAACTCTCTTTATATCTTGCGTAGCCAGTTTGGAGGAGACGTAAAATTATATATATCTTTAATTATAATGGATATGTCACTCTGAATGCGCGCAGTCGTGTCTTTGCACCTACACACTCGCAGGGCATCTTTTCATTAAATTCATCTAATATTAAAGGAGTATCGAAGTTAGATCTACATCTCCGTCTATCATAGTGGAGGCGATGCGAGCTATACAACAATGCGTCAGTAAATAAAATAGCCGTACCACCGCTACGGCAACGCACTGACCCCAGACGACCAAGCGTCCACGGCGTCATCGCACCTCAATACCTCACCACCAAGGCACAACGCACCATATACCGTATTTTTTTTTTTTTTTATTATTTTATTTTTTTATTTTTTTTTTTTTTTTTTTTTTTTTTTCGGTGAGCTCGACGGTCAGGACTTGGCCTTGCATTCCCGGAACGTATTGGCTGGTTTGTCCGGTGGCGGGGAGCGGGAGGCTGACCCATTGGCCGTTGATGACGAGGCGGCTGCCGCCGCCGCTGGTGCCGGTGACGTAGAACCAGGCGAAGCGGGTGATGGTGGCGGCGCCGTTGCCGCCAGGAAGCGAGGCGACGATGGGGACGTACATGAGCCGGGGCGGTAGGCTATTCGCGTCGTCCCAGGGCTGGGGGATGACCTGGTATTGGCCGTTGCCGATGCTCTGCAGGTCAGAACTCATCAGGTTATTGCCGGGTGGGATCTGGTTGATCACGTTTGCCGAGGGCTGGGAGGCGCCAGACTTGACCGACAGGCAGCCGCCGATCACCAGCGGGTTGGAGGGCAGCTCGTCGCTCAGCTCATCCTTGACGTTGGTCGGCGTCCCCATGTTGGTGTTGCCGCTGCAGCTGCCACCCGTGGTATTCCCGGATGCGGGCAGGTCGACCGTGCCATAGGCACCCGGCTGGGCCTGGTCGAAGAGCGTGGTTCCGGCACCGTTGTTGTACGAGGACTCGGGGACGGCGTAGGGCGCGACGTGGCCGGCTACCTGGCCGAGCGCCTCGATCTTCGCGGTGGCGGTCGAGGTGACGGTGATTGAGTGGATACCAAAGAGGCCAAGGATATAGGTGGGCGAGGGGCGGGTGACCGTGACGGTGACCGTATCGTCGCCACTCAGCGACATCGACACCTGGTCACCCGGCTTGTCATTCGACGCTGCGTTTTGTTGCGCCGTCGCCTGCCAGGTACCTTGCGGGATCGTCGCCGCGCCGGCCAGCGCTGCCGCGTCAGCCACATTCTGTGTCGACCGCTTCTGCACATAACTATTACCCAGATCGATCACCAATCCCGACATCGCAATCAACACGCCCATAAATAGGACGACGAGCGGCAGCGTCTGACCAGCCGCGCTGCTCAGCGGCCTGTGCCCGTGATTCCCGAACGCGGCGCGCATGACCTGCGACGGGTTGCGCAGTACGAGAACAGTCTTCATGTGACTAGAGCCTTTCGCTACGGGGGAGCCAGCGGCTCAAGTGTCCGAGGGATGGCGCTGCGAGGTAATCCCTCAACCGAGGGACTCGGCGCGGCCTGGGCCGAGCGCGTCAGTCGGCGTCGCGCGCACCCCGCTCAGGCACGCCTTCACGGCGGCCAGCTCACCTCTTGTGGCGAGCAGACGATTGCCTATCTGACATCCTGCTGGGACGTCGTGCGGTGATCGCCATCTGTGTCATGCTGATGGTCTGTTGCGCTCACCCAGGTTCATACCTAGTAGTGGCGCGGCTCTTCCAGGTGGACCGCGCCGACATGGCTGGCGGCTACACCATCGTCCTTTTCACGTGCTTCCTGGTCGATCACATCCTGGATGGTCGAGGCGCGGTCAGCGTGGCGGATCCAGGCGACGATCAGCGAGCCGATGGCCAGCACGCGCAGCGCCAGGATCAGGTAATCGGCGAGGTGCTTGGGATCGTGGAAGATGCGGATCTGATGGTGGCGCTTCCCTTCCAGAACCTCCCAATAGGCAGGTGTTGGCGTCAACACCAGTGAGCCGACCAGCGCAACCAGCGCAACCGCGAACAGGGCGATGGTAACCCGGTCGGGCCGGGTGACAAAGAATCGCTTAAACGTCCGTCCCTGGTTCATGACTTAAGTGTAGGGCCATTGTGACCGGCGTCACAGCCTTCTCGTGCCTCTAGCAGCGACGGTGCTCAACCAGCTGCCCCGAGCCCATTGCACTCGAGCGGTCGCAGCGCGACGAGCAGCAGGATCCGGTGCCGGCCGCCCGTGACGTCAACGACCGAGCGGCCGCGACTCTCCCGAACGGCGCTGCCGTCGAAGTGCGTCGAGACGACGGCGTGGCGCAGTGCAGGCCGAAGCGGTGCGACCGCGTACCGGCCGGGTGTGAGGCGAACGCTTGCGTGCCCACGGTCCCCGGTGGTGACGCGCAGCCGCCGGCCGCGACCGTCAAGCAGCACTGCTGCCCGCATCGGCACCAGGCGAGGCCGCGCGCTGGGGCAGGTGTGGACGACCATGCGCACGGCCACGGTGACCTGGGCCCTGGCCGGGGCCGTCGCGGACCGTGCGCCGCAGCCGGCCAGTGCTGTGAGAACGCTCGCGGCAGCGCTTGCCCGTGCCAGGCGGAGCATGGTCATGCCTCATGGACGGCGCCGCGCTGGATGCGGTTCCCCTCCTGTTGTGAGCGCCGACACATTGGCGGAAAAGGAACCGCGCAAGGGGTGCAATCGATCTCTTCGGGGGTAACGTCACGCTCAGTTACCCGGCAGGAGGAGGACGACATGAGGCGCACCCTTACCTTCGTCTTGGCCCTCGCCGCGCTCGCAACCCTGGCAGGGACGAGCGAGGCCTCGAGCGGTGGAACGCGAGAGGCGGTGAGAACGGTGGCCGCTGCCGGCAAGGTGCCCACCGTGCGGATCGCAGGACCGCAGCACTGGTGCGGCACCAACGGCGTCACCTGCAGTGACCCGGCGACGAACTGGGACGAGATCGCCGGCTACCAGCACGCGGTTTCGCAGGGCGCCCCGATCCTTCCCTACATCGGACACGACGAGCCCTCGGTCCAGTTCTTCTCGCACCGCCCTGGATCGGGCAACGACGTCACGTTCAACCTGCGGCTGCCGAAGGATCCCCCCACACGCCCGCGCCAGGATGGCAGCGGCGGCAACTGGGGATTCCAGCAGCGCATCACGTTCTGGTTCGGCATGCAGCTGTGCGACGACCAGGGCTCGCCCAATCCCGACGGCGCGGCCCTGAGCGGCCACCCGACCATCCCCTGCAAGCCGAACAGCGACTCCAACATCTACGCCAGCCCCAACCCCAACAACCCGCGCTACTTCGGACTGGGACCGGGCCAGGGCTTCATGGAGCTGCAGTTCTACCCGCCGGGCTGGGCCCCGTGGCCCGCCGGCGTCAGCTGCGACGCGACCCGATGGTGCTCGGCGCTCAACATCGACACCTTCCAGGACAACGAGAACACCGGTGACTTCAACAACCAGGCTTGCCTGAACACGGTGGGACCGGAGCCCGTCAACTTCGCGTTCCTCACAAACAACGGCAGCGCGACGGCCCCCGGCAACCCACTGCACCCGGAGCACTTCGTGCCCGACCTTGGGCGCGACTACCTGATGAACTCGGGTGACGCCATCCGGCTGCACATGTTCGATACCGCCCATGGCTTCCGGGTGACGCTCGACGACGTGACCCGCCACACTCACGGCTCCATGACGGCGAGCGCGGCGAACGGCTTCGGGTCGGTGCTGTTCCAGCCGCACGCGAGCCAGTGTCACGTGCAGTTGCAGACTACCACCCGATGTACAGCACGGCGACGCCGGCCGGCCGCAACTTCAACGCAGCCCATACCGGCAACATCGCGTTCGCCGACGAGATCGGCCACTTCGAGTACTGCGCTGCCGTCCGCAGCGACGCGCTCGGCACGTGTGACCGACCGCTCGGTGACGACACGAACGATCCCGACAACGCCGGACCCGACCCGCAGGGAGACGACGTCTTCTGCCTGCCGGGCTCAGCGTCGACGCGGATAAAGATCGGCGGGTGCCTGAACACCGACGGAGACTTCGACAGCGTGTCGTACAAGTTCTCCTGGCCCGGCTCAATCGCCAACCCGACCGCCGACCGGCTGCTGAACGCCCAGCCGGTCCGCTTCACCAGCCCGCTCACGAACGGGCGCAACTTCGCGACGACGGCGTTTGAGTCGAACATCAGCAGAAGCGAGTCCGACGACACCGCCTTCCGGGTGGAGACCTTCTGCCAGCGGCACATCACGAACCCGGCCGACCCCACCCCGGCGTCGGCTGCGTCAACCCGCCGCCGCACTCGAACTTCTATCCCTTCTACAGCACGACACGTGTCGGTGGCAGCTGCTGGTGGCAGCAGGGCGGCCCCTACATCCCCGGCACGACCAACCGCTTCGGCGGTAGCGCGCATGCAGAGTACGGTCCGCTGCGCGCGATCTCGTACCCGACGGCCCCGTTCGGGACGGTCACAACGCGGTACAACGACTTCCGAAGCGCGTACATGCAGAACCCCTGCCCGGCGGGCTAGTCGGAGCAGCGCTTGGTGGTGGCGGTGGTGGCCCGGACGGCCACCACCGCCGTCCCAATCGCGCGGAAGCTCGCTACGCCGGGTCGCGCCCGAAGTCGAGGCGCTTCGTTGATCAGCTCGCGCAGGCGCGCGGCTGTCTCCGGGGAGCGGCGCTCGAGCGCCCACACGTCCCGCTTGAGCAGCCCGATCAGGCGTACCGGCGAGGTGGCGACGACCGTCGCCATGCGGATTCCGGCCGCCAGCACGGCCACCTCGCCGAAGACGTCGCCCGCACCCAGCGTGGCCACCTGCTCGCCGTTCGCGCGCACCTCGACGGTGCCGCTCTCGATCGCGAACATCGCGTGTCCGAGATCGCCCTGCGTCGCCAGGGTTTCCCCCTCGGCGGCCTCCACCTCGACCGCCGCCGCGGCGATCGCGGCCAGATCGGCATCGTCGAGATCAGCAAACAGCGGAATCGCGGCCAGCCTGGACGTTTCCATAGCGGACACCGTACTGACCGGCCCCGGCCGCAAGGGCGTGCTCCGGTGAAGAAACGGTTGAGATGTGGTGAAGGCGGCATCGCAGGAGCGGCGGAATCCCGGTACGGGTGAGCAGCGCGGCTGGCTAGACTCGGGTCGATGGCCGACACCCACCCCACCACGTCCGCCGACATGCGCCGATCGGCCACTCGCCCCACCCGCGAGCAGTACTTCATGCTGCTGGCGGTGGCCACGCGCGAGCGCGCCAACTGCCTGCGGCGGCACGTGGGCGCGGTGCTGGTGGCCGACCAGCGCATCATCGCGACCGGGTACAACGGCACACCCACCGGCTTCCCGAACTGCGACGAGGGCGGCTGCCACCGCTGCGCGCACCCCGAGAGCTACGCCGAGGGCCGGGGCTACGACATCTGCATCTGCGTGCACGCCGAGCAGAACGCGGTGCTGCAGGCCGCGAAGCTCGGCTACTCCGTGCAGGGCGCGGCCTGCTACTCGACGCTGCGGCCCTGCTTCGGCTGCCTCAAGGAGCTGTACCAGTCGGGCGTCAGCGCGGTTCGCTACCTGAACGAGTGGACGCCGAGCGACCCGGATGAGGCTGCGGCGTACGACTCGCTGCTGGGCGAGCTGGCGGGCCGCGGCGTGGTGGTCGCGCCGCTGGAGCTGCCGGCCGGCCTGCTCGATCTGCGCTAGTCAGGCGGTGCGGCGGAGCTTGCGCGGCTCGTCGCCCCAGTCGAACGAGAGCGCCTCGTCCGCGGGGATGGCGGGCTCCATGGGCACGATCGACGCCACCTCTGCCAGCCGGGCCGGTTCCTGTTCCAGGTCGACCGTGACGACGGCGCGCAGCGGCGTCATCCGCGGTCGGCGGCTGGGGACGACCTCGGCCGCCCGCGGCGTGCGCTCGATCCGGGCCATGTGCAGGGTGTGCAGCGAAAACCGCCAGGCCTGCAGCTCGAGCTCGGCCAGCGGCGGTGCCTGGCAGGCCGGGCAGGGCGTCAGCGGCCGCTTGTCCTGGTCGCACTGATGACACGCGATGGTGATCTGCATCCCGGTCCTTTCGGCATCCCGCTTCCCGACCTTGAGCCGCCGTCCTCAAGTATCGCGGCCGTGCGAGCCGACCTTTGAAGGATGCACCGGGACGCCCTACGCCCGCTGCCGCGGTTGTTCGGGGTTGCCTGGGTCGCCATCCTGCTCGCGGTCTGCGTGGCGCTTGCTCACGCTGGCCCAGCCGCCGCCAACCCCGAGCTGGACCAGAAGAAGGCGCAGCTCGAGAAGGTCCGCCACCAGGTGCAGGCGCTCGACGATCGCGTCGAGCTGCTGACCGAGCAGTACGACGGGGCCGTGGTGCACCTGCACCAGCTGAAGTTGCAGATCAGGCGGGCGACCCGCCGCCTGCAGGCCGCCGAGGTCCATCTCGCCTACGAGCAGAGCGTGCTCGCGAACCTGATGGTGGCCCGCTACAAGGGCCTCGACTCGACCACGCTCGACATCGTGCTGGGCGCCTCGTCGCTCGACCAGGTGACGGGGTCGCTCGACATCCAGCAGCGCTTCGACGCCGCGGTCACCGACGCCGTCGACCAGATCCAGATCGCGCGCGACGCGATCAAGGCCCAGCGCATGCAGCTGATCGCGACCCGCGTTCAGGTGCTCGCCCAGAAGCGGCTGATCGCCAAGCGGCGCGACAAGATCACGGTCATGCTTCGCCACCGCCGGCGCCTGATGCACTCGCTCGGCTCGCAGGTGCGGATCGGCGAGGCCGCAGATTCGATCGGCCAGGCCCATGTGGCCCTGGAAGCGGCCGCATGGGTGCGCCAGGACATGAAGCAGAACCGGGGCGATCCGGGCGCGGTGGTCCGCGACCAGGTGGTGCTCGACGGGCTCGCCCAGATCGGCGTGCCCTACGTGTGGGGCGGCGCGTCGCCCCAGACCGGGTTTGACTGCTCGGGGCTGGTGATGTGGCTGTGGGCCAGCCACGGCGTGGCGCTGCCGCACTTCGCCGCCTCCCAGTACCACCTCGGCCCGCACGTCGCCAAGAGCGATCTGCGGATCGGCGACCTCGTGTTCTTCCACGAGCTCGGGCACGTCGGCATCTACATCGGCCACGGCTATGTGCTGCACGCGCCGCACACGGGCGCCACCGTCGAGATCGAGTCGTTCAACATCCCCTGGTTCCAGGACACGTACGTCGGCGCCACCCGCCCCGGCCCTCCCTGAGGGCGGCCCTCCCCGCCCGCGGTGGCGTAGGCTTCGGCGGTGCTGTTTCGACAGGTGCTGCATCCCGACCTCGGTTGCGCCTCCTACGTGATCGCGGACACGGCCGCCGGGCTGGGCGCGGTGGTCGACCCCAAGCGGGATGTCGCCGAGTACCTCGAGCTGGCCGCGCCCACGGCTTCACGATCGCGCACGTGATCGAGACCCATAACCATGCCGACCACGTGTCCGGTCGCGCCCGCCTGGCCGAGGCCACCGGCGCACGATCATGGGTGAGCCCGCTGGCCGGGGCCGGGTACCCGCATGACGCGTTCGCAGACGGCGCCGAGATCGAGCTCGGCCAGGTGCGGCTGCGCGCGCTGCACGTGCCCGGCCATCGTCCCGAGCACACCGCCGTGGTGGTGGTCGACGGTTCCCGATCGAGCCTGCCGTGCGCCGTTCTGACCGGCGACAGCCTGTTCGTGAACGACGTCGCCCGCCCCGACCTGGCCGTCGAGAAGCGCGAGGGAGCGGCGCAGCTCTACCACGCCATCGGCCGGCTGCTGGAGCTGGACGACGGCGTCGAGGTGTTCCCGGGACACACCGGCGGATCGCTCTGCGGCAGCGCCCGCATGAGCGAGACGACCTCCTCCACGATCGGCTTCGAGCGTGCCAGCAACCCGATGCTGCGGCTGGGCGAGGAGTCGCTGTTCGTATCGGAGCTGATCCATGATCTGCCGCCGCAGCCGCCCAACTTCAAGGCCATCGCCGAGGCCAACCGGGCCGGGACGATCGGCGCGGCCGCCGAGGTCGCGCCGTTCGCGCCGGAGCGGCTGGCCGCAGCCATCGCCGCAGGTGCGCTGGTGATCGACGGGCGCCCGGCAGCGCAGTACGACCTCGCGCACATCCCGGGCACGATCGGCATCGACGCCGCCGTCAACGGGTTCGGGACGAAGGCGGCCTGGATCGCTGAGCCTGGAGCCGAGCTGGTGCTGGTCGCAGACGACGAGCCGGCGGCGCTGCACATGCAGGGCCTGCTGGAGTCGGTCGGCCTGTCCGCCGCCGGCATGCTGGCCGGGGGATTCGCCGCCTGGACGGCGGCCGGGCTCGGCGTCGAGCGGTTCGAGGTGATGGACGTGGACGAGCTGTACGCCGCCGGCGACCGGGTGCAGATCCTCGACGTGCGCGACCAGCACGAGTGGGACGAGCAGCGCATCACCGGATCCCAGCACGTCGTCTACCACGACGCCGGGCGGGTGATGCCGCCGCTGGATCGCGACCGGCCGGTGGCCGTGATCTGCTCGACCGGACGCCGCAGCGCGATGGCGGTGGGGCTGGTGCGCCGATCTGGCTTCGCCGAGGTGATCCACGTCACCGACGGCGGTGTCGGCACCTGGGCGGCGCGGGGGTATCCGATCGAGCAGTCGCAGCCGGCCGCGGTATGAGCGCTCCCGAGCTGTCGGCGACCGAGGTGGCGGCCGCGCTGGAGCGCGGCGAGCTGGCCGCCGTCGACGTGCGCGAGTCCGGCGAATGGGACGCCGGCCACATCGCCGGCGCGCTCTGGATCCCCATGGGCGAGTTTGCCGACCGCGTCTCGGAGCTGCCGGAAGGGCGGCTCGCGATCGTCTGCCGCAGCGGTGCACGCAGCGGCGTGGTGGCCGACTGGCTGGAGCGGTCGGGGGTCGATGCCGTCAACCTGGCGGGCGGCATGGAGGCCTGGCACGCCGCGTCGCTGCCGATCGAACCGGTGGACGGCTGGATCGCGTGAGCGTGCGGGTGGGCACCTGCTCCTGGGCGGACGAATCGCTCAGCAAGCTCTGGTACCCGCCCGGGGTCAGCTCGGCCGAGGCCCGCCTGCGCTGGTACGCGGAGCACTTCGACACGGTCGAGGTCAACTCCAGCTACTACGCGCTTCCCACCGAGGAGATGGCGACCGCCTGGGCGCAGCGCACGCCGCCCGGCTTCGTGTTCCACGTCAAGGCGTTCGGGATGATGACCCGCCACCCGGTGCGGGTCGAGCAGCTGCCGCCCGACATGCGCTCGGAGGCGGAGTTCGACGAGCGGGGCCGGATCGACCGCCCCTCACAGGAGCTGCGAAGCGCGGTCTTCCGGCGCTTCCTGCGCGCCGTCGAGCCGCTGCGCGAGGCCGGAAAGCTGGGCGGGGTGCTGATGCAGCTGCCCCAGTACGTGGTCTTCAAGCCGTCGTCGTTCGCCTACCTGGAGTGGGCGCGGGAGCAGCTCACCGATCATCACATGCTGGTCGAGTTCCGGCACCGCAGCTGGCTCACCGACGAGCACCGCGAGCAGACGCTGGGCTTCCTGGAGCGGCTGCCGGCCAGCTACGTGATCGTCGACGCACCGCCGGGTGACGTCGGACAACGTCGCGCCCACCGTCGTCGCCCGCACGTCGGACACCGCGTACCTGCGGCTGCACGGCCGCAATGCGGCGACCTGGAACCATCGCGGCGGCGGCGCTGCGAAGCGGTTCGACTACCTCTACTCGCGAGACGAGCTGGCGGAGTGGGTGGAGCCGCTGCGGGAGCTGGCCGGCAGCGCCCGCGAGGTGTTCGGGATGTTCAACAACAACGGCCGCAGCACCGACGTCAACGGCCAGCCGTTCGCCCAGGCACCGGCCAACGCCGCGCAGCTGCTGGAGCTGCTGGACGAGTCGTAGAAGCCGGTCGCGGCCGCCCGGTGAACCTGGGGAGGGCATACCGGGCGGCCGGAGGGAGACACGCCGGCCCGGTCAAGCCGGCGCTTGCGACTGGCGGCCACGGTTGTCTGCGTCGTGACCATTCGAGGGGTCTGATTTCCTCGGTCGCAGCTACTGTCCCACGCTTACTTTGGTGGAAGATTGGAGCGGCGGCCGACCTCCTCGGAGGGCCGGAATCGCAGGCTTCCGTGACATGTCCGACGGCGTCCTCGCGCTGAGCCTCGGGTAGCAGATCCACAGCACGCCGCCCTCGTGCAGCGCCGCGATCGCCATCCCCGCCCGGCCGGATCTGGAGCTTCTGCGCCAGCGTCGCCGCCACGGGCGAGACCATAACGGCGGTCGACGGCGATGTCTGCTTGACTGTGGCGGTGACTGATCAGACCGTGCTGACCACCTGCCCGCGGGATTGCTACGACGCCTGCGGCATCCTCGTCACCGTCCGCGACGGTGCCATCCGGTCGGTACGTGGCGATCCCGACCATCCGGTCAGCCGCGGCAAGCTCTGCCGCAAGTGCTCGATCGGATATAACGGCGTGTACCTCGATCCGCAGGCGCGGCTGACCACACCGCTGCGCCGGGTGGGTGCCAAGGGCGAGGGCCGATTCGAGCCGGTCAGCTGGGACGCGGCGATGGCCGAGATCGCATCGCGCTGGAGTGCGATCATCGACGAGTCCGGCCCGGACGCGATCCTGAACGCCCACTACACGGGCACCTGCTCGGTGATCGCCTTCGCGTTCGGCTCACGGTTCTTCCGGCGACTGGGTGCAACCGAGGTCGACCCCGACTCGGTCTGCAACAAGGCCGGCCACGTCGCGCTCGACTACATGTACGGCAGCTCCGTGACCGGCTTCGATCCGCGCAGCGCGCGGCATGCGGAGTGCATCATGGTGTGGGGCGCGAACCCCTCGGCCTCGGCGCCCCACGCCCACGACCACTGGCTTCCGGAGGCCCCCGGTACGGTGATCGTGATCGACTCCATCCGCACGCCGACGGCGCAGCAGGCCGACCTGCACCTGCAGCCGTTCCCCGGCAGCGACGCCGCGCTGGCGTTCGCGATGCTGCACGTGATCGTGCGCGACGGGCTGGCCGACCGGGAGCTGCTCGAGCAGCACTCGATCGGCTGGGACGAGCTGGAGCCGCAGCTCGACGCGTGCACGCCGGAGTGGGCGGAGCCGGTCACCGGCGTGCCGGCGCAGCTGATCGAGCGGGCGGCCGCGATCTACGGTCGCGGGCCGTCGCTGCTCTGGATCGGTCAGGGCCTGCAGCGCCAGCCCACCGGCGGCAACGTGATGCGGGCGGTGGCGCTGCTGCCGGCCGTGAGCGGCAACCTGGCCAAGCCCGGGGCCGGGTTCCTGTACCTGAACGACCGCCTCGAGATCGACGAGGACTGGCTGGCGGCGCCGCAGCTGGGCGATCCGCCGGAGCCGATCAGCCACATGGACCTGGCCGCCCGCCTCGAGGATCCGGCGCGCAGCCGCAGCCTGTTCTGCTGGAACATCAACATCGCCGCGTCCAACCCCGAACAGACCAGGCTGCTGGCCGCGCTCGGCCGTGACGACCTGTTCACGGTGGTGGTCGACCTGTTCGCGACGGACACGGGCGACTACGCCGACCTGCTGCTGCCGGCGGCCAGCTTCCTGGAGTTCGACGACCTCGTCTCGTCGTACTTCGATCTGTCGTTGTCGGCACAGGTGAAGGCGGTCGACCCGGTCGGCGAGGCGCTGCCCAACCAGGAGATCTTCCGCCGGCTGGCGACCGCGATGGGCTTCACCGAGCCGGAGCTGCACGCCGGCGACCGCGAGCTGATCGACGCGATGCTGGCCCAGTCCGGTGTGATCGAGAGCTTCGAGCAGCTGGCCGCGGCGGGGACGGTGCCGCTGACGGCGGAGCCGGTGGTGCAGTTTGCCGACCTCGACTTCGAGACGGCCAGCGGCCGCATCGAGATCGCGTCCGCCGCGGCTGAGGCGGACGGGCATCCGCGGCTGCCGCAGCCCTGGAGCGATCCACGGCCGGCCTCCGGCCGCCTGCGGCTGTTGTCGCCGGCGTCGCCCTGGCTGATGAACGACAGCTTCGCGAACGACCGCAAGATCACGAAGCGGATCGGCCGGCCGAGCGTGACGCTGCACCCGGCCGACGCCGCCGGCCGCGGCCTCGGCGACGGCGACATGGTGCGGCTGTCGAACGCATCCGGCTCGCTCGAGCTGGCGGTGACGGTGTCGGACATGGTGCCGCAGGGAGTGGCCTACTCACCCAAGGGCCGGTGGCTGAAGCGTGAGCAGCAGCAGGCGAACGTGAACGTCCTGAACGACGGCCGCAAGGCGGACTTCGGCGCCAGCACGTCGGTGCACGGGGTCGAGGTCACGGTTGAACGGGTTTAGGCGCCGGGGAAGAACCGGTCGGGCTCGCGCGTCTTGACGGAGTAGCCACCACCGGCCCGCGCACTCGCTTCTCCCAGACTGTCCAAGCGAAATGCGGCTCCTGCGGGCCGGTGGTGGATATAGTGCGTGTACGCGATGAGGCTCGCGTCTAACCGCCCTCGGGCTGATGGCTTCTACTCCTTGTAGAACCACGTCCTGGAGGTGAGCGGTGAGCGATCTGGCGTTGGCTGCACTGCTGGCGGTCACGATTCTTCTGGCCAGCATGGTGTCGATCGAGATCGGGCTGTCGGTTGCGCTGATCGAGCTGGCGGCGGGCGTCGCGGTCGGGAACCTGTTCACGGTCACCGTCCCCGATTGGCTGTCGTTCGTCGGGACGTTCGCCGGTGTGATGCTGACGTTCCTGGCCGGAGCGGAGGTGGACGTGCCGCAGTTCCGGCGCGAGTGGCAGGCCAGCATCTCGATCGGCGCCGTCTCGTTTGCCGCGCCGTTCGTGGTTGCGCTGGGCGCGTGCTACTGGCTGGCCGGGTGGAACCGCGACCAGGCCGAGATCGGCGGGCTGGCGCTCTCGACCACGAGCCTGGCCGTGGTCTACGCGGTGCTGGTCGAGACCGGCCTCAACCGCTCCGTGATCGGCAAGCGCATCATGTCGGCCACGTTCGTGACGGACATCCTCACGGTGATCGGCCTTTCGGTGCTGTTCATCACGCCGAACATCTGGGTGATCCCGTTCGCCGCGGTCTCGATCGGATTCATCTGGGGCCTGCCCAAGATCTCACCGTGGTTCTTCGGGCGCTACGGCGATCGCGTGATCGAGCCCGAGATCAAGCTCGTGTTCGCCGCCCTCTTCATCCTGATGTACCTCGGCACGAAGGCCGACAGCCAGGCGGTGCTGCCGGCGTTCGTCCTGGGACTGGCGATGAGCGCCCACTACGCGGAGCACCGCAAGGAGCAGGAGCGGCTGCGGGTGGTCGCGTTCGCGTTCCTGACCCCGTTCTTCTTCATCAAGGGAGGCCTCAACGTGTCGCTGTCCGCCGTGTGGGCGAACCTCGGGGTGCTGGCGCTGCTCTGCGTCGCGAAGATCGCGCCCAAGCTCGGCGGGGTGTACCCGCTGGCGCGGAAGTACACCAGCCCGCACGCGGCGTTCACGACGCTGTTGATGTCGACCGGGCTGACCTTCGGGACGATCACGTCGCTGTACGGCCTGCAGGCCGGCATCATCGACCGCACCCAGTTCTCGTTGTTGGTGACCGTGGTGGTGCTGTCCGCGATCATCCCGACGGCGATCGCGCAGCGCTTCTTTGCTCCCACCGGTGGCGAGATCGCCGCCGCGGCCGATCCGGCCGAGCGCGGCAGCCCCAGCCCGCCGCGAGAGCCGGCGGCCGACGCCGTGTGAGCAGGTAGCACGCGCCAGTGTAGAGTGGCCGCCATGCAGGTGTTCACCTTCGCCGAGCGGCCCGACTTGGCGGACCGCACCGACGAGGTTCCCGAGGCGTTCCCCGAGTACATGGGCCACGGGGAGGTGCTCATCGAGCACTGGGGCAAGCTGCGCGAGCGCTTGCCCGAGCTTCAGCTCGTGCTCTGGGACGAGGAGCGTGACGCCGTTGCCGGCTAGGGCGGGACGATGCCCGCGCGCGAGGCCGAGGGGCTTCCCGGCGGCGTCGATGACATGGTCGAGGCCTGGTTCGGGGGCGGCGCGCGGCCCGAGCCCGACGTGCTCTCGGCGCTGGTCGCGGTCGTCGACCACCGGCGGCGCGGCGAGGGGCTCTCGGGCCTCCTCATCGAGGGGATGCGCGACCTCGCCGGGCGCAACGGGTTCACGTCGCTGATCGCGCCGGTGCGGCCGACGTGGAAGGAGCGCTACCCGCTGATCCCCATGGAGCGTTACGTCCGCTGGACGCGCGAGGACGGGCTGGCGTTCGACCCGTGGATCCGGCTGCATGCCCGTCTCGGCGCCGAGCAGCTCGAGGTGTGCCCGGCCTCGCTGCGGGTCGAGGGCACCCGCGAGGAGTGGGAGGCGTGGGCCGGGATGCCCTTCCCCGCCGATGGCCGCTACGTGGTGCCGGGTGCGCTTGTGCCCGTGGAGTTCGCCGGTGGCCGCGGCGTGTACGTCGAGCCGAACGTGTGGATGCGGCATCCCGTCCGCGCCTCGACGTAGCCCATACGCTAAGCGGAATGCGCGCCGAAGGTCGAGGAGGACGAGGAGCCGCCGCAGAGTACCCCCAACGGGATTCGAACCCGTGTTGCCGCCTTGAAAGGGCGGAGGCCTAGGCCGCTAGCCGATGGGGGCGCGGCTCGCAGGATACGCGAGCCTGGCCCCGCTGCGGACGGTCAGGCCGCGGGGACGGAGCTCGACGCGGCGCGGGCCAGCGTCTCCTGGAGCTGGGCCCAGGCGGCCTCCTCAACGAAGGAGTACTCCTCCGCGTCGGCATGTCGGATTGTGTCGAGGTAGCGCTGCCAGGCCACCTCGCGGGTGACCGGGAAGTACCTCAGCGTGTCGAGCGTCTTTGGGTTCATCGTTGCCTCCACTCCCTACTACGGACGGGAGCGGCGGTCGGTTCCCGTCGCCGCGACACGGCCGTTGCGAGCCGGGCCGTACAATCGCCGTGGGGCCGTTAGCTCAGCTGGTAGAGCAGGGGACTTTTAATCCCAAGGTCACAGGTTCGATCCCTGTACGGCCCATGACGGTTTTCGTCCATTTCATGCGGTTTTCGTTCCCCGCGCCGCGCCGTCGGTTGATCGGTCACCGCCGCTCGCAACCATTTTGCAACCGACGCCAATGCCGTTGAGCGACCCGCAACACGCTGGCTCTTGAGACGACGGCAGCGGTTGTGATGACCGCCCGAGCGAAAGCCTTGTGGTTCGATCACGACCGCGCCCGCAGATGAAGCTGCCACTCTGTCCCAGAGCCTTCAACCTTGAAATCCACCGGGGCTGCGGTGCGGAGAAAAGTCTTTCCGTCAACGGTGATGCCCGACGTCTCATCAGGCGGCTTCACCCGCAGATACCCACGTTGCAAACAATGTCCGGTCACGGCAGCGTTCATCTCGGTGGCGAATCGACGCGGAACTTCGATCCAATGCCCCGGGTTCGCTACTGCTGCCGCGACCGTCCGGAGATACAGATCAGTCACTGGACGGCTCTTCACCCTGCAAGGATAAGGCTCCGGGGAGCACCTGCAAACAGCGAGGCGCTGGGTCGCGAAACGGCGACGCCCGGCGGGAAGCCGATGACGCCCCGCGAACTCGCGGAGCGCCAGATCGCTTCGATCCCTGTCCGGCCAATAGCCGCGGGAGTGTCAGAAGAACCGATCCGCCGAGATCTGCGAATGGGCTTGCGAAACCGGCGGCCTCGCCGCCCGCAGCCCTCAGAAAGGGGTCACGATGACAGACATGATGGATCGGACGCTGACACGGGCGTCTCTAATCCGAGGCGGCGCCGCCGCGGGTGTCGGGCTCGCGGTGGGTGGCCTCATGGGTGTGACGCCGTCGTTCGCGTCCGGGGCCACCCAGGGCGACGTCGACATCCTGATCGCCGCCGAGATCGCCGAGGCACTGGCGGTCACGACGTACTCCAACATCATCTTCCACGCGCCGTTCTTCACGCGCCTCGCGGATGACGATCAGGGGTATCTGAGGGCGGCACGCCAGGAGGAGATGTCGCACTACCTGCTGGAGAAGTCGGCGACCGGGCAGGACTCGCCGTACACCTCGTTCTTCTATCCGCACCACATGTTCCACAACGCCCACGTGACGCTGAACACGCTGGTCTCGCTGGAGGACGCGTTCATCGCCGCCTACCTGGTCGGCGTCCGCAACTTCTCGAGTGCCGATCTGCGCGTGACGGCTGCCCGCATCATGGGCATCGAGAGTGACCACCGCACGCTGGCGCGTGTCGTTGCACCCGGCGTCGCGCCCAGGGATGGGGGCCCGATCGAGCGTGTGACGGGCATCCAGGGCGTCGCCGAGTCGGTCGACCCGCCCAACAACAACGGCTACGAGCGCACGCTCCTGCTCACCGACATCAGCCAGGCCGTCGACGCACTGCTCCCGTTCGTCGATGCCTCGGCCGCGGCCAAGGCCGGGTTCAACACGAACCGGACGTTCAAGTTCCATCCGTTCACGCCGCACCTGCCCACCGAGCTGGGCGCGTTCCACAGCTTCGCCGGTTGACCCCAGACGGTGCCCGCGGCACGGAGTCCGACACCCTCCGTGCCGCGGCCCGTCGAACGGTTTGCTCAGGGCACCGGCGGCCGGTAGTTCGTCCGGCCCCAGGCACGGGCGACCGTCTTGGGATCGGTCACGCGCACGCCCGACGGGATCGCGTTCAGGATCCGCCGGTAGTCGTTCCAGCAGTACCGCTCCGCATCGTCCGTCCAGTGGTCCTGCCAGTGCCGCGCGCTGCAGCGCCAGTGTCCCTTGCGGTCGCCGGTCACGAACACGTAGCTCTGCAGCGTCAGCCACTGGTTCGGAGCCAGCCGGCGCAGCGTCTGCATCAGGGAGACCGGAGAGTGGTACGTCGTCTCCGTAGCCAGCTTCGAGCAGGGCAGAGCCCGGTCGTTGCAGCGGCCGCCGCTGATCCCCGTGGTTCGTTGCCAGTGGGGCAACGCCATCGCCTCGGCACGGGTGGTGGGGCCGCCCGCGTAGCGCCTGCCGAACGCGAAGCATTTGGAGACGACGTCGGTCTGCAGCTTCGCGTTCCACTTGTTGTCCGGGTACGCGAACAGCCCGTCGCCGCTCCAGTGCCCGTGGCGCTCCAGATCGAGCAGGCTGCCGCATGTCTCCGACCACTGCTGCCTGGGTGGTCAGGGACGCGAGGTTGGTCGCGTAGGTGCGGCCGTGCGATACGAACTTCCAGCCGTAGCGGTCGCGCAGCCGTGCCAGATCGGCCCACGACGCGGTCAGTGACCGCTTGTAGTGCACGCATGCGCGGGTCGCGGCCTGCGTGATGCCGGTCTCGACCGACCCGGTGGCGGCGATACCGCGACGTGCCAGGGCAGGTGCCACCTGCGTGACCAGGTTGACGGAGCCGGTGGGGTCGGGCTGGCAGTCGGAGGCGTCCATGATCTCGGACCGTGAGAACAGCAGCGTCAGGAACGGCCTCGCGGCGGGCGGCCGGGACACGGCGGCGGCGTCGAACACCAGGCGAAACCGTGACCGGCCCCTGGCCGCGCGCACCCGCAGCCGGTAACGGCCGGGCCGGGCCGAGTGCACCACCAGGTGCTTGGGGTGCGCACGGCTGACGGCCCGCGCCACCGGCACCCACCTGCCGCTGCGGGTGCGCCTGGCCAGGTACAGCCGCAGGTTGGCGTTCGCGTTCAGCCAGTGCAACGTGGCCGTGATGTCCCGCGTGCGCTGGGTATGAAACACGGTGTCTGCCCGGCGCGGTGCGAGGACGGCGGTGGAATCCACACGGCCCGTGGTCGTCTGCGCCTGGGCGATGCCGGTCCATGCACAGAACAGAACGAGCGCCGCGGCCAACGTGCGTCTCATGCCTTCTCCTGGGTTCAGCTGTTCAGCGGGGACATGGAGCGGCCCGCCACGGGTATCCCGCCGACGCTAGCAAGACCGGACGCGTCGGTAAACGGTAAAGGTCGCTATTTCCGGGAATCGCCGTTCATCAGCTGCTCTAACCGCAGGGCCATCCGCGGCCCGGCGGCCGAGTCCTCGTGCTTGAAGTAGCAGTAGACGTCGCCGCCGTCGTCCAGCGCTCCCTGAATCCGCCCGGCCCACACGCCCAGCTCGGAGTCGCTGTAGGACGCGCGCCGCAAACGCAGGTACCCGAACGGCTGCCAGACCAGCTCGTCTGAGCCGGCAGCTTCGTCGTCTGTATCGGCAACACAGCGGGCGATGCCCCGCTCGGCCAGGAACGGCCAGGCTGCCCGCCAGCTGGGGTGGCGGAACTCCATCACGGCCGCGATCCCCGGCGGCAGCCCGTCGGCGAACGCCGCCAGCAGCGGCTCGTCGTACTCCACCGTCGGCGGGCACTGGAACAGCACCGGTCCCAGCCGGTCGCCGAGCGCCGTCGCCTCGTTCATGAACGCGCGCACCTCGCCGGACACGTCGCGCAGCCGTCGCACGTGCGTGATCCGCTGGTTGGCCTTGAGGGTGAACCGGAACCCGTCCGGTGTCTGCTGAAGCCACGAGGTGAGCACCTTCTGCGACGGAAACTTGCGGAACGTGTAGTTGATCTCGACCGACCGGAACAGCGTTGCGTAGTGCGACAACATGCGCGAGGCGGGCAGCCCCTCCGGGTAGAAGACGCCGTGGCGCCACTCGTCGTATCCGAACCCGGAGGTGCCGAGGTAGAGCGTTCCAGCCATGGCTGGCATCATCCCACCACGTGGCCGCCGATCGCGATCATGAGCTGACCCTGCACCCGGCCGGAGCGACGGCGATGCTGGTGCTCGGGCACGGCGCCGGGTCGTCGATGACATCGCCGTTCCTGACCGGGTTCTGCGAGCAGATCGCCGGGCTGGGCGTGGCCACGCACCGCTTCGACTTCCCCTACATGCGGGCCGGTCGCCGGGCGCCCGACCGCGCGCCGGTGCTGATCGAGTCCTACCGGGAGGCGTGGTCGCGGGCGGTCGAGCTGGCGGCGGGGCTGCCGGTGCTGGCCGGCGGGCGCTCGATGGGTGGTCGCATCGCGTCGATGGCCGCGGCCGAGGGCATGCCTGCTGCAGGGCTCGTGTTCCTGGCCTACCCACTGCATCCGCCCGGCCGGCCCGAGCGGATCCGCGACGCGCACCTGTACGACCTGCAGATGCCGATGCTGTTCCTGCAGGGCACCCGCGATGCCTTCGCGCAGCCGGCGTTGCTGGCAGATGTGCTGGAGCGCCTGGGCGCGCGTGCCGAGCTCGTCTCGATCGAGGGTGGGGACCACTCGTTCGCCCGGGCCGGAGCCAGCCGCGACGGGCGCCTGATCGGGGCTTCGCTGGCGCCGCTCGCGGCCGCGTTCGTGGAGCGCGTGGTGGCCGGCTGGGGCTGACGGCTGCCCGGCGGGCGTGCTTCGGGGCTGCGGTACAGTCGCTCCCATGTTCAGCCTCGACACCGGCCGCGACGTGCTCACTCCCGACCAGCTGGATCAGGTGCACGAGCGGGCGATGACGGTGCTCGAGGAGATCGGCACCGACGTGCGCCATCCGGCCGCACTGGAGATGCTGGCCGGGCTCGGGCAGAAGATCGACGGCGAGCGCGTCCACTGGGATCGCGAGTTCGTGATGGAGATGCTGGCCAGGGCGCCGCATGCGTTCACGCTGCGGGGCCGCAACCCTGAGCGGGCGGTGCGACTGGGCGATGGGAAGCCGGTGCTGACGCCGGTGGGCGGCTCGCCGTTCTGCTCCGACCTCGAGCGCGGCCGCCGGGACGGCACCTACGCCGACCACGTCGAGCTGGTCAAGATGGCGCAGGCCGCCGACCTGATCACCTGCAACCAGAGCGGCACCGTCGAGGCCGGCGACCTCGACGAGAACAGCCGGCATATGGATATGGACTACTCGGTGCTGCGGTACTCCGACAAGCCGCACGTCTGCTACGGCACCTCTGGGCCGAAGGCGCGCGACGCCGTCGCCCTGGCGGCGATCGCCTGCGGCGGTCGCGACGCGATCGAGCAAACGCCGGCGCTGATGGGGATCGTCAATCCCAACAGCCCGCTGGTCTGGGACTTCCTGATGGTGGATGCGTTGTCGGAATGGGCATCGGCAGGGCAGCCTGTGGTGATCACGCCGTTCCTGCTGGCCGGGGCGACGGCGCCGATCACGATCGCCTCCGGCCTGGTGCTGAAGGTGGCCGAGGCGTTGTCCGGCGTGGCACTGGTGCAGGCGATCCGGCCCGGCACGCCTGCCCTGTTCGGATCGTTCTTCACCGCCGTGGACATGCGCACAGGCGGGCCCGCCTTCGGCACGCCCGAGTCGGTGCTGGGGACGCTTGCCGGAGGCCAGCTGGCGCGGCGGTACGGCCTGCCCTACCGGGGCGGCGGCGGCCTCTGCTCGTCGAACTCGCTGGACATGGCGTCAGCGGCGGAGACGACCATGACGCTGTGGGCGACGATGCTGTCCGGCTCGCACCTGGTGATGCACGCCGCCGGCTGGCTCGAGGGTGGCCTGACGGCGTCGTACGAGAAGTTCGCGCTCGACCTCGAGCTGCTGCGGATGTTCGCGATGATCGATGAGGGCATCGACACCAGCGAGGAGCGGTTCGCGATCGACACGATGCGGGAGGAGGGGCCGGGCGGGATGTTCCTGGCCGCCGACCACACGCTCGCGCACTTCAGGGAGTGGATGTTCATGAGCCCGCTGTTCCGCTCGCAGGCCTACGTGACCTGGCAGAAGCAGGGCTCGGCGACCACCGACACGCTGGCCACGGCCGAGTGGAAGAAGCTGCTGGAAAGCTACGAGGATCCTGGCATCGACCCGGCCGTCGACGAGGAGCTGCAGGAGTACATGCAGCGGCGCCGGGGCGAGATCGAGGCGGCGCTGTGACGGGCCGGGAGCAGCGCCACGACATCCTGTTCGAGCCGGTCCGGATCGGGCCGAAGACGCTGCGAAACCGGTTCTACCAGGTACCTCACTGCACCGGGTTCGGGGTCGAGAAGCCGTGGACGCAGGCCGCCTTCCGCGGGATGAAGGCGGAGGGCGGCTGGGCGGCGGTCTGCACCGAGTACTGCTCGATCAGCCCCGAGTCCGACGAGACGCCCTACGTGTCGGCCCGGCTGTGGGACGACGAGGACATGAGGGCGCTTCGGATGATGACCGACCGGGCGCACGAGCACGGTGCGCTGGCCGGGGTCGAGCTGTGGCACGGCGGCGTCTACGCCGAGGGCCGCGAGTCCCGGCTGCCGCAGCTGGCACCGTCGCAGATCAGCAGCGACCTGGACAGCGTGGTGGTGCCCAAGACGATGGAGCTCGCCGATATCCGGCGGGCCCAGGGGGAGTGGGTCGCGGCCGCGAAGCGGGCACGCGGCGCCGGCTTCGACATCGTCTACGTGTACGGGTCGCACACCTACCTGCCCACGCAGTTCCTGTCGCCCGTGTACAACCGGCGCACCGACGCCTACGGCGGCAGCTTCGAGAACCGTGCGCGGTTCTGGCTCGAGGCGATCGAGCTGGTCAAGGAGGCGGTGGGCGACGACGTCGCGATCGCGGTGCGGATCGCCGCCGACACGCTGGAGCTGTCCGGTGTGCCGATCGAGGAGGGGCTCGAGTTCATCCGCGCGGCCGACCCGATGGTCGACCTGTGGGACGTGGTGATCGGCTCGATGTGGGGGCCGGGGCGGCTCGACTCGGGCCCGTCGCGGTTCTTCGACCAGGGCTACCAGATGACCTGGTCGGGCCGTGCCCGCGAGGCGACCGAGAAGCCGATCGTGGTGGTGGGCAGGTTCACCGACCCCGACCGGATGGCCAACCTGGTCAGGGGCGGCACGGTCGACCTGATCGGCGCGGCGCGGCCGTCGATCTCGGATCCGTTCCTGCCAGAGAAGATCGAGCAGGGCCGCTATGACGAGATCCGCGAGTGCATCGGCTGCAACGCCTGTTACTCGCGGTCGATCTGGGGACGCCATCTGGGCTGCACCCAAAACGCCACAGCGGGCGAGGAGTACCGGCGCGGGTGGCATCCGGAGCGGTTCGACCGCGCCGCGAACGCCGACCGGGCGGTGCTGGTGGTGGGTGCCGGGCCGGCCGGCATGGAGTGCGCCGTGGTGCTCGGCAAGCGTGGCATGGAGCTGGTGCACCTGGTGGACGGGGCCGACGACATCGGTGGCTGCATGAGCTGGATCACGCGCATGCCCGGCCTCGGGACGTGGGGCCATGTGGTCGACTACCGCCGTGCCCAGATCGACAGGCTGGACAACGTCTCGCTGGGACTGGGCACCCGGCTGTCGGCGGCCGACGTGCTCGACTACGGCGCCCAGATCGTGGTCGTGGCGACCGGTTCGCACTGGGCCGGTGACGGCATCAGCGGCGTCACGCGGCTGCCGATCCCCGGCGCGGATTCCACGCTGCCGCACGTGCTGACGCCGGAGCAGGTGATGGTCGAGGGCAAGCGGCCGCCCGGCAGCCGGGTGGCGGTCATCGACTACGAGGGCTACTTCGTCGGCTCCGCGCTCGCCGAGCAGCTGCGCAGCGAGGGCTACGAGGTCGAGTTCGTGACCAGCCACGAGGCGGTCGCGCCCTACTGCGATCAGACGCTCGAGGGCCGGCCGGTGCGGGAGCGGCTGAACGCGATCCGGGTGCCGGTGCACCGGGCGGTGGTGGTCGACCGGATCGACGAGGGCGGGATCGACCTGGTGGGCGAGTTCCAGGCGACGTCGCGGCTGGCGGTGGACGGCGTGGTGCTGGTGACGCAGCGGCTGTCGGATGAGACCCTGTACCGCGAGCTGGCGGGCGACCAGGCCGCGCTGGACGCGGCCGGGATCGAGGCGGTCTACCGGATCGGCGACTGCGTCGCGCCGCGCCTGATCGCGGACGCGATCTTCGACGGCCACCGCCTGGCTCGCGAGATCGACTCGCCCGACCCGGAGCGTCCGCTGCCCTACCTGCGCGAACGTCCGCTGATGGCGGTAACGCCGGCCGGCTGACCCGTCACGATCCCGTCACGATCTCGCGACGCCCCGGTCGGCCGAAGAGGTGTCAAACCCCGAAACGGCGGCTGTTGCAGAGTCGGGCGCCCGCCGTGGCCAACGTGACCGGTTTGTGAGGGGTGCGCCGGTGGTTGCCACCGGCGACGTGACATGCCTGCGACGGCCGCGTGACGTGCCGTGTGCCCGGACGTTGCGAAGCGGGGCATTCCGTGCGTCACGGATCGGTCACGGCGGTGTGACGTCAGCCGGCGGGCGTGATGCCGAGCCGGATCGTGTAGCCGATCAGCATCGGCCGGGCCTCGGGCAGCCGTTCCCGGGCGATCTGCGTGAGCGCGTCCATCGTCTCGTCCAGCTCGGGTGCGCGACCGGCGAAGATCGCGGTGGGGCCTCCCAGCGAGTGCGCGAGGTTGATCACGTCCTCCGCGTCGGCCGTCGTCTCCGCGTGGCAGTGCACCTCGCGCACGAATGCGAACAGCCCGCTCTCGCGCAGCCGCTTCGCGTGCTCGTGCTTCGGCCACTGCGACGCCCCGGCGTGGATGCCGAGCCGCTCCCGCGCCGCCCAGCGCACGTCGATCACCGCGGCGAAGGCCGCGTCGACCTGCGGCTCGATCACCGGGACGATGTCGTAGTCGTATGCGCCGAACACACCGGCGGGACGGAGCACGCGCGCCGCCTCCGGCAGCACCGCGGCCGGGTCCATCCAGTGGAACGACTGCGCGCAGGTGACGATGTCGGCCGAGCGGGCCTCGAGGCCGGTCGCGTCGGCGTAGCGCTCCACGAACGTGACGTTGGCGTCGGCCGTCGCCGCCCGCGCCTGGGCCAGCATCGCCGGGTTCGCCTCGACGCCGACCACCCTGTCCGCGCGGGCCGCCCAGGCCCGGCTCGAGAGCCCCGTACCGCTGCCGAGGTCGACCACGAGCCGCGGCCGGCCGCCGGCGCAACGTGCGAGCACGTCGAGCACGACCGCGGGAGGGCTGGGACGGGCGCCGTCGTAGTGGTCTGCGAACCCCTCGTTCGCGTACCCCGATCGTCCGATCAGTTCTCGCGAAAACGTGCTCATGCTGCCATGCTAGCCACCGGCGACCACGATCCCGGCACCGCCACTAGGATCCGGTGATGGCGGAGTACCGGATCACCTACTGGCGCGAGATCCCCTCGATGGTGACCGCGCGCGACGGCGCTGCCACGTCCAAGGCGGCGCTGCCCGGTCGCTTCCAGGAGGCCATCGACGAGGCCGCCATGCGCCAGGGGATGGCCGGCTCCGACGCCTACCTGGAGCAGTGGCATCACGGGGAATGGGAGACGGCGGACGGGGCGCCCGACGAGCTGGTCGCCGCGCTGTCGGAGCAGCTCGACAACGACTACGACGCGGCGCGCCTGGAATCGCTGCTGGAGGTGTGATGGGACAGATCGCGACATTGCTGGGAGACACGCGGCCGACGCTCAGCGACGGCGCCATCGGCACCATGCTGCAGGCCGCCGGTCTCATGCCCGGCTCCTCGCCCGAGATCTGGAACGTCGAGCGCGGCGATGCGTTGCGCGTGATCCACACCGCCTACGCCGACGCCGGAGCGCAGCTGCTCACCACCAACACCTTCGGCGGCACCCGCCCGCGGCTGGCCATGCACGGCCACGAGGATCGCGTGCACGAGCTGAACGAGGCCGGCGCCCGCATCGCCCGCGACGTGGCAGACGCCTGCGGTGCGCTCGTGCTCGGCAGCATCGGCCCCACCGGCGACCTGATGGAGCCGCTGGGTCTGCTCAGCCACGACGCCGCCGCCGATTTGTTCGCCGAGCAGGCCGGCGGCCTTGCTGCCGGCGGCGCCCACATCCTGCTGTTCGAGACGTTCAGCGACCTGGGCGAGGTGCGGGCCGGCGTCGAGGGCGCGCGCCGCGCCGCACCTGACCTGCCCGTGGCCGTGACGATGACCTTTGACCTGAAGGGCCACACGATGATGGGCGTCAGCCCGTCCCAGGCGCTGGCCGAGATATCCGCGCTCGGCGTCGAGCTGATCGGCGGCAACTGCGGCAGCGGGCCCGACGAGATCGAGGCCGTGATGGTGACCATGTCCGCCGAGCGTCCGGACGGCGTGCTGCTGCTCGCCCAGAGCAACGCCGGCCTGCCGCAGCTGGTCGGCGACGAGTTCCGCTACGGCGGCACGCCCGAGGTGATGGCCGCCTACGCCGTGCGCATGCAGGAGCTGGGCGTGGACGTGATCGGCTCCTGCTGCGGCAGCACGCCGTCGCACACGGCCGCGATGCGCGAGGCGCTCGGCCTGCACGTGCAGGCCTAGGCCCTACCCTCGATCGTGATCGACATGGTCGGGCACGCGTCCGCGGCCGCCTCCACGTCGTCGCGCAGCGACTCGTCCACGACCGACTGGTACCGCAGCTCCTGCGGCGATACCAGCTGGAACACCTCCGGGCACTCGATCATGCACTGTCCGTGGTGCTGGCAGGTCTGCTCGTCCACGACCACCCTCATCCCGCGCCCTCCCGATCGAACGCGATCGGCAGCTCCACCGGCCCCGTCAGCCCGCTCACCGGCCGCACCACCGGCTCCGCCGTGTAGCGCGGGTTCGGCATCCGGCGCGCGATCAGCGGCAGCGCCTCGCGCATGTCGATCCGCGCCAGCCAGTGCCCGATGCAGTGGTGCGCACCTCCGCCGAATCCGAAGTGCGGCGGCCGCTCGGCCATGATGTCGAACCGCCCGCCCTCGCCCACCGCCAGCGGGTCGGTGTTGGCCGGGTACGACAGCAGGTGCAGCGTCGTGCCCTCGGGCAGCGCCAGTCCGCCGAACTCCATGTCCTCCGTGGTGCGCCGCGTCGCCCACATCACCGTCGGGTTCCAGCGGATCAGCTCCTCGACCGCGTTTTGCGCAAGCTCCGGCCGCTCGGCCAGAAGCGCGCACTGGTCGGGGTGCTCGACGAACAGCTGCATCGCCAGCCCCAGCTGGTTCTTGGTCGTGTCCATCCCCCCGAACACGATCAGCGACACCATCGCCAGCAGCTCGATGTCCGACAACGACCCCTCCTCGGCGTCGTGCGCCTGCACCAGGCTCGAGACCACGTCGTCGCGCGGCCGCACCCGCCGGTCGGCGATCAGCTCCTCCGATACCGCGTACAGGTTCTGCAGGGCGTCCTCGATGCGCCCCTGGTGCTCGCGGATCGTGACGCCGAACGACAGCCCGAGATCGGTCGACCATCGCGACAGGTCGTGCCAGCGCGCCTCGTCCATGCCGATCAGCTTGCACAGCACCCGCGCCGCGTACGGCTCCGCGAACTGCGAGACGAACTCGCAGCTGCCTGCGGCCACGTAGGCGTCGATCAGCTCGCCGGCCAGCGCCCGGAACTCCGGGCCCATCCGCTCGATCAGCGTCCGCGAGAAGGCCGGGTTGGCCAGCTTGCGCAGCCGCCGGTGGTCGTCGCCCTCCTTGCTGAGCATGATCTCGGCCCACCACTCCGACAGCAGCCCCTGCTCGATTCCGTTCTGGGCCGGCCAGGCGAAGCTGCCCTGCCGCAGCCGCCGGTCCTTCAGGAGCGCGCTCACCTCGTCGTAGCGCAGCACGGCCAGGCCGAAGTTGGTGCGCGCCCACCAGCTCTGCTCGCGCGCCGCCGCCACGGCGGCGGACGAGGCCGAGAAGAACGGATCCGAGATGTCGAACGACGGGACGTCGGCGGTGTCGATCGAGAGCGTCATGCCCCGGGATTCTGCCTCAGTCGCCCAGCTCTTTCCGGCGCCGGGTGACGTAGTCGGCCAGCTCCTGGCGCAGCTCCGGGTCGATCGCAGGCGGCTCGTACTGCTCCAGCCGCTCGCGCCAGATCTCGCCGGCCCGCGCGGTCGTGTCCCGCTCGCCCAGCCGCTTCCAGCGCTCGAAGTTCTCGGTCGAGGACAGCAGCGGCCGGTAGAAACAGTCGCGGAACCGCTCCAGCGTGTGCGCCGCGCCCAGGAAGTGCCCGCCCGGGCCCACCTCCTCGTGCGCCCCGAATGCGAGCGAGGCCTCGTCCACCTCGAGCGGGGTGAACTCGACCTTCAGCATCCGCAGCACCTCGATGTCCACGATGAACTTCTCGTAGCACGAGACCAGGCCCGACTCCAGCCAGCCGGCCGAGTGCATGACCCAGTTGGTGCCGGCCAGGAAGGTAGGGATCATGGTCATGCAGGCCTCGTAGGCCGACTGCGCGTCCACGGTCTGGCTGGACGTGAAGCCGCCGCCGGACCGCCACGGCAGCCCGAAGTGGCGGGCGATCTGGCCGGTGCAGAACAGGCCGGTGGCCGACTCCGGCGTGCCGAAGCTGGGCGACCCCGACTGCATGTCGGTGTTCGAGAGGAACGACCCGAAGATCACCGGCGCGCCCGGCCGCAGCAGCTGCGCCAGCGCGATCCCCGCCAGCGCCTCGGCCATCTGCTGCACGAGCGTTGCCGGAATCGACACCGGCGACATCGCGCCCATCAGCAGGAACGGCGTGATCACGACCGGCTGGCCGGCGCGCACGTACTCGAACATGGCCGCCAGCATGCGGTCGTCGTAGCGCAGGGGCGAGTTGACGTTGATCAGCCCGATCACGCCCGGCGTGCGCTCGATCGACTCGCGGCCGCCGAGCAGCATCTCGGTCATGCGCACCGAGTCGGCCGCGTTGGGCCCGGAGGTGACGGAGCCCATGTAGGGCTTGTCGGTGAGCGTCTGCAGCGCGAACACCATGTCCAGGTGGCGGGAGTCGAGCGGCCGGTCGTTGGGCTCGCAGATGGTGCCGCCGGCCGAGTCGAGCTCGTCGAACGACTGGGACAGCATGGTGAACCGCTCGAAGTCCTGCATCGTGGCGTCGCGGCGAACGTCGCCCTCGCGCACGAACGGCGGCCCGTAGACCGACGCGAACGCCATGTGGTCGCCGCCAATGTGGATGCTGTGCTCCGGGTTGCGGGCCTGCACGTCGAACTCGTGCGGCGCCTTCGCCACCTGCTCCAGCACGAAGTCGGGGTCGAGGAAGACCTTGTCGCCGTCCGTCTTCTGGCCGGCCTTGGCGAACACCTCGACCGCCTCCGGCAGGATGAACTCGACGCCGATCTCCGAGACGATCCGCCGCCAGCCCCCGTCGAGGGTGGCGATCGCCTGCTCTGACAGAATCTCGTAGCGCGGCATCCGGTTGACGAACATTCGCCTTCTCCCTAAGATCTTGATATGTGGAACAATCGTTCCACATGATGAGTCGAAAATCAATGACCGGAACCCAGGCGATCGATCGTGCCGCCCAGCTGCTCGTCCTCGTCGTCGAGAACGAGTCGTCGAGCAGCGTCGGCGAGCTGGCCGAGGCCGCCGGGCTTCCCAAGAGCACCGTATCGCGCGCCGTGTCGGCGCTCGAGCGGCAGGGACTGGTGCAGCGGAGCAGCGCTCGCGGCAGCATCCGCCCGGGGCCGGTGCTGCTGGGCCTGGCCCGGCGCGGCGTCAGCGAGGAGGACATCGCCGAGCTGTGCCGCGGGGCGCTCGACAACCTTGCCGACGCCACCGGCGAGACCGTCGACCTGGCCGTGGCCGTGCCGGGCGGCTCCGAGCAGTACATCGCCCAGGTCGACAGCCGCCACATCCTGGGCACCACCAACTGGGTGGGACGGCGCCTGCCCCACCACTGCACCGCGGTCGGCAAGGTGCTGGTCGCGTTCGGCGCCGCGCGCCCCCAGCGGGGCGCGCTGGAGCGGCTCACCCCCGACACCATCACCGACCGCGCCGCGCTGTCGGCAGAACTGGATACGGTGCGGGCATGCGGATATGCGACCGCGGTGGGCGAGCTGGAGCCGGGCCTGGTGGCCGTTGCGGCACCGGTGCTTGACGCCGACGGCCGGGCCGTGGCAGCGATCAGCATCTCGGGGCCCGAGTTCCGGATACCGAGCGATCGGCTGGACGGGTTTGGCAAACTCCTGACGAAGGAGACGGAAACGCTTTCGGCGCGCCTGGGATACCGGCCGGCCGGGGAGGGAGCAGCATGACCACCGACGAGATCCTGCAAGGGCTGTTCGACAACACGCTGATCGGAAACGCGCCGGCCGTCAAGGACCTCACCAACGAGGGCCTGGCCATGGGCATGAACCCCGAGACGCTGCTCTACGACGCGCTGATCCCGTCGCTGGAGGAGGTCGGCGCCCGCTTCGAGCGCGGCGACTTCTTCGTCCCGGAGATGCTGATTGCCGCGCGGGCAATGCAGGGCGCGCTCGACATCCTGCGCCCGCTGCTGGCCGAGACCGGCGCCAAGCCGATCGGCACGGTCGTGATGGGTACCGTCAAGGGCGACGTGCACGACATCGGCAAGAACCTCGTCAACATCATGCTGGAGGGCGCCGGCTTCACGGTGCACGACCTGGGCGTGAACGTGGCACCCGAGAAGTTCGTGGAGCAGGTGCAGGAGCACGAGCCCGACATCGTCGGCTTCTCGGCCTTCCTGACCACCACCATGCCGATGTTCAAGGCCAACATCAACGCGCTCGAGAAGACGGGCCTGCGCGACCGCGTGATCGTGATGGTGGGCGGCGCGCCGGTCACCCAGGAGTACGCCGACGCGGTCGGCGCCGACGGCTACGCCGCCGACGCGTCCACCGCGGTGCGCCTGGCCAAGGCCCTGATCGAGAACCGTCGATCGGCGGCGGCGCCGGCATGACCCAGGCCGTCTCGGACCGGTTGCGGTCGCTGGCCGCCACGGCCAG
Source organism: uncultured Actinomycetes bacterium (assembly GCA_963797565.1). Classification (GTDB taxonomy): domain Bacteria; phylum Actinomycetota; class Thermoleophilia; order Gaiellales; family JAICJC01; genus JAICYJ01. The sequence goes on along the minus strand of CAWCPM010000013.1, from coordinate 63,875 downwards.
CATCGAGGTGACCCCGCGTCACGTGGGCGCCGTGGCCGAGCTCGACGGCGTGTTGCCCACCGGGACATCGATCTACATCACGGCGCTGCCCGGAGCCGACCCGTTCGACCTGGTGACGGCCGCCGAGACCATCCGCGCCGCCGGCCACGTGCCGGTGCCGCACATAACGGCGCGCGCCATCGCCGGCGACACCGCGCTGGATGCGCTGCTTCGGCAGCTCCGCGAGCGCGCCGCAGTCGACGACGTGCTCGTGATCGCGGGCGGCGGGGCGACCGTCGCCGGCGACTACCGCAGCTCCATGGACGTGCTCCGATCGGGCCTGCTGGAGCGGCACGGCATCGTACGCGCCGGTGTCGCCGGGCACCCCGAGGGCAGCCCCGACATCGCGCCCGAAGCGATCCTGGAGGCCGTCGCCGAGAAGAACGCCTTCGCCGCCTCGTCGGCGATCGAGCTGCGCATCGTCAGCCAGTTCGCGCTGGCGCCCGAGCCCTACGTGACCTGGGAGCGCGGGCTGCGTGAGGCGGGAAACCGGCTGCCGATAGTGGCAGGCATCCCCGGCGTGACCTCGCCTCCGTCGCTGCTCAAGTTCGCGCTGGCCTGTGGCATCGGGCCCTCCGTGGAGGTGCTCCGCAAGCAGTCGGGTGGGCTGCTGAAGCTGGCAACGACCCGGCTGTGGCGGCCCGACCAGCTGGCCGAGGGCATCGCGCGATCGACCATCGACGATCCCGGCAGCCTGATCCAGGGGCTGCATCTGTTCCCGTTCGGCGGGGTCGAGCGGTCGGCCCGATGGCTGGCGGAGCTGCGCACCTCAGCCGCCGCGGTGTCGGCATGAGATCTGAAAGGACGCTGGATGCAGACCACCATTGAGTCACGGTCGCGCACGGTCGTGATCGGGGACGGCGCGCCGTTCTGCGTGATCGGCGAGCGCATCAACCCCACCGGCCGCAGGGCTTTCCAGGTGCAGCTGCAGGCCGGTGACCTGTCCCAGCTCGAAATCGACGTGGCCGAGCAGGTGGCCGGCGGCGCGGACGTGCTGGACGTCAACGTGGGCGATCCGCTGGCCGACGAGATCGAGCTGATGCGGGCGGCCGTGCCGATGGTGCAGGGCCTGACCGACCTGCCGCTGTGCATCGACTCCTCCATCATCGAGGCGCTCGAGGCCGGCCTGGGAGCCTACGAGGGCAAGGCGCTCGTCAACTCGGTCACCGGTGAGGACGAGCGGCTGAACCTGATCCTGCCGATCGTGGCCCGCCACGGCGCCGCCGTGATCGGCCTCGCGAACGACGACGAGATCCCGATGGAGCCCGAGCGCCGGCTGGAGGTGGCCCGAAAGATCGTCTCGGCCGCCGGCGACCACGGCATCCCGCCTGAGGATGTCGTGATCGACCCGCTGGCGATGCCGGTCGGCGCCGAGCCGCGCGCGGTCACGCTGTTCCTGGAGACGGTGCGGCTGATCCGTGACGACCTGGGCGTGAACATGACCTGCGGCGCCAGCAACACCTCGTTCGGGCTGCCCGGCCGCCACACCCTGGGCGCCGCCTTCCTGGCGGTCGCCAAGAGCCACGGACTGACCAGTGCGATCATGGACGCGCGCGCTCGCGAGTGCGTCGAGTCGGTGCGAGCCACCGACTTCCTGCTCGGCCAGGACGAATGGGGCGCCCGCTGGATCGCCGCGTACCGGGCCAGGCAGGCCGCGCAGGCCGCGTCGTCGTAGTAAGGATGGTTGATTCCACGAGCTACGCGGCGCTGGACTGGACTGGGACACGCTGGACGCCACGATCGTCCTTGGCCAGGGCAACATCCAGCCTGCCCTGCAGACGCTCCCGTCGTCCAACGCGCCCCATCCTGCGCCCAGCATCCACGTATCCCGGGAAATCAACCATCTAGCATGGCAGCCGACGCCGAGACGATCCAGCCAGGCACCGGCCGCGTCCGGCTGACGTTCGCGCCCGACGGCGGCGAGGTGCGCGTGCCGGCCGGCACCACCGTGTTCGACGGGGCCAGCTGGAACGGCATCGCCATCGACTCGACCTGCGGCGGCCACGGCACCTGCAAGAAGTGCAAGGTGCGCATCACCGACGGCGAGGTGCCGATCGACACGCTCGACCCGCGCGCGTTCAGCCCCGACGAGCTGCGCGGCGGCTGGCGGCTGGCCTGCCGCGCCATCGCAACCCACGACCTCGGCGTCGAGGTGCCGCCGCTGCAGACCCGGCCCAAGGCGGCGCTGGTCGGCGTCGGCCGCCACGTGATCCTGCGTCCCTCCGTGCAGAAGCGCTACCTGGAGCTGGAGGAGCCGTCGCTGGAGGATCAGGTCGCCGACATGGAACGCGTGGTCAATGCCGTCGACGACTTCGAGCTGCGCGTGGAGCTGGGCGCCGCCCGCGGCATCGGCCGCACCCTGCGCTCGTCCAACTACAAGGTCACGGCCGTGATCTGCGACGACATGCTGATCGACGTCGAGCCCGGCGACACCACCGAGCGGCGGCATGCGATCGCCTTCGACCTCGGTACGACCACGGTGGTGGCGACGCTGCTCGACCTCGGCACCGGCCAGCCGCTGGCCGTGCGCTCGATGCTGAACCGGCAGCAGCCGTTCGGCGCCGACGTGATCTCGCGCGTCTCGGCCACGATGATGGACCCGGATGCGCTGGAGATGCTGCAGCAGCGGGCGCATGAGACGATGAACGGCCTCGCCGGCGAGGTCTGCGAGGAGGCCGGCCTGTCACCGGCGGAGGTGTACGAGATCGTGGTCTGCGGCAACGTCACGATGATGCAGCTGGCGCTGGGCATCGACCCCGAGCCGCTGGGCATGTCGCCGTTCATCATCACCGCCCGGCGTCTGCCACCGGCGGTTGCCTCCGACTTCGGCGTGCGCGTGCACCCGCGTGCGCCGGCCGCCGTGTTCCCCGCCCTGGGCGCCTACGTGGGCGGGGACATCGTGGCCGGCATGCTTGCCACCGGCCTCACCCGCGACCGCCGGGTGCGCCTGTTCATCGACGTCGGCACCAACTCCGAGATCGCGCTGGGTTCGAGCGAGCGGGTGGTCGCAACCGCCGCGCCGGCCGGCCCCGCCTTCGAGGCCGCCCAGATCCGCTGCGGCATGCGCGCCGCGGAGGGCGCGATCGAGGGCGTCGCGATCAGCGGCGAGGAGATGACGCTGGAGGTGATCGGCGATGCCGCGCCGGTCGGCATGTGCGGCTCCGGTCTGGTGGACGCCGTCTCCCAGCTGGTGTCGGTCGGCCTGCTCGACCACTCCGGCCGTTTCATCCCCGACGAGGACGCCGCCGAGCTGCATCCGGAGCTGAGCACGCGGCTGGTGAAGGTGGGCGAGGAGCGGGTGTTCGTGCTGGCATGGCGCGGAGACGACCCTGCGAACGCCATCTACCTGTCGCAGCGCGACGTGCGCGAGCTGCAGTTCGCCAAGGCCTCGATCGCGACCGGCTGGCGGATCCTGATCAAGGAGCTCGGCATCGGCCCCGACGAGATCACCCAGGTGCTGCTGGCGGGCAGCTTCGGCAGCTACCTGTCGCCGGCCAGCGCCGTTCGGATCGGCCTGGTGCCGAAGCTGGCGCTGCCGCGCATCATCTCGGCCGGGAACGTGGCCGGCGAGGGCGCCAAGATGGCGGCGCTGTCGCTGCGGGAGCGCGCCGCGGCCGACGCCATCCTGGACGAGGTCGAGTACGTGGAGCTCTCCGGGCGGGCAGACTTCAACGACATGTTCATGGACGAGCTGGCGTTTCCGGGATGAGGACGGCCGTGATCGCATGCGGCGCGCTCGCCCTGCACGTCAACGCCATTGCCGAGCGGCGCGGCTGGGACATCGACGTGCACCCGCTGCCGCCGGAGCTGCACAACCGCCCGGAGCAGATCGCGCCGGCGGTCGGCCGTCTGCTGGACGAGCTGGCCGGCCGCTACCAGCGCGTGGCGGTCGCCTACGCCGACTGCGGCAGCTACGGCGCGCTCGATCAGGAGCTCCGCCGTCGCGGCATCGAGCGGCTGGAGGGCGACCACTGCTACGACGTGTTCGCGAAGCCGGAGGTGGCGGAGGCGGTGGCCGAGCAGCCCGGCACCTACTTCCTGACCGATTTCCTGGCGCGCACCTTCGACCGCACGGTCTGGCGGTCGCTCGGCCTCGACCGGCACCCCGAGCTGCGCGACGACTACTTCCACTCCTACACACGTGTGATCTGGCTGGCGCAGCGGCGTACGCCCGAGCTGCTGAAGCTGGCCGAGCGGGCGGCGGCCATGCTGGGGCTGCCGCTGGAGGTGCGCGACGTGGGCGAGTCGGGGCTGGAGGCACAGCTGGAGCGCCTGGCGGCATGAGCGACGTGACCTCGATGCGCGCGGCGCTGCTTCCCGCTCCGGGCACGCCGCTGCGGGTGGTCGAGCTCGAGCTGGCCCCGCCCGGCCCCGGTGAGGTGCTGGTGCGGCTGCACTCAAGCGGCGTCTGCCAGGACGACCTGAACCTGCTCGACGGCACGGTCGACGTGCCGGCCCCGGTCGTGCCCGGCCACGAGGGAGCCGGTGTCGTCGAGGCGCTGGGCGAGGGCGTGCAGGGTCTTGCGCCCGGCGACCACGTGGCGCTGTCCTGGGCCCCGTACTGCGGCCGCTGCGAGGAGTGCCTGCGAGACCTGCCGCACCTGTGCGGCACCGCCTGGCCGCTGATGCTGGCCGGCGGCCTGCTCGACGGCACCACCCGGCTCCGATTCGGCGGGGCGGAGGTGCACCACTACTGCTTCCTGTCCACCTTCGCGGAGCGCGCGGTCGTGCCCGCCCGGTCGTGCGTCCAGATCCCCTCCGACGTGCCGTTCGAGGTGGCGGCGCTGCTCGGCTGTGCGGTGACGAGCGGCGTCGGCGCCGTCTGGCGCACCGCCGGCGTGCGGCCGGGCGAGCGGGTGGCGGTGATCGGCACCGGCGGCACCGGGCTCTCGGCCGTGATGGGCGCGGTCGCCTCGGGCGCGTCGCAGGTGATCGCCATCGACCGCCGGCACGAGCGCCTCGAGCGCGCCCAGCAGCTCGGCGCCACCGCCGTCGTGCAGTGGCAGGGCGAGCCGGAGCAGGTGGCCGAGGCGGTGGTGGCGGCCAGCGGCGGCGGCGTCGACTATGCCATCGACTGCACCGGCCGGCCCGGTCCGATGCGGGCAGCGTTCCTGTCCACGCGGAAGCGGGGAGCGGCCGTGATGGCCGGCATCCCGCGCGCCGATGCCGAGCTGACCGTGCCGGCGCGGTCGATCCCGCGCATGGAGCGGCGGGTGCTGGGATCGATCTACGGGTCGGCTCGGCCCGACCGCGACTTCCCGCTGATCCTCGACGCCTACCGGCGCGGGCGGCTGCCGCTCGACCGGCTGATCTCACACCGGCTGACGCTGGACGAGGTCGGCGTCGGCATCGACGCCGTGCGCTCGGGCGATGCCACGCGGGTGGTGCTCGACCTCGGGGGCGACGCGTGAGCGAGGTCGCAACCGGCGGCTGCCTGTGCGGCGCGGTGCGCTACGAGGTGCGGGGGCCGCTGCGCGACATCCTGATCTGCCACTGCGTCGAGTGCCGGCGCTGGCACGGCAACGTCGCGGCCAGCACCGCGGCCGCCCGCACCGATCTGGCGCTGACCGTGCAGGGTGGGCTGCGCTGGATCGCCAGCCCCCAGAGCGACGCGCACGCCCGCCGTGGCTTCTGTGGCGAGTGCGGCTCAAGCCTGTTCTGGGACGCGCCCGGTCGCGACTACGTCGCGATCGCGGCCGGGTCGCTTGACGGCGAGACCGGGCTGCGCATCGCCGGCCACTGGTTCACCTCCCAGAAGGGTGACTGGTACGAGCTGCCCGACGACGGCCTGCCGCACCACCAGCGCTCGGCCGCGGCTGAGGGCGGAGGCGCCGCTGCGAGTGGTAAAGTGATTTGACGATACATGGAACAGGAGACTTCGCAAGGACGCTCTGCCGATGGTCTCGCAGAGCGCGAGCCGCTGGGCCCGCCGCTGATCGGGGCGCTGCTGCGCATGCCGGTCGACGCGGTGCGGCGGCGGATGATCGAGCGGCTGCACGAGCACGGCTTCGCCGACATCGACCAGGCCCACCTGACCGTGCTGCGCTATCCCGGCCCGCAGGGTGAGCGCCCGTCCGATCTGGCCACGCAGCTGGGCATGAGCAAGCAGGCGCTCAACTACCAGCTGGGGCAGCTGGAACAGCGCGGCTACCTCGAACGCCGGCCCGACCCCGAGGATCTGCGTTCCCGGCGGATCGTGCTGACGCGGCGCGGCGTCGCCGCGGCCCACGTGATCCGCGACGCCGTGGCCGAGCTGGAGACGCTGTGGGCGCGGGAGCTGGGGGAGAAGCGGTACGCGCAGCTGCGCGGCCTGCTGGTCGAGCTCAACCGCGTGATCTAGACCGAGATCTAACCAGCGTCGCCGTCTATCGACTCGGCCAGCAGCGTGGCCACGTCCGCCACCCGCAGCTTGCTGCCGCTGGTGCGGACGCCGTCATCGAGCATCACCGTGCAGAACGGGCAGGCCACCGCCAGCGTCTCGGCCCCGGTCTCATCGGCCTGCCGCACCCGCTCCTCGTTGATGGCGCTGCCGCGCTCCTCCATCCACATGTGCGCGCCGCCGGCGCCGCAGCAGAACGTGCGCTTGCCGCTGCGCTCCATCTCGACGGGCGTCCCCACCGCCTCCACCAGCTGCCGCGGGTCTGCCATCACGTCGTTGTGCCGGGCCAGGTAGCAGGAGTCGTGGTAGGTGATCTGTGCGTCGCCGGCCTTCGGCTCGATCCGGCCGTCGCGGACCAGCTCGGCCAGCAGCTCGGTGTGGTGCATCACCTCATAGCGGCCGCCGAAGTCCGGGTACTCGTTGGCCAGCGTGTTGAAGCAGTGCGGGCAGCTGGCCACGATCTTCGTCACTCCGGACTCGTTCAGCGTCTCGACGTTCTGCTCGGCGAAGGCCTGGAACACGTACTCGTTGCCCATTCGCCGGGCCGGGTCGCCGGTGCACGACTCGCGCGGGCCCAGGATCGCGAAGTCGACCCCGGCCGCCTGCAGCAGCTTCGCGGTCGACACCGCGCTCTGCCGTGCGCGCTCGTCGAACGACGCGGCGCAGCCGACCCAGTACAGCACCTCGGGTGCCGGATCGCCTGGCTCGAGCACCTTCACGCCCAGGCCCTGCGTCCAGTCGCCCCGCTCCTGCTGCGCCTTGCCCCAGGGGTTGGACGACCGCTCGACGTCGCGCAGCATCGGCTCGGCCTCCGCCGGGAACCGCGCCTCGGCCATCACCAGGTGGCGGCGCAGGTCGACGATGTGGTCGATGTGCTCGATCGAGACCGGGCACTCGTGCACGCAGGCGCCGCACGTCACGCAGTCCCAGACCACGTCGTCGGTGACCGCGTTTGGCACCAGCGGCAGCGGGTCGGCTCCGTCGGCACCTGACAGCAGCTTCGGGCCCTGGTCGAGCAGGTGGTCGCGCAGGCCCATGATCAGCAGCTTGGGCGACAGCTCCTTGCCCGTCGCGTAGGCGGGGCAGACGTCCTGGCAGCGCCCGCACTCGGTGCAGGTTGCGGTGTCCACCATCTGCTTCCACGTCATGTCGGTGAGCGTGCCGGAGCCGAGCCTGATCTCGTCCTCGGGCACGTCCGGGTCGTCGAATACGAGCGGCTCGAGTCGGCCGCGTGCGCGCGTGCGACCGAAGAACACGTTCACGACCGCGGTGATGATGTGCAGGTGCTTCGAGTAGGGCAGGTAGGCCAGGAAGCTCAGGATCAGCAGCACGTGCGCCCACACCAGGCCGCGCTCGAGCGCCTTCGTGCCGCTGCCGCCGCCGAACAGGTTCGACAGCGCGTTGGCGGCCGGCGACCACGATGCGGGCCACTCGTTCAGCCCCAGCGCGATGCGCGTGGCGTGCCACAGAAGCAGGGTGCTGACGATGCCCGCGATCATCGCCAGGATCAGGTCGGCCTCGCCCATGTGGCTGCCCTCGAACCGCGCCGGCCGCTGCACCTTGCGGATGAAGAAGGCCGCACACACGCTCAGCAGCACCAGCACCGCGAACACGTCGACCAGGAGCGCGAACCAGCCCTGGTGGCCCAGCCACGGCAGCGTGGCGTCGCGGTCGACGGCCGCGATCATGGCCATGATGATGGTCGGGAACAGCACGATGAAGCCCCAGAAGATCAGCGCGTGCATCACCCCCGGGCCCAGCCGCTGCAGCAGCTTGCGCTGCCCGATCGCGACGACCGCCTCCTGGCGCACCCGCTGCGGCACGTCGTCGAACCTGGGCGCGGGCTTGCCCAGGCGCATGATCCGCACGAGCAGCCGGGCGCGCCGGGCGAAGATGCCGCCGGCCACCGCCAGCGCCGCCAGCAGCGCGATCAGGGCGACGGGCTCTATCCGGCGCCCGCCTTTCGCAGCTCGGCCGTGATCGCCGGGATCACCTCGTGCAGGTCGCCGATCACGGCGTAGTCGGCGTTGGCGATGATCGGCGCCTCCGGATCGACGTTGACCGCGATGATCCGCTTCGCGCCCTTGCAACCGGCCATGTGCTGGGTGGCGCCGCTGATGCCGCAGGCCAGGTACACCTCGGGCGCGATCTTGGTGCCGGTCTGACCGACCTGGTCGGTGTGCGACCGCCAGCCGGCGATGGTGACGGCCCGCGAGCACCCGACGGCGCCGCCCAGCAGCGCGGCCAGCTCCTCTGCCGGCGCGAAGCCCTCGGGCGAGCCGGCGCCGCGCCCGCAGCTGACCACGAACCTGGCGTCGGCCAGGTTGACCCCGCCCTCGCTGCTCTGCTGCACGGTCTCCACCACCCGCACCACCAGGTCGGCCTCGCCCAGCGAGGGCGTGAAGCGCTCGACGGCCGCCGGCCCACCGGCCACCTCGATCGCCTCGACCGTGTGCGGCGCCACCGTCAGCAGCTTGACGGGGCCGTGCAGGCGCGCGTCCTCGAGCAGGCTGCCGCCCCAGCGGATGCGGGTCACCCCCATCGGGTCGCCCGCCTCTGCGGCGATGCAGTTCGCGGCCAGCGGCAGGTCGCCGAGCGCCGCCGCGTGCGCAAGCACCTCGTTGCCGCGCTCGCTGCCGGCGGCCGCCACGGCGGCCGGGGACAGGCGCTCGATCAGCTCGCCGATGCAGCGTGCCAGGGCCACGGGGGCATGGGTGGCGAGCGCCTCGTGCTCGGCGATGTGCGCGGTCGCCACCCCGTGGGCGCCCAGCCCGGCGGCGGCGTCCTCGGCACCCGGGCCGGCCAGCAGCGCGTGCAGCGGTGCGCCGCCGGCGATCTCGCGGGCCAGTGCGATCGCCTGCAGCGAGGCGTCGTCGGGCCGGCCATCCTGGTGCTCGACGTAGACCAGCGTCATGCCACCAGCCCCGCCCGGCGCAGCACCTCGACCACGGCCGGCGCAGCCTCGGGCCCGTGGCCCAGGATCTCGGCCTGCTTGCCCTGCCCGGGCGGCAGCCGCAGCCGCAGCTTCTCGACGCCCGGGTCGCGGCGTGCCGGAGCGCTCGTGGCCAGGGGCTTGCGCTTGGCCCGCAGCCGTCCCGGCACGGATGGGTAGCGGGGCAGGTTGAGGCCCTCCTTGACGGTCACCACCGCCGGCAGCGGCACGTCGTAGACGTCGCGGCCGGAGGCCGTCTCCTGCTCGCAGCGGGCGCGGCCGTCCTGGACCGTGATGCCCTTGACGCCGGTCACGCAGGGGCGCCCCAGTGCGTGGGCGACGCGGATGCCGACCTGGTAGTTGCCGGAGTCGGCCGACTCGTTGCCGAAGAAGATCAGGTCGAACTCGACGCCCGCCGCCCGCTCGGCCTCGATCGCGGCGACGATCGCAGCGGCCGTGGCCTGGCCGTCGAACTCGTCGGCCGTCTCGAGCAGGATCGCGCGGTCGATGCCCAGCGCCATCGCGTCGCGCAGCTGCTCCTCGGCCTCGGACGGGCCCAGCGCCAGCACTACCGACTCGCCGCCGTTCGCCTCGATCAGCCGCACCGCCTCCTCGACCCCACACTCCTCATGCGGGCTGATGGTGAAGCCGAGGTGGCGGGTCTGGATCGACTGCTCGTCCTCGGTCAGCACGATCGTGCCGCCCGTCATCGGCACCCGCTTGGCGCAGACGAGGATGTTCACGACCGGATCCGCTCGTTCTCGGGGTCGAAGATCGGCGTCGAGCCGGCCACCGCCACCGTCACCGGGTAGCGCTCGTTCAGGTACTCCACGGCCAGCTCGGTGCCGACCTGCGCCTGCTCCGGCGGCAGGTAGGCCATCAGCAGGTGCTTTCCGACCGACGGCCCGGCGCCGGCGCTGGTCACGTACGAGCGCCGGCCCCTGCTGTCGGTGAGGGGCTGCCCGTCGCGGGTCTGGATCGGCTCGCGGCCCAGCATGTACCGCTTCACCCCGGAGGCCGATGTGTGGTCGTCGACGGTCAGCGTGCACATGATCGCGGCCGGCTGCTCGTCCCGGTGCCGCAGGTGGGCCTCCTTGCCGACGAAGTCCTCGTCCTTCACCTTGGGCCCGGCCATGCCCGCCTCGCAGACGTTGTACTCGCTCTCCAGCTCGAAGCCGTAGGCGCGGTAGCACTTCTCGAGCCGGCCGGTGGTGCCGTAGACGCCGATCCCGACCGGCGCGATGCCGTGCGGCCGGCCGGCCTCCGCGATCACGTCCCACAGCTTCTGGCCCTGCTCGATCGGCACGTACAGCTCCCAGCCGAGGTCGCCCACGTAGGAGATGCGAGAGGCCAGCACCCGCAGCGTGTCGATCTCGATCGTTCGGCAGCTGCCGAAACGGAAGCCCTCGTGGGAGACGTCGTCGCGGGTCACCGACCGCAGGATGTCACGCGCGCGCGGTCCCCAGAGGCCGAGCGTGGTCCAGGCAGAGGTCAGGTCTGCGATCTGGGCGGTGCCGTCCTGCGGCAGGCGGTCGGCGAACCACTTGCGGTCGGCGGCACCGTGGGCACCGCCGGTGACGACGCGGAACACCTCGTCGTCGAGCCGCATGATCGTGAGGTCGGACCGGAATCCGCCGCCCGGGGTCAGCACCGGCGTGTAGACGACGCGGCCGACCGGTACGTCCATCTGCCGCACGGCCACGCCCTGCACGGCCTCGAGCGCGCCCGGGCCGAGCACGTCGAAGACCGCGAAGGCCGACAGGTCGACCATGCCGGCGCGGTCGCGCATCGCCAGGTGCTCGGCGTTGATGATCGGCGACCACCAGCGCGCGTCCCACTCGGCCTCGCGCGGGTTGATGCGGTCGGCGTACTCCTCGAGCAGCGGCGCGTTCGACTCGTACCACTGCGGCCGCTCCCAGCCCGCCGCCTCGAAGAAGACCGCGCCCAGCTCTTGCTCGCGGGCGTGGAAGGGCGGCAGCCGCACGTCGCGGTTGGAGGCCCACTGCTCGGACGGGTGGATGATGCCGTAGGTCTTGTTGAAGCCCTCCGACGTGCGGGCGCGGACGTGGGCGCGGGTCTTCTGGTGCTCCCAGAAGCGGGCGATGTCGGACGAGTGCAGGTCGATCTCCGACTCGCCGTGCGTCATCCACTCGGCCACCGCCTTGGCGATGCCCGGCCCCTCCTTCACCCACACGGCCGCGCACGACCAGAGGCCGCGCACCTCGTGCGTCTCGCCCAGCAGCGGCATCCCGTCCGGCGTCAGCGACAGCAGGCCGTTGATCGCGTACTTCACGCCCACGCTCTCGTCGCCGACGATCTCCGGCATCAGCTCCAGCGCGTCCTCCATCTGCTTGTCGAAGTCGGCCTGCGTGAAGGGCAGCTCGGTGGGCGACAGGGCGGCCTGCTCGATCGAGGGGATCTCCTCCGGATCGTGCAGGATCGGCCGGTGCGCGTAGGAGCCGATCTCGAGGCCGATGCCGTCCTGGCGCTCGTACATGAAGGTGTCCATGTCGCGCACGATCGGGTACTCGATGTGGCGCGTGGAGCTGGCGAACCGCGGCACCGGCCCGATGTCGATCATCTGGTGGACGGCCGGCGTGAGCGGGATCAGCGCGCCGGCCATCTGCGCGATCGCCGGGCTCCACACCCCGCAGGCCACGACCACGATCTCGGTCTCGATGTCGCCGCGGGTGGTGCGCACCCGGCGCACGCGGCCGCGCTCGACGTCGATGCCCAGCACCTCGGTGTTGGCCGAGATCGTGAGCGCGCCCGCCGCGACAGCGCGTTCGCGCATGATCGTGCCAGCCCGCAGCGAGTCGACCACGCCCACGCCCGGCGAGGAGAAGCCGCCCAGCAGGATCGTCTCGTCGATGAACGGCACCAGCTGCTTGATCTCGGCGGGCGTCACCATCGAGACGCGATCGATGCCCCAGGCGTGCGCCGACGACATGCGCCGGTGCAGCTCCTGCATGCGCTCCTCGGTGCGGGCCACCTCGATGCCGCCGCTCTCCGTGAACACGTCCAGGTCCTGGTACTGGCGCATGCTGTCGAGCGTCAGCGCCGTCATCTCCTTGGAGTGGTCGACCGGGAAGATGAAATTGGATGCGTGCCCGGTGGAGCCGCCGGGGTTGGGGAACGGGCCCTTGTCGAGCAGCACCAGGTCGCGCCAGCCCAGCTCGGACAGGTGGTAGCAGATGCTGTTTCCGACGATGCCGGCGCCGATCACGACAGCGCGGGCTGATGGGGGCAGATCGCTCATGTGTTCGTCTCCCGCGCCGGTGCGCGTGGGGGTTGCCGGGAGGGCTCCGGTCTGGTAGACAACTCATATATCAGACCCATGGCTGCCCTGCAACTTCCCACCGAGCTGCTCTCCGACCGCGCCTATGCGGCGCTCCGCGACCGGCTGGTATCGCTCGAGATCCCGCCCGGGGCGCCGATCGACGAGGAGGCGCTGACCGTGCAGCTGGGCGTCGGGCGCACGCCCGTGCGTGAGGCGATCAGGCGCCTGGCGCTGGAGCGGCTGGTGGTCGTCTACCCGCGCCGGGGCACCTTCGCCGCGACCATCAACATCACCAGCCTGACCGACATCACCGACGTCCGGGTGCAGCTCGAGGCGCGCGCAGCCGAGCGTGCGGCGATGCTGGCCGACGCCGATGACCGCCGCGAGGCCGGCGACCTGATTGCCAAGCTGGACGCGGCCGAGTCCGGCCAGCGGCGGCTGATCGAGCTGGACGCCGAGGTGCACCGGTTCATCTACCGCTGCTCCCGCAATCCGTACCTGGAGCAGGACCTCGATCGCTACCTGAACATGTCGCTGCGGATCTGGCACCTCACCTGGGACCGGCTGCCGCCGCTGGAGCAGCGGATGCGGGAGCACGGCGAGCTGCTGGATGCGATCCGGCAGGGCGATCCGGAGCGGGCGCGCGCGATCGCAGCGGCGCACGTGCGGGCGTTCGCCGAGGAGATGCGGGCGGCGCTGTGACCCTGCAGGCGGCACCGAGCGGTTGGCTACCGGGTCGCACGCTGTTCCTCAAGCGCGAGGACGGCCACGAGCTGGGCGCGTTCAAGTGGCGAGGGGCGCTGCCGGTTGTCGAGGAGTACCGCGAGCAGGGCCACGCGTCCGTCGTCACCGCCTCGACGGGCAACCACGGCGCCGCCACCGCCTGGGCCGCCGCCCGGCACGGCATGACCGCGGTGGTGTTCGTGCCGGAGCGGGCAAGCGCCGCGAAGCTGGCGCTGCTGCGCGGCCTCGGCGCCGAGCTGGTGGTGGGTGGCGCCGACCTGGACGAGGCCAAGGCGTCGGGGATCGAGCACGCACGGGCGCAGGGGCTGCCGTTCTTCCAGGACGGCGCGGAGCCCGCTCAGTATCAGGGCTACGGCGTCATTGCCGACGAGATCCTGGCCGATCTGACGCCGGATGCGGTGCTGGTACCGGTCGGAAACGGCGCGCTTCTGGCCGGGATCGGCCTGCGTCTGGGCGCGCGGTCGCCGGCCGCGCGGCGGATCGGCGTGGTCGCAGCCGGTGCCCCGGTGATGGCGCGCAGCTTCGAGGCGGGCCGCGTGGTGGAGTCGTCCCAAAGCGACACGTTTGCAGACGGCATGGCCGTGCGGGTGGCGATCCCCGTCGCCGTGGAGGCGCTGGCGACGGCCGCCGACGCGATGGCCGAGGTCACCGATCGCGAGATCGCCGAGGCGGTGGGAGCGTTCGCGGACGGCCGGCATGCGGGTCGAGGGCTCCGCGGCGGCCGCGCTGGCGGGCGCGCGCCGGCTGGAGGGCCGGCTGGAGGGCGTCGTCGTCCTGATCGTGACCGGGCGCAACATCGACGACGACCTGTGGCAGCGCGCGGTCGAGCGGCCCGAGAGCTTTCCCGGCTGACCGTCCCCGTGCCCTGCTAGCGTCGCCGCATGAGAGTCGGGTCAGCCGTGGTGGTCGTGGTGCTGCTGGCTTTCCTTGCCGCATGCGGCGGCGGCACGTCGGCGAGCGAGCGCACCGCCGCCTGCCAGGAACGGTATCGGGCCGGTCTGGCCGATACCCCGGCCGCCCGCCGTGCGGTGTCCGAGCTGTGCGCGCAGGCCGAGCAGGCCGGCCTGCTGGACGATCACGGCGCGACAACGGCCGACCAGCTGCGCACGCTGTTGAAGGCCCACCCCGATGCGCTGTCTCCGCTCTGCCAGCTGAGCCTGCAGACCAGCCTCGGCGCCGACACCACGGCGGATGCGCCGTACCTGCCGCCGGGCGGCGTCCACGCCCTCACCGCGAAGGCCTGCCACAACCTCGGCCCCTTTCTGACCGACGACGGGCTCGATCAGCGCGCCCTGTTCCGCGCCCGCGGACGGGGGGTCGTGGTACCGGTGTGCGTGGCCGGCTCGCTGGCGTTGCCCCACAACCAGTCGCTGCCCTACAGCAAGGCCGACACGCGCAAGCTCCTGACGCGCATCTGCCAGGAGGGCTGGTCGCACGGCCTGCTGCACGCCGACGGATCGGTCGATCCACCGCGCTTGCCGCCCTGGGCACGAAGATCAGCCGCCAGATGCTGGCATCCGGCGAGATCGTCCCTACGTCCTAGCGCACCAGCTCAGGCTGGAACTTGCTGACCTCGACCACCTGGTCGACCGGCACGTTGGCGCGCTTGGCGGCGGCGATGATCTCATCCGGCGACGGCGCCTCGTACAGGCAGTACGATCGGCGGCGGTCGGCGCTCAGGAACGAGAACAGCCAGTTCACACCCTCGTCGGCGTTGATGTCCTCGATCACCCGCACGTCCTCGCCGGTCAGGTCGAGCTGCTCCGCGAAGCTCCGTTCGATCAAAAAGAGTGCCATCCGCCCCCGCTTCTGATTGGTCTCACCCGCGCTCCGTCAGGCCGCGCGTGTGCGCATAGCTTGCCGCTTCGGTGCGGTTCGCGCAACCGGTCTTACGCAGGATGCTGCGTATGTGGTTTGCAGCCGTGTGCTCGCTGATGTGCAGCGTGTGGCCGATCTCGCGGTTCGACCGGCCCTGCGCGACCAGTTGCAGGATCTCGGCTTCGCGATCGGAGAGGCCGTCCGGCAGCCGCGACGTCACCGGCCCGGCCGGCAGCAGCCCGCGGATGCGGCCCAGCAGCGCCTGCATCCCGATCCGCTCGGCCAGCTCGGACGCCTCCGCCAGCGCAGCCTGCGCGGCCGGGTCGTCTGGCCGGCCCTGCGCCCGCACCACCCGTGCGTACTCGAAGTCCGAGTGCGCCAGCCAGGTGATCGCGCCCATGTCACGGTTGTAGTCGATCGCGCGCTGCAGGTGCAGCTCGGCCAGCTCGAGCTGGCCGTAGGCGGCCGCCAGGGTGCCCAGGTATCGCTCGGACGAGCCGTAGCAGGCCACGCCGTGTCCGATCATCACGTTCCGCTCCGCGATCGACAGCAGCTCCCGGTAGACCTGCTCCGACAGGTCGGCGTCGCCCACGGCGACGCAGGCGTCGGCGATGTAGGTCAGCGACCCCACCCATAGCGCGGGCCGGTAGACATCGAGGCCGTCGCTCTGGATCAGCGCCAGCTGGGCGCGCGCGTCGTCCAGCATCCCCAGCTCCGCCGTGAGCGCCGCCAGCCCAGGGCGCCACGACCCGCCGCGCCGGTCGCCGCCGGCCAGCACCCGCACGACCGGTGCCAGCTCCGCCAGCCGGCCCTGCTCGCGGCGGATGCTGAACATCTGGACGCCGTAGACCCCGGACGCGTCGCGCCCCGTCAGCAGCCGGCTCCACTCGCGCGACCGCTCGGCCGCCTGCTCGGCCTCCCCAAGGCGTCCCTCGCAGAGCGCGATCGCCGAGCGGTAGTGCTCGGCCACGTGGATGATGAACGGCTGGTGCATGCGCCGCGAGATCTCCAGCACCTGGGCCAGCTCGCGGCCGGCGGTGCGCAGGTCGCCCTTGCCGATCAGGGCGGTGATCCGCCACTCGGAGGCCTCCGCCTGCGACTCGATGTCGCCCAGCTCCTCGGCGATGGTGCGAGCCTCGGCCAGCATCTCCAGCACCTCGTCGTGGGTGTTGGAGCCGCGTGCCCAGTAGCTGCGCATCAGCACCACGGACAGGCCCGGGCGATAGTCCATCCGCCGGGCGATCTCGATCGCCTCGTCGCGCAGCACGGCGCTGCGTTCGGACTCTCCCACGAGCGCACGCGCCCGGGCCAGTCCCGAAAGCAGCAGCACGCGCTGGGTGGAGTCGCCCGGGCCGAGTGCCGCCAGCGCCTCCTCCAGCAGCTCGATCGCGCCCTCGTCGAGCATCGCCACCCGCCAGCAGGCGGTCTCCACCCCGATCGCGGCGCGTGCCAGAAGATCCGGGTTGTGGAGGCGCCGCGCCGTCTCGGCGGCCGCCCGGAACGCCTCCAGGGAATCGCCGGACTGACCGGCCCGGTAGTGGGCGGCGCCCAGCTCCAGCTCGATCTCGGCGTGGGCGGTGTCGTTGTCGACGCCCAGCTCGAGCGCCGTCCGCAGCGGCCCGACCGCCTCGCCGAACGCCAGCGCGGCGTTGGCGGCGGCCGCCGCCCGCAGGTTGTACTCGACCGCCCGCTGGGGGCCGTCGATGGGCGCTGCGGCGGCGAAGTGGTGGGCGAGGTCGGCCAGTCCGCGCGCCGTGTCGGCGGCTCCGGACGCCTCCATCGACTCCGCCACCTGCAGGTGCAGCTCGGCACGGCGCAGGCCCGCCAGCCGGTCGTACAGGGCACGGCGCACGAGCTCGTGGGAGAACCGGTAGCGCAGCTGCCTGGCCGGGATCTCCTCGATCATGCCGCTGCGCATCGACTGCTCCAGCGCGCTCGACAGCGTGGCGTCGGTGAACCCGCCGCCGCGCAGCACCGACAGGTCGAACTCGGGCCCGGTCACCGCGGCCAGCTCCAGCACCAGGGCCGTCTCCGGCTGCAGCCGCGCCAGCCGCTGGTTGACCACCTCGCGCACGCTCTCGGGCGTGCCCAGCGCGCTCAGCGGCCGGGTCAGGAGTGCGATGCCGTCCACGATCTCGAGCGCTCCCGTCTCCACCAGCTCCCGCCATAGCTCCGTGACGAGGAACACGTTGCCCTGGGTGAGGCTGGTGATGGCGCCCGCCAGCTCCGGCAGCGCCGGGCCCAGCGGCGCCCCGGCCGCGCGCTCGACGAACTGCGACACCTGCTCGCCCGTGAGCCCGCCGACGCGCACGCGTACGACCCCGTCCGAGCGCCGCATGTCGATCAGCGCCTCCGACAGCTCGGCCGGCACATCGGCCTCGGTGTCCCGGAACGTGGCCACCAGCAGCATTCGCGCTTCGGTGGCACCGGCCGCGAGGTGGCGCAGCAAGAGCAGCGTCGGTGTGTCCGCCCAGTGGCCGTCCTCGAACACCAGCAGCAGCGGTCGCCGGCGGCCGGCCGCCACCAGCAGGTCGCTGACGGCCGCGTTCAGGCGATGGCGCTCGGTGTCCTGGTCGGCCACGACCGGCTCCGGCAGGTCGCCGACGCGGCTGCGCAGGTCCGGCAGCAACCGGGTCAGCTCTCCGCCGGCCGGCCCCAGGTCGGCGCGCAGCTCGTCCGGATCGCTGGCTCGCACCAGCTGGTCGAGCGCCTCCACGAACGGCCGGTAGGGGGTGCGGACCACGGCGTCGCAGGCGCCGTACAGCACCAGCGCGCCGTCCTTCGCGGCCTGGTGGGCGATCTCGCGCACCAGCCGGCTCTTGCCCGACCCGGGCTCGCCGCCGACCAGCGCGATGCGGCGGCCCTCGCTCTGCGCGCGTGGCAGCAGCGACCGCAGCGTGGCCATCTCGCGGGGGCGGTCCACGAACGGGAAGGACGGCTGCAGGCGCAGCGGCCCGGGCAGTGCGGCGTGTGCGGATACGTCGGTACGCATAGTCAGGATTGATCATCGCACCGCGTCGCGATGGATGCACGAAGTCGATCAATCCCGGTCATGACAACCTGGACCACCCTCGGTACCGTCGGCCTCCATAGCCACAAGCGATACAGACCATCGGAGGTCACATGAGCACGATCGCAACACTCGCCGCGGAGGCTCGCTCGGCACTTGCCGGCAGCTTCAACGGCACCCTGACGGGACCGGACGATGCCGGATACGACGAGGCGCGCTCGGTCTACAACGCGATGATCGACCGGCGGCCGGGCCTGGTGGCCCGCTGCACCTCGGCCGCCGACGTGGCGGCGGTGATCGGCTTCGCCCGCTCGCAGAACGCGCTGATCGCGGTCCGCGGCGGCGGGCACAACGGCGGCGGCCTGGGCGTCTGTGACGGCGGCGTCGTCATCGATCTGGCCGGGATCAACAGCATCGACGTCGACGCCTCCGCCCGCACGGTGCGGGTCGGCGGCGGGTGCCTCTGGAAGGACGTCGACGCCGCCACGCACGAGGCCGGCGGCGCCGTCCCCTGCGGCATCATCGGCACCACCGGCGTCGGCGGGCTGACGCTGGGCGGCGGTATCGGGCACATCGCCCGCTCCGGCGGCCTCTCCATCGACAACCTGCTCGAGGCCGAGGTCGTCCTGGCCGACGGCTCGATCGTCCGTGCCTCGGCCGACGAGAACCCGGAGCTGTTCTGGGCGCTCCGCGGCGGCGGCGGCAACTTCGGCGTGGTCACGTCGTTCACGTTCAAGATGCAGCCGGTGAGCATGGTCGTCGCCGGCCCCACGTTCTGGTCGCTGGACGACGCGGCCGCCGTGATGCGGGCCTACCGGGAGTTCCTCCCCGCCGCTCCGCGCGAGCTGAACGGCTGGTTCGCGTTCGTGACCGTGCCGCCCGTGCCGGCGTTCCCCGAGGAGCTGCACGGCCGCAAGATGGCGGCCATCGTCTGGTGTCACACCGGCAGCGAGGAGGAGGCCGCGGCGGCGATGGCGCCGATGCTCGAGGCGGTCGAGCCGGTGCTGCACGGGGTCGGCCCGATGCCGTTCCCGGCGCTGAACGGATTCTTCGACCCGCTCTACCCGAAGGGCGACCAGTGGTACTGGAGGGCCGACTTCGTGCGCGATCTGCCGGACGCCGCCATCGAGCAGCACGTCAGGTTCGCGAACGAGATGCGCCCCGGCCAGTCGACCATGCACATGTACCCCATCGACGGGGCCGTGCACGACGTCGGCGCGGGTGATACCGCGTTCAGCTACCGCGACGTCACCTGGGCGCAGGTGATCGTGGGCGTCGACCCCGACCCGGCCAACGCCGGCGCGATCAAGCAGTGGACGATCGACTACTGGGATGCCACGCACCCCTACTCGGCCGGCGGCGCGTACGTGAACTTCATGATGGACGAGGGCCAGGAGCGGGTGAAGGCCACCTACCGGGACAACTACGACCGGCTGGCCCGCGCCAAGGCGCAGTACGACCCGGACAACACCTTCCGGGTCAACCAGAACATCAAGCCCGCGAGCTGAGGCAGGCCGTGGCCGGGGGGTGCGTCGGGCACCCCCCGGCCCTCGGCCAGACGGCGGTACGCTGCGAGGCATGGATCCCCAGCCAGCCGGCATCAGCCGCGAGGAGCTGCAGCTCGCCGCCCGCAACCACGGCATGCCGCTGGAGGCGCTGCGCCACGCGATCACACCGGTGGGGCTGCACTACCTGCTGGTGCACTACGACATCCCGGCGGTCGGCGAGGAGTGGAGCCTGCGGGTGGACGGGCCGCGTGCGGCGGCCGCTGGAGCTGGATCTGGACGCCATCCGCGCCCGCCCGTCCGTAACCCAGACGGTCACGATGGAGTGCGCCGGCAACGGCCGCGCGACCATGGAGCCGCACGTGACCAGCCAGCCGTGGCTGCTCGAGGCGGTTGGCACCGCTGAGTGGACGGGTGCGCCGCTGGCGCCGCTGCTGGAGCAGGCCGGCCTGCTGGACGACGCCGTCGAGATCGTGTTCGAGGGCCTCGATCGCGGGCTCGAGGGCGGTGATGAGCAGACCTACGGGCGCAGCCTCACGATCGAGCAGGCCTTGCAGGACGGCGCGATCCTGGCCTACGAGCTGAACGGCGCGCCGCTGCCGTCGCAGCACGGCTACCCGCTGCGTCTGGTGGTGCCGGGCTGGTACGGCATGACCAACGTCAAGTGGCTGTCTTCGATCACGGCCGTCAGCGAGCCGTTCGCGGGCTACCAGCAGGCGCAGTCGTACCGCTGGCGACGGGAGCAGAACGAGGTCGGCCGGCCGGTCACGCGCATGATGCCGCGGGCGCTGATGGCGCCGCCCGGTATCCCCGAGTTCATGAGCCGCGAGCGCACCGTTTCGGCCGGCGAGCCGGTTGCGGTGCAGGGTCGGGCCTGGTCAGGCTGGGGGCCGATCGAGCTGGTCGAGTTCTCGGCCGACGGGGGCGACAGCTGGAGTGCGGCGGAGCTGGGCGATCAGGCCGGCCCGCACGTCTGGCGGGGCTGGTCGGTCAGCTGGGAGCCGGCGGGGGCGGGTGCGCTACGAGCTGTGCTGCCGCGCCACCGACGCGACCGGCGCCACCCAGCCGCTGTGGCCGGAGTGGAACCTGGGCGGCTACGAGAACAACGCCGTCCAGCGCGTCCCCGTCACCGTTAGATAGTCAGATAGCCTCGCCCGTAACGGGGTCGAAGAAGTGCAGCCGGCGGTTGTCGACCTGCAGGGTGATCGGCTGTCCCCGCTGCGCTGACGTGCGCGGGTTCAGCCGCGCCACGAAGGAGGTCCGAGCACCGCCGTCGGCCTCGGGCAGCAGCTCGGCGTCGGCGGCCAGGTCGATCGTGTCCTCGGTGATCACCGGCGGAGCGTCCACGCCGAAGTGGACGTAGACCTCCGAGCCCATCGCCTCACGGATATCGACGACCACCTGGATGTCCGACCCATCCACGCGGTCGTTGATGAACTGCGGATCCTCGATGTCCTCCGGCCGGATCCCCAGCACCACCCGGCTGCCGGCCCGGGCGGCCAGCGCCGGCCGTTCCTGGAAGGTCTGCTCGGGCACGCGCAGGCTGATGCCTGCGAACTCGACCGCGCCGCCACTCTCGGAACGGCGCAGCACCGCGTCGACCATGTTCATGGCCGGCGAGCCGATGAATCCGGCCACGAACAGATTGGCGGGACGGTCGTACATCTCCTGCGGGGCGTCCACCTGCTGCAGCACGCCGCGGTTCATCACGGCCACCCTGTCGCCCATGGTCATCGCCTCGGTCTGGTCATGTGTGACGTAGATCATGGTCACGCCCAGGTCGCGCTGAATCCGCGAGATCTCGGTGCGCATCTGCACCCGCAGCTTGGCATCCAGGTTCGACAGCGGCTCGTCCATCAGGAACGCCTGCGGCTCGCGCACGATCGCGCGACCCATCGCCACCCGCTGCCGCTGGCCGCCCGACAGCGCCCGCGGCTTCTTCTTGAGCTGATCCTCCAGCCCCAGCGTCCTGGCCGTCTCGCGCACGCGCCGGTCGATCTCCTTGCGCGGCACCTTGCGCAGCTTCAGCCCGAAGGCCATGTTGTCGTAGCAGGTCATGTGCGGGTAGAGGGCGTAGTTCTGGAACACCATCGCCAGGTCCCGGTTCTTGGCCTCCACGTCGTTGATGACGGCGTCTCCGAGGCGGATGCTGCCGCCGGTGATCTCCTCCAGCCCGGCCACCATCCGCAGCAGCGTCGTCTTGCCGCAGCCGGAGGGGCCGACCAGCACCATCAGCGTGCCGTCCTCGATCATGAGGTCGACGGCGCGCACGGCCTCCGTGCCGTCCTCGTAGACCTTTGTCACCTCGTCGAAGCCGATCTGCGCCATTGCGCCCCCATAATACGGTCGGATCGAGACCACGAGGAGGAGCAGCGATGAGCGCAGAGCCGGCCGCCGACGTGGCCGTTGTCGGATTGGGCGGTCTGGGCAGCGCCGCGGCCTGCTGGGCGGCGCGGATGGGCGCGCGCGTGGTCGGCCTCGAGCAGTTCCCGCTGGGCCACGATCGCGGCGGGTCGCACGACCATTCGCGCTTGATCCGGCTGGCCTACCACCACCCGGACTACGTGCGGCTGGCGGCCACCGCGTACGACGTATGGGGCGAGGTCGAGCGCGCCGCCGGCGAGCAGCTGGTGCACCTGACGGGCGGCATCGACATGTTCGGCCCGGACGCGCCGCTGGGCCGCGACGTCTACGCGGCCGGCATGATCGAAGGCGGCGCCGAGGTGGAGCTGCTGACCGGTGCGGACGTGTCGGCCCGCTGGCCGCAGCTGGCGCCGCCCGGCGACGTGCCTGCGCTGGCCCACGCGCGCGCCGGGTTCGTCGCCAGCGAGCGCGCCACCGCCGCCCACCAGCGGCTGGCCCGGGAGGCCGGTGCGGAGCTGATTGACGGGTGTGCCGTCACCGCCGTACGACCCTCCGGCCGGGACCTGCTGGTGGAGGCGGACGGTCGCACCGTCCGCTGCCGGTCGGTGATCCTCTCGGCCGGAGCGTGGCTGAACGAGCTCCTGGAGCCGCTGGACGCGAGCCTGCCGCTCACGGTCAGCCAGGAGCAGGTCTCCTACCTGGCCGCCGACGACCTCGATCGCTTCCGTCCCGACCGGTTCCCGGTCTGGATCTGGCACGGCGCACGGACGTACTACGGTTTCCCGGTCTTCGGTGAGCGGGCGGTCAAGGCGGCGGAGGACCAGGGCGGCGCCGAGGTGACCGCGCGCACGCGCAGCTTCGACCCAGACCCGGCCGCGACCGAGCGCCTGCACCGCTTCGTCTCGGATCTGATTCCCGGGCTGGGAGCGCCGGTGCTGACCAAGACCTGCCTGTACACGATGACCCCCGACCGCGACTTCGTGATCTCGGCGCTGCCGCAGCACCCCGGTATCGTGGCGGCGGTGGCCGACGGCCACGGCTTCAAGTTCGCCTCGCTGCTGGGCAGGATGCTGGCCGAGATCGCCCTGGGCCGCACGCCGTCGCCGGACCTGGCGCGATTCCGCGCCGACCGGCCGGCGCTTGCGCCCGGCCGCGACCCGAGCCCGGCCAGGGTTTAGGATGGAACCGCCGGAACCGCTCTTCCTGTCGCTGGACTTCCTGTACGTCCCCACCGCCGACGTGGACGACGCCGCCCGCCGGTATGTCGACCAGCTGGGTGCCGAGCTGGTCTGGAAGGTGCGCGGCATGGGCACCGTCGTCGCCTGCCTGCGCGTCTCGGAGTCGGGCCCGGCGATCCTGCTCAGCGGCCATCTCGAGGGATCGGCGCCGATCCTCGTCTACCGGGTCGAGAGCTACGACGAGGCGCTTCGTGAGCTCGAGCGGCGCGGGGTCGGCCCGCTGCACCGGCTCGAGATCCCGCACGGCCCCTGCGCCAGCTTCACGGCGGCGGGCGGGCAGCGGCTCGCCGTCTACGAGCTGGTGCGCCCGGGTGCGGCCGCGCACTTCGACGGCCGCGTCGACGAGCCGTCCGGTCCATAGACCTAGCGGCGCGCGTACGCCGCCCAGTCGCCGTACCGGAACACCTCGCGCAGGCCGGGATCAGCGGACAGCGCCGCAACCGCCGTCGGCGTTGTCTTCGTGTTCACCAGCAGGTAGCGGACGTGGAACCGGTCGAGGATGGCGGCGCGCGCGGCCGGCGACGTGCCCGGCTTCAACGCGATGTTGACCGCCCGCTTGCGCGCCAGCGGCATGTTCCGCGGCTCGCCCCGCGCTCGCTCCAGCGGCAGCGCCATCGGGTAGACGGTTGCCTCGCCGGCCAGCTGGTAGCCGATGTAGGCCTCGGCCAGCACCACGGGGAACGGCGCTCCGTCGTGCTGGCGGAAGAACCCGATCACCGGCTCCGGCAGCCGCGGCTGCGACTCGCTGATGCTCGGCCCGTGCCGCAGGTCGGAGACCACTTCCGTTCGCTGCCGAGCGCACCGATCCTGCGATCAGCGCGATCGCGAGCAGTGCCACGGCGCCCAGCGCGGCCGGCGACGCGGCGTGCATCCGCGCGTTGCGCCCGCGCAGCGCCGGCCAGGCCGATACCGCGACGCCGGCCACCGTCAGCGCGGCGATCGCGAACGTGAGCGGGTCGCCCTCGGGCACCCAGGCCTGGTACGCAAGCGAGGCGGCCGCCACGCCCAGCGCGGCCGGGATCGCCATCCTGCCGCCCGTCACCGCCGCCACCTCCACCACCACGATGGCCGCGGTCAGCGCCCACGGCAGCCCGCTGCGCGGGAACCGCTTGACCTGGCCGTAGCCGAGCACCGACGTGAGCAGCGCCGGCACCCAGGGGAACGAGCAGAGCACCAGGGCGGCGCCCATGATCGCGGCCGGCACCGCGTGGCGGCGCCGGAACAGCAGCATCAGAGGCACGACGGCCAGCACCCCGACGGCGATCTCGGGCCGGCTGTCGAGCATCCAGCCGGCCCGGGCGATGACCGGGTTCCCGTGTACCACCACGTACACGGTGTCCAGCACCGGTGGTCGCGGCAGCCGCGTCCCGCCCCGCAGTGCGACCGCCCAGATCACGCCGTAGATGACGCCGGTCAGCGCGACCGATGCCGCCAGCAGGCGCCAGCCCCGCCGCAGCACGATCACGACCCCCGCCATGCAGGCCAGCACAAGCACCGTGTAGCTGGCGTGGATCAGCGTGACGGCAAGCACGCCGAGCAGTGCCGCCCGGCTCAGCCGCCGGTCAAAGCCGCCGCGCGCAGTCGCGGCGAGCAAGGCCAGCAGGGCGGGGATCAGGACGTAGAACGTGAACTCGGGCGGCTGCTGCAACGTCGCCAGAGATCCCCGCGCGAGCGCATCCCAGCAGGCCAGGAACGCGGCCGCGGCGCCGACCGTGCGGCCCGCTGCGGCGGAGCCCAGCGCGTAGACGGCCAGCGGCAGCAGCAGCGCGCAGCCGGGCGCCAGGCTGGAGTAGGCCGCCGATGGATCCGAGCCGGTGATCCGGATCGCCACCGCCTCGATCGCGTGCAGCACCGGCACCACGTAGCCGGCGTGGGGCGAGCCGTGCCATACCGACGCCAGGCCGCTGAGCGTCAGGTGCGGCAGGTCGAGCAGCTTGCGCACGCGCCCGGCGTGGAACAGCGCGTCGCCGTGCAGCACCGTCTCGTAGCGCGACGCCAGCAACGCCATCACCACGCCTCCCACCGCCACGCCGGCCAGCTGCGCGCCGCTGCCGGATACGTGGATGCGGGGCGTTGACGCGGCCAGCGCGGCGGCGCAGAGCAACGCCACGAGCAGCGCCAGGGCGGTCAGCGGCAGCCCCACGATCAGCGCCGCCATCAGCCCCAGAGACCAGACGGCGCAGCCCAGCGGGATCGCCGCCGCCAGCAGCACCGGAGCCTCCAGCTGCTCGTCCACGCCGAGGACGCGCGCGCAGGCCAGGCCGGGCACCAGCAGCACACCCAGCAGGGCGGCGGCCAGCGGCAGGCCCACCGGCAGCAGCTGTGCGGCGCCGCGCAGCACCAGGACGGCGGCCGCCAGCGCCGCCACCAGCAGGGCCGCTCGGATCGCGAACCCGCGGTCGGGCAGCGCCGGCCTCATGCCCGCACCAGCGCCGCGCCCGGCAGGCAGATCGGCGCGGCGAGCCAGATCAGATCAGGGGCCACGCCGCGTGACGATACAGCCGCGCCCGCGCCCCCGCGATTGACCCCGCCGCCAACATCTGATGAGGTGGGTGCGTCACAACCTTCGAGACGGTCCGGCTTCACGGCCGGACACCTGGGGACGTCGTCCCGCGCTAGCGGGACCGAGAGGAGGACAATCGTGCGGACACGCACATCACGTGGCTTGCGCCTGTTCGTGTTGGCGGCTGCGGTGGTCGCGCTGGCGGCCGGCTGTGGCAGCTCGAGCGGTTCGTCGAGCGGCGGCGGAGGCGGCGGTGGAAACAGCGACGCCACGATCATCATGGGCACCACCGACACCGCGATCCACTTCGATCCGGCCAATGCCTACGACCTGCACTCGTGGAACATCATCTACAACGTGTACGACGAGCTGATGACCATTCCGCCGGGAGGGAACAAGCCGGTGCCGTCGCTGGCGACGTCCTGCTCGTGGGACGACCCGAAGACGTACACCTGTCACCTGCGGTCGGGTGTCAAGTTCCAGAACGGGGATCCATTGACGTCGAAGGACGTCGAGTTCTCGTTCCAGCGCAGCATCGTCATCAACGGCGATCAGGGCGCGTGCTATCTGTTCTCGTCGCTGGCAACATGCGGCAAGTGGAAGGGGGACGAGATCTCCACTCCCGACCCGCAGACGGTCACCTTCCACCTGACGCAGCCTGATGCGACCTGGCCGTTCATCCTGGCCACCGGCGCGGCGGCGATCGTGCCCTCGGGCGTCTACCCGGCTACGAAGCTTCAGCCGGACGACCAGCCGATCGGCACGGGCCCGTACAAGCTGGTCAAGTACCAGCCGGGCGTGCAGACCGTGCTCGAGCGCAACGACGCCTACTGGGGAACGCCCGCCAAGAACGCTCGCGTTCTGATCCAGTACTACAAGGACACGCCGTCGCTGAAACTTGCCATCCAGGGCGGCGACGTCGACATCGCGTTCCGCAACCTGACGCCCACCGACATCTCGTCGCTGCGCGGGCAGAGCGGCCTGCAGGTGGTCGAGGGCCAGGGCATCGAGATCCGCTACCTGGTGTTCAACGTGAAGCTGCCGCCCTCCGACCAGCTGGCCGTGCGGCGGTCGATCGCCTACCTGATCGACCGGCAGTCGATCGCGCACAACGTCTACAACGACACGGTGCAGCCGCTCTACTCGATGGTCCCGGCCGGCCTGTTCGGCCACATCGACTCGTACAAGACCGAGTTCGGTGCGACGCCGAACCCCGATCTGGCCAAGAAGGAGCTGACCGATGCCGGCATCACCACGCCGGTGCCGATCACGGTCTGGTGGACGCCGACGCACTACGGCGGCGGCTCGGCCGACGAGTACACCGAGATCAAGCGCGAGCTGGAGGGCAGCGGCCTGTTCAAGGTGACGCTCAAGTCGGAGGAGTGGGATCAGTACGCCGTCGACCGCGGTAAGGACATCTTCCCGGCCTTCCAGCTGGGATGGTTCCCGGACTACCCGGATGCCGACGACTACTCGGCCTACTTCTATCCCAACGGCGGGTTCTGGAACGGCCACTACGACAACCCGGCGATCGACAAGGCGATCGACCAGGAGAAGGCATCGACGGATCCCGCGACGCGGCAGGCCGCGTTCACCAAGATCCAGCAGCTGGCCGCGAAGGACGCACCCACCGTCCCGATCTGGCAGGGCAAGCAGATCGCGGTGGTGCGAAACGGGGTGTCGGGCGTCGAGGAGACGTTCGATCCCGCGTATATCTTCCGGTTCTGGCTGATCAGCAAGAGCTAGACGACAAGGCGCAGGCCGGGGAGTCCGCAGCGACGGGCTCCCCGGCCCGACCATGGCCAAACCGACCACCTCACTTCGCACCTATGCGCTGACCCGCCTGGCGCTGGTTCTGCCGATGCTGTGGATCCTCCTGACGCTGGTGTTCTTCATGATGCGGGTCGCGCCCGGAGACCCGGTCACCGCGGCGCTGGGCGGCCGGCTGCCGCCCAAGGAGCTGGAGGAGCGCCGCCACGTGGCCGGCTACGACAAGCCGCTGGTGGTGCAGTACGTCGACTATCTGGGCGATGTGGCACGGCTCAACTTCGGCACCACCATCACCGACGATCGGCCGGTCACCGATGTGATCATCGAGAACGGCAGCGCAACGCTGGAGCTGACCTTCTGGGCGATGGTGGTCGCCCTGTCGGTCGGCATCGGGCTGGGCCTGCTGGCCGGCCGGCTGCGCGACTCCGGCGCCGACGTCAGCATCCGCATGTTCGGCATCGTCGTCTACGCGATGCCCGCCTTCTTCTTAGGCTTCCTCGCGCAGCTGCTGTTCGGAGAGCGGTTGGGCTGGCTACCGACCTCCGGCCGGGCCAGCCCGGAGGTGCAGTTCCTGCTGCCCACGCACACGCACCTCTACCTGATCGATGCGATCATCTACGGCGACTGGGCCACCTTCAAGGACGTCGTGCTGCACCTGATCCTGCCCGCCGCCACCCTCGGCCTGATCATCGCCGGTGTCCTGATCCGGCTGGTGCGCGTGAACGTGCTGCAGACGATGAAGGGCGACTACATCGAGGCCGCCCGCGCGCGCGGCATCGACGAGAAATCGGTCGTCTACCGCCATGCGTTCAAGAACGCCCTGGTGCCGGTGGTGACGGTGCTGGGCCTGCAAGTGGCGCTCTTGATGTCGGGCGCCGTCCTCACCGAGACGACGTTCAACTGGCCGGGCATCGGCTTCGAGCTGGTGCGCTACCTGAACAACCGCGACTACATCGCGGTGCAGGGGATCATCACGTTCTTCGCCCTGATCGTGATCTTCATCAGCGTGCTGATCGACTTCGTGAACGCCTGGATCGACCCGAGGGTGCGGTACTGATGGCGTCGCAACTGATCGCCAGAGCCGGTCGCGCGTTCGGCCCCGTGCGCGAGGCGCGCGGCGTGCCGCGCTGGATCGTGTGGGCAGGGATCGTGCTGACGCTGCTGTTCGTGGTGATGGCGCTGACGGCGCCCTGGATCTCGCCCTACGACTTCGACCAGTACAAGGACGCCTCCGGCCAACGCTTCGTGAAGCAGCAGGCACCATCCTCGGCGCACTGGTTCGGGACCAACGTCCAATCCACCGACGTCATGTCCCGGGTGATCTGGGGGGCACGGACGGAGCTGAAGGTGGTGCTGTTCGCCGTCGTGGTGTCGCTGCTGGTGGGCCTGCCGCTGGGGCTGCTCTCGGGCTACTTCGGCGGGCCGGTGGACCGCGTGCTGGTGCTGATCATGGACGCCCTGTTCGCGTTTCCCTACCTGCTGCTCGCGATCGTGATCGCGTTCCTCTTGTCCGACAAGTTCGGCAGCGGCGTGGCCACCGCGGCCTTCGCCATATCGGCCGTCTACATCCCGCAGTACTTCCGCGTGGTCAGAAACCACGTCGTCAGCCTCCGCGAGGAGTCCTACGTCGAGGCCGCGCGCGCGCTGGGAGCGCGCCCGCGCACCGTGATCGGCCGCTACGTGTTCCAGAACGTGGTGCAGAGCGTGCCCGTGATCGCCACGCTCAACGCCGCCGATGCGATCCTGACCCTGGCCGCGCTCGGGTTTCTCGGCTACGGCATCCAGCCCACGGACGCCGCCGAGTGGGGCTACGACAGCTCCCGTGCGCTGTCCGACGCCGGCGCCGGTATCTGGTGGACGGGCCTGTTCCCGGGCATGGCGATCGTGCTGCTGGTGACCGGCCTGACGCTGTTGGGCGAGGGCCTGAACGACGTCCTCAACCCGGTGCTGCGGCGGCGCAAGATGGAGCCCGTCACGCTGCCGCCGAGGGCACCGCAGGAGGAGGAGGCATGAGCGTCACCGTACCGGTGCTCGACGTCCGCGACCTGCGGGTCTGGTACGGCAGCGCGCGCGGTGCCGTGCGGGCCGTCGACGGCGTCAGCCTCCAGATCCGGGCCGGTGAGGTGCTGGGCCTGGTCGGCGAGTCCGGCTGCGGCAAGTCAACGCTCGGGCGCGGCGTGATGGGCCTGCTGCCGGACGGATCCGCGGTCGACGGCGAGGTGCTGTTCCAGGACACGCGACCTGCTGAAGGTCAGCGACAGGCAGCTGCGGCGCATGCGGGGGCCGGACATCGCGCTGATCTTCCAGGAGCCGATGACCCGCCTCGAACCCGCTGATGCGGATCGAGGACCACTTCAGCGAGACGATCACGGCGCACGAGCCGAAGCTGAGCAAGGCGGAGGTGCGGCGCCGCTCGCTGGAGGCGCTGGGCGGCATGGGCATCCCGCCGACGCGGTTCCGGCAACTACCCGCACGAGTTCTCCGGCGGCATGCGCCAGCGGATCATGATCGCGCTGGCGCTGGTGCTACGGCCCAAGCTCGTGATCGCCGACGAGCCGACCACGGCTCTGGACGTGCTGGTCGAGGCCCAGATCCTGTCGATCCTGGCCGACCTGAAGCGCAACTTCGACACGGCCCTGCTGCTGATCACCCACAACCTCGGCATCGTGGCCGAGGCCTGCGACCGGGTGGCCGTGATGTACGCCGGGCGGATCGTCGAGGAGGGGGACGCCCGCACGGTCTTCTCGCAACCCGCCCACCCGTACACGCGCGAGCTGCTGCGCTCCGTGATCTCGCTGCACACCACCGGCCTGCACTACATCCCCGGCGCCCCGCCCAGCCTGATCGACCCGCCACCCGCGTGCAAGTTCCATCCCCGCTGCCCGGATGCGATGCGAGTCTGCGCGCAGCTGGCGCCGGTGGAGCAGCGGCTGGCCGACGGACAGCGCGTGGAGTGCTGGCTGCACGGGCCGGGCGACCGGATCCCCGAGGGCGGGCGGGAACCGCTCGAGCAGGAGCGGATCGCCGTGGCGGAGGAGGCGTAGACGTGACCGACGCCGACGCGCTGCTCGAGGTCGAGGATCTGCGGGTGCACTTCCCGCTGCGCGGGTCGTTCGGTGCGCGCCTGGTCGGGAAGGACGTCGGCGCCGTCCAGGCGGTGGACGGCGTTTCCTTCTCGGTGGCACGCGGCGAGGTGCTGGGCATCGTCGGCGAGTCGGGCAGCGGCAAGACCACGCTCGGCCGCGCGCTGCTTGCGCCTCGTCGACCCGACCGGCGGCTCGATCAGGCTCGAGGGCGAGGACGTGTTGGGGCTGCGCGAACGCGAGGTACGCGCGATGCGGCGCAAGGTGCAGATGGTGTTCCAGGACCCGCACGCCTCGCTGAACCCGGCGATGACGATCGAGACGGCGGTCGGCCATCCGCTGCGCATCCACGGCATCACCCGCGACCGCGCCGACATCCGCAATCGCGTCTCCGCGGTGCTCGAGCGAGTCGGGCTGTCGCCGCCGGACCAGTACCTGGGCAAGTACCCGAGCGACCTATCCGGCGGCCAGAAGCAGCGGGCGGTGCTGGCGCGTGCGGTGATCCTGAACCCCAGCCTGCTGGTCGCCGACGAGCCGGTGTCGATGCTGGACATGAGCGTGCGCGCCAAGATCCTGGAGCTGATGCTGGGCCTGAAGAGCGACCTCGACCTCACGTACGTCTACATCACCCACGACCTGGCCACGGCCAAGTTCTTCTGCGACCGGGTGGCGATCATGTACCTTGGCCGGATCGTCGAGATCGGCGCCACCGATGAGATCTTCGCGAACCCGCGCCACCCATACACGCAGTCGCTGCTGCGGGCGATCCCCGACCCCGACCCGTCGCGCAGCATCCCCCGCGATCTGCCTCGCGGCGAGGTGCCCGACGCCGCGGAGCCGCCGCTCGGCTGCCGCTTCCACCCCCGCTGCCCGAAGGCGTTTGCACCGTGCGGGTGGGAGGCGCGTGACCTGCACGACATGCTCGAGCAGCGGTGGGCGGTGGGCGGCCAGGAGCTGTTCGAGACCGAGCGGCTGCAGCTGGGCGACCTGGCCGGCCTCGACCAGCGCGGTTCGCGCGCGACGGTGCCCTCCGCGACCGGCACCGGCGCCGATGTCGCGACGCTGCTCGACCACATCCGCGAGGACGACTCCCGCGAGCGGATCTGGCACGGCATCGAGTCGATCACGCCGCGGCCGGGCGGGGCGGTGATCGAGTTCCACCCCGGCCACGATCCCGTCCTGCGGCCGGAGGGCGGTGCCGAGGTGGCCTGTCATCTGTACGACCCCGAGTTGGCCGACGCACGCTCCGCCAGATCACGCCCGCGGCTCAGCCGAACGTGAACGAGTAGAGCGTCGTTCCCGGCGGCACGTCCAGCCGCAGCAGATGCGGCCCCGACCCGGCCAGATGTGCGAGCTGGTAGAGGTCGTCCCGGGGCACCGTCACGTCGGGCAGGCGCCGGCCGTCCACGCGGACGTGCAGGCGGGCGCTGCCGCCCGCGGGTGGCGCGGCCACCAGGTAGATGCGCGGCGCCGTGTAGCGGAACAGCAGCCGCGCGCCGTGCCCGGCCACGATCTGGTGTTGCTCCACACCCCAGTGCCCGGCCAGCGCGACCTGGTTGGGGGCGACCCGCGCCGGGGCCGAGTAGGCCGCGTCCCGTCCGGCCCGCAGCTGCTGGTGGTAGGCGGCCGCGCGGTACGTGCCCAGGTACGTCTCCGGCGTGCCGATCGTGGACGAGGGGGTGAGTGCGCCGGCCGGGCGCGAGAGCGCCGCGGTGGTGGGCTCGCCCAGCAGCGTGCGGATGTCGTCCTCGGTCTGCCCGTATCCGCCCTCCCCGAAGTGCGCGTCGCGCACGTCCCCGCTGCGGTCGATCAGGTAGTCCGCCGGCCAGTACTGGTTGCCCCAGGCGTTCCAGGTGCCGTAGCTGTCGTCGACGGCGACGGGGTAGCGGATGCCGTGCTCGCTGACGGCCTGCTCCACGTTTCCGATCACGTGCTCGAAGGCGAACTCGGGCGTGTGCACCCCCACGATCACGAGGCCGTCGCGGGCGTACCGGGCGTACCACTGCTTCAGGTAGGGCAGCGTGCGGATGCAGTTCACGCACGAGTATGTCCAGAAATCGACCAGCACCACCTTGCCGCGCAGGGACGCCAGCGAAAGCGGCCGCGAGCCGGGCGTGTTGATCCACCTGGTGATGTCGGTGAAGTCAGGCGCAGGCCCGTAGTTCTTCAGGTGATCCGGCGTCTGGCCGGCCGCCACCGCTGCGGGCGAGTTATGGCTGGACCGCGTCAGATCCCGCAGGTCGGAGGCGGCGGCGTGCGACCGCTCCAGATGCTGCAACGAGGAGACGTAGGCCGGGGCGCCGGCCGCAAGCTGGGTCGGGATGTCGGTCGTGAACAGCACCGCGGTCGCGAGCAGCACCGCCCCCGCGGCGCGGCGCAGCATCGGGCCTCCGCGCCGCACGCCGGCGAGAGGTGCCGCCGCGCGGTTGCCGAGCAGCGCCAGCACGAACAACGGCACGGTTGCGCCCAGTGCGTAGGCGGCGGTGATCGCCACCAGCTCGAGCGAGACGCGGCTCTCCGCGCTGAGCACGGTGACCGCGGCCAGGATCGGCCCGGCGCACGGCGTCCACACCAGCGACAGCACGGCGCCCAGCCCGACGCCCGACCAGAACCCGTCGCCGTCGTTGAGACGGTCGCCGGCCGCGGCCGCCAACGGGTGGTAGAGGCGTCCCACCTGCGTCGCCACCGCCGGCACCAGCAGGGCGATGCCGACCAGCGCCAGCATCGCGATGGCAAGGTTACGCAGCAGATCCTGGGGCAGCCCCAGGGCCATCAGCAGGCGCGACGCGGAGAGGGTGAAGATCACGAACGCCACGCCCAGGCCGATCGCGATTCCCAGCGGCCGGCGCCGGCCGCCGTTCGCCGACGCGGCGAGCACCACCGGCAGCACCGGCAGCACGCACGGTGACAGGAACGTGGCCACTCCGGCCACGACGGCGACACCGATCAGCACCAGATCCATTGCCTGTTCTACGCCTCCGCCGCCCATCATGGCCGACGTTTGTTGGAGCTCCGTGCGCAGGGTGTGCGCGTCAGCGGCTCGGTGTCGCTCCGGCGGCTGATGGGCGCGCAGCCGGGCCCGGCGGCGACGCGGCCACGAGGGCACGCCACCGCCGAGCCCGGCCTGCTCAGGATTCGCTTCCGATAGTGAGCCCGTAGATCACGAGACCATTGATGATCACAGCGACCATGGCTCCCAGGGGAGCGGTGAAGAGGAAAAAGAACCACATGAACATGGCGAACGATGCGACCAGCACGCCGAGCATGTTGCCGGTCGGGTTCCCGCTGAACACCATGAATCCGGCGAACAGCTGCACGATCGCAACGATCAGCAGCACCCAGCCCCAGAACTTGAGGTTCTGGAACAGGAATGCGGAGCTGATGTTGTTGGCCTGGTGGATGGACGTGAGCCCCTGACCAGGTTGAAGGCACCGGCAACGACCAGCCAGATCGCAGAGAACATCGACCAGCCGGTAAGTCCATTGGATCGGTCATAGGTGCTTGACGACACGTGACACCTCCTTCCTTGTCGCGTAGCTAGGGGCCGGTTCTCCAGGCAGCGACGAACTCCTGCAGCGCCGGGATCAGGCGGGTGGGGGCGGCTCGTGGCCGACCAGCCACGCTTCCGCGTCCGCCAGCGCGTGAGCCGTGGACACCCGCAGCGTCGGCTCGGCCACGAACACCTTCACAGGCCCCTGGACGGGCACCCGCCGGTTTCGCCGGAGCTGCTCCAGCAGATCGGGGTCGACGCCACTCAGATACAGGCGCCCCTCCGCCTGGCCGAGCCGTCTCGCGTAGTCCGACAGCACCACGAACGCCGTCGCCCCCAGCGCGATCCGTCCCCGCAGCCGCAGCACCACCACCGGCCGATGGGCTCCGGCGGGATCCGGCAGGTCGGCCTGGAGCGTGCGCGCCCCCGCGTAGTACAGGCTGCCGTACACCCCGAGCAGGGTGACGTGGTCGCTCCGCAGCTGGGCGGGCGCGGGCCGCTCCACGAAGTCGCCCTCCGGCGTGGGCTCGAGCTCGACGATCGCCAGGTCGCGGGCCTCGCGATCGACCTGCAGCAACAGCGAGATCGCCACGCCGATGCCGACGGCCGCCGCGATAGGGAGCAGCAGGGTGCACAGGAAGGTCGTGACCAGCGCCACCTGGCTGGTGGCCCCTGTGCGCATGATCGCTCCGAGATCGGTCACCCGCAGCGACCTGATCGCCGCGAACACCAGCACGGCCGCCAGCGTTGGCATCGCGACGTGGCCGACCACGCCGGAGAAGGCGACCAGGATCAGGATCATCCAGATGCCGGACAGGATCGCGGCCCACCGGCTGCGGGCGCCGGCCTGGACGTTGAGCGCCGTCTGGCCGACCGAGCCGCCCACCGGCTGCCCCTGGAAGAAGCCGGATGCGAGGTTCCCGATCCCTGCAGCCACGAAGTCGCGGTTCGGCTGGGAGGGCGTCTCGTCAATGTTCGGCGCCGACTCGGCCACGCCGGCGCCCTGCACCAGGACGATCACGGCGATCGCAAAGGCGCCGGTCACCAGCGAGGGCGACAGCAGCGACAGCTGCGGCAACACGGGGCTGGGCACGCCACTCGGGATCGTTCCCTGATCCGAGACGCGCGCGATGCTCGAGACGCCAAGCGTGGCCAGCGTCGGGATAACCAGTGCCACCACGGTCGAGTACGGCGACAGCCGCGTCCGGCCCAGGACCGCCAGGATCGCAAGCGCTGACAGGCCCACGAGCAGCGACGCCAGGTTGATCAATCCCGGGTGCAGGATCAGGTCGAGCGCCTTGCCGATCGCCTTGCTGCCGCTGACGTCGGCGCCGGTGAGGTCGCCGAGCTGCCCGCAGATGATGTTGACGGCGACGCCGGTGAGGAAGCCGATCATCACGGAGATCGACACGAACCGGGTATATCGACCCAGCCCGACCAGGCCGGCCACGATCATGATCGCCCCGGTCAGCACGGTCATCAGGAACAGCGCCTGCGTGCGGTCGCCGGCAGGAACGTTCGACAACGCCGAGCCGGCCGATAGCGCTGCGGCCGTGGTGGTGGTGATCACCATTCGCTGGGTGCTGGCGGTCGATCCGCCCGCGATCGGTCCGGCGAAGCTGGCGTACAGCCCGTGGATCGGGTTGACACCTGCAAGAACTGCCGAGGCCATACCGTCGGGCACGCTGCCAATTGCGCCTGGGATCCCGGCCACCGCATCCTTGGCCACTGTCTTTCGATCCGGCGCCCTTTCGAGCAGGCTTCGTGGCCGCAGCTTCATCGCCGCCTAGCCTATTGCGTCCCCCGACCGGATCGAGCCCGATTCGCCGCAGGCGCGCGACCCGGTGAGCCGTGTGGCGGCAGCGCCCGTGTGCGTGGCAGAGTCCGGCCATGGCGACGATGGCCGACCTCGACCAGCTGGCGATGGCGATGCCGCAGACCACGA
This sequence comes from uncultured Actinomycetes bacterium, assembly GCA_963797565.1. Taxonomy (GTDB): domain Bacteria; phylum Actinomycetota; class Thermoleophilia; order Gaiellales; family JAICJC01; genus JAICYJ01. The sequence goes on along the minus strand of CAWCPM010000013.1, from coordinate 27,775 downwards.
AGCAGATCTCGGCCGACGGCCGGCCGCAGTACCTGGTGCACGGCAAGCTCTACTGCTGCCAGCGCGGCCGCCGCCCCGACGCGATCGACCCGGACACCGGCGAGCGCATGGACGATGTGCTGATGTTCCGCGTCGCCGACGTCGGCGTCAAGGAGCTGCTGCTGGCCGACGATCGCGGCATGTTCTTCACCACGCCCCACTTCGACGGCTACCCGGCCGTGCTGATGCGGATCCCCGAGCTCGCCCGCATCGACCGCGAGGAGCTGGGCGACACGATCGCCGAGGCCTGGCTGACGCGAGCGCAGAAGCGTGTGGCCAGGGCCTGGCTCGAGCAGCAGGCGCGATGATTTCCCTGGTCCCGGCGGATCTCTGTTGGTGACCAGGAACAACAGGAGGTGCTGATATGAGACGCGTGATGGTTCGCTACACGGTCAGGCCCGACCAGGCTGAGGCCAACGAGGCGCTGGTGCGCGAGGTCTACGACGAGCTGGATCGGACGCGCCCTGATGGGCTGCGCTACGCGACCTTCCGGCTCGACGACGGCGTCAGCTTCGTGCACGTCGCTTCGGTCGAGACCGAGGACGGCCACAACCCGCTGTCGGGGGTGCAGGCGTTTCAGCGGTTCACGGAGACGATCGGCGAGCGCAGCGACGAGCGTCCGGTGACCGTCGTGCTGCACGAGGTCGGCTCCTACCGCTTCCTTGACGGAGCGGGTGCCGCCTGAGATGGGACAGCAGCGGCATCCGGTCGTGCATCTGGAGCTGCACACCGGCGACCTCGAGGGGGCGGCCGGGTTCTACTCGCGGCTCCTGCGCTGGCGCCCGACCACGGTCGCGGCCGGCTCCGCCTGCTACACGGCCATGGAGCTGGGCGGGCGGCTGGGCGGCGGCATCGTCGAGTGCGGCACCGAGCGTCCGATGTGGCTGCCCTACGTCCAGGTCGAGAGCGTCGAGCGGGTGACCGCCCGGGCATGGGAGATGGGGGCGACCGTGCTGCTTGAGCCGCGCGAGGGGCCGGCCGGCTGGCGCAGCGTGGTGGCGGTGCCCGGCGGCGCGGAGCTGGCGCTGTGGCAGCCGAAGGGGGCGGGATGAGCCTCGCGGGCGCCGAGCTGGAGCTGCTGGAGGCCGCCCGCCGCGGAGACGAGGACGCCTACGCCCGGCTGGTCGAGCCCCACCGTGCACAGCTGCACGCGCACTGCTACCGCATGCTGGCGTCGGCGCCGGATGCCGAGGACGCGCTGCAGGAGGCGCTGCTGGGAGCATGGCGGGGGCTGCCCCGGTTCGAGGGGCGGAGCTCGCTGCGATCCTGGCTCTATACGATCGCCACCAACGCCTGTCTGAAGGCGATCGAGCGACGGCCGAAGCGCGTACTGCCGATCGACTACGGGCCGGCCGCCGATCCTCACGACGGCCCGGGGACGCCGCTGGTCGAGTCGGTCTGGGTCAGCCCCTATCCCGACCGCGAGGTCGTGTCCGCCGATTCCTGGGCCACGCCGGAGGCGCGCTACGAGCAGCGCGAGAGCATCGAGCTGGCGTTCATCGCGGCGCTGCAGCAGCTGCCGCCGCGCCAGCGCGCGACGCTGATCCTGCGCGACGTGCTGGGGTTTTCGGCCCGCGAGGCGGCCTCGGTGCTGCGACACCACGACCGCCTCGGTCAACAGCGCGCTGCAGCGTGCCCACCGGCTGGTCGACGAGCGGCTGCCCGAGCAGAGCCAGCAGGCGGCGCTGATGGCGCTGGGCGATGCCGCGCTGAGCGAGCTCGTCGGAGGCTACGTCGACGCCTGGGAGCGTGGTGACGTGGACGCCGTGGCCGCGATGCTGGCAGAGGACGTGACCCTGACGATGCCGCCGATGCCCACCTGGTTCGTCGGGCGGGCTGCGGTCGCGGGCTTCTTCGGCCGCCTGCCGCTGAGGGCCGGCCGCCGCTGGCGGCTGCTGCCCGTGGGCGCCAACGGCCAGGTCGCCTTCGCCCACTACGTCTGGGACGAGAGCACGGGCCGCTTCCTGCCGCACGGCGTGAACGTCCTGGCACTGAAGGGGTCGCTGGTCAGCGAGATCAACGCGTTCCTGTATCCGGAGGACTACCCGCTGTTCGGCCTGCCCGAGGCGCTGCCCGGTTAGATGGTTGGTCGGTATCTCTCGCGAGCCTGGCCGCTACGACCGGTCTGACATCAGTGGCGGTCTGGTTGGCTACGGCTGCGAACCGTCGTCTTCGTCCGCGATCTGCGCAATCGCAGTATCACTCCCGACGGCGCAAGACGATGCCTTGCGCCTTGGACATCACGGAGATACCGACCAACCATCTAGACGAGCTCCTCGTAGGTGCGTCCGCTGCGGACGCTGGCGGGCTGCTCGGCTGTGATGTCGGAGCCGGGCCGGGCCTGCTCGTCTCTGGCCTTGACCAGGATCCACCGCCGCTCACCGGTGCGGGTCAGTGCGAACCCGCCCGCGAGCTTGTGGCCGTGCAGCACGAAGGAGAGGTGCCCGGGCTCGTTCCGCACGAGGTCGACCGTGCCCTCGTCCCAGATGATCACCGCACCGCTGCCGCGCGAGCTGCCCTCGTGCACGCCCTCGAACTCGCCCGCGGCCATCGAGTGGTCCTCGACCGGCACCGCGAGGCGGCGCACCGCCGGGTCCATCGACGGCCCCTTCGGTACCGCCCAGGAACGCAGCACGCCGCCGTCTTCGATCCGTAGGTCGAAGTGCAGCGTTGTGGCGTCATGCTGTTGAACGACGAACCGCGGCACCGGCACGGCGTATCATCGCAGCGTGGTTGCCGGCGCCCGCACTCAAGCGTCCCTGTGGCCGTGGGCCGGCAGCGGGTTCGGCCCGCTGCCGCCGCTGCTGGTGGCGATGACGGTGGTCACCGGCGTCGTCGACGCGGTCAGCTACCTCGCGCTCGGGCACGTGTTCGTCGCCAACATGACCGGCAACGTGGTGTTCCTGGGGTTCGCGCTGGCGGGAGCGGGCGGGCTGTCGGTGCCGGCATCGCTTGTCGCGCTGGCGGCGTTTCTGTGCGGCGCGGCGGCCGGCGGCAGGATCGGCGCCCGGTTCGGCGACCGGCGGTTCGCGCACCTGCGGGCTGCCAACTCGGTCACCGCCACGCTGCTGGTCGCCGCGGCGGTGCTGGCGGCGATCGCCGGGCAGCCGCCGTCGTCGTGGCTGCGCTATGTGCTGGTGGCCGCGATGGCGCTGGCCATGGGCGTGCAGAACGCCATGGCCCGCAGCCTGGCCGTCCCCGACCTGACCACGACCGTCCTCACGATGACGCTGACCGGCATCGCCGCCGATCCCAGCGGCTGGGATCGGGTCGGGCCGTCAGATCGGCCGGCGGCTGATCGCGGTGGGCGCGATGCTCGGCGGCGCGCTGGTCGGCGCGCTGCTCGTGACCCACGTCGATATCGCGCTGCCGCTGGCGATCGCGGCCGCCCTGCTCGTGACAACCCGTGTGCTCGCGCAGCTGTTGAGTCCGGCCTGACCATCTAGGGACTGAGTGGCACCGCGGCCTCCGGCGTCACCACCCGGAAGCTGAAGCTCTCTTCCAGGTAGAGCTGGACGGCGTCCGCGTCGTGCGCCAGGTAGCCGATCGAGATGTCCTCGCCCGAGTCGAACAGGAAGTCCCCGCCGCGCAGGCTGACGACCACCGCCCCCTCGACGCCGGGCGCCCACACCAGCGGCCCGCCCGCGATCTCGCGCAGGTGCTCGAGCAGCGGGTAGCCGCCGTGCTCGCTGGTCTCCAGCACGCGCGTGTAGGCAGCCGGGCCCAGCGCGATCCCGTACGGACCTTCGATGCCGGCCGACAGCAGCGCCTCGACCGCCTTCGCCACGTGCAGCGGGTAGCGCTCGCAGTCCTCACCCAGCGCGATCGCCGTGTGGGTCGACGCCTGTGCGATCCCTGCGATACCGGCGCCCTTCCAGCCGTGGAAGACCGCCGCGTTCTCGCCCACGGCGAGCGCGCGGGCGGCGGCGTCCAGCGCCCCGAAGTCGACGTCCTCCGCGCCGCGGTCGGCGTCCGCGAGCTCGGAGCGTGAGACGGAGAACGGCGCACGCAGCTCGACCAGCGGCAGCACCTGGCGCTGGACGGCGGTCAGCCCCTCGGCCGGCGGCTTGGCGACCCGCTGTGTGCGCCCCAGGTTCGTGGCCGAGTGCTGCCAGCCGTGCGGCCCCGCGAAGTCGATCAGCTTCCGCGCCGCCAGCGCGGGTGTCAGCCGCTCGCGCGCCTCCTGGTCGATCCGATCCCACCCGGCGGCCGTGATCGGCGCGTGCTCGCGCAGCAGGTGGCTCACGATGCCACCGCCCTGACTCGGCCGATGCCGAGCGACTCGGTGCCGGCCAGCGGCTCACCGCGGTCGGCCGCGCCCTCGACCGCCGACTCCTCGGCCGCCTCGCCGTGCTCGACGATGTCGCCGCCCTGGAACAGGATGCCCTGCGCGATGTCACGCCAGAGCGGGGTGCGCCGGAGCAGGAACTCGAGATCCATCGAGAAGTGCTTGAACTCCTCGCCCTGGGCATCGCGCATGATCGCAGCCGCCTCGGCGTCGGTCTCGACCGCAAGGCGCTGCTCGTACCAGCCGATCGCCTCCGCCTCCTCGGTCAACGAGGCGCACAGGCGGGCGAACGTCCGTGTCGCGGCCGGCAGCTCGTCGGGTGGTTCGTGGTACTGATCGAATCCCATGGGTGCGCTCCTTCGGGTTGCCGCCTGCAGCCTACCCAGACGTGACAGAGTTGGCGCATGCCACATCTCGAGGGATCCGAGGCGACCATCGCCTACGAGCAGTCGGGGCACGGCTCCGACCTGGTGTGGGTGGCCGGCGGCGGGTCGCGCGGGGGCGACTGGCGCCTGTTCCAGACGCCGTTCTTCGACGACCGCTACAGGTCGACCACCTTCGACGGGCGCGGCATCGGCGACACCACCTGCGATCTGCCCCAGCCGTGGCCGATCGAGGCGTTCGCCCGCGACACGGCCGAGCTGATCGAGGCGGTCTGCGAGCCGCCGGTGGCGATCGTGGGCAGCTCTCTGGGATCGGCGATCGTCCAGCAGGTCGCGATCGACCGGCCCGACCTGCTGCGCTGTGCGGTGGTCATGGGCACCGGTGCCTGGAGCACCGGCTGGGGCTGGGACTACCAGGAGGCGGAGATCGAGTTCCGCCGCGCGGGCGGCAGCCTCGACGGGATGATGGGCGTCACGCACTACGCGTCGATGTGTTACCCGGCGCGCGCGCTGGGCGACCGCGAGCTGTGGCCGAAGCTGCGCGAGCTGCTGCTGGAGTGGATGGACTCGGGCGAGAACGAGCGGTCGCTGATCCCGCAGTGGGAGGCGTCGCTGCGCTACGACCAGCGTGCCCAGCTGCCGTCGGTGCATGTGCCAATGCACGTGATCGCCTTCACGGAGGACGTGCAGGCGCCGCCGCAGGACGGCCGGGAGATGGCCGAGATGATCCCCAGCGCGGAGTTCCACCTGCTCGCGGACATGGGCCACGCGTCCTGGTACGGCCATGCCCACGACACCATCAACCCCTACATCCTGAACCTGCTCGACCAGCAAAGCTGAGCGCGGCCGCCACCGGTCACAGCTCGACGCCGGGCGGCTGCACCAGCCCGGGGTGGGCGGCCTCGAACTCGCGCGACCGCTTGACCGTGCGCATCCACTCGTAGTGGAGCTGCTTGGTGAGCACCACGATCGCCCCGGCTCGGCGCATCCGCTCGATGCCCGCAGCATGCGCGCTGCCGGGCGAGGCAACGGCGTCCTCGACAACCACCGCCCGCAGCCCTTCGTCGAGCAGGCCCAGCGCCGACTGCGCGACGCAGACGTCGGTCTCGAGGCCGGCCAGCACGGCAGTGCCGCGCCCGGTCTTGCGCACCGCCGGGGCGGCCAGCGGATCGCCGGCCAGGCCGAACACGGCCTTCTCGATCACCGGCGCGTCGCCGACCGCCTCGACCAGGCCGGGGTGCAGGCCGCCCCAGTCCTCCGGCGACTCGACGGTCGCGACCACGGGGATGCCGCAGAACCGTGCGCTCAGCGTCAGGAACGCGATCCGCTCGATCAGGCCGGCCTTCGCCTCGGGCTCCACGCGCGCCAGGAACCCCTCCTGGACGTCGACCAGGATCAGGACGCAGTCGTCGGCATCGATCAGGCGCCCCATGAGCGGCTAGCCGCCGCCCGCGGCAGCGCCCCGGGCGTCGGGCGGAGCCGTGGGTTGCGCCGGCGCGGTCGCTGCGTCCGGCAGCGGAGTGAGGCGTGCCGAAGCGACGTAGGCGACCACCACCGCGACGATCACGAGCGGGGTCAGGGCGAGGCCGTCGGCGCTCAGAAAGATCGTGACGAGCAGCACCGAGGTCAGTGGCAGTCCCAGCATGGCCACGGTCATCGCACCGATGCCCATCGCGGCGCCGGCGATCATGGGCAGGCCCGGCAGATGTGACAGCGCGATGCCGCCGGCGGCGCCGATGAACATTCCGGGGAAGGTCGGGCCGCCGCGAAAGCAGCTGAGAGCGAGGCTGTAGGCGACGCCCTTGCAGATCATGAGCAGGACCAGCGCTCCCACCGTCCAGCCGGCGGCGCCGTCGATCAGCGAGGGCAGGGCATCCTGGCCGGAGAACAGCACCTCCGAGGAGTTGTGTGTGGTGAGCTCGCCGAAGACGACCGCGGCAGCTCCGATCCCGAGGCCGGCGACCGGTGTCAGCACCACCATCCGCCGCTCCACGATCGGCTGCAGCAGAAGCGCCGGTCGCTTGATCGCGGTGCCGATCACGGCCGCGGCCAGGCCGATCCCGATCGCCCACAGGAACTCGGCGAGCGTGGGGGTCGTGAACGGCGGGATGTTGGGGATCGACAGCGAGAACGTGCCGTAGCCGGTCCAGTTGTCGAGCCCGACGAAGATCAGGGTTCCCACCCCCGCGGCGAGCATCCCCGGGATCAGGATGACTCCCATCATCCCGCCACCGATCCCCGAGGCCTCCATGAGCAGAAACGCCCCGACCAGCGGCGAGCCAAGGAGCGTGCTGACGGCTGCGAAGCTTCCGGCGGCACCGATCACGACCACCGCGGTCTCGGGCGCGTCTCGCTTGAGCAGGTGCACCGCGAGCACCCCCAGCCCGCTGCCGATCGCGATCAGCGGGGCCTCGGGGCCGAGCACGACGCCCAGGCTGAGCGTGGCGAACGACGCAAGCGCGATGCCCGGCAGCTCGATCGGGCTAACGGGCCCGGATGACTTGAACCCTTCGGCGGGCTTGTGCCCGCCGGTTCCCGGCAGATAGCGAAGCGTGAGACCGACCAGGAGGCCGCCCACCGTCAGGGGCAGCAGCGGCCACAAGGCCGGCTCTCCGCTGAACCCGAGATCGCCGGGCAGTGTCGTGAACACCCAGGTCTGCACCTCGGCGACGCCCTTCAGGTAGAAGTAGGCGACGGCTGCCACGGGCACTCCGATGAGGGCGCCGAGCACCAGCACGACGACGTAGCTGCGGCTTCGCAGCAGCTGGGCTGGATCGGGCGGAGGGGTGCGCTGGTGGGGGTGGGACTGCTCACAGGGATGCGGCCCGCCTACCCGCCCTCATGGGCGTCGTCCAGGCGCACCACCGTGCCCGCGAGCATGTCCTGAATGGCACGGCGGCGGCGATCGAACAGGATCGGCAGGAACCCGGCGAAGAACGGCACGATCGCGATCGCAAGCGCCACCACCCGCAGCAGGGCGCGGCCGGCGCCCGGCGGCTGATTCCCGTCCCGGCCCACGACCAGGCGCAGGCCCATCGCGCGCATGCCGGGCGTCTGGCCGGCGACCGTCCAGAACACCACCAGGTAGGCGGCGACGCCGACGGTCGCACCGACGGACGCGATCGCCGCTTCCAGCCACGACGGCCGGAGGCCCCCCACGAGGTGGGACACGACGTCGACCATCGCGGCGCCGCCGAGGAAGACGACCGACATCAGTGCCAGGTCAAGGGCGCCGGCGATGAACCGCCCCAGCAGGCCGGCGTAGTGCGACGGCGCTGCGGACGTCGTGCCGTCGGTCACGGCGATGCGGTCGTCGATCCGCTGGGTGCGGTGCCGCAGCTCTCGCCGCGACCTCGGAACCGAACGACGCCGTCTGGCGGGCGAGTGCCATGCGCACGGCGTCGCTCCCGATCACCTCCTCGATCAGCCGCTGCAGCTCCGGGCTCGAGAGCACGCGCTGCGTGAGCTCCTCGGCCGCCTGGCTTCTGGCCGCCTCACCCACGATCTGCTCGAGCCGCCCCTCGGCAAGCTCACGCTCGAGCGCCGCCGTGACGGCAGCCTCCATGTCGACGTTTGCCAGCACCTCGGCGACCATCCGCTGCACCACGCGCTGCTCGACCACGGCATTGGCCACGTGTTCGGGCAGCGGCCCGGCGAATGCACGCTCCACGGCCCGCTCGACTCCACGTGATCCCAGCACCTCGCCGGCCGCATCCTCCAGACGAGCCTCGCCGTAGGCGCGTGTGGCGCGGGCGCCATCGGCCACCTGCGCGCTTCCTCGCGACACCACCCATCCCACGCCGGGCGCTCTGCGGGCGGCCCGCAGCGGCAGCAGCAGGGTGACGCGGGTTGCGCTCACGCCGGCCTGGCGGATCGCGATCGTCAGGCCCGGTGTGCGGCGGCGGCGCGCGCCAGGGGGTCGCTCCCGGTCGGTCGGCTCGCTCATCGGTCGATCGTACAGGGCGGGCGGACCGATCAGCCGGCCGCGACCTGTGCGGCCCCGGCCACGCCCATCCGCTCCAGCAGGTGGTCGCCCACGCGCAAGGCGTTTGCCATCGCCGTCAGCGCCGGGTTGACCGCGCTGATGCTCGGGAAGAAGCTGGTGTCGACCACGTACAGGTTGTCCAGCTCGTGCGCGCGGCAGTTGGGGTCGAGCGCCGAGCTGTCCGGGTCGTCGCCGAAGCGGCAGGTGCCGGCCTGGTGGGCGACTCCCGCGACCGGGATCGCCGTCTTCAGGTACGCGTGGCGCGGCACCAGATGGTGCGGGTGCATGCCGAGGTCTCCCAGCATCGACTTCAGCTGGTTGTACAGCCGGTCGCGCGCCGCCTCGTTGGCGGGCGTGTAGGCCAGGTGGATGCGGCCCTTGTCGTCGAGCGTGACCCGGTTCTCGGCCGTCGGCAGATCCTCGGTCGAGAGCCAGAAGTCGACGGCGTGCTTGGCGATGTTGCGGAGCGTCCGTTGCGGTGCCAGCGTCGTCTCCAGCGGCTTCTCGCCGCGGTACATCTCGGCAGTGGACTTGCCCACCATCTGGATGTTGCCCATCGGGAAGTCGAAGCCGTCGGTGCCGAAGTAGAAGTCGTTGAGCCCGAGCGTCTTCTGGAACACCGTCGGGTTCGCCTCTTCGGAGAGCGCCAGCACGGCCTGGCTGTTGTGGAACATGTAGTTGCGCCCGACCTGGTCGGAGCCGTTGGCGAGACCGCGCGGGTGCTTGTCGCCGGCCGAGGCCAGCAGCAGGGCGGCCGTGTTGGCCGCGCCGCACGACACGACCACGATGTCGGCCGAGTACTCCTCGCGCCGCTCGACCCTGCATCACCACGACGCGGGTGACCTGGCGGCCGCCCGCGTCGGTCTCCAGCTTGACGGCGCGGGCGTTCGTCAGCAGCGTCAGGTTCGGATGCTCGAGCGCCGGCCGCACCGCCATCACCTCGGCGTCCGACTTCGCGTGCACCAGGCAGGGGAAGCCGTCGCAGGTGCCGCAGCGCACGCAGTGGCTGTAGGGCATGTCGGCCTCGTTCAGCAGCACGCCGCAGGGGGCGTGGAACGGGTGCAGCCCGATCCGCTCGAGGTCGTCGGAGAGCTGCTGGATGCGCGGCTCGTGGCTGAGCGCGGGGAACGGGTAGGCGGCGCTCGACGGCCCCTCGGTGGGATCCTCCCCGCGCGCCCCGTGCACGCCGTAGAGCTGCTCGGCCTGGGTGTAGTACGGCTCCATCTGGTCGTAGGAGATCGGCCATGCCGGCGAGATGCCGCCGTGGTGCTGGAGCTCGCCGAAGTCCTCGCGGCCGGAACCGGTAGAGGGCCGCCCCGTAGAGCTTCGTCGCACCGCCCACGAAGTAGTGCACCTGCGGCTGGAACTCCTTGCCGTCGCGGTCGATCCAGGTGTCCGGCGAGATGTAGCGGTTGTCCACGAACACGGCCTGGTCCGACCAGTTCCGCGGCTCCCGCGCCAGCCAGTCGCCGCGCTCGAGCAGCAGGATGCGCTTGCCGGACGGGGCGAGGCGGTGCGCGAGCGTGCCACCGCCGGCGCCGCTTCCGATGATGATCACGTCGTACGAATCCACAGCTACAGCTCCTTCAGCCGTTCCAGCACGATCATGCGCCCGGCCGCCTCGATCAGGGCCAGGTGCGAGAAGGCCTGCGGGAAGTTGCCCAGGTGCCCGCCGGTCGCGACGTCGAACTCCTCGGCGTAGAGGCCGAGCGGCGAGGCCACCCGCAGCAGCCGCTCCATCAGGTCGCGGGCGCGCTGCTCGTGACCGACGATCGCAAGCGCCGACACCAGCCAGAACGAGCAGATCAGGAACGACCCCTCCTTGCCCGACAGCCCATCGTCGGTCTCATCCGTTCGATAGCGCAGGACGAAGCCGTCCTCGGTCAGCTCGTCGGCGATGGCGAGCACCGTGTTCACCATCCGCTCATCGTTGCCCGGCAGCAGGCCGAACCCCGCGGCCAGCAGGGTGGAGGCGTCCAGCGAGTCGGTCTCGTAGTGCTGCCGCAGCACGCCGCGGTCGCTGACGCCGTGTTCGAGGATGTCGGCCTTGATCTCCTCCGCAATTTCGGCCCAGGCGGTTGCGCGCTCGGGGGTGCCCCGGATCCCCGCCACCTGGGCGGCGCGGTCGAGCGCCACCCAGCACATGAGCTTCGACGACACGTAGTGCTGCGGCTTGCCGCGCGCCTCCCAGATGCCCTGATCCGGGTGCTTCCAGACCTCGATCGCGCACTGCGCCTGTGACTCCACGATCGGCCACAGCCGCGGCGGCAGCCGGTTGCTGCGCCGCGTGTGCAGCAGGATCGAGTCCAGCACCGCGCCGAACACGTCGTTCTGACGCTGGTCGAAGGCGCCGTTTCCGATCCGCACCGGCTTCGCGCCCCTGTAGCCGGTCAGCTCGTCGCGGGTGCTCTCGGTCAGGTCGCGGCGGCCGTCGATGCCGTACATGATCTGGAGGCTGCCGTCCTCGGTGGGCTCGACGTCGGCCACGAACTGCATGAACTCGTCGGCCTCCCACTCCAGGTTCATGTAGTGCAGCGCCTGCAGCGTGAAGGTGGTGTCGCGCATCCACGTGTAGCGGTAGTCCCAGTTGCGCTCGCCGCCCGGGGTCTCCGGGAGCGACGTCGTGGCGGCCGCCACGGTGGCGCCGGTGGGCATGTAGGTGAGGCCCTTGATGGCCAGCGCCGAGCGCTGGATCGGGTCGCGCCAGCGATGGTCGGGGAACCGCCCCTGCGCCAGCCAGTTGCGCCAGAACCGCACGGTGGTGTCGATGCGGGCGACGGCGTCGTCATCGTCGGCCGGGGTGGCCAGCTGCTCGGACCACGACAGGGCGCACCAGCCCTTCTCGCCGGCGTGCAGCACGTGCCGCCCGCGCACGGCGTTGCCCTCGATGCCGAGGTTGAAGTCGCTGTCCAGCCGGATCGTGAGGCCGCCGCCGGTGGCGTCGGCGGTCTGGCCGCCGTCGCCGCTCATCGCCCACTGGCCCGGGACGCGGCCGTAGTCGAACAGCGGCTCGCAGATCAGCTCCACCTCGACCCGGCCGTCGATGCACTCGACCGTGCGCACCAGCATGTGCTCGGCGTCGTCGTCGGTGGGTGGCCGGGTGTGCGGTGTGACGGTGTCCTCGTGGCGGCGCGGCCCCATCGTCAGCGCGTCCCGCACGATCACCCAGCCGTTCGGCGTCTTCCAGGTGGTGATGAGCACGTTCGTGCCCGGCTCGTAGGCGCGGGCGGTGGGGTGCTCGATGCCGAACGGGCCAAACCGGAAGGTTCCGGCGCCGCGGTCGATCAGGCTGCCGAACACGCTCTGGCTGTCGAAGCTGGGGACGCACAGCCAGTCGATCGCGCCGTCCGGTGCGACAAGCGCGGCGGTGTGGCAGTTGGACAGGAACGCGTAGTCGGCGATACCCGGGAACGGCGACAGCGCGGCCGCGCTCTGCTGGCCCTGGCCCTGGGTCTCGTCGGAGGCTGTGGTGGTCATGCCGTCACCCACGGGTCGTGCCAGCGGCCGTGTCCGGCGATCAGGTCGTCGGCCGCCTTCGGGCCCCACGATCCCGGCGTGTAGGGATGCACCGGTGGCGGATCATCCAGCAGCGGCTGCATCACCCGCCACGTCTCCTCGACGCAGTCCTGCCTGGTGAAGCGCTTGCTGTCGCCCTCCATCGCCGCCTGCAGCAGCACCTCGTACGGCGTCGGGCCCTCGCCGCCCTGCGCGGCGAACTCCATGTCGAGCGTGATCGGCTCGACCCGTGTGGCGTCGGCGCGGTGTGCGTCCAGCACGATCCGCACGCCGGTCGAGGGGTCGAGCTTCATCACCAGCTGGTTCGGTTCGGGGCGGGGATGCTCACGGTCCGCGAAGCCGAGCTGCGGCGGCTTGCGGAACACGAGCCGCACCTCGGTCTGGGTGACCGGCAGCAGCTTCCCGGTGCGGATGTAGAAGGGCGTGCCCGACCATCGCCAGTTGTCGATGTTCGAGGCGCAGCGCCGCGTAGGTCTCGGTCGCCGAGTCGTCGGCCACGCCGTCGATCGAGCGGTATCCGTCGTGCTGCCCGCGCACGTAGTGCGCCGGCGACGCCGGCGCGATCGCCCGGAACAGGGTCAGCTGGGCGTCCTTCAGCGTCTTTGCGTCGCGGCCGGCCGGCGGCTCCATGGCCGTCGCCGCGACCACCTGCATCAGGTGGTTCACCACCACGTCGCGCAGCGCGCCCACCGGGTCGTAGAAGTGCCCGCGGTCCGCGACGCCGAACGACTCCGCCATGGTGATCTGCACCGATGCGATCTGCTGCCGGTTCCACAGCGGCTCCAGCATCGAGTTCGTGAAGCGCAGGATCAGCAGCTCCTCGAGGCCCATCTTGCCGAGGAAGTGGTCGATCCGGTAGAGCTGTGACTCGTCCAGGTACTGGTGCAGCTCGGCTGCGAGTGCGCGCGCCGACGCCTCGTCGTGGCCGAACGGCTTCTCGACGACCACGCGGGCACCGTCCAGCAGCCCCGCCTGGGACAGGCCGCCGACGACCCGGCCGAACAGGAACGGCGGGATCTCGAGGTAGAAGACGGGCGTCTCGATGCCCGACAGGGCCTGCCCCACCTGCTCGTAGGTGGCGGCGTCGTTGAAGTCGCCCTGGTGGTAGGAGAGCCGTGCGGCAAACCGCTCGAACACGGCCTCGTCGATGGTCTGTCCGGTCGCCTCGATGCACTCGTGGGCGTGCTTTCGGAGGCGGTCGATGCTCCAGTCGTCGGCGGCGACGCCGATGATCGGGCAGTCCAGCAGGCCCCGTGCCTCGAGGCGGTAGAGCGAGTGCAGCGTCATCACCCGGGCGAGATCGCCGGTGATGCCGAACACCACGAGCGCGCCGGCGTGTGCCGTGCTGTCGTGGCCGGTGCGTGTGCTGAGTGTCTGTGTAGTGGTCACGCGGGCACCGTGCCACCCGGCCGATCGGGCCGCGTCATCCAACCAGGATGAAGCGGTATGGCGCAGCTCGGTTCACCATCACCTCATCGCCGCCAACGCACCACAACGTTCGCGAGTCGTCATCGTCGGGGCCGGCTTCGGCGGGCTGTTCGCAGCCCGCTTCCTGCGCCGCGCGCCGGTCGACGTAACGGTGGTCGACAAGACCAGTCACCACCTGTTCCAGCCGCTGCTCTACCAGGTTGCGACGGGCATCCTCTCGGAGGGCCAGGTCGCCCCGGCCACGCGTGACGTGCTCAGCCGCCACCGCAACGTGTCGGTGCTGATGGCCGAGGTCACCGGATTCGACCTGGAGGCAGGCGAGGTGCGCTGCCAGCGGCCCGACGGCCGGCCGCTGACGCTGCCCTTCGACAGCCTGATCGTGGCCGCCGGTGCCGGCCAGTCGTACTTCGGGCACGACGAGTTCGCGGAGTGGGCGCCGGGCATGAAGACGCTGGCCGACGCGGTGGCGCATCGCACCCGCATCCTGGGGGCGCTGGAGATGGCCGAGCTGGAGGACGACCCCGAGGCGCGCACCGCCTGGCTGACGTTCGTCGTGGTGGGCGGCGGCCCGACCGGAGTCGAGATCGCCGGCCAGATCGCCGAGCTCGGCAGCCGCGCGCTCAAGAACTCGTTCCGCCGAATCGATCCCAGCGACATCCGCGTGATCCTGTGCGACGGCGGCAAGGAGATCCTGGCCACGTTCGGAGACAAGCTGTCGCAGCACGGCACGACCGAGCTGCTGCGCACCGGGGTCGAGATTCAGACCGAGACGATCGTCCAGAACGTGGATGCGGCCGGGGTGGAGGTGCGTGGCGCTGACGGCAGCACGAGCACGATCCACACCCGCACGGTGATCTGGGCGGCGGGCGTGGCGGCGTCGCCACTGGCTCGGATGCTGGCCGATGCCACCGGCGCCGAGTGCGACCGGGCGGGGCGCATCGCCGTGCTCCCCGACTGCTCGCTCCCGGGGCATCCCCAGGTGTTTGCCGTTGGCGACATGATGTCGCTGAACGGGCTGCCGGGCGTGGCGGAGGTGGCGATGCAGACCGGGATCCACGCCGCCCGCACGATCAGCGGCCGGCTCAAGGGCCGGGAGCCGAAGCCCTTCAAGTACCGCGATCTGGGCAGCATGGCGGCGGTGTCTCGGCGGCGGGCGATCGTGAGCTTCCATGGCATCCGGCTGCACGGCTACCTGGGCTGGCTGGCCTGGCTGACGGTGCACCTCACGTTCATGACCGGCTACAAGAACCGATTCTCTGCGCTCATGTCCTGGGGCTTCGCATTCCTCGGCCACAGCCGCCCTCAGCAGGTGATCGACGAGCAGCGGATGCCCGGCCGGGCCGAGCCCGCGGCTCCGGGTGAGACCGCGGACGCGGTGGACGCCCGCACCGCGTCTTAGATAGCCGCCGCCGCCTGCGTCAGCCGGCCGGCATCCAGCGCCACCACCTGGTCGACGGCGTCCAGGCCCTCGCTGCGATGCGTGATCAGCAGCACGGCGGCGTCCCCGGCGGCTGAGAACACGTCGGCCATGAGCGCCTCGGCGGTGGCGGCGTCGAGATGGGCCGTCGGCTCGTCCAGCACCAGCACGGGAGCGTCATGGAGCAGCGCCCGGGCCAGCACCAGCCTCTGGCGCTGGCCGCCCGAGAGCCGTCGCCCCTCCTCGCCCACCAGGGTGTCGATCCCGTCCGGCAGCCCGTCCACCCAGGCCGCCAGCCGCGCCCGTGCGAGGGCTGCGCTCAGCTCGTCGTCGGTCGCGTCCGGCCGGGCGAGCAGCAGGTTCTGGCGGATCGTCGAGTTGAACAGGTGGGCTCCCTGGCCGGCCAGCGAGAACATCGCGCGCACGTCCGACTGGCGGTGGTCGCGCGCGTCGCGGCCGTCGATCAGGAGGGCGCCCTCCTCCGGATCGAGGAATCGCAGCAGCACGTTGGTGACGGTGGTCTTCCCTGATCCGCTGGGCCCCACCAGCGCCACCCGGCGGCCCGGCTCCAGCCGCAGGTCGACCTGCTCCAGCGCCGGCCGCGGTGATCCGGGATAGCGGGCGGTTACGCCCGCCAGCTCGATCGTCGCGTCCCGCGGCGGTGACGGCAACGGTGCCGCCGGATCGGTGATCACAGGCCGACGCGAGGTGAGGTCGAGCACACGTCGCCCGGCCGCACCGATGACGGCCAGCTCGCGCGCGGCGCGGGGGATCGGCGTGACCGCCTCGAACGACGCCAGGCCGAGCAGCGTGACGGTCGCGACAAGCACCGGGTCGAGCGATCCGCCCGCCCGCGCCCGCACGGCTGCGGCCAGGATGGCAGCCGTCGTGAGGCCTGCCGCCAGCGTCACCAGCGCGTCGGCCAGGCCGGCCCGGAGGGCATCGCGCCGGGTCAGCGCCGCCAGCTCCCGGTCGAGCTCCGCGACCGCCTCGGCGCGTGACCCGGCCGCGCCGAAGGCGACGATCTCGGGTGCGGCACGCAGCAGCTCGACCAGCTGGGACGACAGCTGCGCACGAACGGCCGCCAGGCGCGCGGACGGCTCGCGGCTCCAGCGTACGGCCAGCGCGGGCACCGCCAGGCCGGCGATGGCCAGGCCGGCCGCCAGGATCGCGCCCGCCGCCGGCAGCATCACGGCCGCCGCGACGACGCACAGCACGGCCACCGCGAGGCCGCTCAGCGGCGGGCACAGCCCGCGCACGTAGAGCCCGTCCAGCCGGTCGACGTCGCCGACCATGCGGGCGACCAGGTCGCCCCGGCGGAAGCCGTCCAGCTGGCCGGGGGCGAGCGGCTCGATCCGCGCGAAGAAGCGCGACCTGATCGTGCCCAGCGACCGCAGCGCCAGATCATGGGACACCAGCCGGTCGATGTAGCGCGCCAGCGGGCGGGTCAGCCCGAGGAACCGCACGATCACGATCGTCACGGTCAGCGCCAGCACCGGCGGCCGTTGCGCCGCGCGCGAGATCAGGTAGCCGGAGGTTGCGATCAGCGCGATGCCGAGGGAGGTGGCCAGCGCACCGAGGGCGACCACCACGGCCAGGCGTCGCCGCGAGACGCCCGACAGGTCAACCAGCCGGCCGATCATGACGCCGCCGCCTGCAGCTGCACGATGCGGTCGGCGCGGGACGCCAGCTCGTCGTCGTGTGCGATCACCAGCACCGTCCGGCCTTGCCGGCAGCGGTCGACGGCGGCGCGCACAAGCTCGGCGCTGGCCGGATCGAGGTTGGCGGTCGGCTCGTCCAGGATCAGCAGCGGCGCGTCGCGGAGCAGGGCCCGGGCCAGGGCGATCCGCTGCGTCTCTCCGGCGGACAGCGGGCGGCCGCCGTCTCCCACCGTCGTCTCGTACCCGGCCGGCAGCTCCGAGATGAACTCGGCGGCGCCGGCCGCCTCGGCGGCGTCACGCACGAGCTCGTCCGCCGCCTCCGGCGCGCCCAGCCGGATGTTGTCGGCGATCGAGCCGTGAAGCAGCGTCGGATGCTGCGGCAGCCACGCGATCCCCCGCCGCCAGAGGTCCGGGTCGCAGGCGGCGATGTCGGTGCCGCCGGCCAGGATCCGCCCGTCGCTGGGCTCCGCCAGGCGCAGCAGCAGGCGCGCGATCGTGCTCTTGCCGCTGCCGCTGGGGCCGACCAGCGCAACCGTCTCTCCCGGCGCCAGCTCGAGCCCGACCTGCTCGAGCGTTGCCCGGCCGGCCCGCGGATAGCGGAAGCTGACCCCGTCGAAGCGGACGGTGGCCGCGGCCGGGATCGGCGATGGCCCGGACACGGGTGCGGCCGGCGCCGTGGCCGCGTCCAGCAGCCGCCCGGCCACCGCCATCCCGTCGGCGCCGGCGTGGAACTGGGAGGCCAGGTTGCGCAGCGGCAGGTACAGCTCGGGCGCCAGCAGCAGCACCGTCAGCGCCGGCTCGAATCCGATGTCACCCTCCACGAGCCGCACCCCCACGGTGACCGCGATCAACGCCACTCCCAGCGTGGCCGCCAGATCGAGCACCGCGCCGGACAGAAAGGCCAGTCGCAGCGTCTCCATGGTCGCCTTGCGGTATCGCTCGCCGACCTGGTCGATCCGTTCCGCCTGGGCCTCGCCGCGGTTGAAGGCGCGCAGCGTCGGCAGACCCCGCACGACGTCGAGGAAGTGCGACGACAGCAGCGACAGCTCCTGCCAGCGCGCCAGCGCCCGGCGCTCGGTGGTGCGGCCGATCAGCCACATGAAGACCGGCACCAGGGGCAGCGTGAGCAGCATCAGCAGCGCCGACAGCGGGTCGATCGCGGCCACCAGCAACAGCACCGCCGCCGGCACCACCGCGGCCAGGACCAGCTGCGGCAGCGAGCGCGCGAACACCGTCTCGAGGGCGTCGATGCCCGCCACCGCCGCCACGGCCAGTTCGGCATCGTCCTGCGCATCGAGGCCGGCGGGGGTGTCGCTCAGGCGGGCCCTGATCAGATCGCCGCGAAGCGCGCACAGCACGTCGGCCGCGGCCAGCCGCCCGACCACGTCGAATCCCCATGATGTCGCCGCTCGCGCCACCACCACGGCGCACAGGGCGGCCAGCGGTACCACCAGGGCGCCCGGCGCGGCGCCGTCGAAGGAGCGGGCGGCAACGTGGGCGATCAGCACCGCCTGGGCCAGCACCAGCAGCGCCGCGGCGATCCCCAGCGCGGCATCGACCGCCAACGCGAGGCGCGAGCCCCGGGTGCGCCGCAGCAGCCGGGGGTCGATCCGCCGCGGCCTCACTGTCGTCGGCGCCGGCATGGCGGCACGCTATCGGGCGCCGGGCGCTGTGGTGTCACCCCGATCGGACGAGGCAGGCAGCGGCATCCGTGTCCGCGCCCGTCGCGTGGCCGTGACGGTTCCATTACCAGCAAAGCCGCAACGATCCGTCAACGCCACGTAACGCATCTCAGCCCGCGACCTGCAACGATTCTCACCAGCGCCCGGCGACAACGATCACGGCGTCTGTCCGGCCTCCCGCCCAACCATGCGACCGCGCATCACGATCCCGCGACGACCCGTCACAGCTCCGCGCCGAACCGTCTCGCGCGGGCCGAGTCGGGCTCTGAGCCCTGATCGGGCGACCGGGACGTCACTCGGCCGCGCAGGCGGCGTGACAGGCGTGACGGGCGTGGTGCATCCGGGTCACGCAGTGCTAGACGGAGATGCCCCACGTCGCGGTGTGCGACTCGCCCGGCGCCAGCCGCACCAGGCTCTCGCCGCTGCGAAACGCGTTGGGCGGACACGACATCGGCTCGACGGCGAGCGCGCGTCGTGCGACATCCGGCAGCGGGTCGCCGCTGAACACCATCACGTACGGGTACGCCTCGTCCATCCACAGCGTCGGCCCGGCGCCCGACACCGGGTCACGCAGCTCGACGCGGGCCACCCCGTCGTCGTCCCGTTCCAGGTCGGTGAACGCGTTGTCGAGCACGAGCCCGCCGATCGCCCGCCGCGTACGGAAGTCGTAATCGGTGCCCGCGACCGGCGCCGAGCCGGTGGGCAGGCTGCGCTCGTCCGACCGCAGGACGGTGCTCGCAGGAACCCGCAGCTCCAGTGTGTCCACGGTGCCCGTGGCTGCCGCCAGGTACGGGTGGGCGCCGCAGCCGTACGGGCAGTCGCGATCGCCGGCGTTGGTCGCGGTCGTGCGCACCGTGAGGCCGGCCTCAGAGAGCGAGTACTCGATCGACAGCGACAGCGAGAACGGATACCCGGGCTGCGGATGCACGATGTGCGCCATCACCACCCGGTCCGGCTCATGCTCCGCCGCCGTCCAGGCCGCCCAGCGGACGAGCCCGTGGATCGCGTTTCGGTTCGGCACCTCGTTCAGGGGCAGCGAATGGCTGGCACCATCGAAGTCGTAGCGCCCGTCCTCGATCCGGTTCGGCCACGGGATCAGCACCTGGCCGCGGCCCGACGTGCACGTGCCGTCAACCGCATAGCCGTCCAGCACGTCCGCATCGCCGACGGTGTAGGAACGAAGGCCGCCGCCGAACTCGACCACGACCAGGCGCTGGTCACCCAGCGCGATCTCGAACTGCCTGCCGGAGGGCAGCACCACGTCGCCCGCGGTCATCGCATCAGTCCGTCCACCAGTCCTCGACGGTCTCGCCGTCGCCGCCCTCGGGACGGTCGGATCCGATCGCGACCACCTCCAGCCCGTCCGGCCCGGCCTCCAGCGCGCGCAACGTGGACGGCGCGATCCGCACCAGATCCCAGGGCTTGAGGTTGATGATGTCGTCGCCGAGCTTGATCCGGCCGGAGCCGGCGGTGACGAGGTATGCCTCCTCCTGCTCGCGGTGCCTGTGGCCCAGGGTGTTGCGGTGGCCCGGCCCGTAACGAAAGACGCTGACACCGAGGTGCTCGGAGTCGAGGTGCTTGCGGCCGAACCGCGCCTCGACGCCATCGCGCCCTGCGGCGGAGTCCTCGAGGTCGTTCATGTTGACGATCGTGTAACCGGCCATTCGATGCCTCCTGCAATGTGGAACCGACGCAGCGTAGTACCAGCGCACGGCGGTAGTCTCCGCCACGCTCATGACCGCGACCGCGATCGCTGCCGCCGAGTCGCCCGAAGCCACCGGGCCGCGCACGACCGTGCGCTCGACGCTGGCGGTATCGGTGCTGGCGGCGCTGGTGCCGGCCCTTGTCGGGCTGGCCTTCCTGGGCCGCTACGGATGGGATCGCGACGAGCTCTACTTCCTGGAGGCGTCGCACCACCTCGCGTTCGGATACGTCGACTTCCCGCCCCTGACCGCCCTTGTCGGGTGGGCGGTGGTGGGCGTGTTCGGGACGTCGCTGGACGCGCTGCGCCTGACCACGATGGTGATCGGGCTGACCAGCGTCGCCTTCGTGGCCCTGAGCGCGCGCGAGCTGGGCGGCGGCCTGCGGGCACAGGCGCTCGCGGCGCTGGCCTGGGCGACGGCGCCGATCGCGCTGGGAGCAGCCAGCATCTTCCATCCCACCTGGCTCGATCTGGGGGCAGAAACCGCGACGCTCTACCTGGTGCTGGTCGCGGTCACCCGGCCGATGCCGCGGCTGTGGCCGGCGGTGGGGGTGATGGCCGGCATCGGCCTCGAGGCCAAGTACACGATCGCCACGCTGCTGCTGGCGCTGGTGGCGGGGCTCGCGCTGACGCCGCAGCGGCGGGTGCTGAGGACGCGTGGCCCGTGGATCGCCGCCGGGATCGCGTTCGTCCTGCTGCTGCCGAACATCGCCTGGGAGATCCACCACGGCTGGCCAAGCGCCGCCTTCGCGCACAGCCAGCGCGCGCAGACGGCCGCCGACACACCGCCGCCGGCATACGTGGCCGACGCGGTCGTGTTCCTGGCGGCCTGCACGGCGCTGGCCGTGGTCGGCGGCGTCTGGATGTGGCGGCGTCCCGGGTTGCGGGCGTTCACCTGGGCGGCGGTATTCGTTGTGGTCGGGTTCGGGCTCGAGCAGGGGCGTGGCTACTACCCGCTGCCGGCGCTGATCGTGTGCGTCGCGGCCGGGGCTGTGGCGCTGGAGCGGTGGCGGCCGGCGGCCCGCTGGCGCCCGCGCCACTCTGGCCGCGCTGGCGGTGTTCCAGGTGCTGGTGATCGCGGTGGCGGCCCAGGTGGTGGTGCCGATCCGCTCGACGACGGGCATGATCGACTCCGGCATCTGGAACGTGTCCTTCTTCAAGGACGAGATCGGCTGGCCGGAGCTGGTCGCGCAGACGGCGCAAGCGTGGCGGTCGCTGCCCCAGGCCGAGCGCGCCCATGCGGCGATCCTGGCCCAGAACTACGGCGAGGCGGGGGCTCTTGCCCGGTTCGGACCGTCGCTGGGCTTGCCGCAACCGCTGTCGGGCCACCTCAGCTGGCAGTACTGGCGACCCGCCCGGCTCCCACAACGGACGGTGCTGACCGTGGGCTATGACCCGAGCGTGCTGCGCGGGATGTGTACCAGCTTCCGGCGCCTGGCCACGATCCAGAACCCCTACCACCTCGACAACGAGGAGCGGGGCAGGATCATCGCCGTCTGCCGGCTGCCGCAGCCGCTGGGCGACATCTGGGACAGCCGCATCGCCAGCGACAATCTGTAGCTGATCGATCGATATCTTTCGCGAGCCTGGTCGCAGCGAGAGGTGGGGATACGAGACGGTCGGGGTGGCTACGGCTGCGCACCTTCGCCTCGCCGCGTCCTCGGTCGCGTCAATATTCCCGATATTGACGCTCCCTGCGTCCTTTTCGTGATCTGCGTGATCGCAGATCACTCCCGACCGGCGCAAGGCGATTCACCTTGCGCGAGCTCGTTCTCGCCTCCACATCACGGAGATATCGATCGATCAGCTAGAGCGGCTCGCCATGCGGGATTACACTCTCGCCCATGCGGTGGTCGACCAAACCGGGTGGTGGCTGTGGCGGTCGGTGAGTCATCCCCAACCGCCGGCCAGGCCGGCGACCTGAGCGGCGCCTGGATCGACCGCGACGTCAGCTGGCTCGAGTTCAACCGGCGGGTGCTGCATGAGGCGCTGGACGAGCGCACGCCGCTGCTCGAGCGCGTGAAGTTCCTGGCCATCTTCAGCGCGAACCTCGATGAGTTCTTCATGAAGCGCATGTCGCGGCTGGCCGACCCGACCGGCCTGGCAGCGCCGGCCCTGCGCGAGCTCGCGGCGCGAATCCGCGCGATGGTGACGTCGATGCTGGACGAGCAGGCCGCCTGTTACGCGCAGGTGCTGCGCCCGCGGCTGGCCGAGCACGGGATCCGCCTGGTCGGCTGGGACGACCTCGACGACGCCCAGCGCGACGAGGCCTCCGCCGTGTTCGAGCGCGACATCTCGCCGGTGCTGACGCCGCTCAGCCTGGACGCCGCCCACCCCTTCCCCTACGTCTCGAACCTCTCCACGTCGTGGGCGTTTCAGCTCGAGGATCCGGTCAGCGGCGAGGCGGTGCTGGTGCGGGTGAAGCTGCCGACCGACCTGCCTCAGTGGCTGCGGGTGGGGGCGGACGGCTCGTCCGAGTGGGTGTTCGTCGGCCTCGACCAGGTGATCCGGGCCAACGCCGAGCGGCTGTTCCCGGGAATGATCGTGGCCAGTGCCAGCCTGTTCCGGGTGCTTCGCGATGCCGACGTGGAGCTGGACGAGAACGACGGGCTCAGCAAGCGGGCGATGGTCGAGGAGGAGCTGCGCCAGCGCCGCTTCGAGCCGGTCGTGCGGCTCGAGGTGCAGCCCGACGCCGATTCCGCCATGGTGGCCGAGCTGGTCGACCGCTTCAGCCTGGCGCCGGACGCCGTCTACGAGATGAGCGCCCTGCTCGACTACACGACCCTGTTCGAGATCGCCGGCCTGGACGTCCCCGAACTGCGTGACCGGCCCTGGACGCCGCTGGCCCCGCGAGTCCTGGAGGCCGCCCCGGACTCCGACATCTTCTCGGCGATCCGCAACGCCGACATCCTGCTGCACCACCCCTACGAGAGCTTCTACGCGAGCGTTGAGCGGTTCATCCGCGAGGCGGCCGACGATCCCCAGACGCTGTCCATCAAGATGACCGTCTACCGGGTGGGCGACGACACGCCGTTCGTGCGCTCGCTGATCGCGGCGGCGGAGGCCGGCAAGCAGGTGGCCTGCGTTATCGAGCTGAACGCCCGCTTCGACGAGGAGCGCAACCTGCACTGGTCACGGGAGCTTGAGCGTGTGGGAGCCCACGTCATGTTCGGGGTAACGGGCCTCAAGACGCACAGCAAGGTCGCGCTTGTTGTCCGTAATGAAGACGGCGTCATCCGCAGCTACGCCCATATCGGCACGGGCAACTACCACACCCGCACGGCAAAGCTGTACGAGGATGTCGGCCTGCTCACGGCCGATCCGGCCATCACCGGGGACGTGGTCTCGCTGTTCCACTACCTGACCGGGCGTTCGCGGACGCCGTCGTTCTCCGAGCTGCTGGTCGCCCCGCTGCACATGCGGGCCCGGTTCGTCGAGCTGCTCGAGGCCGAGATCGCGAACCACGAGGCCGGCCTGCCGGCCCGGATCGTCTGCAAGATGAACCAGCTCGAGGATCCCGAGATGTGCGCCCTGCTGTCCCGCGCGTCCGGGGCGGGGGTGCCCGTCGACCTGATCGTGCGTGGCCTCTGCTGCCTGGCGCCGGGCGTGCCCGGCCTGACCGAGAACGTCCGCATCCGGTCCATCATCGGGCGCTTTCTCGAGCACTCGCGGATCTTCCACTTCGCGAGCGGCTCGGAGGATCCGCTGGAGGGGACGTTCCTGATCGGGTCCGCCGACTGGATGACCCGCAACCTCTCGGAGCGGGTCGAGGCGGCCGTGCCGATCACCAAGCCGCGGCTGCGCGCGCGGCTGTGGGAGATCCTCGAGATCTGCCTGGCCGACCGGCGAAACGCCTGGGAGCTGCAGTCCGACGGCAGCTACATCCAGCTCCAGCCCGATCCATACGAGTCCGCCGGCCAGGAGGGGACGCATGCCACGCTGATGCGTCTCGCGATCGAGCGCAACCGCATCGACGGCGCCGCGGTCGTGGCCGCGGGCGGCGACGGATGAGCCCACGGTACGCCCACCCTGTCGGCGTCTCGATGGGCGACATGGTGCCGCCGGAGCAGATCGGTGAGAAGGCGCGATGGCTGGAGGGGCTCGGCTACTCGCACATCATGATCCCCGAGGACTACTTCTACGTGCCGGCGCTGGTGGGCGCGACGCTGGCATTGTCGGCGACTGAGACGGTGCCGGTCGGAACCAGCATCGTGTCCGGCCTGGTGCGCCACCCGGCGGTGCTTGCGATGGAGATCGCCGGCATCAGCCGCGCCTTCCCGGGGCGGTTTCGTCCCGGCATCGGCCTGGGCCTGCCCGACTGGCTGCGGCAGATGGGGATCATGCCCGCAAAGCCGGTTGCCGCCCTGCGTGAGAGCGTGACGTCGGTACGGCGGCTGCTTGCCGGGGAGACGATCAGCGTCGACGGCAAGCACTTCTCGCTCGACCAGATCGGCATCACCCACCCGGCCACCGAGCACGTGCCGATCGCGATGGGCGTCAGCGGTCCGATGCTGCTGAGCCTGGCAGGGGAGCTGGCCGACACCACGCTGTTCGCCGCCTCGGCCGGCGTCGAGTACTTCAGGTTCGGCCGCCAGTGTGTCGAGAAGGGGCTGGCGAAGGCCGGCCGTCCGCTGGATGCGATGGCCTACGCGACCGTCGCGCTCACCTGCGTCGACCCCGACGGCGATCGCGCACGCGCGGCTGCGCGGCCGATTCTGGGCTCGTTCCTGGGAGAGTTCGGCGTGAACACGATGACCGACGCGTACGGCATCTCCGACCAGCTGACCGCGCTGATCGAGCGTCACGGGGCCGAGGCCGTCGCCGACGAGATGCCGGATCAGTGGCTGGAGGACCTGACGCTTGTGGGCACGCCCGCCGAGGTGGTCGCGAAGATGCGGCGCTGGTTGGAGGGCGGCGTCGACTCGATCTGCATCTTCTGGCCCGACCCCGAGCTGGAGGACAGCACCTTCCGGCACGTGGCCGAGCAGGTGATCCCCGCCCTGTAGGGCGGTGTGGCGTCACAGCCGCTTTTCGAACCAGTGGTGCGCGTAGGCCTCCGAGTTGAACGCCTCCACCTCCCGGTAGCCGGCCTTGCGGTAGAGGGCGATCGCCTCCGCCAGCGAGCGGTTCGTCTCCAGGCGAACGGTGTCGGCGCCGGTCGCCGCCGCCTCCCGTTCCAGTTCCCGCAGCAGCCTCCGGCCGAGGCCGAGGCCGCGCAGCTCGGGCGATACCCACATCCGCTTCAGCTCGACGGGCCGGCCCGGGCGGATCTTGAGTGCCCCGCAGCCCACCGGCCGCTGACGGAGGTGTGCCACCAGCAGCAGCCCGGTCGGCGGCTTCAGCTCATCGATCGGAGCGGCGATGCTGATGGCGGGATCGAAGCCGTCCTCGAACCGGTCGCCCAGCTCGGCGAAGTACTGCTCGATGCACCAGCGCGCGTCAGCGACGGCCGGATCGGCGACGGTGATCGTGACCAGTGAGGCGCGCATCAGCCGCTCGACCTCGTCCATCGCCGCCACCAGCCGCGCGCGCTGCGAGTGCTCCAGCGGCTCCAGCATCGACGCCGCCAGACCGTCCGAGAGGCGATCGAGCTCCGCGCGTTCCGCCCGGCCGTCGGCCGTCAGACGGGCGCGGCGCACGCGGCGGTCGGCGCTGCCGTGCTCGACCACGACCAGCCGTTCCGATTCCAGCGAGCGCAGCAGCCGGCTCGCGTACCCCGCGTCGAGCCCCAGCCGCCGGCGCAGGTCACGGACGTCGGCGCCATCGGGACCGATCTCCCACAGCAGGCGCGTCTCGCCCAGCGGCCGGCCGCGATCGAGGTAGCTCTCGTCCAGGGCGCCCACCCGCTCCGTGACGGTGCGGTTGAAGCGGCGCACGCGCGCGACCGTCTCGGCGTCCATTGTCTGACTCTAGTCAAAGAGTCCCTGTGTGGTCAAGCCGGCGCGGCCGTCCGCTCAGTCGCTCCACCAGCCCTGCTCCATGTCGGCGTCTCGGGGGTCGTCGCCGGCGCCGAACGCGAGGTACTCGACCCCCTCCGGCCCCGCCTCGACCGCCCGCATCGTGTCCTCGTCGATCCGGATCGCATCCCACTGCGCCAGCTCCACGATCTCGTCCTCGACCTTGATGCGCCCGGAGCCGCGCACGACCACGTAGACCTCCTCCTGGTGTGCGTGCTTGTGCGCAAACGGGATCCGGAAGCCCGGCTCCAGAGTGAACAGGCTCAGTCCCAGCGATTTGCCTTCCAGCGCCGTTCGCGCGAACCGCGCCTGCATCTCTGAAGGCATCCCGAAGTTGGGTGCCTGGTCCTCAACCTGCCGAAGATTCGCCGTGGTGTAGCTGCTCATTGGTCATCCGCCTTTCCGGTTCGATGAGGTACGTATACCCAGGACGCCCGCGGTTGCATCAAAAACGGCCGGGCGGCGCCGGACTTTCGTGGGTAACCCCGTCCGGACGTAGGATGAAGGGGCTCCCACAACGACGACCGGGCGGGCCGGCATCTGATGCACCTGAAGACGACGCTGCTTGCGATCACGACGGCGGTTGCGCTGATCGCTCCGACCGCGGGCGGCGCAGCTGTTACCCCGCTCAGCTTCGCCGAGAGCGGCCTCGGCGGCGGAGGCTTCCAGAACGTGATCGCCATCGACCCCGCGGACAGCGGGCTGGTGCTGGCAGGCGGCGACACATCCGGGATCTACCGGTCGCTCGACTGGGGAACCGGCTGGCAGCCGGCCAACACCGGACTGACCGACACCAGTCAGTACAAGATCGCGTCGATCGAGTTCTCGCCGGCGGTGCCGGGGCGCGTGTACGCGGCGGCCGGGGCCAGCGGCTCCGGCGGTGGCCTGCTTGAGTCCGACGACTCCGGCCAGACCTGGGTGGTGCGATCGACCGTGCCGGAATTCGCCGGCGGCGACACGCCGGGGATCGCCGGCCTACCGCCGTCCCACCCGCGGTCGACCGGGCACCTGCTCGCGATCGACCCCGCCGGGACGATCTACGCCGCCACCTTCTCCGGTGGGGTCATGCGCTCGGCGGACGGAGGCACCACCTGGACGAAGCTGGGACTGGCGGGCCAGCACCTGCGCTCGATCGCGCTCGATCCCGCGGATCCGAACGTGGTGATCGCATCCGGCTACGAGGGCGGCCTGTTCCGCACCACCACCGCCGGCACCACCGGCACCTTCGCCGCTGTGGCGGGTGCGCCGGCCAGGGTCGAGGAGCTGCGCTTCATCGGCAGCGACCTCTACGCGGCCGGCAGCTCCGGCATGGCCGTCTCGCACGACGCCGGGGCCACCTGGCAGGCGCTGGGGGCGCCGCCCAGCAGCGGCGCGCTGTGGACATCGATCGACGGCCACCAGGCCTGCGGGTCGACGTTCCTGATCGCCGGTTCGGAGTCGGGCGGCGCCGACTCGGTGATCGCCTCCTCCGACGGCGGCGCTACCTGGACGTCGCTGGCGATCAACCCGGCCGCGATCCACACCACCATCGGCGACGGCACCGGTGACCGCTGGTGGCTGGCCGGCCAGCCGGCCTACATGCTGGGCGGAACTACTACACGGCCGCGATGGTGGCCGATGCCGGTCCGTCGGGCGGCGGCTGCGGCGCCCAGGATCTGTACGTGACCGGGCGCTCGGGCATCTGGCGTTCGGCCGACGCCGGAGCGAACTGGTATCC
>CAWCPM010000012.1:0-111184 GCA_963797565.1 uncultured Actinomycetes bacterium | reverse complement strand
TGTTTCAGTCGCATGCCGGCCAGGTGTGGCGGGCCGTGATGGTGATGTCGGCTGGGCGTCGCGAGATCGCCGATGAGGCGACCGCAGAGGCGTTCGCGCGGTTGTTCGACTACCGCCGAGGGGTGCGGGACCCGGTGGCGTGGGTGTTTCGAACGGCCTTCCGGCTGGGCGCCGCCGATATGCGCCGCGAGCGGGCCTTGGAGGCCGAGATTCCGGATCGCCACGGTATCGAGCCTCCAGAGTTGGCGACGGATCTGCAGGCGGCCCTTGCCGTCTTGTCGCCCGATCAACGTGTCGCCGTGTTTCTGCACTACTTCGCCGATCTACCAGTGAATGAGGTCGCTCGACTGTCCGGCTCGACATCGGCGACGGTCAAGGTACGGCTGCATCGCGCACGCCGTGCCCTGAAGACGCTGCTTGAACAAGTGGAAGTGCCGTATGCCTGAATCCTGGACAACGCTGTTGGAGTCGCTCGACGACCTTGAGGTTTCGCCGGATCTTCGGGCGCAGGTTGAGGCGCGCCGACGCCACGAGGCCGTGACAGGCGAAGACGCGACACGACGACGAGTGCGGCGGCTGGCATTGGCCGGCGCTGCCGCATTTGCGGTCGTCGTGTTCGTGGTCGTGATGGTGATCGCCGCCCACTCCCGGCGTGACCGGCCCGCTCCCGCCCACGCGCCACCCGATCGGACGGATTCGCCGTTTGGCTACCGGAGCCTCCAGAGAGTCCGGTTTGGGACGCCGGTCGAGCTTGACGGTATGACCTTCGTCACGAAGGAGCTCGTCAAGGTGGGCTCGGTCCCGATTCCAAACGACCATCCAAACGACCAGTCGCTAAAGGCTCCCGCCGGGAGCCGCTTGTGGGTGCTCACCGTGAGCGTCCGCAACGACGGCGAGACGCCGGCGCATGAACCGTTCTGCCATGGCCGCAATAAGCTCGGAGCAGAGCTCATGAGCGGACACTGGTGGTCTCACCCTTGGTCGAAGGACAGCCTGTTGATCGACCCCAATCACCAATTCTGCAACGACATCCCGCCAGGCTCCACCGAAACCTTCAAGCTGCTCTTCAACGTTGCCAATGGGCAGGGCCAGGTCCACAGAGTGCTCCTGCAGCATCGCTCCTCCCCTGCGGACCGTTTCAGCTACGCCTTCGTGACCCCCTGATCGGGGCCGCCAGACCCGACCAGAATTCTCCGCTCAAGCGGGCCCCTGGTATTGGCGAATGGCCTCTGACGCTCAGCGCGTAAGCTCCATGCATCACCATCAAAGGCGTACGAAGCACGAGGAGCCAATCGAGCATCACCAGCGGTCGCTATCGAAAAAACCAACCGCTGAAGCGCCGCGAGGCGCAGACCCATGGCACGAGTTCCGGGGGCACGGCGGCGCTGTGTGTCCGAATACCTCGTCCAGAGGCAGCCCGCGGGCTGGAGTCGGTAGACTCGGCCGGTGAGTGGCGAATCATCGTGTTGGCGTGGACGCATCGCGTGGTTAGTCGTCGTCGTAGCGGCGGCCACGCTTCCCGGGTGCGGGGGCGGCGCCTCGTTGGGGCCGGATGCGATCCAAACGACGTTTGATGTCGGCGGTCGCTCGCTGTATCTGGAGTGTGCCTGCAAGGGACGCCCGACGGTCGTCATGGATGCCGGATTGGGTAACATCCACGAGACGTGGGATGCCGTCGCGCCTCCCGTGCGAAAGTTGACCCGGACGTGTACCTATGACCGTGCGAACCTGGGCAAGAGCGATGCCGCCCCGACGCCTCGCACCAGCGCGGAGGTAGTGGCCGATCTTCACAGCCTCTTGAAGGCGGCGGGCGTCCGACCGCCGTATCTGCTCGTCGGTCACTCGTTCGGAGGGCTCGACGTTCGCCTGTTCGCCGCTCAGTACCCGAGCGAGGTGAGCGGCGTCGTGTTGGTGGATCCTACGCCGACAACGTTCCTCGATGGGGAGTGTGCCCTGGTCAGTGCGGCGCTCTGCCAAGAGCTCCGCGCGGGATCGGATCCCAGCGAGAATCCCGAACGCCTCGACTACGTCAAGAGCAGCGCAGAGGTCGACCAAGCCGGGCCGCTGCCAAAGGTGCCCGTGATCGTCCTCGCAGCGACCAACCACCAGCAAGCAGCGGTTACCGACCAGGACGTCGCAAAGCAGATCGAAGTGCTCTGGAGGAACGCTGAGCAGCAACTCGCAACCGAATCGCCCCACGGGCGCCTGATCGTCGTCCCGAGCGGCCACGATATCCAGCTGCTCAAACCCGATGCGGTCATCTCGGCGATCGCGTCGCTCATCACCCCAGCGCCGTAAGTACATCCCTCGACGCATTGTCATCGTCGCCCACTGTTCGCCGATCGGCAGCACGCGCAGATTCGATTCGTCTAACGGAGCCGCCGTTACGTAGCGGCTCGATATGGTCTAGCGTTAGGTCGCGTGTGCGGTGCGCTGGGTGTGACTCGCTTACCGCTTCGAGCCTCGGCAGACGCCATCTGAACGTACCTCCCATTGGGAGAAACGTGCGGACGCCCAACGCGGGGTTACGTGGGGCCCGTCCGTGAGACTCAGATAGCCCCCTATGGCCTTGTGACGCCACGCGAGGGTACGGCGAATCCTGGCCTTGGTGCGGCAGGCGTGACGGGAGGATCGCGTTGGCCGGCGCCTTCCACGAACACTGATACGCTCGGCGCATGACCGGCCGATCGGACGAGTGCACGCTCGCCATGAAGCGCGAGTTCCCGGCAACTCGTGCGGTCGTGTTTCAGGCATTCGTCGATCCGACCCAGTTGGCGAAGTGGTTTGGGCCGAAGGGCTTCAGCATTCCAAGTGTGGAGTTCAGTCCACGTGTCGGAGCGCGCTACCGGATCGAGATGCAGCCGCCAGACGGCGAACACTTCTATCTGATCGGCGAGGTCTGCGAGGTCGACCCGCCTACCGTTCTCGCCTTCACATTCACCTGGGAGGAGCCGAATCCCGACGACGTCGAGACCCGGGTGGGCCTTTCGTTCCGCGATCTTGGCGAATCGACGGAGGTCGACTTCACCCAGGGTCGGTTCAAGACTGAGGAGCGCCGCGCGCTTCACCACGATGGGTGGAGTGACTCGTTCGACAAGCTCGAGCGATTCATCTCGGCGCAGACCTAGCTGCCGAAGCACCACCCGGCGCGGCACGGTCTCGCGGAGCCAATCGAGCTTCGCCGAGAACCTCGATGGCGATCCTCGTCCCGGCCCGGTTCGCGAGATACTGGAACCTTCCGGGCTGGTCGTGGCTCTGTATTAGTAGACGGCTGATGATGAGGTGGTCAGGATCGCAACGAGAGCTGAGGTCGAAGCGGTGTTTCGCTCACATGGTGGAACGGTGTGGCGGGCGGTGCTGACGATGTCGGCGGGGAGTCGCGAGGTGGCTGATGAGGCGACGTGTGAGGCATTCGCGCGTCTCTACGCGTATCGGGACGGCGTCCGCGATCCGGTGGCGTGGGTATTTCGGACGGCGTTTCGGCTGGCCGGGCGCGAGTTGAAGCGCCAGCGCCTGCACGTGGACGGCGCGCTACCCGAGGCGATCGGCGACGACGTTTCGGTGTTGCCCTACGCCGTCACCGCCGGCCTGCGGCGGTTGTCACCGGATCAGCGCTCGGCGGTGTTCCTGCACTATTTCGCGGACATGCCCGTCGGTGAGGTGGCGCGCCTGTCGGGGGTGCCGGTCGCGACCGTGAAGGTGCGGCTGCACCGGGCGCGGCGGGCGCTTCGACAGTCACCAGACTTCGCGGAGGCCGGTCGTGTCTGACCAGCTTCGCGATCTCGTACGCCCGGTCGGCGAGTTTGACCCGCCGTTGGATCTGCCTGCGCGGATCAACGCGCGTGAACGCGAGCTCGCCCCTGGACGGAGACCGGCGCGCGTGCCGCGCGTGCTGGTGCGCATCGCCGCGGTGGCTGGAGCAGTGCTGATCCTCGGCGTGCTCGCGCTCGCCGCCCACTCGCGGGAGCAGCAGGCCAAGCCAGCGAAATCAACGTTTCCCGCTCACATCGCCCTGCGACAAAACAACCCACTGCAATATCCGCTTTGGCGCCTGGGTTTGGTTCCTCGTGCGCATCAGGAACACTGGCAACGTTGATCGCGTGGTCCACGTGCTCCCGTGGTGGCGTTTCAACGACGGCGGGATCGGCTACGCAGCAAGGGGCCCTTTCACGATGAACGTCCCCGCCCACACGACGAAAATCTTCCATAACTACCGAGCTGGCCACGCCTACGCGGCGGGCAGGGAATTCAAAACCAACACCCCAGGGGGCTTCGCTCACCCCGTGGGGTGCGGTGTGATCCTCGACAACGACTTCAAACACCTCCACCCGCTTAGGATCACACACGCCTCGTCGCCAGGAACGTAGGCGCAGTATCCGACCAAGTGAGCGACGCCCAGCGCCATCGACTTTCTCCGGCTGCGATCACGGCCGGACACCGCGGCAGCGTCCGCTCAGCGGCGTGCGCTGTTAGCCGAGCGGCATAACACACGCAGATTCGTTTCATCTGTATGTATGTTTCGTCCGCTCGCTTCGTAGTCGTGCATACCCCGGTGCGCACGCGTCGCATCGCGTCTGCCGCTGGACGAGCTCGAGCGCTGCTTCGGATCGCCGCGTCGAGCGCTGCGAGGTGCTGAAGCAAGCTGATTTGTTTCCGATTTGCCTCTTTCGGCTTGGTTGATCCGTATGCCGAAGGTGGGACTCGAACCCACACGAGGTTTCCCCCACCGGATTTTGAGTCCGGCGCGTCTACCGGTTCCGCCACTTCGGCCCTGCCGGAAGAGAGTACGTCAATCGCACCCACACGTTGCCGATGATGAGCGCCGAACCCGGGACTAGCATGGCCACGATGCGGATCGGGATCCTCACAGGAGGCGGGGACTGCCCCGGGCTGAACGCGGTGATCCGCGCCGTCACCCGGCGCGCGCTCGACCGCGGCGACGAGGTGGTCGGCATCCTGCACGGCTGGCGCGGGCTGATCGACGGCTCCACCCAGCCGCTCGGCGCCCGCGACATCAGCGGCATCCTGCCCCGCGGCGGCACCATCCTGCGCACCTCGCGCACCAACCCGTTCAAGGTCGACGGCGGTCTCGAGGCCACGCTCGCCGCCCTGGCCGAGCTGGATGCGCTGGTCGCGATCGGCGGCGAGGACACCCTCGGCGTGGCCGCCCGCCTGTACGCCGAGCACGACGCGCCGGTCGTCGGCGTCCCCAAGACGATCGACAACGACCTCTCCGCCACCGACTACACGTTCGGCTTCGACACGGCGCTCTCGATCGCGACCGAGGCGATCGACCGGCTGCACTCGACCGCGGAGTCCCATGACCGGGTCATGGTCTGCGAGGTGATGGGCCGCCACGCCGGCTGGATCGCGCTCCTGTCCGGCATGGCAGGCGGCGCCGACGTCGTGCTGATCCCCGAGCAGCCGGTCACCGTCGAGCGCTGCTGCGAGCTGATCGACCGCCGCCACCGGCGCGGCAAGGACTTCTCGATCGTGGTCGTCAGCGAGGGCTGGGAGCTTCGCTTCGAGGGCGGTGACGCGCAGCTGGTGGCCGCGCCCGAGGCGGACGGCTTCGGCCACGCCCGCCTGGGCGGCATCGGCGCGGTGCTGGCCGGCGAGATCGAACGGCGCACGGGCTTCGAGACGCGCGTCACCCAGCTCGGGCACGTCCAGCGCGGCGGGTCGCCCACCGCGCACGACCGCGTGCTTGCGACCCGCTTCGGCCTGCGAGCGGCCGACCTCGTGTTCGAGGGGTCGTTCGGCATGATGGCGTCCCTGCGCGGCGACGAGATCGTGGCCGTGCCGATCGCCGATGCCGTGGCCGGGCTGAAGACCGTGCCGCCCGAGCTCTACGCCCAGGCTGAAGCGCTGTTCGGCTAGCCGGCCGGGCTAGCGCGACTCGCCGCGCAGCAGGCGCAGCGTCTCGGCCAGGTCCCCGGCGGCCGCCCACGGGCCCAGGATCACGGCGTCCACGCCCGACCGCTCCAGCGCCACCACCTGTTCGCGCTCGCGCACGCCGCCCTGGCTGAACACCGTCTTGCCGGCCGGTACCTCCTCGAGCAGCGAGAACGTGCGCTCGAAGTCGACCGAGCCGTCATCGTCGGACCCGCGGTTCCGTAGCAGGAACGAGTCGGGGTCGAGCAGCTCCAGCGCCTCCTCCAGCTCGTCCTCGTGCGACGACCTCGACGATCACGTCCAGGTCGACCGAGCCGGCGACGCTGTACAGGTCCGCCAGCCGCTCGTGGTCGTCCTCGAACGCGGCCGCCACCAGCACCACGGCGCCGGCGCCGGCCAGCCGGCACTCGTACAGCTGGTAGGCGTCCACGATCATGTCGGTCAGAAGCATCGGCAGCGAGTTGTCGGCGGCCATGTCGGCGAGCGGCCCCAGCGCTGCCGCCAACCCCGCCACCTCCAGCTCTTCTGCCAGCTCCAGCAGCGCACCGTCGGCCTCCTTCATGCGCTGCACGAAGGAGATCTCCTCGCCGCCGATCGACTCGGTGAAGGGCCGGATCGGCGCCAGCGCCGCCACCTCGCGCTCGAGCTGCGCCAGCGGGCGCACGCGACGCCGCTCCTCGACCTCTCGGCGGGTCGAGGACAGCCGCTTATCGAGCGAGGGCATGCGTCTCCAGCTCGGCGATGATGGAAAGCGCGTTGCTGGTGCCGATGCGAGTCGCGCCGGCGTCCAGCATGTCCAGCGCAGCGTCGGCGGTGCGGATGCCGCCGGATGCCTTCACCGCGACCGACGGCGGCAGCGACGCGCGCATCAGCGACACAGCCGGCACCGTCGCCCCGCCGGCGTGGCCGGTCGACGTCTTGGCGAAGTCGGCACCCGCCGCCGCGACCAGCCCGCAGGCGAGCACGATCTCGTCGTCGCTGAGCTGGGCCGACTCGATGATCGCCTTCACCACCACGTCGCCGCGCTCGGCGCGTGCAGCGTCAACCACGGCCGACAGGTCGTCGCCGGCGGCCGTCGTGTCACCGTCGCGCAGCGCCGCGTAGGCGATCACGACGTCGATCTCGTCTGCGCCCGCCGCGATCGCGTCGCGGGCCGCCTCGCACTTCGCGGCGGTCGCGTCGAGACCGTGCGGGAAGGACACGACCGTGCATACGGCCGCGTCGCCCTGCAGCAACGCCCGGGCACGTGGCACCCACCATGGGTACACGCATACTGCGGCGAATCCGTGCTCGTCTTGCCTCCCGGCAGAGCGCGGTGAGTGACGCATCTCCTGCGCCTGGGTCGAGCAGCGTGTGGTCAACGGCTCGGGCAACGTGCTCGACGGCTAATGGAGGCATCCGCGAACAGCTTAGTCCAAGTCTCAGCTGCGCTCGGCGCCGTGTCAGATCCCCAGCCGGTCGAGCTCGGCCTCGTCGCGCCGCCATCGCGGCAGCACCTTCACGCTCAGCTCCAGGAACACCGGCCCGCCCACGATGCTCTCGACCTGCGGCCTTGAGACCGTGCCGATCTCTTTCACCACCGACCCGCCGGCGCCCACCACGATCCGCTTCTGCGAGTCGGTCTCGCAGATGATTGTCGCCCGCACCACCGTCATGCCCCGCCGGCCGGGCACGATCTCCTCGATCCGCACCGCCACGGCGTGCGGGATCTCGTCGCGCAACGCCTCCAGCGCCGCCTCGCGCACCGCCTCGCCGACCCGAGCCTCGTCGGTCTGATCGCTGATCACGCCCTCCGGGAAGTAGGCCGGGCCGGGCTCGAGCAGGGACACGAGGTCGTCGCGCAGCGCATCCACCCCGTCCCCGTTCAGCGCGCTGATCGGATGCATGGAGTGGAACGGGCCCAGCTCCGCAGCCGCGCTGATCGTCTCGGCGATTGCGTGCGGCCGCATGCGGTCGGTCTTGTTGATCGCGATCAGACAGGGCACGGATCCCTCCCGCAGCACGCGGGCGGCGATATAGCGGTCCCCCGGCCCCACGCCCTCCTGCCCGTTCAGCATCAGCACCACCGCGTCGGCGTCGGTCAGCGTGTCGTCGACCGCCCGCTGCATCCGCTCGGTCAGCCGGTCGAACGGCTTGGTGATGCCGGGCAGGTCGACCAGCACCATCTGCCAGCCTTCACCCGTGACCGCGCCCAGCGCCCGGCGCCGGGTGGTCTGCGGCCGCGACGACACCGCCGCCACGTGCTCCCCCACCAGGCGGTTGACGAGGGTCGATTTGCCGGCGTTCGGCCGCCCGGCCAGCGCCACCAGCCCGGAGCGATGCTCGACCGGATCGCTCACAGGCGGAAGGCGTCGGGCAGCAGGTCGCCCAGCGACGAGGCCACCAGCTCGCCGTCGCGCCGCCAGATCACGCGCAGCTGCGGCGCGAACTCGGCCATCACCTGGCGGCAGGCGCCGCAGGGCGGCGCCGACTCCGCCTCCGCGTGCACCGCGATCGCGGCCAGATCGCTATGCCCGGCCGAGATGGCCGTGAAGATCGCGGTGCGCTCCGCGCAGCAGGTGAGGCCGAGCGAGGCGTTCTCGACGTTGGCCCCGGTGAACACCTGCCCGCCGTCGGTGAGCAGCGCCGCGCCGACCGGGAACCGCGAGTAGGGCGCGTGGGCGTGCGTGGAGGCAGTACGCGCCCGGTCGTACAGGGCCAGGTCGTCGTCGGTCAGCGGCATGGCGGCAGCGTACCGCGGCAGGCCGCACGGTCAGGGAGCAGGAAGCGTCCGGGTGCCGCCGGGATCCGGCAGCGGATCACCTGCGCCTGAGCCGGCCGAGGTGCTCGGCGGCGTGGACGGTGGTGAAGGCGGTGGTGAAGGCGGCGGCTCCGCAGGGAGCGTCGCCTGGGTCGACCGTGACGGGATGGTCGCGTGCGGCTGCCGGTGCCGGTGGGCACGGCGGTGCCGCTTCGCCGGGTGCCGCTGCCGGGAATGCGCGGGCTTCGGCTTCGAAGGCTTCGGCGTTGTGACGGGAGCCACTGCAACCGGTCGCGGCTGGGAGGGCACGGGGGCCGCAGCCGGCGTGCCGGACGCCCGGTGGCCGATGGCTGCGATCGCCAGCACCGCCAACGCCAGCGCCCCCAACCCGCCCGCGACCCGCCGCGGCCAGGTGCGCGGCTCCGGCGGCAGCAGCCGCGCCAAGTGCTCGTCGTCATCATCGTCGAACAGCCCGGCCAATCCCACCACCTCGGTCTCGTCGCCGGCCTCGCGGGCCTCGTTACCGCAACGCTCGAGCTCGTCGAGGCACTCTGCGAGCGACTCGTACCCGGCTGCGGCGGCTCGCCCGGCCCACTCCTCGAGCGGTGGGCCCAGTCCGGCGCCACCCGCGGCGCGCAGGATCGCAGCCAGCGTGCGCTGACCGTCGCGCGGCCCCACCAGGATCGGGTTGACCGCCGGCGAGCCCAGCAGCGGACGCTCGAGAAAGGGCGTCGGTCCGGGCCCGACGGCGCAGTCGCCGAGGTCGCAGGCGTCGACCGGGAAACCCGCCGCCGCTATCCGCTCGGCCAGACGGCCGAACGCCAGCGCCAGGCGCGCGGCGTCGGCCGGTCCCGGGCGGCGGGTGGCCTGCCACCGCTCGATGCTCATGCCCAGCGACGGCGCCACCACCAGGAACCTGCGTCCCTCGTGCTCGCCGAAGTCGAGCACGCCGCAGATCTCCGAGCAGGCAAGCGCGCACCAGCGCGTCACCGCGTCGGTGAAGCCGTCGTCGTCCCAGCCGTCGGATGCGAACACGATCCGAACCTGCGCTGTGCGACCCGATCTCGTGTCCAGCGCGTCGATCGGCCCCTCCGGCCGGGCCCGTAGCGCCGCCGGGCTGGCCAGGTACCGGCCGGCGATCACCAGCGCGGTCGAGGTTGCGGAATCGGCCATGCTCAGAGGGTACGGACGGGGGCGTCACGGAACCAGACGCAACCCGTCACGAAACCGTCACAGCTCTACCCGAAGAAGCGGCGGCGCTGGCGCTTGTCGCGGAAGGCTCCCTCGAGCAGCTCGCTCGAGTAGCCCGCGATCTCTCCGGTCTCGGCGTACAGGTAAACCGCGGTCTTGTAGATCTGGCCCATCGCCGAGCTGACCACGAGCAGCACCACACCCAACCCGGCCGCCACCACCAGCAGTCCCACGCCGGCCGCCGGGCTCGCGCCCACGACGGCGGCTCCCGCCAGGCCGACGCCGACCAGCGGCAGCGCCAGCAGGAACGTTGCGATGCCCAGCCCGACGTTGCCGATCAGGCTCTCGCCCCAGGAGCGGCGCACCGTGGCGACGCTGCGGCGTATGGCGTCGGCCGGCCCCACCTGCTCGAACGCCAGCACCGGGATCACGAAGTAGGTGGCGATCGCCCATCCCGCCCCCAGCAACCGCGCCACGATGCTGCCCACCAGGCCGGTGCGCTGCTCGACCGCCCGGATCACCAGGCCCACCAGCGAGGCGATCAGCGCCCACAGCAGGATCGACCCGAGCCGGGCATTGGCCGCGCGCATCCCTTCACCCGCGCTGGTGTCCTCGCCATGGAAGCTGCGCGCCGCGCAGCTGACCAGAGCCACGTTGAAGTAGGTGGCAACAGCGGTGGCGGCGTAGCCCACCAGCCCCGCCACGACCAGCATCGGCCAGGCGTGCGCGCTATCGGCCGTGGCACCCGGCAGGAGCAGCACGGCGGCCGGCACCAGCACGATCGCGACGGCGATCAGCGTGAACACCGCCGACAGCACCGGGAACCACAGCAGGCTGCGGTCGCTCCGGATGATGGCGAGCGACTGGGAGAGCAGGCGGAAGGAACGCTGAAATCGGTTCATCACCTCATTCTGCGACCCAACAGGCCGGTTGGCTAGACGGATCTGGTCCACCAGACTCAGCTGAACACCTGGAAGACGGCCGCCGTCACGGTCGCCCCCAGCAGGGCGCCGAGGATCACCTCGGTCGTTGTGTGAACGCCGGCCTCCACCCGCGTCTGGGCCACCAGCGTCGCCATCAGGAACACCACGGTCGAGACCAGCACCGCGTGGCGGTAGTCCGACACCGCGAAGGTCACCGCGACCCAGCCGCCGTAGGCGACCGCGGCATGGCCCGAGGGCAGCCCGCCGCGCAGCAGCGTCTCGCGGTCGGTTCGCGCCTTCAGCGCGATCACGATCATGATCACCAGCGCCAGCGCGATCACGGTCAGGTGCACCGGAGACCCGCGCACGGTGTCGATCGCGCGCCGGCTGGGGTTGCGCAGCCGCTCGGCGAACACCAGGTAGCCGACGAACGTGGCGTTCACCGCCGCCACCAGCACGGCCCCGGCGGCGACGTCCTTCGCCGTGCGCGCCAGCGGATCGAACGAGTTGGTGGCCACGTCGATGGCCTTCTCGAGCGCCGTGTTGAACATCTCCGCGATCAGCACGAACGACACCGACAGGAGCAGCGCCAGCAGCTCGAACCGGGTCACGCCCAGCGCCACGCCCAGCGGCAGCACCGACAGCGCGACGGCGAAGTGCACGCGCATGTTGCGCTGCGTACGGACCACGTAGATGACGCCCTCGAAGGCGTAGTTGAAGCTCGTGACCAGGCCGGCGGCCTCCTGCCGCGCCACCCGGAAGGGCCCGGCCCGGCGCGCGTCCTTGATCAGCTCGTCGCGGCTACGCAGGGTCGGCGACAACGGGCGCCACCTCCGAGAGCAGCTCGTTCTGGCGGGCCAGCATCGCCCCGCCATCGGCCTCGTGGTCGTATCCCACCAGGTGCAGCACGCCGTGCACCAGCAGCGTCGCGATCGGCGTCCCCTCCGCCGAGGCCACCGCCGGACATACCACCAGGTCACCCAGCTGACGGGGGACGCCCTCCGGGAGCAGGGCGCGGCCGTCGATCGGGAACGACAGCACATCGGTCGCCGACGGCTTGCCGCGGTGCTCCGCGTTCAGCTCGGCGATGCGCCGCTCGTCCACGAACGCCACACCCACCTCGCCGCTCCGGACGCCCTCGGCCGCGAGCGCCGAGCGCACGGCCTCAGCCGCGGCCGGCTCGTCCACCCGCCAGCCGCTGTGGTTCTCGATCTCCACCTCGATCATCACTCCGGCCGTCCCGGCCCGTTCTGCTCTGCGTGCTGCAGGTAGGCGTTCACGATCCGCTGCACGAGCTTGTGGCGCACCACGTCGGCGTCGGAGAACTGGATGAACGAGATGTCGGGCACTCCCTCCAGCACCCGCATCACGTTCACCAGGCCGGAGCGCTGCTCGCGCGGCAGGTCGATCTGCGTGATGTCGCCGGTGACGACAACGCGCGATCCGAAGCCGAGCCTGGTCAGGAACATCTGCATCTGCTCGGGGCTGGTGTTCTGCGCCTCATCCAGGATGATGAACGAGTCGTTCAGCGTGCGCCCGCGCATGAACGCCAGCGGCGCCACCTCGATCATGCCCGTGTCGATGTAGGCGAGCAGCTTGTCGGCGTCCAGCATGTCGTGCAGGGCGTCGAACAGCGGGCGCAGGTAGGGGTCGACCTTCGCCTGCAGGTCGCCCGGCAGGAAGCCCAGCCGCTCGCCCGCCTCGACGGCGGGCCGGGTCAGGATGATCCGCGCCACCTCGCGCTCCGACAGCGCCGCCACGGCCAGCGCGATCGCGAGGTAGGTCTTGCCGGTGCCGGCCGGTCCGATCCCGAACGTGACCGTGTTGGCACGGATCGCGTCCACGTACGCTTTCTGACCCAGCGTCTTGGGTGAGACGCGCTGGCCACGGTGGCGCCAGACGACGTCGTGCAGCACGTCCACGGCGCGGCCGTCGGCGGTCAGCACGCCGGCCACCGCCTCGACGGTCTGCGGCCCGATCGAGATGCCCTGCACGACCAGCTGCGACAGCTCCTCGACCATCGCCTTGGCCCGGTCGACGGCGGGATCCTCGCCCTCGAGGGTCAGCTCGTTTCCGCGCAGGTAGACGCTCGCTCCGGTGCGCTCGGCCAACTCCTGCAGCACAGCGTCGCGATCGTCGCCCAGCTCCGTCGCCAGGTCGTGCCCGACCGAGACCTTGAGTCGTGCCATCAGGTCGTCTGGACCGCCGCGATCGTGGAAACAGCCATCCCGGAAAGTCTACGCCGACAGGCGGTCGCGCACGAGAGCGGATGCCACACGACCGTCGGCGCGACCACCCGACCGCTCGGTGACCAGCCCCATCACACGGCCCATGTCCTTCATCGTCTCGGCGCCGGTGTCGGCGATCGCCGCATCCACCAGCGCCGCCAGCTCCTGTTCGCTGAGCGGGGCCGGCAGGAACTCCTCGATCACCGGAACGTCGGCGCGCTCGCGGGCGGCGCGGTCATCCTGGCCGGCCTTGTCGTAGGCCTCGGCCGCCTCCAGCCGCTGCTTTCGCTCACGCCGCAGCACCGCCATCGCCTGCTCGTCACTGAACTCCCCGGGCGCGTCCTTCTCGGCCTTCTGCAGCGACGAGTAGATCAGGCGCAGCGCGTCCAGCCGCTGGCGCTGGCCGCTCTTCATCGCCTCGCGCAACTCGGCCTGGATCTGTTCCGTGAGGGTCACGGGCACAGGGTAGCGATCACGGCGTCGCCGGCCGCGAGCACGCCCAGCACCTCCGCCAGCCGGCCGCGCACACCGCCGGTGACGCGGAACGGCGTGTAGTCGTCGCTGTACCCGCGCCCGTCGGAGTCCTCCACCAGCACCCGCTCGCGCCGCCCCACCTTGGACGCGCGGTGTGCGGCGCCCTGGGCATCCGACAGCGCCCGCAGCTGGCGCGAGCGGAGCCGCTTCTCCGCGACGGTCACCGGATCGTCGCTTGCGTCGGCGGTGCCCGGCCGCGGCGAGTACGGGAACACGTGCACCTTGGTGAAGCCGGCGGCGCTGACGGCATCGAGCGTGGCGCCGAAGTCATCGACCCGCTCCGATGGGTGGCCGACGATCACGTCGCTGGTCAGATTGATGCCCTCGACCAGCTCCCGCGCGCGGTGCATCTTGCCCACGAACCCCGCGGCCGCGTAGTGGCGCCGCATCGCCCGAAGCACGCGGTCGGAGCCCGACTGCAGGGGCACGTGCAGGTGCCGCGCCACTCCGGGCGTGTCCGCGACGGCGCGCAGCAGCCGGTCGCTGAGGTGATTGACCTCGATCGACGACAGCCGCACCCGCTCCACGCCGTCGACGGCGGCCACCGCCTCCAGCAGGCCGGCCAGGTCGAGGCCGGCCTCCCGGTCGCGGAAGCACCCGAGGTTGACGCCTGTCAGCACCAGCTCGCGGTGGCCCTGCGCCGCGCGCCGCCGCGCCTCCGCCAGCACCGCCGACGAGGAGCGGCTGCGGCTGGCGCCCCGCACCTGTGGGATCACGCAGTAGCTGCACGTGAACGAGCATCCGTCCTGGATCTTGAGGTAGGCCCGGGTGCGGCCGAACCGGGGCTGGGCGACGCCCGTGCATGCCAGCGCCCCCACGTGGTCCGAGACGGCCGGCGCAAGCAGCTCCGACCGCCGCGAGAGCACCGTCACGTTCTCGGGGAGCCCGTCGAAGGCACCGTCCAGCGCGGCGGCGCAGCCGGTCACGACCACCCGTTCGGCGCTGCGCGCCGCGCGGCGCGCGGCCTTGCGGGACTTGGCCACAGCCTCGGCCGTGACGCAGCAGGTGTTCAGCACGCGCACGGCCGCCTGATCCGCCGGTACCTCCCGATGGCCGTCGGCGGCCAGCCGCTCCCGCACCTGCTGGGCGTCGGTCATCGACACCTTGCAGCCAAGGAACTCGGTGGCGAACGTCGTCACCCCAGGAAGCCCATCTCTCGCAGCGCCAGCGCAGCGGCCACGATCGCCGCCGTCTCGGTGCGCAGCACCACCGGCCCGAAGGTGGCGACGGCGACGCCGCGCGATCGCGCCAGCTCCAGCTCGGCATCCGAGAAGCCCGGCTCCGGGCCGATCAGCAGCGTGGCCGAGCGGCGGCCGACGATGCGGTCCGCGAGACCGCCCGATGCGCCCGTGTTGCTGAGCACCACCGCCTCGCGGCTGAGCACGTCCGCGTAGGCCGACGGCGCCAGCAGCTCCGGCACCCGTGACTGCTTCGACTGCTTCGCGGCGGCCTCGGCCACCCGCGCCCAGCGCTCCAGGCGGCTGTCGGAGAACGAGCCCTTCAGGAGCTCGGTGCGAAGCGGGCCGATCCGGGCCACGCCCAGCTCGGTCAGCTTCTCGACCGCCTCGTCCGAGCGCGCACCCGGCTGGGCGATCCAGACGGTCACCGACGGTGCTTTGGGCAGGGCCTCCACCTCCTCGATCAGCTCGCATCCATCGGAGCGCACGCGCGCACGAAACACGCGGCCCTCCCACACGATCTCGCAAGTATCGCCGACCGGCAGGCGCAGCACCTGCTCGAGGTGGCGGCGGTCGCCGTCGGACAGCTGCGCCACCCCGTCCCGCAGGTCGCGCGCGAAGAAGCGGTAGACGTGGCCGCTCAGCGTTCCACCAGCTCGGCGGCCCAGCCGTCCACAACCGCCCGGCGCCCGCCGCCCAGCGTCTGGCGCTCGAGCAGGCCCGACGCGAGCACCAGCGGCGGCCGGTCGGATCGCCGCAGCAACGGCTCCAGCAGGTGCAGCTCGAGGTTGGCCAGCCACAGCGGCGCGGGCGGAAGCGGGTCGGCCAGGACGTCACGGCGCTCGGCGCTCAGGCCGACGTCGTTGCAGGCGGCGTTGATCCGCGTGGCCTGCACGGCCAGCGGATCGATGTCGAACGCCTGCAGCGGGCCGAAGCCGAGCTTCAACGCCGCGATCGAGAGCACGCCGGAGCCGCAGCCGAGGTCGAGCGCCGGTCCGGGGTCGAGCTCCTGGAGCAAGCGCCAGCGCTGCCCGCGTGGAGCCGTGCGCGCCGGTGCCGAACGCGCGGCCGGGATCGATCACGACGGCGATCGGCTCGGGCCGTGACCAGGGCGGCCCCACCCACAACCG
The DNA here is from genome assembly GCA_963797565.1 of uncultured Actinomycetes bacterium. Lineage (GTDB taxonomy): Bacteria > Actinomycetota > Thermoleophilia > Gaiellales > JAICJC01 > JAICYJ01. The sequence goes on along the minus strand of CAWCPM010000012.1, from coordinate 95,365 downwards.
GCCCTCGCGCACCGGCCGGTGGAAGTCGCGCCAGGCGTCGGCCCAGCCGTCGACGACCGCGCTCTCGCTGAGCGACGGATCCGGCGCCCGCTCGGCGAAGCCCGACAGCTCCACCTGGTCGCCGTCGCGTTGCTCCTCGATCCCGCCCGGGAACCACTCCAGCATGCGCAGCGTGGCCAGCTCCGCGTCGGCCGCCGGGACGCGCAGGGTGTAGCGGTTCATCCCGAGAAGGCCGAGCGGATGCGGCCCAGGAACGACTCATCGGGCTTGTACGTGTCCTCGGCGACGGCCGCCTCGAACTCGGCCAGCAGGCGACGCTGGTCGTCGGTCAGCCGCTGCGGCAGCATCACGTTCACCAGCACCCGGTGGTCGCCGCGGCCGCGACCGTTCAGCACCGGCACGCCCTTGCCGCGCAGCACCACCACGTCGCCGGGCTGGGTGCCGGCCCGCAGCTCCACCTGCTGCTCGCCGTCCAGCGTCTCCACCGTCACGTTGGTGCCGAGCGCGGCGCGCGTGAAGGGCAGGTTCAGCACCGTGACGACGTCGTTGCCGTCGCGCTGGAAGGCGGGGTGCTGCCTGACCCGCACGCCGACGTACAGGTCTCCGCGCGGCCCGCCCGGCTGGCCCTGGTTGCCGCGGCCCCGCAGCTGCAGCCGCTGGCCGTCCATGATCCCGGCCGGGATCTGCACCTCGACCGTCTCGGCCACCTGCTGCAGCCCGCGCCCGCGGCAGCTGCTGCAGGGAGTCTCGATCACGACGCCGCGTCCGCCGCAGGTGGGGCAGGCGCCGGTCTGCACGAACTGGCCGAGCGCCGTCTGCTGCACGCGTTGCACGCGGCCCTGGCCGCCGCAGGTGTCGCACGTGTGCGACTCGGAACCGGGCTCCGCGCCGCTGCCGCTGCAGCGGTCGCAGTCGCCGATCACCTTGATATCGAGCCGGCGCTCGACCCCGAACGCGGCCTCCGCGAACTCGAGCGTCACGTTGGCGGCCACGTCGCCGCCACGCCGCTGCGCGCGGGCACCCCCGAACAGGTCGTCGCCGAAGAATGCGCCCAGCAGGTCGGAGAGCGATCCGAAGTCCATGAACTGGTCGGTGTGCAGCGAGGAGCCGTCGACCCCGGCATGACCGAAGCGGTCGTAGCGCGCTCGGGTATCGGCATCCGACAGCACCTCGTAGGCCTCGGCCACCTCACGGAAGCGTTCGACAGCCTGCGGGTCGCCGGGGTTCACGTCGGGATGCAGCTCGCGGGCGAGCTTGCGAAAGGCCTTCTTGACCTCGGCCTCGTCGGCGCCCCGGTCGACGCCCAGCACCTCGTAGTAGTCACGCTTGGCAGCCACGCGAGCAGTCTAGAGGCGCGCGCCACCGAGCCCGCTGGCTGTCAGGCGCGCGGCGTATCAGCCGCGGAGGGCCGGCGCCGCCGATGGCGGAGCCGACCCTCGCGCACTGCTACCACTGATGAAAGCCGTGGCCGTGGTGCGGCCCGACCCTGGCCAGAAACATGGCCAGCGCTACCGCCCAGACAAAAAGCGCTGGGCGCTTCACCAGAACCTTCATTTGCTACCTCCTGCCCACGGGGGTACTTCCCCTACCAGCGGACATCCTGCAGGGCTTCTGCCGCCTGCCGGTACAACTCCGCTGCCCTTACCGCTTCCCCTCTGCTGTGGGCCACATCCCCGAGCGCGACCCACGCGCCGGCGAGATGGCTCACCGTCTCCACAGCCGCAAAACAGTCCGCAGCTGCCTTGAACGATACTTCCGCCTGGTCGAGCCGGCCGAGCGCCAATGATGCGCGGCCGATCACGATTTGAGCGTTACCTTCTTCTTCTCGGTATTCCTCGCGTGAACTCAATAACTCGATCGCGCGATATCCGCTTTCGATCGCGCCCTCCAGATCGCCGCTGTGCATCCGTGCCGATGCCAGCGACGACGCCGCAAAAGCCGCATCTATCCGGTTGTCCTGCTCCACCGCGATCCTGAACGACTCGCGCAGGAGCGGCACCGCCTCCTCCGGCTTGCCGGTGATCGCACGCAGCTGCCCCAGGTTGTTCAGCAGCTTGCCCACGTACTCGTGGTCCGCCACCCGCTCGAACAGCGCCTTCGATCGCTCGGCGTGCTCGCGCGCACGGGTGTACTCGTTGCGTCGCTCTGCCACCAGCGACGCGTCCAGGTAGGTCTCCGCCAGCACGCGGTCGTCGTTCAGCGCGTGGGCCAGCTCCAACGCCTGCTCGACATCCTCGGCCGCTGCCGTGAAGTCTTTCTGGCGCCGCCGGATCTTGGCCCTCGCGTTGAAGATCCGTGCCCTCAGCGCATCCGACGGCTCGACGGTGGTCTCGCAGGCCCGCAGCGCCTCGTCCAGCAGCGACGCCGCCGTCGCCAGGCTGCCCATCTTGTACCGGACGACCCCGATCCGGTAGAGGGCCAGCGCGACGGCGTCGCTCGATCCAGCCTGCTCCGCCGCCTGGCGCGCGGCGATCAGCTCGGCCAGTGCATCGTCCAGGCGGCCGACGTTCTGCAGCGCCCAGCCGCGCGCCAGCCGCAGCCGCAGCGCGAGCCGCTCGCTGCCCGGCGATCGGAGGGCGTCCCTTACACCCTCCAGCTCGGCCAGCGCCTCGGCATCGCGGTGCGCCTCGATCTCGGCCTCGGCACGCGTGACCGCCGCCTCGCAGGCGGCCATGATCGCCGCCGTGCTCTCCCCGGCCAGCGCCATGCGGTCGACCCCGAGCCGCTCGGCAAACCAGTCGAGGGCGGCCGGCGAGGGCCGCGTCTTGCCCAACTCCACCTGGCTCACGTACTCCTTGGAGAAGCGCGAGCCCCCCAGCTCGCCCTGCGTGAGCCCGATCTCGAGCCGCGCCTCGCGCACTCGCGCGCCGACCCCAGTGGCGCGCTCGCGGCGAGTGACCCCGCGGACGGTCTCGAGTGTCTTCGCGTCTCCCATCCCTCTCAAGGTAGCGTACTCCGGGTCACTTGACTAGAACCTCCTGGAGAATTCGTCGACCGCGGGACTATACGCTATTTCAAGCCAAAATGGCGCGAGTCAAGTAGATCTGGACAGACAACTTGATTTACCCCTTTTTGTGCACTTGACCCGAAGCCCCCGGGCGACTATTGTGAGGCTACAACGCAAAGACGGCACAGCGAGACGGTGGTGCCGGAGACGAACCCTCTACCGGCGGGCCGCCGGGAAGGATTCAGAAGTCTCCTTGGGGTCACACCACCAACTCGCAGCCGGGGGGGTCGGAGTCAAGAAGCGCGTCGGAGTGGACTGGAGCCCCACTCCGACGCGCGACTCTGTTAACGACCTACTTGGAGAGTGAGGGCCTACTCGTAGACCTGTTCGACGAAGTCGGACAGAAGCGCCGCCGCCCCGCGCACCGACCGGATCGCCTTCACGTAGTCCATGCGGTTGGGGCCGATCAGCGAGACGGTGCCCAGGTTGCGGGCCGGCAGCCCGTAGTTCGCGGCCACCAGCGACAGCCCGCGCAGCTGCGGTATCGCCTCTTCGCCGCCGACGCGCACGTACAGGCGGTTGGTCTCGAGCGCCCCGCGCAGCAGCTGGAGCAGGCCCGCCCGCTCCTCCAGCGCCAGCATCAGGTCGTTGATCTCGGCCAGGTCGTCGTAGCGCAGCTCCTGCACCAGCCGTGCGGCGCCGCCCACGTACAGGGTCTGCTCGCCGCCGCCCACCAGCTCCGTGAAGGCCGGCTCCAGCGCCCCCATGAACTCCAGCTCGCGGGCGCCCAGGCCGGGGTCGAACAGGCGCTGGCGCAGCGCTCGCGCGCCCAGCCGCACGCTGCCCAGCTGCTCGTTCAGGTAGGCCGTGGCCCACTCGATCAGCTTCTCGTCGACCTCCTGTTCGAACGGGAACATGCTCTTGGTGACACCGCCGGTGGAGGTGATCACCACCACCATCACCATCCGCGGCTGCAGCCGCAGCACCTCGACGTGGCGGATCTCGGCCGTCTCCAGCGGCGGCGCCGTCACCACCGCCAGCAGGTTGGTCACCTGGGACATCATCTCGGTCGTGTTGCGGAGGGCCGCATCGACCTCGTTGCGCACCTCCGACAGGTCGATCGGCAGCTGCGCGGCGCCCAGCGGCTGCTCCAGCAACTGGTGGGCGTACAGGCGGTAGCCGGCGTCGGTCGGCACCCGGCCGGCCGAGGTGTGCGGGTGGCCGAGCAGGCCCAGCGCCTCCAGCTCTGCAAGCTCATACCGCACCGTCGAGGCCGACGCGTCCACGGCGCCGCTGTCGACCAGCGCCTTCGAGCCGACCGGATGCCCGGTGGAGATGTACTCCCGCACCACCCGCAGCAGGATCAGGACCTGGCGCGGCGTCAGCTGTCGTTCCATCTCGCTCATCGCAGCAGCGTGCTGACCACGTCGTTTGCCATGAACCGGCCGCGCTCGCTGAGCCGGATGCCGCCCGGCTCGCGGGCCAGCATCCCGGCGTCGGCCAGGCGCTCGACCTGCCGCGGGTCGATCAGCGACTCCAGCCCGTCCAGCGGCATCGGCCGGTCGAGCCGCAGGCCCAGCATCAGCCGCTCGCTGCCGCGCTCGGCCGGGCTCAGCAGCTCGATCTCGGCAGGCGGCGCCTGGCCCGCCTCCACCGCCGCCAGGTAGGCGCGCAGGGACGGCCGGTTGCGGCGCCGCTCGAGGCCGATCGTGGAGACGGCCCCGACGCCCAGGCCGACGTAGTCACGTCCCTCCCAGTAGCCCAGGTTGTGGCGCGCCTCGTGGCCGTCGCGGCAGAAGTTCGCCGTCTCATACCAGTGGTAGCCGCGCTCGCGCAGCGTGGCCACGACCGTCTCGTAGTGATCCTCGAGCGCCTCCGCCTGGCGCTCCAGCTCGGCGCCGTGGCGGTGGGTGAAGCGGGTGCCGGGCTTGGCCTCGAGCTCGTAGTAGCTGATGTGCTCCGGCTCAAGGCTGGATGCCTGGTCGAGGTCGGCGGCGAGGTCATGGGCCGACTGACCCGGAACCCCGAACATCAAGTCGAGGTTGAGGTTTGTGACGCCTGCCTCCCGCAGCGTCGCGACCGCCTGCACAACCCGGTCCGGGGTGGCCCGCCGTTCGAGCGTCGCCAGCATGTGCGGCTGGAAGCTCTGGGCGCCGAGCGACACTCGCGTCACCCCACCCTCGACCAGCACTCGAGCCTTGGCGGGCGTGATCGTCTCCGGGTTGCACTCGACGGTCAGCTCGTCGCAGGCGGGCAGCGCCTCCAGCAGCCGCGCGAGCAGCGCGTCGTCCAGCAGCGACGGCGTGCCGCCGCCGATGAAGATCGTGGCCGGCCGCGCGGGCGCACCGCGAAGCTCGCGGATCAGCGCGTCGACGTAGCGGCCGTGCAGCTCGCCGTTGCCGGTGACCGTGACGAAGTCGCAGTACCCGCAGCGGTGACCGCAGAACGGCACGTGCAGGTAGAGATGCTCAGCCGCCGCCACCGTTTCCCCCGTCGCGGTTCAGGTCGAGCACCGCCAGGAACGCCTCCTGCGGCACCTCGATGTTGCCCACCTGCTTCATGCGCTTCTTGCCCTTCTTCTGCTTCTCGAGCAACTTCCGCTTGCGGCTGATGTCGCCGCCGTAGCACTTGGCCAGCACGTCCTTGCGCTTGGCCTTGACGGTCTCGCGGGCGATCACGCGCGATCCGATCGCCGCCTGGATCGCGACCTCGAACATCTGGCGCGGGATCCGCTCGCGCAGCGCCTCCACCAGCGCCTTGCCCTGCTTGTAGGCGTTGTCGCGGTGCGTGATCAGCGACAGCGAATCGACCTGCTCCCCGGCCAGCAGCACGTCCACCTTCACCAGCTTGCCCTCGCGGAAGCCGATCATGTCGTAGTCGAAGGAGGCGTAGCCACGGCTGCGCGACTTCAGCTGGTCGTAGTAGTCGAGCACCACCTCGGCCAGCGGTATGTCGTAGACCAGCTGCACCCGCTCCTCGCTCAGGTACTCCATGTGGCCGAACTCGCCGCGGCGGTCCTGGGTCAGCTCCATCAGCGGCCCCACGAACTCCTTGGGGGCGATCAGCGACGCCCGCACGTAGGGCTCCTCGGTGGACAGGACGTCGCCCGACGCCGGCATCTGGGCCGGGTTGTGCACCTCGTGCCAGTCCTCCTTGACGTCCTGCACCCGGTAGGCCACGTTGGGCGCGGTCACCAGCAGGTCGAGGTCGTACTCGCGCTCCAGCCGCTCGCGCACGATGTCCATGTGCAGCAGCCCCAGGAACCCGCAGCGAAACCCGAAGCCGAGCGCCTGCGAGGTCTCCGGCTCATACGACAGGGCGGCATCGTTCAGCTTCAGCTTCTCGAGCGCGTCGCGCAGCTCCGGGTACTGGTCCGAGTCGGTCGGGAACAACCCGGCGAACACCATCGGCTTGACGTCCTTGTAGCCGGGCAGCGGCTCGGCAGCTCCGTCCTTGGAGAGCGTCAGCGTGTCCCCCACCCGCAGCTGCGAGACGTCCTTGAGGCCGGTCACGACGTAGCCCACCTCGCCCGCCGACAGGTGCTTTGCGGGCCGCATGACCGGCGAGAAGAAGCCCAGCTCCTCCACGTCGAAGCGCGTCCCCTGCGCCATCGCGCAGACCTTGTCGCCCTTGTGGAAGCCGCCGTCCACCATCCGCACGAATGCCAGCACGCCGCGGTACTGGTCGTAGGCGGAGTCGAAGATGAGCGCGCGGGGCGGCGCCTGCGGGTCGCCGTCGGGCGGCGAGATGTGGTCGACCACGGCCTGCAGCACCTCCGTGATGCCCTGGCCGGTCTTCGCCGAGATCCGCAGCACGTTGTCGGGCGAGTCGCCGATCAGCTCGGCCAGCTCCGCGGATACACCGTCGGGATCGGCCGCCGGCAGGTCGATCTTGTTCACCACCGGCACGATGTCGAGGTCGTTCTCGATCGCCAGGTAGGCGTTGGCCAGCGTCTGCGCCTCGAGCCCCTGGGCGGCGTCCACCACCAGCAGCGCCCCCTCGCAGGCGGCCAGGCTGCGCGAGACCTCGTAGGTGAAGTCGACGTGGCCGGGGGTGTCGATCAGGTTCAGCTCGTAGACGCGGTCGTCGGCGGCACGGAACAGCACCCGCACCGCCTGGGCCTTGATCGTGATGCCGCGCTCGCGCTCGAGATCCATCGAGTCGAGCAGCTGCTCGCGCATGTCACGGTCGGCCACCGTCTTGGTGACCTGCAGGATGCGATCGGCCAGCGTCGACTTGCCGTGGTCGATGTGGGCGATGATCGAGAAGTTGCGGATGCGCGAGAGTGCCACGGGTTAAGCGTACCGGTGCATCACGTCGCGGGATCGCGGCGGCGGTGCAGGAGGCCGGCGAGGATGTCCACCTCGGCCAGATGCAGCGAACGGGCCGCGACCAGGTAGGCGAAGCCGCCGGCGGCCAGCCCCAGGCCGAGGGACACGATCTGAGCGGCGATCGAGCGTCCCAGGAGCTTGTCCAGTGGGTACCACACGCCGAACGCCGCGACCGTGCAGTAGATCGTCGCCACCGCGGTCAACGCTGTGGAGCGCAGCACCTCGCGCCCGTGCAGCGAGCCCACCCGGCGACGCAGCAGCACCATCAGCACGCCCGCGTTGAACGACGTCACGACCGCGGTGGCGAGGGCGATCCCGGCGGCGCCGTAGCGCAGCAGCGCCAGGTCGAGGAACAGGTTCAGCACCAGGTTCACGAGCGCCACCAGGGTCGGGATGCGCGGCTCCTGGAGCCCGAAGAAGGCGCGCGTCAGGAGCAGCGACAGGCCGTTCCCGAGCAGGCCCAGCGAGAACATCACCAGCGTGGCCGACACGCGCACGGTGTCCGACTCGTTGAACTGCCCGTGCTGGTACAGCAGCCGCACCACCGGCTCGGCCAGCACGATCGAGATGGCGGCGGCCGGCAGCAGCAGGAACACGATCGCGCGTATGCCGCGGGCCACGATCCGCGCCAGCTCGATCATGTTGCGCACGGCGGCGGCGCGCGAAAGCTCGGGGAACAGCACGGTCGATACCGCCACCGAGAACAACCCCTGCGGCAACATGAACAGGCGGAACGCGTACCCCAGGTCGCCAGGCGCCGACGGGCTGTGGTGCGCCGCGATGATCGTGTCCAGCGTCAGGTTGACGTTGATCAGCCCCAGCCCCAGCGAGACCGGCACCATCAGGCGCAGGATGTGACGTACGTGCGGATTCCCGAAGCCCAGCCGGAATGCCAGCCCGATCCCGGAGCCGCGCAGCAGCGGCAACGGGATCAGGAACTGCACGATCGTGGCCACCAGCACGCCCCACGCGTACACCTGCGCCCGGTGCTCGAGCGAACCGCTGCGGCCGTAGACCAGCAGCACCGCGATGATCACGAGGTTCCAGGCCACCGGCGCGAAGGCCGGGACGCCGAAGATCCGCTGCGCGTTGAGGATGCCGGTGACGACGCCGAACAGCCCCATCAGCACCACGATCGGGAACAGGATCCGGGTCAGCGTCACCACCAGGTCGGAGGAGACGTTGCTGGTACCGACCAGCAGGATCGGCACCAGCAGCGGTGCCAGCAGGATGAACAGGGCCGAGATCGCACCAAGCACCACCGCGGTCGTCCACAGCACCATGCTTGCGACCCGCCACGCCTCCTTCTCCTCGCCCTTCTCGCGCAGCTCCAGGAACACCGGCACGAAGGCCGCGCTGATGGCGTTGTCGGCCACGATCGCGCGGATCAGGTTCGGCAGGTTGAAGGCGACCGTGAAGGCCGAGTAGACGGGGCCTGAGCCGAGCACCGCGGCCGCGGCGATCTCGCGGACAAGACCCGCCACCCGGGAGACGGCGGTGGCCACCCCGAAGACGGCCGTTGAGGTCGCCAGGCGGCGAGTATCTGCCATAAACGCGAGAGTCTAGATGGTCGATCGGTGGTCGATCGGCGGCCCCGTCCGCCATCTCGGTGCTATCATCTGTCGGCCCCGGGAGGGGCTTTTCTATGGCGAATTCAAAGCAACAGGAAAAGCGAGTCAGGACAGCGGCGCGGCAGCGTCTCGAGAACCTGCGCTACCGCACCCAGATCAAGACGCTCTCGCGGCGCCTCAGCGACGCCGCCGAGGCGGGCGAGGCAGAGCAGGTGACCGACGCCCACCGCAAGCTGACGGTGCTGCTCGACCGCGCCTCCGCGCGGGGCGCGATCCACCGCAACACCGCCGCGCGCAAGAAGTCGCAGGCAGCCCGCACGGCCGCCGGCGTCCCCGCAGAGGCCTAGGCCGACCCCTCGAGCCGCCGCACCCGTGCGGCCAGCTCGTCCATGATCGCGATCGCCACCGACGGCTGCTCGTGCACGACCTGCATGAACTGGCGGCGGCCCAGCATCATCAGCACCATGTCGGTCTCGGCCCGCACCGCCGCCGATCGCGGCTTGCCATCGATCACCGACATCTCGCCGAAGAAGTCGCCCGGCCCGATCGCGTGCCCGAGGCCGCTGGGCGGCCGCACCACGGCCGTTCCCTCCAGCACGACGAAGAACTCGCGGCCGCTGTGCGTTCGATATACCACCGGCGCGCCCGCCCGCACCTTGACCTGCTCGGCCAGCCTCGCGATCTGACGCAGGTGCCTCTTCGGCACGTTGGCAAACAGCGGCACCGCGGCCAGCGCATCCACCCACTGTCGGCTCATGCCCCGCGGGGGCCCGGTGGTGTTGGCCTTGGCAGCGCGGCTGAACGCGGCAGTCACCGCTGTTGGGGAGGGGCGCATGGGCCTCGCCAGTCTACCGGCGCCAGACCAGGCCGGCCAGGATCAGCACGATGCCCAGCGCCTGCCCCAGCGCGAACAGCGCGTACACGTCCAGCCGGGTGGCGGTCGATGCCAGCGCGATCACGGCCACGCCGGCCGCCACCAGCAGCGGACGGGGGTCGCGGCGGCGCCGCGCCGATGCGATCGAGCCGACCAGCAGCACCACCGTGCCGGCGGTGTTGAGCGCGGCCGCGAGGATCGTCGTCCAGGGGCCGCCCATCGCGCCGTTGGGCGGCGTCGCTCCTGCCCGTGCCAGCTCGGCCGGGTCGACCTGCGCCGCCAGCACCGCCGCCGTCGAGGCGAACGTGATCCACAGCATCGTGGCCACCACCAGGCGCGTGGCGCGGCGCCCGGGCGCCACCAGCAGCAGCTCTCCGACGGCCAGGTACGGCACCACCAGGATCGCGCCGGTCAGGTAGTAGAGCCGGAACACGCCTTCGGTCCAGCCCTCGCGCGCCCCGTACCAGAGGCAGCCGGTGGCAACCGTGAACAGCGAGAACCCGATCAGCCACGCGATCAGCGGAGCCGGCCGCGACGGGCGCCGCGCAAGCCGCTCCGCGATCACCCCGGTGCACGCCAGCGAGACCAGCGCCGCCAGCGCGGCGGCGGCCGTCTGCGCGCTCATTCGGAGCTGATCTCGACCAGCGCCAGCTCCAGCTCGAGCCGCGGGTCGAGCCGGCTGCCGCCCTTGATCGCCTCGTCCAGTTCGGCCAGCCGCACAACCGCCCGCGCCAGCTCCGGCTCGCTGAACGCGCGCGCCTGTCGGCACAGCCCCTGGGCCTGGTACGGCGATCGCAGCCCCAGCTGCTTCTGCACCTCCTTCGGCGACCCGCCCGCCTCCAATACCAGCAGCGCCTGGCGGACGCGGCGCACGTGGTTGGCGAAGATGGCCGAGATGCGCTGCACGTCATCCGGCTTCTCGATGTCGGCGGTCGCGAACGAGATCACGCCGGCCAGCGTCGCGCCGGCCCCAGGCATCGGTCATGTTCCAGGGCTTCACGTCCAGCTGTTCGGCCACGAGCAGGTCGACGTCGGCCTCGGTGGGGGCCTCGCCGCGGCCGTAGGTCGCGAGCTTCTCGACCTCCAGCGCGAGGTCGCCGATCTCGATGCCGGCCCGCTTCACGATCCGCCTGGCGACCCCGTTGGGGCAGGAGATGCCCTGCTCGGAGAAGCGCTTGACCACCCACTGGACGGCGTGGTCGTCGTCGGGCGCATCGAAGATGCGGACGTCGCCGATCTTGCCGACGGCGGTCGCCAGCGGCCCGTCCTCGGCGACCTTGCCGCCGAACATGGCCAGGCAGGTGCCGGGCGTGGGGTCGGCCAGGTATCCGACGATGTCCTGTACCTGAACCTCGTCCAGGCCCTCGACGCCGCGCACGAGCACCAGCCGCTCACCGCCGAACAGGCCCAGTGCGTTGCACGATGCGACCACGTCGGCAGCCTCCTCCTCGCCGACCGCGATCTGCTCGACGCTGTCGTCGTCGAACTGGCTTCGCAGGCGAACGGCGGCAGCGTCGATCTTGGGCCAGTCGCTGCCGGCGATCAGGTACGCCGGCTTATGCGCCAGCGCCCTCTCCTGCGGCCGTGACCTCGACCTTGGCGGCGCGCTCGCGGGAACGCTGGACGAGGTCGGCGAAGGTCACGTTCTCGAGCACCGAGCGCAGCTGTGACCGGGCCTGCAGCCATACATCCGGCAGCGCCTCGGCGCCCGGCGGGTAGCTGATCGCTTCGGGTCGCACGCCTGCGACGGCGGCCAGCGGTCCGTCGACGACGCGGATCACCTCGGCAACCGTGATCTGGTCGGCCGGCACCGCCAGCCGGTAGCCGCCCTCCGGGCCGCGCTGCGACACCACCAGGCCGGCGTGCTTCAGCTCGCCCAGGATGTTCTCGACGAACTTCAGTGGCAGATCCTGGGACGCCGCGATCAACTCGCCCTTGAGCGGATGCGGATCGTCGTGGGACGCCAGCACCAGCACCGCACGGACGGCGTAGTCAGCTTTGGCGGAGAGCTTCATACTCCCATTGTCGCACGACCGCGCTGCCTGCACGCCCGGATCGGCGCGCTGGCTAGAATCGCGCCCCGATGCCACCGGATGTCAACAGCGGGCTCGAGGGCGTGGTCGCGGCCGAGACCACGATCAGCCTGGTCGACGGCCAGGCGGGACGGCTGCTCTACCGCGGCTACGAGATCGGCGACCTGGCCGCTCACGGCAGCTACGACCGCGTGGTCGGGTTGCTGCTTGACGGTGAGTGGCCGCTGCGCGACGAGGTGCTGCCGCCGGCGGAGCTGTCGCCGACGGTGCTGGCCGCGCTGCGCGGGCTGCCGACGTCCTGTGCCCCGCTGGATGCTCTTCGCACCGCGGTCTCCGCATTCGGGGCGGAGCGGCGCATGGACTGGCCTCCCACCGCCGATCAGGCGCGCGAGCTGATCGCGCTGGGTCCCGCCGCGGTCGGGGCGTTTGCACGGCTGCGCGATAACAAGCAGCCGGTGAACTCGGCGGAGTCGGCGCACCTGGGTGCGGCCGCGCGGCTGCTGCACGCGATCACGGGAGAGGAGCCCGACCCCGCCAAGGCGCGGGCGCTGGATGCGTACTTCACCGTCTGTGCCGAGCACGGCCTGAACGCATCCACCTTCACCGCTCGCGTCATCACCAGCACGCAGAGTGACCTGGCCAGCGCCGTCTGCGGTGCGGTGGGCGCGCTCAAGGGGCGACTGCACGGCGGTGCGCCCTCCGAGGTGCGCGACCAGCTGACACAGATCGGCGACGTCGAGCACGCGGAGGTCTGGATCCGTGAGGCGCTGGCCCGTGGCGAGCGGCTGATGGGGTTCGGCCACCGGGTCTACAAGACGATGGATCCGCGCGCCGCGGCGCTGCGGCAGGTGGCGGAGCGGCTGGCCGCCGACGCCGACTGGCTGCAGCTGGCGATCGACGTCGAGGACGTGGCGCTGCGGCTGCTGGCCGAGCACAAGCCCGACCGCCCGCTGAAGACCAACGTCGAATACTACGCCTCGATCGTGCTGGACGGAGTGGGCCTGCTGACCGACCTCTACACGCCCGCATTCGCGGTCGCCCGCACCGCGGGCTGGACGGCGCACGCGCTGGAGCAGGCCGACCACGGGCGGCTGATCCGCCCCGACTCGCGCTACGTCGGCCCCGAGCAACGGCCGCTGCCCGCCGGCGTGTAGCCTCGCGGCCGACCGCGGAAGGCCCGCCGCCAGGGCGGGCCTTCCGATAACCAGGGTGCCGTCAGGATGGTGCTACAGGTGCCGGCACTCTCCCCGCTTCTGGCCACCGACGACGTTGGGAAGTCCCCCCGAGTCGCCGATCTGTGCATGCGGGACGTTGTTGAAACAGGAGAGGTTCCCGCCGATCGTGTTGGTCACGATCTCCATTGCGTCGGGATCGCCCATCCGGTTACCGACGATCCGGACGTTGCCACCCACCTGGGTGCGGATCAGACCGAACCAGCAGCTGTGCACGTAGCGGAATATCACCTTGCCGCCAACCACGCTGTCGTGGATGGTCGAGAAGTAGGGTCCGCCGAAGAGCGCGGTCGACGAGCAATCCATGCTGCCGCCACCGCCGGTGATGATCACATTCCCGCCGATCACCTCCTGCTCATCGACGACGGCCTTCGCGCGGTACGCGACCAGGTCGCCACCGATGTGGTCATTGGTGGGAAACGCACAGCCGACCTCGTCGTTGCACCCCAGACCGATGATCGCACGCGGCCTGACGAACACGTTGCCGTGGACGTTCAGGGTGCTCTGGGTGACCTGGTCAAGGACGGCACCGCGCTTCACGAGCACGTTGTTCATGACTCTCACCCTCGCGCCGGTGGGAACCGTGCAGGCACCGGCGATCCGCAACGATCGATAGACACCCGACTTGACGTTTCCGTGGTGGCACGTCACGCGGCCGAAGTGCGGCAGCGCACCCGCATCGGCGGTTGCGGCCGTAAACAGCGCGGCGAATACCAACCCCAGAGCCAGCGCGCCTGGTCGAAGCCTCTTCATTCCTATACCCCCCTCAGGTCGTAGCGGCTCCTACAACTTCGCCGGGAGACGATACCCCTGCTCGTGATCGGCGTCCACGGGTGTTCGGCAAGTGTGAGCGACGTGGCCGGCCATGACCTGATCGGAGCCTCTCCATCTTGCCACCAGGAGTGCACCGTTTCGTAACCCACGCGGCCGTATGAGGCGCCTACAGTGGTGCTCGATAGCTCTCGCCGACTGGATTGCGCAGACGTCGCCACCGATGCGCGCAGGCGGTAGCCGCGAGGGGGGAGTGTGGGCCCGGGTTGCACGCCCGGGCCCACCGGGCACCCGTGAGATGGTTAGGAACACAGCCGCGCCACCCACAGCAGGTAGCCGGCCAGCAGGTCGGCCAGCATCAGCGGCGGCGTCGCCAGCGGCGGCCAGACGGAGCCGAGCAGGATCGCGCACAGCCCGCATCCGAGCAGCGGGCCGACCGCCGGCAACGCCAGCAGGTTGGCCGGTACCGACAGCGGTGCCAGCCGTCCGAAGTGCCACCAGGCGATCGGGGTCGTGACCAGCGTGCAGGCCACCGACACGGCGACCGCCGACCCCAGCGAGCCCTGCAGCCGCGGTGCCACCGCGAAGATCGCCCACACGGCCGCGAAGCTGAGCTGGAAGCCGGGATTGAACAGATCGAGCGGGTTCAGGGCCAGCACCACCGCCGCACCGCACGCCAGCAGGTGCCAGCGTGCCACCGGCCGCGACGCCAGCCAGGCCACCGCCACCAGCGCGCCCGCCACGCCTGCCCGTACGATGGACGGCCCGGCACCCGTCACCAGCACGTACATGATGGTGATCCCGGCCGCAACCAGTCGGGCAGGCGCGCCGATCACGCCCAGCAGCGCCAGGCAGGCAAGCGCGAAGATCACGACCAGCGCCACGTTCTGCCCCGACACCGCCACCAGGTGATACAGGCCCGACGTGCGGAACTCGGCGCGCACGTCGGCCGGCAGCGTCCCCGTCTCGCCCAGCGTGACTCCGGCCACGAGCGCACGGTCGGCCGGGGGGTCGCCGTCCGCGCCCAGACGGCGCACCGCGTCGCGGTGCAGGGCGTCGACCACGCCCCACCCTCCGCCCCGGTCGTCCAGCCACACCAGCCGCGATCCGCGCAGCTCCAGGTGCACCCCCTGGCTCGCGTAGTAGTCGCGCACCGTTGGGTCGATCTCCCGCAAACGGCCGGTCACCCGGTAGATCCCGCCCAGCTGCGGCCGGTACCCCGGCGCCACCAGTAGCACGTCCTCGCGGCCGGCCACCATCCGCGCGACGGCCCGGTCTCCACTGGGCGCGCCGGTCACGACCACGACACCGTCGATCGGGCCGGGCACCAGCGCTCGGTGCTGGAGCGCCGCCACCCGCATGCCGCCCCACATCGCCGCCGCCAGCGCGACGGCCATGAGCAGCGCCCGTGGCCGCCAGGGGATCGCCGCCAGCAGCGACACCAGCGGATGCCCGAATGCCGCCGCCACCAGGCCGGCGACGACCGCCACCACCACCCGGGTGGGTGGGTCACAGCGCCACATGGCCGTGCAGCGCAGCCATCCGCGCCGGGCCGAACCCGCTCACGTTGTCGAGCTCGTCAAGCGAGTGAAAGCCGCCGTGCATGGTGCGGTAGTCGACGATCCGCTGGGCCAGCGCCGGCCCGATGCCGTCCAGAGTCTCCAGCTGCTCGAGCGTGGCCGAGTTGAGGTGCACCGGTGCGTCGGCGCTGCCGGGCACGGGTGCCACGGCCGCTGCCCCACCGCCGCCGCGGGTGGGCACCACCACCTGCTCGCCGTCCGCGAGCCGCGCGGCCAGGTTCAGGCCGGCCAGGTCGGCGCGGCCCGTGGGCCGCGCCTTGTGCACCGCGTCCAGCACGCGGGCGGCGCCGGGCAGGCGGTAGACACCCGGCCGGCGCACGGCGCCGACCACGTCGACCACCACCACCGCCGGCGCGGCCGATGAGTCCGTTGCCGTCGCCGTCGCGGCGGCCGGCTCGGGGTAGGCGGTCGGCGGCGAGCCGGACTGGCTGCGCCAGCCGATCACGAGCACCGCGATCGCCACGGCCGCGTAGACGGCCAGTCGCTGGGGTGAGATCGGAAGCATGCGGCGATGTTCGCCGCGGAGCCCGTCAGGTGTCAGTCACGAACCGTGTCTACGGCGCGACGAAGTTGACCAGCCGCCCCGGCACGAAGATCGTCTTTCGCACCTCGGCACCGTCCAGGTAGGCCGCAACGTTCGGAACCGCGCGCGCCGCCGCCACCACCTCGTCCTCGACCGCATCGGCCGCAACGCCCACGTCGCCGCGCAGTTTGCCGTTGACCTGCACCGCGTAGGTGACGGTGTCGCTGGCCAGCATCTGCGGATCGGCGACGGGCCAGGGGACGTCCCACAGCCGCTCGCCGCCCAGCCGCTCCCACAGCTCGCAGGCGATGTGCGGCGCATACGGATGGATCAGGCTGACCGCCGTCGCCGTGGCGAAACGTCGCTGCTCGCCGCTCGCCCCGGGTGTGTCCTGGATCGCCGTGACCAGCTCGTGCACCGCCGACTGGGCCGTGTTGAACGAGAACCGATCGCCGATGTCGGCACTGACCTTGTCGATCGCCCAGTGTGCCTTGCGCACCATGTCGCCGCCGGGGCCGTCGGCCGCGACGGCCGCCGGGATGCCGGTGCCATGACTGGCAACGACCTCGTTCGCCAGCCTCCACAGCCGCGCCAGGAACCGGTGCTGGCCGGCCACGCCCGAGTCCTGCCACTCGGCGTCCTGCTCGGGCGGGCCCAGGAACAGCGTGTACAGCCGCGTGGTGTCGGCGCCGTAGCGCTCGATGTACTCATCGGGGTTGATGATGTTGCCCCGCGACTTGGACATCTTGGCGCCCTGGTAGTGGATCATCCCCTGCGTGAACAGGTTCGCGAACGGCTCGGTGAAGCCCAGGTGCCCCAGGTCGTACAGCGCCTTGGTGAAGAAGCGCGCGTACATCAGGTGCAGGATCGCGTGCTCGACCCCGCCGATGTACTGGTCGACCGGCAGCCACGTGTCGACGATGTCGCGCTGGAACGGCGCGGTCGCGTTGTGGGGATCGGCGTAGCGCATGTAGTACCAGGACGAGTCCACGAACGTGTCCATCGTGTCGGTCTCGCGCCGCCCCGGGCCACCGCAGCTCGGGCACGACACGTGCACCCAGTCCTCGGCCGCAGCCAGCGGCGAGCGGCCCTTGGGGGCATAGTCCTCGACCTCGGGCAGCACCACCGGCAGCTGGTCGTCCGGCACGGGCACGACGCCACAGGACTCGCAGTGCACGATCGGGATCGGGCAGCCCCAGTAGCGCTGCCGTGACAGCAGCCAGTCGCGCAGGCGGAAGGCCACGCGCCCGTGTCCCAGTCCCTCGCCCTCCAGCCACTCGATGATGGCGCGCTTGCCCTCCGGCGCCGCCATGCCGGTGAACGAGGCGGAGTTGATCAGCACCTCATCATCCGTGTGCGCCACGTACGCGCCCTCGAAGTCGCCGGCGCCGATCCCATCGCGCGGCGCCACCACCTGGCGCACGGGCAGCCCGAACGTCTCTGCGAACTCGAAGTCGCGCTCATCGTGGCCGGGCACCGCCATCACCGCGCCGGTGCCGTACTCCATCAGGACGTAGTCGGCCACCCACACCGGAATCGCCTCCCCGTTTACCGGGTTGACGACGTTGCGCCCCGTGAAAACACCGCTCTTCTCCTTCTCGGATGACCGCTCCACCTCGGACAGCGCCGACGTGTGCCGCACGTAGTCGGCCACCGACTGCTCCTGATCGGTGCCGCGCGCCAGCTCTGCCGACAGCGGGTGCTCGGGCGCCAGGACGAAGAAGGTGGCGCCGTACAGCGTGTCCGGTCGTGTGGTGAACACCGGCAGCTCGATCGACGGGTCATGCTCTGCCCGGAACGTGACCTCGGCGCCCTCGCTGCGGCCGATCCAGTTGCGCTGCATGGTCACGACCCGCTCCGGCCATTGCACCTCGGCCAGGTCGTCCAGCAGCCGCTGCGCGTAGTCGGTGATCTTGAAGAACCACTGCTCCAGGTTCTTGGCCTCGACCTCGGCGCCGCAGCGCTCGCAGTGGCCGTCGATCACCTGCTCGTTGGCCAGCACCGTCTGGTCGTTGGGGCACCACTTGACCGCCGCGTTCTTGCGGTAGGCCAGGCCGGCCTCGAACAGCCGCAGGAAGATCCACTGCGTCCAGCGGTAGTAGTCGGGCTCGGAGGTGGAAAGCTCCCGCGTCCAGTCGATCGACCAGCCCATGCGGCGCATCTGCACGCGGATCGCCGCGATGTTCTCGCGCGTCGACACGCTCGGGTGCTTGCCGCTCTTGATGGCCGCGTTCTCGGCCGGCAGGCCGAATGCGTCGTAGCCCATCGGGTGCATCACCCGCCAGCCGTTGCGCCGCTTGTAGAGCGTGACCACGTCGCCCATCGTGTAGTTCTTGACGTGCCCCATGTGCAGCTCGCCCGACGGGTAGGGCAGCATCTCCAGCACGTACATC
This sequence comes from uncultured Actinomycetes bacterium, assembly GCA_963797565.1. Lineage (GTDB taxonomy): Bacteria > Actinomycetota > Thermoleophilia > Gaiellales > JAICJC01 > JAICYJ01. The sequence goes on along the minus strand of CAWCPM010000012.1, from coordinate 77,110 downwards.
AGCTTCGAGGTGTCCTCGCCGGGCTCCGGGTTGGGCACTTCGTGAATGCGCTGGTCATGCCAGATCTTCTGCCAGCGGGCCTCGATCGCTGCGGGGTCGTAGCGTTCCATGGGGTCTGCATTCTACGGAAGCGGTGCTTCCGCCTGCCCCTCCCCCGTCGTCACAGACCCGGTTTGACCACCATGTCCACGACCACCAGCAGCAGGAACAGCAGCTCGATGCGGCTGACCAGGAAGATCCGCTCGATGCGGCGGGTGGCCTCGGTCGAGCCGACGCCGTGCAGCTCGATGGCGCGGGCGATCCGAGCCGACTCGGGTGCCAGGAAGCCGATGCCGACGGCAAACGAGGCCGCGAACACTGCCAGGGCGAAGATCAGCCAGGTGCTGCCGAGCGACCAGTTGCCCTCGTTGACGAGCAGGAACCCGAACACGACCAGCACCACCGAGGCGGGCGTGAACATGGTCTTGCCCACGAACTCGGCGTCGCGTGCGAAGCCGGCCAGCCGCTCCGGGCTCGGGTCGGCCATCGCGCGCGCGGCGTAGACCTGGGTGATGGTGGCGCCGCCCACCCACACGATCGCGGCCAGGATGTGCACGGTCAGGTAGAACTGGTAGGCGGTGACGAGCTCGGTCATGGGATGGTTGATCTCACGGGATGCGTGGATGCCGGGCGCAGGATGGGGCGCGCCGGACGACGGGAAGCGGCGCGCAGGGCAGGCTGGATGATGTCCTGGCCGAGGACGATCGTGGCGTCCGGCGTGTCCCAGACCAGTCCGGCGCCGCGCAGCTCGTGGGATCAACCATCTAGCTAAGAATCCAGGCGGTCCCAGAAGGCGGCCAGCTGCGCCTGCTCGTCGGCGTCGAACCGCGACAGGAAGCGCTCGCGCACGTCGCTGACGTGCGTGCGCCGGGCGGTCTCCAGCCGGGCCCGGCCGGCGTCGGTGATCACCGCGAACGCGCCGCGGGCGTCGGAGTCGCAGGCCCGGCGCTCGACCAGCCCGTCCCGCTCCAATCGGTCGACCAGCCGCGTGACGCCGCTGCGGCTGAGCCACACCGACTGCGCCAGGTCGCTCATGCGCTGCTTACCCTCGTCCTGCTGGGCCAGCCGTGCCAGCACCTCGAACGAGCTCAGCGGCAGGCCGTGCGCCGCGATCAGGGTCGCGTCCAGCTGCCGCACCATTGCCGCATGCGACCGCAGGTACCCGCCCCAGGCGGCGCGCTCGAGGTCGGTCAGGTGGTCTGTGGTGTTCGGCAACGTGGCCACAACGGCTAAGGGTACCGAATCGGGTCACAGGCGGCCGTCCAGGACGACACGGAGACATCGATCAATCATCTAGGCTTGACCCGTGAGCACCGTGCAGGCCTCCGGAGTGCGCTGGGATCTGTCCCCGCTGTTTGCCTCCCCGGAGGCCGCCCGGGCCGCCATCGAGCCGTCGCTGGAGCGGGCGCGCGCGTTCGAGTCGGCCTGGCGGGGACGCATGGCGGAGCTGACGCCGGCCCAGCTGGCCGACGCGCTGCACGAGCTGGGCGAGATCGACAACGAGCTGTCGCGGATCGCCTCCTACACGATGCTGCGAAAGGCCGTGGACGTCACCAGCGAACAGAACCGCGACCTGGGTGCTGCCGTCGACGCTGCCATCGTGCAGGCCCGGAACGCCCTGCGCTTCTTCGAGCTGGAGTGGCTGGCGCTGGACGACGAGCGGGCCGGCGAGCTGATCGCCGCTCCGGAGGTGGCGGCCGACCGCCACTACCTGACTGCCCAGCGCCGCTACCGCGATCACGTGCTCTCGGAGCCCGAGGAGCGCGCTCTCGGCGAACGCGACCCGGCCGCGGTGTCTGCGTGGCAAACGCTCTACGCACAGACCACCTCCACCATCGAGGTGCCGTTCGACGCGGGCGACGGGCCCCAGCCACACACCATCGACCGGCTGCTCGCCTACGTGCACGATTCCCGCCGCGACGTGCGCCTGGCGGCGCTGGACACGCTCTACGCCGCGCTGGAGGCACCGGCGCCCGTGCTGGCCCACTGCTACGACTCGCTGGTCGCCGACCGGCTCGTGAGCGACCGCCTGCGCAGCTACGGCGACGACCCGATGCTGCCGACGCACCTCGACAACGAGCTGGACGCCCCTGTTGTGCAGGCGATGCTCGAGCAGGTCGAGGCGCGCTACCCGCTGGCACAGCGCTGGTTCCGGGCAAAGGCCGTGATGATGGGCCTGGACGTGCTGGAGCTCGCCGACCAGTACGCGCCGCTCGGCGAGGCCCGGCCTGTCGGCTACGACGAGGGCCGCTCGCTGGTCGACGCCGCGTTCGCCGGCTTCTCGCCTGAGGTTGCGTCGATCGCCGAGGCCTTCTTCACCGAGCAGCGCGTCGACGCCGAGCCCCGGGCCGGGAAGCGCGGCGGGCGCGTTCTGCTCGCCGGTCGCCCAGGACGCCTCTCCCTACGTGATGCTGAACTACACGGACACCATGAACGACGTGCTCACGATCGCCCACGAGCTCGGGCACGGCATGCACTTCCAGCTCGCGCACGCGGCCCAGTCGCCGCACTCGGCCCACACCGGCCTGGCGCTGGCCGAGGTGCCCTCGACGTTCGCGGAGTTCGTCGCCTACGACCACCTGCTCGCCAACGAGGAGGATCGGTCGACCCGGCAGGCGCTGACCTCCGAGCGCGTCGAGGGCGCGTTCGCCACCATCTTCCGCCAGACCGTGCTGGCCCGCTACGAGCAGGGCGCCTACGCGCTGCGGGCCGGCTCGCAGGCGCTTTCCGTCGACCGCCTCAGCGACATCTGGATCGAGCAGAACCTGCGCTACTACGGCGACAGCATCCACCTCTCGGACGGCTACCGGCTGGGCTGGTCGTACATCCCCCACTTCATCTCGACCCGCTTCTACACCTACGCCTACACGTTCGCGAAGCTGGTCGCGCTGGCGCTGTACGCGCGCTGGCGCGCGCAGGGCGAGGAGTTCGTCGCGCCCTACCTGGAGTTCATGGCCGCCGGCGGATCGGCCGCGCCCGCCGACCTGCTGGCCGTGCTCGGCGTCGACCTCTCCGGCCGCGAGATCTGGGACACGGCCTTCACCGAGCTGGAGCGCATGATCGCGGCCGCCGAGAGCGAGGCTTGACCGACCGCACGATCCTCTGGAACGTGCGCGTCGTGGCCGGCGACGGATCGCCGCCGGCCGAGCGGATGGCGGTCGCTGTCGCGAGCGGCCGGATCGAGTCGATCGGGCCGATCGGCGACGGGGCCCCGCCGACGGGCGTCGATCGACGCAGGCGGGCGCACGCTGATGCCGGGGCTGATCGACGCCCACGTCCACCTCTCGAGCGATACCTCACGCAGCCCCGGCTTCGGGCCGCCGCAGCACCTCCATGGTGAGGAGCCGCGCCGCCGCGAGCTTGGCTACTTCGTGCTGGCCAGGACCGCCACCGCCCTGCTGGCCGCGGGCATCACCACCGTGCGCGACGTCGGCAGCTACGACGACGAGGGCATCGCGGTGCGCCAGGCCGTCGACCTGGGCTTGCTCGACGGTCCCCGGGTGATCCCCTGCGGCCGCATCATCTCGGCCACCTCACCGGGCGGCGCCATCTTCGGCACCATGTACCGGGAGGCGGACGGGCCCGACGAGATGCGAAAGGCGGTGCGCGAGCAGATCCGCGCCGGCGCCGGCTTCATCAAGGTGATGGCAACCGGCGCGCGTTCGGTGGTGCGCGAGGATCCCGAGCCCGCGCAGATGACGCCCGCCGAGCTGGCCGCGATCGTGGACGAGGCCCACCGCATGGGCTTCCGGGTGGCCGCCCACGCCGAGGGGCTGGAGGGCACGCGGATGGCGATCGAGCAGGGCGTCGACACGATCGAGCACGGGCTGTCGCTGCACCGCGCGCCCGAGCTGCTGGCCACGATGGCCGAGCGCGGACAGGTGCTGGTGCCGACGCTGTCCACCTTCCACGATCTGTCCGAGCGGTTCGTCACCTGCTTCGCGCCGGTGCTGGTGGAGCAGGCCAAGGTGCAGCAGCAGGAGGCCTACGCGACCGTCGCGGCGGCGCGGGCCGCGGGCGTGACGATGGCGATGGGCCACGACAGCGGCCCTCCCGGCGACAACCTGATCGAGCTGGTACGCATGGCCGATGCCGGGCTCGGCAACGCGGAGGCGGTGCGCGCCGCCACGGCCGACGGCGCCGCCGCCCTCGGCCTGGATGACGTCGGCGTTGTCCGGGAAGGCGCCGTAGCCGATCTGCTGGTTGTGGACGGCGACCCGCTGGCGGGGATCGCGGTGCTGGCTGAGCGGGAGCGGATCTGGCTGGTGCTGGTCGCAGGCCGCCCGGTGGCGGGCCAGGCGCTGGCGCCCGACGCCGCTGTAACAGGCCCTTTGGAGGTGGCGCCAAACCCGCTAACCCGCTAAACTGTTAACTATGATAACTACTTTGGACACGGTCACCGTGGCAAACCGGCTGAGGCCGGTGCTCCTGCAGCTGAACCGTCACCTGCGCCGCGAGCTTGCGCCGCTCGGCATCACCGGCGGCCAGGCGGCGCTGATGCACGTCGTCCGCACCAGCCCCGGCATCGGGGTGCGCGAGCTCGCCGTCCGCGAGGGCGTGTCCACCGCCGCCATGTCCACCAACCTCACCCGCCTCGAGAGCGCGGGCCTGCTGCAGCGCACGCGCGCGCAGGCCGACAGGCGCCGGGTCGGGCTGGAGCTGACCGACGCAGGCCAGCGGGTGCTGCGCTCCGCGCGGTCGCGCCGCACGGCCTGGCTGGCATCCCGCCTGGGACGCCTGACCGAGGTCGAGCTGGCCGCAATCGACAGCGTGATCGACCCGCTCACCCGGCTGCTGGAGGCTGAGCCGGCTTGACCGCGGCCCTGCTTCGCGCCAACCGCCGCACGTTCGCCAGCCTCCGACGGCACCGCAACTACCGCCTGTTCTTCAGCGGGCAGGTGATCTCCGTCAGCGGCACATGGATGCAGAACATCGCGACCGGCTGGCTGGTGCTCGAACTGTCCCACTCGCCGCTGGCCGTCGGCCTGCTGGCGCTCTGCCAGTTCCTGCCGTTCACGGTGTTCGGACTGTTCGCCGGCGTGGTCGTCGACCGCCTCGACGCCCGTCGCACGGTGATCTGGACGCAGGTCGTCTCGATGGTGATCGCCGGCGTGCTGACGGCGCTGACCCTGGCCGGCGTCATCACCACCTGGCAGGTGCTGTTGCTGGCGGTGCTGCGCGGCACCGTGCTGGTGCTGGATGCGCCCGCCCGCCAGGCCCTCACCTTCGAGATGGTGGGACGCGACGAGCTGCCGAACGCGGTCGCGCTCAACTCGAGCCTGTTCAACGCCGCCCGCGTGGTCGGACCCGCCATGGGCGGCGTGGTCGTGGCCCTGGCCGGCGCCGGTCTCTGCTTCGCGCTCAACACCGTCAGCTTCGCCGCCGTGCTGGTGGGCCTGCTGCTGATGCGAACCGACGAGATGTTCCCGCGCTCGGCAAACGCCGAGCGGCCCACCCTGCTGCGCGGCACACGCGAGGCGTTCCGCTACGTGCGCGGCGCCCCGGAGGTGCTGATGGCGCTGATGATCGTGACCATCGTCAGCACCTTCTCCTTCAACTTCAACGTGCTGCTGCCGGTGATGGCGAAGCAGACGCTGGGGGGCGGGCCCGAGGTGTTCGGCGTGCTGACAGCCTTCTTCGGCCTGGGTGCGCTGGGCGGCGCGCTCACGTCGGCCACGCTCGGACGTGCAAGCTGGCGGGTGCTGCTGGCGGGTACCGGCGGCTTCGGCCTGGCGCAGCTGGCGCTGGCGCCGGTCAGCGGCCTTGCGCTGGCATCGCTGCTGCTGTTCATGACCGGCCTCAGCTTCACGCTCTGGACGTCGAACGCCAACTCGCTGCTGCAGCTGAACGCGCCCGACCATCTGCGCGGGCGTGTGATCGGCCTCTACTTCTTCGCCTTCAACGGCGCCGGGCCGATGGGCGGCCTGCTGGCCGGCTGGCTGGCATCGCAGGGCGGCACCGAGGCCGCCTATCGTGGTGTCGGGCGCCGCCAGCATCGCCATGACGCTGTTTGCGGCCTTCCGCCTGCGCGCCCGCACGGCGCCGCTGCTGGGCGGCCGCGGGCTGCCCGTCCGCGCCCGATAGCATTACGGCGGCCCCGGCGTCCGTCGGTCCCATTCGACCACCCGGGCCGGCCGGCCGAAGATCACGACCGCCGCCGGGAACGACTGGCGCCCCCTGGCAGGGATCCAGATGGGTGCATCCAGCAGGCGCACCTCGCCCTCCGCGCAGCTCCGCCGCCACCAACGCGCGTGCGTGCTGGCCGGCACGATGAACGCCATCTGCGGATCGGCCTGCTTCCGGGCCGCCCGCATGGCCAACCCCATCAGCAGCCCGTACGGCGGCACGACGACCTTGAGGCCCTCCGCCTCGAGCCGACGGACGATCCCGTCGAACTCGATCGGGCCGTCAGCCGCGATGGTGGTTCACGAGCTCGACGTTGGTACCGTCGGGATCGAGCACGTAGGCGGCGTAGTAGCCGTCGTGGTACTGCGGCCGCTCGTCAGGTGCCCCGTGGTCGGTGTAACCGGCGGCGGTGGCGGCGCTGTGGAACGCCTCGACGGCGTCATCGTCGCGCGCCGCGAACGCGATGTGCAGCCCCTCGGTGGACGGGCCTGCCACCAGCGACATCGAGCCGCCGCCGGCACCGGCGAACCGCACCCGGTCTTCGTGCTCGTCCACCAGCCGGATACCGGCGAACGGTGCCGCCAGCTCGTAGAACCGGCGTGACGCATCCAGATCGGCCACCCGCAGCCACAGGTGGTCGATGCCGCCCGGACGCACGTCGCCGTGGTGCACGGCTTCCACGCTGTTGCCGTCCGGGTCGCGGAGGAACCCGCCGTAGTAGTCGTCGCGGTAGCGCGGCCGCGGCCCCGGCCGGCCGTCGTCGAGGAACCCGGCCTCGGTGCCGGACTGCCAGAACGCATCGACCTGCTCCTGCGAGTGCGCGCCGAAGGCAACGTGCAGCCGCTTGGTGGCCGGGCGGGCACGGGTCGCCTCGCAGAGCGAGAAGTCGTTCCACTCGGCCAGGTCATCGCCCGAGTAGGTCGGCGGCAGTCGAGCGCGGCGAGCACGGCCGCATAGAACCGCTCCGACTCGCCGCGGTCCGACACACGCACCGTGACGTGATCGAACACGAGCCCACTATCCCAAATCGGACGGTCGGGGCGCAACGCGAAGCGCGGCGCCGGCGATCTCGAGCAGATCGTCGCGACCGGGACGCGACGGTTTATTGGCAGCCTGCGGGTTGGTCGCCATCACCGCCCGTGCCCTCTCCACCACCTCGTGGTTGGCGTAGATCGCGTCCACCGGATCGAGCTGCAGGTACCAGCGCATCACCGCCCGGAACACCTCGGCGTCGTGATCGGCCGCCGGCGTCAGCACCTTGGCCAACAGCCCCGGACCGTCCTCGACGGTCGCCCACTCCGGCTCGTCGCGGGAGGCCTGGTGCCAGGCCCGGTCGAACTGCCGCGAGTGCTCGAAGCGCCCCGCCAGCTCCGGGCGCAGCCGCTGGTCGAGCGCCAGCGCCTGGGCCTCGGGGTCGCCCCCGTGCTCGGCGATCACGTCTCGCACCGCACAGGCGGCGGCCAGCGCGTGCCGTGATCCCCAGGCATAGGCCGAGTTGGTCTGGCAGCGCGCGTCGCCGATCACGTGGACGCCCAGCGCGGCCGGACGCCCGTCGCGTACGAACTGCCGCAGCGTGTTGCGCTCCCCGCCCATCGCCGCGATCGCGCTGATCGGCGAAGAGCGGTCGGGGCTGATCCACTCCGTGCACTCCGGCAGCGCCAGCGCCGCCGCCGTCCAGGCCGGCTCGTGGCGCAGGCAGCGGAAGTCACGGTCGGCCGCGGGCACCAGCAGCTCGACGCAGAACGTCGCGGAGTCGGCGCCCCACATCTCGTACTGCATGTACCCGGCGTCTGCGTGCACCGTCAGCTGGGTCGCCACCCGCTCGTCCTGGCCCTCGTCCGCGTGGATCCGGAAGTAGCGGGTGTAGCAGATGAACCCGCAACGCACGGACTGCTCCTCGAGCGTCGCCCCGACCTCGGCGAACAGGGCCGGCGCCAGGCCGAGCCGACCGCCGCTCAGCACGACGAGATCGGCAGGGATGGCGCCGTCGCGGGTGATCACCCCGGTGACGCGCGGCGGCCCGTCGTCGCCGTGGGGGTCGGCGGCGAGCCCGGTCACCTGGCACCCGGCCCGCAGCTCGATCGCCGGCTCCCGCACGGCCGCCCGGCGGAACGCGGCCTCGAGCACCGGGCGCCGGCACATGATCGTCACCAGCTCCGCATCCGCCGCCGTCCGCTCATCGCCTGGCATGTCCCGTGCCTCGTCCACCTCCGGCGCACCCGAGGCCAGGATGTCGGCCAGCACGTCCGGCAGGCGCTCGGCCAGCAGCGACCGGAACCCGGGCAGGAAGGCATGGCCCAGCCGCGACTGCGGGATGCCGGGCCGCGGCCAGTCCGACCAGACCGCGTCGTTTCCATCCGGCACCGGTGCGGGATCGCGCTCACAGACGATCACATGGTGGCCATCGCGGCCCAGCAGCAGTGCGGCCGACAGCCCGCCGATCCCGGCTCCCACGATCACGATCTCAGCCACGCGCAGACCGGCTGATCAGGGGGCCAGCACGCGCGCGCTGCCGCTGGTCGAGTAGACGTCCTTGCGCGCGATCAGGCCGTCGCGGAACGGGAACACGTCGATGCCGTCCCACTCCAGCTTGCGGCCGTCGGGATGGGTCGCCGTGGCCGTCCACTCGCTGACCACGAAGTCGTCGCCGTAGTAGGCGCGGCGGCCGCGGAAGTGCAGGTCGGGCCAGCCGGCGAAGATGCCGGCGATGTGCGCGCTGACGGCCTCGGCGCCCTCCACCCGCTCCCCCGCCGTGTGGTTTTGGAACACGATCTCGGGGTGGTGATAGCGCGCGATCGTCTCGACGTCCTGCGCGTTCCACGCGTCGTTGTAGCGGTCGATGGTCTCGCTCAGCGTCTCGTTCATGGCGGCGATACTACATCTCGCGCAGGTGGCGGCCCGCGTTTTACCTCATGTAGCTGCGGATCACCAGCGACGCCGCGCCCCGCTCGAGTGCGAACCCGCCGGTGTCGAACAGCGCCGTCAGCGGGGCGCCGTCGTCCGGGCTCAGCCTGCCGCGGTAGCGCGTCGCGACGAAGTGGCGCAGATGCCGCCCGACCGCGCAGACGTGCACCTTGTGACACCGCCGGACGCCGGTGCGACACGAATGTCGCGCTACCGCCGAACATCGGGTTTCCGGCCGTGCCAATCTTGGCGACGGCGCCGTGCGCAGATCGTTTCGGCCTGGGCATGCCCGCCGCGGACTGAAGGGCGACCGCGAAATGCTCCACCAGGTTGGTCGTGGTGCTGCTCGCAGTCTGCGCACCGAGAAAGGCCCGGGCGCCGCCGTAGCCGACCTCTGCTTCCCAACTCGTGTCACCAAAGAGTGAGCCGGCCACAACCGACTCACGACCCTGGCACGGCTCGTAGTAGCGGCGCACCGTGCGCCCGAACGCGACGCCTCCCACACCGCCGGAGATGCAGCCCGGATCGGCGATCGCAACTCCCGTCTGCGGTGCCGCGGTGACGGTGCCGAAGTACGGCCAGGTGCCGGTGTGGATCCGGAACACCGACGTGTCGAGTGTTCCCTCGGCCACCGACTGCGTACCGCTGCCGCCGAAGAACAGCCGACAGCTTGCCGAGCGCACCTCGTCGGGCACGAGGTTCATGGTCACCCGCGTCGGGCGGAACGATCGCCGCGTATCGATGTGCAAGCCGGTAAGGCCCTGGTCGGCGGTCATGACCATGTCGGTCGACGAGAACCCGTACACATGCTCCTGCACGCCGTTGATCCGTCCGCTCACCCCGCGCGAGGTGCGATCGAAACCAACGCTCAGCTCGGGCGCGGTGCCGAACTGGTCGACCGTCGTATCGGCGTACATGCTCATCCGGTACTCGAGACCGTGCACTTGCATCCTGACCGGATCCGTGAACAGCAGCAGGTCGGTACCGGGGCTCACCGACGCGCCCGCCATCGGGCGTATATGGGCGCGCAGCCGCGCCGTCAGCGAGCGCGAGAACAGCACCCTGGCGGCGCGCATCGCGCGCACCCGCGGAGCAACAGATGCCTGCGCGTTGGAAGCGGCACCACCCATGGCGGCCGACTGCGAGCACGATCATGGCAAGACCGCAGACACGTTTCAGCTGAAACATCGTTCCCCCTCGAACAACGCTTGAACACGATTGAGCCGCCGGAGCGCTTCGAGTGTACGTTCGACCTGGGCTGATTCCTAGTAGCGCTGCCCGAGAGTGGTCGCGCTCGTCTACCGTCCCACCCATGAGAGCCTGGACGCTGGATCGGTTCGCGACGCGACCGGCCGCGTGGCTGGGGTTCGCCACCGGTGTCGCGGGCATCGTTGTGGTCACCCTCATGATCGAGCTGCTGCAGTCGTTCGTGCCGGTGCTGACCCTGGGCGTGCTGTACGTCTTCGCCGTGCTGCCGGTGGCCGTGTTCTGGGGCAGCGTCGCGTCGGTGGCGGTCGCGGTGGCGTCGATGCTCGCCTTCAACTTCTTCTTCCTGCCGCCGCTCTACACGTTCACCCTGGCCGACCCCAGCAACTGGTTCTCGCTGGCGGTGTTCCTCGTCACCGCCGTCGTCGTCAGCGAGCTGGCGTCGCGGTCGCGGCTGCGCGCCACCGAGTCGGCGCTGCTGGCCGAGATCGCCACCTCGCTGCTGCAGCGCGGCCAGGTCACCGAGGAGCTCGACCGCATCGCCGAGGAGATGGCCAGCGTGCTCGAGGTCGAGGGCGTCAGCATCGAGCTGGGCGGCACCGCGACGCCCGGCCGGTCAACCGACACCGAGCTGATCGCCGGCGGCCGGTCGGTCGGCGTGATCCGCCTCGAGCCGCCGCTACGGCCCGACCGAGGCGCCCGGCGGCGCCTGTTGCCCGGACTGGCATCGCTGCTGGGCGTCGCCCTCGACCGCGAGCGTCTCCAGACCGAGGCGCTCGAGGCGGAAGCGCTGCGGCGCAGCGACGCGATGAAGACGGCGCTCCTGCGCTCGGTCAGCCACGACCTGCGCTCACCCCTGATGGCGATCCTGACCTCGGCCTCGGCGCTCGACCGTGCCGACCTGGAGCTCGCGGAGGAGGATCGGCATGAGCTGCTCGAGGCGATCCTGATCGAGGCGGCACGGCTCGACCGGATCGTCTCCAACCTGCTCGATCTGTCCCGGCTGCAGTCAGGTGCGGCGCAGCCCGACCTGGCGCTGTGCTCGGTCGACGACCTGGTGGTGCAGGCGATCGCGGATGTGGACGACGCCGACAGGGTGCAGGTGGCGCTGGGGGCCGGGAGCCCGGCGGTACGCGCGGACGCCCATCAGATCGAACGCGCGCTGGCCAACCTGATCGAGAACGCACTCAAGTACTCGCCGCCGGAGGAACCCGTCAGGTTGCAGGTGAGCGGAACCCCATCCGAGGTGCTACGTGCGGGTGATCGACCACGGCCCCGGCATCCCGGCGGAGGAACTCGACCGCCTGTTCGAGCCGTTCCAGCGGGGCGGCGCGGCCGCCGGCCAGCGCGGCGCCGGGCTCGGCCTGGCGATCGCCCGCGGCTTCGCCGAGGCCAACGGCGGCCGCGTCTGGGCCGAGTCCCGCGCCGGCCAGGGCGCCACGTTCGTGCTGGCTCTCCCGACCGAGTCGCCTGTCAAGATGCACGCGTGACCGGGTCGCGCGTGCTGGTCGTGGACGACGAGCCGCAGATCCTGCGGGCGCTGCGCACCAGCCTGCGAGGCGCCGGCTACGAGGTGGAGACGGCGGACACCGCCGCGGGGGCGCTGGCCGAGGCGGCGATGCGGCCGCCCGATGCCGTGATCCTCGATCTGGTGCTGCCGGACGGCAGCGGCACCGACGTCGCGCCGGGAGCTGCGGACGTGGAGCTCGGCCCCGGTGATCGTGCTCTCGGCAGTCGGGGACGAGCGGGAGAAGATCGCCGCGCTCGACGCCGGCGCCGACGACTACGTCACCAAGCCGGTCGGCATCGACGAGCTGCTCGCCCGGCTGCGCGCCGCGCTACGCCGTGCCAGCCCGTCCGGCGAGCCCGTGATCCAGGTTGGCGACCTTCTCGTCGATCTCGAGAAGCGCCTTGTCACCGTCGCAGGCAACGAGGTGCATCTCACCCCCCACCAGTTCGACATCCTGCGCACGCTGGCCAAGAACGAAGGAAAGCTGATGACGCACCGGGCGATCCTGCGCGAGGTGTGGGGCCCCGGATACGGCAGCGAGTCGAACCTGCTGCACGTGCACGTATCACAGCTGCGCCGCAAGATCGAGCCCGACCCGGCCCGGCCGCGATACCTGATCACGGAGCCGGGCGCCGGCTACCGGCTGGTCGACCCCGACCGCTGAGCGGCCGAGCCGTCACGGAGCCGTCACGGACCGACAGGTCACAGAGTGCCCGCCGGACCCGCCGTTCACAACGATTCAGTCACGTTCGATCACGCCGACCGCACCAACCGCCCACGACCGCCGAGTCCGGCTCTGACCCCTCCGCGGGCGCGTTGGCTCAACCATCCGGAGCGCTCCGTGACTGTCCCTCACAGACCCGTCACGAACCGCACGGCACCCGAGACGGGGTTTGACACCGTTAACGCGCGCGCGGGCGTCACGGCGGTGAAACAGCGGCGGTGACGCCGGCCGCCCGCCGGCTTCAGACAATCTTCAGACCGCATGCCCTGATGTTCAGGCGGCCGTCAGCACGCGCTCGCTAGCTTGGGTGGTGAGCAATCACACCGAGTGGAGTTACGGCATGTATGACGTCTATGCAGTTCTGATAAGCGCAGGATGTTACGGCTTTGTGATCCTGCTCCGGTACGTCCTGGAGCGGGTCTGATGTCAGCCGGCAACGCATTCGGCCTGATCGTCGCGATCGCGATCTTCGCCTACCTCGTGTATGCCCTGTTCCGCGGAGAACGGTTGTAGATGACGGCCAACGGAATCGCGCAGATCGTCCTCTACGCGGTGATCCTGACCGCGCTCGCCTACCCGCTCGGCATCTACATGGCGCGCGTGTACGAGGGCACGTTCGGATTCGTGAACGGCCGGCTGGCACGGGGCGAGCGCCTGTTCCTGCGGCTGGTCGGATCCAGCCCCGACCACGAGCAGAACTGGAAGAGCTACGCCGGATCCGTGGTCGTGTTCAGCATCGTCTTCACGGTGCTGCTCTACCTGCTCCTGCGCTGGCAAGCGCATCTGCCGCTGAACCCCGACCACCTGCCGGACGTCACGGCGCCGATCGCCCTCAACACCACGGCCAGCTTCGTCACCAACACCAACTGGCAGTACTACGGCGGCGAGTTCACGATGTCCTACCTGTCGCAGATGGCCGGCCTGGCGGTGCAGAACTTCGTGTCGGCCGCGGTCGGGATGGCCGTTCTGGCCGCCGTCATCCGCGGGTTTTCCCGCCGCACCACCTCCGACCTCGGCAATTTCTGGCGCGACCTCTACCGCTCGCTGGTCTACATCCTGCTGCCGCTGTCGGTCGTGCTGGGCCTGGTCCTGGTGTGGCAGGGCGTCCCGCAGACGCTCGACGGCCACGCCACCGCCACCACGCTCGAGGGCGCCAAGCAGACGATCGCACGCGGGCCGGTGGCCTCGCAGGTCGCCATCAAGCAGCTGGGCACGAACGGCGGCGGCTTCTACAACTCCAATTCGGCGGTGCCGTTCGAGAACCCCAACGGATTCACCAACCTGATCGAGGTGATCGCGATCCTGCTGATCCCGATGGCCCAGGTGTTCATGTTCGGCCGCATGATCGGCCGCATGCGCCAGGCCTGGGCGGTCTGGAGCGCCATGTTCGTGCTGATGGCGGTGGGCTTTGCCATCGCCTACCCGGCGGAGCAGCATGGCTCGCAGGTGCTGCGTGACTCCGGGGTGAACATCGCCTCGAGCTCGCAGCAGAGCGGCGGCAACATGCAGGACAAGGAGGTCCGCTTCGGCATCGCCGACACCTCGCTCTGGGCGACGGTGACCACGGATGCGTCCAACGGGTCGGTGAACGGCGGCCATGACGCGTTCACGCCGCTCGGCGGCGCCGTCCCGCTGGTCAACATCTTCTTCGGCGAGGTGATCTGGGGAGGTGTCGGCTCGGGCCTGTACGGCATGTTCTTCTACATCCTGATCGCCGTGTTCGTCGCCGGGCTGATGGTCGGCCGCACCCCGGAGTACCTGGGCAAGAAGATCGAGGCGCGCGAGATCAAGCTGGCCGCCGTTGGTGCGCTGTTCGTACCCTCGATGGCGCTGATCCTGGCCGGTATCTCGGTGGTCACCCACGCCGGCCTGGCGTCGATGTACAACACCGGCGCCCACGGGTTCACCGAAGCCCTGTACGCGTACACGTCGCAGGCAAACAACAACGGCAGCGCATTCGCGGGCTATGGCGGCCTGCCGTTCGCCGCGAACCTGGGCTCGGTCGCGCTGTACCTGGGCCGGTTCGTGCCGCTGGTGACCGCGCTCGCGGTGGGCGGCACCCTGGCCGGTAAACGGACGCATCCCGAGTCGGCAGGCACGTTCCGCACCGACGGTCCCACCTTCGCGGTGCTGCTGGTCGCGATCATCGTGCTCACCGCCGGCCTGATGATATTCCCCGCCCTCACGCTTGGGCCGATCGTGGAGGGCCTGTCGTGATCCGCACCATCGGTCGTTCGATCATCGCCGCCGTCGTGCTGACGGTCGGCTTCGGGCTGATCTACCCACTCGTGATGACGGGCATCGCCCAGGTCGCGTTCAAGAGCGCGGCGAACGGCAGCCTGATCACCGTCGACGGCCACGTGGTCGGATCGAAGCTGGCGGCACAGGGATTCTCCAGGCCGCAGTACTTCCACGAGCGTCCCTCCGCAACGACGCCGGCCTACAACGCCGGGGCCACCACCTTCTCGAACCTGGGGCCGACCAGCTCCGCCCTGCGCACGCAGGTGCGTTCGCAGATCCGCGCGATCCTGAAGGAGGAGCGCCCCTACAACCCGGGTCTGACCACCGGCGACATCCCCGTCGACGCGGTCACGACCAGCGGATCGGGCATCGACCCGGATATCTCGCCGGCCTACGCGAACCTGCAGGCGCGGCGGGTGGCGGCGGTGCGTCACCTACCGCTGGCGACAGTTCAGCACCTGATCTCCCAGAACACCGACGGCCGCTGGATCGGCCTGTTCGGCGAACCGGGCGTGAACGTGCTGGAACTGAACCTCGCACTCGATCGGATCGGGAGTCACTGATGGCACGGGAGTCGGCAAGCATGTTCTCGCAGGAGATCGTCTGGGCGGCGATCAGGGACTCGTTCCCCAAGCTCGACCCGCGCAAGCAGGCGCACAACCCGGTGATGTTCATCGTCGAGATCGGCAGCGTCATCACGACCGGGATCTTCGTCCTCGACCTGTTCCGCGGCCACACCGGTGACCTCGGATTCGTGGGCACGATCGCCTTCTGGCTGTGGCTGACGGTGCTGTTCGCAAACTTCGCCGAGGCCATCGCCGAGGGCCGTGGCAAGGCCCAGGCGAACGCCCTGCGGGCGACACGCACGACCACGGTCGCGCACCGTCAGGCGCTGGACGGCAAGCTCGAGGACGTCCCGGCGCCCGAGCTGCAGCGCGACGACGTGGTCGAGGTGATCGCAGGTGAGGTGATCCCGGCCGACGGCGAGGTGATCGACGGCGTGGGCTCGGTCGACGAGTCGGCCATCACCGGCGAGTCGGCGCCCGTGATCCGCGAGTCGGGTGGCGACCGCTCGGCGGTCACGGGCGGCACGAAGCTGCTCTCGGACAAGCTCGTGATCCGCGTCACCCAGGAGCCGGGCAAGTCGTTCCTTGACCGCATGATCGCTCTGGTGGAGGGCGCCGAGCGCCGCAAGACGCCCAACGAGATCGCGCTCAACATCCTGCTGGCGGGGCTCACCATCACCTTCCTGGCGGCGGTGGTGACCCTGGCACCGTTCGCGGTCTACGCCGGCTCGCCGCAGTCCCAGACGGTGCTGATCGCGCTGCTGGTCGCGCTGATCCCGACCACGATCGGCGCGCTGCTGTCGGCGATCGGCATCGCCGGGATGGATCGCCTCGTGCAGCGGAACGTGCTGGCCATGTCCGGCCGGGCGGTGGAGGCCTCGGGCGACGTGGACGTGCTGCTGCTGGACAAGACCGGCACGATTACGCTCGGCAACCGGCAGGCGTCAGAGTTCGTGCCCGTCGACGGCGTCGGCGAGGAGGAGTTGGCGAAGGTCGCGCAGATGGCGTCGTTGGCAGACGAGACACCGGAGGGGCGCTCGATCGTGGTGCTGGCCAAGGAGCGCTACGGCCTCCGCGAGCAGCAGCTCTCGACCGTCGCGACCACGTTCGTGCCGTTCTCGGCCACCACCCGCATGAGCGGCGTCGACATGAACGGCAACATGCTCCGCAAGGGCGCCGCCGATGCGGTCAAGCGCTTCGTCGAGGAGCAGGGCGGCCGTTCGCCGGCCGGCCTCGACGAGCAGGTCGACAGGATCGCCCGGCAGGGCGGCACGCCGCTCGTTGTCGCGCAGGACAACTACGTGCTGGGCGTGATCCACCTCAAGGACATCGTCAAGGGCGGCATGCGGGAGCGGTTCGACGAGCTGCGCCGCATGGGCATCACGACCGTCATGATCACCGGTGACAACCGCGTCACGGCCGCCGTGATCGCCGACGAGGCCGGCGTCGACGACTTCCTGGCCGAGGCCACGCCCGAGGCCAAGATGGCGCTGATCAAGGAGGAGCAGGCCAAGGGCCGTCTGGTCGCGATGACCGGCGACGGCACCAACGACGCACCGGCGCTGGCGCAGGCCGACGTGGGCGTTGCCATGAACACCGGCACGTCTGCCGCGAAGGAGGCCGGCAACATGGTCGACCTCGACTCCAACCCGACCAAGCTGATCGAGATCGTCGAGGTGGGCAAGCAGCTGCTGATCACCCGCGGCGCCCTCACCACCTTCTCGATCGCAAACGACGTCGCCAAGTACTTCGCGATCCTGCCTGCGATGTTCGCGTTCACCTACGGAGTGCACGGACGGCGCGGCCCGCTCGACTCGCTCAACATCATGCATCTGGGCACGCCCAGGAGTGCGATCATCTCGGCGATCGTGTTCAACGCGCTGATCATCCCGGCGCTCGTGCCGCTGGCGCTTCGCGGCGTCAAGTTCCGCGCGATCGGCGCGACCGCCCTGCTGCGGCGCAATCTGCTGATCTACGGGGCGGGCGGCGTGGTGCTCCCATTCATCGGCATCAAGGCGATCGATCTTGTCGTCCACAACGTGTTCGGCGCGTGAGTGCGCGGCCGCTACCGAATCCTGCTGGGCATGGCGGCCGGCGTCGGCAAGACCTACCGGATGCTGCAGGAAGGGCGCCAGGCCCGGGATGAGGGACGCGACGTCGTGATCGGCTACCTCGAGCCGCACGATCGCCCCGACACGATCGCGCTGGCCGACGGCATAGAGCAGGTGCCGCGCCTGCAGGCCGAGCACGGCGGGGTCGAGCTGAGCGAGATGGACCTCGACGCGGTGATCGCGCGCGCGCCCGAGCTGGCGCTGGTCGACGAGCTGGCGCATACGAACGCCGCCGGCATGCGCAACGCCAAGCGCTTCGAGGACATCGACGAGATCCTGGGCGCCGGCATCGACGTGATCTCGACGGTCAACATCCAGCACCTGGAGAGCCTCAACGACACCGTGCTGGAGCTGACGCACGTGCGTGTACGCGAGACGTTCCCCGACCGGATCCTGGATGAGGCCGACGAGGTGGTGCTGGTCGACCTGGCGCCGCACGCGCTGCACGAACGGATCCGGGCCGGGAAGGTCTACAGAAAGGACCGTGTGGACGCAGCGCTTTCGAACTTCTTCCGGCTCGAGAACCTCGACGCGCTGCGCGAGCTGGCCCTCCGCGAGGTGGCCGAGGACGTGGGCGAGCGGCGCGAGAGCGACCTGCTCGACCCGCTCAGCCGCCAGGCCGTGGCCGAGCGGGTGCTGGTGCTGGCCACGCCCGGGCCCAACTCCCAGCGGGTGCTGCGGCGGGCCTGGCGCTCGGCCAACCGGCTGGGCGCCGAGCTGGACGTGCTGTGGGTGCGACCGCCCGGCGGCAAGCAGTCCGACCAGGAGGCGGCGTCGCTGGCCGCGCTGAAGCGGCTGGTGGTCATCCTCGGCGGCCACTTCCTGGAGCAGGAGTCCTCGCATCTGGTCGACACCGTCAAGCGGATCGTGAAGGAGCGCGGGACGACCTACGTGGTGCTGGGCACGCCCGACGAGCGACGCCGCATCGAGATCCTGCGCGGGTCGCTGGTGTCGGCGCTGGTGCGGGAGCTCCCGGGCATCGACATCCGCATCGTCGCCAACCGGGCCGACCGCGAGCAGGCGCCATGATCGTCATGGCTGTAGGCGTGGTCGTCCTGCTGGCGGCGATCGCGCTGGCGATCCTCCTGGCGGTGCGGCGGCGACGTGCGAAAGGATTTGACGGCAGCCGCAGGATCCTGGTGCCGTTCACCGGCGGCGCGCTGGACGGGCGGGTGCTGGCGGCGGCCATCAGGGTCAGCCAGGCGGAGCGGGCGACGCTGGTGCCGGCCTACCTGCTGGTGGTGCCGCTGCGCCTGCCGCCGGACGCACCGATGGAGGCCGAGGTGGCGCGCGCGATGCCGCTTCTGGAGGCCGTCGAGTACGCCGCGCTGCGCGCCGGCGTCCCCGTCGATTCGCGCATCGAGAAGGGCCGAACGCCCACCCACGCGCTGCAGCAGATCTGGGACAAGGAGCCGTTCAGCCGCATCATCGCGCCGGCTCCCCACGGGCGCAGCGAGGGGTTCACGCCCAAGGACATGACCTGGATCCTGACCCACGCTCCGGTCGAGACGCTGGTGCTGCGCCCGACGCCGGAGCCGCTGCGCCGGCCCGGCCGATCAGCCGCCGCCCAGACGCGCTTCCCGGCGCGTCGGCTGGAACAGCTCAACCGGGTTTCCTGACGGGTCGTCGACCAGCACCTGCCTGCCGCCGACGCCGTCGACGATGTCGTTTCGAAACGCGACTCCCCTGGTTTTCAGCGCCGCCACCGTCGCGTCGAGATCATCCACCTCCAGCTGGAAGCGATTCCAGCCGCCGGGCGCGGGGACGGTCCCGTCGGGCATCGCCTGGCCGCCACCCGGCCCGCCGCCGGGCGCCGACAGCACCAAACGCAGGTCACCGCGCGACAGCATGGCGAATGCGGGCGCCGGGTGCATCTCCAGGGTGAATCCCAGGGCATCGACGTAGAACCCGATCGCAGCATCGACGTCATCGACGATGTAGCGGACGCTCACGCTCGCCATCACGCACCTCCCAGTGGCTGACAACGGACGGTAGCGCGAACCTGCCGTATCGGTCAGCCGTGGCCCCATGCCGGAAGCAGCGGGTAGACGACTGCAGCCGCGCCCAGACCGGCCAGCGTGACACCGACCAACGTCAGCTGCCGCACGCGCGAGCCAGGCATCCGTTGGGCCGCCGACCAGTCCCGCACCGCGATCGGCGGGGTCGACCACACGTGCCCGAGGACGTGCACCGTCATCGCGACGAACCAGGCGATGAAGCTGGCCTTGTGGATTGTGTAGACCGTCTGCGAGTGCCGTCCGACGATCGCCAGCACGACACCCGACGCGAACAGCGCGACCGTTGTCACGACCACGAACGGCCCGGCCACGCGCATCACCGGGTGCGGTGGCCCGGCCCGCCGGTAGTCGCGGTCGGCCGCGTAGTAGCGAGCGAAGCGGTAGAACGTGGTGCCCAGCTTCAGGAGCACGATCGGTATCAGCACCAGCCCCACGACCACATGGACGGCCTCGAGCTGGCCCAGGAACGGGATCGTCCCGCCCTCGACCGCGAGCAGCACCAGCAGCACCGCGCCCAGTGCGGCCGTCAGCCTGCGATTGCCCTCGACTCCGGGCGCCGGCGCCTCGTCCGCGTGCGCGTCGAGGTCGAGCCGCCGTAGCAGGGTCACCGCTGCCGCTCCATCCGCAGCGCCAGCTTCGGGCAGGCGGCCAGCGCCCGCCGCGCGTGCGCGGCCGTATCACCCCGCACCGGGGTGCGATCGACGATCGGGTAGCCCCACTCATCGAGCTCGATCCGCTCCGGCAGCAGGTCGGCGCACAGCCCATGGCCGTCGCAGGCGATCGGATCGACACGCACCAGGTAGCTCTTCATCGCCAGTCGGCCGGCCCCAGCGGCGTCGAAGGCAGTGACAACGGCAGCGGCGGCGCGGTGCGGCAGGCGCCGTGGCGCTCATGCATCGCCACGTGATCCGGGAAACCCTCAAGGACGCTGGCCACCAGGCGGCGGACGCCGTCAGGCAACCCGCAGGCGCCGCGCCCGTCGATGACATCAATCCGGGACCGCAGCCGCTCCGTCACGACCGAACCGGCATCCATCGTGCACATGCGCGCCAGGTCACGGGCGACGGCGGCCACACCGTTCACGCAAGGTCCGCACTGGCCGGCGCTCTCGCGAGCCAGATAGGCCGTGATCCGGGCCGTCTCGGCGATCACGCAGGAGCCGGCCGGCGCGACTATCAGGACTCCGGCACCCAGCCCGGCACCGGCGGCCTGCAGCTGCTGCGGATCGGCGCGCAGCCCGGCGCACGACTCCCATGGCAGCCAGCCGCCAAAATACCCGCCGGCCAGCACCATCTCCGGCTGCGACCGCGGATCGCAGGCGCCCACGATTGACTGCAGGGACGATCCCATCGACACCTCCGCGACGCCTCCGCGACCGAGGTCGCCGGTCACCGTCATCAACGCGCTGCCGGGGGCGTGCGGCAGTCCCACCGAGCGGAACCAGGCGTCGCCGTACCGCGCCAGCAGGGCGATGTGCGCGATCGTCTCGACGTTCAGCACCAGCGTCGGCCGTCCGGAGACGCCGCGCTGGAACGGCCGCGGCGGCACCGCTGTCGGGCGGATGGTGCCGCCGTTCAGCCAGTGCACGAGCGCCGTCTCCTCGCCGCCCACGTACCGCGGCGGCCCCTGGTGGACGCTCGGCTCGATCCGGTCGAGGCCGGCGCGATGCCGCTCTGTGAGCGCGCGCTCGATCGAGTGCACGGCGTCCGTGCGGTCGCGGCGCACCGCCATCACCGCGGCGTCGGCATCCACCTCGGCGGCGGCCAGAGCGAGGCCGTCGAGCACCAGGTGCGGCGCCACCGAGAGCAGGTACCTGTCCTTGGCGCTGGCCGGCTCGCCCTCCATCCCGTTCACCACCACGATCGGACGTGACCGCCCGCGGCGTACCGCATCGAGCTTGCGGGCGGTGGGGAATCCCGCCCCGCCGCGGCCCAGCAGGCCCGACCGCTCGACCGTGGTGAACAGCCGGCCGCCGAAGGCGTAGGGCGCCGTGGACGGATCGCCGTAGTGATTCAGGTGGTCGGCAAGGTGCATGCGCCCGGGCCGTGCCCGTTTGCCGGCAAGCAACCGCGGCAGCCCCGCTGGAGCGGCGGCGGCCGGGTGCGCCGCTAGGCCCGCAAGCGCCGTCGTCACGGGTGCCCCCACGCCACGATCGAGGCGCTCTGGGCCCAGCCGGTCTGGAGCGGGCCGCCCAGCGTCCAGGCGGTCACCACCAGCATCACCACCAAGCCGGTCGTCGCCCAGGCGCCGCGTTGCCAGGCCGGGATGTCGGCGGTCACGACCCGCAGAGCGCCGGCCGCGAGCACGACCGCCGTGCACACCGCCACCACCACGGGCAGCAGCCCGGACTGGACGTCGGACCCGGTACCGAGGGCGTGGACGACCGCGACCGGCCAGATCAGGTACACGGCCCAGTGCACCGCCCGCCAGGCGCCGAGGCCCAGCCGCACCCGCAGCAGGCTGGTCACGATCACCGCGGCCAGCAGGTCGACCGCCAGCGCGCCGAGTCCGACCCACACCGTCCGGTAGGACGAGACGAACGGCACGACCGCGTCGATCAGCCGGATGCCGACGAACGGGTCGATCACCGACGTCGCGATGTGCACCGAGACGAACGCGACCACCAGCAACGACACGTTGCGATGCAGGCCGGATACGACGAACCGTGGCGCCCCCAGCCACCGCCCCTCCCGCATTGCCGCGATGCCCAGCACCAGCGTCAGCGTCAGCAGCATCAGCGTGACCATGCCCGTGCCTCTCGACAGGTACCAGAGCGTGCGCGTGTCCAGCCCGACGGTGCTCATGCCGCCTCGTTCCGCTCCTGCGGCCAACCGCCGACCGTGACCACCTCGCCACCGGCCGCGACCAGGCGCGCAGGCAGGCCGCCGCGCAGAAGGCGCGCGACCGCTCCGGGACCGTCGACGATCGCGGCGGTGCTGGCCGTGTTTGCCGCCACGCACGAACCGGCGGCGACGCTGACGGTACGCCACACCACCTCGGCCGATCGCCCTCGCGCCGGATCCACGATGTGGTGGCAGTCCTCACCTGCGCAGCGCCAGGCACGCGTGGTGGTGCTCGATGTGGCGATGCCGCCGCGATCGATCGCGATCGTCTGGTGGATGCCCGAGACCTGTGCGCGGTGGTCGTCGGCGATGCCGATCGCCCAGCCGCCTTCCGGCGCGCGGCCGGCGACGGCGACGTCGCCGCCCAGCGACACGAGCACGCCGCAGCCGGCGGCGGCAGCAGCCCTGGCGGCGGCTCGGTCGGCGGCAAGCGCCTTCCCGGTCGCACCCAGATCGAGCTGCGTACCAGGGGCGACGCGGGCGGTGCGACGGGTCGGGTCAAACTCGATCGCCGACGGTCCGGGTGCCGCGCGTTCGGCCGGCAGCGCGGGGTGCGAGTCGGTCAAAGACGCGAAGTCGCGGTCGTATCCCAGCGCCGAGACGGCCGCCCCGACGGTCGGGTCGACCAGGCCTCCCGGTGGACTCCGCCGCGTGCAGTGCCGCGGCCAGCGCCGCAGCCAGCAGCGGGCTGACCGGCATGGTCTGTCCGGCCCGGCCGCAGAGAACCATCAGCTCCGAGTCGGGCCGAAAGCGACTGTACGCACGGTCGACCGCCGCCAACTCGGCGGCGACCAGGGCGGTCGCTGCCGAGAGCCGGTGGGAGCTGGTGACCGCCACGACCGCGGTCGTCCCGAGCGCCTGGAACTGCGACCGGTACGTGCCCGATGCGGTGCCCATCACGACCCGCCGGAGACGACCACCGGGGGCGCCGGAGTGGCTGTCACCGCCGGCGGGTTCGTGGCCGCAGGTGGTGCGGGGGTCGTCTGCTGGGGCACCGTGGTGCTCCCGCCCGCATCAGAACGGATGCGACGGTGATGATGCGCCGGCCGACCGGAGGCCACGGCCGACGCCGCCTTCGGCGGGCTGGTGAAGCGGCCCGGGTTCGAGCGCGCGGCGCCGACGGACACGAGCAGCGCGCCGACCGCGGCGGCGATCGCGACCGCCCTGGTCAGGCGCGAAACCCGGTCGCGACCAAGGTCGCGGCGGCGTAGTCGTTGACGATCCACGCGACTCACTGTGGCCGCGCAAGATGAGCGGTCCTTCACAGACGCTCGCGGGGGCCGGCCGGTGCGCGATACCGTCACCGCATGCACCTGCTTGTCGTCGACGACGAACCACGGCTGCTGAGCCTGCTCGAGCGCGGCCTCCGCGCACAGGGCTTTGAGGTGCAGGCAGCTGCCGGCGCCGACCAGGCGCTATCGATGGCCAGGGCGGATCCGCCCACGCTGGCGGTGCTCGACGTGATGATGCCGGGAGCCGACGGGTTCGAGCTGCTCGAGGCACTGCGGGGAGTGGTGCCGGGCGTCCCGGTGATCATGCTGACCGCGCGCTCGGAGGTCGAGGACAGGATCCACGGGCTCGAACTGGGGGCGGTTGACTACGTCGTCAAGCCCTTCTCGTTCCGTGAGCTGACGGCGCGCATACGCGCCCAGATCCGTCGCCAGGTGGACGCGCCGGGGGAGATCCTGGAGGCCGGCGAGCGCCAGGCTGGACATCTACCGGCGGGAGCTGGAGTCTCCGATCGGCATGTTCACGCTGTCCAGCCGCGAGTTCACGCTGCTGGCCTACCTCATGCGCAACGCCGGGCAGGTGCTGACACGATCGCAACTCGCGGAGGGGGCATGGGACGCCGTGGTCGATGTGCGCTCCAACATGATCGATGTCTACATCGCGTCGCTCCGCCAGAAGCTGGCGCCCGGCGCGATCGAGACCGTGCGCGGCGTCGGATACCGCATGTTGGCTGAATGATCCGACGCGCCTCCCTGCGCACGCGCCTGGCCGTGCTCTATGCCGGGCTGGCCTTGATCGTGCTCGCAATCAGCCTGCTGACGGTCTATGCGGTCGCTCACCGCGATGCCCTGAGCCGCATGGACAGCTCGCTACGGACGGACGCGCGCACGCTCGGATCGCGCACGGAAGCGGCCGAGCAAGGCGGCGGGCAGGAGTCCGACGAACAGATCGTGAACGCCCGCGAGGCGGTCGGATCCGGCCATCTGCTGGCGCTGTACGACGACCGGCGCGTGATCGCCTCGAGCGCCGAGGCACGCGATCTGATAATCGCCGCCCAGCGCATGGGACTCTTCTCCGGGCGCGAGCGGGTGGCCACGGTGACGCTGCCGTCAGGCCGCTTCCGGGTCAGTGCCGTACCGAATGACCGCGGCGAGTACGCGGTCGCAGCGGCGCCGCTTCAGCCGGTGCTGGAGTCGATGGAGGGGCTGCTGCACGCGACGTTGCTCGCGGGCGTGGTCGGCGTGCTGCTGACGTCGGTCGGGGCGTGGTTCGCAGCCAGGCGCGGCCTGCAGCCGCTGGAGTCGATCACGGCGCTCGCGAACGAGGTCGCCCCCGACGCGATGGGGCTCCGCACCGGCCTCGACAACGGCGATGAGATCGGTGCGGTGGCCGCCGCGATCGACCGCATGCTGAGCCGCCTGGAGACCGCCTTCGACGCACAGAAGCGGTTCCTCGAGGACGCGTCGCACGAGTTGCGGACTCCGCTTACCATCGCCCGCGGCCACCTGGAGCTGATCTCTGAAGGCCCGGATGCCACGCCCGAGCAGCGACAGCAGGCGATCGCCGTCGCGATTGACGAGATCGACCGCATGGGCCGGCTGGTCGAGGGACTGCTGCAGCTGGCTCGGGCCAGCGAGGTCGAGCGGCTGAACATTGTGCCGGTGACCGTTGAGCCGCTCCTGCTTTCGATCGCGTCACAGCTGTCGCCGGTCGGTGACCGAGCGTGGTCGGTTGCCGCCGACAGTGGGGTGACGGTTTCCGCTGACGAGGACGTGCTGCGCCAGATCGTGCTGAACCTGGCGCGAAACGCGGATGAGCACAGCCCCGACGGAGCGCCCATCGAACTGTTGGCCATGCAGCGCGGTCGCGTGGTCGACATCACGGTCGCCGATCGCGGCACCGGGATCGATCAGAAGCTGCGCGATCACGTGTTCGACCGGTTCGCCCACGACGGCGACGGCATCGGGCTTGGCCTGGCGATCTCGCAGGCGCTTGCCGAGGTTCAGAGCGGAAGCATCGCCCTGAAAGACCGGCCGGGCGGTGGCACGCTGGCCACGGTCACTCTGCCCGCGGCGCACTGACGCCAATGGAGCTAACCGGGATCGAACCGACGACATGCGAGCTGCCGCCGGGTGTCGGGTGGCTTGGTTGCGTGGGTGCGTTCCGAGGCGTTTAGGCGTGGAGCCGGCGTCACGCCGGGTCTTCCACCAGCGCCGCCAGTGGTATCAAGTGCGGGTCGCCGCTCGCTCCCGGAACACCATGACCAATCCAATCACGAACAAGATCCCGCAGATCAAGACTGGCCACCACGTCCCAGTCGCGCCAGAAACCGCAAGAACCAGCGTCGCGACACCGAGGACAACCGTAACGATCGTCAACCGGTTCCAAACCATGCCATCCTCGATTCCAATCGGGGTCATTCGATCTTGGCCAGAGTATGCGCCTTTACCACCCCGCCGTAAAGTGTGCAGAACGGCCGAGGGTACGGGCCGCCGGTCGTGGCCAGGGCTTTCGCGGGTATGGAGCTAACCGGGCTCGAACCGGTGACCTTCGCGCTGCCAGCGCGACGCTCTCCCAACTGAGCTATAGCCCCGAGGCGTCGAAGTATATCGAGGCCCGCGGCGCTCTCGTCCCGGATCAGACGGCCTGCGGCAGCAGCGCGCTGACCGGGTGGACGGCCATCCCACGCGCTTCCGCCAGCCGCTCGAGCACCATCGCCGTGTCCGCCACCGCCACGCCCGACAGGTGCTGGTCGCGAGCCTCGAAGTCGGCCATGATCTCGCCCAGCGCGGCCCGGTAACCGGCCGCGTCGCCGTCGGCCAGCGCCTGCAGCGCCCGCCCCGTGCGCGCGAAGGCATCGCCGGCCGCGAGCATCTCCGACGTGTCCGGCGCGGCACCGGTCGCGACCGCCGCCAGCGCCCGCGCATAGCCGGCCGCGGGGCCTTCGGCTCCCTCGGCGTCGGCCAGCGCCTGCGCAGCCACCTCCGCCACGCCGTCGTCCGGCCAGGATCGCCATCTTCAGCGCGCCGATCAGCCGGCCCCAGCTCCGCGGCCCGGTCTCGGCGTGCGACGCCAGATAGGCATCGCGCGCAGCGCGGTACAGCGCGGCCGACGGCCGGCCGGCCAGCTGCTCCGCGTACGCGTCCCGCTCCGCCGCCAGCGCCGCGTTCAGGTGCGCGCCGGCGCTCACGGCAGCGGCTGCCTGCCCGCGAACCCACCCTCCAACGTGTGCCAGAACTCGATCCGCTGCTCGCCCACGAGCCAGCACAGCAGCGCCGGTTGTCCGTCGATCACGGCCGGGAAGTCGAGCAGCCCCTGCGCCGGGTCCTTCACCTGCACGCCCAGCGCCAGCACCTCACCCACCAGCTCGCCCACCTCCGCCTGCGCCTGCTCCAGCGACTCCCGCAGCGCGCTCGCCCGCTCGTGGTCGAGCCCGCCGCCGTTGGAGCCGATCGCGATCACGATCGTCCGCCACTCGCGCTGCAGCGGCTCCACCGCAGCGCACAGCTCCACCATCCGCTCGGCCAGCGGGCGCACCACCTCGTCCAGCAGCGCCTGCGCCTCGGCGAGCGTGAAGGTGCGGTCAGGCACCCTGGGCGTACGACTCGCTGGGAACCTCGCCCCAGAGCGACTCGAGCCGGTAGAACGATCGCGCGTCGGGCGTGAACACGTGCACGATCACGTCCAGGTAGTCGAGCAGGATCCAGTCGCCCTGCCGCTCCCCGTCGATGTTGCGGGAGAGGATGCGGTCGCGCTTCAGCGCCTCCCGGATCTCGGCCGCGATCCCCTGCGTCTGGCGCGGGTTGCGGCCGGAGCAGATCACGAAATGGTCCGTGTAGCTGACCACATCGGTCATGTCCAGGATCACGATGTCAGAGGCAAGCTTCTCGTCCGCCAGGGCGGCGATGCGATGTGCCAGTTCGAGACTCGTGGTCAGGTGATCAGCTCCAAATACCCTCCGAAGCAGCCTAGCACGGGGGTCTGCCGTAGAGCCCGCGCGCCCTGATCAGCCCGAGCACCGCGGGATCCACCGCGTCCTCCCCCACGCCCTCGGCCAGACGTTCGCGGACGGTCGTCGACGACAGGTCGACGGGGGCCATGTCGAGCTCGATCACGTTCGCGCCGGAAACACGGACATACCCGCCGCGCGGGGCAACCGCCAGCGACGCCAGCCTCCGGATCTCGTCCGGCTCGCGCCAGCTGCGCAGATCGCACTGATCGGCGCCCACGATCAGCACCAGCTCGCCCAGCGGCGCCAGCCCTCGCAGCGTGTCCACCGTGTAGCTCGGTCCCTCCCGGTTCAGCTCGATCCGGCTGACCTCGACGCCGGGCTCGCCGGCAAAGGCCAGCTGCGCCATCTGCAGGCGGTCCTCGGCCGATGTTGGTGAGGCATCCCGGTGCGGCGGGTGGCCGGTGGGCATCACCAGCAGCCGGTCGAGCGCGAGCTGCTCGCGGGCGGCCCGCACCACCGCCAGGTGTCCGAGATGCGGCGGGTCGAACTCGCCGCCGAACACGCCGATCCGCATCAGGCGGGTTCCGGCTCGCGCGCGGGCTGGAAGCTGAAGCTGTGGGCGCCGAGCAGGATCTCGTCGCCGGGCTTGGCGCCGGCCGCGCGCAGCGCCGACTCGACACCGAGCCGCTCCAGCTCGGCCGTCAACTCGGCCACGCCGGCCTGGTCGTCCAGCTCCAGCGACGACGCCAGCCGCTCGATGCCACGGCCGGCGACCCGCAGCGTGCCCGCGTCACGCAGGATCTTGTACTCGCGGCGGGCCGGCGGAGCCGGGCGGTAGACGAGGAAGTCGGCCAGCTCCGGCTCGTCGGCCGGCACGATCGCGTCGTGCACCGGCAGCTCCGGGACGCGCTCGAACAGCAGCGCGATCAGGCGATCGATGCCCTCGCCGGTGGCCGAGGAGATCGCCAGCTCGGCGCCACACTCCGCGGTCAGCGACTCGCGCCGCGACTGCTCGATCAGGTCGATCTTGGACAGCACGAAGATCTGCGGCCGGTCGGCCAGACCGCCGCCGTGCAGGGCCAGCTCGCGGTTGATGGTGTCGCGTCGATGGATCACGTCGGCGGGGTCGTCGCAGGCCTCGACCAGGTGGATCAGCAGGCGGGCGCGCTCGAGGTGGGCGAGGAACTCGTGGCCGAGGCCGACGCCCTCGCTGGCGCCTTCGAGCAGGCCGGGGACATCGGCCACGGTCAGCTGGCTGTCGGGGCCGTCGACGGTGCCGAGCACCGGGTCGATGGTGGTGAACGGGTAGTCGGCCACCTTCGGCTTGGCGTTCGAGATGCGGCGCAGCAGCGACGACTTACCGGCGTTGGGGAAGCCCAGCAGCGCAGCGTCGGCGACCAGCTTCAGGCGCAGCTCCAGCCAGCGCTCCTCGCCCAGCTCGCCCACCTCGGCGGTGGTGGGAGCGCGGCGGTTCGCGGTCGCGTAGCGGCGGTTGCCGCCGCCGCCGCTGCCCGCGGCCGCCACCTGCACGCGGGCGCCGGGGTGGGCGAGGTCGGCCAGCAGGGTGCCCTCGTCGCGCAGCCACACCTGGGTGCCGACCGGCACCGTGATCGACATCGGCCGGCCGCGGCGGCCGTGCTTGCCAGAGCCCTGGCCGTGGGTGCCGCGGGGCGCCTTGAAGTGGGAGGCGAAGCGGAACTTGGTCAGGTCGCGCAGGTCGGGGTCGGCCACCAGCTCGACGGCCCCGCCGTCGCCGCCGTCGCCGCCGTCCGGACCGCCGCGCGGCACGAACTTCTCACGGCGGAAGCTGACGCAGCCATCGCCGCCGCGGCCGCCCTGCACGAACACCGTGGCATGGTCGGAGAACATGCGGCTAAGCGTAGGTGACTCGGAGCGCCCGGGTGCGTCCGGGAGGGTTGGGCGAGGTCGCTTACGCGACGCTGATGAAGCGCTTGCCCTTGCGCTGCGTGAACTCGACGATGCCGTCCGTCGTCGCAAACAGCGTGTCGTCGCCGCCCAGGCCGGTGCCGGCGCCGGGATAGAAGCGCGTGCCGCGCTGGCGCACGATGATCGCGCCTGCGGTCACCGTCTCGCCGGCGAACACCTTCACGCCCAGCCGCTTCGCGTTGGAGTCGCGCCCGTTCTTGGAGGAACCGAGTCCCTTCTTATGCGCCACCGTTCTCCTCCTTCGCCGCAGCCGGCTCGGCCTTCTTGCGCGGCGCCCGCGGCTTCTTGGCCGCGCCGATCGACGAGATCGCGATCCGCGACAGCTCCGAGCGGTGCCCGCGCGTCTTCTTGAAGCCGCGCTTCGGCTTGAACGTGAACACCTTCAGCTTCTCTCCGCGCAGATGCTCGACCACCTCGGCGGTGACGGTGCCGGTCAGCTTCGCGCGATCGGTGACGACGGCGTCTCCGCCGGTCATCAGCACCTCAGGGGTGAACGTCTTGCCGGCATCGAGCGGCTGGCGATCGACCAGGAGCTTCTGCCCCTGCTCGACGCGGTACTGCTTGCCACCGACCTTGATTACTGCGTACATGCTGAGCGTCTCCACACGAAAATGCCCGCGAGATGACGGGCGAAATGATCGTAGCAGACGGTCCTCACTCGCCGAGCAGCCGCCCGAATATGCCCTTCTTGCGACCGCCGTCCGCGTCACCGGCCGGCTCCGGCGCTGCCGCCGGCTCCGGTGGCGCCGACGCGGGCTCCGGCTTGGCGGGGGGCTCGGCCACGGCCGCGGCCCTCGCCGTCACGGGCTCGACCGTCGGCGCCTCTGGCGCGTCCACGGCAGCGCCGGCGTCGGCTCCCGGCGCAGGCTCCGCCGGCGCCGCCTTGGGCTTTCGGGCGCGCGGCTTGCGCACCGGCTTCGGCTTCTCGGCCGCGTCCGGCTCGCCCACTTCGCCGTTCACGCCCGGCACCGTCGTGGGCGGCTCGAGCAGCGCAGCGTCCGGTGCGTCGGCCGCTGCCGCCTCGGCGGCTGTGCCGGCCGGCTTGCGCGTACGGCTGCGGCCGCCGCGGGTTCCCCGGCGGCGCTTCGGCTTGGCCTCGCCGTCGGCCGCCGGCTCGCCGTCTCCGTTCTCGGTAGCTGCGTCGTCAGCAGCCGCTGGCGTGTCCTGCGTCTCCGCCGCGTCGCCGGCCGTCGCCTCGGCGCCGGCCGCCTTGGTTCGCGTGCGGCCGCCGCGGCTGCGGCGCCGCTTCGGCTTGGCCTCGGCGTCTGCGTCCTCACCCTCCGCTCCGGCTTCGACCACCTCGGGCGCCGACGCGGCCTCCTCGTCGGCGGCATCCTCCTTGGCACCGGCCTTGCTGCGCGTGCCGGATGTGGCGGTCGTGGTCGAGGTGCGGCGCCGCCGTCCGCGCGTGCGCTCCTCGAGCTCCAGCCGCTCACCCACCTCGCGGTCGAAGTCGGGCAGCTCGAACTCACCCGGCTCCGGCGGCAGCTCGATCGGTGCCGGCTTTGCGTCGAGCAGCGTGGCGTAGGCGATCGGTGCGCGTGGCGCGGTCGATCCGCACCCTGTGCTCCTGGCCCACGTAGCTGATCGCGCCGCCCACGATCACCTGGTAGCCGTTCAGCCGGGCGACGCCGTCAGACAGGTTGAACATGTGCGGCTCGTCGATCCGCAGCTTGGTCTCGTCGCCCTCCTTGACGGGCATCTCCGCTCCGTCGACCTCGAGGCGCGTGCCCTCCTCGACCACGTCCACCTCCTCCAGCGGCATCCGCATCTCGCCCTCGAGCGTGAAGAAGCGGCCGGTCTCGCGCTCCAGCTCCAGCAGCTTGACGCCGCCGGGGCCGGCCAGCTTGGCCGCCACCTTCGCGTTCAGGCGGATCCGGAACGCCTCCGACGAGGAGGCGTGCACCAGCTTCCGCAGCTTGCGCTCGGCCTCCACCGCCATCGTGTCCTGCGACAGCACGCGGCCCTCGCCGCCGCACGTGGGGCAGATCGAGGTGAGCGTCTCGCGGACGCCCTCGGTCGTGTTCTGGCGGGTCATCTCGACCAGACCCAGCGGCGAGATGTCGACCAGGTAGGTCTTCGTGCGGTCCTTCGTCAGCTCCTCGGTCAGCACCGCGAGCAGCTCCTTGCGGTTTCGCTCGCGCTCGAGGTCGATGAAGTCGATCACGATGATGCCGCCGATGTCGCGCAGCCGCAGCTGCCGCAGCACCTCGCGGGCGGCCTCGACGTTGGTGCGCAGCGTCGTCTCCTCGAGGTGGCTCTGCCGGGTCGATGAGCCTGAGTTCACGTCGATCACGGTGAACGCTTCGGCATAGTCGAACAGCAGGTAGCCGCCCGAGGGCAGGTCGACGCGCCGGTTCAGGGTCGAGCGGATCGCGGCCTCGACGCCGTACTGCTCGAACAGCGGCTGGCTGCCGGTGTGCAGCTCGATGCGGTCGGCGAACTCGGGCTGCGTGGTGCGCACCCAGCCCAGGATCCGGCGGTACTGCCGCTCGGAGTCGACCACGACCTTGTCGACGTTGCGGGTCAGCAGGTCGCGGATCACGCGCAGCGAGAGATCGCCGTCCTGGTGCACCATGGTCTTGGTGGGCGCGGCCTTCGCGCGCGCCTGCACCTGGGCCCAGATCTTGCGCAGGAAGCGCAGGTCGCGCTCCAGGTCCTCGAGCGTGGCGCCGGCGGCCGCGGTGCGGGCGATCACGCCCACCCCGTCGGTCTCGAGCTGCTTGACCAGCTTGCGCAGCCGCTCGCGCTCGCCGTCGGGAAGTCGCTTGCTGACACCGGAGCCCTCGCCATCCGGCGTCAGCAC
Source organism: uncultured Actinomycetes bacterium (assembly GCA_963797565.1). GTDB lineage: Bacteria > Actinomycetota > Thermoleophilia > Gaiellales > JAICJC01 > JAICYJ01. The sequence goes on along the minus strand of CAWCPM010000012.1, from coordinate 44,887 downwards.
CAGGAAGCGGCCGGCGATGGAGAGCTCCATCGTCACGCGCGCGCCCTTGGTCTTCATCGGATTCTTCTCGATCTGCACCAGGATGTCCTGGCCGTTCGAGAGCATGTCCGAGATCTTCTTGCGGCGGCGCGCGGTGGCGCTCAGGCCGGGGACGACCACGTCGCGCACCTGCAGGAACCCGTTCTTGGGGGCGCCGAAGTCGACGAAGGCGGCGTCGATGGCGGGCAGGATGTTGTCGATCTTGGCCTTGTAGATGTTGCCGGCGATGGAGCCGGCGCCGCGCCGCTCGATGTAGGTCTCGACGGTGCGTCCCTCCTCGAGCACGGCCACTCGTAGCTCCGAGAGGTCGACCGAGATCAGGATGGTCTTGGTGGTGTTTGCGATTACTGTCACGTATGTGCTCCTACCGGCGCTTCGCGCAGCACGATGTCCGTGCGCACGAGCCGGATGATGGTTGGGGTCGCGCCGATGGTGGCTGCGACCGCGGTTGCGACTTCCTCGGGGCGGGCTGTGCCGGCCTCGGTCAGATCGATGTCCGCCACGAGCCCGTCGGGGCCGTGGCTGATACGGGTGCAGAACGCGCGCACGTCGATGCGCTTGTCCGCCTTCTTGGGTGCGGTGCGGGTCACGACCGCCGCGTCGGCGGCCAGGTAGTGCTCGACCGCCTGATCCCAGTCGAGGTCGTCGGCGACCTCGATCAGATACGACACGCCGCGCACGCGCGACGCGGCCGGCTTGCCGACGGCCCGCTCGGCCGCGATCAGCTCAAAGCCGGCCGGCAGCTGCTCTGACAGCCGCCGGGAGAGCTCCGCCGTGGTGGGTTCGCCGGTCAGCTCGACGTCTGCCAGCTCCGCCTCACTCTGCACCCCCACTGCCCGGGGCAGCGCCAGCGCGATTACCGGCCGGGGCCGCATGGCGCGCGAGAGGGCGACTTGATAGCCGGCGCGGCGGAGCGCCGACAGGAGTGTGTCAACCGTTTCGAGGTGCGACAGAAAACGCGCTCTGTCGCGCACCGCGAAGGTGATGCGATATGTCAAAAAACCAGCTCACTTGAGAAAAAACTTTCGTTTGGAGCGTGCGCCTGGGACTCGACTGGACCCTGGCTGCGGAACGCTCTGTCCTGAGGAGTGTAGCCGCTCCTCTCCGATACATCGGCGGGCGCGGCCCCGAGCTTCAGTGCACGAGCAGGTTTCGCACCGGGCCGAAGCAGGCTCCGCAGTCGACGCAGCCGTCCCAGCGGCAGTCGCCGGTGGCCACCTCGGCCTTGCTCTGCCACCACTCGTCGAGCAGGAATTCCTTGGTGATGCCGCTCCGCACGTGGTCCCACGGCATCTCGTCCCACTCGCCGAACTCGTGGGTCGCCTGCTCGTCCATGGTCGTGTCCATGCGGGCGAACGCGTCGTGCCAGGCCTGCTCCTGGAACATCTCCGTCCAGGCGTCGAAGCGGGCGCCGCCGCGCCAGGCCAGCTCGATCACCTCGGCGGTGCGGTCGTTGCCGCGCGACAGCGCGCCCTCCAGCATCGAGGTGCGCAGGTCGTGCAGCGACAGCCGGATCTGGCGGGTCGGCATCGCGCGGCGCATGTAGGCCTGCTTGGCGGCGAGCTGGTCGCGCGGCGCCATCCCCTCCCACTGGAACGGGGTGTGCGGCTTGGGCACGAAGTTGGAGGCGCTCATGTGCACCGAGAAGCGGCCGCCCACGGCGCGGCCGATCTCGCGGGCGCGGATGCCGAGGTCGACGATGCCCTGCACCTCGTCGTGGGTCTCGCGCGGCAGGCCGATCATGAAGTACATCTTGAGGCTCGAGTAGCCGGCCCGGAAGGCGGCCTCGATCGCGGCCTCGATCATCTCGTCGGTGATGGTCTTGCAGATGATGTCGCGCATGCGCTGGGTGGCGGCCTCGGGCGCGAGCGTGATCGACGACTGGCGGGCGTTGGCTGCGGCGGTGAGAGCGACCGGGCCGGTGTCGACGCGGTTGGAGGGCAGCGACAGGTGCAGGTCGGGGGCGCGCTCCTTGATGCCCTCGATGGCCGCCACGACGTCGGTGTAGTCGCTGGTGGCAAGGCTGGTCAGCGACAGCTCGTCGTAGCCGGTGCAGCCGAGTTGGGCGAGGCCTGCCTCGATCACCTGGTCGGCAGGGCGCTCGCGGACGGGGCGGTACCAGGTGCCTGCGTGGCAGAAGCGGCAGCCGCGGGTGCAGCCGCGCATCACCTCGACGGAGGCGCGCGAGAAGATGGCCGACGAGTAGGGGACGACCGGCGCGGTCGGCTGCGTCTCGATGCCGAACTCGGTGTAGATGGCGCGCTCGACGGGCAGGCGGCCGAGGGACGGGACGTAGATGGAGGGGATCTGCTCCAGCAGACGCATGCGGCCGGCCCGGTCGGGGGCGCTGTCGATGGCGTCCAGCACGTCCTCGAACGCCTCCTCGGACTCGCCCATGAAGAAGGCGTCGAAGAAGGGCGCCATCGGTGCCGGATTGGAGGCGCTGGGGCCGCCGGCGATCACGATCGGGTCGGAGGCGCCACGCTCGGCGGCGCGAATCGGGATGCCGGCCAGGTCGAGCACCTCGAGCACGTTCGAGTACGTCAGCTCCGCCTGCAGCGTGATGCCGAGCATGTCGACCTCGCGCACGGGCCGCCAGGTCTCGAGCGTGAACAGCGGGATGCCCTCGGCCCGCATCGCGTCGGCCATGTCCGGCCACGGGCAGTAGACGCGCTCGGCGGCGAACGCCTCGCGGGCGTTGACCTGGGCGTAGAGGATCTGCAGGGCCTGGTTGGAGATGCCGATCTCGTAGGCATCGGGATAGCAGAGCGCGACCAGGCGGGTGGCCTGCGGCTTTCGCACCTGGTTGGCCTCGCCGCCGATGTACCGCGACGGCTTCTGCACCGTCTCCAGCACCGCCTCGATCTTCTGGTCAAGCAGAGGCGCCATGGGGCCATGCTACCGGTTGAGGGTGGAACGGAGGTGCCGGGCACCGTCGTTACACCGTTCACATCTCCGTGACCGTCCCGCGACAGATGCCTGATAGAGAGGTGCCGGGCACCGTTCCATCACCCGTGAGCGTCGGCGTCACGCCTGTTACGACGGTGCCCGGCACCTCTGTATCAGTCTCGACCAGTGGTCGAGGGTTGGAGCAGGCGCCCGGGCGCGCGGCGGCGGCTCTAGCCGCGCCGCTTCCTGATCATCTCCAGCACCTCGGCGCGCACGCCCTCCGCCAGCGCGCGCAGGTGCGAGACGTCGGCCACCGCGCCGTGGGCGAAGTACTCGTCCGCCGCCCGGCCCAGCGCCTTCGTGGCCGAGTATGCGATCGCGCTCTTCACGGCCCAGCCCGCCACCGGCACAAAGTCCAGCAGCTCGCGTGCGACCGCCCGGAACCCGAACCCCGCTCCCAGCACCGACAGCAGCTCCACCGCCCGGTCGGTCGACACGTTCTCGCCGTGGCAGGCCCCGATCCCGAGCACCATCCGCATCTGCAGCGCCGTCAGGATCGGCATGTCCGCGCCCGGCACGAAGATGATCAGCGCCGTCTTCGCGTTCGTCCGCGCCGCCTTCTCGATCAGCCGGTCGACCACGTGCGGCCGGAACGCCGGCAGCTGCGACGCCAGGTACGGCGCGTGCGGCCCCGCCTTATCCGCCAGCCGCTCCATCGCCCTCGCCGCCGGGAACCGCCCCCGCCGGTACGGCATCAGGTCGCTCGGCATCACCCCGCGCACCCGGCCCGCCTCGGTCACCGCCGCGCTGGGCAGGTCGAGCGCCTCCAGCATCGCCAGCTTTGGTGCGTCCGCGCGGCCGATCACCTCGAGGTCGGATCGCGTCTGTGTATCCAGCCCTGACACCACCTCGCCGCCGTAGACGACCACCGCCGCCTCCGACAGCCGCGTCGCATCGTCGCGAACCAGCCGCCGCACCGCGAACAGCTGCGCCGCCTGCGACGACCCGCCGCCCAGCGCCAGCATCAGCTCGTCCAGCGGCTCCTTGCGCCCGCACAGCAGCAGCGGCGCGGTGCCCGCTCCCTGGCGCACGTCCTTGACCGCGCCGAACATCCGCCTGGCCTGGTTGGTCGCGGTCCCCGCGGCGCTAGCCATACGCGGGCCCTCGCCCGCCCAGCCGCGGTTCGGCGCGCCGGTACGCGTCCACGTGGATCGCCTGCAGCACGCCGATCGCGAACAGGTTCGTGATCGTGTGCGTGCCGCCGAAGCTCATGAACGGCAAGGGGATGCCGGTGATCGGCGCCACGCCGATGGTCATCCCGATGTTGATGAATATCTGGAACACGAGCATGCTGACGATACCCGCCGCCACCAGGCTGCCGAACGTCGATCTCGAGATCGTGATCACCTTCAGCCCCCGCCAGATCAGCAGCGCGTAGAGCCCCAGCAGCCAGATCGCGCCCACGAAGCCGCGCTCCTCGCCCACCACCGAGAAGATGAAGTCGGTCGCGTGCTCGGGCAGGTAGTTGAGCCGCGTCTGCGTGGCGCCGGCGTACCCGGTGCCCCCCACTCCGCCGTGGCCGACCGCGATCATCGACTGCGTGATGTGGTACCCGTCGCCCTGGATGTTCGACGAGTTCGGGTGCAGGAACGCCGTCAGGCGGTCCATCTGGTACTGCTTGATGATCGGGATGCCGAGCCCCGGCATGATCGAGAACACCATCGCCAGCGCCACCACGAAGCCCAGCCCCAGCCACGCGAAGTGCCGCCACGGCGCGCCCAGCACGAACAGCATCCCCAGCGTCACCGCCGCGTACACGAGCGCCGTGCCGAAGTCGGGCTCCGCGAACACCAGCAGCGCCGGCAGCGCCATGTAGGCCAGCGCGCCCAGCGTCAGCTGGGCCGGGCTCCACTCGTCGCGCCGGTTCCCCAGCCACGCCGCCAGCCCCACGATCAGCAGCAGCTTGCCCAGCTCCGACGGCTGGAACTGGAACACGCCCAGGTTGATCCAGCGCTGCCCGCCCTGCACGCTGGTGCCGATCACCAGCACCACCATCGTCGAGAGCACCACGAACAGGTACAGCAGCGGGTTGATCCGGCGCAGGAACCGCGGCGGCACCAGCGAGATCAGCAGCATGCCCACAACCCCGACCACCGCGTAGGCAAGCTGGCGGTTGTAGTAGTAGGTGGGGTCGCCGGGGATGTCGTTGCGGGTCGCGTTGCGCAGGATCCAGAGGCCGTAGGTCGTGATCGCAAGCGCGGTGGCCAGCATCATGTAGTCGAGGTGTCGCAGGTAGGTGCGCATCAGCGGGAGGCGTCCGTTCCCACCGTGTTCGTGATCTTCTGGTGGAAGAAGCCCTGGTACACCTGGCGCGCTGCCGGTGCGGCCGAGACGCCGCCGTGTCCGCCGTCGTTGATCAGCGCCACCACCACCAGCTTGGGGTTGTCGGCGGGCGCGAACGAGGCGAACCACGCGTTCGGCGACGGATCCGGCGGGTGCTCCGCGGTGCCGGTCTTGCCGGCCACAGCCGGCGTGTAGCTGCCGAACACCGAGCTCGACGTGCCCAGCGAGCTGTGGCTGGCCTCATACAGGCCCTGGCGGATCTCGGACAGCAGCTCCGGCGACAGGTTCAGGTCGCGCTGCGGCGCCGGGTCGAACCGCTTGACCACATTGCCCTGGCTGTCCAGAAGCGCCTTGCCGATGTGCGGCGTGACCAGCTTGCCGCCGTTGGCGATGGCGCTGTAGGCGACCGCCAGCTGCATCGGCGAGACGGTCAGGTCGCCCTGGCCGATCGCCATCTGGATGTCGTAGCCCGGCTGCCAGACCTGATCGATCGGCTTCGAGTAGGTCTGCAGCCGCCAGGCCGGATCCGGAACCAGCCCCGAGAAGTAGGGCGACACCGGCAGGTCCATCGGCGGCGTCTTTCCGAACCCGTACTGGCGGATCGTCTTCTGGAAGGCGATGCCCTGGTTGGGCAGGTCATACATCTTGCTGCCCAGCTGGAAGAAGAACGTGTTGCACGACTGCTCCAGCGCGGTCTGCAGGTCCATGGTGCCCAGGTTGATCGTTGTCCAGTTCGGGAAACGGGGTGTGCGAAAAGTCGCCGGGCCGGTAGAAGACGCCGGGGCAGTCGAGCGTGCTGCCCGGCCCCAGCACGCCGGAGTTCCAGGCCGCGGTGGCCGTGATCGGCTTGAAGGTGGAACCGGGAGCCTTGGGCTCGAGCGTCTTGTCGATCAGGGGCTGGTTGTACTTGTCCTTGTAGAGCTTGCCCGCGTTCTTGGCCGGCGGCAGGAACACCGACGGGTTGTAGCTCGGGTAGGACGCCATCGCGTAGATCTGGCCGTTCTGCGGGTTCATGGCCACGATCGCCCCGGTGTGGGCCGTCACCTCGCCGTCGTTGTGGGCGACCTGGATGCCGTAGGCGACCGCCTTCTGGGCGATCTTCTGCAGCCGCGAGTTGATCGTCAGCTGCAGCGTGTCGCCTGGCTGGGCGGCGCGCTGCACGTAGGTCGGGCCGACCGCCTGGCCGGTGGCGTCGTAGTTCTGCTCCAGCAGGCCGTCGACGCCGCGCAGCTCCCGGTCGTAGCTGTACTCGGCGCCGGACTGGCCGACCATGGCGCCGCCGGTGAGGCCGGCAAAGTTCGAGTCCTTCAGCTCCGCCTGCGAGATCTGGCTGACGTAGCCGAGCACGTTCGGCGCGAGATCGCCGAATGGGTACTGCCGCTGCGTGGTCTGCAGGAACTGCACGCCGGGGAACTGCGAGCGGCGCTCGAGCACGTAGGCCACCTCCGGCTCCGAGGCCGGCTTCAGCGGGATCGGCGGGCCGGCGTTGACCACGTAGCAGGGTGCGGCCGCCTTGGGAATGCAGCCGCCGGAGCCGTCGGCGTTCACGTACAGCGTCTTCTCGTACGCCCGCCACACCTCGTGCGTCTTCATGCCCAGCACGTGGCCCAGCCGCGCCAGCACCAGGCAGCGGGTCTGGCCCTTCAGCGCCGCACAGCGCGGCACCGCTCCCGCCGGCGTGGCCGCGACCACGGCGTTGCACTTCGCGCGCTGGTCGGCCGGGAACGTGGTGCAGACCACCCGCGTCGCCAGCCCGGCCGGGTTCACCTCGGCCAGCACGTGGCTGGTGTTCTTGACCAGCACCTTCCCCGTGGCGTCCTCGATCTCGCCGCGCGGCGCCGGCAGCGGCAGCTGCCGCACATCGTTCTGGTTCGCCTGCGCCACGTAATGATCCGAGTGCAGCACCTGCAGCGCCCACAGCCGGAACACCAGCACGCCGAACAGCACCACCGCGATCACGCCCAGCGCGGCCGCGCGGATCATCATCTGGTTCTTGTCGGGCGGCGGCTCGGGCCGGTTAGGCGGTGATTGGATAACCATCGGATCTCATTCGATAGGGAAAGACACGGCGCAGCAGCGGCAGCAGTACCAGTGCCAGCACCGCCGTCTCGACGATCGTGGGGATGATCACGTTGAACAGCTCGTAGCTGACCGGGTAGCCGTCGCCCAGCAGCACGTGGGCAGCGGCCAGGCCGACCTGGACGATGGTCGTCGCCACCACCACGTACAGCAGCTGGACGGCCGGGCGCGGCATCGGCGAGTGCGGCGATACGACCACGCTGTCGGAGGGCTCCACCCGGTAGGCCACCCACAGCCCGGCGGCCATGTAAAGGAGCGACGTCAGACCCAGCCTGCCGACCAGCATCGCGTCGAGCAGCACGCCCGCCGCAAAGCCGGTCAGCGCGGCCGCCTCGGCACCGCGCGTGAGCGCGATCGTGACCACCAGGATCACCAGCAGGTCGGGCGTGACGCTGCCCGGGATCAGCTGCGGCATCGCCGACAGCTGCAGGATCGCCAGCACGAACACGGCCAGGATCGCCTTCAGCGTGTCCAGGATCAGGGCGTCTTCACCACCTTCAGCACCAGCACCCGGTCGAGGCTGCCGAAGTCGACGAAGGGCGTGACCTCGATGCCCTTGAAGACGTTGTTCAGGTCGGACTGGCTGACGCTTGTCACCAGGCCGATCGGGATGCCGGCCGGAAGCAGCGCCTGCAAGTTCTGGCGGTTGGCCTGAAGGCCGGCCGTCACCACCACCTGGTTCGGCTTGACCTGCTCGGCCTGCGGCACCATCTGCAGGTCAAGCACGCCCGGGTTGCCCGAGTTGGGCACCGCCACGCCGCGCACCGTGCCGCCCTGGACGCGCGCGGACACGGCCGTGTCCGGGTCGAGGATCAGCTCCACGCTGCTGGCGTTCGGGGTGACCGTGGTGACGCGCCCGACCAGCCCCGCGAACAGGTCGCTGCTACCGGCCGGCGCCACCACGGGATCGCCCACCGCGACGCCGCCGGCGCTGCCCACGTTGACGGTGATCGTCTGGCTGTAGGCGTTCGGCACCTGCCGCGTGACGGTGGCGCCCACGAACGGGTACCGCTGCGCGATCTGCGAGTTCTGGGTGAAGTGCAGCAGCTGGTCGTCCTGCGCCAGCTCCGACTTGTACTGCTGCAACGTCTGGTTGGCGGCGTTCGCGATCTCGAGCTTGTCCTTCAGCCTCTCGTTCTCGGAGCGCGCGTCCGCCAGGCCGCTCGTCCAGTTCCAGGCGTCCACGAACGGCTTGGTGACGCGCGTGGTGGCCGATGAGAAGGGTGCGGTGATCGCCAGCGCGCCGCGCTGGATGGCTCCGATCGCGCCCTCCGAGCCCTGTCGGAACGAGAGCGTGAGAAGCGTGAGCGAGGCCGCTAGGAGCAGGCCGATCACGGCCCGCCGCCGGAGATGTCGGTTCTTGCCGATCAGCATTCAGGAAGGTGGTCGGGCGAACGACCAGTCTACGCCAGGCGTGTTAAGTAGGCGTTAGCAGGGGCTTCTCCCCGTCGCGTGCGGCCGGTTCCACCGGTAGGCTCGTCGTGACCCTCGAGCGGGAGGCACCACGTGCAAAAGCGCAACATCGCGATCGCCGCCGTCGTACTCGGCATCGTGTTCATCATCATCGGCATCGTCTACTTCGTGGAGCCCGCGAAGTCGCTGCCCGCCTTCTTCCCCGGCCACCAGTCCGGCTCTGACCACCATCACACCAAGCACGGCATCGCCGCGGTGCTGGTCGGGATCGGCTGCTTCGTGTTCGCCTGGTTCCAGTCCGGTCCGCGCAGCGCCGACGCTACTTGACGTAGAGGTAGATCGACGAGGCCAGCCCGGCCACGAAGCAGTAGATCGCAAACGGCGTCAGCCGGTTGGTCTCGAAATACCTGACCAGGAAGCGCACCGAGAACCAGGCGGTCAGGGCCGAGCACAGCGACGCCGCGAGCGCCTGCCCGCGCACGCCGTCACCGGTTGCGCCGAACAGGTCGGGCAGCTTCAGCAGCGCGGCGGCGCCGATGATCGGGGTCGCCAGCAGGAACGAGAAGCGCGCCGCGTCCTCGTTGGAGAGGCCGGTCAGCAGGCCGCCGGCCATCGAGGCACCGCTGCGCGAGAACCCGGGGATCAGCGCGATCGCCTGGGCGGCGCCGATGCCGACCGCGTCGCGATAGCTGGTGGTCGCCGGAGATGCGCTCGTCGGACGCGACCGGGTCGGACGTCTCCACCACCGGCGCCCGCCGCCGCAGCCGCTCCGCGCCGTACAGCATCACGCCGTTCAGCATCAGGAAGAACGCCGCCGACTGCGCCGATGCGAACACCGTGCGCAGCGAGTCCTGGAACAGCAGGCCCAGCAGGCCGGCCGGCACCGTGCCCACGACCAGCAGCCAGCCCAGCTTGGCGTCGTGGTTGTCGGGCGCGATCTGGCGGTCGACCAGCGAGCGCCACATGCCGGCGAAGATCCGCATCCAGTCCTGGAAGAAGAAGATGAACAGGACGATGGCCGTCGCCAGGTGGGTGGCGATCAAAAACGTGATGAAGTACGGGTCGTTCTGGTGGATGTTCCAGCCCAGCAGCTGCGGCAGGATCACGCTGTGGCCGAGGCTCGAGATCGGGAACAGCTCCGAGAACCCCTGCAGCAGCCCAAGCACGATCGCCTGGAAGTAGGTGATGGGGGCGGCGGTCAGCAAGAGCACCGGGCCAGGTTACCGGTGGGTTCGGCCGTGAGCGCCGGTGGCAGGGGTCAGTACGTGTAGCTGCGCCGGCCGTTGCGGCGGCGGGCGTACGACTGGTTGGCGCGGTGGATCGCGTCGAACTCCTCGAGCGAGCGCCCCGATCCGACGGCGACGCAGGTCAGCGGCGACTCGGCCAGGTGCACCGGCATCTGTGTCTCGGCCCGGATCCGCTCGTTCAGCCGCTGCAGCAGGGCGCCGCCGCCGGCCAGCACGATGCCGCGATCCATGATGTCGGAGGCCAGCTCCGGCGGCGTCTTGTCGAGCGTCTGCTTGACCGCGTCGATGATCTGCGAGAGCGGCACCTCCAGCGCGGTGCGCACCTCGGCGCTCGACAGCACCACCGTCTTGGGCAGGCCGCTGACCAGGTCGCGCCCGCGGATCTCGGCCTCGACCTCCTCGGGCAGCTCGTGCGCCGAGCCGATCTCGAGCTTCACCTCTTCGGCCGTCTGCGATCCGATCATCAGCTTGTACTCGCGCTTGACGTGCTCGATGATGGCCTCGTCCAGCTCGTCGCCGCCGACCCGGATCGACTGCGAGACGACGATCCCGCCCAGCGAGATCACCGCCACCTCGGTGGTGCCGCCGCCGATGTCGACGATCATGTTGCCGGTCGGCTCCGACACGGGCAGCCCGGCGCCGATCGCGGCTGCCATCGGCTCCTCGATCAGGTAGGCCTGGCGGGCGCCGGCCGAGTAGGTGGCCTCCTCGACGGCGCGCTTCTCGACCCCGGTCACGCCGGACGGCACGCACACGACCACCCGCGGGTGCGCCCAGCGGTTCTGGTGCACCTTCTGGATGAAGTGGCGGAGCATCTGCTCTGTCACGTCGAAGTCGGCGATCACGCCGTCCTTGAGCGGGCGGATGGCCTGGATGTCGCCGGGCGTCCGGCCGAGCATGCGCTTGGCCTCGATGCCGACGGCGTGCACGTCGCCGGTGCGCTGGTCGATTGCAACCACCGACGGCTCGGACAGCACGATGCCGCGGCCCCGGACGTATACCAGCGTGTTGGCGGTGCCCAGATCCACAGCCATATCGCGGCCGCCGAATCCGGTCAGTGAGTTGAAGATTCCGATCGAACGTCCTTTGGAAAAGCCGCTGCAATTGCGGCCAAATCAGGGCAGGGCAGTCTAGCAGTCGGCAGGTGCGGCGGCTTCGACCAACGCGTCGACCAGCGCGGCCACCGGCAGCCCCACGACGTTCGTGTAGTCGCCGGTGATGGCGGTCACCAGCGCGGCGCCGCGTCCCTGGACGGCGTACCCCCCGGCCCTGCCCCGCCACTCGCCCTCCCCCAGGTACCACTCGATCTCGCGCTCGGCCAGGTCGCGGAAGGTGACGTCGGTGGCCGCCAGCCGGACGTGCTCCGTCTCGGAGCAGCGCAGGCACAGCCCCGAGTAGACGGTGTGGGTGCGACCGGCCAGACGGCGCAGCATCGCCCCGGCCTCGGCCGCGTCGGCCGGCTTGGCGAGACTGTCGCCGTCCAGGGCAACGGTGGTGTCGACTCCCAGCACCCAGGTGCCCGCGACCGAGCGAGCCTTGCCGACGGCGTGGGTGACGACCAGCTCCGACGGCCGCTCACCCGGCGGGTCGATCTCGACGTAGCCGGGCTCGACAACGGTGAAGGGGATCCCGAGCTGAGTGAGGATGGCGCGGCGCTGAGGAGAGCGGGACGCGAGGATGAGCTGGTGTTCGTGGAGGTGGATCACGAGGTGCGTCCGACCAGGGGCAGCAGGGTCAGGCTGAAGCCAGACCCTCAGACCAGTTCGTCAGCCGCGAAGTAGATCGCAATCTCCCGCTCCGCCGACGCCGTCGAGTCCGACCCGTGCACAGCGTTCTCGCCGATCTCGAGCGCGTAGTCACCGCGGATGGTGCCCGGCGCGGAGTCCAGCGGGTTGGTGGTGCCCATCATCGTGCGCACCGTCGCGACCGCTCCCGGGCCCTCCAGCACCATCGCCACCACCGGCCCCGACGTGATGAACTCGACCAGGTCGGGGTAGAACGGCTTGCCCTCGTGCTCGGCGTAGTGCTGCGACGCCTGCTGCTCGCTGACCCGCAGCAGCTTCATGCCCCGGATCGCGAACCCGCGCCGCTCGAAGCGAGCCAGGATCTCGCCGGACAGCCGGCGGGTGTGGGCATCGGGTTTGATCATCACGAACGTGCGCTCGAGGTCGGCCACTAAAGACTCCTTGTACGGGAACGGCGGTGCCGAAGCTTAGAGCGGGGCGTCGGTGGTCGTGCGCCCGCTGACCACGTCGCGGGTGCGCGGCGCGGAGGCGCCGGCCACGGCCGTCTCGCAGTAGGGGCAGAGCCGCCACTCCGGATCGAGCGGGCTCTTGCAGCGCCGGCAGGCGTTCTTGAGCTTGGTGCCGCAATGCGGGCACGACAGGAAGCTGGGGTCGGCCGGGTTGCGGCAGTAGGGGCAGACCTGATCGGCGCCCAGCCGCCGCTCCATCGCCCGGATCTCGAGCTCGCGCTCGTGGACGTCGCTGAGGTACTCGGGTGGCCGCAGGAACATGTAGATGACGACCCCGAGCGGCCCGAACAGCACGGCGGCGGCCACGCACACCGAGACGATCACCTGGTCATCGATGCGGCGGCGGGCGTCCTTGGCCGTCCAGAAGGCCAGCGCCAGCCAGATCGCGATCACGAACAGCGCCGACACGCGCTCGATGGCCGTGAAGTAGCCCGAGCTGAAGAAGTTCCCCACGCCCGAGAACGGGCCGGAGGAGGACGAATCGGTGGTTTGAGTAGCGAGCAGGTTCACGCGGTACCTCTTTAGAGTCTAAGTGGCAGTCCGGTCAGACCGCAATGGTTCAGTCGGGTGCATCACCGCTGAGATCGTGCAGCAGGTACAGCGATCCGCACACCACGACGGCGCCGTTCGGCCCGGCCAGCACCCGCGCAGCCTCGAGCGCCTCCTTCGGCCGCTCGCAGGACGGGCCGCCGGCCAGCGACGCCACGGTGTCGGCCGGAAGCGACCGCGGGTTGCTGGAGGTGGTGGCGATGATGGTCGGGCACACCGTCCGCAGCAGCGAGACCATCGACGAAACGTCCTTGTCGGCCATCGCCGCGAACACGGCCACCGCCTGGCGGTCGCCGAGCAGCGCCGGCAGCTCCGCCGCCAGCCGCTGCATGCCGGCCGGGTTGTGCGCACCGTCCCAGATCTCGAGCGGACGGTGGCCGCGCACCTCCAGCCGCCCCGGCACCTCGAGCCGCGCGATCGGCGACGGGTCGACGGGCCGGCCCAGCAGCGTCTCCACAGCCGCCCGCGCCACCGCCCGGTTCTGATCCTGATAGGAACCACCCACCGTCACGACCTTTGTACGCGCGGCCTGCGGTGCGGCGTCCTCCCAGCCGACCTCGCCGATCACCAGGTCGCCGCCCTCTGGTACCACCGCCAGCTTCTCGGCGGCGATCCGCTCGCGCGTCTGGCCCAGCAGCTCGGAGTGCTCGAGCGACACGTTGGTCAGCACCTGCACGCGCGAGCGTGCCAGCACGTTGGTCGCATCCAGCCGGCCGCCGAGACCTGCCTCCACCACCGCAACCTGAACGCCCGCCTCCGCGAACGCGACGTACGCGGCCGCGGTCAGCGCCTCGAACTGGGTGACCTCGATCCCGGTGTCACGCACCGCCGACACCGCCCGCTCGTAGCCCTCGGCCGAGATCGTCTCGCCGCCGATCCGGATCCGCTCGCGGAACGTGGTGATGTGCGGCGATGTGTATGCGCCAGTGGCAACACCCTCCGCCTCGAGCAGCGCCTCGCAGAAGCGCACGGTGGACGACTTGCCGTTGGAGCCGACGATGTGGATCGCGTCGAAGCGCTGCTCGGGGTGGCCGAGCGCCTCCATCAGGGCGAGCATGCGGTCGAGCCCGAACTGCATGCCCATCAGCTCGAGCGACTCGATGTAGTCGGCTCCGCTCATCACAACCGGCGTCACAGCGCTTCCAGCCTACGCTGGATGTCGGACACCTCGCCGGCGAACCGCTCCGCCTTCTCCCGCTCGGCGTCCACCACCTGCGCGGGCGCGCGGGCCAGGAAGCCCTCGTTGGCCAGCTTCGACCGGGCGCGCTCGTGCTCGGCCGCAGCCGCCTTCAGCTTCGCCTCCAGCGACTCGCGGTCGCCGCGGGCCACCACGACCGCTGCCGCGGCAGCACCGTCGTGCTCGACGGCCACGCCCTTCGCGCGCTCCAGCAGCGCCATGAACAGCGACCCCGGCGCCGCCGTCACCAGCGGCCGCTCGCCCTCACCGGCCAGGCGCCTCGCCTCCGACACCACCTCCATGTCGTTGCGCGCCGACTCCTCGAGCGCCGGATCGCGGTGCTCGCGCTGCGGCTCCGGCACCGGCGACACCAGCAGCATCGCCCGCTCCCCCGGCAGGAAGCCCCAGATCTCCTCGGTCACGAACGGCATCACCGGATGCGCCAGCGCCACCGTGCGCTCGAGCACCCACAGGAGCGTCGCCGACACCTCGCGCCGCGCCGTCTCGTCCTCGCCGTATAGCCGCGCCTTGGCGGCCTCCACGTACCAGTCGCAGAAGTCGTTCCAGATGAACCCGTACAGCCCCTTCACTGCGGCTGCGAAGTCGTAGGCGTCCAGCTGCCCCACCACGTCGTCGATGGTGCCCGCCAGCCGCGACAGGATCCAGCGGTCCTCGGCCGTCGTTGCCAGCGGGGCCGGCTCCGCCTCCGGGTCGGTCTGCAGCAGCACGAACCGGGCCGCGTTCCAGAGCTTGTTGGCCAGCTTCGCGCCCTCGTCCAGCATGCCCTCGGAGAAGCGCACGTCCTGGGTCGAGCTCATCTTGAGCAGGCCGTAGCGGGTGCCGTCGGCGCCGAACTGCTCGATCAGGTCGAGCGGGTTGACGCCGGTGCCGAGCGACTTCGACATGCGACGCCCGTCGGCGGCCTGGATGATCGACGTGATGTAGACGTCCGAGAACGGCTTTTCGCCCATGAACTCGATGCCCATCATCAGCATCCGCGCCACCCACAGGTTGATGATGTCGCGGGCGGTGACCAGCACGTTCCCCGGATAGAACGTGGCCAGGCGCTCGTTCGGCTCCGGCCAGCCCAGCGTGGCGAACGGCCACAGCGCGGATGAGAACCAGGTGTCCAGCACGTCGGGATCGCGCTCCAGCTCGGCCGACCCGCACTCACCGCAGGCGGCGGGCTGCTCCACGCTCACGGTCAGGTGCCCGTCCGGGCAGTACCAGACCGGGATCTGGTGGCCCCACCAGAGCTGGCGGGAGATGCACCAGGGCCGGATGTTGTCCATCCAGTGGAAGTAGATGGCCTCCTGGTTCTTGGGCACGAAGCGGACGCTGCCGGAGCGCACCTCGGCGTTGGCGGCGGCAGCCAGCGAGTCCATCTGCATGAACCACTGCAGCGAGATCAGCGGCTCGATGCGGTCTCCTGTGCGGTCGCAGTGGCCGACCTCGTGCTCGTAGGGCTGCTCCCCGTGCAGCAGCTGCTCGCTGAACAGGCGGTCGATCACCTTCTGGCGGGCCTCGCCCACGGCCAGCCCCGCGAACTCGCCGGCCTCCGCCGACATGCGGCCGTCGAACCCGATCACCGAGATCTCGGGCAGGCCGTGGCGGCGTCCGATCTCGAAGTCGTTGGGGTCGTGCCCGGGCGTGACCTTGAGCGCGCCGGTGCCGAAGTCCATCTTCACGTAGTCGTCGGCGATGATCGGCACCTCGCGGCCGACGATCGGCACGATCGCGGTCTTGCCGACCAGGTGGCGGTAGCGGTCGTCGTCGGGGTGCACGGCCACGGCCGTGTCGGCCAGGATCGTCTCGGGGCGCACGGTGGCCACCGTCAGGAACTGGTCGGTGCCGGTGATCGGGTAGCGCACCTCGTAGAGCGCGTCGGCGGCGCGCTCGTGGCGCACCTCCAGGTCGGACACGGTCGAACCGCAGCCCGGGCACCAGTTGACGATGCGGTTGTCGCGGTAGATCAGGCCCTTGTCGTAGAGCCGCACGAACATCTCCATCACCGCCCGCACGTAGCCCTCGTCCATGGTGAAGCGCTCATGGTCGTAGTCGAGCGTGCAGCCCAGGCGCTTCAGCTGCTGGATGATGGTGGCGCCGGTCTCGCGCCGCCACTCCCAGACGCGCTCCACGAACGCCTCGCGGCCGACGTCGACGCGGGTCGTGCCCTCGGCCCGCAGCTGCTTCTCGATCACGGCGTGCACGGCGATCGACGCGTGATCGGTACCGCAGATCCAGAGCGTGTTGCGCCCGCGCATCCGGTGCAGCCGCATCAGCGCGTCCTGGATCGAGCCGTTCAGCGCGTGGCCCATGTGCAGCTCGCCGGTCACGTTCGGCGGTGGCAGCGCGATCACGTAGGTCTCGGCGTCGCTCCCGGGATCGCCGGAGAAGCCGCACTCGCGCTCCCAGCGCTCGAACAAGCGGCCTTCGACGGCCTCCGGCTGGTGGCGGGTGCGGCGCTCGAGCTCGTCTCTGCGGGCGCCGGTCATAGACGGGCCATTGTAGTGTTGGGCGATGCGCGTGCGGGTGGTATGGCTGATGTGCGGCCTGGTCGCCGCGGTCACGGCGATCACCTACTGGCGACTGCCGGCCGGCGCGACGTACCACTTCGACGACACCGGCCCCAGCGGGGCGGCGTCGCGCCTGGTCAGCTATCTCAACTTCCCGGTTGCGCTGATCGCGATCGCGCTGGTGGGAGCGGCTGCGCGAGGGCCGATGGCGTGGGCCGCGATCGTGCTGTGCGCGACCGTGGCGCTGCCGGGCGTTGTCAGCCAGGACGACCTGACGGCCAGCTGGGCCAATCTGCCTGCGGTGATCGGCGTGGCGCTCGCCTTCTGGCTGACCTGGTGGGCGCCGCGGCGCTGGGACCCGCCGCTGGGGCGGGCGCGGATCGTGATCATGGTGCTGCTGGCGATCTGGTCGATCCCCTGGATGATCGCGTCGGTCGGCCTCTACGCGCAGGACCTGCCGCTGCTCGGCCACGTCATCAACTCGCGCCAGCCGACGCCGGGCGAGCCGGAGCTGGCATCGGTGCACAGCGGCCTGCACGAGGGCCTGTTCGGGCTGATGCTGGTGATCACCGCGCTTCTGATATCACGTCGCCGCGGGATCCCCACGGCGCTGTCGCTGTACCTGGCGCTGATGCTCTGCTACGGGCTGGCGGTGTCGTTCAACGACGGCTGGAACGAGCAGGTCGTGAAGCGCGGATGGACCAGCCACAACCCGCCGTCGGTGCTGTCGCCGTCGCTGAGCGTGGCCTGGGCGGTGGTGCTGGTGGCGACGGTGCTGGTGCACCGCTTCTGGTTTGCGCGCGAGCGGTTCTAGTCCGACAGAATCTAGGCCGACGGGAGCGCGCCCGAGACACGGGCATGGATCGGCTTGATCCGGGGATCGATGGCGACGGCGAGGGTCTGGGGACGGCGCTCCGGCTTGCGCGGCATCTTGCGGGGCGGCGCGAGCAGCGGCGCGCGCATCACCTTGCCCGGCACGGCGCCGGCGGGCAATGGCAGCAGCGCGCGGGAGGCGGCCACCACGTCTGCCTGCTGGTCGCTGCGCGTGATCGGCGTGACCGTTCGCACCCCTGGCTGCAACGGATGCGGCGGCTCCAGCGCACCGTCGGCCCAGATCCGCGCGTAGCCGTCCCAGGGCACGCTGTCCAGCGGCACCGCTGCGATCGGCCGTCCCGCGGCCGGAGGCCACGATCACCATGCCGTGCCCGGCGTACATGGCCACGTGGTAGGGCTGGCCGCTGTACGTCCCCAGGAACACCAGGTCGCCGGGTCGCAGGTTCCGCTTCGCGATCGGGATGCCCATCTGCCACAGCACCGCGGCGGTGGGCCGGCCCGGCAGCGCATGCCCGGCGGCCGAGTAGGCGTAGTCGACGAGGCCGGAGCAGTCGAAGCCGCCCTCGGTGCGGCTCTCGCCGCCCCACACGTACGGCCAGCCGATCTGCTGGGCGGCGGCGCGGACGATGTTTGCGCGGACGCCCCGTCCCAGCTCCGGCAGGTTCGCCGGGTGGGACACCGCCACGCGATGGTGGTGATGGTGGCGCTTCTGGGCCTTGGACTGGTGGTGGGAGTGGTGCTGCTTGTGGTGCTTGTGGTGGTGGCCGGTAACCGGGGTCGGAGCCGGCGGCGGGCCGGGGTTGGTGGTGCCGCCGTTGCCGTTGCCGCCGCCGTCGGTGGTGCCGCCACCGGAAGGTGGCGGCGAGACCGGAGCCGCGAACGAGACGCGGCCGAGATCGATGAAGGTGCCGGCCGCCACGCCGTTGTGATCGGCGGTGACGTCGATCTGGATGCCGGCCACCCCGTCGTTTTCGAGCGGGGCGGCGACGGTGAGGGTGCCCCAGTCGCCGAGCGCCAGCGGATCGTCCCCGGGCTTGGGTGCGGCCACGGGCGTTCCGTCGATCACCAAATCCCTCAACCTCAAGTCGACGGTTGGAGTTTGGCCGACCGCGGTCTGCGAGACCGAGAGCTGCAGGCGACCCAGCGTCAGCTCGCCGCCGAAGAGGGAGGCGCCCTTGACGACCACCTCGCCGGTTGCTGCCGGATCGGCGGCGGTGACGATGCTCCACGAGCGCGCCACCTGCACGGTGGGTGCGTCGGTGGAGGATTGCCAAGCGGTCGTCCCGGCCGTGGCATCACCCGGCAGCTCGGCCGTGGGCGAGACCGTGACCGTGTTATCGGCGGCCAGGATCAGCACGCCCTGGGATGACACCCGCGGGGCCGTGTCGGCGCTCGCTGCGGCCGCAAACGCGCCAACGGCGATCAACGCCGCGGCAGCAAACAGCCTGAGGTACCCCCGCCTCATGCCGACACCTTACCCCAGGTTGTCGGCTGCCAATAGGTCAGACACCGCAATTTCACCGAACGTTTGCGCAGACATATCCTCGACGCCGTTGGTGTAGATCGCAACCACCAACGGCCCGTGGTAGGTGAAGACGACGGCCACATCGTTGTCGGCATCGTCCAGCCAGCCGATCTTGTGGGCGACCGGCAGCCCGTGGGCGCCCGCGGGAACCAGGCCGGGATCCTGGGCATGCACCATCAGGTAGAGCAGCTCGCGGGCCTCGTGGGGCGAGACGCCGTGTCTGAGCAGCGGCCCCTGCCCGGCGGCGGCGTCCACGAGCAGCGCGGCCAGGGTGGCCATGTCGCCGGCGGTGGTGTGCTTGTAGGCGATGGGGGGCTGGTCGACGACTCCCAGCAGCGAGGAGCCGCCACCGCCCTCGATCAGGTAGCCGCCGGCCATGTAGGTGTGGGTCAGCCCCAGCGACTTCATCAGCTCGACCATGTCGGCGGCACCGTCGGCGTCGCTGCCGCCGGTCTGCTCGAGCAGCTCGTTGGCGGCGGCGTTGTCGGAGTAGCGGGTGACCCGCACCATCGGGTCCCAGTACTCGGAGTGCTCCAGCTCGCCATGGTTGTCGGATAAGGCAACGAGCATGATCGGCAGCTTCAGCGTGCTGGCCGCCTCGAACTCGGCACCGGCGTTGTAGGCGGCGGCGCGGCCGCTCCATGACCGGCTGTAGATCGAGACGTAGGGCGTCACCATGCCCGCCAGATGATTCAACCTCTTGTTGAGGGTTAGATCCGGGCGAGGTTTCGGCAGCGGCGAGATCGATCCGCTGGGCACCCCGAACACGGGGGTCACCCTGTGGCCGCCGACGGTCACCTTGCCATCGCCGCGGGGCACACCGGGGAGCACCCTGTCGAAGCGGCCGTCGGCCGCGACCGGCACCCGCCAGCGACGCCGGCCCGACATCACCACCAGGGTGCGGCCGGCCGGCGCGGTGCCGCGGACGCGGCCGTCCCACAGCTCGTAGGGCTGCGGCTGGGCGACGTGCACCGACGCCGGATCGGGTGGCGGCGCGGCGACCAGCGCGGCCAGCATCAGCATCAGTCGCAGCATGGCCGGTCAGTGTATGGGTCGACGCGGCTGGGTGCGCGGTCAGTGGCGCACGGACTATCGGCCTTCTGCGCCGTGCGGCGGAGTTGGGTGAGTCGGCTGGTAGAGGCGGAGTTCGTTGCCGTCGGGCATCCTGATGGCAGCCAGCCGCCCCCAGCGTTCCTCGCTGATGGGTCCGCTGATCTCGACGCGCTTGCGTTCGAGCTCCCTGATGGCAGCCTCGATGTCGTCGCACATGAGGTAGAGCTCGTGATGACCAGCATCGTCCGTCGGATGGGCGGCCAGCTCTGCCGGCGGGAGCGCGAAGATGGGCCACCCCCCGCCCGCATCCACCGACGGAAACTCGAGCACGTCCCGAAGGAACGCGCGAACCGCGTCTGCGTCCCTGCTGAAGATGATGGCGTGAACGCCGCTGATCATGGTCTGAGGGATCTCTAGCAGGTCTGGGGATTCAAGTCACAGGACAGCCGTTTTCACCGGGATACCGCGTTACGCTAGGCTCGGCCGTGTGCCCACGGTGCCACAAGAGCGTCCCGCCCGGGGCGTCCGCGTGGGCTCGATCGTCATCCGCTCTAGCCGCTTTGACGAGATGCGCGTGTTCTGGCAGGCGGCGCTTGGCTATGTGCAGCGGGAAGCGCCGCAGGATGGCTGGGTCGTTCTTACTGATCCGACCGGAACCGGCCCGAACCTCTCGCTCGAGCGGGTCGAAACGTCGATCGCTCCGCCACCAGACGAGCTGAGCGCGATCCACCTCGACCTCTACACCGAGGACCAGGAAGGCGAGGTGGAGCGACTCGTCGCTCTCGGCGCGACTCGCTACGCGCGCGAGACACCGGATGACGCCGACTTCGTCGTCCTCGTCGACCCAGGTGGGTACCGATTCTGCGTGGTCCAGAAGTAGCCGACCGAGATCGAACGGCCCGCGCCACGTACCTAGCGCTTGATGATGTTGTGAACCTCGAAGACCTCGGGCTCGCCTGAGAACTGGATTCCAACATCCGTCAAGATCGGCATCAAGATTTCGCCGTACGCCTGGAACTGCTCTGGGGAATCCCAGATCTCACTGACGTGCAGGTCTCCGTCCGTTCCGAAGCAGATGTGGTAGTCCCTGCCGTCCGGTGGAAACTTGTCGCCAGCGGTGGTCCGCTCACGCCGTAGCACTTCCTCGTACTGCGCGATGGTCACGTTCTTCGGGTGGTATCGGACGACGATGCTCATAACGAGATCCTCCGTGGTTGGGGTCTCCACCACCCTATCCGGCATCCGAGGAGCGAACGGTTACAACACGCCCGCCCGAGCCTCCGCGGGGTTGAGGAAGGGGCGCCCAATCGGATGGTACGGTCCTGACCGTGGTGTCTGGAGTAAGCAGGATTATTACACCCTCGGCCTGCCCAGGAAACGCGATTGACACCGTCGCGGTCGCGCGGTTTACTGGACGCGTGGCTCCGAGACGACACCGGTGGTTGGCAGCGCTGATCGCCGCCGCGACGTGTTGCGCGCTTTCGGCAGTCCCGTCGTTGGCGAGCGGCCCGACCCGCACGCACGAACACCTCACCGCATTCCGGGTATCCCTCGTCGGTTGTGACGATCGGGATGCCGGTCTCGGTGGCCTTCGAGATCTGCGTCTTCACGTCGGGGGGCACGGCGGGGTTCTGCTGGATCCGTGTGTTGAACCCGTTCAGGAGCCCGAGCAGCAGCACGGAGCCGATCAGCGCGGTTCCCAGCGACGCGCCGAGGTTCTGCGCCGTCCCCTGGAGCCCGCCGGCCTCGTTGGTTTGATCTGGAGGTGCCGAGGACATGATCACGTTGCCGAGCTGCGACATCAGGAGCCCGGCGCCGATCCCGAAAAAGACGAGCGAAAGCGCGAAGGCCGTCCCGTTCAGGGTCACGTCGATCGTCCCCACCAGCACGAGCGCGGCGATCGCCATCGCGCCGAGGCCGACCTGGACGACCGTCCGCGGCCCGCGCCGCGCCGCCACCTTCGGCCCGGCGAGCGCAGCAGCCAGCATCGAGATCGACATCGGAAAGAGACGCTTCCCCGTCTCGAACGCGTCGAAGCCGAGCACGACCTGGAGGTACACCGGCAGCACGAAGAACGTGCCCATCACGATCAGCTGCTGTGCGGCGAGCGAGGTGAGCCCGCCGCGAAGCGTCTCGATCTTCAGCAGCGCGCGGTTGAGCAGCGTGCTCCTGCCGCCCCGCTCGCGGCGCTCCTCCCACGCGAAGAAGCAGCCGAGCACGATCAGGCCACCCATGATCAGGAACGGCACCACCGAGAACCCGAGCGGCGTGATCTTGTGCCCGCTGATCGTCGGCGCGGCGACCGGCCTGATCCAGCCCCAGGTGCTGCTCTTCAGGATCCCGAACACGATCAGGCCGAGCGCGACCGCCGAGAGCGCTGCGCCGCCGTAGTCCAGCGTCGGGGGGTGCTCGGGCTTGGGCGCGCGCTTCATCATCCGGTGCACCGCGAGCACCACGATCACCACCACGACCTCGCCGACGAACACGTACCGCCAGCTCCAGGTGGTCGTCACGTAGCCGCCGATCAGCGGTCCTGCCGCAATCGCCGCGCAGGGAGAGCATGACCACACTTGAGAACCGGCCGAACACTGCACTCCTGGTCGTCGACGTGCAGAACGGCGCCCTCGAGCGGGCACACGAGCGCCACGGTCGACTCCAAGGACTTCGAGTTCGGCGGCTCGTCCTAAGCCCGAAAGGAGTGTGCGTATGTCGGAGCTGCCAGCGCCGGCTCGGTCGGTGACCCAGTCCGTCACGATCGACCGGCCCGCCGGTGACGTCCATGCGTTCCTATCCAACGCGGCGAACTGGCCGCGTTGGGCAGTGGTCAACGTGCTGGCGGCCGAGCCCGGCCACGAGCCGGGTTGGTGGCGAATCGCGACGGCACACGGCCCGGGAGAGATTCGCATTCGTGCGGACGCTGCGACCGGTGTTCTTGATCACGACTTCCGCGATCCGGACGAGCCGGGGTGGATGGCGACGGTGCCGGCGCGGGTGGTCGCGAACGGGCGCGGGGCTGACTTCGTGATGACGATCTTTCAGCCGCCGGAGCTGGACGACGAAGCTTTCGATCGCGAGCTCGCGGTCACTGCGACCGAGCTCACCACTCTCAAAGAGGTGCTCGAACGTCCGTGAGCCGGTGCCGGTCGCTGACGTTACGGTGCGTAGACCCAGCATGATGCGATTGACCCTGATCGCTGTCGCGCGGTTTACCCGAGCACCGCGTGCGCTCCGACGACGACATTTGCCGTCGACAGCGACCAGGCCGCCACCCGCGGCCGTGTCGTGCGCTTTCGATCCAGCTGCAGTACCTTGTGGACATCGGCCGCGACTCGGTCACGCACGAACACCTCTCCGACATTGTCCGCCCGGCTCCAGAAGTACAGGTGTGTAGACCGCCGGATCCTCGCGCTCGATTCAGGGTCAAGCCCGTTGTACGTTCATGGGCGATCATCAAGACGTACCCGCGACGGATGCACCGATGCACGGGTGGTTCGCTCGTGACCCTCGCTGATGTCCATGACGAAAGTGACGCGGGGCACATCCGGTCAGTGCGCTCAACGTCCGCGCCTGGGCGGCATCACGACCACCGCCGAGGATCTCATCCTCGGCCATTTCGGTGTCAGCGCGACATGAAGCGGAGTTCGACGAGGGCATCCGACGGCTTCTCCTTGACGATCGCGGCTGGACCGAACAGCTGCGTGGAGCCGGCACGGACCAGATCGACGATCTTGGGCGCGCACGCCGAACGCTACATCGTCGAGACCGCGCGCAGTCGTGGGACCAGACGAGCCCTTTGGTGGACGTTCTCAGGGCGACATGGAGACCGACCATTGGAACGCCTCGCGGAGAGCATCCATGCGCAGGGTGTCGTCGTAGACGCCGACGAGCTGAGGCAGCTACCCCACGCCGTCGAGCTCAGCCACCGGCTGTGCGCGAATCTGGCGGCGATCGCAGGCTCGGAGGATCGGTGAAGTGAGAGACGCGCTCTACGTTGTCGGGGGACTGGCGATCGTCGTGTTCTTCATCGTCCGCCAACTCCGGAGCGATCGGTTCGAGCAGCGCTCGCTGATCTTCCCGATCGGGCTCGGCATCTACGGAGCCGTGATCCTGAACAACACGTCGAAGCAACACCCGGTCACCGCAGCGTCGGCCGGGCTGCTCGGCCTCAGCGCCGTGGCGTCCGTTGGGTTCGGCGTCATTCGGGGGCGCACGATCGAGCTGTTCGAACGAGACGGGGAGCTGTGGGAACGCGCGACCTGGGCCACGATCGCGGGGTGGATCGGCCTGCTCGTGACGCGCATCGTCATCATCGCCGCCGCGACCGTCATCGGTGCGGCCCTCGCCGCGTCCGCCTCGTCGATCCCGCTCATGCTCGCGGTGACGCTTGCGACCCAGATGATCGTGGTGGGCCGGCGTGCCAGGGAAACCGGTCTGACGATCCCGGCTCGTTCGCGACGCAGCAGACGAGCGCGCCGAGCTGGTCGATGACTTACCCTGTTCGGCCAAGCATCGGCACCACGCGCTCGCGAAACAGCTCGAGCTGCCTGATGTCGTCGCCCAGAGGCCAGACGAACAGCCGCTGCGCGCCTGCCTCTGCGAAGGCTGCGATCCGCTCGGCGCACACTTCGGCGGGCCCGATCGGCAGCGACAGCGAGCGCAGCTCCTCAACCGGCCGGTTGAGCAGCGGTGCGAGGACATCGTCGAGCATGCGCTCCGCGGTGCGAATGTCTTCGGTCACGTAGAGCCAGGCGGTGCCGATGGCGTTTGGGATGGGCTCTTCCCGGCCCTCCTTCACCAGCGCCTCCGTCAGCCGCGCAAGGCCTTCGCCGAACAGCTCGGGGGTGGTGTTGTAGGCGGACGCCAGCCAGCCATCGCCGGTCCGCGCCACCCGCCGCAGGCCGGCCGGCGAGCCCCATGTGGCGACCCAGATCGGCGGTGCCGGCCGCTGTGTCGGCCGCGGCTCGAGATCGATGCCGTGAGACGAGTAGAAGTTGCCCTCGAAGGCGTGATCGCCTGCGAGCAGCGCGCGTAGCATCGGGATGGCCTCAGCGAAGCGCGGCCAGCGCTCATCGAAGGAGACGCCGGCCGCCGCGTAGTCACGGGCCGAAGATCCCGGGCCCACGCCGATCACCAGGCGACCATCCGACAGGATGTCGATCGCGGCGAGCGTCTTTGCGAGCTGCGCCGGGCCGCGGATCACCGGCAGGCTGACGGTGGTCGCGAGCGTCATGTCCTGCGACTCCGCGATCACCGCCGCAAGCGCGGTCGGGCCATCGAGCCATGGCCGCGAGAAGAGCAGATGGTCGTTCGCGCACAGGTAGCGGTAGCCAAGACCGGCTGCGCTTTGCGCATAGGACTTGAGTCCGGGGAGCGTGGCCCGCGTGCCGAAGTCGATCAGTGGCAGGTGGGCGCCGAAGTCCACCGCTCCACCCTAACGTCCTGCACCGCGTCAGGTGGCTAGGCGGATTCCTGGTCGAGCTCGGCGGTGACGTCGACGGCGTGGCCGCCCTCGGTCACCAGTGTCGGGTCGATGTGCTTCTCGATCGTCTCGCGCGTGATCACGCACTTGTTCACGTCCTTGCGCGACGGCAGGTCGAACATCACGTTCAGGAGCGCCGCCTCGATGATCGAGCGGAGACCGCGGGCGCCGGTGGCCCGCTCCAGCGCGCTGCTGGCGATCGCGCCCAGCGCGTCGTCGGTGAACACCAGGTCGATACCGTCGTAGGAGAAGAACTTCTGGTACTGCTTGACCAGCGCGTTCTTGGGCTCCAGCAGGATCTGGACGAGGTCGTCGCGCTTCAGCTGGTGCACGGCCGAGACCACCGGCAGCCGGCCGATGAACTCGGGGATCAGCCCGTAGGCGATCAGATCCTCGGGCATCACGTCCTGGAACAGCTCCTGGGTGTCGCGGTTCTTCTTGGAGCGCAGGTCGGCGCCAAAGCCGATCGAGTTCTTGCCGATCCGCCGCTCGATGATGCGGTCGAGGTCGGCGAACGCGCCGCCGCAGATGAACAGGATGTTCGTTGTGTCGATCGACAGGAACTCCTGGTGGGGGTGCTTGCGCCCGCCCTGCGGCGGCACGCTCGCGACCGTGCCCTCCAGGATCTTCAGCAGCGCCTGCTGCACGCCCTCGCCCGACACGTCGCGCGTGATCGACGGGTTGTCGGCCTTGCGCGCGATCTTGTCGACCTCGTCGATGTAGATGATCCCGGTCTCGGCCTTCTTGACGTCGAAGTCCGCGGCCTGGATCAGCTTCAGCAGGATGTTCTCGACGTCCTCGCCGACGTACCCGGCCTCGGTCAGCGCGGTCGCGTCGGCGATCGCGAACGGCACGTTCAGGATCCGCGCCAGCGTCTGTGCCAGCAGCGTCTTGCCGCAGCCGGTCGGGCCCAGCAGCAGGATGTTCGACTTGGCCAGCTCCACCTCGGCGTCGCCCTGGCTGGCCATCTGCACGCGCTTGTAGTGGTTGTAGACCGCCACCGACAGCGTGCGCTTGGCCTCTTCCTGGCCGACCACGTAGTCGTCCAGCACGTCGCAGATCTCGCGCGGCCGGGGCAGGTTGTCGAGGTCGAGCTGGACCGGTGTGGTCAGCTCCTCGTCGATGATCTCGTTGCAGAGATCGATGCACTCGTCGCAGATGTAGACGCCGGGGCCGGCGATCAGCTTCTTGACCTGGCGCTGGCTCTTGCCGCAGAAGCTGCAGAGCAGCTGCTCGTTGGTGTCGGTGGGGCGTGCCATCAGTGCTTGTCGATCACCCGGTCGATGATGCCATACTCGACCGCCTCGGGGGCGCTCATGAAGTAGTCACGCTCGGTGTCGCGGGTGACCTTCTCGAGCGACTGCTCGGTGTGGTTGGCGATGATCTGATCCAGCCGCTTGCGGATATCGATGATCTCGCGCGCGTGGATCTCGATGTCGGTGGCCTGGCCCTGGAACCCGGACGAGACCTGGTGGATCAGGATCTTGGCGTTGGGCAGCGCCATCCGCTTGCCCTTGGCGCCGCCGGCCAGAAGCAGCGCGCCCATGCTCATCGCGATGCCGACGCAGATGGTGGACACGTCCGGCTTGATGAACTGCATCGTGTCGTAGACGGCGAGGCCGGAGTAGACGCTGCCGCCGGGCGAGTTGATGTAGATCGAGATGTCCTTGTCCGGATCCTCAGACTCCAGGTGCAGCAGCTGCGCCACGATCAGGTTTGCGATCTGATCGTCGATGGGCGTGCCCAGGAAGACGATCCGCTCGTTCAAGAGCCGCGAGTAGATGTCAAACGAGCGCTCGCCGCGCGAGGTCTGCTCGATCACCATGGGAATCAGTGGGCTCACTACGGGTTCTCCTATTCGCCGGTCGGCTCGGCTGAGCCGGGTGTCCAGATCTTTGGGGGATTTGCGGCCGCGGCCTCGGATTCCTGCTCCGGGGTCCACAGCTTCTCTCGCGCCTCGGCCTGCTCGGGCGAGATCTCCTTGGCGTTCTCGACCACGATGTCGAGGGCTTTCTGCAGCCGCAGGTCGATCCGCAGCGAGGTCAGCGTGACCGGGTCTGCCATCAGCCGCTCCACCATCTCGTCGGGGTCCTCCCCGCCCTGGGTGGACTGCTCGCGGATGAAGGCCTCGATCATCTCGTCCGTGATCTCGACGTTTTCTGCGTCGGCAACTGCCTCCAGGGCGAGGTCCTTGGCGACGCCGTCCTCGGCCTGCGGCCGCATCGAGGCGACGATCTCCTCGGCGCTCTGGCCGGTCAGCCGCAGGTAGTCGGACATCTCCATCCCCCGCGCCGCCAGCGACTCCAGCATGCTGCGGGTCATCTCCGACATGCGGCTGCGCACGAGCGCCTCGGGCAGCTCGCTGGTCAGCTGCTTGGCGAGGTCGTCCAGCACGGTCGTGCGGAAGATGCGGTTCGACTCCTCGGTCAGCGCCTCCTCGAAGCGCGCCGTGACGTCGGCCTCGAGCTCCTTCAGCGTGTCGAACTCGCTGACCGACTTGGCGAACTCGTCGTCCAGGTCGGGCAGCAGCCGCTCCTTGACGTCCTTCATGGTGACGTCGAAGCTGGCCTCCTGGCCGGCCAGGTGCTCGGCCGGGTAGTCGGCGGGGAAGGTGACGGCGACGTCGCGCTGCTCGCCGGCCTTCATGCCGGTCAGGCCGTTCTCGAGGTCGCCGATCAGGCGCCCCTCGCCCAGCTCGATGCCGTAGTCGGTGCCGCTGCCGCCCTCGAACGGCGTGCCGTCCATCGAGCCGGCGAAGTCGATCACCACGAAGTCGCCCTGCTCGGCGCCGCGCTCGACCGGGTTCAGCTCGGCCACGGTCAGCTGCAGCCGCTGCAGCTCGCCGTCGATCGCCTCGCGCGGCACCTCGACGGGCGCGCGCACGCCGGTCAGGCCCTTGTAGGAGCTGACCGTGGGGCGCGGCTTCACCTCGACCTCGGCCTTGAAGTGGAAGGTCTCGCCCTCGACCGGCTGGTCGGACCAGTCGATGGTGGGACGGTCGACGGGGTCGATGCCGGACACGGCCACGGCCCGCCGGTACCAGGCCGACAGGTGGTGCTCCAGCGCCTCCTCGATCACGGCGTCGCGGCCGACCCGCTGCATGACGAGGCCCTTGGGCGCCTTGCCCTTGCGGAATCCGGGCAGGCGCACCGATCGCGAGAGGTCGTCGAGCGCGTGGTCGAAGGCGTGGTCGACATCGTCGGCCGGGACCTCGACCGTCAGCCGAACGCGGTTGGAATCAAGCTCTTCGAGTTGAGTCTTCATAAGGCGGGCGATCGGCGGCCGCCACGAGGGCAGCGCGCGGCGACCTTCTAACCTTAGTCGTAGCCAGACAGGTGCGCCACCGCGGCGAGGGCGGTCAGCCGGGTTGGTAGTGTCACGGTGATGCAGGAGCGCCGACGCTTCGACGATGCCCAGGATGCCACCAGGCGCACGCGGCTTGCCAACGAGCGCACCTACCTGGCCTGGTGGCGCACCGGCCTCACGTCGCTGGCGGTGAGCCTGGCGGCCGGCAAGGTGGTGCCGCAGCTGAGCAACGCCCAGCACACCTGGCCCTACCAGGTGATCGGCGCCGGATTCGCGCTGATCGGGATCGCCTGCATCGCCTACGCCCTGCGCCGCGAGCGGAAGGTCGAGGCTGCGCTGATGCACGGCGATTTCGTGCCGCCGGACAAGCTGTGGACGCTGATCATGACCGTGGCCGGCGTGCTGCTGGGGCTGTTCACGCTGGTGCTGATGGCGTTCAACCGCTAGTCACGACTCTCACTCAGCTGTGCAACGCCGGGCGCGATCTTAACGGTGTCAAACCCCGACCCGGGCGCCGAGCGGCGGTCCGGCACGGGATCGTGACAGGTCGTTACCGGACGGTGATGCGCACCCGCGTGGTTGCGCGGTCGTCGGTCCCGAGCGGTGATGTTCGTAGCGGCCTGGCCGTGCGGATCGTTGCGGTTGGCGGTGGGATCGTCACGACGTCGTGAGCTTCGTTGCACGATTGAGCGTCACGCGCCGGTCACGCCGGCGTCGCGGAGCTGCTCGAGCGCGGCGGTCAGCTCGTTCAGGGCGATCAGGTTCGGCACCGGCGTGCCGGTCATCGCGGCCACCTCGACCACGGCGTCCACCATGCAGCCCAGCTCCAGCTGCTTTCCCGCCTCGAAGTCCTGCAGCATCGAGGTGCGATGGTCGCCGACCGCCAGCCCGGCCTCCAGCCGGCGGTCGATCGAGATCGGCAGCTCGACTCCGACCGAGGCCGCCACCGCCGCGCACTCCTCCATCACGGCGCGGATGTAGGCGAGCGCACGCTCGGAGCCTCTCAGCTCGCCCATGGTCGAGCGGGTGATGGTCGTGATCGGGTTGAAGGCTGCGTTTCCGACCAGCTTCAGCCAGATCTGGCGGCGCAGCTGCTCGTCGAACGGGCACTTCAGCCCGGCCGCGACCAGCTCCCGGGAGATCTCGCCGCAGCGCTCGCTGGCGACCCCGTCGGGCGTGCCGATGGTGAAGCGTGAGCCCTCGATGTGGCGGATCACGCCCGGCTCCACGATCTCGGTCGAGCAGTAGACGACGCAGCCGACGATGCGCTCCGTCGGGATCGAGCGGCTGATCACGCCGCCGGGATCAACGCTCTCGAGCGTGCGCCCGGCGAGCGGGCCGTCCTGCCCCTGGAAGTACCACCACGGCAGCCCGTTCTGGGCGGGCACGACCACGGCGCCCGGCCGCAGGCGCTCGCCGATCGCCGGTGCCAGCTCCGGCAGGCTGTGGGCCTTCAGGCCGATCACGATCACGTCGGCCTCGGCCAGCGCGTCGATGTCGGCGGTGGCGGCCGGGTGGCTGGTGAAGTCGCCGCGAGGGCTCTGCACCCGCACGCCGTGCTCGATCATCGCCTGCAGGTGGGGGCCGCGCGCGATCAACGTGACGTCGCTTCCCGCCTGCGCCAGCGCGGCGCCGAGGTAGGCGCCGATCGCGCCGGCGCCGAGCACCGCGAACCTCACCCCTGCTGCTCCAGGTAGGCCGCCATCCGCGGGCGCTGCACCTTGCCGGTGGGCGTTTTTGGGATCTCCTCCAGCACGTGGATGTGGTCGGGCACCTTGAACGCAGCCAGCGAGTGCGCCGTGTGGCGCCGCAGCTCGTCCACGCCGGCGTCGCCTTCCAGGACAACAGCCGCGGCCACGGTCTGGCCGTACTTGTCGTCATCGACGCCGAAGGCCACCGCCTCGGCCACCTGCGGGTGAGCGAGCAGCACCGCCTCGATCTCGTAGGGTGAGATGTTCTCGCCGCCGCGGATGATCATCTCCTTCAGCCGCCCGAGCAGCCGCAGGTAGCCGTCGTCGACCCGGCCCTGGTCGCCGGTGCGGAACCAGCCGCCGAAGAACGACTCGGCGTTTGCCTGGTCGTTGTTGAGGTAGCCGGGGGTGAGCCCGGCTCCGCGGATCGCGACCTCGCCGGTGGCGCCCGGCTCCACGTCGCCGCCGTCCGCATCGACGATCCGGAACTCGGCGCCGGCGGCGATCCCCACCGATCCCTCGTACCGCGCCGCGGGCGGCAGCGGGTTGGAGGCGATCTGGTGGGTGGCCTCGGTCATGCCGTAGGCCTCGACCATTGGCGCGCCGTAGCGCTCCTCGGCCTCGCGCATCAGCTGAGGCGAGAGCGCGGAGCTGCAGGAGCGCGACGAACCGCAGGCGCGTATCCGCGTCGGCGGCGTGATCCAGGATCATCCGGTGCAGGGTGGGGCCGGCCGACAGCCAGGTGGCCGAGCCGGCCGCCGCCTGGCTCCAGAACCGGCGCGGGCTGAAGCGCCGCGGCACGATCACCGTGCCGCCCGCCGCCAGCTGGGCCAGGGTCGAAGCGATCAATCCGTGGACGTGGAACAGCGGCATCGCGCAGAACGACACGTCGTCGGAGGTGAGCTCGTAGTGGGCCGCGATCGACCGCGCCTGCGCGGTCAGGTTCCGCTGCAGCAGCGGCACCTGCTTGGGGCGGGAGGTGGTGCCGCTGGTGTGCAGCAGCAGTGCGGTCTGCTCGGGCGTGCCGGCCCCGTTCGAGCCGTCCGGTGCCAGCGCACGGCCACCGGCGCGCAGGTCGACCGGCTGGCCGGGCGCGGCGGCGACCACCTCCGCGATCGGGATCGAACCGGCCGCCGCCCGCGCGTTCGGCACCGCCGCCTCGCCGATCAGCAGCAGCTGCGGGACGAGGTCGTCAAGGTAGAAGCGGAACTCGGGCTCGGTGTAGGCCGGGTTGAGCGGAACGGTGGCGGCACCCAGCGACGCCAGCGCGAACAGGATCGCGACCAGCTCCACGCCGTTCGGCAGCACCACCGCGACGCGGTCTCCCGGTCCCACCCCGGCGGCCTGCAGCTTCCCTGCCAGCCTGTCCACCAGCTCGACCAGCTCCGCGTGGCTGAGGCGGACGTCCGCGTCGGGGCAGATCAGAGCGGCACCAGCTGCGTCGGCATCGAGTAGCCCGAGAAGTGGCTCCGGTTGCTGGCTCACAGGTGGGAACGTATAGCCGGTTCGGCGTGCCCGCGTCAGGAGACGGAGGGGGCGACACGACCCCGGCGGGCGAACGTGCGGGTGGCACTCCAGCCGACGATCGACGCGAGCGCAAGCGCGCCGAACACGATGTCCCACGCAGCCAGGATCAGCTGTTGGCCGAGAGAGAAGGCAGCGATGGCGCTCGACGGAGCCACGTTGCGCAGGGCGGCCGACGCCAGCGCCTGCTGGGTACCGACGCCGCCGGGGGTGAACGCCAGCGTCGAGGAGGCCGAGTTGACGGCCAGGACGAGCAGCACGCTCTGCGGCGACACGGGCAGTCCGTAGGCACGCATGAAGAGTCCGGTCACCGCCGCCCGCACGGCGTAGGCGGCCAGCTCGACGCCCAGCACCTGCACCGCATAGACACGCGGCTCTGAGAGAATCGCCGCTCCCTCCTTAGCCCCTGCGAGGGCCTTGCGAAACCGGCGAAGGACTGCCCAGGCCACGAGCCCGAGCACGATCGCGCCGACCACGACCAGCACCGCGTGCGCATACAGCGAGCCGAACTGGGGATCCAGCGTGCCCTGCTGCGTGGCGATCAGGGCGACGCAGAGAGCCACGCCGATGACCGCGTAGAACGCGTACTGCACGACGCCCGCGCCCACCAGGCCGAGGGCGGTCGAGGCCTGGATCTGAGCTCGGTAGATGCCGAGCATGGCCACCGTCCCGGCCTGTGCCGGCAGGAATGAGTTGAGCGCCACTCCGCCGCCGTAACCGCCCAGGACAACCCGGTAGGAAACGTGGGAATGCGGGTACGCACGGCGCAGGATGTTGCGCCACGCCAGCGCGTTCAGGAGCATCTCGCAGGTGTGCAGTCCGAGCGCGAGCAGCAGTATCGGCAGCGAGATCGAATGTATCTGACCGGCAACCTGGTGAATCCAGCCCGCGACGTTGCTGGCAAGTTCCATCGCGACGGCGTTCGGTTACGCGACCGGTCAGGTGTTCGTGCGACGGCGGTACATGTAAAACGCCACAGCAGCGATGATCAGAATGATCAGGATATACGTCATCCCGGGCCTCCTTGAGCCATTACTCAAACAACACGGATGGCCGATGTCTTTGGGCCAGGCGCGCCGGGGCAAGGGTTGGGCCGCGACGCCTCATTCTACCACGCTTACTGCCAGGTCACCTGGTTGATGGCGCTCCACGGGATCACGATCGTCCGCGCCTGGCCCTCGGCCGACTCGACCAGGATGCCGAGCTGGTCGGATTCGTGAACCGTGACCGTTAGTTCCTTGCCGTCGACAAAGCGCACCGTGATCGGGCGATCGGTGGGTAATTGCATGAAATAGTCCCTCCTGGCTTCAGAATACTGTGTGTTTGGCCGGTTCGTATTTGTATTTACCGGCTCGACCTGCAATGATACTTGGAGCGCGACCCCCGGCGAGATGCGGCCGCAGTGTGGTTCTGACGGCTCCCGCCTCTTGAGGTTGCGCTTCGGGTTACGGCGCGACCATCTGGTTTCCCAGGGCCGCCGTAACGTATAGCTACCAGCTACCGATGCCCCTGGACCAACACCAAGGAAGGGAGCAGGACTATGTATGCCCTGATCCGCGAGTATAAGAATCTCGATCCCACCATGCGGGAGAACGCAACCCGCAAGGCCAGCAGCGAGCTGCGTCCGATCCTGAGCAAGACCCAGGGGTTCGTGTCCTACGAGCTGCTGACCCCGCAGGACGACCAGAACGCCGTGACGTCGATCACCGTCTTCAAGACGAAGGCCGACGCCGAGGCGTCGATCACCGTCGCGCAGGACTGGGTTCACACGAACCTGCCTGAGATGACCAAGCCGCACAGCGTGGCCGGCGAGCTCGTCGCCCACTAGCTCCGCTCTGGGGAGGGCGCCGAGGGCGCCCTCCCCAGATGTACACTTTGGGTTTGTGAACGACGCTCCCGAGCATCAGCACCTTCGCGTCCTGATCGCCAACCAGCGAAGCGATCGGCTCGACTACGTGACCGGTGTGGTCGCCGGCCTCGGACACGAGGTGGTCGCACGGTCGATCGAGGTGGGCGAGGTCGCCGCCGTGACCCAGCGCGAGCACCCTGACGTCGCGCTGGTCGGGCTGGGCGACAGCAGCGAGCACGCCCTCGAGCTGATCGGAGAGATCGTCCGCCAGGCCGCCTGCCCCGTCATCGCATTGCTCGAGACCGACGACCACGTATTCGTCGGCGAGGCGGCCAAGCGCGGCGTGTTCGCCTACATCACCGACACGAACCCCGACCAGCTGCAGGACTCGATCGACATAGTGCTGCGCCGGTTCGCCGAGTTCCAGAACCTCGAGGGAGCGTTCGGGCGGCGCGCGGTGATCGAGCGCGCAAAGGGCATCCTGATGGAGCGCCACGACACGAACGAGACGCAGGCGTTCGAGATGCTCCGCGCCCACGCTCGCAGCGCGAACCGCAAGCTGGTCGACATCGCCGCAGCGGTGGTGGACGGGCGCGCGCTCCTGCCCGGTCCCGAAAAGCAATAGTTAATAACCCGCTGCTACCCTTTTAACACGTCGGCTCCACTCCTCGGTCGGCGGGAGATCTGACCCCAACGCCTGGTCAGGCGATGTGTGTTCTCTCCCACCGCGGTAAGGAGGACGAAATGATTGCCGCAATTTTTGCCCTTATAGGCGTTCTTACGCTGTTGATCGTGGTTGCCCGGACGGTGCGTATCGTCCCCCAGGCACGAGCCGGCGTCGTTGAGCGGTTGGGGCGCTACTCGCGGACGCTCACGCCCGGGCTTGTGATCCTGGTGCCGGTGGTCGACCGCGTGCGCCAGATGATCGACCTGCGCGAGCAGGTCGTGTCGTTCGAGCCGCAGCCGGTGATCACCGAGGACAACCTCGTGCTCAGCATCGACACCGTCATCTACTACCAGGTGACCGACGCGCGTTCGGCCACCTACGAGATCGCCAACTACATCCAGGCGATCGAGCAGCTGACCGTGACGACCCTGCGAAACCTGATCGGCGGCATGTCGCTGGAGCAGACGCTGACCTCGCGCGACGGGATCAACGACGAGCTGCGCGTGGTGCTGGACGAGGCCACGGGCAAGTGGGGCATCAGGGTCAACCGCGTCGAGCTGAAGGCGATCGATCCGCCCCGCACGATCCAGGAGGCGATGGAGAAGCAGATGCGCGCCGACCGCGACAAGCGCGCGGCGATCCTGACCGCGGAGGGCGTGAAGCAGTCTCAGATCCTGACGGCCGAGGGCGAGCGGCAGAGCACGATCCTGCGCGCCCAGGGTGAGCGGGAGTCGCAGATGCTGCGGGCCGAGGGCCAGGCGAAGGCGATCGAGACCGTGTTCAAGGCCATCCACGACAACGATCCCGACCCCAAGCTGCTGGCCTACCAGTACCTCCAGATGCTGCCGCAGATCGCGGCCGGAGAGGGCAGCACGATGTGGATGATCCCCAGCGAGCTGACCCAGGCGATGGGAGCGATGGCGTCCGGGTTCAAGGCGCCGGTACCGGCCGAGCATGTCCCCGCCCCGAACGGAGCGGTCAACCCGAAGGCGCCGGCTCCTGAGCGGTGATGCGCTCGGCGCGCTCGCGCAGCAGGTCTCGCACGACCACCTGGATGGTGCCCGCGATCGGGATCGCGATCAGCGCGCCGAGGATGCCCAGGAGCGCGGCGCCGGTGAGCACGCCGATCAGCACCACCAGGGCCGGCATCTGCACCGTGCGGCGGTAGACGGCCGGCTGGATCAGGTGGTTCTCGATCTGCTGGTAGACCATGATCACGACGAACACGATGATGCCATCGGTGGTGCCACCCGCGAAGTAGGCGACGGCGATCACCAGGATCGACGCGATGGTGGCACCCACCAGCGGCACCAGGTCGCCGATCGCGACCACGACCCCCAGCGTCAGCGCGTAGGGGACGTCGAGGATCCATAGCGTCAGCGCGGCGACGACGCCGGCGATCACGGAGATCAGCAGGTTGCCGGCGACGTAGCCGCCGACCGTGCGGTTGATGTGCCCGCCGATCTCGCGGGCGCGGTCGGCGCCGCTGGGCCGCAGCTGGGACAGGATCAGCTCGTTGATCTGCGGCAGCTCGAACAGCACGAAGGCCGCCAGGAACAGCACCGTCACCGTCGCAGCCAGGCCGTTCACCACCGTCCCGGCGGCACCGAACACGACGTCGGGCAGCTCGGACGCGTGTGCCTTGACCTTGTCGATCACCTGGTAGTGCTGGTCGAGGCGGTGGATCAGCGGATTTCTCGCCAGGCGGTTCGCGGCCTGTGGGGCGCTCTCCGGGATCCGGTCGATCTGACCGATGAACGGGGCGACCAGCAGCGCCAGCACCGCCAGCAGACCGACCACGAACGCCGCGAACACGGTCACCACCGCCCAGGTGCGGCGCATCACGCGCTCGACCTGGACGACCGCCGGGTTCAGGGCGACGGCGATGAACAGGGCCAGGCCGACCCAGATCAGGACGGTGCGCACGCTCGCGAGCAGCGAGACGGTGATCGTGAACACGAGCACCGAGAGCAGCACCTTCGCGATCACCCGCAGCGGCACGTCCAACACGACCTTACGCGGCACCTCGCCCACGGCGATCTTGCCGGAGGCGAGGCCGACGGTTGAGGACACCGCGGCGCTGACGTCTTCGGCTCGGGAGTTGCTGTTCACCGTGTTCTCAGTGCCCCGCGCAGGGGATCGGCAAACTGTGACGGAGTCCGGCGCGGCTCAGCGGTTGAGCACGGCGGCGACCGAGTTCACCGTTGTGGCGACGAAGATCGCCCCGAACAGGTAGGACAGCAGCGCGTGTTGGAGGGCGGTGTGCCGGGTGCGGCGGGCCGCCAGTTCGGTGTCGGACACCTGGAAGGTCATCCCGATGGTGAGCGCCACCGGCGCGGAGTAGTACAGCCGCGCGTAGCGCAGTGCGTGGCCGCGACAACCAGCTCCTACGCGGCGACGCGCGAGTCCTCGCGGGCGGCGATGCCCTGCTTCTCCGCGGCGTCCATCCGCACGATCGTCACCCCCACCCACGCCAGGAACACCGTGGCGGCGGCCTCCCAGCCCACCAGCACCGCCACCGACCAGCTCGCGCCCGCCACGAGCGCCACGGCAACCACCGCGGCCCCGACCAGCGTTGCGATGGCAGCGCGGATGTCGGCCAGACCGCGGAAATCGATCATGCAGCAACGGTCGCGCGTCACGCGCGTGCCGACATCCGACGTCTCACCGACAACGTGCGGAAACATGCGGGTCGCATTCCTGAGTGCGGGCGAGAGGACTCGAACCTCCACGGCCTGAAGCCACCGGCTCCTAAGGCCGGCGCGTCTACCAATTCCGCCACGCCCGCGCGCTCTGTCGGCAGGTTATTCGATCCTTCGGCGATTTCGGTCAAGACCCAGCACCAATGCGCCGATGAGACGCTTGAAACCTGGATCGCGAGGCCGCACATCGAAACGCCCACACACGCTTCGGAGCTGTCACCCGATCGGCCGTTGAGTGACGCGTCGGCCGATGCGCTTGGCCATGCCGCATTTGCGGCGCACCTGGCCTCGGTGATCGCGACGCTATCACCCAAAGACGGGATCACGGTCGGCCTCTACGGCGACCCCGGCGGCGGGCGCACGACCGCGCTCAACCTGACGCGGGCGGCGCTGCGCGCGCACCCGGCCGCCGCCAAGTGGACGGTGGTCGACTGGAACCCGTGGCTGCTGTCCGGCGGAGCCGACCTCGAGCAGCGGTTCGTGCAGCTGCTGGCATCGGCGGCGCTCGGGTCAAGCTCAGACCAGCTTCCCGACCCCGCCCAGATCCCGGCGCTGCGGGCGAAGCTGGCCGCGACGCTCGGCTCCGGCCGCATTCCTGAGTGCGGGCGAGAGGACTCGAACCTCCACGGCCTGAAGCCACCGGCTCCTAAGGCCGGCGCGTCTACCAATTCCGCCACGCCCGCGCGCTCTGGCAGCAGGTTATTCGATCCGTCGGCGATTTCGATCAAGACCCGGCACCATTGCGCCGATGAGGAGCTTGGAAACTGGATCGCGAGGCCGCACATCGAAACGCCCACACACGCTTCGGAGCTGTCACCCGATCGGCCGTTGAGTGACGCGTCGGCCGATGCGCTTGGCCATGCCGCTTTTGCGGCGCACCTGGCCTCGGTGATCGCGACGCTATCACCCAAAGACGGGATCACGGTCGGCCTCTACGGCGACCCCGGCGGCGGGCGCACGACCGCGCTCAACCTGACGCGGGCGGCGCTGCGCGCGCACCCGGCCGCCGCCAAGTGGACGGTGGTCGACTGGAACCCGTGGCTGCTGTCCGGCGGAGCCGACCTCGAGCAGCGGTTCGTGCAGCTGCTGGCATCGGCGGCGCTCGGGTCAAGCTCAGACCAGCTTCCCGACCCCGCCCAGATCCCGGCGCTGCGGGCGAAGCTGGCCGCGACGCTCGGCTCCGGCGACAAGCGCCTGGTGGTGCTGATCGACGACGCCGACCGGCTGGCGCCGGATCGCCTGGCGGAGCTGCTGCGGCTGCTGGCGTCGGCCGCCCCGATCGCCAACCTGGTGTTCGTGATCTCGCTCAGCCGAGAGCTGGTCAACGGCGATGCCATCGACAAGCTGCTGCAGCTCGAGATCGACCTGCCGCTGGCCGACCGTGCCCTGCTGCAGCAGATGTTCCTCGACCGGATGGAGCCGATGCTGACCGGTGCCCGCGAGGGCGGGCTGGTGCATCCCGACTACTGGGTCGACATCTGCACGTACGCGATCGATCCGTTCCTGCGCACCCCGCGCGACGTTGTCCGCCTGGTGAACGCGACCACGGCCACCTACGCGGCGGTCAGGGGCGAGGTCAACCCGATCGACTTCACGGCGCTCGAGACGCTGCGGCTGTTCTGTCCCGTCGCCTACGAAGCGGTGCGGCGGCGGCCATCGGCGTTCCTGCTGCCGATCAGCGCGCGGCGCAGCGAGGACGGGTCGCTGGGCGAGACCAAGCGCTACCACGAGGCCTGGGGCGAGCAGCTGTCGGAGGCAGACAAGTCGCGCGCCACGAACCTGCTGCTGCGGCTGTTCCCGCGGCTGGGCGACATCCTCGGCGCGCGGGTGCTGGCGACGATGCCGGAGGACACGTGGCGGACGCTGCTGCTGGTGGCGAGCGAGGAGACGTTCCCGGTCTACTTCCAGCTGGCGATCCCGAGCGGCGGCATCTCGAACGCCGACCTGGCCTCGAAGCTGGAGCACTTCGGCGATACCAACCAGTTCGCGGCCACGCTGATCGAGCTGGCCCGCGACCCCAGCCCGGACGCGCCACAGCGGCTGCAGGCGTTCCTGGGCCGGCTCGAGAACCACATCGGCGAGAGCGGCGAGCGCGAGGAGCTGGAGGCGGCGATGCGGGCGCTGTTCCAGGCGGCGAACGAGCTACTGCGGCGCGAGGAGAGCGGGCGGCTGGACATCGACATCTCGCAGCATCTGCGCCGGATCGTGCGGCGGCTGCTGATGCAGGTGGAGCAGGACGAGCGCGTGTCGCTGCTGGAGGAGGCCATCGGCAGCGGCGGCTCGATCGCGACCACCACCGACATCGTGATCATGCTCGGCCAGCAGCACGGCAAGTACGGCGGCGAGTGGACGGAGGGCGCCGAGACGCTGGTGACGCTGTCGCAGCTGGCGCAGGTCGAGAACCTGGCGCTGACGGCGGTGCGCGACGAGGCCGAGGGCGGCAGCCTGCTGGGCGCTCCCAAGATGGGCGACGCGCTGACCTGCTGGGCGAGCTGGAACCGCGGCGAGTGCCGGGCGTGGGTGGCGCGGTCGATCGAGACTGACGAGGGGCTGGTCGCGTTCCTGCAGCCGTTCATGCGCAGCGCCGGGCAGCCGAGCGCGAGCGCGCGCGGGCCGCGGGTCGAGAACCGGCTGGATCACCGGCGGCTGCGGCCGTTCCTGGAGCCGGGCGGGATCGTCGACCGGGTCAAGGTCCTGGCCGAGCAGCCGGACCGCACGGAGCAGGAGAAGCAGCTGATGCGCCGGTTCGTGCTCGACCACGAGCTGCTCCAGCAGGCGACCAGCGCCGACTACACCGAGGGCGAGAACCAGCAGAGCGACAGCTTCGCCGCCTGACGGGTGGAACGGTGGTGCCGGGCACCGTCGTTACACGCGTCACCTCGTACCGCCGCTGACATCTCCGGCAACCACCGTCACGGCACGGTCACACGCCGGTCACGGCGTTACGACGGTGCCGGGCTACCGTCGTAACAGCGCGTGACACCGGCGTGACGGCCGCGACACAATTGTCACGGGTGATGGAACGGTGCCCGGCACCTCTCTATCAGGCCCGCTCGTAGACTCCGCGCCGACCGCGAATCGGTCTGGATCGAGCTCGACCTCGGCTACCGCCTGCTGATAGCGGTATCCTGAAGGCACGCGGTGGCCGTAGCTCAGCTGGTGGTAGCCCCTGGTTGTGGTCCAGGAGGTCGTGGGTTCGAGTCCCACCGGTCACCCTTGATCGACGACGACCAGCCCCAAGCCCCCACCCTGGCTGCGGCGGTCGTGCTGTTCGACCCCGACGGCCGCGTGCTGCTCGTGCACCAGACCTACGGCGGCTGCCGCTGGGGCCTGCCCGGCGGTCGCCTCGAGCCGGGCGAGAGCCCGCAGCAGGCCGCCGTGCGCGAGGTCGCCGAGGAGGCCGGCCTCGACGTCGCGCTCGACCACCTGGTCGCCGTCTACAGCCTGCGCAGCAGGCGCCACGGGCTGCGCTTCATCTTCCGCGGGACGATCCAAAGCGGCGTCCCCCACCCCGGCAGCGACGGCGAGATCAGCGAGGTCGCCTGGTTCGCCGTCGACGACCTGCCGCCGAACATCACCAACACCGCGCCGTTCGCGATCCGCGACGCCGCCGCCGGCAGCCGCGGCGTCTTCGCCGAGATCACTCCCCCACCCCGCCCCTGAGCCAGCGTATGATCGGCCGTTCACCATGCTCCGCGACGAGTACTACGACCTCGGCGGCTTCGGGCGTCCCGTCACCACCACGTCGGACGACGCGCAGACCTGGTTCGACCGCGGCCTCACCTGGTGCTACGCCTTCAACCACGAGGAGGCCGTCCGCTGCTTCCAGCACGCGATCGCGGCCGACCCCGCCTGCGCGATGGCGCACTGGGGCCTGGCCTACGCGATCGGCCCCAACTACAACAAGGACTGGGAGGCCTTCGAGGGCCAGGAGCTGATCGACGCCGTGGCCACCGCGCACGGCGCCGTCACCCGCGCCACCGACCTGGCCGGCGCCGGCACGCCGGTCGAGCGGGCGCTGATCGGGGCGCTGCGGCGCCCGCTTCCCGGCGGACACGCCGGCCGAGGACTGCGCTCCCTGGAACGACGAGTACGCGGCCGCCATGCGCACGGTCTACGCCGAGTTCGGCGACGACCGCGACGTGGCCTCGCTGTTCGCCGAGGCGCTGGTCGGCCGCACGCCCTGGCAGCTCTGGGACCTGCAGACCGGCGAGCCGGCCGAGGGCGCCGACACGGCCGAGGCGATGGCGGTGCTGGAGCGCGCGATGGCCGGCTCGAACGGCGCTCGCCCCCACCCCGGCCTGCTGCACATGTACGTGCACACGATGGAGATGTCGCCCTTCCCGGAGCGGGCGCTGCGGGCCGCCGACCAGCTGCGCGACCTCGTCCCGGACGCCGGCCACCTCGTGCACATGCCCACCCACATCGACGTGCTCTGCGGCAACTACCGCGACGTCGTCACCGGCAACCGGCGCGCGATCGTGGCCGACCGCAAGTTCCTGGAGCGCGAGGGCGCCCTCAACTTCTACACCCTCTACCGCTGCCACGACTACCACTTCACCATCTACGGCGCGATGTTCCTGGGCCAGCCGGAGCCGGCGCTGGAGGCGGCCGCCGAGCTGCGGGCGACGCTGACCGAGGAGCTGCTGCGGATCGAGGTGCCGGTGATGGCCGACTGGCTGGAGGGGTTCGTGCCGATGCGCCTGCACGTGCTGGTGCGCTTCGGCATGTGGGACGAGATCCTGGCCGAGCCGTTCCCCGACGACGCCCAGCTCTACTGCGTGACCACGGCCATGCTGCACTACGCCAAGGGCGTCGCGCACGCGGCCACCGGCGACCTGGCCGCGGCCGACGAGCAGCGCCGCCTGTTCCGCGAGGCCCACGCGCGCGTGCCGGACACCCGCTACCTGTTCAACAACACCTGCCTGGACGCGCTGGCCGTGGCCGGCGCGATGCTGGACGGCGAGATCGAGTACCGCCGCGGCCGCTTCGACGCCGCCTTCGCGCACCTGCGCCGCTCGGTCGAGCTCGACGACAACATGCTCTACGACGAGCCCTGGGCCTGGATGCAGCCGACCCGCCACGCGCTGGGCGCGCTGCTGCTCGAGCAGGGCCACGTCGAACAGGCGGAGGCCGTCTACCGGGCCGATCTGGGTCTGGACTCGACGCTCAGCCGGCCCTGCCAGCACCCCGACAACGTCTGGAGCCTGCACGGCTTCCACGAGTGCCTGACGCGCCTCGGCAAGCAGGCCGAGGCCGACATCGTGCGGCCGCGGCTGCAGCTGGCGCTGGCCCAGGCGACGGTGCCGGTGCGCAGCTCCTGCTTCTGCCGCATGACGCACGCCGCCTGAGCGGTCTCAAGCACTCGCCCACGCCGGCCGATATCAGTGGGTGATGAAGGATGCAGCACTCGAACTTGCCTACGCGGCGTCCGACGCGTACCGGTACGAGGCCGAGAACCTGGCGGTGATCGACGGGGTGCTCGACGAGCTGGGCGAGCGCGCCGAGATCAGCCCGCTCGAGTTCATGAAGCTGCGCGAGGAGCTGCACGTGGTGCTGACCAGCAACCGCACCGCGCCCGGCGTGATGAAGATCATGGCGCATGGCCGACGCCGCCCGCATCTCCGGCCTGGAGTCGAGGTCGGCCGCCAAGCGGCGCGAGCGCCGGTTCTGGAAGAAGCACCTCGACGAAGACCATGGATCGAGCTGACGAAGCTGCTCGCGACCACGCTCGACGCGCTGGCCGAAGAGCAGTACTGACCGGCTACGGCCACTCGGTCAACCTTAACCGCAGCCTCCGCTCGATAGGCGTAGGCTGCAAGGCGGACACAAGCACTGTCCGCGCGCGCATCGGGCAGCCTGTCCAAGAATCAAGGCCCGCCGAGTGCCACGGGAGCAGTCGGCGGGCCTTCCACGTGAAGAACCCCTTGACCGGGAGCGCCGAGGCACGGATGCTGGAAATACGCCGCGGCCCTGGCTCCAAGCCCCGGGTTCCGTCCGCGGCGTCACCGGTCGGGCTCCCGCGAGGGCGGCTGGTGGCGTGCGCCGTGCCGCCTCCGGGGGCATCCCAGTTCACGGCGCACGCACATTCTCCTAACATCCGCGGCGTAGGATCGCCCGCGGAGTCGTCCTGCCGCCCGATCGTCAGCACGGCAAGCGGCCCCTCTCTGATAGGGCCCGTCGGTGGCGTGGAGCCTCCACCGACGGGCCAATCAGCCTGGCCGCGGCGGCTAGCCGCCTCCCCGGTCCCGGAGCTTCGCGGGGAAGTACGATCAGCGGGCCGCGCCCGTAGCTCAGGGGATAGAGCAGTGGCCTTCGAAGCCACGTGTCGCAGGTTCGAATCCTGCCGGGCGCATGAGCCAAAATCGACCGATTCCGCGAGCACGATGTTCGTGCACCACCTATCGTGCCGCATCGGGAGCGAGGTGGCCCGTCGGCGGATGGCTCCACAGCCGCCGACGGGCCCTCGATTAGGGGTCGACTGTCCCATCGGCACGGCGAACAGGCCGACTCTCCGCGGGCGAGCCTACGCCACGCTTGTTAGGAGACTGTGCGTGCCGTGGGTGGGACGAGTGAACCTGCACGGCATGTTCGGCCCGTTTGGATGGATGTTCTCGACAAACCCTGACCGAAGCGGCGAACCTGGGCACCGGCCTCACTGTGGTTGACGCGGCGGTGGCCGGCTGTATCGGCCGTACGATCCTCCGCTGCGAATCGGCTGGGGTAGGTCTCACCATCGCTACGCGGCCGCCCGATCAGGTGCGACTGCAGGCGGTCGAATCGCCGAGAGGTTGAGCTGCATCGCCCCTCTATCGCGTTCG
Organism: uncultured Actinomycetes bacterium; assembly: GCA_963797565.1. Taxonomy (GTDB): domain Bacteria; phylum Actinomycetota; class Thermoleophilia; order Gaiellales; family JAICJC01; genus JAICYJ01. The sequence continues at coordinate 930 of CAWCPM010000012.1, read as the reverse complement.
CCATCGCATACCGGTGTGTTTGGCGTCCGTTCGGGGCACCGGGCAGTGCTACTGAGAAAACGGCCCACCGAGGTGCTCGCCGGGCGATCTGTGTTCGTTATCCAGCTTAGGCCCGCGGTGTGTCTCGTCCAGTGGCTGCCGATTGCCCGGCGGCTGAAGCCTGCGGCCGATCCTCCGGAGTTTGGTCATGACGCGCTTCAGCACGTTCACATGATACGCGAGGCGATGCCTGCAAGGAAGCCGCCCTCGAGCCTTCGTGCGTTCCAGCCGACGCTGGGGCACGGTGGCGTCTCCGCCCTGTCCGCCCGAGCGAATCGAGGCTCACCGAGCGGCCTGAAACCGCCCCCAGAAACGCCGCGCCCCGGCGCGCGAATCGCTCACCGGGGCGAACGTGCAGACCTGCACGCCTCTACTTAGCGTGTCCTGATGAGGGGGTAAGGCTCTTCAGGACCAAGAGCAGAATAGCGCGAATTGCAGGCGTTTGTGAAATTTGTCAAACCCGGCTTGCGGCGGTCCCAGCCGGGCCGCGCTCAGCCGACCCGCTCGAACAGCGCCGCCTGGCCCTGCCCCACGCCGACGCACAGCGTCGCGATCCCGTAGCGCCCCTGCCGCCGCCGCAGCTCGTGCAGCAGCGACACCACCAGCCGCGCGCCGCTCATCCCCAGCGGATGGCCGAGCGCGATCGCGCCGCCGTTCACGTTCACCCGCTCCGGGTCGAGCCCCAGCTCGCGCACCACCGCCACGCTCTGCGACGCGAACGCCTCGTTCAGCTCGACCAGGTCGATCTCGTCCACCCCCACCCCGGCCCGCTCGAGCAGCTTGCGCACGGCCGGGATCGGGCCGATCCCCATCACCCGCGGATCCACCCCCGCCACCGCGCTCGCGCAGAACGTGCCCAGCGGCTCCGCCCCCAGCGCCGCCGCCCGCTGC
>CAWCPM010000011.1:0-273109 GCA_963797565.1 uncultured Actinomycetes bacterium | reverse complement strand
CGGGTTCGGCGCGTGGGCGATCGGGGGCGCCGGCTACGACTGGGGCTGGGGTACCCAGGAGGACGACGAGTCGGTCGCGGCGATCCACCACGCGCTCGAGCTCGGCGTGAACTGGATCGACACGGCTGCGCAGTACGGTTTCGGGCACTCCGAGGAGGTCGTGGGCCGCGCGCTCGCCGGTCTCCGCGAGCGCCCCTACGTGTTCACGAAGGGCGGACAGCCGGAAGGGCCGGGGCGGACGACGGTCCAGAGCCTGCGGCGCGACTCGCTGCGGCGCGAGCTCGAAGGTAGCCTCTCGCGGCTCGGAGTCGATGCGGTTGATCTGTACCAGATCCACTGGCCAATCCCCGCCGAGCAGATCGAGGAGGGCTGGTCGACGCTCGCCGAGCTCAAACAGGAGGGCCTCGTCCACCACATCGGCGTCTCCAACTTCAGCGTCGACCAGCTGCGGCGAATCCAGCAAATCGCTCCTGTCGAGACGCTCCAGCCGCCCTACTCGCTGGTCGCGCGCGAGGCCGAGCAGCAGTTTCTGCCCTTCGCCGAGCGCGAGCGGATCGGCGTGATCGTCTACTCGCCGATGGGGTCCGGCCTCCTGACCGGCGCGATGACCCGCGAGCGGATCGAGCGGCTGCCCGAGGACGACTGGCGCAAGCACAGCGAGCGCTTCCAGGAGCCGCAGCTGTCCGAGCACCTCGCGCTGGTGGATCGGCTGACGACGGTCGCAGGCCGTCATGACACGACCGCGGGCGCGGTCGCAGTCGCGTGGACGCTGCGCAACCCGGCGGTTGACGGCGCGATCGTCGGCTTCCGTCACCCTGACCAGGTCGACCCGATCATCACCGCAGCACACCTGGAACTGAGCGACGAGGACGCCGCGACGATCGAAGGGAGAGCCTGAGATGGCCACCAACACCGACACGACGACGAAGATCGGCTTCGTCGGCCTGGGAAACATGGGCGGCAACATGGCAGCCCGATTCCTCGCCGCGGGCCACCCCGTCTACGGCGAGGAGCGAAGCCGCGCGCACGCGGAGGGACTCGTCCAGGACGGCCTGCAATGGCGCGACACGCCACGGGAGGTGGCCGAAGCCGCCGGGATCGTCTTCACGTCCGTGCCCGACGACGAGGTGCTCGAGGCCGTGGCATCAGGCCCCGAAGGCATCCTCGCCGGCCTCGCCGCCGAACAGATCTGGGTTGACATGAGCACGGTCAGTCCCCGCGCGAGCCGTGAGCTAGCCGAGCGCGTCCGCCAGCAGGGGGCCGCCATGCTGGACGCGCCGGTATCGGGGAGCGTCCCCCAGGTGCAATCCGGAACGCTCACCATCATGGTCGGCGGAGACGCACACGCCTACGCGCGCGCCGAGCCGGTGCTCCGCGAGCTGGGCACGCCCACGCACGTAGGGGAGAACGGGCAGGGCCTCGCCCTGAAACTCGCGATCAACATCAGCCTGGCCGTGCAGATGCTCGCGTTCGCAGAAGGGCTGCTTCTGGCCGAACGCTCCGGAATCGACCGCAGGCTCGCGATCGACGTCATGACCCAGAGCCCGATCGGGTCGCCGATGCTGAAGGCGCGCGCCGGGCTGCTCCTCGAATTGCCGGACGAGGCGTGGTTCAGCATCGGGCTGATGCAGAAGGACGTGGCGCTCGCGCTCGATGCCGCCCGCCGGCTACCGGTCGCGCTGCCGTCCGCCGCGACAGCAGACCAGATGCTCACGGTGGCCCGCGCCATGGGGTATGAAACGCGTGACCTGGCAGCGCTGTTCGAGGTGCTGGCCCGCGTGTCGGATGACGAGGTGGCGGCATGAGAGCAGTCGTGTATGCGCAGACCGGCGCGTCCGACGTGATGCATCTGCTCGATCGCCCCGTGCCGGAGCCGGGGCCTGGGGAGGTGCGCGTTCGGGTGTCGGTGTCGGGCGTGAATCCGACCGACTGGAAGGCGCGACGTGGCGGCGCGGCGAGCGAGCTCGTGGACCCGGAGGTCGTCCCCAACCAGGATGGCGCCGGCACCGTCGATGCCGTCGGTGAGGGCGTCGACCCGGCCCGCGTCGGCCAGCGGGTGTGGCTGTGGGAAGCGGCCTGGCAACGGGTCAACGGAACCGCGCAGGAGTATGTCGCCATGCCCGCGCGCCAGGCCGTGCCGCTTGCCGACAGCGCGTCGTTCGACGTGGGCGCCAGTCTCGGCATCCCAGCGCTGACCGCGCACATCTGTCTCACCTCATCGGAGTTCGGGCCCCGGCGGCTGACGCCGGATGCGCTGGCCGCTCAGACGGTGCTGGTAGCCGGCGGTGCAGGCGCGGTCGGTCACGCCGCGATCCAGCTCGCGCGCTGGGCGGGGGCGCGGGTGATCGCGACGGTCAGCGGCGACGAGAAGGCTGAACTGGCTCGTGCGGCTGGGGCTGATCACACCGTCAACTACCGCACCCCCAGCGCAGCCGACGAGATCCTGCGCATCGCTCCCGACGGCGTCGACGTGGTTGTCGAGGTCGCCGCGGGCGCGAACGCCGCGCTCGACGCCGCCGTGTTGGCGGCGAACGGCACCGTCACCTGCTATGCCACTGACGGTGGCAGCCAACTTGGCATCTCGGTCGGCGACCTGATGGGGCGCAACGTCCGCTACCAGTTCGTGCTCGTCTACACGGTGCCGGCCGCGGTCAAGGATGCGGCAGTCGCGGACGTCGTCGCGGCGGCTGCCGACGGCGCCCTGGAGGTGGGAGCGAACGCCGGCTTGCCGTTGCGCAGATTCCCCCTCGAGCAGACCGCCGCCGCCCACGACGCGGTCGAAGGCGGCGCCGTCGGCAAGGTGCTCATCGACGTCGCGTAGGTGGCGCGCGGGGCTAGCGCCGCCCGAAGATGCTGAGGAAGAACAGGAAGACGTTCAGGACGTCGAGGAAGATCGACGCCGCCAGCAGCGGCGCGACCCGGATGTCCTTGGAGCGGCGCAGGCGCTGAAAGTCGATCATCGTGAACCCCGCGAAGATGATCAGTCCCAGCACCGCGTAGATCAGCTGGCCGTTCGGTATCCGCACGAAGATCGTGACGATGCCGAAGATGATCAGCGCCAGCAGCGCGAAGAACAGGAGCCGGGCGAGGTTGGAGAGGTCGCGCCGGGTCGCGTATCCGGCGGCTCCGAACCCGGCGATGAACAGCGCCGTGGCGCCGCCCGCCTGCCACACCGCCTGCGGGTTCGAGCTCACGTAGTACGCGATCGTGGGCGCAACCGCGAGCCCCATCACCAGGCCGAATGTCAGCAGCAGGACGATGGCGGCCTGCTCCGACCGCTGCGCCGCGGCGTTCAGCCCGAACAGGCAGACGATCGCGACGATGAACCACAGCCACCCCCACTGATAGGCCATGTCGCGGCCCAGGTAGGCGCCCAGCGCGAAGAACGCGGAGGTCAGCGCCACGAATCCCATCGTCTGCCCGAACAGGGCGCGGGACTCGTCTCGGGTGATGACCGGGGAGGCGGTGGTGTCCGTGATCACCACCCAACAGTACCCATCGCGCCCTGCCGGTTCAAGCGTCGCGACGCCTCAGAAACGTCTGGCTGTCTTGACATATGGCGATATAGATATATAATGCGGCCATGGCACGAGCAGCGACAACCGCAGATGCGTTCAACGCTGTGGCCGAACCCCGGCGCCGCCAGATACTGGACATCCTGGCCGGCGGGGAGCGACCCGTGAACGACCTGGTCGGCCTCACGGGACTGGCCCAGCCGCAGGTGTCCAGACACCTGCGGGTGCTGCGCGAGGTGGGGGCGGTGGACGTGCGCGACCGGGGCCGGCAGCGGCTGTACCGGATCAACGGCGAGGCGCTGAAGCCCATCCACGACTGGGTGGCGGCCTATGAGCGCTCCTGGTCCGAGCGGTTCGACCAGCTCGATGCCGTGCTCGAGGAACTTCAAGCGGAGGAGGTAGACGATGGCAGCCACGAGTAACGGGACGGCGACGGTGACGCTCCCCACGGACCGGCAGATCCTGATCACGCGCGAGTTCGATGCACCCAGGCACCTGGTGTACAAGGCCTGGACGACGCCGGAACTGGTCAAGCGCTGGTGGCACGCAAACCGCGGCCAGGTCACGGTTGCCGAGATCGATCTGCGGGTCGGTGGCACCTGGCGGTACGTGAGCGTGACCGAGAGCGGAATGGAGGTCGCGTTCCACGGCGAGTATCGGGAGATCGTCCCGAACGAGCGGCTCGTCTCGACCGAGGTCTACGAGGGCATCCCCGACGCGGAGCAGAACGCGGCGCTGAACACCCTCACCCTGACCGAGCGGGACGGCCACACGCTCCTGACCGTGCTGGTGGAGCACTCCACCAGGGAGGGGCGCGACGCCCACATCAACTCGGGGATGGAGCCGGGCATGCAGGACGCGCTCGACCTGCTGGAGCAGGTCGCGCGTCGGGTTCGGCGCGTGGGCGATCGGGGGCGCCGGCTACGACTGGGGCTGGGGTACCCAGGAGGACGACGAGTCGGTCGCGGCGATCCACCACGCCCTCGAGCTCGGCGTGAACTGGATCGACACGGCTGCGCAGTACGGTTTCGGGCACTCCGAGGAGGTCGTGGGCCGCGCGCTCGCCGGTCTCGGCGAGCGCCCGTACGTGTTCACGAAGGGCGGACAGCCGGAAGGGCCGGGCCGGACGACGGTCCAGAGCCTGCGGCGCGACTCGCTGCGGCGCGAGCTCGAGGGGAGCCTTTCGCGGCTGGGAGTGGATGCGGTGGATCTGTACCAGATCCACTGGCCGATCCCGGCCGAGCAGATCGAGGAGGGCTGGTCGACCCTCGCCGAGCTCAAGGAAGAGGGCCTCGTCCGCCACATCGGCGTCTCCAACTTCAGCGTCGCCCAGCTGCGGCAGATCCAGCAGATCGCTCCCGTCGAGACGCTTCAGCCGCCCTACTCGCTGGTCGCGCGGGAGGTCGAGCAGGAGCTGCTGCCGTTCGCCGAGCGCGAGCGGATCGGCGTGATCGTCTACTCGCCGATGGGATCCGGCCTCCTCACCGGCGCGATGACCCGCGAGCGGATCGAGCGGCTGCCCGAGGACGACTGGCGCAAGCGCAGCGAGCGCTTCCAGGAGCCGCAGCTGTCCGAGCACCTCGCGCTGGTGGATCGGCTGCGGACGGTCGCCGACCGTCATGGCACGACGCCGGGTGCGGTCGCAGTCGCCTGGACATTGCTCAACCCTGCGGTTGACGGTGCCATCACCGGCTTCCGTCGCCCCGACCAGGTCGACCCGATCATCACCGCAGCACACCTGGAACTGAGCGACGAGGACGTCGCGACCATCGAAGGGAGGGCGTGAAATGGCCACCAACACCGACAACCACGACGAAGATCGGATTCGTCGGTCTGGGAAACATGGGCGGCAACATGGCAGCCCGATTCCTCGCCGCGGGCTACCCGGTCTACGGCGAGGAGCGAAGCCGCGGGCACGCCGAGGGTCTCGTCCACGATGGCCTGCAGTGGTGTGACACGCCGAAGCAGGTCGCGGAGGCTGCCGAGATCGTCTTCACGTCCGTGCCCGACGACGATGTGCTCGACGCCGTGGCATCGGGCCCCGACGGCATCCTCGCCGGCCTCGCCGCCGGACAGATCTGGGTTGACATGAGCACGGTCAGTCCGCGCGCGAGCCGCGGGCTTGCCGAGCGCGTCCGCGGGCAGGGGGCCGCCATGCTGGACGCGCCGGTATCCGGGAGCGTCCCCCAGGTGCAAACCGGGACGCTCACCATCATGGTCGGCGGGGACGAGCAGGCCTACGCGCGCGTCGAGCCGGTGCTCCGCGAGCTGGGCACGCCCACACGCGTGGGGGAGAACGGGCAGGGCCTCGTGCTCAAGCTCGCGATCAACATCAGCCTCGCCGTGCAGATGCTCGCGTTCTCAGAGGGGCTGCTTCTGGCCGAACGCTCCGGAATCGACCGCGGGCTCGCAATCGACGTGATGACCCAGAGCCCGATCGGCTCGCCCATGCTGAAGGCGCGCGCCGGACTTCTGGTCGAATTGCCGGACGAGGCGTGGTTCAGCATCGGGCTGATGCAGAAGGACGTGGCGCTCGCTCTCGATGCCGCCCGCCGGCTGCCCGTCCCGCTGCCATCCGCCGCGACGGCAGACCAGATGCTCACCGTGGCCCGCGCAATGGGCTACGAACAGCGTGACCTGGCGGCGCTGTTCGAGGTGCTGGGCCGCGTGTCGGATGACGAGGTGGCGGCATGAGAGCAGTGGTGTATGCGCAGACCGGTGAGTCCGACGTGATGCATCTGGTCGATCGCCCCGTGCCCGAGCCGGGGCCTGGGGAGGTTCGCGTTCGCGTGTCGGTGTCGGGCGTGAATCCGACCGACTGGAAGGCGCGACGTGGCGGCGCGGCGGGCGAGCTCGTGGATCCGGAGGTCGTCCCGAACCAGGACGGGGCCGGCACCGTCGATGCCGTCGGTGAGGGCGTCGACCCGGCCCGGGTCGGCCAGCGGGTGTGGCTGTGGGAAGCGGCCCGGCAACGGGTCGACGGCACGGCGCAGGAATACGTCGCGCTGCCCGCCCGTCAGGCCGTGCCGCTTGCCGACGGCGTGTCGTTCGACGTGGGTGCCAGCCTCGGCATCCCAGCGCTGACCGCGCACATCTGTCTCACCTCCTCGGAGTTCGGGCCCCGTCGGCTGAAGCCGGATGCGCTCGCCGCCCAGACGGTGCTGGTTGCCGGCGGAGCAGGAGCGGTCGGTCACGCCGCTATCCAGCTCGCGCGCTGGGCGGGGGCGCGGGTGATCGCGACGGTCAGCGGCGAGGAGAAGGCTGAGCTGGCTCGTGCTGCTGGGGCTCACCACATCGTCAACTACCGCACCCCCAGCGCGGCCGACGAGATCCTTCGCATCGCCCCCGACGGCGTCGACGTGGTTGTCGAGGTCGCTGCGGGGGCGAATGCCGCTCTTGACGCCGCCGTGTTGGCGGCGAACGGCACCGTCACCTGCTATGCCACCGACGGTGGCGGCCAGCTTGGCATCTCGGTCGGAGATCTGATGGGGCGCAACGTTCGCTACCAGTTCGTGCTCGTCTACACGGTGCCGGCCGCGGTCAAGGATGCGGCGGTCGCGGACGTCGTCGCGGCGGCTGCGGACGGCGCCCTGGAGGTGGGAGCGAGCGCCGGGTTGCCGTTGCACCGATTCCCCCTCGAGCAGACCGCCGCCGCCCACGAGGCGGTCGAAGGCGGCGCCGTCGGAAAGGTGCTCATCGACGTCGCGTAGGTGGCGCGCGGGTTAGCGCCGCCCGAAGATGCTGAGGAAGAACAGGAAGACGTTCAGGACGTCGAGGAAGATCGACGCCGCGAGCAGCGGAGCGACGCGGATGTCCTTGGAGCGGCGCAAACGCTGGAAGTCGATCATCGTGAAGCCGGCGAAGATGATCAGTCCCAGCACCGCGTAGATCAGCTGGCCGTTCGGAATCCGCACGAAGATCGTGACGATGCCGAAGATGATCAGCGCCAGCAGCGCGAAGAACAGCAGCCGGGCGAGGTTGGAGAGGTCGCGCCGGGTCGCGTATCCGGCGGCTCCGAACCCGGCGATGAACAGCGCCGTGGCACCGCCCGCCTGCCACACCGCCTGCGGGTTCGTGCTCACGTAGTAGGCGATCGTGGGCGCAACCGCGAGCCCCATCACCAGACCGAATGTCAGCAGCAGGACGATGGCGGCCTGCTCCGACCGCTGCGCCGCGGCGTTCAGCCCGAACAGGCAGACGATCGCGACGATGAACCACAGCCACCCCCACTGGTATGCCATGTCGCGGCCGAGGTAGGCGCCCAGCGCGAAGAACGCGGACGTCAGCGCCACGAATCCCATCGTCTGCCCGAACAGGGCGCGGGACTCGTCGCGAGTGATGACCGGGGAGGCGGTGGTGTCCGTGATCACCGCCCAACAGTACCCACCGCGTCCTTGAGGTTCAAGCGCCGCGACGCCTCAGAAACGGCTGACCGCCTTGACATATGGCGATATGGATATATGATGCGGCCATGGCACGAGCAGCGACAACCGCAGACGCGTTCAACGCCGTGGCCGAGCCCCGACGCCGGCAGATCCTGGACATCCTGGCCGGCGGGGAGCTACCCGTGAACGACCTGGTCGGCCTCACGGGACTGGCCCAGCCGCAGGTGTCCAGGCACCTGCGGGTGTTGCGCGAGGTGGGGGCGGTGGACGTGCGCGACCAGGGCCGGCAGCGGCTGTACCGGATCAACGGCCAGGCGCTGAAGCCCATCCACGACTGGGTGGCGGCGTACGAGCGCTCCTGGTCCGAGCGGTTCGACCAGCTCGATGCCGTGCTCGAGGAACTACAAGCGGAGGAGGTAGACGATGGCAGCGACGAGTAGCGGGACGGCGACGGTGACGCTCCCCACGGATCGGCAGATCCTGATCACGCGCGAGTTCGACGCACCCAGGCACCTGGTGTACAAGGCCTGGACGACGCCGGAGCTGGTCAAGCGCTGGTGGCACGCGAACCGCGGCCTGGTCACGATCGCCGAGATCGACCTGCGGGTCGGCGGCGCCTGGCGGTACGTGAGCGTGACCGAGAGCGGCGTGGAGGTGGGGTTCCACGGCGAGTATCGGGAGATCGTCCCGAACGAGCGGCTCGTCTCGACCGAGGTCTACGAGGGCATCCCCGACGCCGAGCAGCACGCGGCGCTGAACACCCTCACCCTGACCGAGCAGGACGGCCGCACGCTCCTGACCGTGCTGGTGGAGCACCCCACCAGGGAGGGGCGCGACGCCCACATCAACTCGGGGATGGAGCCGGGCATGCAGGACGCGCTCGACCTGCTGGAGCAGGTTGCGGTCTCGCTTGGCTGAGCGGTTCTGGGTCACCGGGGGCGCTGCCCCCGGTGACCCGGGGCCATCGAGCCAGGCGGATCTGGCTCGATGCTCGGTCGTTGTCCGGCAGGTTCAGCCTGACCCTGCCGTACGGGCGCAAGGCGTCCTTCTTCAGCAACCAGTGCGAACTAGCCCTTGAACAGCTCGGCCACGGCCTGCTCGAGCTGCTCGCGCGGGACGTCGCGGACGTGCTGGGCGAGCCCCCAGCGATGTCCGAACGGGTCGGTGATCTGCCCGTAGCGCTCGCCCCAGAAGGCCTCCGCCAGCGGCTGGCGCACCTCGGCGCCGCCGTCGATCGCGCGCTGCCAGACCGCGTCCACGTCGTCGGTCGACAGGTGCAGCACGGTCGCGGTGCCGCCGATGCTGAGCGGCGAGAGCACGCCCATGTCGGGGAACTCATCCGCCAGCATCACCGTCGATGAGCCGAACCGGAGTTCGAGCTGCATCAGCTTGCCGCCAGGCACGGCCAGCCGTCCGCGCTCCTCGGCTCCGAGCGCGGCGGTATACCACTCGGCCGCCGCCGCGGCATCGCGGACGACGAGGTGCGGGGTGATCGCGAGGGCGCTCATGCCGTGGCCGGCACGCCGTGCCGGGCGACCGCGCGGTCGTAGTTGAGCCGCATCAGCGCGATCACCTCGCGGACGTCGTCGTCGTCGGTGATGCGGCGGGCGCCCGGGCCCTGCGAATCGGGGAAGACGGGGTGCGGCACGATCCGGCCCTCCGCCATCAGCTCGGCCCACACGGTCTTCGGGAACGAGAAGTGCGCTGCGTGGTCGCCGTGCAGGTGGCCGATCTCGCGCCGTCCCACCCTGAATGCGTACTCGCCGCGGCGGCCGGGTCCGGCGGTGACGCCCGGCCAGGAGGTGACCTCCGCGGTGATCGTCTGGCTCGCCGTCAGTGCGCTCGTCATGGGTACCTCCGGAGTGATCGCTGGATGCTCGAACCCAGACTACAACTTCAAGTTAAACTTGAAGGCAAACGGCTGGCGTGATTCACTGCGGGGATGCCGGAACTGCTCACGATCGGCGAGGTCTCGCAGCGGAGTGGGGTCGCTGCCTCCGCGCTGCGCTTCTACGAAGAGCGCGGCCTGATCGCCTCGGAGCGGTCGGGGTCGGGCCACCGCCGCTACCCGCGGGCGGTGCTGCGGCGAATCGCCTTCGTCGTCTTCGCGCAGCGGGTGGGGCTGACCCTGGATGAGATCGCGGTCGAGCTGGGGAAGCTGCCACCGGGCCGGGCGCCTACCCGCCGCGACTGGTCGCGCCTGTCACGCACCTGGACATCCCGGATCGACGCGCGGATCCACGAGCTGGAACGCCTCCGGGCGGGCCTGACCCAGTGCATCGGGTGCGGGTGCCTGTCGCTCGACCGCTGCCGGCTCGCGAACCCCGGCGACCGGGCCGCCGGCCTCGGGCCCGGCCCGCGCTACTGGATCGGCGATCCGCGGCCGCGCTGAGGGGCCGCGTCACTTCGAGGGCAGCGTGCGCGCGTACGTCGTGCCCAGCGTGACCCACTCCGCCAGCTGCGCCCGGGTCTGGAGGTCCTCGGAGCGCACTCGCAGCCAGCCCTGCATGGGACGGCCGCGCATCTCCATCAGGCGGGCGTCCGTGGTTGCCACCAGCTCGTCCGACATGGCCGGGTCGACGCGCACCATCACCCCGCCCTGGCCGCTTGCGGCCACCGCCATGTTGCCGCCGATCAGGAAGGCCAGCCCGCCGAACATCTGCTTCTCGGTCAGCTCGTGCTCGCCGGCGACCAGCTCCCGTATCCGCTCGGCGAGCGCCTCGTCGTAGGCCATGGCGGCGATGGTACACAACGGTACCGGCCGATCGCGGGACCCGAACTGCGGACCGCTACTGGCTGCGGAGCAGCATCTCGGCCTGGCGTTCCATGTCGACGTACGGCTCGCCGCTGACGTCGACCGCGACCTGGCGGATGGTGCCGCCCGTGAACGCGTAGGGCGCCTCGCCCGGGTAGTCGTCCGTGAGCGGCTCGCCGGCATGGCGGCCGACGAACAGCGGCGCGCCGGCGACGGCGAACGCCCCCAGCTGGGTCTTGATCGGTGCCTCGCCGACCTTCTTGTCGCCGTGGTAGAGCGACAGCGTTCCGGTGGCGCAGATCGGCTCCTGGCCCTGCTTCTCGAACGAGGCCGACAGGATCAGGTCCTCACCCGTCGGCACGTCCTCCGAGCCGACGATCATCTGCTCCTCGCTGCCCACGAAGTTGTTGACGTAGTGCAGGCGGTTGTCCTTGATGTAGAGGCCGTGGCCGCCGAACCGGTTGCCGTGCGCGAACAGCACGCCCTCCGCTCCCGGCTTGGGGATGCTGACGACGGCGCCGATCACGAACGAGCGGTTCTTGGTGTTGACCGCCTGCCACTCGGGCACCGGTGAGTTACCCGGGAAATAGGAGTACCGGTTGCGCGGCGCGCTCAGCTGCGGACGCGGCTCCATCAGGATCTCGACGGGCGTGCGGTCATCGAGCGGGAAGGCACCGTTGCGTCCGGCCTCCGAGAACCAGATGTTGATCATCTCCCGCAGCTTGTCCGGCTGCTCCGCCGCCAGGTTGTTCACCTCGGCGCGGTCGACGTCCACGTGGTAGAGCTCCCACTCGTCGTCGTTGAAGTTGCCCCAGCCGGCGATGCAGGGATGCGTGGTGACGGCCTTCCAGCCCTCGTGCCAGATCGACCGCGAGCCGAGCATCGCGTAGAACTGGGTCCGGCGACCCGACTCCGCCGACGCGTCGTCGAAGCTGTTCCGCATGCTGACGCCGTCGAACGGCGCCTGCGTGTGGCCCTTGATCGTCTCCGGCGCCTCGACGCCGAGCACGTCCAGGATCGTGGGCACCAGGTCGATCGCGTGGTGGTACTGCTGCCGCACCTCGCCGCGGGCCTTGATCCCGGCCGGCCAGGCGATGATGCACGGGTCGCTGGTGCCGCCGTTGAACTCGTAGCGCTTCCACATCTTGAACGGCGTGTTGAAGGCCATCGCCCAGCCGGTGGGATAGTGGTTGTAGGTCTTCGTCCCGCCCAGCTCGTCGATCATCGCCAGGTTCTGCGCGAGGTCGTCGGGCACGCCGTTTGCGAACTTCATCTCGTTCACCGACCCGTTCGGCCCGCCCTCACCGCTGGCGCCGTTGTCTGATACGACGACGATCATCGTGTTCTCGAGCTCACCGCTCTGCTCGAGCTCGTCCAGCAGCCGCCCGATGTGGTGGTCGGCGTGCGCCAGGAAGCCCGCGTACACCTCCGCCATCCTGGCGAACAGCTTCTTCTCGTCGTCGTTCAGCGAGTCCCAGGGCCGCGTGACGTCCAGGTCGGGGAACCGCTTGCCGTCCGGCCCGGTGCGCGTCTCGGGCGTCCCGATCGGGTTGATCGGCGGCAGCTCGGTGTCGGCCGGCACCAGCCCCAGCTGCTTCTGGCGCGCGAGCGTCTGTTCGCGCATCGCCTCGTAGCCCATGTCGAAGCGACCCTTGAACCTGTCGATCCACTCCCTGGGGGCCTGGTGCGGGGCATGGGCTGCGCCGGGTGCGTAGTAGAGGAAGAACGGCTTCTCGGGCGCGATCGCCTTCGCGTCGCGGATGAACTCGAGCGCCTTGTCGGTGAGGTCGTCGGTGAGGTGGTATCCCTCGTCGGGCGTACGAGGCTGGTCGACCATATGGTTGTCGTAGACGAGGTCGGGGTACCACTGATTGGTCTCGGCGCCCAGGAACCCGTACCAGCGCTCGAACCCACGTCCCGAGGGCCAGTTTCGCCGGGTGGCCGCAAGGTTCATCTCATCGGTCGGGCAGAGGTGCCACTTGCCGACCATGTAGGTGTTCCAGCCACGCTCGCCGAGGATCTCGGGGAGCATCCCGTTCTCGGGCGGGACGGTGCCGCTGGCGTTCGGGAATCCGATCGCGGCCTCGGTGATGCAGGCCATGCTGTTGCGGGTGTGGTTGCGGCCGGTCAGCAGACACGAGCGGGTGGGGGAGCAGAGCGCGGTCGTGTGCCACTGGGTGTAGCGCACGCCCGCATCGGCGATCCGGTCGATGTTCGGCGTCTCGATCGGGCCGCCGTAGCAGTTCAGGGCCGAGAAGCCGACGTCGTCCAGCACGATGTAGAGCACGTTGGGCGCGCCGTCGGGCGCCTTGGGCGGTTCAAACGGCGCCCAGTCAGGCTTCGAGTCGCGGATGTCGACGTTGATGGTGCCTCTGAACGGCTCGCCCATGATTCCCGATCCTCCCGGTTGCTGACCCAGGGCGGCACCATAGGCGAAACCGGACGGCGTCAACAAGAGGACGGGCGGGACCGGGCCGGGAACTAAACGGACACGCTCTCCGCTTCTGCTAGCGTGAGGTGATGGCGGGAATTTCTGCACCGGAACGAGGGTCGCGACGCGACGCCCAGCGAAACCGCGCGCTGCTGGTGTCCGCTGCCCGCGAGGCCTTCGCCGAGCACGGCGTCGACGCACGGCTGGACGAGATCGCCCGCCGGGCCGGCGTCGGCAGCGGCACGCTCTACCGGCACTTCCCGACCCGTGAGGCGCTGGTCGAGGCGATCTTCGCCGAGCGCGTCGGAGAGTTTCTCGCGCTGGCCGAGGCCGGGCTTGCCGAGCCGGACGCCTGGGCCGGCCTGGTCGGCTTCCTGGAGGCGACGCTCGAGCTGCAGCGCAGCGACCGCGTGCTCAAGGAGATCTTCCTGCGCTACCCGCCCGGCGAGGGCCGGCTGGCCGAGACGCGTGCGCAGATGCGCGCGCAGTTCGACGAGCTGATCGGTCGTGCACGCGACCAGGGGGCGCTGCGGCCCGACTTCACCGTCGCCGACCTGGCCCTGCTGCTGTGGTCGTTCGCTCCGGTGATCGACGCCACCGCCGATACGGCGCCCGAGGCCTGGCGGCGTCATCTGCACCTGCTGCTGGACGGCCTGCGCGCGGAGGCGGCGACACCGCAGACGCAGCCGCCGCTCGACGACGATCAGCTCAGCGAGTCGATGCGTTGCCTGCGTGCGCAACGGTTCGGGAGGCGCCAGTGACCACTCCCGCTCCGGCCGCCCCCGCACCCCCGCAGCGCGTGCGCCTGATCTTCGCGGCGCTGATGCTGGTGCTGCTGCTTGCCTCGCTCGACCAGACGATCGTCTCGACCGCCCTGCCCACCATCGTGGGCGACCTCGGCGGCCTGTCGCACCTGTCCTGGGTGGTGACCGCCTACCTGCTCGCGTCCACCGTGTCCGGCCCCCTGTACGGCAAGCTCGGCGATCTCTACGGCCGAAAGCCGCTGCTGCAGGCGGCCATCGTGCTGTTCCTGATCGGCTCCGTGCTGTGCGGTGTCAGCCAGAACATGACCGAGCTGATCGCGTTCCGCGCCCTGCAGGGCCTCGGCGGCGGCGGGCTGATCGTGCTGACGCTGGCGGTCGTCGGCGACATCTTCTCGCCCCGCGAGCGCGGCCGCTACCAGGGATTCTTCGGCGCCGTCTTCGGCGTGTCGACGGTGATCGGCCCGCTGCTGGGCGGCTTCTTCGTCGACAACCTGTCCTGGCGCTGGATCTTCTACGTGAACCTGCCGGTCGGAGCGATCGCACTGATCGTGATCGGGGTGGCATTCCACTCCCGCGCCGATCACGTCCATCACAGCATCGACTACCTGGGCGCGGGGCTGCTTGCCACCGGTCTCACCGCCATCGTGCTGTTCACCAGCCTGGGCGGCACCACATACGCCTGGGGGTCGCCGGAGGCGCTGACCATGCTGGTCGTGGGCGTCGTGCTGCTGGCCGCCTTCCCGTTCGCGGAGCGCCGCGCGGCCGAGCCGATCCTGCCGCTCGAGCTGTTCCGAAACCGCGTGTTCGTCGTCACCAGCGCGGTCGGCTTCATCGTCGGCCTGGCGCTGTTCGGTGCCATCACCTACCTGCCGCTATACCTCCAGGTCGTGAAGGGGCACAGCCCCACCAGCTCCGGACTGACCCTGACGCCGCTCATGGTCGGCCTGCTGTTCACCTCCATCCTCAGCGGCCAGCTGATCAGCAAATACGGCCGCTACAAGCCGTTCCCGATCATCGGCACCGCGATCATGACCGTGGCCGTGCTGATGCTGTCCCGGCTGGAGGTGGGCACGCCGATCTGGCAGACGATCGTGGCGATGGTGGTGCTCGGCCTGGGCCTCGGCATGGTCATGCAGGTGCTGGTGCTGGCCGCCCAGAACTCCGTCGACCACAGCCAGATCGGCGTTGCCACGTCCGGCTCGACGCTGTTTCGGCAGATCGGCGGCTCGATCGGCGTGGCCGCCTTCGGCGCAATCTTCACGAACCGGCTGGCCGGCGAGCTCGCCGCCAAGCTGCCGCCCGGCGCCCACATCCCCACCACCGCCAACCCGGAGATCGTCAAGCACCTGCCGCCTGCGGTGCACTCGCCCTACGTGCATGCGGTTGCCGCGGCGCTGCAGCCGGTGTTCCTGACCGCCACCGGCATCGCGTTCATCGCGTTCACGCTGACCTGGCTGCTGCGCGAGCAGCCGCTTCGCACCACAACCACGGCAGCGGCGGCAGCCGCGGTTGCGGCCGGGGAGCCGCAGCAGCAGACGTCCGCCGCCGCGCCGGTACCGCGCGAACCCATGCGGTAGAGTCGTCGCTCGGGCCAGAACCGGTCCGCCCGGCCGCCGACAGGGGGACGCGTTGATCGAGCAGACGACGGACAGCCAGGCCACGCTTGCGGTTGTGACGCGGTTCATCGAGTCGGTCGGGCGCCACGACCTGGACGCGATCCTGGCCGACATGACCGGCGACGCCGTCTACGAAAACCTCGGCCAGGACGTCGACAGCGGACGCCACGAGGGACATGACGCCGTGCGGGCGGCGTTTGCGGCGGTGTTCTCCGCCTACCCCGACTGCCACTCCGATACCGACGAGCTGTTCGCCGACGGCGATCGCTGCTGTTACTGCTGGACGATGCACTGGACTGAGGCGGATGGCAGTCCCGCCAGCTCGGCCGGTGTCGACATCTTCACCGTGCGCGACGGCAAGGTCGCGTACAAGAAGACCTACGAGTAGCGGTCGTGCCAACCGATCCGGCGCACGAGGCTTCGCCGCTCGCACTCGATGCCGACGTCATGCGGCAGCTGGGATACCGCACGATCGACATGCTGGTGGATCGCATCACCGGCCCGCGGGGACCGGTGGTGAAGGCGGAGTCGCCGGCCGAGCTGCACCGGCGCCTGTCGATGCCGCCGCCCCAGCAGCCGGCCGGCTTCGACGACATCCTGGATGACCTCGAGCGCGATGTGCTGCCGTACGTCGCCCGTCTCGCTCATCCCGGCTACCTCGCCTACATCCCCGGCGAGGGCACATGGCCGGGGGCGCTGGGAGACCTGATCGCGAGCGCGCTCAACATCGATGCCTGCTGGTGGCGGGGCGCCTCCGGCCCGGCCGCGCTGGAGCTGGCCGTGCTGGACTGGTTCCGGCAGTGGGTTGGCTATCCGGCAGATGCCGGCGGCGTGCTGGTCTCGGGTGGATCGGCCGCGAACCTGACGGCGCTCGCCTGTGCCCGCGAGGCGCTGATGGGGGAGATGGACGCGCGCGCCGTGCTGTACATGTCCGACCAGGCGCACTCCTCGCTGGCCCGAGCCGCGCGCGTGCTCGGGTTCGGCCCCGACCAGGTGCGGGTGATCCTGAGCGACAACGTCGGCCGGATGCGTCCCGACGGGCTGGAGGGCGCGATCGGCGCCGACCTGGCCGCCGGCAGGCGTCCGCTGCTGGTCGTGGCCAACGCGGGCAGCACGGCGGTGGGTGCGATCGACCCGTTCACCGAGCTGTCGAGGATCTGCCGAAAGCACGATGCCTGGCTGCACGTGGACGGCGCCTACGGCGCCTTCGGCTGCCTGACCGAGCGGGGGCGCGCCGCGCTGGCGGGCATGGAGCTGGCCGACTCGATCACGCTCGACCCGCACAAGTGGCTGTATCAGCCGGTCGAAGTGGGCGCCCTGCTGGTGCGGGACGGCGACCGCCTGCGCCGGTCGTTTGAGATCAGCCCCAACTACCTGAAGGGCATCGAGGCCGTCGATCGCGAGGTGAACTTCTCCGACCTGGGCGTGCAGCTGACGCGCAGCTGCCGCGCGCTGAAGCTGTGGATCTCGCTGCGCTACTTCGGGGTGGACGCCTTCCGGCAGGCGATCGACCGCTGCATCGACCTGGCCTTGCATGCTCAGCAGCGGGTCGAGCGGTCGCCCGTGCTCGAGCTGATGTCGCCGGCGTCGCTGGGAGTGGTGGCGCTGCGGCGCCACCCCGTAGGTGTCGACGACGAGCGCACCCTGGAGCGCATCAACACCGACCTCGTGAAGCGGATCGAGGCGGGCGGGGAGGTGTTCGTGTCGTCGGGGCTGGTGCGCGGTCGTCACACGGTGCGGCTGTGCGTGCTGAACCACTCCACGACCGCGAGCGAGGTCGATCGGGCGATCGACCTGCTGGAAACGCTGCCGGTCGATCTCGCGCCGCGTTCCTGCCGAGGGTGCGACCGGGGCTGAAGCGCCGCCGGGCTCGCTCGAGCTGTTCGCCACGCTCGGGCCGGATCAGCTGGCGTTGGTGCGGAGCGCTGCCACCGAGATCGAGGCGGACGCCGGCGAGGTCGTGCTGGGTCGCTGGCAGACGAGCCGCGACATGTACGTGGTGCTCTCCGGCGCGGTGCGGGTGGAGGGCGCCGACGCGACCCTTGGGCGGCTGCTGCCGGGCCAGTTCTTCGGCGAGCTTGCCGCGCTCGACTGGGGTGCGAGCTTCGGCCGCGCTCGCTCGGCCGATGTGATCGCGGACGAGCCGACGCGGCTGCTGAGGATGGACTGGCACCTGACCGACCGGCTGATGAAGGATGCCCCGGGATTCGCCGAGCTGATCGAGCGGGTCGCCCGCGACCGGCTTGGCACGCTCTGATCGACCGCGCGGGTTGCGGTCAGATTTGCACACCCAAGCAAGCTCCAACCTCCCGCCGCCAGAGTTCTCGGTTACCTTCGCAACGACCGAACGCTCTGACGCATCATGGCTCTCACCCAACCCGACCGTGACATCCTGCGCATGGCGCAGGCGGGTGATGAGCGCGCGTTTGCCATCATCCTTCGCCAGTATCACCCGCCGATCTACAACTACGTGGTGCGTGTGTTGTCGGGCGACCGGGCACTGGCCGAGGACCTCTGCCAGGAGATCTTCGTCCGCGTGCACCGCGCGTTGCCACGGTTCGATGATCGCTCCCTGTTCACCACCTGGCTGTTCCAGATCGCCAAGAACCGGCTCGTCGACGAGCTGCGGTCGCGCGAGCGGCGGATCCGGCCATCGGTCGAGCTCGACTCGGTCTGGTCGCTGGGGTTGGCAGCGCCGATACCGCCCCACGCGATCGAGGACATGGACATCCTGTGGCGGGCGATCGGTGCCCTCAGCCCCGACCTGAAGATGGCGCTGGTTCTGCGCGACGTGGTCGGCCTCTCCTACGCCGAGATCGCGGACTCACTCGAGACCACGCTGGCCGCCGTCAAGTGGCGGATCTACAAGGCCCGCGAGACGGTCGCCGCCGAGCTCACCCGCGAGGGCCTCGACCGCCCCCTGGCAGCGATGCCCTCCGGCCGCCGGGCATGACGCTCCGGCCGGGGCGGCCGCGCGGGTAGACTCGGGCGTTTGGCGCCGCCGGCATCCGGGAACCCGCCCTGCATGGCAACGGACGCGCTCGCGAGCTACCTGAACGACCATCTGGCAGGGTCGGCGGCGGCGCTTGATCTGCTGCAGAGGATGCGTGCCGCCAATGAGGGCAACGAGGTCGGTGAGACGATCGCCGAGCTGCACGAGGCGATCAAGCAGGATCGAGCCGCGCTGGAGACGATCATGCAGACCCTCGATGTCGGTGTCAGCTCTCTGCGACAGGCGGGCGGCCAGGCGATGGAGAAGGCCAGCCGCGTCAAGCTCGACGAATGGGCCACCGGAGACCGCGATCTCAGCCTGCTGCTCGAGACCGAAGCCCTGGCGCTCGGCATCGAGGGCAAGATGGCCGGCTGGCGCGCTCTCAAGCAGCTATCGGCGAGTCGGCTGAACGACGTCGACCTGGACGGGTTGATCGGCCGAGCCCGGCAGCAGCGGGCCACGGTCGAGGAGCTCCGGCTCGCCGCCGCCCGCGCAGCCTTCGCCTAGCAGACCTTGCCCTACGCGATGCGTGCGGCCTGCTCGTGGCTGGCGCCGCGGCCGATCAGGTTGATGACGCGGTGGACGAGGTCCCCGTTCTCGCCGCAGAGCCCAGGCGTCGCGGACGATCCGCCGGGCCGTCGCACGGTCGTACCCGATCCGCATCAGCTGCTCGCGTTGCCACTCCCGGATCCGCGCGGGCTCGTCATCCTCGCCTGCGTATTCCAGCTCCCACTCGGCGGGAGCCCGCACGTCGTGATCGAACAGCATGGCAGCAGAGCGGTACCCGCCGGCCCTGACGGTCAAACCCCTACCTTGGCGAGGCGGTGATCAGCACCACATCGTCCGGGAGCGCGCCGCCGTTTGCATCCAGCACCGCCCTCAGCACGGCCTCCACGTCGTCCTCGCCGACCGGGACGGCCGAGGCGGCCAGCAGCGGAAGCAGCCGGTCGCTTCCGTACGGGCGCGGGCCGCCCGGTGACGTTCGTCCCTCGACCAGACCGTCGGTGTAGACCACCAGCGACCACGGGTCGTCCGGCAGCGCCAGCGGATGCGGCTCCCAGACCGAGGTCTCGGAGATGCCGATGGCCGGGCCGGGCGGGTGCGTGTCCTCGTGTGTTCCGCGGTCGGTGACCAGGATCGGCGGAGGGTGGCCCGCGATCACGATCCGGGCAGACCGCAGGTCGGCCGCCACCGTGGCGAGGCACAGCGTCGCGAACGGGATCGGCGATGCGATCCGCTGCTGCTCGGCAAGCAGCGTCTCGTTCAGGGCGCGCACCGTCTCGCTGTCCGAGACGCCGGCGATGGCCAGCCCGCGCCACATTGCGCGCAGGCGGGTCGCGAGTGCCGCGGCCGCCGGACCGTGGCCGGCCACGTCTCCGACCATGATGGCGACGTCGCCCGTGGGCTGCAGCACGGCTCCGTAGAAGTCGCCGGCGATCCTCTGCGCGCTCACCGCGGGGATGTAGCGGCTGACCACGTTCAGCGGGCCGACCCGGGGATCGCTGTAGAGCCCGACCAGACCCCGTCGCAGCTCCTCGATCAGTTCGCGGCGCAGCTCGTCGCCGTGCCGCACCCGCTCGCCCACGATGCCGGCCACCGCCGAGACGGGCAGCCATACCAGTGGCTCCGCCCACGCGTTTTCGCCGACGATCGTCACCGCCAGCAGCACCGCGACGGCCGTCACCGGCACCCCGAACCACGGACCCAGCAGATAGCTCGCGGTGACTCCGACCACCACCAGCAGCGGGCCCGGGAACGCCGCGCAGCGTGTTCGGCGAGATCACCAGGAACGGCAGTGCGATCGCCAGCTCACAGAGCACCGCAACCAGCGCCGCCACCACCTTGCCTCGCCGGGTGTCCAGCCTGCGTGCCAGCTCAGGCAACGCTACCCCGGCGCGCTGATCGTTCGCAGCGCCTCGTCGCGAGTCTCGTGCAGCGGAAGCACGTCGTTGATACCCACGAGCGTCAGCACGCGCGCCGGAGCGCCGCCGGCCGGAGCCACGACCGCCACGGATCCGCCCGACTCGGCTGCGCGTCGCCGCGCGCGCACCATCACGCCGACCACGGTCGAGTCGATGAACGTCGCGTCGGCCAGGTCGAACACGATCGAGGAGGAGTGGTCCCAGGCGTCGTCGCATGCGGCCTGGATGGCCGGACCGGTTGAGAGGTCATGCTCGCCTCGCAGCGCGATGACGGAGGCCCCTTCGACCTGCTCCACTGCCACAGCGCCTGACTCGGCCAAGGATCCTCCAGTATCGCGGAATGAAGACGATGCTCGAGGCCACCACGCGTCTGGCTCAAAGCAGCCCCATACTACCGCCTGGTGCAACCGCCACGGGCTCGGGCGCCGATGCAGCCTTCAGCCGGCCGCCTCGCTCAGCCAGGTCTTCGCGGCCTCGTACTCGTCCGGCTCGAACACCCGGTACTCGCCCGGAGAGATCCAGCCGAAGGCGCTGATCGCGTGGCGCATCCAGTCCTTGTCGGTGACCAGCGCGATCCGGCCCCAGCTGGAGAGGTGCTTCAGCCCGATCGTGCCCGCCGCCTTGGTGTCCTCCCACAGCGCGCCCATGTCCAGCCCGCTGAAGTCAGGTGCGGTCGCGAACATCAGATTCACGGTGCGCCCGCTCTCGAGCGCCTCGCGGATCACCGGCAGCAGCGTGTCGTGGTAGTCCCGGCTGGTCAGCCGGCCGGATCCGCGAAAGCCGATCGCGCCCTCCGGCATATCGGTGAGCTGTTCGATCACGCCTGCAGCCTACCCGCCGTCAGCGGCAGGGTGTCCAGGGGTTTGGCGTACAGGCTCCCATGCGCTGATGATCCGGCCGTGCCTGCGGCGTCGCCATCACCGTGCCGTCACAGCGCGGGCAGCCCGTCGATGCTCTCGGCGTTGTGCTCCGCGACGTACTCGGCCAGCGCCGCCTGGCCGCCCTTGGCCAGCTTGTTGTCGACCCAGGCGCTGCGTTGCGGGCGGCGGCCCTGCTCGATCATCAGCGGTACGTCGAAGCCGCACGAATCGGCGATCCGCTCCACCTCGACCATGATGATCGATCGTGCGGCGGGCTCGGCGGCCGGCATCGCGGCGAGATCGAACGTCGCCGTCATCCGATCGAACCGGTCGGAGCCCGATGTCAGCACCGTGCCGTGTCCGTGCATCCGCAGGATCCGCGGCGGGCCCTGGAAGGCGCACAGCATCACGCAGATGCGGCCGTTCTGGCGCAGGTGCGCGACCGTCTCGGCGCCGCTTCCGATCAGATCGAGGTAGGCGATGGTGTGCGGGTCGAGCACCTTCAGGCTCTCGATCGGGCCCTTCGGCGACAGGTTGATGTGGCCGCCGATCTCGGGCGCGGTGGCGACGAAGAACATCTGCTGGTCGCGGATCCACCTCGCCAGCTTGTCGTCGATCTCGGCGAACACCTTGCCCATGCGTGCAGCCTATCCCGGGCGCTTAACGGCCGACGCCAGGCCTGAGAGGACGGATTGCGAGGGCCTGGCGTCGGTCTTGGGGGGATTGGAAGAGGGACAGTGCGCCTTTCCCCAGGCGTTCGTCAACCCGATCGCCGGTATTCCCCAGACAAATTGGCGCTGAGAGCGGGAATTACGCGAGCTTATCCACACGTTATCCACTTCGCACCGTGCATGCCTGTGGATGCAGTGTGGAAAGTTCGGCCTCGAGTCGGCCTCAGTCGGCCGCGAGCTCGGCGCGGATGGCGTCGGTCAGCACCTGCACGGCTGCCAGGCAGTCGGCCTCGGACGCCGACTCGGTGGCGACGTGGCTGGCGCCGGTCGGGTTGCGCACGAACACCATCGCAGCCGGGCGCTCGGTGGCGAGGATGCCGGCGTCGTGGCCGGCGTAGGAGGGCAGGTCGCCGGCCGTGATGCCGCGCGCCTCGGCGGCGGCGAACAGCTGTGCCCGCAGGCGGTCGTCGAAGCGCGCGCCCTCGTTGTGGGACTCGCGGCCGAACTCGGCGTCGGGGAAGCGGACCCGCAGCTCCTCGACCATCGCATCGACGGTCTCCGACTCGAGCGCGCGCACGTCCAGCGAGGCGGCCACGTGGCCCGGGATCGAGTTGGTCGATCCGGGGCTGATCTCCAACCGACCCACCGTACCGACGGCGCCCGGCCTGGCCCGCGCCACCTCGTCCACCGCGAGCGCGAACCTGGCAGCGTCGAGCAGCGCGTCGCGGCGGTCGCTCATCGCCGTGGTGCCGGCGTGGTTCGCCTCCCCGGCGAATTCGACCCGCCAGCGCTGCCGCGGCGCCAGCACGTCGGCTACGCCCAGCGCCAGCTCACGGTCGACCAGCGACCGGCCCTGCTCGACGTGCACCTCGTAGAAGCAGCGCACCCGGTCGAGCTGCTTGCGGCTCTGCGCCAGCGAGTCGCGGGTGACGCCGTAGATCGCCGGCGCGTCGCCCATCACCGCGAGCACGTGGTCGATGTCCAGCCGCCCGGTCAGCGCCAGGCTGGCGAAGGTGGGGGTGCGAAACCGCGCCCCCTCCTCGTCGACGAACGCGACCACCGCCAGCGGATGCCGGCGCCCGGCGTCGGACTCGAGCACCACCGCCGCCGCCTCCAGCGCCGCCACGACTCCGAGCGCCCCGTCATACGCGCCGCCGTCGGGCTGCGTGTCCAGGTGTGACCCGGCGCAGACCCAGGGCCCGCGGTCGGCGTCGCCGGTGACCGCCCACAGGCTCCCGGCGCCGTCCTGCTGCACCTCGAGCCCGATCGACGTGGCCGTGCGCGAGAACCAGGCCCGCGCCTCGGCCTCGAGCGGGCTCCAGGCCAACCGGTTCCAGCCGCCCTCGCTGTGGCCGATCGCGGCCAGCTCGCCGAACCACGACACGAACCGTTCTCTGGATACCTCGGACATCGGTCTGGGAGGATACGCGTATGCCCGATACCACGCTGCGTCTGCCAGGCTTCGTGAACGCCCACAGCCACGCCTTCCAGAGGGCGCTTAGGGGGCGCGTCGAGCATGTTGACCCCGACCACCCGCATGACGACTTCTGGACGTGGCGCGAGGCCATGTACCAGGCCGCGAACGCCATCGACCCGGACGGCGCATACGAGGTCGCGCTGCGGCTCTACCGCGAGATGGTGGCGGCCGGGTACACCGCCGTCGGCGAGTTCCACTACCCGCACCACCAGCCCGGCGGCGAGCCCTACCCCGACCCCAACGCGATGGCGAAGGCCACCGCCGCGGCCGCTCGCGATGCCGGCATCGAGATCGTGATGCTGATGACCGCATACGCACGGGCCGGACAGGGGCTGCCGCCGACCCCAGGCCAGCGCCGCTTCTGCGATCCCGACGTGGCTTCCTACCTGGCACGGGTGGATGCGCTGGCGTCGGAGATGCGCGTGGGCCTGGCGCCGCACAGCGTGCGGGCGGTGCCGCGCGACTGGCTGGAGGAGATCACCGCCTACGCAGAGTCCAGCGGCATGGTCGTGCACATCCATGCCAACGAGCAGCGGCGCGAGATCGACGAGAGCCTGGCGGAGTACGGGCTGCGGCCGATCGAGCTGCTGGCCGAGATCGGGCTGCTCGGCCCGCGCTCCACGGTCATCCACGCCACCCACGTCTCCGAGCACGAGCTGGAGCTGCTGGCCTCGAGCGGTGCGACCGTCTGCGCCTGCCCGACCACCGAGGCCAACCTCGGCGACGGCTTCCTGCCGGCGCTCGAGCTGATGCAGCACGGCGTGCCGATCTGCATCGGCACCGACTCGAACACCATCATCGATCCCCTTGCCGAGCTGCGCGAGATCGAGCACTGCGCGCGGCGGCTGGTGGAGCGGCGAAACGTGCTGGTGCCGCCCGGAGATGACGGGCCCACGCCCTACCTGCTCGAGATCGGCGGGAGAAACGGCGCACGCGCGATCGGCCTCGGCGATCCTCCCGGCGAGGTCGAGATCGACCTCGATCATCCGCTGCTGGCCGGCGTCGCATTGGCCGACGTCCCGGCGGCGCTGATCTTCGGCGGCGCGTCCGCCGCACTACGCCCCGCCTCGAAAGGATGACCTGAATGGATTTCACGCTCAGCCCCGAGTTGAAGCAGCTGCGGGCCCGCACCCGGTCGCTGGTCGACGACGTGCTGCAGCCGCTGGAGCTGGAGGCCGAGCAGAACGGTGGACGGCTGTCGGCAGAGGCCCACGCCCACGTCAAGCGTGCGGTGCTGGCCTCGGGTCTGAACGCCGCCAACATCCCCACGCAGTACGGCGGCGGCGGCCTCAACCTGACCGAGCAGGTCGTGATGCACGAGCAGCTGGGCCGGCTCACGAACTGCCTGTGGGTGCTGGTCTGGAGCCCTTCCAACGTGCTCGTCCACGGCACGCCGGAGCAGATCGAGCGGTACCTGCTGCCCGACGTGCGCGGTGACCATCGCCACGCCTACGCGATCACCGAGGAGCATGCCGGCTCCGACGCGCGCGGCATCCGCGCCGAGGCGGTGCGGGACGGCGACGTCTACCGCCTGTCGGGCAAGAAGTGGTTCGTCACCGACGGTGACATCGCCAGCTACTTCCTGGTGCTGGCCTGGGCCGTGGACGGGCTGGAGCGCCAGCCGACGCTGTTCATCGTCGACAAGGATCTGCCGGGCGTGGAGATGACCGACGATCCCGACTTCACGCACAACTTCCCCTACCGGCACCCCGAGTACACCTTCACGGACGCGCCGGTGCCGGTCGATGCGGTGCTGGGCGAGGTGGGGCAGGGGTTCGACCTGACCGGCGAGTGGTTCATCGAGGAGCGCGTGCACATCGCCGCCCGCTGCTGCGGCGCGTGCGACCGGCTGATCGAGCTGGGCACCGAGTGGGCGCTCGAGCGCGAGCAGTTCGGCGGGCGCATCTTCGATCACCAGGCGATCTCGTTCATGCTTGCCGACTGTGCGGCCGAGGTGACGGCGGCACGGCTGCTGACCTACTACGTGGGACAGCTGCACGACTCCGGCGCCGACCCGAAGCTGGTGCACGCGAAGGCCTCGATGGCCAAGCTGGTCGCGTCCGAGACGGCCGGGCGCGTGGC
Organism: uncultured Actinomycetes bacterium; assembly: GCA_963797565.1. Classification (GTDB taxonomy): domain Bacteria; phylum Actinomycetota; class Thermoleophilia; order Gaiellales; family JAICJC01; genus JAICYJ01. The sequence continues at coordinate 247,639 of CAWCPM010000011.1, read as the reverse complement.
CGACCGTGTCGTTCAGATCTTCGGCGGGCGCGGCTACATGCGTCGCAATCCGGCCGAGCGGCTCTGGCGGGAGCTGCGCGTCGACCGCATCTGGGAAGGCACCTCGGAGATCCAGCGGCTGATCATCAGCCGCGGGCTGGAGCGCCGGGGCGTGCCGCAGCTGCTGGAGCTTTAGCCGGCCTACGCGGCTTCGCGTTCGCGGTTGAGCACGCGCGCGATCCGCGCCAGCTCGCGCTCCACCTCGGTCGGGTGGGCGTTCAGCTTGAACAGGGGGCTGGTGGCGCCGTCGCTGATGAAGCGGCCCAGCAGCACCATCCCGGCCGGCTCCAGCTCGACGTCCGGTGTGCGCAGGATCGTGGACAGCTCGGTCACCTGCGGGCGCAGCTCGATCAGCGCGCCGCGATGCACGGGCACGGGGGTGGGGTGGTTCTCGACCGCTGCCTCCACGAAGCGATCGAGGGTGTCCGCGATCTGCCGCCGCTGCCTGCGGGACACCAGCTCAGCGGCGCGCCGCGCAACCTCCTGCGGATGCACGTGCCGGAACCCGTGCAGCACGACGTCGTCGTAGAGCTCGTCGCGCTGCCACCGGAAGAACCGGTAGGCCAGGGTCAGCAGCGCCACGCCGAGCACGGCCAGCACGGCGACGGTCTTCGCCATGCCAGGCTGGATCTTGTGTACGCCGTAGCCGCCGATCAGCGCCAGCAACGCCAGCAGCACGAGTGACGAGGCGCCGGTCAGCGCCGACCGGAGGCGGTCGTTCGCGCGGGCCAGAAGCGCTGTCAGTTCCGACGGAGTCATCAGTATCTTCATCGTTCGCGCAGACGATCTGCTTGAGCGCGAATCTCAACCCGGGGATTACCTCAGATCGCCGATGGCCAACCTCGCGGCGGCGGCGAGACTCCATCATCTGGGAGCGTAGTTAGGGCAGAATTTGATGCGCGCCAACCGGCCGGCGTCAGCGGGACCATAAACAGAGAGGGCGCCCGGAGGCGCCCTCTCAAGAAACCGCTATCTCGCCGTGCGCAGCTAGCTGACGCGGCGCGCGGAGTACGCGCGCAGTGCCAGACCGCTGGCCACGATGGCCAGGCCGATCACGACATACAGCGCAAGCTCAGCGCCTGTGAATGGAAGCGTTCCGCCACCGCCGGTCGACTGGCCTGCAACGCCACCGCTCGCGTAGCCATCACCGGCAAACGCGGTTGCGGCCGAAACGGCCAGAATCGCCGTCGCGCCCAGCAAGATGAGCACGCTCCTGAGAGCCTTTGTCATGGAAACCACCTCTCCTCGTCTACCCGATGAAGCCTTTTACCCGATACTGCGTGCGCCATGAGAATACGAACAATCCGCCGATAACGCAAGAGGTAATGCGTCATCTAATGAAACTGCGCACGCCTGAAAGGGACGATACCAGCCGCCCAAGACGGCACGGCATCGGCCTGGTCAGGTGATATTCGCCGCCCAGGCCTGGAGTCCCGCCATCTGCCAAGGCAGCGGGCAGAACACCGGCCTCCCCGCCCTGGCCAGCGCCATGGCCTGGTCGATCGACAACTGCTGCTCGCGCGCCAAGAGCGCCGTAGCGACCGTCGCGGATCGCTCGCGGCCACCCCTGCAATGAACGTACGCAACGGTCGATGCTCCGCTCTTTACCGCGGCATCGATCACCCCGGGCGGGATGGTGGCGCCATCCTTGACGGGCAGGTGCAGCTCGCGGATGCGGACCTTGCCGTAGGCGCTCAGCACCGCCTCCCGCTCGCCAACCCAGTACTCGCGCTCCTCACACAGGTTGATCACGAGCTGCACTCCCTCGTCGTGCAGCGTGGCCACGTGCTCGGCCGAGTGGGGCATGGCCCCGGCCAATAACCGGTCACTCAGACGCGAATAGTTGAGCCGTGCCATGCGGGCATCGTAGGCGAGGCGAAAGAGCTAGTCGTCGGCCATCCGCGCCGCTGCCTCGGCGCGGGAATCCAGCTGAGCCCGGTAGCGATGCTCGAGCTCCAGCGCCAGCCGTCGTTCGCGGCGGCGGTCGAGCAGCCGATGGATCATGCGTCGCATGCAGGAAGCATGCACGTTCGGGTCGAAAAATCTACCGAATTGCAGGAACTTCACCGAATCTGATCCTGGTCTTCGTAACTTGCGGCCGCGGCATAGACTGCCGCGATGCCCGCCGCACGTGATCACCAGGCGCTGCTGGAGGTTGCCGAGGCCGCAGCCGTGGCCGCCGGCGACCTGCTGCTGGAGCGGTTTCGACGCCCCGCCACGGGCGTCGAGCGCAAGAGCAGCAGCACCGACATGGTCTCCGACGCCGACCGCGACGCCGAGGCGCTGATCCGTTCGCTGATCGGCGAGCGGCGCCCCGGCGACGCCGTGCTGGGGGAGGAGGGCGGGCGGGCCGCCGGCGCCGGTGACCTGCTGTGGGTGGTCGACCCGCTGGACGGCACCACCAACTACCTCTACCGCCAGCCGGTGTGGGCGGTGTCGGTGGCCTGCGAGGATGCCGGCGGGGGCGTCGTCGGCGTCGTGCACCACCCGTGCCTGGGTGAGACCTTCACCGCCGTGCGCGGGGGCGGCGCCTTCCGCAACGGGACGCCGATCGCGGTCTCCGCGTGCGGCGACCTCTCCCGCAGCCTGATCGGCACCGGCTTCTCGTACTCCGCACAGGTGCGCGCCGGCCAGGCGCGCGCCCTCAGCCAGATCCTGCCGCGGGTGCGCGACGTCCGCCGCGCGGGATCCGCGGCGATCGATCTGGCCTGGGTGGCCTGCGGCCGCCTGGATGGGTACTACGAGCTTGGCACGCGTCGCTGGGACCGCGCTGCCGGTGTGCTGCTGGTGTCCGAGGCGGGCGGCGTCGTCAGCCCGCTGGAGCCGGTGGGGGACAGCGGCGACGGGGTGCTGGCGGCCGGGCCGGCGCTGCACGCGGATCTCACCGACCTCGTGGCATCCGCGCTGCTACACTGAATGCGCCCTCCGGAGCCGCCTGCCTATGGCGCCCGTTTGACCCGGACGGCTCCAACGCATGACTTTGGGGATCACGGCTGATCTGGAAGCGGCCGCGCAACGCGTATCTGCGTGGTGCGGAGAACCGCTCTTACATGAGGGTGAGAATGCCGATTCGGCGCTCGCCCCCGGTACCGCGCGCCGAGCCGCCCTGGACGCGGCCATCGCCGAGATGGAGCGCGGGCTGGTCGAGCCCAGCTTCGCCTGGCGTCGCGACTTCTCCCTGATCCTCGGCCTCGACCGCATGCTCTCCGGCCAGCCTCCGCGGCTGGCCTCCGGCACCGCGCTGCGCCGCCACCAGGTGGACGCGCTGGCCGGTCAGCTGGCCGCGCTGATCGCCGACCGCGAGCGTGGGGAGGGCGAGGAGGATGAGGAGGATGACGACGAGGCAACGGCAACGGGAACGGCAACGGCAGCAACGGCAACGGCGACGAGAACGGCGACGACCACCAGAATGACGCCGGCTTCGACGTGGCGGTCGCACACGTCGCGCCCGTCCACGAGCTGGAGGCCGATGCGGACACCGACGACCCCGGCGCCCGGCGCCGCTACCGGTTCAAGCACCCGACCGCGTCCGGCAAGACCATCGCCGCGGCCGGCTTCGTCGATGCCGCCCGCACCACCGGCGTCCTGATCCTCACCCACCGCCGGCTGCTGGTCGACCAGTTCACGCGCGACCTCACCAAGGAGGGCTACGGCCCGCGGCTTCACGAGGCCGTGCTGGTCGGCGATCGCACGCCCGATGCGCCGCCGCTCACGATCAACACCTATTCCTGGTTCATCAAGCACGCCTCGCAGCTGAAGCCCGACGTGTACGGCGTGGTGGTCTGCGATGAGGCCCACACGGCGTTGGGCGAGAAGACCTCGGCCGCGATCCGGAGCCTGTCCGAGCCGGTCTACATCGGCATGACCGCCACCGACCAGCTGCTGCAGAAGCACGTCTCAGACGTGTTCCCGGCCGAGGTTGCCGACCTGCCACTGGCCGAGGCCGTGCGCCGCGGCGTGGTGGCACCGCTGCGCTGCGTCCGCGTGCGCCCGATCGCCTCGCTGCGCACCGTCGAGATCGTCGGCGGCGACTTCGACCAGGGCCAGCTGGCAGTCGCGCTCGACCTCGACCCGCTGAACATGGCCGCCGCCGACCTCTACCAGAGCCGGTTCGGCGACACGCCGGGCATCGTGTACGCGGCCGGCGTCGACCACGCCGAGCGCGTGGCCGCGGCCATGAAGGCGATCGGGATGCGGGCCGCCGCCGTCTCCGGCCGCACGCCGCCCCGTGTGCTGGCCGAGACCCTGGCGGCCTACGAGCGCGGTGAGATCAATGTGCTGGTGAACGCGATGCTGCTGGCCGAGGGATGGAACGCTCCCCGCGCCACGGTCTGCATGCACCTCGCGCCCACGGCCAGCCGCCGCGTCTACCAGCAGCGGGTCGGCCGCATCATGCGCCTGCACCGCCGCAAGGAATCCGGCATCGTGGTCGACTTCGCCGAGCCCGGCGCACCGCACACCGAGCGCGTGATCACGCTGCACTCGCTGCTCGACGTCGATGCCTACCGGCCCAGCGGGCTGGTCACGCCGCCGCCGCCGCGCCGCCGCCGCTGGCGCCGCCGGCCGCCGAAGCCGATCGTCAAGGAAGCGTCCTGGATCGTCCCCGTCTCGGACAACCCGGAGCGCCGGATCGCGGTGATCGCCAACCAGTGGCGCCTGGTCGATGCGTCCAAGCTGCCGATCGACGAGCAGCGCGCCTGGGCGGTCGTCGCCGCCCGCGCCGTCACGCCGGCCGACGCGCAGCAGCTGGCCGAGCGGATCGCGGCGCTGCAGCCGGAATCGCGAGAGCTGTTCCTGTTCACGTGCGCAGCCGAGAACAAGCACCGCAAGCTGCGCCTGGCCGCGCTCGGCGACCTGTCCTCCCAGCGGCCCAGCCAGACCACCTTCGCCATGGCCTGCCGGCTGGTGGAGGCGGCGCCGACCTGGCAGCAGGACCGCGGCCAGGGTGCGCGCGTGCTGTTGCTGGCCATGGGCGACGGCAAGATCGATGCCCCGATCGACCGGATCGTGGCCTGGACGTGGCAGCTGGCCCGGGCCGCGCGCGACCACGAGTACCGCTACGCGGGCGCCCATGTCAGCGACGGACGCAGCCTGCTGGGCGCGCTGGCGGCGGCCGCCGACGACAAGACCAACACCGAGGCGGCCGCGCGGCTGGTCACCGTCGCCACCACCTCACCGCTCGAGGCCGGCGCTGCCATCCTCGCCGTCGCCTCACCGCGCCGCAACAGCGCCGCCGAACGGCTGGTGGAGCGCGCACGCGTGGCGCTGTCCCAGGATCCGCACCGGCTGGCCGCTGCGCTCGGCTCGAACATCCCGGCGCCACAGCCCAAGGCCAAACAGGCGAAGCGGGCCAAGGCCAAGGAGAAGTCCGACAAGGGCGAGACCGTCTCGTTCAACGGCGCCGTCGTCGGCGCCACGCCGCCGGCCGTGCCGGTGAAGCGGGTGGACGGCCGGGTGCTGATCGAGATCCCGGCCTCGGTCGCGGTGCGGCTGCGCGACGACGCCGACCTGGTGGTCGGTGCCTCGCTGGGCGACAAGCCGTCGCTCAGCTGGAGGCTGACCGGGTCGAAGGCGGAGCCGGTGAAGACCGCACAGGAGGTGCGCGCGGCGGCCGCCGAGGTGGAGTCGCTCGAGATCTCGGTCGCGAAGGTGCTGAGCGAGCCGGAGCGCAGCGACCGGCACGCGCGTGTGGCCGTGGACGGCGCCGGGCTGGTGGTGCCGCTGACGGTCGAGGAGGCCCAGGTGCTGGCCGACGATGCAGCCCGCCGCGTGCTGGTGCAGCTGAAGGGCGCGGGCGTGCGCGGGCGTGTGCGGGTCGAGTTCGAGATCGAGGTGGACGGGCAGAAAACGCGCGACTCGCGGCCGGGTGCCGTGCGCAAGCTGGCGCGCGGCGAGCCGGTCGGTGCATCGCCCGAGCGGCGCGAACGGCGGCGGCGGTCGCGGTCGCGCTCGCGACGCCGCGGCGACGGCGAACCGGGCGTCGCCGAGGCCAACGGCGCCGCTCCCGAGGCTGCGGTGGAGGCGGTCGAGGACGCCGCCGAGCCGGCCTGATTTTCACCGCTCCGAAACCGCCGATTCGCTAAACTTGCGCCCGTGAACCGCCTGTGGGTTCATGAACGTGCGTGTGGTGGCCTCATGAAGTGTCTGACCTGCGTCGTTCCAAAACGCCGACCAGGAGAGCTGCAATGGCCACTGGCATCGTGAAATGGTTTTCGCAGGCGAAGGGGTACGGATTCATCACCCCGGACGACGGTGGGAGCGACGTCTTCGTGCACTTCTCGAACATCTCCGGCACCGGCTTCCGCAACCTCGACGAGGGCCAGAAGGTCGAGTACGAGCCGCAGGAGGGCCGCAAGGGCATGGAGGCTGCGAACGTGACGGTGGTTGGCTAGCCGCAACCGCGCCGGTGCGGGTCTGCAGCACGTCCGCTGGATCGGGGGTGGCAGCGGCGCCGGCAAGTCGACCGTGGCCCGGCAGCTCGCCGCCGACCACGGCCTGCGGCTCTACCACACGGAGCCGTTCTCGAAGCTCGTCGACCGTGCCGATTCGGGCGCAACGCCGCTGCTGCGGGGGTTCATGGCGATGGACATGGACGAGCGCTGGGTGAACCGCCCACCTGAGGTGATGCTGGAGACGTTCCACGGCTTCCAGGGTGAGGGGTTCGATCTGGTGGTCGATGATCTGCTCGCCCTGCCGCCGGATCCGCCTGTCCTGGCCGAGGGGTTCAGTCTCCTGCCGCGCCTGGTCGCGCCGCTGCTGAGCCGCCCGCGGCAGGCCGTCTGGCTGCTACCCACGCCGGAGTTCCGGCGCGCGGCGTTCGAGAGCCGCGGGTCGACCTGGACGATTCCGAACAAGACCAGCGACCCGCAGCGGGCCCTGGCCAACCTGCTCGCCCGCGATCAGCTGTTCACGGAGCAACTCCGAGCCCAGGCGCGAGCAGCCCAGCTGCAGACCGTTGACGTCGACGGCAGCGTGGGCGTGGCCGAGTCGGTTGCCCGGGTTGGGGAAGCGCTCGGGTTGTAGCCAATGGAGGCGGAAGGCTCCACGGGCTGGCGGCCGGTTGGGTCGCGCTCGGCATTTGCATCCAGAGCACGAGCGGGCGGGGCTGGCGGAACGGTTGCCGTTGATCAGGCGTGCGGGGCGTGTGTGACCGCGCGGAGCCGGTCGTGGTGGGTGCCGGCGGCGCGCTCGTCAGGCACGTTGGGAACGCGCCACTTGGCGGTGGTGGTGAAACGACGTTTGTCTTTCGGGACAAAGACACGACCATCTCGGCACTCCGCACTGCACGCACCCGGCCTCTGCGACCCCCTAAGCTCAGCGGATGGATGTCGTGTTTCGTGACGGCACCGTTGTTCGGGCATCGTCGATCCGCGACCGGGTCGAGCACGATCCGACACGATCGTTCGGGCTGTATCTCGACATGCGCTGGCTACCGACCTGGCCGGCCGAGGTGATCGACTGGCCGGACTACGGGCTCCCGGCGGACAGCGACCGAGCGGCGGATCAGATCACCGCGGCGTTCGCGCGGGCGCGCCGCGGCGAGGTGGTCGAGGTCGGATGCGTGGGTGGCCTCGGTCGCACCGGCACCGTCCTTGCCTGCATGGCCGTGCTGGCCGGCGAGCCGCCGGCATCCGCCGTGGATTGGGTCAGACGTGCGTATCGCCCGGCCGCGGTCGAGACCAGCGCCCAGGAGCAGTGGGTGCGATGGTTCGCCGACAGGGTGAGCGGCGGCTGAATGCACGCGGCGCGTTTGGCATGATTGGCGGACATGCCCTCTGAGTCCAGGCAGATCAGTGAGTCGATCGACCGGCCCGCCGCCGAGGTGTACGACTACGCCTCCGATCCGGCGCATCTTCCCGAGTGGGCGCCCGGGCTGGGCAGCTCCGTCGAGAACGTCGACGGGCTGTGGTTCGTGGAGACACCGGCCGGACGGGTCGGCCTCGCCTTCGTCGAGCGCAACGAGTTCGGCGTCCTCGACCACGAGGTCACGCTGCCCTCGGGAGACGTGATCTACAACCCGATGCGGGTCATCCCCGACGGTGACGGCTGCGAGGTGGTGTTCAGCCTGCGCCGCCTCCCGGGTATGAGCAGCGAGGACTTCGAGCGCGACGCGGGCCTCGTCCAGGCCGACCTCACCCGGTTGAAGCAGGTGCTCGAGGCGGCGGGATAGCGATCCCGCTCAGATGATCGTCAGCCGCAGCTTGACCTCGCCTTCCTGGATCTCGCCCGTCTGCTCGAAGCCGTACCGCTCGTAGAAGGGAATCGGGCTGCCCTCACCCTGGCCCGCGCTCGTCCAGAGCACCTCGACGCCCGGCCGGCCGCGGAAGTACTCGACGATCAGGTCAAGGGTTGCGGTGCCGTAGCCCTTCCGCTGGTGGCGCTCGTCGATCAGCAGCTTCCAGAGGTACTGCGCGATGTAGGGCGGCCCGTCGACCTCGTCGGCGATCATCACAAACCCGACCGGCGTGTGCTCGGCATAGACGCCCCATGGGATGGCGCGGGCACCTGGATGCTCGGCTGCCTGGCGCAGCGACTCGCTCACACCGCTGACAAACCGGCGCTGTGCCGGCGATACCCGCAGGGCGTCCAGAGCATCGCGATTCGACTGAGTGATCGGCTCGAGCGAGACCACGAGCGGGAGCGTACCCGCGCGTCAGGTTCGCTTACCATCACGCCAGGTCAACGGGCCGGAACTCGCTGCACGGAGGTATCGAACATGGCTGAGAGGAAAGCGTCGAAGGGGTTTACGGACGACGAGCGAGCTGCGATGAGGGAGCGTGCCCAGGAGGTGAAGTCGGCCGCACGTCGCGGCTCGCGTGGCACCAAGGCGGATGGAGAGAGCGACGTGCTCGCGAAGATCGCCGAGATGCCCGAACACGATCGCGCCATCGCCGAGCGGCTCCACGCCATCATCATGGCCGCCGCGCCGGGCGTCACGCCGAGAACCTGGTACGGGATGCCCGCGTATGCCAAGGACGGCAAGGTCGTCTGCTTCTTCCAGAGCGCTCACAAGTTCAAGACGCGGTACGCGACGCTCGGCTTCAGCGACAAGGCGAACCTCGACGAGGGCGCCATGTGGCCGAACGCCTTCGCGCTGAAGGATCTGACCGCCGTCGAGGAGGCAAGGATCAGCGCGCTCGTAAAGCAGGCGCTGAGCTGAGCTGATTGCGGCCGTTCAGGCTTCGCGGCGGGCGTAGGCCATCGCGGCGCGACGACTGGTGCAGCCCTGGATGTCCACGATCAGCCCACCGCGCACCCGAAGCACCTGGTAGAACCGCCCGGCGACCTCGCGCGACCCATCCGTCATCGCCCAACTCCCGCCGACCACCACGCAGTCGCCAACCTGGGCAACCTGCTCCAGCGCGAACTGCTTGACGCCCGGCCTCGCCTGGCCCTTGTCGACCTGGAGCTTGAGATTCGTGCGCGCCTCGTCCGGGCCGTGGCAGCTCGGGGCGTGCCGCCACCACAGGTGCCCCTGCGGTCTGCCCCGCCAGTCCACGTCGGGATCGAGCAGGGCGACCGCGGGCTCCACATCACCGCGATTCATCGCCTCAAGCGCATCGTTGAGGTCGGGCAGGATGTCGTCCACGTCCGCATTGTCGCCTCGTTCACCTGGTCGATCAAGGCGCGTGCGTCACAGGGCCGAGTTGCGAAGATGCGTGGCGTGGACGAGAAGCCGCGATCCCGCTCGGAAGATGCAGCCCTCGCCGCAGCGAGACGCGCGCTGGCCGGTGGCGAGGCCCCGCGTGCGGTCGTGCTGGTCGAGGGGTTGAGCGACCAGTGTGCGGTGGAGGCGCTGGCCGAGCGCCGCGGTCGCGACCTTCATGCCGAGCGGGTCGCGGTTGTGCCGATCGGGGGCGCGCAGGCGATCGGGCAGTTCCTCGACCTGTTCGGCCCTGCGGGACTGGACGTGACGCTGGCCGGTATCTGCGACGCCGGGGAGGAAGGCGACTTCCGGCGCGGCCTCGAGCGGGCCGGCCTCGGCTCCCAGCTCACCCGCACCGACATGGAGCGGCTGGGCTTCTTCGTCTGCTCGGCGGACCTGGAGGACGAGTTGATCCGTGCTCTGGGTGCCGAGTGCTGTGGAGCGGATCGTTGAGGCCGCAGGGCGACCTGGGATCGTTTCGCACATTGCAGAAGCAGCCCGAGTGGCGAGGCCGCGCAACTGAGCAGCAGCTTCGGCGTTTCATGGGCAGCGGCAGCGGCCGAAAGATCCGGTACGCGAGGTTGCTCGTCGATGCGCTGGATCTCAGCAGGTGCCGCGGCCGCTCGACCGGGCGCTGGCTCACGTGTGACCGTGCGCCGTTGGCGCCCGACCCGCTAGGCGACGAGCTCGCGAAACGCCGGCTCGTCCCGCATCGGGTCGAGGTCGGTGTCCTCCTTCGCGAGGTCGCGAAGGTTTGGCCGCCGCTCGAAAGCGACCTGAAGGTGACCGATCGCGTCCTCCTTGCGGCCCGCCAGGGCCTCGCAGCAGGCGAGGTTGTAGAGCGGCGCGGCGTACTCAGTCGCCTCGAGCGTCTCGCGCGCGCGGTCGATCACGGCGTCGTAGTCGCCGGCCTCGTACGCGGGGTGGAACTCCGCCCAGACCTCCCAGCCGCCGACCTCGTATGACTGTCCGACCGTGCTGCCGATCGCAAGCACCGTCGTCCCCGCCTCCTCCGCAAAGGCGGTGCGGTTGCTCTCCGGGCCCGACGAACACGAGCGTGCCCGCGGGCGCATCGACGCTGTCGCCGTCGATCTCGAACCGCGCACGGCCGCGCAGCACGACGTAGAGCTCCTCGATGCCCTCGTCCTCTCGGTGCTCGGGCAAGAGCCGGTCGCCCTCGTTCGCAGCCGTCCATGCGTTCGTCCCAAACGCGGTGATCCCCAGGTGGTGGCGGACAGGCCGCATGTGCGTGTCCTGGCGGTAGGGGATGTCCTGCAGGTCGTCGATGATCGCGATTTGGTAGCTCATGGCAGCTCCTCCACGTTTTCGGCGTCAATCAAACACGGCGCGCCGGGCTGGGAACCCAGTCGCCGGACACCAGAACGCTACCCGCCAACGACCGGTAGCTAACCACGGGCCCGTCACGCTTGCCGGCTTATCCGCCTATGGAGTCGCGGCTGCCGGTGAAGAGTGTCTGCGAATCGACAAAGCAGATCGGGTTCCGGAAGGGGTCACGGCCGTAGAAGCTCCGCTCGCCCCACGGTTGAACCTCGATCTCGCCAAGGTCTCGACATCCGGCTGCTCGTGCTCGTCTGTGCGCCTCGTCCAGGTCTTCAACACTGAAGTAGAGGTACTGCGGATTCGGGGTAACGCTTGCGGGATCGCCGTCAGCCGGCGCGTCGTAGCACGCGAGGATCGTGCCCCCGCAGTCGAAGTAGTGCCGACCGCCCGAGACACGGCGACCGGGAATGCCGAACCTGCGCCCGTGGAACGTCGCCGCCGCCTCGATGTCTGCGACCGGCAGGATCACCCGAAACAACCGCGGCGTCTCCACCCGCGCAGCCTACTAGCGGCCGGCGGCGAATCGTCGCTCAGTGCAGGCTGACGGGAACCGCAGCCTGCCGGCTCGCGATCAGCTCGACCACCGCCTGGCGGTCGCCGGCCCGCAGCAGCTCGACCGGATCGGGACTGCCGTTCACGATGCCCTCGAAGAACGTCTTTCGCTCCTCGTAGGTGGGCAGCGTCGCTTTCGCCCAGCCGCGCGCGTCGTTCAGCAGCTCCGCCAGCTCCGCATACTGATCCCCGAACAGCTCACCGATCTCGCGCTTCATCCGCTTCGCCAGCGCGGGGCTCGCGCCCGCCGTTGAGATCGCGATCGCGATCGGGCCGGTGCGCACGATCGCCGGCAGGATGAAGCTGCACAGCGGCGGCACGTCCACCACGTTGCAGAGCATCGACCGGCTCTCGGCCTCCTCGAACACCGCCACGTTCACATCCGTGTCGCTGGTGGCGGCGATCGCCAGGAAGTGCCCCTCGAGATCGCCGCTGCGGTACGGCCGCACCGTGAGCTCGATGTCGCCCGCGTCGGCCAGCTCCTGCACCGGCGCGTCCACCTCGGTCGCGATCACGTGCACGCCCGCGTTGCACGCCAGCAGCCCCTCGATCTTCTCCAGTCCGACCGCGCCCGCGCCCACCACCAGGCACCGTCGCCCGGTCAGCTTCAGGCAGGCCATGTAGAACGTCGTGGCCATCATGTCGGCGACGCAGCGCTGATCGCAGAGCTCCAGGCGGTGCTGGCACACGCATGGCTTGCCCCGGTAGGTCTGGGCCGGCATGGCTCGAATCGTAGCGACGGGTGCGGTAGACTCGCCCACCCCGATACGAGGTGCAGCTAGCGCATGAGCTACCAGCGACCCCGCGAGGATTCCGTCTCCAACACCATGGCCACCCGGCTGCTGACGATCGGGCCGTCGGAGACGCTGCAGGAGGCCGCGCACCAGATGGCGGACCGCCGCGTCGGCGCGATCCTGGTCACCGACGGCGACCACCTGATCGGCATCCTCACCGAGCGCGATGTGCTGCGAGCCGTCGGCCGCGGCACCATCGAGGGCACCGTCGAGCAGTGGATGACCCGCGACCCGATCACCGTCGGGCCCGACGCCACCAACGGCGAGGCGGCCATGATGATGATCCACGGCGGCTTCCGGCACGTGCCCATCTGCGACCACGGCAAGCTGATCGGGATCGTCTCGATCCGCGACCTGCTGACGCTGCCGAACGAGTCCCCGAAGGGCGTGTGACGTAGCCGCGGTCTACTGCACGAGCTGTGGCGAGCCGGTCGCGGCCGGCGCCGGGTTCTGCTCGAACTGCGGCGCCAGGGTGGGCGGCGCGCGCATGTCGGCCGGCGCCTACGCCTCGGCCGGCGAGACCAGCGGCAAGGCGATCGCCTCGCTGGTGCTCGGGATCGGCGGCTTCGTGATCTTCCCGGTGGTGCTGTCGATCCTGGCGATCGTGTTCGGTCGATCGGCGAAGCGCGAGATCGCCGAGCGTCCCGGGCTGGGCGGGGCCGGCCTGGCCACCGCCGGCATCGTGCTGGGCTGGGTCGGGGTGGCGCTGGTCGCGCTCGCCGTGCTGCTGATAGCGCTGTTGGTGGTGGCCGGCACCAGCTCCGGCACCGGCTGACGAGAGGTAGGCTTGCCGCCATGAGCACAGGCATCTTCAACCTCCCCACTCCGTACAACGAGCCGGTGCGCGACTACGCGCCCGGCTCCCCCGAGCGCACGAGCCTCAAGCAGAAGCTGTCCGAGATGGACGGCCAGCAGATCGAGATCCCGATGATCATCGGCGGCAAGGAGGTGCGCACCGGCACCACCGCCAAGTCCGTCAAGCCGCACGCCAAGCAGCACGTGCTGGCCGAGTACCACAAGGGCGGCGCCGAGCAGGTCGAGCAGGCGATCGCAGCGGCCCGCGACGCCCACAAGGAATGGTCGCGCACCTCGTGGGACGAGCGTGCCGCCGTGTTCCTGCGGGCCGCCGACCTCCTGACCGGGCCGTGGCGCGACACCATCAACGCCGCCACCATGCTGGGGCAGTCGAAGACCGTCTACCAGGCCGAGATCGACGCGGCCTGCGAGCTCGCCGACTTCTGGCGCTTCAACCCGACGTACATGCGGCGGATCATGGAGGAGCAGCCGCGCTCATCGCCGGGCATCTGGAACCGGATGGAGTACCGGCCGCTGGAGGGCTTCGTGTTCGCCGTGGCGCCGTTCAACTTCACCGCGATCGCCGGCAACCTGTCGGGCGCTCCCGCCCTGATGGGCAACACCGTGATCCTGAAGCCGGCCTCGACCGCGGTCTACTCGACGTACTTCCTGATGAAGCTGCTCGAGCAGGCCGGCCTGCCGCCGGGCGTGATCAACATGGTGCTCGGATCGGGCGCCGAGATCGGCGACGCCGCCCTGCGCTCGCCGGAGCTGGCCGGCATCCACTTCACCGGCTCGACGGCGGTGTTCCAGTCGATGTGGAAGACGGTCGGCGACAACATCGCCGGCTACCACGGGTACCCGCGCATCGTCGGCGAGACGGGCGGCAAGGACTTCATCCTCGCCCACAAGTCGGCCGACCCCCAGGCCGTCGCCACCGCGATCCTGCGGGGAGCGTTCGAGTACCAGGGCCAGAAGTGCTCGGCGGCCTCGCGTGTGTACGCGCCGTCCAACCTGTGGCCGCAGATCCGGGAGGAGCTGGAGACCGAGGTGCCGACCATCCGCATGGGCCCGATCGAGGACTTCCGCAACTTCATGGGCGCGGTGATCGATGAGAGCGCATACACCACCCAGGCGGACGCGTTCGACATGGTCAAGAAGTCGGACGACGCCGAGATCGTGGTCGGTGGAGACGCCGACGACAGCGACGGCTACTTCGTCAGGCCGACCGTGATCGCAACCAAGGATCCCTCGTTCGACCTGATGCAGCGGGAGCTGTTCGGGCCGGTCGTGACCGCCTACGTGTACGACGAGAAGCGGTTCGACGACACGCTCGACGTGGTCAACACGACCTCGCCCTACGCCCTCACCGGCGCCGTGTTCGCGACCGACCGGTCCGCGATCTCGCAGGCGCACGACGCGCTGCGCGACGCCGCCGGCAACTTCTACGTGAACGACAAGCCGACCGGCGCGGTGGTCGGGCAGCAGCCGTTCGGCGGCGCCCGCGCGTCCGGCACCAACGACAAGGCCGGCTCGATGTGGAACCTGATCCGGTGGACGAGCCCGCGCACGATCAAGGAGACGTTCGTGCCGGCGGCCGACTATCGGTATCCGTTCATGGCCGAGGAGTAGCGTGGAAGGGGCGGCCGCGCGAGCGATGGCATCGCTGCCGGGGCGCACCGGCGTATCGGCGACCTCGCAGGATGGCAAGCAGCTGCTGTGCGACCCGTTCCAGCTGGACGGCCTGATGCTGCGGGCCTACCTGCCGCGGCTGCAGATGGGCGGGGTCGAGCAGCTGACCCTCCGCTTTGCGGTCGGCGACCAGCCGTGGACGGCGCGGTTCGAGCTGACCGAGGCCGAGTACCACTCGTTCGAACAGGCGATCGGGGTGCTCGCCCTGGTCGAGATCAGCGAGGACGGTGCGGGGCGGCAGGCGACGCGGGTGGAGCTTCGCATTCCGGCGGTGTATGACCGCGATCTTCTGCCAGTACGCCGTCGAGGGCAACGAGTACGACGTGCGCGTGGACGACCTGTCGGAGTCCGGCGTGCAGTTCTCGATCGAACTGCAGATGGCGGCGGGCGACGAGTTCGCCCTCACCTTCACGCTCGAAGAGCGCAAGATCACGATCCAGGCCAAGGCTGTGAAGGCGGACGCGGCCGCCTACGGCCGGACGGTGGTGGGCGCCCGTATCACCCGGGTCGGCGACCGCGATCTGCTGGCCATACGGCGGGCCGCCGCGACCGGCGGGTAGCGCCCGCACGTAGGTGTCTCACTAGCCTACGGCGATGCCCTCCTCGTTGCCCGAACCGCGGGTGGTGGCCGCGTTCGCGGCCATCTACCTGGTCTGGGGCTCGACCTTCCTGGCCATCGCCTGGGCGGTCGAGACGATCCCGCCGTTTCCGATGATGGCGGTGCGCTGCCTGGTCGGGGGCGGCATCCTGCTGGGCCTGTCGCGCCTGCGCGAGCCGGACTCGGCATGGCCACAGCCGGCCGAGTGGCTGGGCTCCGGCGCCGTCGGGCTGTTCCTGTTCGTCGGCTGCCACGCAGTGCTGGCGCGCGAGGAGCAGTTCGTCCCGTCCGGCATCTCGGCGCTCTGCCTCGCCACCATCCCGCTTTTCGTGCCGCTGCTGGCCTGGGGTTTCCTGGCGTCCGGCCGGCCCTCGCCGCGCACCGCGCTGGCCCTGTTCGCCGCGTTCCTCGGCGTGGCACTGCTGGTGGCGGGAAAGACCAGCGGCGGCGGCCTGTCGGCGACCGATGCCGCGTTGCTGCTGCTGGCCGCCTTCTCGTGGGCGGTCGGCACGATCGCCACCCGCAGGGTGCCGCTGCCCGCATCGCCGATGGCGGCAGCGGGTGCGCCGCTGCTGGTGGGCGGGCTGGTGCTGGTGGCCGTCTCGTTCGCGTCCGGCGAGGCGCAGGATCTGCAGCTGTCGCAGGTCAGCGGCCGCTCGCTCGCCGGGCCTGCTCTACCTGGTGCTGCTCGGGACGGTGGTCACCTTCACCGCCTACATCTGGCTGCTCGGCCACGTCGCGCCCACGCGGGTGGCGACCTACGCGTTCGTGAACCCGGTGGTGGCGGTGTTCCTCGGCTGGGCGCTGGCGAACGAGCAGCTCACGGCGACGACCCTGATCGCGACGGCGGTGATCGTGGCGGCCGTGGCGGTCGCGGTGTCGGACCGGTCGTCCAGCCGGCGACGCCGGCAGGTGGTGATCGACTCGGCCGAGCCGGTGTCGCCGGTCGCCGAGCGCAGCGCATAGCGACCGGAGTATCGACTCCGCGACGATCGGTCACGGCTCCCACTCAGACGTGCAACGCCCGGCGCGCTCTTAACGGTGTCAAACCCCGACCCGGGCGGCGTGGGCGGTCCGGAACGGGATCGTGAGGGTCGTTACCGGACGGTGATGCGTGCCCGCATGGTTGCGAGGTGGCCCGGTCAGGGCCGTGATGTTGATGCCGGACGGGCGGTGTGAATCGTGACGCGTGGCGGTGGGATCGTCACGGCGGCGTGAGGTTCGTTGCACCATTCGCTGTCACGTGCCGGTCACGGGCCGATCGCGGCCAGCACCGCGGCCGCGGCCTCCGGCGACCGGCAGAACGCGCTGAAGGAGGATGCCTCCGGCAGGATCGGGCCGCTCTCACGCCGTAGCACGAACCAGGAGCGCTCGAGCGGGGCGCCGGGCATCGCAACCGGCACCAGCGAGCCGGACGCCAGCTCGGCACCGGCGGCGTGGTCGGAGAGCAGGGTGATGCCAAGCCCCACCAGCACCGCCTGCTTGACGGCGCCGTTCGAGCCCAGCGTGAGGGTGGAGCGGGGCGCTATCCCGGCCTCGACCAGAAACGCCTCGACCGTTGCGCGCGTGCCCGACCCGCGCTCACGCAGCAGCCACGTCTCGTCCGCGGGATCCGCGACCGGATGGTCGGCGGCGGCCACCACCACCAGGCGGTAGTCGAGGAACGGCTGGCCGCTGATTCCGGAGCCGGCCGGTGGGCTGCCGCCGATCGCCAGGTCGACCTGGCGCTGCGTCAGCCGCTCGTACACCTCGGCGCGGTTTCCGACCTCGAGCGACACGTCCACGTTCGGGTGGCCGGCCATGAACGCCTTCAGCAGCGGCGGCACGACGTACTCGCCGGCGGTGGTGACCGCCGCCAGTCGCAGCGCCCGCACCTCCCGGATCTCGCGCAGCGCCTGGTCGCGCAGCCCCAGCAGCTCGGCGGCGTAGCGGGCCAGCGTGTCACCGGCCGGCGTCAGCATGATGCCGCGGCCCTGCCGGGTCACCAGCTCCACGCCGAGGTCGCGCTGCAGTGCGCCCACCGCCGCCGACACGGCCGGCTCGGTCACCACCAGCGCCGCCGCCGCCCCGCGCACCGAGCCGGCACGGGCGAGCGCCAGGAATGTGTTCAGCTGGCCGAACGTCATTGCAAGGCGAGGTTATCAGTGTCGGCCGAGCGTTCAATCGTGGTTGCAGTGTTCGTGTGTATCGGCTCCGGGTAGAGTGGATCGATGCCACGCCCGATCATCCTTGGCGTCGTGGGTGACTCCGCGAGCGGCAAGACCACACTGACGCGGGGGCTGGTGCGCGTGCTGGGCCAGGAGCAGGTCTCGCACGTCTGCCTGGACGACTACCACCGGTACGACCGCTCGCAGCGGGCCGACATGGGCGTGACGCCGCTCGATCCGGGCTGCAACCACATGGACATCATGGGTCAGCACCTGATGCTGCTGCGGCGGGGCGAGGCGATCATGAAGCCGGTCTACCGGCACTCGGACGGAACGTTCGCGCCGCCCGCCTACCTCACGCCGGGACGCTTCCTGATCGTGGAGGGGCTGCTCGGCTACCACACCGACGCGCTCCGCGACTGCTTCGACATCCGCGTCTTCCTCGACCCTCCCGAGAGCCTGCGCCGCCGGTGGAAGGTGGTGCGCGACTGCTCGCGGCGCGGCTACACCACCAACCAGGTGCTCGACGAGCTCGACCGGCGCGAGCCCGACTCCGAGCAGTACATCCGCCCCCAGCGGCACCACGCCGACATGGTTGTCCGGTTCGCCGACCCGCCCGGCGCCAAGGACGACCCCGACTCCACGCACCTGGACGCGCACCTGCTGCTGCGCCCCGGCCTGCCGCACCCCGACCTGTCGGACGTCGTCGGCGACGACCCCGAGCAGGGGCTGTCGCTGGTGGGCGCCGACGGCGAGCAGGACCTGCGGGTGCCGGGCCGGCTGCCGGCCGCGACGGCGCTCGAGCTCGAGGAGCGGATCTGGGAGCACATGCACTTCGCAAGCCACCTGCGCTCGGAGCGCCTGGGCGAGTTCACGCTCGGCACCGACCTCAACCGCAGCGACTCGCTCGCGATCGTGCAGCTGCTGGTGCTCTACCACCTGGTGACGGCGCGGGCCAAGGTCGCCATGGGTGGAGCCGAGGCGGCGACCCGCTCGGGCTAGAATCGCGCTCCTATGCGCGTAGCCGTGATCGGACTGGGGACGATGGGCGCACCCATGGCGGGCCACCTGCTGGACGCCGGCCACGAGGTGACTGTCCACAACCGCACGCGCGAGCGCGAGCTGCCGCTGGCCGAGCGCGGCGCCGCCCGGGCCGCCACGCCGGCCGAGGCTGCCGCCGGAGCCGACGCGGTGCTGATCTGCGTCTCCGACACGCCCGACCTGGAGGCCGTGCTGTTCGGCGACGACGGCGTCGCGCTGGGGCTGGCCGCCGGCGGCACCGTGGTCGACTGCTCGACGGTGTCTCCCTCGGCAACGGCCGAGCTGGCCGAGCGCCTGGCCGCGCAGGGCATCGGCCTGGTGGACGCGCCGGTGTCCGGAGGGTCGGAGGGCGCCCAGAACGGCACCCTCACCATCTTCGTGGGCGGCGCGCCCGAGCACGTCGAGCGGGCGCAGCCGATCCTGCAGGCGTTCGGCAAGCGCATCACGCACCTTGGCCCCAGCGGCTCCGGCCAGATGGCCAAGGCGGTGAACCAGGTGATGATCGCGGGCACCTATGCCACCGTGGGCGAGGGCATCGCGCTGGCGCAGGCCGCCGGCCTGCCGCTGGAGCAGCTGATGGAGGCGCTGTCGGCTGGAGCCGCGTCGTCGTGGGTGCTGGCGAACAGGGGCCAGAACATGGTCGACGACAGCTACCCGCTCGGGTTCAAGGTCTCGCTGCACCGCAAGGACGTGGCGATCGCGCTGGACGAGGCCGGGCGCCTGGGTCTCGACCTGGGCGTGTCGCAGGTGGTGCTGGCCGAGGAGGACGACCTGATCGGCGAGGGACACGGCGACGAGGATGTGAGCGCGCTGGCGCGGATCGCGAAGCGTCGCTCCGTGCGTCCGTGAGCCTGACCGTCCGCACAGTGCACGAGCCGGACGAGCTGCGGGAGTTCGCCACGGTCCACGCCACCGCGTTCGGCTACCACTGGGAGGAGGAGAAGCTCGAGAAGCTGATGGTGCCGTTCCTTCAGCGGGTGAACTGCGTGGCAGCCTTCGACGGCGGCGAGATGATCGGCGTCAGCGTCGACCAGCCGTTCCACATGACCGTGCCCGGTGGGCGGGCCGTGCCCATGCGCGGGCTGACGTGGGCGGGCGTGCTTCCGACCCATCGCCGCAGAGGTGCGCTGCGGGCGATGTTCGATCGCCAACACGCGGACATGCGCGAGCAGGGCCTGCCGGTGTCGGGGCTGTTCGCGGCCGCCACCGACATCTACCATCGCTTCGGCTACGGGCCCGCGACGCTGACCGTGGCCGAGGCCGTGGTGGACAGCAACCACGGCGCCTTCGCGGTGCCGTTCCAGGATCCCGGGCGCATCGAGCTGCTGCGCGATCCCTCCCCGGTCGCGGTCGTCCGCGAGGTGCTGGAGCGATCGCGGCTGGAGATCCCCGGCGAGCTCGATCGCGACGACGCGGACATCGCCGAGATGTTCACGGTGGCCGAGCACGACGAGTTCCGGATCGCCCACCGCGCCGTCGGCGGCGGCTACGACGGGTTCGCCAGCTACCGGGTGAAGAGCGAGTGGACGCACGAGGTGCTGCCGCAGGGGCAGGTCCAGGTGCAGGCGCTGCTGACGGCGGCGCCCGAGGCGGCGGCCGCGATCTGGCGCTACCTGCTCGACGTCGAGCTGACCAACTCGGTGCAGATCTACAACCGCCCGCTCGACGACCCGATCCGCTGGCTGCTGGCCGAGTGGCGCTACCACCACGTCAAGCAGATCGCCGACGGGCTGTGGCTGTCGCTGCTGGACGCGTCCGCCGCGCTGGAGGCGCGCCGCTATCTGGCGGACGGCGAGCTGGTGCTGGAGCTGGACGGGGCCGCCCTGCTGCTCGAGGTGCGCGACGGGGAGGGGAGCTGCGCGCCCACCGGCCGGCGAGCCCGAGATCGCGCTGGACGCCCCGGCGCTTGCCTCCACGTTCCTGGGCGGCTACCGGTTCACGGCTCTCCGCGAGGCGATGCGGCTGCGCGAGCTCGTGCCCGGCGCCTGCCTGCGGGCCGATTCGATGTTCAGGGCCGAGCGCGAGCCCTGGTGCAGCTTCGAGTTCTAAGAGGGGAGCGACATGCGACGCGTCAACATCAACCAGCCGGAGTTCAACCTGACACAGGATCAGCCCGGCTACAGCTGGCGCGCAGCGGAGCTGGGGCCGGCGATCGGCGCGGCGCGGATGGGCGCGACCCTGTACGAGCTGCCGCCGGGCGAGGCCAGCTTCCCCTACCACTACGAGTACGGCTGCGAGGAGTGGCTGCTGCTGGTGTCTGGGTCGGCAACGCTGCGCGACCCCGATGGGGATCACGCTCTGGCGGCGGGTGACCTGGTCTGCTTCCCGGAGGGGCCGGACGGCGGGCACCGCGTTGTCAACACCGGCGACGCGCCGGCCCGGATGGTGATCCTGTCGACCAAGAGCCGGCCGGCGGTGGCGGTGTTCCCCGACAGCCAGAAGGTGCTGCTGTTCAGCGGCGGCGAGGGCGACGATCTGATCGCGCGCAAGGCGGACTCGGTCGGCTACTGGGACGGCGAGAGTTTAAGATAGAGCTAGCCAGCGACCCGGGCCGGCACCGGCGCCAGGTCGAAGGGCAGCAGCTCGACGGCCTGGTGGTAGCGCTCGATCAGCGACTCGCGGTCGGGGCCGGAGAGTGCGACCACGGCCAGGCGATGGGACAGCACGTCGTCGTCGTTCTCGCTCAGACGCTGCCCCTCGCGCACCAGCAGCTCGACGAACGCGCCCGGGAATGCCTCGGCCACCGCGGCCGTGTCGGGCACCTCGCGCACGACCGCGTCGTGGTAGCTGCGGAGCAGGAAGCTGGCGGCCACCACATCCGGGCGGGCGGGCGGCATGACCGGACCGCCTCCGGCCGCCAGCTCCAGCTGCAGCTCATACGTGGAGACGCCGTGCACGGCTCGCACCAGCGGCGCGAACTGCGACGCCATCCGGCCGTTCACCTCGACGATCGTGAGGCGTCCGTCGGCCCCGACGAAGAACTCGATGTTGAACAGCGACTGGTCGAACCCCAGCGCGGGCATCAGCCGGGAGGCGACCTCGGCCATCTGCTGCTGGGGCCCGGCCGGGAGCTTGCTGGGGTACTCGAACCGCAGGAAGCTGATGCCGTTGGCGTGCAGCACGGCATCGGTCACGCCCACGGGTGTCACCTCGCCGTCGTGCATGAAGCCCTCGAACGTGACCAGGTGCCCCGACAGCAGCTCCTCGGCGATCAGGTGGCGGAAGCTGGCCCGCCGCGCTGCGGCCAGCACCTCGGCCAGCCGCTCGTCGCTGTCCACCTCGTAGGCGTGCTGCGACAGGTGGCCCTGCACCGGCTTCACGAAGAACGGGTAGGGCAGCGGCGGCCGCTCGGGCGGGCGCATCGCATCCAGCGGCGCGAACCGCGGCGTCGCCTCCGGCACCGCCTCGGCCTGGATGCGCCGCGAGACCAGCTTGTCGTGGCAGCGCATGAACGCCTCGTACCCCGGCCCGGGCAGCCCCAGCCGGTCGGCCACCACCACCGCCAGCGCCGCCGTGGAGTCGCTCGAGCCGAACACGCCGTGCACCCCGGGCCGCTCCTCGAACACGAGGTCGTAGCGCGCCAGCACCCGGGCGTCGGCAAGGTTCAGCAGGTCTCTCCGGGTCGGTGCAACAACCAGCACGCGTCTCATGTCGGTCACTGTCCTTTGCCGCCTGGGCCGTTACGGCTTCGCGGGATGGTAGGCGCTGGGCGCCGACCGTCGCAAACCGGTCACCCCCAGATGACTGCCGCCGCGCTCGCGATCGTCTCCAGCTTCGCGCGCTCGTCGTCCTGTGTGAGGGCATTCCCGACCACCGACGTTGCGAAACCGCACTGCGGCGAGATCGCCAGCCGCTCCAGGTCGATGAACGCCGCCGCCTCGCGTGTCCGGCGCTCCAGCTCCTCGACGGTCTCGCGGCGTCCGGACTTGGTGGTGACCAGCCCCAGCACCACCATCCGGTCGTCGGGCACCTCCCGCAGCGGCTCGAACGAGCCCGACCGCTCGTCGTCGTACTCGAGCAGCAGACGCTGGGCGTTGACACCGCGGAACAGCCGGGGGGCGATCGGGTCGTAGCCGCCGGACACGAGCCAGCGGCTGCCCTGGTTGCCGCGGCACAGGTGGAAGCCGAACGTGACGCCGGGGGCGGCTGCGATCACGGCGTTGTCGAGCTCGATGCCGCGGTCGAGCCAGCGCTCGAGCGACCAGCCCTGCGACTCGTAGAACGCGCGCGTGGCCGGGTCGATCAGCAGCGGGTAGTGAGGCGCGTCCAGCTGCAGGTAGGTCGCGCCCAGCCTGGCCAGCTCGCGCACCTCGTCGCGCATGATCTCGACGACGTCCTCCAGGAAGCTGTCCAGCGTGGGGTAGGCATCGAGCGACAGCTCCGGCGACCACAGGTTGGCGTAGAGGCTGGGGCTGGTGAGGGTGATCTTGGCGATGCGGCTGGTGCGGCCGCGCAGGTAGGTCAGCTCCTCGGCGGCGATGTGGCGGCGCCGGCGCAGGGGCTCGCGTACGCCCAGGCGCGGCGGCCGTTCGGTGGCGCGGTCGCCGACATGCTCGTCGCCGTGCCACTCGCCCCAGAGGTAGGCATCCAGCGGCACCTCCCCGAAGCCCTCGACCGCATCCGGGAGACCGCTCTGAAAGGACAGGCGACGCATCTCGCCGTCGGTCACGACATCCAGCCCGGCCTGCTCCTGCAGGGCCACGGCGGCGTCCACCGCCGCGTCCTCGATCCGCTTGAACTCGGCCGGCTCCATCTCGCCCTGCTCGAAGCGCTGCCGGGCGTCGAGCAGCGCCTGCGGGCGGAGCAGGCTGCCGACCACGTCGGTGTGGGCGGTGACCATGGGGGAGGAGTGTAGTCAGCGAAGACCGTAGGATGAGCGCGTGGACGACCTGATCCTGACCGGCGCCGGGCTGACCGTGGAGGACGTGGCGGCGGTCGCCCGCGACGGCCTGCCGGTGGCGCTGTCCGGTGAGGCAACCGGACGGATGAGAGCTGCGTCGGAGCTGGCGGCTCGCCTGGCCGACGGCGACCAGCCCGTCTACGGCCTGAACACGGGAGTCGGCGCCCTGCGCGAGGTGCGCCAGTCCGCAGAGGACGCCGGGCGCTTCTCGCGGCTCACGATCCAGTCGCACCGCACCTCCCACGGCGACCCGCTGCCCGGTGAGGTGGGACGCGCGGCGCTGCTGCACCGGGTGAACGCGCTCTGCCGCGGCCGCAGCATGGTGCGCCCTGACGTGGCCGAGGCGTTCGTGGCCGCGCTCAACGAAGGTCTGGCGCCGCGGCTGCCGCCGATCGGATCGCTTGGGCAGTCCGATCTGCCGGCCATGGCCGAGCTGATCGACGCGCTGCAGGCTCGCGGGCTGGTGCTCCAGCGGGGCGAGGCGCTGGCGCTTCTCAACGGCAACTCGCTCTCGGTCGGGATGGGTGCACTGGCCCTCGCCGACACGGCGCGGCTGCTCGATTCCTACGACGTGGTGGGGGCGCTCAGCCTCGAGGGGTTCGCCGGCAACCCGTCGGTGCTGCATCCGCAGGTGGCCGACGCGCGGCCCTTCCGCGGGCTGGCCACGTCGATCGATCGGATGCGGGCGCTGCTCGAGGGCAGCTACCTGTGGCAGCCCGGGGCGCCGCGCAACCTGCAGGACCCGCTCAGCTTCCGCACCCTCCCGCAGGTGCTGGGCGCCGCCCGCGACGCGCTCGGCCACGCCCGCATGCAGCTGGAGACCGAGCTGAACGCCTCGGGGGACAACCCGATGGTGGTCGCCTCCGAGGGTAGGATCGTCTCGGTCGGCAACTTCGACGTGACGCCGGTGGCGGCGGCGCTCGACCTGATTCGGATCGCGATGGCGCAGGTGATGACGGCGAGCTGCGAGCGCATCCAGAAGCATCTGGCCGGGCACTGGTCGGGGATCTCCACGGGGCTTCGCAGCACCGACAAGCCTGACGACGCACTGGCGCTGGTCGGCGGCGGCGCGGCCGGGTTGGCCGCCGAGGCGCGGCTGTTGGCGATGCCGGTGTCGCTGGAGCTACCGACGTCGACGGTCGCGGGCGGGATCGAGGATCACCTGACGATGGCGCCGCTGGGGGCGCGGCGGCTGGCCGAGACGGCGCGGCTGGCAGCGCGGCTGGCCGGGCTGGAGCTGGTGGTGTCGGCCCAGGCGATCGACCTGCGGGGCGTGGCGCCGCTGGGCGCCGGCACGGGCCCCGTGCACGCCCGCCTCCGTGAGACGGTGCCGTTCATCGGAGCCGGCGAGGCCTGGGACCAGGATCTGTCGGCGGTCGCGGACTGGATGAGCGACGGCGCCCACACCTAGGCCGGCGCCGGGATTGTTGTCATATCTGGAATATGGTACGTTCGCTCGGTGCCCCCCTCGGCCGTTGTCTCCGAAGGTCCGGCGGCGCCCCTCTTCCTGGAAGTGCGCCCCGATAGCCTGACCGATGCCGTCTACGAAGCTATTCGTCGGGGGATCATCGACCGGCGCCTTGCGCCGGGAAGCCCGGTGACCGAGGCGGCCCTGGCCGAGCAGCTGGGAGTCAGCAAGACGCCCGTGCGCGAGGCCCTGCTGCGGCTGAAGGACATCGGCGTGATCGAGCCCAACGGCAAGTCGCGGGGGCCGGGTCGTGCAGCTGTCCGAGGTCTCCGTCAGGCGTGCCTACGAGGTGCGGGATGCGCTCGAGCCGTATGCCGCCGGCCGGGCCGCGGAGCGGGCCGAGGCCGATCAGGTCGCGGAGCTGCGGTCGCTGGCCGCGCGGTCTCTGGCCTGCGTCAAGGCCGGCGACGTCGACGGGTTCACGCACCACGACATCGATTTCCACACGGCGGTCGCCGAGGCCGCGTCGAACCCGTTGCTGCGCCGGATGGTGGAGGACGCACTGACGCTGGCCCTCACCCTGCGCCGCCGCGCGCGCCCCAAGGCGACCGCGTCGCGGGCCTGTGCCGAGGCACACGTGCGGATCGCGGATGCGATCGCGGACGGCGCCGCCGCCGTCGCCGAGCGCGAGATGCGCGGCCACATCGGCTTCGTGGCCGGCATGGTGCTGGCCGGCCCGCTGGGAACGACCACCGACGAGGTGGGCCTGTGACCGGTATACCAACTTGTTACGACAACGAACGTCCGAGGTGGACATGCACCCCCGACGAGGAAGCGAGGAATTGGTGAACGACTACGAGTATCACCTGTACGAAGAGGCGAAGTCCGGCAGGATGTCCCGCCAGCAGCTGCTCGTCCGGGCAACCATGATGGGCGTGTCGCTGCCCGCGCTGACGGCCATCCTGGCCGCCTGCGGGAGCAGCTCCAGCTCGAGCTCGGGCGGCAGCGGCAGCACCGGCGCGGGAGCCGTGAAGCGCGGCGGCACGGGGGTGTTCGGCATCACGTCGCCCGCCCAGGACGTAGACCCGATCACCATGTTCAACACCGGCTCGATCATGACCACGCAGCTGGCCGCCGACTACCTGGTCTTCCCCGACGCAAACTACGTGCTGCAGCCGCGTCTGGCCACCAAGTGGGCACCGGGCAGCGTGCCCGACGAGTGGACGTTCACGATCCGCCAGAACGTCCTCTGGCAGGACGGCACGCCGCTCACGGTCGACGACGTTGTCGCCTCCTTCAACCGCATCACCGATCCCAAGGTCGGTTCTGCCGCGCTGTCGGCGTTCGCGGGCGTGCTCTCGAACGGCAACATCGAGAAGGTGGACGACCAGACCGTCAAGTTCCACCTCGACCGCGCCTACGGTGACTTCCCGGCGCTCGTATCGTCCTTCAACTACAACTCCGTGATCCTGCCGAAGGACTACAAGGAGGGGACGTTCACGAAGGGCGGGATCGGTACCGGACCGTTCATCCTGAAGTCGTTCTCGGCCGACCAGGGCGCGAGCTACGTCAAGAATCCGAAGTACTGGGGCGGCCCCACTCTGCCCTATCTGGATGCGGTCCAGATCAAGTACTTCGCGGACACGCCGCCGATCGTGCTGGCCATCCAGGGCGGCTCCATCGACGTGTTCCCGCAGGTGCCATACCAGGGCTCGCAGGCGCTGTTCTCGGATGCCAATATCCACGTCAGCGAGACGCCGTCGAGCGAGTACCGCACGCTGCAGATGCGGGTCGACCAGGAGCCCTGGAAGGCGAAGGAGGTGCGCCAGGCGCTGGCGTACTCGCTCGACCGGCCGGGCCTGGTCGCGGGCCTGCTGGGCGGCAAGGCCGAGCTCGGCAACGACCACGCGTTCGCGCCCATCTACCCGGGATCGCCGACCTCCGCCGAGGTGCCGCAGCGGGCGCAGGACATCGCCAAGGCCAAGCAGCTGCTGCAGACCGCGGGGATGACCTCGGTCAACGTCACGCTCACGACCGAGCAGTTCCTGGAGATCCCGCAGTACGCCCAGTACGTGAAGCAGATGGCGGCACCGGCCGGGTTCAACATCACGCTGGACGTCCAGCCGCAGACGAAGTTCTACGGCACCGGCGCCAACCAGCCGTGGCTGCAGGCCAACTTCGGCATCACCGACTGGGGCGCCCGCGGCGTCGCCGGCCAGACCATCGACCCGGCCTACCTGTGCAGCTCGGTGCCGAAGCCGGACCTGTCGAACGCCGGCGCATGGAACTCCGCGCACTGGTGCGATCCGCAGTTCGACTCGCTGGTCAAGCAGTTCGAGGGCGAGGCCGACGTGCAGAAGCGGAAGGCGCTCGCGGTGCAGGCCGCGACCATCCAGAACGAGGAGGTGCCGGACGTGATCGCGTACTGGATCAACGAGCTGCGCGCCACCCGCACCAACGTGCACGGCCTGGCCATCGGGCCGACCTTCCACCTCGACGCGAGGGAGATGTGGAAGTCCTGAGCATCATCGGGGCCGGCGCTCCCTGGGTGGAGCGCCGGCCCCCGCGAGGCCCCCGGTAGCCGCAGCGTGGGCCGCTACGTCCTGAAACGGCTGGGGCTGAGCCTGATCACGCTGCTGATCGTCTCGTTCACGGTGTTCGCAGCCGCAGAGGTGCTGCCGGGCGACGTCGCCCGCACGGTGCTGGGGCCGTATGCGAGCCGGGCGCAGGTGGATCAGCTGAACCACAAGCTGGGCACCGACCAGCCACTGGTCAGGCGCTACATCACCTGGGCGGGCAACTTCATCAAGGGTGACTGGGGCACCTCGCCGATCCTGAACGTGCCGGTGCGGCCGCTGGTGCTCGACCGGCTCAAGAACTCGCTGATCCTGGCCGGCTTCGCGCTGCTCCTGATCGTCCCCATATCCGTGCTGTTAGGAGTGCTGGCGGCGCTCAACTACGGCAGGGCGGCCGACCGCATCATCACCATCACCGGTCTCTCGTTCGTGGCCCTGCCCGAGTTCGTGGTCGGCACCTTCGTGATCGTGATCTTCGCGGTGCAGCTTGGCTGGTTCCCGACCTCGTCGTCCGTGCCGGATGCCAACCCGGTCGACATCTTCCAGCAGCTGCTGCTGCCGTCGATCCCGCTGATGTTCGTGCTGTTCGGGTACATCTCACGCATGGCCCGGGTCGGCACGGTCGAGTCGCTGCGCTCCAACTACACGCGCACGGCGGTGCTGAAGGGCCTGCCTCAGCGCCAGGTCGTCGGCCGGCACGTGCTGCGAAACTCGCTGCTGCCGACGATCACGGTCGTCAGCGTCCAGGTCGGCTACCTGGTGGGCGGGCTGGTGGTGGTGGAGACGCTGTTCAGCTATCCCGGGATCGGCCAGCTGATCCTGAACGCCGCCGTCAGCCACGACCTGCCGGTGCTGGAGCCGGCGGTGCTGATGATCGCGATCATCTACCTGGTCGCCAACTTCATCGCCGACATCCTGGTGGCGGTTCTGAACCCGCGCGTGAGGCTGGCAACGTGAGCACCGTCGAGCAGAGCGACCTGGCCGGGATCCCGGGGGGCACCTCGCCGGAGGATGTGGCCCGGCTGCGGCGCGCGCGACGCGTCGAGCTGCTGCGCGGCCTGCTGCACTCAAAGACCTTCATGATCGGCGCCGCGATGGTGACCGTGTGGGTGATCTGTGCGCTGACCTGGCGCTGGATCACGCCCTACAGCCCGCAGGCGGTGAACCCCATCGATACCCTCAAGGCGCCCAGCGGCTCGCACTATTTCGGCACCGACAACCTCGGCCGTGACGTGTTCTCGCGCGTGATCGCGGGCGCGGCGCCGGTGCTGACCGTGGCTCCGCTGGCGACGGCGCTGGGGCTGCTGGGAGGCATCACGCTGGGGCTGCTCACCGGCTACTACCGGGGCTGGGTGGACGACGTCTTCAGCCGGCTCGTCGATGCGCTGCTGGCCTTCCCGCTGATCATCCTGGCGGTGCTGGTGCTGGCCTCGCTCGGTCGCTCGCCCCGCAATGTGATCCTCGTGATCGGCATCATCTTCACGCCGCTGATCGCCCGCACGGTGCGTTCGGCGGTGCTGATCGAGCGCGAGCGCGAGTACGTTGCCGCCGCCCGGCTGCGGGGAGAGCGCGGCCCACGCATCATGGTGTTCGAGATCCTGCCCAACATCACCGGCCCGATCACGGTGGAGGGCACCATCCGGCTCGGCTATGCGATCTTCGCCGCCGCCACGCTCGCCTTCCTCGGCCTCGGCATCCAGGATCCATCGCCCGACTGGGGTCTGCAGGTGGCGAATGCCCGCGCCTACGTGCAGATCGCCTGGTGGATGGCGATCTTCCCGGCCCTGGCGCTGTCGACGCTGGTGGTGGGCGTCAACCTGATTGCCGACGGCATCCGGCGGGTGCTCGAGGAATGAGCGCCGTGGCCGAACAGGCAGCTGTCCGCATCGAGGGCCTGACCGTCAGCTACCGGCGCCGGCAGAAGCTGCTGCGGGTGCTGAACGACGTGTCGTTCGAGATCGGCCACGGCGAGGCCTACGGGCTGGTGGGCGAGTCCGGCTGCGGCAAGACGACCGCGGCCATGGCGCTGATGCGGTACCTGCCCGAAAACGCCGTGGTCGACGGCGGCCGCATCATGTTCGGCGATGAGGACGTGCTGACCGCCAGCGATTCCACGCTGCGCAAGTGGCGGGGCGAGCGCATGGCGATGGTCTACCAGGACCCCGGCTCCGCGCTGAACCCCTCCATCAAGGTGGGCGAGCAGATCGCCGAGGTCTACCGCTTCCACAAGCACCTCGGCAAGTCGGACGCGCTTGCGGCCGCCGTCGAGATGCTCTCGACGGTGCAGATCTCGGCGCCCGACCGGGTGGCACGCCGGTACCCGCACGAGCTGTCCGGCGGCCAGCAGCAGCGCGTCATGTTCGCCATGGCGCTGGCCACCGACCCCGACCTGCTGGTGCTGGACGAGCCCACCACCGGCCTCGACGCGACCGTCGAGGCCGAGGTGCTGGATCTGGTCGAGCAGCTGCGCACCCAGTTCAACACGTCGATCCTGTTCGTCAGCCACAACCTCGGGATCGTCGCCCGCGTCTGCGAGCGGGTGGGCGTGCTGTACGCGGGGCGGCTGATCGAGCAGGGGCCGGCGCACGAGCTGTTCCAGAACCCGCGGCACCCCTACACGCTGGCACTGCTTCGCTGCATGCCGCGGCTGGGGATGCGCAAGGACACCGACCGGCTGGACTCGATCGCGGGATCGCTGCCGCCCCTGGGCGCCGAGATCGCCGGCTGCGTGTACGCCGACCGCTGCCCGATCGCGCGCGATCGCTGTCGCACCGAGCCGCCGCAGATCGAGCCCGTCAACGAGGCGCACGGGTCGCGCTGCTTCTACCACGAGGAGGTGCCGGCGATCCCGCCCCAGGCGCCGGGGATCGAGCAGGTGCCGGCCGCGGCCGTCGAGCACGAGATGCTGCTCGAGGTGGAGCAGCTGGTCAAGGCCTACGGCTCCGGCGCGAACGCGGTGCTGGCGGTCGCCGGCGTCGACGTCCACGTCGCCCGCGGTGAGGTGCTGGGGCTGGTGGGCGAGTCCGGCAGCGGCAAGACCTCGCTGGCCAAGTGCATCGTGGGGCTGATCGACCCCACCGACGGCAGCATCGAGTTCGAGCACATGGACGTCACGAAGGGCCGGTCGCGCGGCCGCGAGGCGCGGCGCAGGCTGCAGATGGTGTTCCAGAATCCCGACAACGCGCTCAACCCCAGCCACACGGTCGGCTCGATCCTGCGCCGCTCGCTGCAGCTGCTGGCCGGTGTCAGGAGCAAGCGGCAGCAGGATGCCGAGCTGGAGGCCCTGACCAGGTCGGTGCGGCTGGAGCCGCGCCACCTGGATGTGCGGCCGTCAGCGCTTTCGGGCGGCCTCAAGCAGCGGGTGGCGATCGCCCGGTCGTTCGCCGGCAAACCCTCGATGGTGCTGTGCGACGAGCCGACGTCGGCGCTGGACGTGTCGGTGCAGGCGGCGATCCTGAACCTGCTGGTCGACCTGCAGCGGCGCGAGGGCGTCTCCTACGTCTTCATCTCCCACGACCTGGCCGTCGTCCGCTACGTGGCCGACCGGATCGCCGTCATGTACCTGGGGCAGATCGTGGATGTCGGGCCGAGCGAGGCGGTGTTCAGCGCGCCCCACCATCCCTACACCGAGGCGTTGCTGTCGGCCATCCCGACGCTCGACATCGAGGTGAAGGCCCGCATCAAGCTGCGCGGCACGCTGCCCAGCCCCAGCGATCCGCCCAGCGGCTGCCGCTTCCACACGCGCTGCCCGCGCTACCTGGGCGACATCTGCAAGACCGAGGAGCCGCCCTGGCAGGACAGCACCGGCGGCCAGCGCTACCGCTGCCACATCGCGCCCGATCAGCTGGAGCGGCTGCAGACCCAGGATGCCGCCGCCGGCGACGCCGGCGGCGACCCGGTCGCCTGAGGCCATCCGGCGGGGGGTGAGGCACGGCGTTGCCTCGGACCGCTGTGCGCTTAACGTGCCCTTAACGTGCATATTATGCACAACATGCGTAGTATGAGCGCATGGAACAGATCTCCGGGTGTCAGGCTGTGGAGCGTGCGATCACGATCCTGGAGCTGTTCGACGAGCACCGCACGGTCGTCGGCGTGGGCGATGCCGCCCGGGCGCTGGGAGTGCACCGCAGCACCGCATCGCGCCTGATGGCGACGCTCGAGCGCCGCGGGCTGCTGGAGCAGGCAGAGGGCTCCGCCAGCTACCGCCTCGGCCTGGGACTGGTGCCGCTGGCCGGCTACGTGCTGAACCGCTTTCCCGTCCGCGCCCAGGCAGGACAGGTGCTGCGCGAGCTGCGCGACGCCACCGGCGAGACGGCCTGGCTGGGCGTCCTCGACGCGCACAGGATCACCTACCTCGACCAGGCATCCAGCCGGCACGTCACCGTCAACGTCGACTGGGTCGGCGTCCGCCACGAGCTGACGGAGGGCGTCACCGGGCGCCTGCTGCTGGCCTACCAGCCCGGAGACGTGATCGATCGCCTCGTCGCCGAGGCGCCCGCCGGCGCGCCGGGCCTGTCCGACACCGAGCTGGCGCTGGTGCGCAGGCAGGGTCACGCCATCCGTATCAGCGAGGGCGAGGATGGCTACTGCGGCGTCGCCGTGCCGATCCGCGATGCCGGTGGCATGGTCGTGGCCGCGATCGCGGTCGGCGGTCCCCGGTTTCGCGTCTCCGAGCAGAAGGTGCGCGACGAGCTGTTGCCGGCGGCCCTGAATGCCGCTGCCCGTGTGTCCGAAGCCCTGGGTCACCGGGCCGCTTGATGAGCACACCCGAACGCGGCTTCTACCCGGTTGCGGCGCTGTCCGGGCTCTCCTTCGGCGTGCTGGCCGTGGCCGTCCCGCTGCACGTCGCCGCGATGCACCTGCCCGCCTCGCTGGCCGGCCAGCTGCTCGCCTCGGTCACCGTCGCCGTGGCGCTGGCCGCCCTGGCCGCGGGCGTCGTCGGCAGGATGGTGGGCTCCGCCCGCAACCTGCTGGTCGCCTCGGTCGCGGTCTCCGGATGCGGGCAGGCGGTGCTGCTGGCCGCGTCGTCCACCACCTGGATGGTGGTGGGCACCGCGTTCGTCGGCGCCGGCATCGGCCTGTTCTGGGTCAGCAGCCAGACGCTGCTCGGCCGCTCGTCCGGCCGCGACGGCAGCGAGCGCGCGTTCGCCCACCACTACGCCGCCTACACGCTCGGGGTGGCGGGAGGCTCCGCGATCGTCGGCTCCACCGCCGCCATCCTGCGCCACGCGGGCATCGGCGAGGCGGATGCCATCCAGCTCAGCTACGGGCTGGGCCTGGCCGCAATGCTGGCGGGCCTGGCGCTGTGGCGCCCTCGACGTCAGCGCGACGCCGTCCCTCGCGGGCTGCGCCCGCGCACCTCGCCCCAGGCCGTGGCGGTGCAGTTGCCTGACCTGCTGCTGGTCTCGGCGCTGGCCATGATGCTGCCGCTGACGCCGATCGTGCTGCTCCGTGACTTCCACCTGGCACCGTTCGTGGTCGGGCTGACCGTGGCGTGCGTCCAGGCAGGCAAGATCGGCGGCGCGCTGGCCGGCCGCATCATCACCCGCGAGAGCGGGCATCGACGGGCGATCCTGCTGCTGCTCGGCGCCGGTGCCGTCCTCAGCCTGGCGCTGTGCGCCTCCACCAGCACGGTCGGCGCGCCGCTGTTCGTGCTGGCGCTGATCGCGACCTCCTTCGTCGCCACCGGCGCCTGGCCGCTGATCGTGGACTCGGGGCTGGCACGCATCGAGCCGGATACCCGGCCCAACGTGACGGTTACGTGGAACGCCTTCGAGTACGGCGTGATCGCAACGATGACGGCGCTGTCCGGCTGGCTGCTGGCCAGCCTGCACAGCCCCGAGCTGCTGTTCGCGCTGGGGGCGGCGCTGCTGGCGGCGGCAGCCGTGTCGGCGGGCTTCGTGCTGCGGCTGCCGGTGTACGCTCCGGAGGTGCCGGAGCTCTCGTCATGACCGCAGACCTGCGGCTGGGGATGATCGGCGCGGGCTGGATCGCCGAGCGCCACCTCCAGAGCCTCGCAGAGCTGCAGGGAGCCTCCGTCGCGGCGGTGACGGATCTCGATCGCGGCCGCGCCGAGCACATCGCGGCGACGGTGGGAGCCGCCGTGCACGACGACTGGCGGGCGATGCTCGACCGGGAGCAGTTGGATGCCGTGATGGTGCTGACACCGCCGCTGGCCCACCGCGAGCCGCTGGAGGCGGCCGTCGAGCGGGGCCTGCCGGTCTACCTCGAGAAGCCCGTGGCGCGGACGCACGAGGACTCCCGGGCCATCGTCGACGCGGTGCGCGGCGCCGGGGCGATTGTCGCCGTCGGCTACCAGTACCGCGCTCTTGCGTTCCTGCCCGATCTGTCCGCGGCCGCCGCCGCCGATCCGCTCGGCCTGCTCACCTCCTACAGCGTGGGCGCGACCGCCGGCCGGGCGTGGTTCGTCCAGCAGGCGCAGAGCGGCGGCCAGGTGCTCGAGCGAGCCAGCCACCACATCGACCTGCAGCGCGCGATCGCGGGGGAGGTCGACTGGGTGCAGGCCGCCGGCTCGAAGGTCGATCTGGCCGGCGACCAGCGGCCGCCGGGAGCGGACATCGACGACGTGATCACGCTGCTGCTCGGCTTCCGGTCCGGGGCGCTCGGCACCGTGCTGGTGGCCTGGACGCAGCCCAGCCTGCCGTCCCGCTACACGCTTGACCTGGTGTCGTCGCGGGCGTCGGTGCGCGTCGAGCTCGACCCCGGATTCTCGGCCACGGGTGTCCGCGACGGCGCCGATGTGTCGCTGCACAGCGACGCGCCGCCGATCCAGCGCGGCCTGGAGCGGTTCCTCGATGCCGTGCGTGCGGGCGATCCCGGCCTGGTCGCGTGCGACGTCGAGGCGGCCGCCGGCACGCTCGAGGTGGCGCTGGCCTGTGAGCGGGCCCTGGCCGGCGGCGGTCGCGTCACCGTCGAGTCGTGAGCCGATCACGACCTGGTGATCCGCGGCGGCCGGGTGATCGGCGCGGATGGGGAGCGTTCGGCGGACGTGGCCGTGGACGGCGAGCTGATCGCGGCGGTGGCGCCGGGTCTGCGCGGCCGCCGCGAGATCGACGCGGACGGGCTGTACGTGATCCCGGGAGCGGTGGACGGGCACGTGCACATGCGCACCGACCGGCCGCTGCATGTCTACGACGACACCTTCGAGACCGGCGGTACGGCGGCGGCCTTCGGCGGCGTCACGACGATCATCGACCAGGCCCAGGTGGAGCCGGGCACGCCGCTGATGGAGGGCTTTCTGAAGCGGCGGGCGGAGGCCGACGGCCACTGCCCGATCGACTACGGGCTGCACCTGAACCTGCGCGAGCCCTCGCTGGCGCGGGTGGACGAGATCCCGGCGGTGATGGCCGAGGGCGTTCCCACGGTCAAGATGTTCATGACCTACGAGACATACCAGCTGCCCGACGACATCATCTTCCGGGCCATGCAGCGGGTGGCGGCGGGCGGTGGCATGGCCGTCGTCCACGCCGAGAACGGCGCGATCGTGGCCGAGCTGTCGCGCGAGCTCGAGCAGCTGGGCCGCACCGACCCGCGCTGGTATCCGTCCATCAGCCCGCCCGTGATGGAGGGCGAGGCTGCCCACCGGGCGCTGGCGCTGGCCCGGCTGGCGGGCTGCCGGCTGCTGCTGTTCCATCTCACCACCACCGACTCGCTGGCCGAGCTGCGGCGCGCACGCGACGCCGGCCAGGTCGCCTTCGGCGAGGCGCTGCTGCACCATCTGCTGCTGGGCGACGAGCTCTACCTCGATCCCGAGCTGGCGCCGCAGTTCATGGGCACGCCGCCGCTGCGGCCCCGGGAGCATCGCGACGCGCTGTGGCGGGCGCTGGCCGAGGGCACGCTCGACGTCGTCTCCACCGACCACGGCCCTCGCCGCCGGGTCGCGGACGAGTCGGGCAGGCTGCAGCACCGGTCAGGCACGAGCGGGGTGGAGGTGCGGCTGGCGCTGATGCACGATCGCGGCGTGCTGGACGGCCGCATCGACCTCCAGCGCTGGGTCGACGTCTGCTGCACCGCCCCGGCCAGGCTGCACGGGCTGGCACGGAAGGGCAGGCTGGAGCCCGGGCGCGATGCCGACATCGTGCTGTTCGACCCCGCCGCGACGCGCCGGCTGTCGGCGGGCATCCTGCACTCGGCCATCGATCACTCCACCTACGACGGGCAGGACGTGCGCGGCTGGCCGGTCGTCACGATCAGCCGCGGCCAGGTGATCGCCGACCGCGGCGAGTGGCTGGGCGAGCCCCGGTCGCGGCCGGTTCCTGCGCCGATCGATCGGCTAGATGGTTGACTCCACGGGGTGCGTGGATGCCGGGCGCAGGATGGGGCGGGCTGGGCGCCGGGAGCGTACGCAGGGCAGGCTGGATGATGTCCTGGCCGAGGACGATCGTGGCGTCCAGCGTGTCCCAGACCAGTCCGGCGCCGCGCAGCTCGTGGAGTCAACCATCCATAAGATCGAGCACGACCCGCCGGCCGCTGCCCGAGCGCAGCAGGTCGAATGCCTCGCCGATCCGGTCGAGCGGCAGCCGGTGTGAGATCAGCCGGTCGAGCGGCAGCCGCCCCCGCGCGTACTGGTCGAGGATCACGATGAAGTCGCGCTCGGGCCGGGCCGAGCCGTACAGCGCTCCCATCACCCGCCGCTCCATGCGCGGGATCGAGAGCGCCGGCAGCTCCAGGACGGCGTCCTCAGCCGGGATCCCGATCAGCACGGCCGTGCCGCGGCGACGCGTCGACAGGAACGCGGCGCGCATCGCGTCGCTGCGGCCGGTGGCCTCGATCGCCACGTCGACGCCGCCGCCCGATGCCTCCCGCACCCGCTCCGCCGTTTCCTCGGCCGTGGCCGCGGCCTGCAGGGCGTCCGTTGCCCCCAGGGACAGCGCCGCCTCCAGCCGCTCCTCGTGCAGGTCGACGGCGATGATCGGCGCCGCGCCGACGGCGGCCAGGCCCATCACCGCCGACAGGCCGACGCCGCCGCAGCCGATCACGGCCGCGCGCTGGCCGGCGCGCACCTGCGCGCTTCGCCAGACGGCGCAGATCCCGGTGGTGACCGCACAGCCCACCAGCGCCGCCACCTCGGGCGGCACGTCATCGGGGATCGGTACGCACGACGCCTCGGGCAGCACCGTCCGCTCGGCGAAGGACGAGATGAACGAGTAGTGGTAGACGGGCTCGCCGCCGCGAGACAGCCGGGTGGTGCCGTCCAGCAGCGTGCCCTGCGCCATCATCGGCCAGGCCACGCCGCAGAGGTGCGGCAGGTCGTCGAGGCACTCGGCGCAACGGCCGCAGGACGGCGCCCATGAAAGCGCCACGTGCTGGCCCGGCACGACCCGCGTCACGCCGTCGCCGACCGCCTCGACCACGCCCGCGCCCTCGTGCCCGAGGACGGCCGGACAGCGCGTCTCAGCCGTACCGTCGATGGCGTTCAGATCGCTGTGGCAGACGCCGCTGGCCAGCAGCCGCACCTGCACCTCGCCGGCCCGCGGGGGTGCCAGGTCGAGCTCCTGCACCTCGAGGTCGCCCCCGACTCCCTCCAGCACTGCGGCCCGGATGGTGGTCATGGTCGGCGAGTGTATCGGCTGCCATACTGACCCGATGCACTCCCGCTGACAGCGCCGCAGGCGAGCTCCTGATCGAGGGAGCGGTCGTGGTGCCGTCGGCCGCAGGCGAGCCGATCGCGGACGCGGCCGTGCTGGTCACCGACGGCGTCGTCACGGCGCTCGGCGATGCCGGCGAGCTCGCGGCCGCGCACCCGGCGGCACGTCGCGCCGGTGGCCCCGGCATGCTGGTGATGCCGGGGCTGGTGAACGCCCACCAGCACGCGGAGGGCGTTTCCACCTTCCAGATGGGATTCGTGGACGAGCCGTTCGAGCCGTGGATGGCGCTGATGCACGCGCTGCCCTCCGTGGACGCCTACCTGACCACGCTCTACAAGTCGATGCTGATGCTGACCAGCGGGGTGACGACGCACGTGCACTCGCACTTCCCCGCCAAGCAGGGCTACGGCGACGATCCCGCCGGCGGCTACCTGGCAGAGCTCGAGGGAGCGGTCAGCGCCCACCGCGAGGCCGGGCTGCGCACCGCGCTCGCGCCCTACTGGCGTGACCGCGCCTCATTCGTCTACGACGACGACGCGCGGTTCATCGACAGCCTGCCGGACGACCTGTCCGGGCCGGCGCGGGCGCTCGTCGACGGCCCGCGCATACCGAACAGCGTCTACATCGACGCCATCACCGAGCTGCACCGGCGGCTCGCGGGCGACGAGATGATCGGCGTCCAGCTCTCGATCGC
Organism: uncultured Actinomycetes bacterium; assembly: GCA_963797565.1. GTDB lineage: Bacteria > Actinomycetota > Thermoleophilia > Gaiellales > JAICJC01 > JAICYJ01. The sequence continues at coordinate 209,808 of CAWCPM010000011.1, read as the reverse complement.
GGCCCCCCAGTGGGCGTCCGACGAGCTGATCGATGCCGTCGGGGAAGCGGCCGCGGCGCTTCGGATCGGCGTCCACCTGCACGCGCTCGAGAGCCGCCGCCAGCTCGCCTGGGGAGACGATGTCCACACAGGCAACGAGCTTCGCAGGCTGGCCGACAGAGGCGTGCTGGGCGACCGCACGGCGATCGCCCACGGCGTCTACCTGCGCGATGCGGACATCGACCTGATCGCCGAGCGAGGCGCGATGGTGGCCCACAACTGCTCCTCGAACCTGCGGCTCGCCTGCGGGATCGCGCCGGTGCGCCGGCTGGTGGCGCGTGGCGTCACCGTGGGCCTGGGCAGCGACGACATGACGCTCGACGATGACGACGACATGCTCAGCGAGGTGCGCGCCGCGCACATCACGCAGCGGGTGTGGGAGGGGCCGGAGCCGTTGCTCGATGCGCGCGACATCCTGCGGATGGCGTGGGAGGGAGGCGCTCGCATCGCCGGGCTCGCCGGCCTTGTGGGACGGCTGGAACCGGGATACCGGGCCGACGCGGTGGTGCTCGACCTGGACGCGATGCGCGGGGTCTACACCTCGCCGGCCGTGCCCTACCACGACCTGGTGGTGGCGCGCGCCCGGCGCCGGCACGTGCGCCAGGTGCTGGTCGGCGGGCGTCTGCTGGCGCAGGACGGCCGGCCGTTGCACGTCGACATGGACGCGCTCGGCGCCGAGGTGGCCGCGTCGGCCGACGCGGCCGTGCGGGCGGTCGATCCAGGCCGCGTGGAGCTGCTGCAGCAGCTGCGGCCGTGGATGCTGCGGTATCCGCCGGCGTACTGAAGGAGGGTCAATCGTGCGCGAAGCCCGGATCGACGAGACGACGGAGGGCCGCCTCCCGGCCGGTGCAGGCTGGTTCATCCTCAACCTCGGGGAGATGCCGTGGGAGACCGTTCCCGGCTTCGGCGTCTGGCGCGACCTCGACTGGGCCAGGGTATCCGGCGCCGAGCCCGTCGTCGGTATCCACATCCACGTCCTGCAGCCCGGGGAGACCAACGGCTACTACCACGCCGAGGCCGCCCAGGAAGGGTTCGTCGTGCTGAGCGGCGAGTGTCTGGCGCTGGTGGAGGGCCAGGAGCGGCCGATGCGCCAGTGGGACTTCCTTCACTCACCGCCGGGAACCGCTCACACCACGATCGGAGCCGGCGACGGACCGTGCGTGATCCTGATGTTCGGCGGCCCCGATCCCAGCCGGAAGGTCGAGTGGATCGCCGATGAGACCGCCGCGAGGCACGGAGCCAGCGTCGAGCGTACGACCGGGGACTCCGGCGAGGCGTACGGCGATCTGGCGGAGGAGGCGCTCACGTCACCGCCCGCGCCCTTCCGGAAGCAGAGCGGCGCCTAGCGAGGACGGCTACGGCAGGCCGGCCGCGTCCTCGTCCAGCACGACCACCGTCCGCGCCCCCTGCCCGCGGCGCAGCCGCTCGAAGGCGGCCTCGATCCCGTCCAGGTCGGTGAAGTCGGACACGGCGCCGGCCACGTCCAGCCGCCCGTCCATCAGCATGCCGATCAGCTCCGGCATCTCGGCGGCCGGGTTGCCGGATCCGTAGAAGCAGCCCGCGATCGTCTTGTCGCTCACGAAGTCGAGGGCCGGCAGCGCCACCTCGACTCCGCTGGGAGCGATACCCACGACCACCGCCGTGCCGCCCGGCCGGATCATGTCGAAGGCCTGGCGGATCGTCTCCGGCCGGCCCACCACCTCGATCGCATGGTCGGCGCCGCCGTCGCCGCACAGCTCCCGCACGCGCGCCACGGGGTCGCGGCCGTCGCCCGCCAGCACCATGTCCGTGGCGCCCAGCCGCAGCGCGCGCTCCAGCTTGTCGGCGTCGCGGTCGATCGCGACCACGCGAGCGGCCCCCGCCAGCCGGGCACCCGCCACCGCCTGCAGGCCGACACCGCCGCAGCCGATCACGGCGACGCTCTGGCCGGGCTGTACGCGCGCGGCGTTGCGCACCGCGCCCAGGCCGGTGACGACGCTGCAGCCGACCAGCGCCGCCTGCCACAGGGGCAGCCCTGCCGGCAGCGGCACCGCGCTTGCGGCGGGGACGACGCAGCGCTCGGCGAAGCAGGCGACGCTCAGGAAGTGCTTGACGGGGTCGCCGCCGGGGAACGACAGACGGGTGGTGCCGTCGCCGAGCACCCCGCGGCTGTTGTGCTCGCCGGCCGGGACGCAGAGGTTGGCGTGCCCGGCCCGGCACTGCGCGCAGGTGCCGCACGAGGGCACGAAGCAGAACGCCACGCGGTCGCCGGCGGCGACGTGCGCGACGCCGGAGCCGACCGCCTCGACCGTGCCCGCGCCCTCGTGGCCGAGCACGATCGGCTGCCGCTCTCGCCCCAGGTGCCCGTCCGCCAGATGCACGTCGGAGTGGCAGACGCCGGCCGCGGCGACCCGCACCAGCACCTCGCCGGGGCCGGGCGGCGCCAGCTCAAGCTCCTCCACCGTCAGGGGCGAGCCCATCTCGCGCAGTACCGCGGCCCTCGTCCTCATGCCACCCGCCACTGTTCGAGCCCGTCCAGATCCGGCTCGACGCCCAGCCCCGGCCCGGGCGGGGGCGCGATGGTGCCGTCGCCGGCGATCTCGACCACGAGCGGGAGCATCCAGTCGCGCCGTTCGGCCGACCAGGCGGGCGGGTCGAAGGGCACCTCCACATAGCCGTGGTTCGAGAGTGCCGAGGCCGCGTGCAGGTTCGCGACCAGCCCGTAGCCGTTCGACCAGGTGTGCGGCGACCAGCTGCGTCCCAGCTCGCGGGCGAGGTCGGCGATCCGCCGGCAGCCGCCGATGCCGCCGCAGAACAGGACGTCGCACTGGATCACCGCGATGCCGCCGCGGGTCAGCAGGTCGCGCGCCTCGTGCTCCTGCCGCACCATCTCCCCGGCCGCGATCGGCACGTCGCGTGGATGCGACCAGGGCCGCGTAGCCGTCGACGTCGGCGGTGGGCAACGGCTCCTCCAGCCAGTGGATGCGGAGCGGCTCAAGCGCCGCGGCACACGCACGGGCGGTGGCGAGGTCCCAGGCCGGAGCGAGGTCGCCCGGCATCCGCCAACCCTGGTTCGCGTCGACCATGATCTCCATCTCGTCGCCGACCGCCTCCCGCACGGCCTCCACCACCCGCACGTCGTCGCGCCAGTCTGGATGATGGAAGCGGATCTTGAGCGCCCGCAGGCCGCGGTCGCGGAGCGCCACCGCGCGGCTCGCCCGCTCCTGTGGATCGGCCAGCTCGCCGGTCGAGGCGTAGGCAGTGAGCGCCCGGCCGTCGCCGCCCAGCAGCTGCCAGACGGGCACCCCGGCCGCCCGGCCGGCAAGATCCCAGCACGCGACCTCGACCGCCCAGGGGCGGCCGCCGTGGAAGTCGACGGTCTCGCACGTCCGCTGCACCGATGAGTTGTCGCGCGGGTCAACGCCGCGCAGCAGCCGTTCCAGAAGCTCCCGGTCAGGGAGGCCGTCGCCGCCGCTGGCGTACCCGGCGGTGCCGTCATCGGCCGTCACGACCACCAGCGTCGCATCCTGGGAGGCGCGCGGGACGGGATCCCATGCAGCCCGGAACGGCGGGTCGAACGGGTGCCGGTAGCTGCGCGTCTCGATCGAGACGATCCGCATCACTCGCCGCCGTAGAAGACGTTCCGAGCGTCGTGGCGAAGCTCCGCGATGCGGCGCACGGAGTCGGCCGGTGCGCCGGCCAGCGCGTCGTCGACGGCGCGGCGGGTGGCGTCGCGTGCCGCCTCGCGGCAGGCCGTCTCGTCGGTCGCGTCGGGGTCGACCCAGGCCGCCACCAGCAGCACCAGGTCGCCCGCCTGCTCGGCCGGCAGCACGCCGTCGGCCACGGCGTCCATCACGCCCTGCCCGATACCCAGCTGTGCGGCGCCCCAGGTGATGCGCTGGTGCAGGTCCTCGATCGCAGTGGCCTTGTTGGTCATGATCGTGACCGGCCGCACGGCATTGCCCGCGCCCAGGCAGACGACCACCGGCGCGTGGCCGGCACGCGGGTTGGCCAGCGCCGACACGGCCGCCGCCGCGGTCGGCGACCCGCGCCAGGCCAGCACCAGGTTGATGTGGCTGCCGTTGGGAACGTCGCCCGACCAGGCCTCGCCGATCCTGCCGTCGATGTGTTCGCGGTCGATCATGTGCACGCGCAACCTACGCGACCACACCGGCTCCGCGCCACCGGCACCAGCCGCGCCGGGTGCCGGTAGTCTGCGCCGATGCGTGCGATCGTGTTCACAGGTGCCGGCGGCCCCGAGGTGATGAGCCTGGAGGAGCGGCCCGACCCGGAGCCCGGCTCAGACGAGGTGCTGGTCGCCGCCACGCACTCGGCCATCAACCCGGCCGACCTGAACCAGCGCGCCGGTCACTATCCGGCGCCGCCCGGCGCCCCCGCCGAGGTCCCGGGGCTGGAGGTGTCGGGCACGGTGGTGGCGGTGGGGCGGAACGTCAGCGAGTGGCGCGAGGGAGACCGCGTGTTCGGTGTGGTCGGAGGCGGCGGCCACGCAGATCGTGCCGTCGTCAACGCCCGCCATGTCGCGCGGATCCCTGACCGGCTCGGCGACGAGCAGGCGGCCGCGGTGCCGGAGGCGTTCATCACCGCGCACGACGCCTGCTACACACAGGCCGGACTGCACGCCGGCGAGCGGCTGCTGGTGAACGGGGCCAACGGCGGCGTCGGGCTGGCCGCCGTGCAGATGGGGCTTGCCACGGGCGTGCACGTGCTCGTCAACGTCCGCTCGCAGCACGGCCGCGAGCGGCTGGCCGCACTCGGCGCAGAGCCGGTGTCGCTGGACGAGGCGAAGGACGCGGACGTGATCCTGGAGCTGGTGGGATCGCCCAACCTGGCCGGGAACTTCGAGGCGGTGGCGCTGCGCGGCCGGATCGTGATCGTCAGCACGGCCGCCGGCTCGACGGCCGAGATGCCGCTGCGGGCGCTGATGGGCAAGCGCGCGACCATGATCGGCACGCTGCTGCGGGCGCGGCCGATCGAGCAGAAGGGCGCCGCCGTGCAGGCCTTCGCCCACCAGGTGGTGCCGCTGCTCGCGTCGGGCGCGATCGACCCGGTCGTCGACCGGGTGTTCTCCGGCAGAGCAGGCCGCCGAGGCCTTCGACTACATGGCCCAGCCCGGCAAGTTCGGCAAGGTGCTGCTGGGCTGGTAGCGGCGCGCTAGACCGTCTACGGCCACCGCGGCGGCGAGGCGGGCAGCCGCTCGAGGGCGCCCCAGTCGTCGCGGCGGGGAGCGAACACCTCGACGACGACGGCTCCCTGCAGGCCCCGCCTGCACCTCGTGCGGCACGTTCGCGGGGATGCACCAGGTCGCTCCCGGCCCCAGCTCGCGCGTCTCGTCGCCGATCCGGAAGCGCATCGTCCCGGATCCGAGCACGCCCAGCTGCTCGTTCTCGTGCCGGTGCTCCGGCACCGTGCTGCCGGGATCGAGCTCGATCACCGCGAACGAGACCAGCTCGCCGTGCACGGTGCGGGCGGCGATGCCGTCCCAGATCCGCAGCGGCTGCATGCCGGCCAGCTGGTCGAACTCGCTCATCGCGTCAGCCTACCTTCTTGCCTGGGTTGAACAGCCCCTTCGGGTCGAGCGCCTGCTTGATCGCGCGGTGGGCGCCGACGGCGGCCGGGTTCCACTGGCGCTCCAGGTAGCCGGCCTTGACCGATCCCAGCCCATGCTCGCCCGAGATCGACCCGTCCATGGCCAGCGTCGTGTCGAACAGCTCCTGGACGGCAGCCTGGGCGGCGGCGAACTGCGCGGGGTCGGCCGGGTCGAGCAGGAAGCTCGAGTGCAGGTTGCCGTCGCCGGCGTGGCCGAAGCTGAGCCCGGTCAGCCCGTGCCGCTCCCCGATCAGCGGCACCGCCGCCACCATCTCGGCCAGGCGGTCGAGCGGTACCACGATGTCCTCGGACAGCTTGCCGCCGTGGGCCGCCGCCAGCCGCGAAGACACCCCGTCGCGCCAGCGCCAGACGGCCTCGCGGTCGTCGACCTGCTGCACCGCGGCGGCGCCCTCCGCCATCGCCTCGAGCAGCGCGTCGCGGCGGGCCGCCCGCCTCCAGCGTGCCGCCGTCGGCCTCGGCCAGCACCAGCGCCCCCTCGACGGTCTCGGCCGGGAAGCCGCCGCCGCCGAACCGCATCGCGGCGGCGTCCAGCAGCTCGATCGCAGCCGCCTCGATGCCGCTGCCCAGGATCCGTTCGATCGCGGCGCAGGCGGCGGCGTCGCTGGGGTAGACGCCCGCCACGACGTGAACCGCCTCGGGTGCCGGCACCAGCCGCAGCCAGGCGGCGGTGATCAGTCCCAGGGTGCCCTCCGACCCGACCAGCAACCCGAGCAGGTCGTAGCCGGCCACGTCCTTTCGCAGCGGCCCGCCGACCGTGATCAGCTCGCCGGGTGCGATCACGGCCTCGATCCCGGTCACCCAGCGGCGGGTGACGCCGTAGCGGAAGGCGTGCGGTCCGCCGGCGTTGGTGGCCAGGTTGCCGCCGATCTGCGACTGCTCGGAGGCGCCCGGGTCGGGCGGGAACATGAGGCCGCTCTCGCGCGCCACCTGGTGCAGGCGCCCGGTGGTGACGCCCGCCTCGACCTGGATCCGCCACACCAGCGGGTCGAAGCTTCGGATCCGGTTCAGTCGCTCCAGGCTGATCACGATGCCGCCGTCGGGCACGGCTCCGCCGGCGACGCCGCTGCCGCCGCCGCGTGGGGTGATGGCGATGTCGTTGCGGTAGCAGGCGGCCACGACCTGCGCCGCCTCGGCCGCGTCCGCCGGCCGCACCACCGCAACGCGCCGATCCGCGCAGGCCGCGGGCGGTGGCATCGGTCAGGTACTCGGCCGGCGCCGGGCGGACCACGTGGTCGGGGCCGACGGCGCGGATCAGCTCGTCAAGCATGGCCGTGAGCCTACAGCGGCGCCGGCGCGGTGCTCGCCCGCACGTGCAGCCGCGGCTCGATCACCATCTCGCCGGCGGGGCGGCCGGCGATCGCATCGACCAGCATCTGGGCCGCGCCCACGGCCGCTCCCGGCGTGTCCCATCCCACCGCCGTCAGCGCCGGGTCGAGCAGGCGCGAGATCGGGATGTCGTCGAAGCCGACGACGCTGATGTCCCCGCCCACCTGCAGGCCGGCGTCGCGGCAGGCCTGGTAGGCGCCGCAGGCGATCGAGTCGGAGAGCGCGAACACGGCGGTCGGCGGCCGCGTGCCGGCGAGCAGACGGGCGGCGGCGTCGCGGGCCTGGTCGTCGGCGAACCCGCAGCGGACGCGACGCACTCCTGACCGGCGTGGTGCGGCGTGCGGCCCGCCGCCCAGCACCACGATGTCGCGGTGTCCCAGGCCCTGCAGGTGATCGAGCGCGAGGGCGATGCCGGCGCCTGAGTTGAACCGGATCGATCCGGCCGGCGCGGGCAGCGAGGCGTTCACCGAGACCGTGGGCGTGGCGGCGGCGATGGCCTGCCAGTCCGGGGCGCTGGGATCGATCGGCAGCACGATCAGGCCGTCACAGCGCTGGGCTGCCAGGTCCCGTGCCAGGGCCAGCTCCTCCTGCGCGTCGCCTGCGGCGTCGCCCAGCACCATCCGCAGGCCGTGGCGGCGGAGGCTGCCCTGCAGGCTGGTCACGAACTGCTGGTGCCAGAGGTCGGCGAGGCTGCCCCCGACCACGCCGACCAGCTCGGTGCGGCCGCCGCGCAGGGCGCGTGCGATCGGGTCGCTGCGAAAGCCGATGCGGTCGGCGGCGGCGCGCACGCGCCGCTCGGTGGCGGGGGATACGCGCTGGCCGCGCAGGGCGTAGGAGACGCCCGCGGTGGAGAGGCCGGTGATCTCGGACAGCTCACGCAGCGTGGCGCGCTTGCGTTCTGGGCGCTGGTTCGGCACAATCGGATGTTAATCGTTTCACCAAGAAGATGCGAACCGACGTCCACCAACATCTCTGGCCCCGCCCGCTGGTGGACGCGCTGCGTGCCCGCCGCTCGCCGCCGTACCTGGACGCCGACGGCGACGCGCCGGTGCTGCACATGGCGCACGAGCCGGCGGGTGCCGTCGACCTCACCCGGCACCGGCTGGACAGCAGGCTGGCGGCGCTCGATGCGGCCGGCATCGAGCGGGCCGTGATCTCGCTGTCCACTCCGCTCGGCATCGAGGCGCTGCCGGAGGCCGAGTCGCTGGAGCTGATCGGCGCCTACCACGACGGCATGGCCGACCTGATCGACGGGTCGGACGGCCGGCTGGGCGGCTGGGCGGCAGCTCCGCTTGCCTGCCCGGACGCCGGCGCCAGTACCGTGGAGGCGGCGCTCGACCGCGGGTTCGTGGGTGCCTCGTTGCCCAGCGAGGCACTGGCCGGGCCGGAGGCGATCGAGCGGGTGGCACCGCTGCTGGACATGCTGGAGCGCCGCGGTGCCGCGCTGTTCGTGCATCCGGGGCCGGCGCCCGAGACGCAGCCCTACGCGCTCGATCAGGGGATGCCGATCTGGTGGCCGAACCTGGGCGTCTACCCGGGCCTGTCGATCCGGGCCTTCTTCGGCTGGCGCACGCTGGGCGCGACGCGCTGGCCCGATCTGCGCGTCTGCTTTGCGATCATGGCCGGCGGTGCGCCGTTCCTGGAGGAGCGGTGGCGCGCCTTCAGCGGCGAGACGCGCGCGATCGACCGCAACCTGTACATGGACACCGCCTCCTGCGGCCGGCTGGCGCTCGAGTGCGGCCTGGCCACCTATGGGGTCGAGCAGATCGTGCTCGGCACCGATATCCCGGTGATCAGCCCGCTGCCGCTTGAGCGGGCGCTGACCGACCTGGGTGCGGCCGTGCAGGACGCGGTCGCACACACCAACCCCCTCAGGCTGTTCGACCAGATGGAGCGACCATGAGCGACCACGACACCGATCTGCACGGCTTCTTCCGCGAGCGGCTGGGCGACCACGACCTCGATCCGGAGCAGGCCGAGGCGCTGGCCGACGAGCTGGCGGAGCGCGCCGAGCTGTGGCAGCACCTCGTCCGGCACAGCGACGAGGAGCGCATCTACAAGGAGCTCTTCCGCGACCACCACCTGGACGTGTGGCTGATCTGCTGGAGGGGCACGCAGGACACCGGGCTGCACGACCACGACCTGTCAGGCGGGGCCGTGCGGGTCGTGGACGGTGCGCTCGACGAGGACCGGCTGTGCCTGGGGTCGGGCATCGACACCACGCGCTACGACGCCGGGCAGTCGTTCCAGTTCGACGCATCGCGCATCCACGACGTGCGAAACGCGGCCGGGCATACCACCACCTCGCTGCACCTGTACTCGCCGCCGCTGTGGCGGATGGGCTACTACGACGTCGGGGACGACGGCCGCATCTCGCGCCGCTCGGCCAGCTACGCCGAGGAGCTGCGGCCGTGAAGGACTGAAGTCGACGCGGCGGCGCGCCGATACATGGATCGGTGCGCCGCTCATCGCTGAGACCGCTGATCTGCCTGCTGCTCCTGGCGCTTCCCGGGTGCGGCATCGGCCCGTCCTCGCACGCGGCCTCCACGGGGCCGTCGCCGGCCGACGCGATGACCACCAAGGAGCGCTTCACCGCGGCCAGGCCGGCGGTGGAGACCTACCTGAAGGCGCTGGCGCTGCACCGCACGGCCGACGTCGCGCCGGTCGTTCAGGCGGCGGGCACGTACGCCAACCAGAGCACGTTGGACGACCTGCAGACGTGGTTCGGGCAGCTGCCGATCGGGGCCGTGAAGATGACCGCGAAGCCGGTGAAGGTGCCCGACGCGGGATCGGTCGGCGTGCGGGTGTCGATCAGCGCACGGTTCTCGCCCGTGCCGCTGTCGAACTGGGTGAAGCTGGGCGACCGGGTGATGCTGGCGAGCTACAGCGAGGGATCATGGCGCGTGGTCGCCGACATCTCGGCCCGAAAGGCGGTGCACACCAAGGCCTACGGGCTGCGGCTGTTCGAGGTGCCGTCGGTGCTGACCGGCAAGCACACGACCGTGATCTACGAGGCCGTGGAGGCCGCGAACGACGCCACCCAGATCCTGACCGACGCCGACGAGGTGGTGCCGCGGCTGACGGGCCTGTTCGGGACAGACCGGGCCGCCGCACACCCGGTCATCTTCGTGGTCAGCAGCCGCAAGCAGGGACAGCAGCTGTCCGGGGTGAAGATCTTCCGCAAGGAGCTGCCCGAGGGCTTCGTGATCAACGGCGTCGCCTACATCGAGTGGCCGGTGTGGGGCCCGGGCAACGTGCTCGAGCGGGACGGCACCATCGCCCACGAGCTGACGCACGTGGCCAGCATGGGGATGCTGGGCCGCTCGCCGCACAGCCTGCTGGAGGGCCTTGCGATGTACGAGGAGGACAGCTACCTGCGCACGCTGGGCGTGCACCTCACGCTCGGGAGCATCTCGCACCTGTACGCGAACGGCAGCTTCCCGTCGATCTCGATCTGGCGCACGCGCGTCACCGACTGGGGACTGCGCAACCCGACCGCGGTCGACCTCTGCTATGAGGACGGCCAGGCGATGTCTGCGGTGATCATGCAGCGACACGGCGGCGCCGCCGGCATCGCGCGGCTGGCGAAGGCGTTCAACGCGCTGCACGCCGGGCACCACGGCGCGCTCTACAGCGAGGCGCAGGTGCGCGAGGCCTTCCAGCGCGGGCTGGGCGTCTCGTTCGACCAGGTGGTGGCCGAGGCGCATGCCTACGCGGCCGCGAACGCGCACTGAGCGGTGGCCGGTTGAGGCCGTACGCTTCGGGCATGCGGATCTGGGCGCCGCTCGCCGAGCTCGCCGTCGTGATTGCGGCGTGCGGCTTCGCGGCCAACAGCCGGGGGTCATCCTCGACGATGACGGCTGCCGAGGCGCTTCATCAGGCGCGCGCTGACGGGTTCACCCGGCCGGGCCGGGAGAGCGGGGAGTCCTACCTGTGCGGCGCCCATCGGGTCGACATCGGGCCGGCGAACCCGACTGGTCAATACGCCGACTACCAGGTGCCCTCCTACGGCCTCGAGTTCGGTGACCGCCGAGTACCGCCCGACAAGGAGGACACCGCCCAGATCGGCATGACCGTGCTGGTGTTCCGCGACGCGAACAGCGCGGCTCGCTGCGCCCGGGCCGGCCTCTACATGACGCAGCACCAACCGGTCGATTCCAGGGGCTTCTCGCTCGGGCGACCCATCAAGACGTACCCCTACAGGATGATCACCCCGACCACCGCCGAGACGCACATGCACGGGCCCAACGCGCGGGGGCAAGTGCCGGGGACGGACGGGTACTACGAGACGTGGCTCTCCTACGGACGGGTGCTCGCGTTCGGTCTTGCCTACAACGCGAAGAACGCTCTGGTGGTGCGCACCGATCTCGACCGGATCGCCCGCCAGATCGCCGGGTAACGCCGCAGCCGGGCGAATTGTGTCCGGATCGCCCAGTCGCGAGCCGTTGGCGGATCGGTAGTGTGGCGCGCATGGAAGACGCCCGTGCGCTGCTGGCGGAGCTGGTCGCGATCGACTCCGTCAACCCCAGGCTGGTGCCGGGCGGGGCGGGGGAGGCCGAGATCGCGCGGTTCGTGGGCGGCTGGCTGGAGGCCCGCGGGCTCGAGGTGGACGTGTCCGACGCCGAGCCCGGCCGGCCAAATGCCGTGGGGCGCGCCCGCGGCAGCGGCGGCGGCCGCACGCTGCTCCTGAACGCGCACATGGACGTGGTCGGGGTGGAAGGCATGAGCGACCCGTTCCGGCCTCGCGTCGAGGGCGACCGGCTCTACGGGCGCGGCGCCTACGACATGAAGGCCGGCCTGGCCGCGATCATGGTGGTCGCGGCGGCCGCGGCCGAGCGCGGGCTGGCCGGCGACGTGGTGGTGGCCGCGGTCTGCGACGAGGAGTTCGCATCGGCCGGTGCCCAGGCGGTGGCGCAGACGGTCACGGCCGACGCCGCCATCGTGACCGAGCCGACCGGCGCCGAGATCAGCGTCGCCGTCGCGCACAAGGGCTTCACCTGGCACCGGATCGTGGTCGGCGGCCGCGCGGCGCACGGCTCGCGCCCGCAGGACGGCGTCGACGCGATCGCCCGCATGGGCCACGTGCTGGTCGGCCTCGAGCAGATGTCGGCCGAGCTGGCCGCCCGGGAGGGCCACCCGCTGCTCGGGCCGGGATCGATCCACGCGTCGATCATCGACGGCGGCCGCGAGCTCTCGACCTACCCGGACAGCTGCCGGCTGCAGCTCGAGCGCCGGACGCTGCCGGGAGAGACGGCCGAGAGCGTCGAAGCCGAGCTGTCGGCGATGCTGGACGCGATCACCGACGCCGGCCACGACCTGTCGGCCGAGCTGCACACGACGCTGGTGCGCGACCCGTTCGAGGTGGACGCGGACTCGGCGATCGTGACCGCCGCCCGCAAGGCATTGGGTGGCGACGTGCCCGTGATCGGCGTCCCGTTCTGGGCGGACAGCGCGATCTTCTCGGCCGCCGGCATCCCCACCGTCATCTTCGGCCCCGGCGGCGAGGGCGCCCACGCCGACGTCGAGTGGGTCGACCTGAACCAGCTCGACCGCTGCGTGGACGCCCTCGACCGGGTGATCGCGGGCTTCTGACCTAGCTCCGGCGGGTTAGATGGTTGATTCCACGGGCTGCCTGGCTCTGGAGCTGGTCCGAGCCGCCCCAGACGCCGCGATCGCCCTTGAACAGGCTTCATCCAGCCTGCCCTGCGGTCGATCCCGTCGTCTGGAACACCTTGTCCTGCGCCCAGAAGCCACGGATCCCGTGGAATCAACCATCAGAGCCCTTCCGGCTCGTCCTCGTCGATCCACTCACCGTACGGCTGGGCCGCTCCCGGCGCCGCTCCGATGCAGACGATGCGGGTGCCCGGCTCGAGCGCCTCATAGGCACGGTTCGCCGCCGGGTCGGGAGCCGACACGACGGTGCCCGGCCCGGCCTCGATGCGGTCGTCACCGATCGTGAAAACGGCCCGGCCGCTGACCACGACGTAGGCCTCCTGGTGACCGGTCTCGGACTCGTCGTGGGCGATGTCGAACTCCTCGCCGGGGTCGCAGACGATCGCGTTCATGCCGAACGCCTGCAGGCCCAGCGGGCCGTTCAGCTGCTGCCAGCGCCCGAAGCTGGTGGGCTTGACGGGAAGCGTGCTGAGGTCGACGGTGGCCATCGTGTCTCCTTCTGTGGTGTGTTCAGGTCTTGGTGCCGCGGATGATGACGGCGCCGCCCACGGACAGCCGCTGGGCGCGGAGGTCGCCGATGCCGGCCTCGTGCCACCAGCCCAGCACCTGTTCCAGCGGGTGGTCGTGCCAGAAGCGCTCGATGCTGGGGCCCAGGAAGCGGCCGGTGCGATACCAGCCGGGGCCGCCGGCCGCGCCCACGGCGGGCAGGCCGATCCGCGTCCAGGCCCACCAGGCCGGATACCAGGCGCCCGCGGGCACGAAGAACTCGAGCGCGGCCATCTCGCCGCCGGAGCGGATCGGGCGTGCCAGCTCGCGCAGCACCGCCGGTGGGTCGTCGACGTAGCGCAGCAGATAGGTGTGCACGAGCGCGTCCACCGACGCATCCTCGAGCGGCAGCGCCTCGGCCTCGCCCTGCACCAGCTCGATGCGGCCGTCCATCCCGGCCGCCGCCACGCGCTCGCGGCCGCGGGCGAGCATGGCCTCGTTCTGGTCGATCCCGATCACGCGGCTGCCGTGGCGCCAGGCGATCGACATGGCGACGGCGGCGGTGCCGGTGGCGACGTCGGCGACGACCGAGTCGGGCCCCACCGCCAGCCGGTCGACCAGCAGGTCGTGCCAGCGCCGGTCGTTGCCGAACGAGAGCAGCTGCGCCCAGCGGTCGTAGTCGGCCGCGATGCCGTCGAACAGACCCAGCGCGTGGCGCTTGCGTGTCGAGGTGTCCTGCGTCATACCGTGGCGTAGCGGTCGCGCTCGGCCACGGCCAGCTGGTCGGCGCGCTCGTTCAGCTCGACGCCGGTGTGGCCGCGCACGCGCTTGAAGCTGACGTTGTGACGGGCGGCCTCTTCGGCCAGTCGCTGCCACAGATCCTGGTTCTTGACGGCCTGCTTCGAGGCGGTGCGCCAGCCGTTTCGCTGCCACTGCTCCAGCCAGCCCTTGGTGAACGCCTGCTCCACGTAGGCGGAGTCGGTGTTGATGACGACGTCCATCGGCCGCGTGATGGCGGCCAGGCCCATGATCACCGACATCAGCTCCATGCGGTTGTTGGTGGTGTCGGCCTCGCCGCCCGAGAGCTCGCGCTCGTGGTCGTTCCAGATCAGGATCGCGCCCCAGCCGCCCGGCCCGGGATTTCCCGAGCAGGCGCCGTCCGTCCACAGTTCCACGACCTCGGCCACGTCGCTAGTCTAGAGCCCGATGCCGGTGCCCTCTCCCCGCAACGCGCCGCTGGCGGTGGCGCTGCTCGGCCGCGGCGTCGTCGACCCGGAGCAGCCGCTGCTGCACGCGGACGATGCGGGGGTGCTGCGGGGCCGGGCGGCGTTCGAGACGATGCGTGTGTACGAGGGGGTGCCGTTCCGGTTGGACGCGCACCTGGCGCGGTTGGTGGGATCGTCCGAGGTGCTGGGGCTGCCGGCGCCGGACCCGGCTCTGCTGGGGCCGCTGGCGATGGAGGCGGTGGCGGCGGCGGCGGTGCCCGGCTGCGTGCTCAGGGTGGTGTGGACGGGCGGCCGCGAGGCGGAGCAGGACGGCGTCGGGTTCGCGCTGGTGACGGCGCTGCCGGACGGGCTCGAGCGGCAGCGCGAGCGGGGCGTGGCGCTGGCGTCGCTGCAGCTGGCGATCGGGGCGCACGCACGCCGCTCGTCGCCGTGGCTGTTGCCTGGGGTGAAGTCGACCAGCTACGCGGTCAACATGGCGGCGCAGCGGGAGGCGCACCGGCGCGGGGCGGACGATGCGGTGTTCGTGTCTGCCGAGGGGATCGTGCTGGAAGGGCCGACGTCGAACGTGTGGTTCACGGAGGGCGACAAGCTGTGCACGCCCGGGCTCGACCTGGGCATCCTGGCCGGGGTGACACGCGACACACTGCTGGCCGCCGCGGCGGCGCGCGGGATCGAGGTGGTGGAGGACGCGTTTGCGATCGACCGGCTGTTCGCGGCCGGCGAGGTGTTCACCAGCTCGAGCGTGCGCGAGGTGATGCCGGTGGTGACGCTGGACGAGCGGGCCGTGGCGGATGGAGCGCCGGGGCCGGTGGCGGGGCAGATGCAAAAGGCGTTGCGCGCTGAAACCTGAGGCGGCAGCATCGTCACACCTGGGCGGGAGCCCGCCGCTGTCGGGCCGGCTCCCTTCAATTACTGCGGCTGCGCCGCTTTAAAGGACCGCCTCCGGCACCTTGTGCCACTGCGCCACGTATTGCCGCTGCAGCGGGTGCGTCAGCCGCCCCGCCCAGGCCACCTGCACCATGTCCGGCCGCTTCGGCACGTTGCGCGGGTACATGCCCGCCTCGTAGGGGAGGCGGCTGCCCTTGCGGTGGTTGCAGCGGCGGCAGGCCGCCACCACGTTGTCCCAGGCGTGCTCGCCGCCGCGCGACAGCGGCTTCACGTGGTCGACCGTCAGATCGCGCGGCCCGCCGTCGCGGCCGCAGTAGGCGCAGCGCCAGTTGTCGCGGCAGAACAGCACCCGCCGCACCACCGTGTGCTTGACGATCGGGCGCAGCTCCACGTATGCCGGCACCTGCAGGATCACCGGCAGCGCCAGCCGCAGATGCTGGGAGCGGTACACCACCGACTCGTCCTCGGCGATCACCTGCGCGTGGCCGCAGACCACCAGCGTCACGGCGCGCTCGCGCGAGACGAGGCTGGTCGGTCGCATGGTCGCATCAAGCAGCAGGCAGCGGATCTGGTCACCTCCACGCTGGTGTTGACCGCAGTGTAGATGTGAGAACCGCCGGATTGAAGCTCAGGCGGAGCGGCGCCGGTCCGGCCTCGAGCGCCGAGATTCACGCAGCGCGCTCTGCGCGCGGTCGATCAGCACGCGTGCGTCCAGCTCTCTCGGCTGCGCCTGCGCCACGCCGGCGGACAGCGATACGCCCGTGCGCTCCGCCATCCGGCCGCGGACGCGGTCGGCGATAGCGGGGCCGTCGCCGCCCACCCCGGGCAGCACCAGCATGAACTCGTCCCCGCCGATGCGCGCGGCGATGTCGCCGTCGCGTGACTCCTCGCGCAGCACGTCGGCAACGCGGCGCAGCACGAGGTCGCCGGCCGCGTGCCCGTCGCGGTCGTTGACCGCCCGGAACCCGTCCAGGTCGAAGGCCACCACCGACAGCTCGCCGCCGCCGGCGTGGGCCGCGAGCAGGCTCGCCTCCAGCTGCTCGTGCAGCCCGCGGTGGCTGAGCAGGCCGGTCAGCTGATCGTGCAGCACCTGCTGGCGCATGCCCTCATGCAGCTGTGCGCTTCTCACGGCCAGCGCCGCCTGGCTGGCGATCGTCTGGCAGAAGGCGATGTCGCGCGGCGACCAGCGCGCGTCGCTCTGGTGGTCGACCACCTCGATCAGGCCCACCGAGCGCGCCTCAACCACCAGCGGCAGCGCGATCCAGGTCTGCCAGCCCCACTCGTTCAGCTGGTCGCGCACACGCTGGTTCCAGGCCGGGTCGTCGCGGCGGTACTCGCCGTAGGCGGTGCCCTCGGCCAGCAGGGCGCGGCTCTCCGGCCAGTCGTCGAGGACAAACAGCTCCCCCTGCTGAGCCTCGACGATGCCGGTGCCGAGCTGGTAGTAGGACATGATCGTGAGCTGGTCGCGGGCCGCGTCCCAGGACGAGATCGTGCACTCGCCGGCGCGCTGGGTGGCGAGCACCAGATGCTCGGCCAGCAGGTCGGTGACCCCGGTGACGGTCAGCGTGCGAGGCAGCTCAACCGCCAGGCGATGCAGCACCTCGAGCTCCCGCCGGTTCTGGTCGTCCTGTGTGAACCGGCGCGTCATGCCGACAGCCTGTAGGTCCGCTTGCCGGCGCGCTTGGCCTCGAGCAGGGAACGATCGGCGCGCGCCATCACCAGCAGCGGATCGGTCTCGCCCGGCTCTGCAATCGTGATGCCGAGCGAGGCACCGGCACCCGCCCTGGACGTTATGGCGGACAGCACCCGCCGCCCGACCAGCTCGATCTCGTCGCCGACGCCGGGCAGGATCAGCGCGAACTCGTCGCCGCCCAGCCGGCCGGCCACGTCGCTCTGGCGCGCGCAGCCGAGGATCGCCGAGGCCACCAGCACCAGCGCCTTGTCGCCGGCCAGGTGGCCGCGCGAGTCGTTCAGTGCCTTGAAGTTGTCGAGGTCGAGCGTGATCACGCCGACGCGGGTGCCGTCGCGATGGGCGCGGCTCAGCTCCTGGCCCAGCCGCTGGTAGAAGGCGCGGTGGTTGAGCACGTCGGTCAGTGAGTCGCGATCGGCCTGCTCCTGCAGACCCTCGTACAGCTGGGCGTTTCGCACGGCCATCGCGGCCTGGCTGGCGATCGTCTGGCAGAAGGCGATATCGCGGTGCGACCATGCCCGTGACGACCGGTAGTCGGCCACCTCGATCAGGCCGACGGAGCGGCCCTCGACCACCAGCGGCAGCTCGATCATGGAGCGCCAGCCCCACAGCTCCAGCACCGCGCGGTCGTTGCTGCTGAGCTTGGGATCGGACATCCGGTATTCGCCCCAGCCGCGGCCGCGCCTGAGCAGCGCTCGGGTGGCGGGGTACTCCTCGAGCGAATTCTCGACCTGGCCGCGCGGCCAGGCCGGCGGGCCGTGCACCGTGTGCGCGGCGGCGTCGATCAGCAGGTCGCGCTGCCTGTCCCAGAGCGAGATTGCGCACTCGGAAGCGCGGTCCACGCCCGACACCAGCTCGCGCGTCAGGGCGCGCAGGACGTCCGTCGTCGAGAGCGACTGTGTCAGCGCGACTGCGACGCGGTGCAGAACTTCAAGCTCACGCCGGTCGCGCTCGGGGATGCTGCGCCGGGATGACATGTGAAATGTCTATCGGCATGCCGGCGAGGCGACTGAACCTTCGGCACGGGCCGATCCAGGTCGGCTATGTTCGCCCGGCATGGGTGAGGAGATGGTCACAACCACGCGGGACGGCGAGGTCTGCATCGTGCGGCTGCAGCGCGAGGCCAAGCTGAACGCGCTCAGCGAGCAGATGGCCGCGCAGCTGATCGCCGCGCTCGGCTCGCACGACGTCACGGGCAGCAGGGTGGTGGTCCTGGCCGGGTCCGCAAAGGCCTTCTCGGCCGGGGCCGACCTGACGGAGTTCACCGACCCCAGCCCTGAGGAGACGATCCGCTACTACCGCGGGCCGGGCCGGATCTGGGAGCTGCTGCCGGAGCTGCCACAGCCGTCGATCGCCGCCATCTCGGGCTGGGCGATCGGGGGCGGCCTCGAGCTGGCGCTGTCGGCCGACCTGCGGGTGGCCGACGAGACCGCCCGCTTCGGGCTGCCGGAGGTGTCGCTGGGGATCCTGCCCAGCGCCGGTGGGATGTCGCGGCTGGTGCGGCTGCTGGGCACGGCCCGCGCGAAGCAGCTGATCCTGCTGGGCGAGCGGTTCGACGCGGCCCGCGCGCTGGAGCTGGGCGTGGTCAACCGGGTGGTGCCGGCGGGCGAGGCCGAGACGGCGGCGCTGGAGTGGGCGCACAAGCTGGCGGGGCAACCGCAGGCTGCGCTGCAGATCACACGGGAGCTGATCGACCGGTCGGCGGAGATGTCGCTCGCGGGATCGCTGGCGGCGGAGCGGCTGGCGCAGGGCATGCTCGCGCACAGCTCCGACAGCTACCGAGCCGACCGGTGAGCCGCGTCGCGATCGTCACCGGCGGCGGCACCGGCATCGGCCGGGCGGCGGCGCTGGCCCTACATCGCGACGGCTGCCGTGTGGTGATCGCCGGCCGCAGGCCGGAGCCGCTGGAGGAGGTGCGAGGGCGGATCGGCGACGACTGCGCGGTGCTGTCCGGCGACATCCGCGAGCCCGAGGTGGCGGACGCGCTGATCGACCTGGCGCTGGAGCGGTTCGGGCGCATCGACGTGCTGGTCAACAACGCCGGCGGGCAGTTCATGGCACCGGCCGAGGAGATCTCGCCGAACGGCTGGGCGGCGGTGCGGCGGCTGAACCTGGATGCGCCCTGGTACCTCACCCAGCAGGTGGCGAAGCGTTGGATGATCGAGCACGGCGGCGGACGCATCATCTCGATCGTGCTGTGCCCGTCGCGCGGCATCCCAGGGATGGCGCACTCGTCGGCGGCGCGGGCCGGCACCGAGGCGCTGGCGCGGGTGCTGTCGGTGGAGTGGGGCAAGTACGACATCGGCGTGGTCTGCGTCGCCCCCGGCTGGATCGACACCGAGGGGATGCGCCAGTATGGCGACGACCTCGACGAGCTGGCCAAGCTGGTGCCGATGCGGCGGCTGGGCAGCCCTGAGGAGGTGGCCGACACGATCGCCTTCCTGGCATCGCCGCAGGCGCGCTACATCACCGGCCAGACGATCGTGATCGACGGCGGCATCGACAACACCCACACCTCGCTGCCCGGCATCACCAGCTAGCGACACCTGCAACGAATGCAACACCGGTGCCAGACGCAGGTGTTGCGTCACCCGGGCGTGACGGCCGCGTGACAGGCTGCCGGGTCGCGCGAAACCTCCCTGGTATCGTGGAGCCATGCCGCCTGACGCCGTCGACGCGCTGTCCGAGTCGCTCCGCGAGCACGCCTACCTGGCGGATCGCGGGCTCGCCACCGTGCTGCACCTGTCGCTGGTGCTCGAGAAGCCGCTGCTGCTGGAGGGCGAGGCGGGCGTCGGCAAGACCGAGCTGGCCAAGGTGCTGGCCGACATCACCGGCGGCCGCCTGATCCGGCTGCAGTGCTACGAGGGCATCGACGTCGCGCACGCGCTCTACGACTGGAGCTACGCCCGCCAGCTGCTCTACATCCGCACGCTCGAGGCCGCCCAGGCCGGCGGCGGCAAGGAGCGCCTGCACGAGCTGTTCGGCCGCGAGTTCCTCGAGCGCCGGCCGCTGCTCGACGCCATCGAGAACGACGACCCGCAGCCGCCGGTGCTGCTGATCGATGAGATCGACCGCGCCGACGACGAGTTCGAGGCCTTCCTGCTGGAGCTGCTCTCCGACTTCCAGGTCACGATCCCCGAGATCGGGACGATCCGGGCGGCGCGCCGGCCGCCGGTGATTCTCACATCGAACCGCACCCGCGAGCTGCACGACGCCCTCAAGCGCCGCTGCCTCTACCACTGGATCGGGCACCCCTCGCTGGAGCGCGAGATCGAGATCGTGCGCGCCCGCGTGCCGGGCGTGCCGGAGCGGCTGGCCGCCGAGGCCGCCGCGTTCGTGCAGGAGCTGCGCCGGCTCGACCTGGCCAAGTCGCCGGGCGTGGCCGAGACGATCGACTGGACGCAGGCGCTGCTCGCGCTCGGCCAGCAGGAGCTGGACGCCGGCGTGGTGGACGCCACCCTCGGCTCGGTTCTGAAGTACCACGAGGACGTCGAGCGCGTGCGCGACGCCGGCCTGCGGGAGCTGGTCGGCGAAGCGCGCGGAACGTGACGTGAATCCGGGCGCGAATCCCGGCGACGCGGTCACTCGCAAGCTGGTCACCTTCGGCCGGATCCTGCGCGAGGCCGGCCTCGAGGTCGGCCCCGGCCGCCTGCAGGACGCCATGCGCGGGCTGGCGGTGGTCGACCTGGCCGACCGCGAGCAGGTCTACCACGCGCTCCGGTGCACCCTGGTCGCGCGCCACGACCACCTGGACATCTTCGACGCCGCCTTCACCGCCTACTGGGAGCGCGAGCCGCGCGAGCCCTCCGACAGCTCCGGCGACCTGCTCAGCCAGGAGCGCCAGATGCTGCCGCCTCCGCCCGGGTCCGAGGAGGGCGCTGTTGCCGGCCTCGACGACGAGGACGACCGCAAGGTGCACGGCGTCGCCGCGGCCCGCGACGAGCTGCTGCGCCACCGCGACTTCGCCCACATGTCCAACGACGAGCTGCGCCGCGTCCGCCGGCTGATGGACGACCTGGCCGACCTGCACCCGCTGCGCCGGTCTCGCCGGCTCCAGCCCGCGCATGCCCCCGGCGTGCTCGACCAGCGTCGCACGCTGCGCCAGTCGATGCGCTCCGAGGGGATCCCGCTCGACCGCCGCTGGCGCCGGCCCAAGCTGGTGCCGCGCAAGCTGGTGGTGCTGGTTGACGTGTCCGGCTCGATGGAGCCCTACGCCCGTGCCCTGGTCATGTTCCTGCAGGCGCTGTCGGCCCGCGAGGGCGCCTCACGGTACGTCGAGGCGTTCGCCTTCGGCACCCGTCTCACCCGCCTCACCCCGCACCTGGCCGGACGCGATCCGGACGTGGCCATGGCCCGCGCCAGCATGGCCCTGTCGGACTGGGGCGGAGGCACCCGCATCGGCGAGTCGCTGGCCGCCTACAACCGCGTGTTCGGCCGCCGCGGCCTCACCCGCGGTGCCGTCGTCGTGATCGCATCCGACGGCTGGGAGCGCGGCGACCTGGCCCTGCTGGACGGCGAGCTGGCCACGATCGCCCGGCAGGCCGACACGCTGATGTGGGTCAACCCGCTGAAGGGCCACGAGGGCTTCGAGCCGCTCGCGGGCGGCATGCAGATCGCGCTGCGCCACGTGGACGACGTGCTCGAGGGCCACAACCTGGCCGCCCTGGAAGCGCTGGCCGAGGCGCTGCGGCGGCTGCACCCGGTCCCGCGCGCAATCAGTCGCGGGGCCTGAGCCCGACCCAGAGCATGCCGCTGATGGCAGCGCCCTGGAACTTCTGGATGGGGTCCCTGCGCAGGGTCATGACCGTGGCCGTCAGCTGCAGGCAGATCACGACGGCCGCAGTCGCCAGGTTGCGTGCGATGCGCGTGGTCATGGGCGGATCCTAGAACTTCGCAGCCTGCGCCGGCTGTCAGCCCACGCACGGCCCGGTGCCGGCCCGCTGTTCCGGCGACGCCAGCGCGTTTCGGATGTCGTCCATCGAGACGCCGAAGCCACCGCCACCGGCCTCGGTGGCCGCGAACATCATCGCCACGACATGACCGGAGCGGTCGACCACGGGGCCGCCGCTGTCGCCGTGCAGCACCCTGCCCCGGATCGGCACCACCGTGCGCTGCGTCATGCCCTGGCCGTAGGCATCCTGGGTGACGATGAACTGGGAGTGGCCGACGCGTCCCGGAGCCGCCGTCAGCGGCCCGCCGCCCGGGTAGCCGATCAGCGCCACCCCGGTGTTTCCGGGCGTGCCGTTCCGCGTCGCCAGCGGGTGATCGGTGAGGCCGTTCACCCGCAGCAGCGCGATGTCCTTGGACGGGTCGACGAAGACAGGCACGGCATTCAGCGCACCGGTGTCCGTGATCACCTGGGTCTCGTGCTCGCCCGAGATCACGTGCGCGTTGGTCACGACCAGGCCTGGCTGCGCCACCCACCCAGTGCCCTGCAGCGTCAGGCCGCAGGACGATCCCTCGATCATGACCACGCTTCGCTCCGCCCGCCGCACCGCCGGCGAAATCGGCACCGACCGGTCGGGCGGAGGCAGGCTGGCGACGCCGCCCACGCCCAGCACCGGCAGGCGATCGAATCGCGCGATGGCGTCGATCAGCGACTGGGCGGGCACCCAGCGCACCAGCCGTGGCAGGATCGTCGAGGACTGCACCTCATGGCGCAGCCCCAGGCTGGGCTGGTTGATCGCGGTCACCGCCACCAACCAGGCGACCGCAAGCCCCAGCACAGCCCCTGCCACCAGGCCGCCGGCGCCGTCGATGGTTGCCAGCGGACCGATCAGCACCCTGCGGCGAACGGCGTTCGCCAGCGGGTTGGTAGCGGCCTGCGCCAGCGCGCCGCCGATCACCGCGCCGAGCAGCGCGGCCACCGGCTCCCACTCGGCGCGCGCGCTGTCGGACAGCGCGTACGGCGCCAGCCGCGATCCCACCCAGGCACCGGCCGCGAAGCCGGCCAGCGCCAGCACCTGGGCGGCGAACCCGCGGCGCAGGCCGACCAGCGCCGACAGCGTCAACCACACGATCACGATCAGATCTGCACCGGTCACGCCTGGAAGTATCGGTGCAGGAACGGTTGTGCGACACTCCTAACGTGGAGCACATCACCATTGAGTCGACGCCGAAGCTGAACCGGCCGACCATGGTGGCGGCATTCCGCGGCTGGAATGACGCCGGCGGGGCCGCCAGCCTGGCTGCCGGCTACCTGCGTGTTGCCACCGGCGCCGAGCGGTTCGCGACGATCGATCCCGATCCGTTCGTCGACTACCAGCAGACGCGGCCCACAGTGACGCTCACCGACGGCCAGGTGCGCGACGTGGAGTGGCCCGAGACCGAGATCATGGCCTCTGAGCAGCACGACATCGTGATCGTGGTCGGCCCCGAGCCGAACATGCGCTGGCGGGCCTACACCGACGCCATCTGCGGGCTGGCAGGCGACATGGGGGTGGGACTGGTGGTGACGCTGGGTGCGCTCCTGGCCGACACGCCTCACACGCGCCCCGTGCCGGTGTCGTCCACCGCGTCTGACGAGGAGCTGATCGCCCGGCTGCAGCTGACCAGGTCGAACTACGAGGGCCCGACCGGGATCGTGGGCGTGCTGCATGACGCCTGCGGCCGGGCCGATCTCCGCTCCGCCAGCCTGTGGGCGGCCACGCCCCACTACATCTCGGCCTCGCCCAACCCGCGTGCCGCGGTGGCGCTGCTGGAGCGGCTGTCCGACCTGACCGGCACCCCCGGGCCGAGCGGTGACCTGGAGCGGGCCGCGAGCGAGTACGCGGTGCGGGTGGCCGCTGCCGTGGCCGACGACCCCGAGCTGGGCGCCTACGTCGAACAGCTGGAGTCCGCCGCCGACGCCGACGATCCAGCCACCGGTGAGGACCTGGCACGCGACTTCGAGGAGTACCTGCGCGAGCAGGGCGAGGAGGGCCCCGAGCGTTGAGCGCGGACGCGACCGATCACAGCTTCGCGCTCGACGTGATCGACCGCTCCCACGAGGTGCCGGTGATCGTCGACTTCTGGGCCGAGTGGTGCGGTCCCTGCCGCCAGCTGACGCCGGTTCTGGAGGACGCCGTGGCGGCGCTGGACGGGAAGGTCGAGATGGTCAAGGTCGACGTCGACGCGAACCCGCGCCTGGCCGCCGAGTACCGCGTGCAGAGCATCCCGGCCGTGAAGGCGTTCCGTGACGGCCGCATGGTCGATCAGTTCACCGGCGCGGTGCCGCGGCAGACGGCCGACCTGTTCCTGCGCGGGCTGCTGCCGAGCGAGGCCGACCGGCTGGTCGAGCTGGGCGACGAGGACTCATTGCGCCGCGCGCTGGAGCTGGAGCCCGGCCACGCCGGGGCGCTGGCCGCGCTGGCACGGCTGGAGCTGGCCGACGACGACACGGCCGGCCCGGCGCTGGCAGCGATCGCGGCGGGAGATCCCGAGCGGGGGCTGCAGCTCTTGCTGGACGGTGTGCGCGGCTCCAGCGGCGAGTCCCGCGACGCGCTGCGCAAGGTGATGGTGGGGGTGTTCGCGGACCTGGGCCAGGACCATCCGCTGGCGCTGCGGTACCGGCGGGAGCTGGCGAGCGCGCTCTTCTAGGTCGTCTCAACCTCGTGGCCGAACCGAACTACACCGTCAAGGCTCTCGATCAGTCGACGTGGCCCGCGTTCGCCGCGCTGGTGGAGCGCAACAACGGAGTCTTCGGTGGGTGCTGGTGCATGGGCTTCCACCCCGAGGGTGTCGGAAAGGACACCACGGCGGCCCAGAACTGCGAGCGCAAGCTCGAACGCGTGCGGGCGGGCACGGCGCACGCGGCGCTGGTGTTCGACGGGGACGACTGCGTGGGCTGGTGCCAGTTCGGGGCGCCGGATGAGGTGCCCCGGATCAAGAGCCGCGCGGCGTACGAGAAGGGCCGCACGACCTCGCCGGACTGGCGGATAGCCTGCTGCTATGTCGGTAAGGGACACCGCCGCAAGGGCGTGGCCACCGCGGCGCTGGCCGGTGCCGTCGATCTGATCGCCGGCCTGGGCGGGGGCACGGTCGAGGGATACCCCGAGGACGCCGGATCGGTTCCCGCCGGGTTCCTCTTCAACGGTGCTCTGTCGACCTACGAGAAGCTCGGCTTCATCCGTGATCGCAAGATCGGCAAGCACCGCTGGGTCGTGGCGAGGGCCGTCGCGCCGATCTGAGCCGAGCCCCCTGGTGTCAGGGGGTGAACAGCTTCCAGTGCCCCTCGGAGACGACCTCGACGGTGCCGTTGGTCACTTTGATCGCGGTCTGGTCGTCGATCGCGTACCCCGGCACCGGCAGCTTGGCGGCCCATTCTTCTGCGTTGGCCATGGAATTGTCCGGCAGGTCCTCGTGATCCACGTGCGGAAATATCGAGAAATCAACCAGTCCCAGCGCTCTGTCGCCACCGCCCGGCGGTTTCCAGATGATGGGCTCCTCCCCGACGTTGGGCGCCATCACCATGCTCCCGCCGCTCACCCCCACCCAGACCGCGCGCAGCGACGGCAAGAGGTCGGCCAGTCCGGATTGCCGCATCCAGTGGGCGAGATACAGGGCATCGCCGCCTGCCGCCAGCAGGGCGTCGGTTTCCGTGACCCAGGGCACCCACTGTTCTTTACCGAGGCTGGGCAGCGCGGTCAGCTCCAGCACTCCCAACGACTTCCAACCCAGCTCGCACATGGGTGTGGCGGCTCGTCCGGTGATGAACCGCCATGCCCCGCCGGGACCGGCCATGGGGTGCCCGTACGACGCGGTGGGAATGCAGAGGGCGTTGGACTCGGCGATCGGTTTGCCCAGCAGGTCGACCAGCGTGTCGTGGATGCTCGGGTTCTTGATGCCCGCGGAAGTGAGAAGAAGTTTCATGGAGTCCTCCGTGCTTCTATCGTCAGCCGCGACCTACGAGTACCAGGCGGGGGGATCGACTCCGGGCGCTGGCGGTTCGGCGGTCTGGCCGCCGGCGTACTCGCTCCGCTCGGTTGTGGCGCACCAGACGGACACGCCCTCGAAGCGCTCCGCCAGCAAGCGCGCCGTCACGTCCTGCATCGTGGCGTCCGCCACCGACGCCTGGCCGTCGGTCTCGATCACCAGCAGGCCGTCCCCGTCATCGGGGAAGTAGGTGGCGCGCACCCCGGTTCCGGACAGGGGCCGCTTACACCAGTGAAAGCCGATTCCGTCCAGCTCCGGCCCCCAGTCGAAGCGGTACCCGAGTGGCTCAAGGAATGCCCTCAGCCCCTCGACCGGAACTGCCTGGAATCGGACTTCGAGACGCATGATTCCCGAGTCTAGGCGGGCGGCCCGAGCCTCGACTCCGAACGGCGGGCGACGACGCGCAGCAGCTCGCGGCGAATCGCGCCGCTGCCGGGGCGGATCAGGAACCAGTACGCCGCGAACGCCCGGCGCGTTCGCGCGTCCGTCGCGACGACCCGGGTCTCGGTGCTCAGGATCGTCCCCCGCCGCGTGGGTTCGAGCCGAAACTCCATCGCCCACCTTGATCCACCCGGGCTGCGACCATGATCGCAGAGCCGCCGCGTCCAGCTCCGGCGGGGTCCGCCCTCCCAGCAGGCGCCAGGCCTGGCTGAGGCCCGCCGAGATCACGACACTTGGTCGCTCCGAGAACAGCACCGGGATCGGCGTCACGTCGAGAAACGACCGTCCGGCCAACGGCTGGTGCCTCCTGCCGGCGAGCCGGGCGGGCAGCAGGCGAACCGCCTCGAGCGTCCGCCCCAACGGCAGCGCCGACATCGTGACTCCGTGCAGCGCATCCCAGACCACCTCGGGCGGGGCGCCGACAGCGTGGGAGTGACGCGTCCGATGCTCAGGCTCCGGAATCACGTCGTCGAGGTTCATGACGAGGTCGCCGGCCGACCCTCCGCGCTCACAGCTCTTCGCCCTCCCAGTAGTCGACGGGTTCGATCCGCCCGATCACGCCGACGCCGCACAGGTAGACCTTGCCCGACCGCGGGTAGTAGCAGATGTCGTTCGGCTCGCGGGTGCCGTAGGCCAGCAGCGCGATCCCGGCGTCACCGGCTCGGATCGCGTGCGCAATGCCTGTCCCCGCCGGCCTCGTGATCACGCTGCCACGGCGTACGGGGAACGACTCGTCGCCCAGCTCGCACGTCCCGCCTCCTTCGAGCACGACGAAGATCTCCTCCTCGGCCGAGTGGCAGTGCGGCGCGCAGACCAGCCGGCCCGGCTCCGAGGTGATGTGCTTGAGGCCGGTGCGGGCCGTGCCGGTGGCCGCGCCCAGGTCGCGTCGCACCCGCACCTTCGGCCCCGCCGGCATCGGCTCCACATCGTCCAGCGCCACCACGTTGGGGTGGCGCTCCCCAGGCTCGGGAAACGGAAACTCACCGGCGACGTCGTCCAGCTTGAACAGGTTGCGCATGCCGGGCGCCTCGACCACCGTCGGCCCCGCCCACGCGTGGCCGGCACGCGGCAGGTAGCAGAGCTCGAGCGGCACCCGGGTGCCGAAGGCCAGCACGTCCAGCGCCTGGTCGCCGGCGCGCAGCGTGTGCGTCTGCGCGTTTGCCGGGTGGGCGACGGTGTCGCCGGGGCCGACCTCGCACACCCCGCCGTCCTGCCACAGCAGCCCCGTCCCGGACAGCACGTGGAAGATCTCCTCCTCGGCGCCGTGGATGTGAGCCGGCGTCGAGCGGCGACCCGGCTGGATCGTGATCCGGTTCAGGCCCACCCGGTCGCTGCGGCCGAGCTTCCCGAGGTCAAACCAGGTGGCGTGGATGTCGCCGGCGTGGCGATCGCGGCCCTCACAATCGTCCCAGTGGACAACGTGCGTCATCAGTCACCCTCCTTCGCTTTCGGCTCGAGCGCTGCCTCCAGCAGCCGCCGCGCCTCGTCCGGGAACGGCTGTGACCGCTCCCGGGCCTGGTCGCAATGCACCATCACCGACTCCGCCACCGCCGCCACCTCGCCGGTCGCGCTCGACGTGATCGTCTCGCGGGTGACCACGCTCGACGACCCCACCCGGATCACTACCAGCGCGACGTCCACCAGGTCGTCGCTCTGCACGAGGCTGCGCCGGAAGTCCACCGACGTGTGGCGCAGCACCATCTGGTTGACGGTGTCGTGGCTGAGCAGGCCGGTGTAGAACTCGTCCCGCGCCTCCTCCAGGTAGGTCAGGAAGACGGCGTTGTTGACGTGGCCGAAGCCGTCCAGATCCCGCCACCTGATCTCCACGCGTTTGGCGTACCCCATGGCGCTACTCTGCCAGATCGTGGATCCGATCACGGCACTGACCCGCCCGGCCGACGGGCCGCCGCAAGGGGCGCTGGTGCTCCTGCACGGTCGCGGATCGAGCGAGCACGATCTTGTGGATCTGTTCGACCTGGTCGACCCGGTGCGGCGGTTGGTCGGCATCACCCCCCGCGCGCCGCTGGCGCTTCCGCCGGGCGGCCGCCACTGGTACGCCCTCCGCGAGATCGGCTATCCGGACCCGGCCACGTTCCTGGCAACGATGCAGCTGGCAGGTGAGTGGCTGGACGGGTTGCCCGAGACCACCGGCGTGCCGCTCGAGCGCACCGTGCTGGGCGGGTTCTCGCAGGGCTGCGTGATGTCCTGGGCGCTGGGTCTGGCCGCGGGCCGGCAGCGGCCCGCCGGCATCATCGGCCTGTCCGGGTTCATGCCCACCGTTGACGGCTTCCAGCTCGACCTTGACGGCCTCACCGACTACCCGGTGGCGATCGCCCACGGCACGCTCGACTCCGTGATCAGCGTCGACTGGGGGAGGCGGGCGCGCGATCGCATGGTGGCCGCCGGCGCCGAGGTCATGTACCACGAGTCGGCGGTGCCGCACACGGTGGATCCGGCGGTGATCCCGATCCTCGCCGCCTGGCTGGGAGAGGTGATCTGAGCCACGCTCGGGCCCACCTGGTACTGGCAACCGTGGTGGTGTTGTGGGCGGGAGCGTTTGCGGCGATCAAGCACCTGCTGGACGCCGGCCTGTCCGCGCCCGAGATCGCGGCCGCGCGCTTCCTGATGGTGGCGCCGGCCTTCGCGGCCACGCTGTATCTGTCCGGTGGACTGCCGGGCCTGAGCCGTCGCGACTGGGGGCGGGTAATCGTTGCCGGCCTCTGCTGGGTGGCTGTCTACCACCTGGCGCTGAACGAGGGGGAGCTGCGCACCACCTCAGGCACGGCGGCCGTGATCGTGGGCACCGCCCCCGGCATGACGCTTGCGCTGGCCCTGCTGCTGGGCCTGGAGCGGTTCTCGCCCTGGCGGCTGGCCGGCCTGGTGGTGGCGTTCTGCGGCGTGGTGGTCGTCGTCACGCTCGGCTCAGGGCAGGCCGTCTCGCTGGACAACGCCGCCGGGCCGCTGCTGGTGCTGGTGGCGGCGTTCTCGTTCGCGCTCTACAACGTCCTGGTGAAACCGTTGTCCGCGCATGCCAGCACCACC
The DNA here is from genome assembly GCA_963797565.1 of uncultured Actinomycetes bacterium. Classification (GTDB taxonomy): domain Bacteria; phylum Actinomycetota; class Thermoleophilia; order Gaiellales; family JAICJC01; genus JAICYJ01. Next base: position 180,477 of record CAWCPM010000011.1, on the reverse strand, counting down.
TCCATCAGCTCCGCGGCCACCCTGGCCGGCACCGTGCCGCTGCTGTTCCTGCTGCAGCCGTCGTCGGGCGATCACCTGCGCGGGCTCTCGCGCGAGGACTGGGCGCTGCTGCTCTACCTGGGGCTGGGGTGCACCCTGTTCGCCTACATCGGCTGGACGATGGCGCTGCGTCGGGTCGATGCCTCCCGCGCGGTCGCCTACCTCTACGGGGTGCCGCCGCTGGCGGTCGTGATCGGCGCGCTCACGCTGGGCGAGAGCGTCACGCCCTGGCTGGCGCTGGGCACGATGCTGGTGGTCGGTGGCGTGGCGGTCGCGCAGGTGCAGCGATGAGCGCGTTCACGTGGCGCGACGGCGATCGCACGATCGTCTACGGCGAGGACGCGGCCGGTGCCGTTCAGCGGCTGGGCTGGGACTCTGATACCACCCTCCTGACCACGCCGCGCGCCGACCCCGGCATCATGCCGGCACTGTTGGTGGGGGAGGGACAGGTACCGGACCTGGCGGCGCGGCTGCTGCCCGAGTCCGGCGGCGGCCGGCTGTTGGCATGGGGTGGAGGGCGGGTGATCGACGTGGCCAAGGCCATCGCTTCGGTCACCGGCGCCCGGGTGGGGGCGGTGCCGACCACACTGTCGGGAGCCGAGATGACGTCGCTTCACCGCAAGATCGAGGGCCGCGAGCGGGGGCCGTCGGTGCGTCCGGTGCTGGTCATCGGCGACCCCGCCCTGATGTGCTCGCTACCTGAGCCGGCGTTGCGGGCCAGCGCGCTGAACGCGCTCGCCCATGGCGTCGAGGCGCTCTACGGGCCTCGGGCCAACCCGGTCGCGACGATCGTCGCGCTGCGCGGCGCGCAGCTGATCGCCGGTGGCGACCGTGCGCTCGGCGCGTTGCTCTGTGCCTACGCCGTTGACTCCGCCGGCTACGCCGTTCACCACGTGCTCTCCCAGACCACCGTGCGTGTGGCCGGCACCGGCCACGCCCAGACGAACGCCGCGGTGCTGCCGGCGACCATCACCGTCATGCTGCAGCGGGCGCCCGAGGCGATGGCTGATCTGGCAACGGCGCTCGCGGTGAGCCCCGGCGATCTCGTCGCGCGCGTGGACGAGCTGGGCGGCCACGCCCGGATCGACATCGACACGCCCGCCCGCGAGGCGGTGGTCGACGCGGCGCTGAGGCGCCCGGAGCTGGCCGACACCCCCGGGCCGGAGGTGACCCGAGCCGAGCTGTTGGGCATGCTCGCGATCGCGGCCGCAGGGTAGACTTGCCCCCATGGGCAAGGGCTACGCAGAGGGACCGGCGGCCGAGGAAGCCGAGGCGGCGCGCGAGCGCGGCGACCACCTGGCGCGCCCCGGCATCGCCCAGACGCGCCGGGTCGTGTTCGGCTCGACGCCCGACAACCCCACACAGCACCTGATCGGGTATGCCGACGAGGTCGACGCGGACGCGCTGTTCGCGGCCGGCAAGGCCTGGGGGATCAAGGTCGTAAACGCCGTTGAGTAACCCCTACGACCGCCCGTCCGACCCGGCGAAGCGCCACAGCGCCGCACTCACGGACGGCCCCGACCGAGCCGCAGCGCGCGCGATGCTGAAGGGTATCGGCTTCACCGATGACGACCTGGCGCGGCCGATCGTCGGCGTCTCCACCACGTGGATCGAGACGATGCCCTGCAACTTCAACCAGCGCGAGCTGGCGCAGCGCGTGAAGGCCGGCATCCGCGCTGCGGGCGGCACGCCGATGGAGTTCAACACGATCTCGGTGTCGGACGGCGTGTCGATGGGGACCGAGGGCATGCGCGCCTCGCTGATCAGCCGCGAGGTGATCGCCGATTCGATCGAGCTGGTGGTGCGGGGTCACCTGATGGACGGGCTGGTCTGCCTGGTCGGCTGCGACAAGACGATCCCGGCCGCGGCCATGGCGCTGTGCCGGCTGGACGTGCCCGGGCTGGTGCTCTACAACGGCACGATCGCGCCCGGCACGTTCCGCGGCCGCGACATCACCATCCAGGACGTGTTCGAGGCGATCGGCGCCTACGCGGCCGAGCGGATCGACGCGGAGGAGCTGCACGCGGTCGAGTCGGCCGCCTGCCCCGGCGCCGGAGCCTGCGGCGGCCAGTACACGGCCAATACGATGTCGACGGCGCTCGAGTTCCTGGGACTGTCGCCGGGCGGGATGAACGGCATCCCGGCGCTCAACCGGGGCAAGGGCGACGCCGCAGAGAAGGCCGGCGAGCTGGTCATGCAGCTCGTCCGCGACGACGTCCGGCCCTCGCAGATCGTGACGCGCGATGCGCTCGAGAACGCGGCCGCCTCGGTGGCGGCGACCGGCGGATCCACCAACGGGGTGCTGCACCTGCTGGCGATCGCCCGCGAGCTGGACATCCCGTTCTCGATCGACGACTTCGACCGCATCGCCGGACGTACGCCGATCGTCGCCAGCCTCAAGCCCGGCGGCGAGTTCGTGGCCACCGACATCTTCGACGCCGGCGGGGTGGCGTTGGTGGCGCGGGAGCTGGCCAAGCGCGAGCTGGTGCACGTGGGCGCGCGCACGGTGGACGGCCGCACGCTGGGCGAGATCGCCGATCAGGTGGTGGAGACGCCCGGGCAGCCGGTGGTGGTGCCGATCGACCGCCCCATCAAGCCCACGGGCGGCCTCGCGGTCCTGCGCGGCAACCTCTCGCCGGACGGCTGCGTCGTCAAGCTGGCCGGGCATGAGCGGCTCAGCCATCGTGGCCCGGCCCGCGTCTTTGACTCCGAGGAGGACTGCTTCGCCGCCGTCAAGAGCCGCTCGATCGAGTCCGGCGATGTGGTCGTGATCCGCTACGAGGGCCCCGCCGGCGGTCCCGGCATGCGCGAGATGCTGCACGTGACGGCGGCGATCGTGGGCGAGGGGCTGGGGGATGAGGTGGCGCTGATCACCGACGGCCGCTTCTCCGGTGCCACCCACGGGCTGATGGCGGGCCACGTCACGCCGGAGGCCGCACACGGCGGGCCCATCGCGATCCTGCAGAACGGCGACATGATCGAGTTCGACATCGCGGCCCGCGAGCTGCGGGTGCAGCTGTCCGACGATGAGATCGCCGCCCGTCTGGCCGGCTGGACGGCGCCGGCCCCGCGCTACACGAGGGGCGTGTTCGCCAAGTACGCGGCACTCGTTTCGAGCGCAAGCGAGGGTGCCGTCACCAGGCCGTGAACGTCCTCGTCCTGGCCGACACCCACATCCCCGACCACGCATCCGCCCTGCCCGAGGCGCTGCTGCCGCACCTGGAGTGGGCCGAGCTGATCCTGCATGGCGGCGATGCCACCAGCACCGACGTTCTGACGGAGCTCGAGGCCTACGCGCCGGTGCACGCGGTGCTCGGCAACATCGACGGCTGGGACGTGCGGGCGGCCGGCGTGCCGGAGCAGCTGCAGCTGAGCCTGGGCGGCGTGGAGGTGGCGATGGTGCACGACGCCGGGCCGCGAGAGGGCCGCGAGGCGCGCCTGCGCAGGCGGTTCCCGGCTGCGGCGGTGATCGTGTTCGCACACTCGCACCAGCCGGTCAGCGAGCTGGTGGACGGCGTGCTCTACCTCAACCCGGGTAGCCCCACCTGGAAACGGCGCGCCGCCTACCCCACCGTGCTGCGCATGGTGATCGGCGCCGAGGGCGTCGAGGCGACGTTGATCCGGCTGTAGCGCTCACCCTGAGACCCGCGACAGCGCCTCGCCGGCCAGGCCGCTCAGCAGCCGGCGCTTCCACGCCGTCTGCTCGAGGCCGGGCAGGCCCGCCAGCGGATCGGCCGGGTCGAGCAGCCGCGGCAGGTTGGATACCCCGATCGCGGCCAGCCGCAGCTCGTCGCCGAAGCGGGCGGCCGCCACGCCGGCCAGCGCGAAGCTCCAGGCGTGCCGCTCGCCGGCCCGCTCGTACGCGCTCGCGTCCGGTGCGCGCGGCACCAGAACGGCGGTCACGAACTCGCCCGGCGCCAGTGCCAGGGTGGAGCGGTTCTCGTCGCTGGCCTTGCGGTAGAGGTCTGCCAGCGGGATGCCCTGTGGGCGGCTGCTGGTCTCGACGGTCGCGTCCAGCGCAAGCAACGCCGCGGCCAGGTCGCTGGGCGCGACCGAGATGCAGTCGCCCGGCTCCAGCCCGTGCTTGCGGTGGTCGCCGACCTGGGCGTAGCAGGTGTCGCCGCCGCGCAGCCAGCAGGTCAGGTCGGGGTGCCGGAAGTACCAGCAGCGCACCTGCTGGCACAGGTTCCCGCCGACGGTGCCCATCTCCCGCAGCTGCGGCGAGGCCGCCGCCGAGGCGGCCTGATGCAGCACCGCGAAGCGCTCGCGGACGGCGTCGTCGCGGCCGAGGTCGGCCAGGGTCACGGTTGCGCCGATGCGGATGCCCGTCGCCCTCGGGCGCGATCGCGTCCAGGCCCAGGCCGCGCAGGTCGACGACCGACTCGGCCGGCAGGATGCCGCGGTCCTGCTGGGTGAGCAGGTCGGTGCCGCCGCCCATGGCGCGTGCGGCCGGCTGCGACAGCGCCGCCGCGGCCTCCTCGATCTGTGCCGGTCGGGCGTAGGCGAACGTCCTCACTGCAGCGCCTCCAGCACCCGGCGCGGTGTGTAGGGCGCCTCGCGCAGCCGCAGTCCCAGCGCGTGGGCGACCGCGTTTCCGATGGCGCCCGGCGTGGGGATGATGGGCGGCTCGCCCAGCCCCTTGATGCCCAGCGCCAGCTCCGGGTCGGGCTTGCCCACGAACCGGCACTCGACCTCGGGCAGGTCGGCCAGGGTCGGGATCTTGTAGTCCTCGAAGCCGGCGTTGACCACGGTGCCGGTGGTCGGATCGACCACCCGCTCCTCGCTGAGCGCGAAGCCGATGCCCTGCAGGATGCCGCCCAGCACCTGGCTGCGCGCGCCCATCGGGTTGACCACGCGGCCGATGTCGTGCACCGCGACCACCCGCTCGACGGTGATCAGGCCGGTGAGGGTGTCCACGGCCACCTGCGCGATCTGGCAGCCGAACGTGTTCACGGCCATGCCGTCAGGATTGGGAGCGCGCGATCCCGACCCCGTGACCCACGCGTTGCCGAGCTTTGAGGTGACGTCGTGGATGGGACGGCGCAGGGTGCCGTCGGTCGATCGCACCTCGCCCTCGGTCAGCTCCAGGTCGGAGGCCGCGATCTCGAACATGTCGGCGGCCAGCTCCAGCAGCTGGGTGCGCACGTGGTGGCCGGCCGATCGCACCGCGGGAGCCACCGACGCCAGCGTCATCGAGCCGCCCGAGAACGGCCCGTGCCCGGCCAGGTCGGTGTCGCCGGTGCGGACCGTGACCTGGTCGGGACGGATCCCCAGCCGCTCGGCCAGCACCACGGCGCAGGCGGTCGTCACGCCGGTGCCGAGGTCCTGCATGCCGACCGTCAGCACCGGCTTGGCGTCGCTTCCGATTCGCACGTCCGCGTAGGCCGGCGGGCCGCCGCCGCCCCACCAGTACTGGCTGGCGCAGCCCATGCCGCGTCGCACGCGGCCGTCCGAGCGGAGCTCGTCACGCGTATGCCAGCCGGCCAGCTCGGCCGCCAGGTCGTAGCTCTCCAGCAGGCGCTTGGACGTATACCGGCGGCCGGTGGACGGATCGACGTCGGTGTGGTTGCGGCGGCGCAGCTCCAGCGGATCGAGGCCGGCCGCCTCGGCCAGCTCGTCCAGCGCCTGCTCGAATGCCCAGGTTCCCTCCATCACTCCCGGCGCGCGGAATGCCGCCGCCGGTCCGAGGTTGAGCCGCATCGGCAACGTCATCAGGTGCTGGTGCTCGCAGGCGTAGATCGACTTGACGGGCTCGAGCGCCGGATAGGCCCAGCCGCCGGTGCCCAGGCCCAGCACGGCCGATGCCTCGACGGCCTGCAGCCGGCCGTCGCGGCCGGCGCCGATCGTGAAGCTGAACCGGGCCGGCGTGCGGTAGCCGGTGCTGAGGTTCTCGTCGCGGCGGCTCAGCACCAGGCGCACCGGGCGGCCCGCGCGGCGCGAGAGCTCGGCCGCGATCACACCCTCGGGCCCGCAGCCGAACTTGGAGCCGAAGCCGCCGCCCATGAAGTGGCAGATCACGCGCACGTGCTCCTGGTCGAGCCCGAACGATCCGCACAGCTGCGAGCGCGCCTGGTAGATGCCCTGCGTCGAGCTCCACAGCGTCAGCCCGTCGGGACGCCAGTCGGCCACCGCGCAGTGCGGCTCCATCGAGTTGTGGAGCTGGGCGGGTGCCAGGTAGTCGCTGGTGATCGTCAGCTCGGCTGCGGCCAGGGCCGCCTCGGCGTCGCCGCGCTCGTATTCGACCGGGTCGTCCTGGAAGGTCTGGTTCTCGAGCGACTGGTCGAGGTCGACGACGAATCCGAGCGGCTCCCACCGGGCGTCGAGCGCGGCCAGGGCCTCGTCCGCCGCCTCGGCCGTCTCCGCGGCGATCGCGGCCACCGCGGCGCCGCCGTAGGGCGGCTCCTCGTGCAGCACCGTCTCGCCGTCGAAGGGCGGGCAGTCACCGGGACCGATCACGGCGCGCACGCCCGGCACGGCGCGCGCGGCATCCAGCGATATCGATGCCAGTCGCGCGTTGGCGTGCGGGCTGCGCAGCACCGTCGCTTCGAGCTGCCGGGGCAGCATCATGTCGGACGTGTATCGGGCCGACCCTGACAGGCGGGCCCCGGCCGTCAGGCGGGTGGTCGGCTCGCCGACCACACCGGGCGGCTGATCGGCCGGCCACTCCGGTGTCGAGTCCTCCTCGACGAGCGTCCAGCGCACCTCCGTGCGGCCCTCGACCACCGCCTCGGTCTTGATCAGGCGGGCCACTAGATGGTTGATTCCATGGGATGTGTGGATGCTGGGCGCAGGATGGGGCGCGTTGGACGTCGGGAGCGTCCGCAGGGCAGGCTGGGAATGTCCTGGCCGAGGACGATCGTGGCGTCCAGCGTGTCCCAGAAAAGATCCAGCGCCGCGTAGCTCGTGGAATCAACCATCCTAGGTGGCCGCTCCGTCGGCGGCTCGGGCCACCGCCAGAGCGATGCCCTCGTACGCCCCGCACCGGCAGAGGTTGCCGCTCATCGCGGTCACGATCTGATCCGCGCTGGGATGCGGCGTCCGCTCCAGCAGTGCCACGGCTGACATCAGCTGCCCGGGCGTGCAGAACCCGCACTGGAAGCCATCCTCCTCGGTGAAGGCCCGGCGCAGCCGATCGAGCAGGTCGCCCTCCGCCTCGACCGTGCGCACCGACGTCCCGTCGCAGGCGGCGGCCAGCGTCAGGCAGGACAACACCGGTCGGTCGTCCACCAGCACCGTGCAGCTGCCGCAGGTGCCCTCGCCGCATGCGACCTTGGTGCCGGTCAGCTCCAGCCGGTCGCGCAGCAGCGCCGACAGCGGCTCCGCCGCCGGTACGTCGACCCGGTAGCGGTTGCCGTTCACCTCGAGCTCGACCTGCATGGTTTGAAACCTACCAGCCGTTGCCTCGGCTTCCGCAATCTCGACCTGAGAGGGGGTGCCCTGCTAGCGTTTCTCGGTTTGAGCCTGCCATCGACATCGACCGCGCGCCGCGCACCGCTGGAGCTGACCTTCGTTCCTCGCGGGGCCGAAGAGCCGCTCATGGGCTTCTACTCGGTGTCGCCCCTGACACCGGGCGGCTGGAGCTCCCTGCTCGACGACCGCGGGCTGCCCCACAACCTGCGCCGCCTGCCGGTGACGATCGTGGCGCCCGGCGGCGAGCGGGTCGTGGACACGCGCTGTCTGCCGATGCTGCCGGCGCTCGCGTACCTGCTGGCCGAGCCGGAGGAGCCCGAGAACGGAGAGCAGCCCAGCGCATCGCTGCGAGCCTGGCGCCTGGTGGCTCGGCTGACCGAGCGCGTGGTCGAGGCGGGTGGCGATCCGCCCTCGCTCGATCGCTTCGCGGCCGCATTTCCGCCGTTAGCGCACGCCGCCGTGGCCGACCACGGTGAGGAGCCCTCGACCGTCAGCGCGGTGTCCGCCGTCGAGCAGTTCGTGCGCGCCTCGATGCGGGCGCTTGCCGCCGCGGTGCGCGACCCGCGGCAGCTGACCGCCCCCGACAGCCACCACGAGGCGATCGATCTCTCGGTGCTGCAGCCGGCGCTGCGCACCGTCGCGCCCGACCTGGGCGCGGTGGCGCCGGTGGTGAACCTGCGGCGTTCGCTCGATCCGCTGGAGCTGGTGCTGCAGCTGCCCACGGATCCGGCCGGCAACTGGAGCCTTCACGTCACGCCGATCGACCCGGGCCGGATCGGGCGCGCCGCCAACATCCTGCCGGCGCTGTCCCGGATCCAGGACGGCCGCGTCGAGCTGACGCTGGCGCAGGTCGCCGACCTGCGGGCGGCCGTTCCGGCGCTCGAGTTCGCGGGCGCGTCGGTGCGCCTCCCCGACGAGCTCCGCCAGAAGGAGGAGCTGGAGCTGGAGCAGGCTGGCCTGTCGTTCGCCCCCGGGCCGCTGTCGCTGGGCGGCGTCGTCGAGTACGACCTGCACGCCGCGCTGGGCGGGCGGCAGATCAGCGACGAGGAGTTCCGCGCCCTGGCCGCCGCCACCCAGCCGCTGGTGCGTATCGGCGGCGAGTGGACGCTGCTCGGCGACAAGGCGCTGCGGCGGGCGCGGCAGCTGGCACAGCTGGCGTTGCACTCGCCCGGCATCCCGGCGCTGACGGCTCTGGGAGCGACGTTGGCGGGGCGGGCCGAGCTGCGCGGATTCGATATGGAGGTCGACTCGGCGCGCTCGACGGAGCTCGAGCAGCTGGCCGCGCAGCTGCGCGACCCGGGTCTTCGCGAGCCGGTCGAGACCGGCGAGGGGTTTCACGGCGTGCTGCGGCCCTACCAGGAGAGCGGCCTGGGCTGGCTGGTGGGCATGCGCAGGCTGGGCCTGGGGGCGCTGCTGGCCGACGACATGGGCCTGGGCAAGACGGTGCAGCTGATCGCCTACCTGCTCGAGCGCTCCGACCGGGCGGATACGCCGGCGCTGATCGTGTGCCCGGCATCCGTGCTCGGCAACTGGCGCCGCGAGCTGGGGCGATTTGCCCCCGACCTGTCGGTGCACCTCCACCACGGGCCCGACCGCACGCATCACATCGACGACCTGACCGACCACGACGTGGTGCTGACCTCCTACTCGCTGCTGCCGCGCGACCGGCGGCTGCTGGGCGAGACGGAGTGGCGGGTGCTGGTGCTGGACGAGGCGCAGCAGGTCAAGAACCCGCTCACGCGCGGCGCGCAGGCGGCCCGCGCGCTGCCGGCCCGCCACCGGATCGCGCTCACGGGCACGCCGATCGAGAACCGGCTGGACGAGCTGTGGTCGATCCTGCACTTCCTCAACCCCGGCCTGCTCGATACCCGCAGCGCCTTCCGCCGCCGCTACGCCACGCCGATCGAGCGGCACCGTGACGACGACGCGGCCGCGCGCCTGCGGCGGGTGACGGCGCCGTTCATCCTGCGCCGGCACAAGAGCGACCCGTCGGTGCTGCCCGACCTGCCGCCGCGGCAGGAGTCGAACGAGTTCTGCACGCTGACGGTGGAGCAGGCGGCGCTCTACCAGGCCACGATCGACGCGATGCTGGGCGTCGTGCGCGACGCCGCCGGCATCGAGCGCCGCGGACACGTGCTGGCGCTCCTGACCCGGCTCAAGCAGGTCTGCAACCACCCGGCCCAGGCGCTGAGCAAGCCCGGCCACATGGCCGGCCGGTCGGGCAAGCTCGACCGGCTCACCGAGATGCTGGTGGAGGCGGTGGACGAGGGCGACAGCGCGCTGGTGTTCACGCAGTACGCGGTGATGGGCCGGATGCTGTCGGAGCACCTCACCCGCGAGCTCGAGATCGACCGCCTCTACCTCGACGGCTCAACGCCGGTGGCCGAGCGCGAGCGGATGGTGGATGCGTTCCAGGCTCCCGGCGGCGAGCCCCGCGTGCTGGTGATGTCGCTGCGGGCGGGCGGCCTGGGGCTGAACCTGACCAACGCCAGCCACGTCTTCCACTTCGACCGCTGGTGGAACCCGGCCGTCGAGGACCAGGCATCCGACCGGGCCCACCGGATCGGGCAGACGCGGGTGGTGCAGGTGCACCGCATGATCTGCGCGGGCACCATCGAGGAGCGGATCGATGAGCTGATCGAGGCCAAGCGCGGGCTGGCCACGAGCATCGTCGACCGCGGCGTGGAGACGGCGATCAGCGAGCTGTCCGACGACGAGCTCGCGGATCTGGTCGAATTGCGCCAATGATGGCCCCCGTCGACATGCTGCGGCGGCTGGTGGAGATGGAGAGTCCCACCGGTGACGCCGCGCGGATGTCCCACATCCGCTCCTTCCTGGCGGCCGAGCTGACGGCGCTGGGAGGCGACGCGTCGCCGCGCGGCGAGCACCTGCTGGCACGGTTCGGCGAGCAGCGCGCGGGCGAGACGATCGTGCTGGTTGCCCACATGGACACCGTCTGGCCGGCGGGGACGCTGCAGCGGATGCCGTTCTCGGTGTCGGGGGACGCGGCCCACGGGCCGGGGGCGCTGGACATGAAGGGCGGGATCGTCGTGATGCTGGAGGCGATCCGGCGCTCCGGGCCGCCGCCGCGGCCGCTGGCGGTGCTGCTGACCGCCGACGAGGAGATCGGCAGCCCCAGCGGCAGGCCGCTGGTGGAGGAGGTCGCGGCGCAGGCCCACGCGGTGCTGGTGGTGGAGCCGCCGGTGCGCGACGGCACCATCACCACCAGGCGCTCGGGGCTGGCCCGCTACCAGCTGCGGATCCGCGGCCGGGCGGCGCACGCGGGGCACCAGGGCGGTGGCATCTCGGCGGTATCCGAGCTGGCCCACCAGACGCTGGTGCTGGACGGCCTGGTCGACGCCGAGCGCGGGGTGCGGGTGAACGTCGGTCAGGTAGGTGGTGGCAGCGGTGACAACGTGGTCGCGGCCGAGGCCTGGGCGCGGGTGGACGCGCGCGCCTGGACGGCGCCCGAGCAGCAGCAGCTGGAGCGGGCGATCCGCGGGCTGCGGCCGGTGCGGGAGGGGGCGACGATCGAGGTCGCGGGCGGGATCACGCGGCCGCCGATGATCCCCAGCGACGAGTCGGCCGAGCTGGCCGCGCGCGCGGTCGAGATCGCGGCCGGGCTCGGCCAGCCGCTGTCCGAGCACGCCTCCGGCGGCGGCTCCGACGGCAACTTCGCGGCCGCGGTAGGCGCGCCGGTGATCGACGGCCTGGGCCCGATCGGGGTCGGCGCCCACGCCGACGACGAGCGCGTGTCGCTGCGCTCGATCGAGCAGCGAAGCGAGCTGTTGTCCGCGCTGCTGACGCAGCTCTGAGCGGAGCGGGTGATACAGAGGTGCCGGGCACCGTCGTATCACCCGTGACGCGGCCGTGACCTCGTCGTGACGCCCGTCAGGCGACCGGCCGCACCCAGTCGGGCAGCGAGCCGCCGGCCAGCAGATCGGCGCCCGCGTCGAGCAGCGCGGTCAGCGCCAGCCGCTGCGTCCAGGGGCCGAACGAGATGCGGGCCACGCCCATCGCCTCCAGCTCGGATCCCGCCGGGAAGCCGGGCCCGGCCAGCACGCTCAGCTTCCGCACCCCGATGCCCGCGACCAGCGCCTCGATCTCGGCGGCCTCCAGCCGTCCTGGCACGAACACGCAGGTCGCGCCGGCGTCCAGGAACGCGCGGCCGCGGGTAACCGCATCCTCCAGCAGCTCGCCGCGGTCGCGGTCGCCGCCGCGCAGGTAGGCGTCGGTGCGCGCGTTCAGTGCGAACGGCACGCCCTTCGCCCTCGGCCGCCGCCACCGCCGCCGCCATCATCGCGGCCGCCTCCGGCAGCGGCCGCATCTGATCCTCGATGTTCGCGCCGACAGCCCCGGCCGCGATCGCGCGCCGCACCGTCTCCGCGACGTCGCCGTACCCGGCCTCGAGGTCGGCGCTGACCGGCAGCTCGACCGCTGCTGCGATCCGTGCCACGGCGTCGATCATCAGGTCGCGCGGGATCTGCTCGCCGTCGCGGTAGCCATGGGCCTCGGCGATCGAATAGCTGGCCGTCGCCAGCGCCCGGCAGCCGGGAAGCTCGGCCACCAGCCTGGCGGTGACCGCGTCCCACACGTTCACCATCACCAGCAGCGGCCCGTCGTCGTGCAGCCGGCGCAGCTGCTCACCGCGGGCCGCGGCGCTCATACCGCCTTGACCGCGCTGATCAGGCTCATGATCGACTCCTTCGCGTCGCCGAACAGCATGGTCGTCTTGGGGTCGTAGAACAGCTCGTTCTCGATCCCCGCGAAGCCGGTGTTCATGCTGCGCTTCAGCACCACCACGGCCGCCGACCGGTCGACGTTCAGCACCGGCATGCCGTAGATCGGGCTGCCCGGCGTGTTGTTCGCCGCCGGGTTGACGACGTCGTTCGCGCCGATCACCAGCGACACGTCGGTACGCGGGAACTCGTCGTTGATGTCGTCCATCTCGTACAGCTGTGTGTAGGGCACGTCCGCCTCGGCCAGCAGCACGTTCATGTGGCCGGGCATGCGCCCCGCGACCGGGTGGATCGCGTAGCGCACGTCGACCCCGCGGCGCTCGAGCTGGTCGGCCAGCTCGCGCACGTTGTGCTGGGCCTGAGCCACGGCCAGCCCGTAGCCGGGCACGATCACGACCCGCCGCGCGTACGCCAGCATCACGGCCACGTCGTCGGGGCTGGTCGCGCGCACCTGGCCGCCGGACGCGCCGACCGCGGCCGCCTCGCCGCCGCCACCGGTGCCGAAGGCGCCGAACACGACGTTTGCGATCGACCGGTTCATGGCCGCGCCCATCATCCGCGTCAGCATCATGCCCGAGGCGCCCACCAGCGCACCCGAGATGATCAGGGCGTTGTTGTGCAGCACGAAGCCGGTGGCCGCCGCCGCCAGCCCGGTGAACGAGTTCAGCAGCGAGATCACCACCGGCATGTCGGCGCCGCCGATCGCCATCACCATGATCACGCCCAGCAGCAGCGACAGCACCATGGCCAGCGCCAGCACGCCCTCGCTCTGGCTGCCCACGTACTGCGAGGCGGCCAGGCCCAGCACCGCGAGGAACAGCACCGCGTTCACCAGCTTCTGGCCCGGCATCGTGACGGGGCTGCCCGTGATCAGCTCCTGCAGCTTGCCGAACGCGACCATCGACCCGGCAAAGCTGACCGATCCAACGATCGCCGAGAACAGCGTCGATGTGACTGCGTCGTTGGCCAGCGACAGGCTCGAGGAGGTGGCGATGTGGTACTCGCTGAAGGCGATCAGCGCCGCCGCGCCGCCGCCCACACCGTTGAACAGCGCCACCATCTGCGGCATCGCCGTCATCTTGACCGCGCGCGCGGAGTAGACGCCGATCGCGCCGCCGATCACCATGCCGGCGATGATCCAGGCCAGGTTGTGGGACCCCGAGTCCCACAGCGTGACGGCGATCACGACCCCCATCGCGCCGGCCGCGACCTGGTTGCCGCGCACCGCCGTGCGCGGCGACGCCAGCTGCTTCAGCCCGAAGATGAACAGGCAGGCGCAGGCCAGGTAGGCCAGGTCGAACGCGTTTCGCCTATCCATCGCCGTCCTTGCTCGGCGGCCGAGCCTTGAACATGTGCAGCATGCGGTCGGTGACCAGGAACCCGCCGGCTACGTTGATGGCGCCGAAGACGACGGCGATCGTCCCCAGCACCTCCACCAGCAGCGAGTTGGTCGAGCCGACCACGATGATCGCGCCCACGATCACGATGCCGTGGATCGCGTTCGTGCCCGACATCAGCGGTGTGTGCAGCGTCGTCGGCACCTTCGAGATCACCTCGAAGCCGACGAACGCGGCCAGCACCAGCACCGTGATCTGCAGCACCAGCTCGTGGGTCATGTGGACGCTCCTTGCAGCAGGCGCGAGACGATCCTGCCCTCGTGGGTGATGCATGCGTCGGCCACGATCTCGTCCTCGAAGTCGAGCTTGAGCTCGCCGTCGGCGATGATCAGGCCGAGCAGGTTGGTGATGTTGCGGGCGTACATCTGGCTGGCGTGCAGCGGCATGGTGGAGGGCAGGTTGAGCGTGCCGACGATGGTCACGCCTTCGCGCACCGCCACCTCGCCGGGCACCGTCAGCTCGCAGTTGCCGCCCGCCTCGGCAGCCAGGTCGACGATCACCGAACCCGGCCGCATGGCCGCCACGCTGGCGGCGGTGATCAGGCGCGGCGCCGGCCGGCCCGGGATCAGGGCCGTGGTGATGACCACGTCGGAGTCGGCCACCGTGCGCGCCACCAGCTCCTGCTGCTGGGCGTACTGGGCCTCGCTCAGCTCCCGGGCGTAGCCGCGGGCGTCCTCGCCCTCCTCGACGTCGAGCTGCAGCTCCACGAAGCTGGCGCCCAGGCTCTCGACCTGCTCGCGCACGACCGGTCGCGTGTCGAAGGCCGAGACGACGGCGCCGAGCCGGCGGGCCGTGGCCAGCGCCTGCAGGCCGGCCACCCCGGCGCCGAGCACGAACACCTTGGCCGGTGCCACGGTGCCGGCTGCTGTCATCAGCATCGGGAAGAACTTGGGCAGCAGCTCCGCCGACATCAGCACCGCCTTGTAGCCGGACACCGTTGCCTGTGATGACAGCGCGTCCATCGACTGCGAGCGGGTGATGCGGGGGATCGCGTCCAGGCTGAACGACGTGACGCCGGCCGTAACCAGCGCGTCCACCAGTTCGCGGTTCACCAGCGGCTGCAGCATTCCGACCAGGGCGGTGCCCGATCGGAGGGACGGCACGTCCTCTTCGCGCGGTCGCGTCACCATCACCAACAGGTCGGACTCGGCGAGCAGCGCGGCGCCGTCCGGGACGATCCGCGCGCCGGCCTCGGTGTAGTCGCCGTCGGGCAGTGCCGCCGCGATGCCGGCGCCGGCCTGCACCAGCACCTCCACGCCGAGTGGCAGCAGGCGCGCCACCGCGTCGGGCGTGAGCGCCACGCGACGCTCGATCTGGCCGTGCTCGGAGGGGACACCGATTCGCATCGGCGCGATACTACTGGCGGGCGACGCCGGCGCCAGCAGGAACCGCTCCGCTCAGAGCGTCAGCGTGTCCGGTCCCACGCGCTCACGCGTGGCCTCGTAGCGCTCGATCTCGTCCACGCGGTTCTCGGTCAGCGCGATCTCGTCCCAGCCGTTCAGCAGCCGCTCCTTGATCTCGGCATCGATCTCGAAGCGGCTGGCCCGGCCGGACGGCAAGGTCACCGTCTGCGCCTCCAGGTCGATCGTGGCCGGCTCCGGCGCGCTGTCGATCAGCTCACGCACGTCCGCCTCCGGCAGCTCCACCGGCAGCAGCCCGATCTTCGTGCAGTTGGAGTAGAAGATGTCCGAGAAGCTGGGCGCCACGATCGCCTCGTAGCCGTAGTCCTGCAGCGCCCAGGGCGCGTGCTCGCGAGAGCTGCCCGACCCGAAGTTGCGGCCCGCCGCCAGGATCGGCGCGCCGTGGAACTCGATCCGGTTCAGCGGGAAGCCGGGCTGGCGGAACCAGTCCCAGAACAGGAACTCGCCGAAGCCGCTGCGCTCGACCCGCTTCAGGAACTGCTTGGGGATGATCTGGTCGGTGTCGACGTTGGCGCGGTCGAGCGCCGCCACCTTCCCCGAGATCACGGTCACCGGCTTCACACCAGCTCCCGCACGTCGGTCAGGCGCCCGGTCACGGCCGCGGCCGCCGCCATCGCGGGGGACAGCAGGTGCGTGCGGCCGCCGCGCCCCTGGCGTCCCTCGAAGTTGCGGTTGGACGTGGACGCGCAGCGCTCGCCGGGGGCCAGCGTGTCCGGGTTCATGCCCAGGCACATCGAGCAGCCGGCGCCGCGCCAGTCGAACCCGGCCGCCCTGAACACCTCGTCCAGACCCTCACGCTCAGCCTGAGCTTTAACCATCACGGATCCGGGGACGACCATCGCCTGCACCGTCGACGCCACCCGCCGGCCGCGCACGATCGCGGCGGCCGCGCGCAGATCCTCGATGCGGGCGTTCGTGCACGAGCCCAGGAACACCCGGTCGACCGCGATCTCGCTCATCGGCGTGCCCGGCCGCAGGTCCATGTAGGTCAGAGCACGCTCGTCCGACTCGTCGGCCGGCTCCGGCACGGCGCCGGTGATCGGCGCCACCTGGCCCGGGTTCGTGCCCCACGACACCTGCGGCGCCAGCGCCGGCACGTCCACCACCACCGTCGCGTCGAAGCTCGCTCCCTCGTCGGTGGCCAGGCCGCGCCAGCGCTCGACCGCCTCTGCGAAGTCGGCCGGCACCCCCGGCCGGCCCTCCATGTAGGCGAAGGTGGTGTCGTCGGGGGCGATCATGCCGGCCCGTGCGCCCGCCTCGATCGACATGTTGGCGACGGTCATGCGCCCCTCCATCGATAGCGCCGCGATCGCCTCGCCGGCGTACTCGACGGCGTGGCCCGTGGCCCCGTCGGTGCCGATCTGGGCGATCGTGCCCAGGATCAGGTCCTTGGCCGTGCAGCCCACGCCGAGGCTTCCCTGATACGAGATCAGCATCGTCTGGGGGCGCGACTGCGGCACCGTCTGGGTGGCCAGCACGTGCTCGACCTCGCTCGTGCCGATGCCGAACGCCAGCGCGCCGAAGGCGCCGTGGGTGGAGGTGTGGGAGTCGCCGCAGACGATGGTCATGCCGGGCTGGGTCACGCCCAGCTCCGGGCCGATCACGTGCACGATGCCCTGTCGGCGGTGGCCGAGGCCGTACAGCGGCACGCCGAACTCCTCGCAGTTGCGGCTGAGCGCATCGAGCTGCGCCTGCGACAGCTGGTCGGGCTGGTCGCGGCCCGTGGGCACGTTGTGGTCGGCCGTTGCCAGCGTGCGGTCGGGGCGCCGCACCCGCCGTCCGGCCAGGCGCAGCCCGTCGAATGCCTGCGGGCTGGTCACCTCGTGCACCAGGTGCAGGTCGATGAACAGCAGCCCGTCGCCGACGACGTGATCGTCCCAGACCTTCTCGAACATGCTGCGGGCGGCCATGCCTGCAGTCTAGAGCGGCGGTGTCGCCCGCTGGCTCAGATGCCGGCTCGTTGTCTGGCGGGACACGGCCTCGCTGCAGGGCTCACAGCGGCACCCGGCAGCCGGCCGGTGAGGGCAGCGCGAACGCCTCCAGCAGGCGCTCGTCCCAGGGGCCCAGCTCGAGCGCCGCCGGTACCGCTCGCCGTACCAGACGCTGCCAGGTGCGGCCGCGCTCCAGCATGGCGTGGCCCGAGCCCGCGACCTCGAACCGGCACAGGCGGTCGCAGACCTCGCGCGCCGCGAGCGCGTATGCCAGCGAGCGGGCGGGGCTGGTCGTGCGGTCGCGGGTGCCGTGCGCCATCACGACCGTGCGGCCGGCCAGCTGGACGGTCGGCTCGCCGGGCGGCAGCCAGGGTGCGAGCGCCACCACGGCGCGCACGCTGTCGTGCCCAGCGCAGCGGAGCACGCTGCGTGCGCCCATCGAGTGGCCGACCAGGCAGACCGGGACGTCGCCGTGGCGGCGCGCGATCTCAGACAACGCCCACTCCACATCGGCGACGGGATCGCCCTCGTTGTAGCCACGCACGCGGTAGCGGAGCTGGACCGCAGCCAGGCCGGAGTCGCGGCCGGCCCGGTGCAGGTCGAACAGGAACGGGTACATGCGCAGCGCGGCTGCGTCGATCCGCGATGCCCTGCGGGTGCTGGTGCTGCGGCCGCCGTGCGCGAGCAGGGCGACCCCACGCACCGGGCCACGAGGGGACAGCGTCACGAGCGCGGGAGACGTGGCGTCGGTTGTCGTCACGGTCGCTGCGATGCTATCGATTCGTCTCTCACCGCAGGTTGGATCGATTCCACCTTCAAGGGGGTGGTCAAACCCCGGCTTCGTGCGTACGGTGGATGTGCACCCTTCGTGGTGAACGACTCCCATGGCACAGGACAACGAACCGATTCACGCACACGAGCCGCTGCTGTTGCCCGCTCTGATCGAGGCACACAGGGGAAATGCGGCAGGAGACGGCACCGTCACCCGCATCATCCGCGGCCTCATCGACTCGCCGGTGACCGACGCCGAGCGGGCCGGCGAGCGGCTGCTCGTTTTCGGCTGGCAGGTCGAGAGCCGCGACGGCAGGCTGCGCTGGACATACCGGGTGGTGGGGGAGAACAGCGGCCGCGACCTCGTGGAGTTCACCATGGCCGTACCCGGCTGCCCGAGCGACATGCCCTGCCGCGTGCTGGGCCTGCAGCTGCAGATCACCCTGAACGGGATCGAGCGCACCAAGCCCGACGAGCTGGACGCCTACATGGAGCTGGCCGAGGCCGCGCGGTTCGAGCTGTAGCGGTCGTCTAGAAGCCGCCCAGCCCCTTCGGCGTGCCCACGCCCGTGGGCAGGTCGTATCCCGGACGCCGCGACGCACTGGGTCGTGCCCGCGGGGCAGGCCAGCGGCCAGTTCCCGGCGTCGTCCGTGCCGGTCTTGACGTCGTGGAATGACGAGGTGCCGAGCTTCGCGTAGAGCAGGGATGCGGGGTAGCTGGTGGTGGTCGCGTTCCCCTTCAGGGCGAAGACGGCGGCGATCAGCGGTGCCGCCAGGCTGGTGCCCCCGACCTGGAGGAACGCGCCTCTCGAGCCGACGTAGATGGCCGAGCCGCTGTTCGGGTCGGCGTTGGCCGCGACGTCGTTGTCGCCGCGGAACGTCCCGCAGTGGGTGCTGGCCCACCCGGCCGCGGCGGTCTGGAACGGCTTGGCCGGCTCCGGGAAGCACGCCCATGCTGTGGCCGACCACCCCCGTGGAGCAGCCGGAGCCGGTGCCCCAGGCATTCGTACCGTCCGGCCCCCACGCGCGCTCGCTGCCGTAGCCGCCCGACGCGTTCAGGGTCAGCCGCGTCCCGCCGACGGCGATCACCGTGTTCAGCGAGGCCGGATAGCCGACGCCGTAGCCGTCGTCGCCCGCCGACACCACGATCGCCTTCTTGGGATGGTTGAAGGCGGCGTCGGACGGGTTCCCGATCGCGCCGTCTGCTCCGTAGGAGTAGAAGCTGTTCGAGATCACCGATGCCGCCTGTCGCCGCCGTGTTCTCCGCGGTCGCGATGTTTGCGAACGCGGGGTTCTTGGCCTCCACCAGCACGATCTTGCAGTTCTGGCAGATCGCGTGCACGGTCTCGACGTCGAGCGCGATCTCGATGTCCCAGCCGTGTGACACCGCCGACCCCGCCGCCGCCCCCAGGTTCGTCTTCTTGAAACAGGCTCCCGTCACCCCGGTACCGCACTTGGGCAGCACCGGGAGTCCGAAGGTCGTCGAATACCTGGTGAGGTCGTTGTAGATGGTGGCGTCGTCGTAGGCGTCCACGATCGCAACGGTCTGCACCTTCGCGGCGGTGGTCGGCAGGGCGTAGGCCTTGTGGTAGTCGGCCGGGCCGAAGCCGGCGGGCAGCGCGGCCGGTGTCGCCGCGCGCAGCGGCCTGCCCCCGCGCGTGACCACGATCGCGCCGCACCGCAGCTGCCCCGTTGTGCAGGCACGCGCCTGGCCGAGCCGGTCAGGGTGCCCGGCGGCGCTCGCGCCCGTCGAGCCGATCGTCGCCAGCAGCCCGAACGCGGCCGCCAGCAGCGCTAGACGTCTCATCGTGCCCTCCTCCTAGGTACCGACCGAAACCCCGGACCCATGCTACCCCGACGTCGGAACCGGTCGCAGCCACGACCCGCGTCAGCGGCCGACCCGGCTCATGTCGGCGTAGCGGTCACCGACTGCTGCCGGCACGCTGGTCAGCCGCGCGAGCTGCTCCTCGGTGAGGACGACCGCGTCGGCGGCCGCGTTCTCCTCGACGCGTGAGACATGCTTCGTCCCCGGGATCGGGGCGATGTCATCGCCCTGGGCCAGCAGCCACGCCAGCGCAACCTGGGCCGGCGTCGCACCGGCTTCCGCGGCGACCGCCTCGACCTCGTCGACGATGCGCAGGTTCTCGGCCAGGTTGTCGCCGGCGAAGCGCGGGTTGGTGGCGCGGAAGTCGGTATCCGAGAGCTGGTCGAGGGAGCGCAGCTGCCCGGTCAGGAAACCGCGGCCGAGCGGGGAGTAGGGCACGAGGCCGATGCCGAGCTCCCGCAGCGTCGGCAGCACCTCGGCCTCGGGATCGCGCGTCCACAGCGAGTACTCGCTCTGCAGCGCGGTGATCGGATGCACCGCGTGGGCGCGCCGGATCGTGGCCGGGGCGGCCTCGGACATGCCGATATGGCGGACCTTGCCTGCGGCGATGAGCTCGCCCAGCGCGCCGATCGTCTCCTCGATCGGGGTGTCGGGGTCGACGCGGTGCTGGTAGTAGAGGTCGATGTGGTCGGTGCCGAGGCGCCTCAGCGAGCCCTCGAGCGCCACGCGTATGCTCTCCGGGCTGCTGTCGAGCGCGCTCGCGCCGCCCTGCCGGTGTGAGATCAGGCCGAACTTGGTGGCCAGCACCACGTCGTCGCGCCGCCCGGCGATCGCCCTTCCCACCAGCTCCTCGTTGGTGTACGGCCCGTAGACCTCGGCCGTGTCGATCAGCGTGATGCCCAGCTCGAGGGCGCGGTGGATCGTGCGGATCGACTCCGAGTCGTCGGCGCCGGCGCCGGTGTAGAAGGCCGACATGCCCATCGCGCCCAGCCCGATGCGCGAGACGTCGAGGTCGGCGAGTGAGATGTGCTGCATTGGATGCCCCCTGGCTCTGTGGTACGTCGGTGCCCTCGCCTGATCCTAGCCAGGGAACGTCGTCAGCCCTGTGGGGCCGACGGGCGGAACTCGAGCGAGCGTGAAACCGGGTCAGCCCGCATCAGCTGCACCGCCACGACCTCTCCCGGCGCGGGTGCAGGATCGGCGTGCACGCGCGCCCGCACCGGCGGGTCGGCGATCCGGATCACGGTGCCGTGGCGGTCGTTGTCGAGGACGACGGCGGTGAACTGGTCGCCGACGCGGTGCTCGAGCACGCGCGTCTCGACGTCGTCCACGATCGCCCGCTCCACCCGCGCGGCGCGTGACCCCGCCTCGCTCATCACCTCGGGCAGCTTCACGAGCGCCTCGCGGTCGCCGCCGCCGGCCACCAGGTCGAGCACGTAGCGGTCGGCCAGCCGCCGCAGCGGCGCGGTCGTGTGGGCGTAGCGGGCGGCGATGCCGGCGTGCTCCGAGCCGTCCGGCGGCGTGCCCTCGAAGAAGGCGTAGCCGGCGTGTCCCATCGCGTCCCGTGCCTCCTCGATCAACGCCGCCTGGTGCGGCAGCGCCGGATCGAGCGAGGTCACGAATTCGGCGAACGACCGGCCCTCGGGCCAGTCCACTCCCAGGCCGGTGGCCGCGGCCCGCAGCTGCTTGACCCGGTAGGGATCCGCGCCGCCCATCGTGCGCAGCAGCCCCAGCCCGCGCGACACCATGATGCCGGCCGCCGCCATCCCGGCCAGCAGCGAGATCTCGGCGTTCCAGTCCTCGTCCGGCGAGCGGTGCTCGAGCTCGATCCGGTAGCCGCAGTTCTGGGACGGATCGGGCACCACCGTCTGGGCGGGGGCGTTCAGCGTGATCGATCCCCGCTCCCGCGCCAGCGCCACGCGCAGCGTGCCGATCTGCTCCAGCAGCGGCACCTCGGCCTCGCCGTAGGCAAGCCGCTGGTGGCTGCGCACGATGGCGCGATCGACCCGCGCCGCCGTCTGGCGGCCGTGCCCGTCGAGCTCGATCACGTACACCAGCGCGGGGCGTTCCTGGTCAGGCAGCAGGCTGGCTGCGCCCTCGCCGATCGCGGGCGGATAGAGCGAGACCCGCTCGTCCGGGCAGTAGACGGTCTGGCCGCGCAGCCAGGCCTCCTGTTGGACGGCACCGCCCGCAGGCACCACGGCCGCCACGTCGGCGATCGCGTAGCGCACCGTGTAGCCGTCGCCCGAGCGCTCGAGCAGCATCGCCTGGTCGAGGTCCATGCTGCCGGGCGGGTCGATGGTCAGGAACGGCAGGTCGCGCAGGTCGAGCCGGCCCTCGCGCGGCCAGCGGCGTCGCGGCCGCCCGCTCGGCCTCGGCCAGCACCGGGTCGGGGAACGCCCGCGGCAGCTTGAACTCATCCCGGATCCGCTGGAAATCTGCCTGAAGGACGCCCGGCGGCTCCGGGACGCCGCGCAGGTAGCGCTCGGTCACGCGCCCGGCTTGACCGCCGCCTTCTCGCCGATCCAGGGCATCATCGCCCGCAGCTTGCCGCCCACCTGCTCGATCTGGTGGTCGGCGTTTTCCTCGCGCAGGCGCCGGAAGTTGGGCCGTCCCGCCTCCTCCTCGGACATCATCTCGCGGGCGAACGTTCCGTCCTGGATGTCGGCCAGCAGCTTGCGCATGTTCTCGCGGACGTGCTCGTCGATCACCCGCGGGCCGCGCGTGAGGTCGCCGTACTCGGCCGTGTCGGAGATCGAGTAGCGCATGCCGCCGAGGCCGCCCTCCCACATCAGGTCGACGATCAGCTTCAGCTCGTGCAGGCACTCGAAGTACGCGATCTCCGGCTGGTACCCGGCCTCGACCAGCGTCTCGAAGCCCATCTTGACCAGCTGGGTGGTGCCGCCGCAGAGCACCGCCTGCTCGCCGAACAGGTCGGTCTCGGTCTCCTCGGTGAAGGTCGTCTCGATCAGGCCGCCGCGGGCACAGCCCAGGCCGTGGCCGTAGGCGAGCGCCAGCGCCAGCGCGTTGCCGGTGGCATCCTGGTGGACGGCCACCAGCCCCGGCACGCCGATCCCGTCGATGTACTGGCGGCGCACCAGGTGGCCGGGGCCCTTGGGCGCGATCATGGCCACGTCCACCTCGGGTGAGGGCTCGATCGCGCCGAAGCGGATGCTGAAGCCGTGCGCGAACATCAGCATCGAGCCGGCGCGCAGGTTGGGGGCGATCTGGTCGCGGTAGACGCCGCCCTGGACGTGGTCGGGCACCAGCACCATCACGATGTCGCCCTGGGCGGTGGCGTCGGCCACCGTCTCGACGGCGACGCCGTCGGCCGTTGCCGCCGACCACGCCCGCGAGTCGGGCCGGGCGCCGACCACGACCGAGTTGCCGGAGTCCTGGTTGTTGAGCGCGTGCGCGTGACCCTGGCTGCCGTAGCCGATCACGGCGATCCGCTTGCCGGTCAGGACCGACGGATCGCAATCAGATTCGTAGTAGATCGTTGCCACGTGGTTTCTCTCCTTATGCGACGACGCGCATCCTTCTGCGCTTGCCAAGCTCACCGTCGCGATCGAGGGCGATCCGTCCGGTGCGCACCAGTTCCTTGATGCCGTAGGGCTCGAGCAGCTGCTCCAGCGCCTGCAGCCGATCGGGGCCGGCCACGCATGAGAATGTCACGGCCTCCGGTCCCACGTCCACAACCTTGGCCTCGAACACCTCGGCCAGGGAGATGATCTCGGGCCGCCGGTCGGGCGCGCTCGAGACCTTGACCATCAGCAGCTCCAGCTCGACGGCGGTCGCGTCCAGCTCGTGCACCTTCAGCACGTCCACCAGCTTGTAGAGCTGCTTGATCACCTGGTCGACCGAGTGCTGCTCACAGTCGATCCGGATGGTGATGCGGCTGCGCGACGGATCCTGCGTGGTTCCGACCGCGAGCGAGTCGATGTTGAATCCGCGCCGCGCGAACAGGCCGGCGCAGCGGGTGAGCACACCGGGGCGGTTCTCGACCAGCACTGAGAGCGTGTGGTGGCTCACGTCAGACTCCTTCTTCGACCCAGGCATTGTCGTCCTCGGCCCACTCCACGTCGATCATCTCGGCGGAGGAGCCGCCGGCGGGCACCATCGGGTAGACCTTCTCCTCGTGGTCGACGCGGGCGTCGATCACGCAGGCGGTGCCGCACTCCAGCGCGCCGCTGATGGCCGCGTCCACCTCCTCGAGCGTCTCGCAGCGGAACCCGGGCAGCCCGAAGGCCTCGGCCAGCTTCACGTAGTCGGGCAGGTTGGCATCGAACAGCGTCTCGGAGTACCGCTCGCCGTGGAACAGCTCCTGCCACTGGCGCACCATGCCCAGCCAGCCGTTGTTGATGACCACGTGGATCGCGCCGATCCCGTACATCTTGGCCGTGGCCAGCTCCTGCATCGTCATCTGGAAGCAGCCGTCGCCGTCGATGTTGATCACGGTCGCGTCCGGCCGGCCGACCTTCGCGCCGATCGCGGCCGGTACGCCGAAGCCCATCGTGCCCAGCCCGCCGGAGGTCAGCCAGTTCCGGGGCCGGTCGATGCTCAGGTACTGGGCCGCCCACATCTGGTGCTGGCCCACGCCGGTCGTCCAGATCACCTCGCGGTCGGCGGTCATGTCGCGCAGCCGCTCGATCACGTACTCCGGCTTGAGGGGCTCCGAGTTGCGGTAGCGGAACGGATGCTCCCGCTTCCAGCCCTGCACCTCCGCCAGCCAATCCGCGGCCTTCGGCGGGCCGCCGTTCATCCGCGATTGCAGCGCCTCGCCCAGCTTCGGCACGACCAGCTCCAGCGAGCCCACGATCGGGATCTGCGCCGTCCGGTTCTTGTCGATCTCGGCCGGGTCGACGTCCATGTGGATCACCTTCGCGCCGGGCGCGAACGTGTCCAGCTTGCCCGTCACGCGGTCGTCGAAGCGCGACCCGCAGGCGATCAGCAGGTCGGCCCGGTTCAGCGCCCAGTTCGCGGCCTTGGAGCCGTGCATGCCGGGCAGGCCGATGCAGAGCGGGTGCGAGTCGGGGAACACGCCCTTCGCCATCAGCGTCGTCACCACCGGCATCCGCACCGCCTCGGCGATGCGGATCAGATCGTCGGGATCGACGTTGGCCGAGACGGTGCCGCCGCCCACGTAGAACACCGGCCGCTCCGCCGCCAGGATCGCCTCGGCGGCGGTGATCACCTGCTTGGGATGGCCGTGCCGCGAGGGCTTGTAGCCCGGGATGTCGACCTGCTTGGAGGGCACGTATGTGATCTCCGCCAGCTGCAGGTCCTTGGGGATGTCGATCAGCACCGGCCCGGGACGGCCGCTGCGGGCGATGTGGAACGCCTCCTTGACGATGCGCGGGATGTCCTCCGCCTGGTCGACCAGCCACGAGTGCTTGACCACCGGCATCGTGATGCCCTGGATGTCGGCCTCCTGGAAGGCGTCGGTGCCGATCAGGTGGGTCGGCACCTGGCCGGTGATGCACACGATCGGCGTCGAGTCGAGATAGGCGTCGGCGATGGGGGTGACCAGGTTGGTCGCGCCCGGGCCGGACGTGGCGATGGCCACGCCCACCTTGCCGGTGGCGCGCGCGTAGCCCTGCGCCATGTGGCCGGCGCCCTGCTCGTGGCGGCACAGGTAGTGGCGGATCGTGTGCTCGCAGGCGGCCCAGGCGTCGTACAGCGGCAGGATGGCGCCGCCCGGCAGCCCGAACACGTCCGTTACGCCCTCCGCCTCGAGCGACCGGATCACGGCCTCCGCGCCCGTCATGCGCCGCTTCTCGCTATCCACGGGCGACCGCCTCACCGTAAGGGTTTGCCGCGAACTCTCCGCTGCCGTGGGCGTGGTCGGCCAGCGCGCGGCAGACCGCCTGGCCCACCTCCCAGGTGGCGTAGGCACGGCCGCCGGAGACCTGGTCGGCGGTGGCAGTGCCCTCGGCCAGCACCTGGTCGACGGCGGCGGCGATGGTGCGGCCGATGTCACGCCGGGCCAACCCGTAGGTGAACATCAGGCCGACCGACAGGATCATCGCGATCGGGTTGGCCTCGCCCTGGCCGGCGATGTCCGGCGCCGAGCCGTGCACCGGCTCGAAGATGCCCGGCGGCTCGCTGCCCAGCGAGGCTGACGGTGCCAGGCCCAGCCCGCCGCCCACGGCCGCGGCCAGGTCGGACAGGATGTCGCCGAACAGGTTCTCGGTCAGCACCAGGTCGTAGTCCTGCGGCCGCGTCGCCAGGTTCATGGCGAACGAGTCGACCAGCTCGTGCGTCAGCTGGATCTCCTCGAACTCCGACGCGTGCAGCTCAGTGACGACGCGGCGCCACAGCTTGGAGGTGGACAGCACGTTGGCCTTGTCCACCGAGACGACGCGCCCGCCGCGGCGGCGGGCCAGCCTGAACCCCCACCGCGCGACCCGCTCGATCTGGTCGCGGGTGTAGCGGCACTCATCGCTTGCGACGTCCTCCTCCAGGGTCTTCTTGCCGAAGTAGAGGCCACCGGTGAGCTCGCGCACCACCATCAGGTCGATCGCGCCGTGGCGCACCGGGCGCAGGTTGGCGTACGTGTCGAGCTCCTTGCGAAGCCCCAGCAGGCCGGCCTCCGGCCGCACCGGCGACCCGTCCCAGCGTGGGCCGCCGACCGCTCCCAGCAGCACCGCGTCGGACGCCTTCACGGCCGCCCGCACGTGGCTGGGGAAGGGATCCCCGTGCTTGTCGATGGCGTCGCCGCCGAACGGCAGATGCACCTGGCGCACGCGGATACCGAACAGCTCCGACGCCGCGTCGATGACGCGGCCCGCCTCGGCCATCACCTCTGGGCCGATGCCGTCGCCGGCCAGACAGGCGACGATGGGTATGGGTCGTGTGCTCGGGCTCATGGCCTGCGCTCCTGGAAGGGGGTGGAGTATCTCATCAGACTCCGGCCAGTTCCTGCTCCGGTTCGGTTGCCGTCTTGGCGTGCGAGCATGCTCGCAGGTAGGCCTCGGCCGATGCCTCGGTGACGTCGGTCGACACGGCCTGGGCCGAGAACGTGCGCCCGCCGGACTCGACCACGACCCGCACCTCGCCGAGCGCGTCCGCGCCGCCCGAGACGGCACCGATCGTGTACTCGGCCAGCGTCAGGGACACGCCCATCACGCGATTGATGGCCTGAAAGGCCGCGTCCACCGGCCCGTCGCCCTCGGCCTCGGCCGTGAGCTCCTCGTCGCCGTCCGACACGGTGATCTCCGCCCGTGCGCGGTCGCCGGTCCTGGTCGTGATCGCCAGCGACACGAGGTGATGATCGTCCTCGCGGTCGCGCAGCGAGTCGGAGGCGATCGCCTCCAGATCGAGCGAGCTGATCCGCTGCTTGCGGTCGGCGATCTCCTTGAACCGCCCGAACGCCCGCTTCAGCTCGTCTCCCTCGATCGTGAAGCCGAGATCGGCGAAGGCCTGCCGCAGCGCGTGGCGGCCGGAGTGCTTGCCGAGCACGATGTCCGATCCCGACAGGCCGACCGATTCCGCGTCCATGATCTCGTACGTGCGGCGGTCGGCCAGCACGCCGTGCTGGTGGATGCCGGCCTCGTGGGCGAAGGCGTTGCGGCCCACGATCGCCTTGTTGGGCTGCACGGCGTAGCCGGTCAGCCGCGACACCATGCGCGACGTGCGCACGATCTCGGAGGTGTTGATGGAGGTGTCCAGGCCGAAGCGCGGCTTGCGGGTGCGCAGCAGCATCACGATCTCCTCCAGCGAGGCGTTGCCGGCGCGCTCGCCGATGCCGTTGATCGTGCACTCGACCTGCCGCGCGCCCGCCATCACGCCGGCCATGGAGTTGGCGACCGCCAGCCCAAGGTCGTTGTGGCAGTGCACCGACAGGATCACGCCGTCCAGCTCCGGCACCCGCTCGCGCAGGCCGCTGAGGATCTCGACGTACTCCTCCGGCACCGTGTAGCCGACCGTGTCCGGGATGTTGATGGTGGTCGCGCCCGCCGCGATCGCCACCCGCACCACCTGGGCCATGTAGTCGATGTCGGTGCGGGTCGCGTCCTCACACGAGAACTCGACGTCCGACGTGAACGCCTTGGCGCGTGCCACGGCGCGGCCGGCCGACTCGATCACCTGCTCGCGCGACATCCGCAGCTTGTGCTCCAGGTGGATGTCGGAGGTGGCGATGAAGACGTGGATGCGAGGGCTGCTCGCGCCCTGCAGCGATTCGATCGCGGCGTCCACGTCCTCGTCGTTGGTGCGGGCCAGGGATGCCACCACGCAGTCGACGGCGTGACCGACCGCGCGGATGCCCTCCACCTCACCGGGGGAGGAGATGGCGAAGCCGGCCTCGATGATGTCCACGCCCAGCCGCTCCAGCTGGCGTGCGATCTCGACCTTCTCGGCCGCGTTCAGCGCGATGCCCGGCGATTGCTCGCCGTCCCGCAACGTCGTATCGAATATCCGGACGGTGTCCGTCATGGGGCTGTTCCTCCTGCTCATGAGGGAGAGGGCGCACCTCTCCCGGCGGGTTCCTGTGCGTATGCGCCGGCGGGCGGCGCGTGAGCAGAAGTCCGTCGCCCTAGCGGGCGAGGAGCAGGAGGAGGCCGAGCAGCGAGATCGCGAACGCGGACAGGAGCCCGACAGGACGCCCGCTCAACGTTGAGCGGGCAGCGATCTCCTTGGTTGCGGTGCGCGGCATCGTGCTGCACAGGATAGGCGGCGCTGCCTGATCAGTCAAACCGAGTGCGTCCCCGCGCGGTGTACGGTTCGCCGATGTCCGGCCCTCTGAGAGACACGCCCGCCTGGAAGGCGCTCGAGCGCCATCACGCCGAGATCGGTGACACGCACCTGCGCGAGCTGTTCGCCGAGGACCCGGAGCGGGGCAGCCGGATGACGGCCGTCGGCGCCGGGCTTCGGCTCGACTACTCGAAGCACCGCGCAACCACGGAGACGCTGCGCCTGTTGATCGAGCTGGCCCGCGAGCGCGGGCTGGAGGACCGCCGAGAGGCGATGTTCACCGGCGTTCCGATCAACACCACCGAGGGCCGCTCGGTGCTGCACGTGGCCCTTCGTGCACCGGCCGGCGAATCGATCGTGGTCGACGGCAGCGACGTCGTGCCGGCCGTGCACGAGGTGCTCGACCGCATGGCCGCCTTCGCCGACCGGGTTCGCGGCGGCGACTGGAAGGGATACACCGGCAAGCCGATTCGCAACGTCATAAACGTCGGCATCGGCGGTTCCGACCTGGGGCCGGTGATGGCCTACGAGGCGCTGCGCAACTACTCGCAGCGCGATCTCACGTTTCGGTTCGTCTCCAACGTCGACGGCACGGACTTCGCCGAGGCCACCCGCGACCTCGACCCGGCCGAGACGCTGTTCATCATCGCGTCCAAGACCTTCACGACGCAGGAGACGATGACCAATGCCGCGAGCGCCCGCGACTGGGTGCTGGCGGCGCTGCAAGACGAGGCCGCGATCGCCCGGCACTTCGTCGCCGTCTCGACTGCCGCCGACGAGGTGTCGGCATTTGGTGTCGATCTCGACAACATGTTCGGCTTCTGGGACTGGGTGGGTGGCCGTTACTCCATGGATTCGGCGATCGGGCTCTCGACGATGATCGCCGTCGGGCCCGATCGGTTCCGGGAGCTGCTCGACGGGTTTCACGCCATGGATCTGCATTTCCGCACAGCTCCGCTTGAACAGAACATGCCCGTGTTGATGGGTCTCCTGGCCGTCTGGTACGCCGACTTTTTTGATGCCCAGACGGTTGCCGTGTTGCCCTACGACCAGTACCTCAAGCGTTTCCCGGCATACCTCCAACAGTTGACGATGGAGAGCAACGGGAAACATGTCACCCTGGACGGCGCCCGCGTCGATTATGAAACGGGAGCGGTCTACTGGGGAGAGCCCGGGACGAACGGCCAGCACTCGTTCTATCAGCTCCTGCATCAGGGCACGCGGCTGATCCCGTGTGACTTCATCGGCTTCCTGCACAGCCTCAACCCGCTCGGCCGGCATCACGATCTGCTGATGGCAAACGTGTTCGCCCAGACCGAGGCGCTGGCCTTCGGGAAGGACCTCGACGAGGTGCGGGCGGAGGGGTCGGGGGCCGAGCTGGCACCGCACCGGGTGTTCGAGGGCAACCGGCCCACCAGCACGCTGCTGGCCGAACGTCTGACGCCCGCCACGCTGGGGAGCCTGGTCGCGCTGTATGAGCACAGCGTGTTCACGCAGGGCGTGATCTGGAACATCAACTCGTTCGATCAGTGGGGCGTCGAGCTCGGCAAGGTGCTTGCGAAACACATAGCGGCAGAGCTTGAAAGTGACGATGAGCCTGATCTGACACACGACTCGTCGACCAATGCACTGATACATCTATATAGGCGCGGTCGTTTGTAACCTCCCGTCAATCGTTCGTACGATAGAGTGGGCGCATATCCAACGAACGAAAGGTGAGATATGCCCCGCTCAGGTGAGGTAGGCGAGCAGATCTTCGAGCAGGTCGAAAAGCTGGTCGCGGGTGGGATGAACCGCACCGAGGCGTTCGCGAAGATCTCCGCTGACTCGGGCCGCCGAGCTGGAACCGTGGCTGCCAACTACTACCGGGTGGCACGCAAGCGCGCCGGTGGTTCGCTGCGACCGCGTACACGCCGAGGCCGTCCCCCGGGACGCAAGGCATCCGCCACCGCGACCGCGCGCTCGGGCGCCCGCCGCGGGCGCAAGGCGGCCACCACCGCAGGAGCCGATATCGATGCCCTGGCCAAGTCGCTGATCGACAGCGTGCAGGCGCTGGCCGAGGCCGTCAAGTCGCAGGCCGCCGACGTGCGCGAGATGCGCAAGAAGCTGGACGGCGTCAAGAAGCTGCTCGACTGAACTGTCAGCCGCGGGCCGCGCCGGGCGACCGGCGCGGCCCGGGTGCGACTATCTACACCGCGCCGCGGACTGTCACGCCGTAGCGCTCGAGCCGCTCGAACAGTGCGTGGAACGGCACCACCTGTTCCGACGGGTACACCCCGTGCCGGTCGATCTCCCCGCGGCAGATCATGTCGGCGACCACCGCCGGCGGGCAGGCGGTTGAGAGCACGCCGCCCCCGAACTCGAGCCGGTCGACCGACCGGGTGACGCACTCGATCACCGCAGTTCCGTGCTCCCCGTAGACCTCGACGCGGTGGATGCCGAAAGCCTCGTGGGACGGCGACGCCTTCGGCAGCCGCGCCAGCAGGGCCAGCAACAGCTGCCGCGGCACCACCGGCGTGCCGCGCACGTCGACCGGGTCGGTGCCGGCAAGGCCGAGGTCGGTCAACAGCCGGATCTTCTCGAGGAAGGCGGGGTTCAGCGACAGCTGGAAGCTGACGTCGCGGGCGCCGAAGCTGTCGGAGAAGGTGGCCTGCTCGGAGTGGATCGTGTAGATGGTCGGCGCGGCACCGACCGGCTCGCCGAACTCGACGGTGCCGGCATCGGTGAGCGGCTCCAGGAAGACGTGCTCGCCGTCGCGCACGACCGGGGTCGGCATCGACAGCTCGTCCAGGATCGTCTCCATCGCATAGGGCGCGACCAGCGGCCCGGACGGCGGGTCGGGGTCACGGCCGGCTGCGGCCACCACCACCCGGTCGATGCGCCCGCCCAGCCCCGCCACCGCGTGCGCGGCCATCACGTTCGTCTTGCCCGGTGTCGAGCCCATGCCCAGCACGGCCAGCAGGCCGGCCTCGCGGAAGCGCAGGTCGAGCTTCACCTGCTCACGGGTGACGTGGTAGAGCCCGCCCAGGTCGAGGTAGTGGGCGCCC
Source organism: uncultured Actinomycetes bacterium (assembly GCA_963797565.1). GTDB lineage: Bacteria > Actinomycetota > Thermoleophilia > Gaiellales > JAICJC01 > JAICYJ01. Next base: position 149,204 of record CAWCPM010000011.1, on the reverse strand, counting down.
GCCTCCAGCGCCACCTCCATGGCCGCCAGGTTGATCCGGTAGGCGGCCGTGTTCAGGAGCAGGGTGGAGCCCCGCACTCCGGCGACGGCTGCATCGTGGTCGGTGATGTCGAGCGCGGCACCGGTGGCCTTGCCGCCGCCGTGGCGCTCAGCGACCGCGCGTGCGCCGTCGCCGTCGCGGTCGAGGCACCGGATCTCATCGACCGCGTCGTGCTCGGCCAGCGTCGCCACGATGGCCGGTCCGATGATGCCGGCCGCCCCGATCACCGCGACCGTGCTCACACCGGCTCCAGCGGGGCCACGGGCGTGCGCAGCTGGTGGGCGCGCAGCGCCAGCCACAGCTCCAGCCGGTCGCCGGCGTTGGTCAGGTCGCGGCCGGTCAGCTCCTCGATCTTGCGCACGCGGTACCGCAGCGTGTGGCGGTGCACGTGCAGCTCGGCGGCCGCCTCGGCCCAGCGGCCATTCGCCTCGATGTAGGCGCGCAGCGAGTCGACCAGGGACGATCCGTGCGCGCTGTCGTGCTCGACCAGGCGGCCCAGCAGCGAGTCGCAGTAGAGCTCCACGCCGCGCTCGTCCTGAAGTGACAGCAGCAGCTGGATCGAGCCCAGGTCGCGGAACGTGGCCAGCGCCGGGTGGCCGTTCGCGGTCCGTGCCTCGACCGCGTACAGCGCCTCGTCATAGCTGCGCCGCAGGTCGGCCGGATTGCGCCGGACGCGCCCGACGCCGGCCGCTCCGGCGCCGGTGCCCGAGAGCAGCGACTCGGCCCGCGCCTCCGCCTGCGCGTCGTCGTCTGCCTCGAGCAGCACCGCGACGCCGCCGTCGCGGACCGTGCACGGCCACAGGTCGCCGGCGTGGTCGGCCAGCTCCGCCAGCGCCCGCGTGCCGCGCTGGGATGGCCGCAGCAGCGCGAACGCCATCGGCTGCTCGCCCTGCAGGCCAAAGGCCGCGGCCTTGCGCCGCAGCTCCGGTCCGCTCACCTCGCCGGCCAGGATCGACTCGACGAGATCGCCCGACAGCCGTCGCTGGGCCTCGGCCACGGCGCGTCGCTTCAGCAGCTCCACCGCCAGGACGGTCTGCACGTGGTGCAGCAGCTGCCGGTCGTGCTCCGCGGGCCGGGCCACCAGCTCGGCGTGCACCGTGCTGCCCGTCACGACGGGCAGCACCACAGCCCCGGGATCGCCCTCGGCGATCTCACCGGTGCGGGCCAGGATCCGGCCGGACGGCTCGCGCAGCACCAGCGCGGTGCCGGCCACCCGGCCCATCTCGGTCAGCATCGCGTCAAGGTCGCGCCCGTCCAGCATCAGCTCGGTGAGGCGCTCGAGCGTCTGCACGCGGGCGTCGCCCTGGGCGGTGAACACGGCCTCGGTGATCGCGATGAAGGGCACGTGGTAGGGGGTGGTGATGGCCGGGAAGCCGAGCCGGTCGGCGGCGGACACCGCCTCGGCCGGCATCTCGTCGAACCCGAAACCCAGGCCCAGGCAGATGCCGGCCAGACCGTGCCGGGCCAGCCGCTCGACGAAGCCGGCGGGGTCGCGCTGCAGCGGCTGCCCGGTGGTCAGCAGCAGCTCGCCGCCGCGCAGCCACGGCGTGGGGTCGTCCAGCTCGCTGATGTGCGCCCACCGCACGACCCGGTCGCGGCCGTCGCCGCCCCCGGCCACCTCCAGCTCCAGCTGGGGCAGCGCGATGATGTCGGCGACGGTCAGCACCTGCGGGGTTCGAGCATCTAGATGGTTGATTCCATGGGATGGGTGGATGCTGGGCGCAGGATGGGGCGCGCTGGGCGACGGGAGCGTCCGCAGGGCAGGCTGGATGATGCCCTGGCCAAGGACGATCGTGGCGCCCAGCGTGTCCCACACCTAGGCGCAAGCCATGGCTTGCGCCGGTCGGGAGCGATCTGCGATGACGCAGATCGCGGACGGCGCGCCGCGTAGCTCGTGGAATCAATCATCTGTTAGTTGGTGTCGACGACCTGGCGGCCGCCGGTGACCACCTTGTGGCCGCCGGCCGAATGATGCCGCTGCATCTCGTCCCAGGCCTCGTCCAGCACCGTGTCCAGCACGTCGTGGATGAAGTCGAGCTCCTCGCGGGTCGCGATCAGCGGCGGCGACAGCTGGATCACCGGGTCGCCGCGGTCGTCGGCGCGGCAGATCAGCCCCGCATCCCACAGCCGTCCCGACAGGAAGCCGCGCAGCAGGTGGTCGGACTCCTCGTCGTTGAAGGTCTCCTTGGTGTCCTTGTCCTTGACCAGCTCCAGCGACCGGAAGTAGCCCGCTCCGCGGACGTCGCCCACGATCGGCTTCTCGCCCAGCTTCTCGAGCAGCTCCTGGAAGTACGACTCGTTGCGCCGCACGTTGCCGAGCACGTCCTCGCGCTCCATCACCTCGAGGTTCTTGAGCGCCACGGCCGCCGACACGGGGTGGCCTCCGTAGGTGATGCCATGGTTGAGAACGGTCGTCCCTTCCAGGAACGGTCCCGCCACGTTGTCGGTCATCAGCACGCCGCCCAGCGGCACGTGTGCAGAGCCGACGCCCTTGGCGAAGGTGACGACGTCGGGCCGGATGTCGTATCGGGTCGACCCGAACCACTCGCCCAGCCGGCCGAAACCGCAGATCACCTCGTCGGCCACCAGCAGCACGCCGTACTCGTCGCAGATCGCGCGCACGCCCTGGTAGTAGCCCTCGGGCGGAGTGAAGGTGCCGCCCGAGTTCTGCACCGGCTCCATGAAGACGGCGGCCACCGAGTCCGGGCCCTCCTGCTCGATCACGTCGCGCAGCTCGTCCAGCAGGAACTGCGTGAACTCCTGCTCGCTCTCGCCGTGCGGGACGGCGGTAGCGGTTGGTGTTGGAGACGTGGCGAACACCCGGCATCAGCGGCTCGAACGGCGCCTTCAGCGGGTAGATGCCGGTCAGCGAGAGCGCGCCCAGGGTCGTGCCGTGGTAGGCGATGCGCCGCGCGATCATCTTGTAGCGGCGGTGGTTGCCCTGCAGCTGGTGGTACTGGCGTACGAGCTTGATGATGGCCTCGTTGGCCTCCGAGCCGCCGGACACGAAGAAGACGCGGTTGAGGTCGCCCGGCGCCAGCTCGGCCACCTTGGCGGCCAGCTCGATCGCGCGCGGATGCGCGTAGCTCCAGTTCGTGTAGAAGGGCAGCTCCGCCATCTGCGTGGCGGCCGCCTCACCCAGCTCGGCGCCGAAGCTGTACCCGATCTGGGTGCAGAACAGGCCGGCCAGCCCGTCGAAGTAGCGCTTCCCCTTGCTGTCGTACACGTAGCAGCCCTCGCCGCGGGTGATGATCGGCACGTCCTCGTTGCGGAACGTGGAGTGCCGCGTGAAGTGCATCATCAGATGACGCTTGGCGAGTTCCTGCAGCCTGTCGTCAGACAGCGCGGCCTGCGAGCCGTTGCTGGTCATAGAGGCGATCCTTGTGTCGGCGATTGGACAGAGTGGCCAATCGTATCAGGAGCGCAAGCGCGCTAAGCCCCTTCCTGCTTATACTCGTTGGCGCAAAGAACGATCACACGGGGGCCGCAAAAATGGCAGTGCAAGCATCCGGAACCAAGACCGAGCAGCTGATGGCAAGACGCGACGCCTACGTGGCACGCGGCGTCGCGCTGGCGCCGATCGTGGCAGACCACGGCCACGGCGCGCGCCTGACCGACGTGGACGGCAAGGAGTACATCGATTTCGCCGGCGGCATCGGGGTGCTCAACCTCGGACACACCCCCGACGCGGTCGTGGATGCGATCAAGCACCAGGCCGAGAAGATGCTGCACTCCTGCTTCCCGGTGGCCGCCTACGAGCCCTACCTCGAGGTCGCGCAGCTGCTGTGCGAGAACTCGCCCGGCACGCACGCCAAGAAGGCGCTGCTGATCAACTCCGGCGCCGAAGCCGTCGAGAACGCCGTCAAGATCGCCCGCTACCACACCGGCCGTGACGGCGTGATCACGTTCGACCGCGGCTTCCACGGACGCACGCTGCTGACCATGACACTCACCTCCAAGCTCGTCTACAAGAAGGGCATGGGACCGTTCGCGCCCGAGATCTACCGGGCGCCGGCGCCCTACCCCTATCGCGGTGTCACGACCAAGGACGCGCTGAAGGGTCTCGAGTTCATCTTCAAGGCGCACGTCGATCCCCAGTCGGTGGCGTGCGTGGTGCTGGAGCCGGTGCAGGGCGAGGGCGGCTTCACGGTGATGCCGGCCGAGTTCATCGAGGGCGTGATGGCGCTCTGCGAGCAGCACGGCATCCTCTACGTCGATGACGAGGTGCAGTCGGGCATGGGCCGCACCGGCAAGCTGTGGGCGCTCGACCACTACGGGCTGGTGCCGGATCTGATGACCGTCGGCAAGTCGCTGGCCGCGGGCATGCCGCTGGCCGGCGTGATCGGCCGGGCCGAGGTGATGGACTCCGTGCACCTGGGCGGCCTCGGCTCCACATACGGAGGCAACCCCGTGGCCTGCGCCGCCGCGGTCGAGAGCATCAAGGCGATCGCCAGCGAGTCGTTCCTGGCCCAGGCAACCGCCTTCGGCGAGGAGATCATGGCCCGCCTCAACGGCATGGCCGAGCGGCACCAGGTGATCGGCGAGGTGCGCGGGATCGGGCCGATGGCGGCGATCGAGCTGGTCAAGGACCGCGAGACGCGGGAGCCGGCCGCGGATGTGGCGACTGCGACGGTGGCGGGAGCGCTGGAGCGCGGCCTGCTGCTGCTGAAGACCGGCATCTACGACAACGTGCTGCGGATCCTGGTGCCGATCACCGCCACCGAGGAGGACCTGGCGCTGGGCCTCGACCGGCTCGAGGAGTCGCTTGTCGCAGCCGCCTGATTCCACGACCGCCGCGGCCGTCACGCTACGTGGCGTCCGCAAGAGCTACGGCGACGTGGACGCCGTTGCGGGCGTCGACCTCGAGGTCGCTGACGGCGAGTTCTTCTCGCTGCTGGGGCCGTCCGGATCGGGCAAGACCACGACGCTGCGCATGATCGCCGGCTTCGAGCTGCCCACCGAGGGCACGGTGCTGCTGCAGGGGAAGGACGTGTCCAAGCTGGCCCCCTACCAGCGCGACGTCAACACGGTGTTCCAGGACTACGCGCTGTTCCCGCACATGTCGGTCGGGGAGAACGTCGCCTACGGCCTGATGGTGAAGCGGGTGCGGAAGCAGGAGCGGCGCGAGCGGGTGGCGGAGGCGCTGCGGATGGTGCGGCTGGACGGCTTCGACAAGCGCAAGCCCTCGCAGCTCTCGGGCGGCCAGCGGCAGCGCGTGGCGCTGGCGCGGGCGCTGGTCAACCGCCCGCGCGTGCTGCTGCTGGACGAGCCGCTGGGAGCGCTCGACCTGAAGCTGCGCGAGGAGATGCAGATCGAGCTGAAGACGATCCAGCGCGACGTCGGCATCACCTTCATCTTCGTCACCCACGACCAGGACGAGGCGCTCACCATGAGCGACCGCATCGCCGTGTTCAACGCCGGGCGGATCGAACAGGTGGGGACGCCGGCCGAGATCTACGAGCACCCCGCCAGCGTGTTCATCGCCGGGTTCGTGGGCACGTCGAACGTGTTGTCGGGCGAGGCAGCCGAGGCCATCACCGGCTCTCCCGACCGCTTCACGGTGCGCCCGGAGAAGATCCGGATCGCGGAGCCCGATACGCCGGTCGGCGAGGGCGACTGCTCGGCCGAGGGGACGGTGCGCGACGTCGTCTACCTCGGCACCACCACCCGGTACATCATCGCTCTGGAGACGGGTGTGGATCTGGTGGTGGTGCAGCAGAACCTGACCACATCGTCGATGGAGGCGCTGGCTGCCAGGGACCGGCGCGTGAAGCTGGTGTGGGGCCGTCAGTACAACCGCTCGCTCGAGGGCGAGGCGTCAAGGGACAATCAGGAGGTCACAGCATGAGGTTTCGTCTGGTGCTCGCAGCGCTGCTGGTGTCGGCCATGGCCGTTGCCGCGGGCTGCGGAAGCAGTTCGTCGAGCGGTAACGGCGGCTCCGGGGGCAACGGCTCGAGTGGCCCCAGCCTGCCGCAGTCGATCGGCCCGCTCGAGGGGTCGCTGAACCTGATCGCATGGCAGGGCTACACCGAGGACAACGTGGTGAAGCCGTTCGAGAAGCAGACCGGCTGCCAGGTCAACGTCAAGTACGGCCAGACCTCGGACGAGATGTACCAGCTGATGAAGAGCGGCAACTACGACGGCGTGTCCGCCTCGGGCGACGCCAGCAACCGCCTGATCGCATCCGGCCTGGTATCGCCGATCAACACGAACCTGATCTCCGACTTCGGCGACATCACGCCGCAGCTGCAGAGCCCGCCGCACAACACGATCAACGGAGTCCACTACGGCGTCTCCTACCAGTGGGGCGCGAACGTCCTGATGTACAACAAGACCGTCGTCAGCCCCGCGCCCGACAGCTGGGGCGTGATCTTCGACGGCACCAGCTACAAGGGCAAGGTGGACGCGTACGACAGCCCCATCTACATCGCCGACGCGGCGCTCTACCTGAAGTCGGCGCAGCCCGACCTCAAGATCACCGATCCCTACGAGCTGACCCAGCCGCAGTTCGACGCGGCCGTCAACCTGCTGAAGAAGCAGCACCAGCAGATCGGCAACTACTGGTCGAGCTACACCGCCCAGATCCAGGACTTCACGCAGGGCAGCATCGTGATCGGCCCGACCTGGCCCTACCAGCTGAACACCCTCAAGGCCGCGAAGGTGCCGGTCGAGGCCGTCCTGCCCAAGGAGGGCGCGACCGGATGGGCGGACACCTGGATGGAGTACTCCAAGGCGGCCCATCCCAACTGCATGCTGAAGTGGATGGACTACGCGACCACGCCCGAGGTGCAGGCCAAGACCGCCTACACGTTCGGCTCGGCTCCGGCCAACCCGAAGGCCTGTCCGATCCTGGACAAACAGGTCAAGAACTACTGCGCCGACTACCACGTCACGGATCCGAACTACTTCGATCACATCGCCTTCTGGAAGACGCCGCTGTCCGACTGCGGCGACAGCAGAGGGAACACGTGCGTCGACTACTCGCAGTGGACCCAGGCTTGGACTGACATCAAGAACTCCTGATTCCACGCTCCCGGGGGCCACGCGGCCCCCGGGAGCATCCCGCTCATGTCCACACCCTCCGCCTCCGCACCCTTCGGCGCCCGCCGCCGGCTCTCGGCGTTCTTCTACCGGCACCGCGGGCTGAAGCTGCTCGGCCTGCTGATCCCGCCGCTGGGATGGCTGGTGGTCGTCTATCTGGCGGCGCTGGTCGTGCTGCTGGCCACCGCCTTCTGGCAGCAGGACGAGCTCAGCGGCCAGATCATCCACACCTTCACCTGGGACAACGTGCGGACGGTGAAGGACGACCCCACCCTGCACACCGTCACCCGCCACACCGTGCAGATGGCGGTGCTGGTGACGATCACCGACATCCTGCTGGCGTTTCCGCTGGCCTACTACATGGTGCGAGTCGCCTCCCGGCGGATGCGGGCGCTGTTGTTCGTGGGCGTGCTGATGCCGCTGTGGTCGAGCTACCTGATCAAGGCATACACCTGGCGCCTGATGACCGGTGACGCCGGCACCATCAACTGGGCGCTGGCCAAGGTCGACCTGGGGCCGCTGAGCATCGCTTTCAGCACCACCGCCATGTGGCTGGCATTCACCTACATCTGGCTGCCCTACATGGTGCTTCCCATCTACGCCGCCCTGGACCGGATCCCCGGATCGCTGATCGAGGCATCCAGCGACCTGGGCGGCCGTTCGTGGCGCACGCTGCGAAGCGTGATCATGCCGCTCGCGCTGCCCGGGATCGCGGCCGGCTCGATCTTCACGTTCTCGCTGACCCTGGGCGACTACATCATGGTCGACCTGGTGGGCGGCAACAAGACCGACTTCCTGGGCAGCGTCATCTTCCGCTACCAGGGGCTCGCCAACGACCTGCCGCTGGCGGCCGCGATCGCGCTGATCCCGGTGGCCGTTATCACCATCTACCTGCTGCTGGTCAGGCAGCTGGGAGCGTTCGAGGCGCTGTGAGCGGGAACGCCTGATGGAGCCGCGACCCGTCCGCATCGGCCTTCGCATCTTCTCGTTCGGCGTGATGGCGTTCCTCTATATCCCGCTGGTCGTGATCTTGATGGCGTCCTTCAACGCCTCCCGGATCCCGACCTGGCCGATCAAGAACTACACGCTGCACTGGTGGTCGCTGGCGATGCACGACCAGACCGCGCGCACCGCGCTCGAGAACTCGTTCAAGGTGGGGCTGGCCGCCACCGCCGTGGCGCTGGTGCTGGGCAGCGCGGCCGCGTTCGCGTTGTCGCGCTACAGCTTCTTCGGGAGGAACTCGCTGTCGCTGCTGCTGGTGCTGCCGATCGCGCTGCCCGGCATCGTCACCGGGTTGTCGCTGCTGTCGGTGATCGAGTACCTGTCGCTGACGCCGTCGCTGGTGACGGTCGCGATCGGCCATTCGACGTTCTGCATCGTGGTCGTGTTCAACAACGCGGTGGCCCGGCTGCGGCGCTCATCGAGCTCGTTCGAGGAGGCCTCGATGGACCTCGGCGCCGACGGCTGGCAGACGTTCCGCTTCATCACCCTGCCGAACCTGGCCACCGCGCTGGTGGCGGGCGGGCTGCTCGCGTTCGCGCTGTCGTTCGACGAGATCGTGGTCACCAACTTCACGGCCGGCGCACAGCAGACGCTGCCGCTGTGGATCTACAACCAGTTCCGCCTGCCCAACACGGCGCAGGAGGTGAACGCGGTGGCGGTGTTCGTGATCGCGCTGACGGCGATACCGGTCTACCTGGCCCAGCGCCTGATGCGCGAGTCGGGCGGGATCGGCGGACGCGGATGAGTCAGCTGACCGTGAGAACGCCCTTCATGCCGGCCTGCTCGTGGCCCGGCACGGAGCAGTAGAAGACGTAGGTGCCCGGCGTGACGGTGGCCGTGACGGTGGACGTGCCGCCGCTGGAGACCACGTTGCCCTGTTCGCTCACCCCGGTGCCCTTGATCGAGATGTCATGGCCGACCGACTGTGGGTTCATGGACTGGAGCGTGATCACGCCGGCTTTGGCGGTGGCCGTGGTCTTGGTGAACGAGAAGCCGGAGCTGGAGACGGGGATGCTGATCACCTGGCCGCTGCCCTTGGGCAGGGAGGAACCGGAGGATCCGCCGCTCGATGAGCTTCCGCCGCAGCCTGCCGCCAGCACCACAACCACCAGCGGAGCTGCCGCCAGTGCCCACATTCGTCGCATTCTCATGCCTCGACCTCGTTTCCTGACGTGGCTTTGCGTGCGTTGTCGACCGCATTGTGACAGAGCCGATCGCCGCTCCACCCCATTCGTAAACATTTGATGTATGACGGCTGTCGTCGAACCCGTCTGGTAGCGTCTTCACCCATGTGTTTCAGCCGTGGCCATGCACGCGCAGTGGGTGCGCGTGTGACCCGACCGTTGCTCCTGGCTTTCTCGCTCCTGACCGCCTTCCTGGTGGTGGCGCTGCCGCAGGCATCTGCCGCGTCCAGCATCTCAGCGAAGCGAGCCGAGGCGCGCCAGGTCGAAAACCAGATCATGAACCAGGAGGCGGCGCTCGAGAAGCAGATCGAGAAGTACAACGCCGTCCACCAGCACTACCTGCAGACGCGCCACCAGCTGCAGAACAACAGGATCGTGCTGGCCGTGGCCAGGAAGAACCTGGCGCATGCCCAGAAGCTGCTGGCGCAGAGCCTGACCAGCGCCTACAAGTCGACCGACGAGGATGTCGTGTCGTTCCTGCTCGCCTCCCACTCGTTCACCGAGCTGGTCGACCATGTGCAGGTGCTGCAACGGGCCAACGATGCGAACAGCAACCTGATCGCGCAGATCGCCCAGACCAAGAAGGTGATCGCCGACCGCACGCGCCAGCTCGCGACCGAGACGACGCAGCTGGCCACGGAACAGCAGGCACAGCTCGCGGCCAAGCAGCACGTGGAGGCGGGCCTGCACTCGCTGCAGTCCCGTAAGTCGCAGATCAGCGCCGACATCCAGCACCTGATCGACCAGCAGCAGGCGCGTGAGCAGGCGGCCGCGACGGCCGCGGCGGCTGCGGCCAGCGGCGGCGGCAGCGTCGGCGGCACGGGCGGCAGCATCCCGGTGCCTCCGTCCAGCACGCTGGGCGGCCAGGCGGTCGCGATCGCCGAGCAGTACCTGGGAGTGCCGTACGTGTGGGGCGGCGCCTCGCCGTCGGGCTTCGACTGCTCCGGGCTGGTCATGTACGTGTACGGCCGGCTGGGCGTGTCGCTGCCGCACAACGCCGCAGCTCAGTATTCGATGGGCACGCCGGTGCCGCGCGACGCCCTCGAGCCCGGCGACCTCGTGTTCTTCGACGGCCTCGGCCACGTCGGCATCTACGTCGGCGGCGGCTCGTTCATCCACGCTCCGCACACCGGCACCGTGGTGCAGATCAGCTCGCTGTCCGGCTGGTACTCGTCCGAGTACGTCGGCGCCAGGCGCATCGGCTAGCAGATCTCTTAGCGCCCACCCTGCCGCGACAACCACCGCGCCAGCGTCTCGCCCGTGTCCAGCACGTGCGCGTGCAGCAGCTTCCGCGCCCGCTTCGGGTCGGGCTTGTCGAGCGCCTCGGCGATGCGGTCGTGGTCATCGGCGCTTCGCGGCACGATCCCGGGATCGACGGCGAAGGTGTGCCAGGCCAGGCTGCGCGGCACCCGGTTGGTGAGCGCCTGCACCGTGTCGCGCAGCGGCGGGCAGGTGGCCGCTGCAAGAATCACGTTGTGGAACAGCTCGTTCGCCTGCGAGCACTGCTGCAGGGCGATCAGCCGCCCCTCCGAGTCCGTTGCCGGTAGCTGCCCGACGCGCTCGCCGCCGGCCCGCAGCAGCGCCTGGGCGGTGTCCAGGTCGGCGTGGTCGTAGGTGGTCAGCTGTCCCGAGGCCCGCTCTGCCGCCAGCCCCTCCAGCTCCGCCCGCACCAGGAAGATGTTGCGGCACTCGTCCGGCGAGAACGACCGCACCAGCGCCCCGCGATGTCCCAGCTGCTCGACCAGCCCGATCGCCTGCAGCTGGCGCAGCGCCTCACGGATGGGGGTGCGGCTGACGCCGAAGCGCTCGGCCAGGTCCTCCTGCCGCAGCCTGGTGCCGAGCGGGATCCGGCCCGTGATGATCTCGACCTGGAGCTCGTGGGCGAGGTGGTCGGCGCGGCTGGGGCTGCCGGTCGGGCGGTTGGGCATGTGGTCGATCCTACAGGCCGGTTGGTGCCCATCGGAGCGCTGGTTATATGTATCCTAACATTTGAGGTTTGGATCCAAACAAGATAGGCTGCGAGGACATCCCGCGAGCACCCGGAGCGATCCCTCATGACCGATACCGCCGCCAAGCTTCCCGAGATCGAGCACATCAAGGCCCGCAAGGACGGGCTGGATGTGCTCGCAGACATCTACCGCTACGCCGAGCTCGGCTTCGACGCGATCGAGCCCGACGACCTGGCGCTGTTCCGCTGGTACGGCGTCTACACGCAGCGCGCCGCCGAGTCGGCCGCCTCCGGCGATCCCGGTCCGTCCGACGAGACCGACGGCCTGTTCATGCTCCGCGTCAAGTTCCCGGGCGGCATCGTCAGCTCGGAGCAGCTGCGGGCGGTGGGGTCGCTGGCCGAGCGCTACGGCCGCGGCATGGGCGACATCACGACGCGGCAGAACATCCAGCTGCACAACCTGGCGATCGAGGACATGCCGGTCGTGCTGGACGAGCTGAACGCGGTCGGGCTGTCGTTCACGCAGGCCTGCGGCGATGTCTGGCGCAACGTCGTGGGATGCCCGCTGGCCGGGGTCGACGGCCACGAGCTGATCGACACGCGGCCGCTGGTGGCGGAGCTGGAGCGGGCGTTCGTCGGTCACCGCGAGTTCTCGAACCTGCCCCGCAAGTTCAAGGTGTCGGTCTCGGCCTGCGTGCATCACTGCGCCCAGCACGAGATCAACGACATCGGCCTGGTGGCCGTCGACAAGGACGGCGTGATCGGCTACGACGTGTGGGTCGGCGGCGGGCTCGGCGCCTCGGCCAAGATGGGCCGCCGGCTGGACGTGTTCGCCCGCCCGGAGCAGGCGGTGGAGGTGTGCCGCGCCATCACCGAGCTCTACCGCGACGAGGGCAAGCGCACCAAGCGCACGCGCGCGCGGATCAAGTTCCTGGTGGACGAGTGGGGGGTCGAGCGGCTGCGCGACGAGGTCGAGCGCAAGCTCGGCTACGAGCTGGAGCGCTCCGTCGAGCCGACCGCGCCGATCGACGCGCACCGCGATCACCTGGGCGTGCACCCGCAGGCGCAGGCCGGCCTCTACTACGTGGGCGGCACCACGCTGCGCGGCCGCTTCACGGCCGACCAGATGATCGGCGTGGCCGGCATCGCCGAGCGCTACGGCTCGGGCGGGCTGCGCTGCACGAACCGGCAGAACATCATCGTGGTGGACGTGCCCGACCACCACGTCGAGACGGTGGCCGCCGAGCTCGCCGACCTGGGCCTGCCCACCGAGGCGTCGGCATTCCGGCGCGGCATCATCTCGTGCACCGGCATGGAGTTCTGCAAGCTGGCGATCGTCGAGACCAAGCATCGCGCGGCCGAGCTGATCGAGCACCTGGAGCGGCGCATCGGAGACCTGGACGGATCGATCCGGATCAACCTGAACGGTTGCCCGAACGCCTGCGCCCAGTACCAGATCGCCGACATCGGCCTGCAGGGCGGCATCGCAAAGACGGCCGACGGCGAGCGGGTGCAGGGCTTCATCGTGCACATCGGTGGCCGGCTGGGGGAGGGCGCGGCCTTCGGGCGGCGCATCGCCAGCAAGGCGATCCCGGCCGACGACGCCCGCTACGCCGTCGAGCGGGTCGTGCGCGCCTACAAGGGCGAGCGGCGGTCAGACATGAGCTTCGGCGAGTGGGCCGACCGGCAGGGCGACGCGCGGCTGGCGGCGCTGATCGGTGTGGCCGTCGCCCGCGAGCAGCAGCAGGAGGCGGCCGCCTAGCCGCAAGCCGGCCGAGGCTACGGCATGAGGTCGCGGCGGGCCACGTTCAGCGCCACCGCGCGCTCGAGCGCCGCCGAGCGGGCGTCCTCGAGCTTGGTCGAGAACTCCTCGTCGGCCGGGTCGAGCCGGCCGATCCGCTGCGAGTGCTCGCCCGGGCGCACCAGCTCGACCACGGTGCCCTGGGGCGTGGCCCGGATCGCCACACGCCACTCGGCCAGCTCCCGCCGCCGCCGCGCCCGCCGCGCCCAGATCGCCGTGACCGGCACGGACACCACCGCCAGCATCATCACCCCGTAGGAGAGCACCGTTTCCACGCTGCCTCTACGGTAGCGCGCGCCGGTTGGAGCGGGTTGGCAATTGACCGGTGTGTGAGGGCTTCACTACCATGTGACCACTGGAAGTGCAGACGTCGGGAGTTCCCGGCACACGCATCAAGAGAGGCGGAGGGACCGGCCCTGCGAAGCCTCGGCAACCGAACCGCGCTGCGGGGACGGTGCCCCATCCGGCGAGGCAACCGCCTCGAAAGATGTGAACCGGCCGATCTGATCGGCCCATCCCGGGAGATCACCAATGTATGCAACGCATCTCGTCTGCAAGGGCTGTGGCTCGCAGCACCCGCTGGAGGCGCGCTTCGCCTGCGACAGCTGCTTCGGGCCGCTCGAGGCCGCCTACGACCGCGACGCGATCGCGGCCGGCGTCACCCGCGAGCTGATCGAGTCCGGCCCCTCGACGCTCTGGCGGTGGGAGTCGTTCCTGCCGGTGGATGCGCCCGGCCGCGGGCTGCCGGTTGGCAACTCGCCGCTGATCCGGGCCGACCGCCTGGCCGCCGAGCTGGGCCTGGACTGCGAGCTGTACGTCAAGACCGAGACCTCCAACCCCACCCACTCGTTCAAGGACCGGGTGGTGGCGGTGGCGGCGGCCAAGTCGGTCGAGCTGGGCTACGAGGCGCTGGCATGCGCCTCCACCGGCAACCTGGCGGGGGCCACGGCCGCCGCCGGCGCCGCGCTGGGGCTGCCCACCTACATCTTCGTGCCCAGCGACCTCGAGCCCGAGAAGATCATCGCCGCCGCCGCCTACGGCGCCACCGTGTTCGTCGTCGACGGCACCTATGACGACGTCAACCGGCTCTGCTCGGAGCTCGCCTACGACCGGCCGTGGGCCTTCGTCAACGTCAACATGCGCGCCTACTACGCGGAGGGGTCAAAGACGATCGCGCTGGAGACGGCGGAGCAGCTGGGCTGGCGAGTCCCCGACCGCGTGATCGCGCCGATAGCCTCGGGCTCGCTCTACACGAAGATCCTGCAGGGCTTCGAGGAGGGCCGCGCCGCCGGGCTGCTGGACGATGGCCCGGATCCGATCATGCACGGCTGCCAGGGCGCCGGCTGCGCGCCGGTGGCGACCGCTTTCGCCGGCGGCTCCGACCAGGTCGTGCCGGTCAAGCCGACCGGCATCGCCAAGTCGCTCGCGATCGGCAGCCCCGCCGACGGCGTCTACGCGCTGGACGTGGCCCGCCGCACCGGCGGCTCGATCGAGGCCGTCGACGACGAGCAGATCGTCGAGGGCATCACCCTGCTGGCGGCGGCCACCGGGGTCTTCACCGAGACGGCGGGCGGCGTCACCGCCGGGGTGCTGCGCAAGCTGGCCGAGCGGGGCGAGATCGGCGCGGGGGAGACGGTGGTCGTCTACATCACCGGCGACGGCCTGAAGACGATCGACGCGGTGCGCCCGGCCGTCAGCACGATCGCGGTGTCGCCCGACCCCGATGACGTGGATGCAGCACTCGAGCGGCGCCTGGCCTCGACTGGTAGATGAAGTCCCGGGCGAATCGCGGGCCGGACCAACCGGCGGCTGGTGATCCGGCCCGCAGATGGATGATCGGCCGCCGCGCGGCGGTCGCGCCTCACGGCACGGGTGGTTCGCCCTCCCCGGATCGGAGGAGCCGCGGCCTACGCGCTTTCGCGCACCTCGGCATGCCCGCCTTGCACGCTCACGTCGAACCGTCGCCCCAGGGCCTCGATGCCGTGCAGCTCCAGCCGCTGGCAGGCCTCGGGCAGCACCGCGTCCACGTGCAGCCGCCCGTCGGCCGGATCCGGCCGCAGGCCCAGCATGCAGGTCAGGAACAGCACCGGCGCGCCGGCCGCCCAGGCCTGCGGCGAGCAGGCGGTGGGGTAGGCCACCGGGAACGGCGTCATCCCGCGGCGGTAGCCGGCGAACACCTCGGGCAGCCGGTAGTCGAAGTGGCGGGCGGCCGTCAGCATGTCGCTGGCGATCCGGTTCGCGTACTGGCGGAAGCCGTAGCGCACCAGGCCGGCGGTGAGCAGGCTGTTGTCGTGCGGCCAGACGGTGCCGGTGTGGTACCCGATCGGGTTGAAGCCGCGGTCGCGATCGGACATGGTGCGCACGCCCCAGCCCGAGTTGAGCGTGTCCGACATCAGCTGCTCCGCCACGGCCGCGGCGCGCGTCTCATCCACGATGCCCGACCACAGCAGGTGGCCGATGTTGGAGCAGAGCGAGTCGATCTGCCGCTTCTCGTGGTCGAGTCCCAGCACGAAGTAACCGTCGCCGTTGCGCTCCGAGAAGAAGGCCTGGTTGAAGGCGGTCTTCAGCTGCGCGGCCTCGCGCTCGAGCCGCGCCGCCATTTCCGGGTCGCCCCACACGTGGCGGCACAGCTCGGCCGCGCGCAGGCGGGCGTCGTAGGCGTAGCCCTGCACCTCGGCCGCGGCCACCGGCGAGCGTGCCACGGTGCCGTCGTGGTAGCGCATCGAGTCCCACGAGTCCTTCCAGGTCTGGGACTCGAGGCCACGCTGCGACCGGCGGTGGTACTCGATGAACCCGTCGCCGTCCAGGTCGCCGTCCTCGTGCATCCAGCCGAGCGCCCGCATGGCCGGCTCGCGCAGGCCCTGGATCGTGTCGACGTCGCCGGTCCAGCGGTAGAGCTCGGACATCAGGATCAGGAACAGCAGGGTCGAGTCGACGCTGCCGTAGTAGGGGAAGGCGCCGCCTTCGGCCGCGACCCGGCCCAGACGCAGCTCGTGCACGATCTTGCCGGGTTCGCTGTCGCGCGCGTCGTCTCGCTCGCCCGCCTGCAGCGCGGCCAGGGTCTCCAGCGTGCCGGCCGCCAGCGACGGGCCCAGCAGCAGCGTCTGGTAGCTGGTCAGCAGCGTGTCGCGGCCGAACACGGTCATGAACCACGGCAGACCGGCGGCCGGCAGGTCGCCCATCCGGTCGCTGCCCTGGCGGGCACGCATGCGCAGGGCGGCCAGGTCGGCGAGGGAGCGGGTGTAGGTGTTCCGCAGCTCCTCCCAGTCGGTCACCAGCTCGGGGGCGTGCAGGCGCCATGCTCGCAGCGACTCCTCGACCCGCACCCGCTCCTGGCCGAAGTAGAAGGTGGTGTAGCGGTCGCGGCGGCGGCTGTCGCCGGACAGCAGCACCACGTTTGCGCGCGACTCCCAGGTCTCTCCCGGCTGCAGCGAGATGCTGTGGGAGATGAAGCGCTCGCCGGTGTGTCCCCGCTGGGACACCCAGACCAGCGCCTCGGCCGAGAAGACCCCGTCGCGGAGCTGGAACGACCAGGAGTTCTCGTCCTCGTCGTGGGTCACGTCGACGCTGAAGCCGGGCTCCGTGCGACGTGTGAAGACCAGGTCCTCATCGCGGTACTCCCGCGCCTTCACCTCGAACAGGTCGAGGAAGTCGAAGTCGAACTCCAGCCGCAGCTCCAGCTCGACCGGCTCGATCAGGTGGTTCTCGACGCGCAGCGTGTTCTGCAGGCTGCCCTCGCCCACGAACACGTCGCGGATCAGCGAGACGGCGCCGGCGGGCATGCCCGGCAGCGGCGGGTTCTGCAGGAACACCGCCGCCGAGTAGTAGTCGACGGTGTCGGAGCTGAGCAGCTGGGGCGGCTCACCGTTCAGCAGCAGCTGCCAGGTCGACAGGTAGCGGGTGTCGTTGTAGTAGAGCCCCTCGGAGCCCGCGCCGACGTCGCCGTGATCGTCCGCGACGAGGAAGCTATTGCCGTCGAGCACGGTCAGCATCCGCGCATGCTACCGATGCGACCGGCGTTTGAAACGAATCGCGCCCGCGCCGGCCGGTTGCCGGAACGGGCGCGGAACAGGTGGCCGCGGGTCAGGCGGCGACGGCGGGAGCGTGCTCCTCGAGCTCCAGGGCGGCGGCAAGCGCGGCCTTGGGGCGGGCGCCGACGGCCTTGGCGACGACCTTGCCATCCTTCACCAGCACCAGCGTGGGAATGCTGAGCGCCTGGAACGTCTCCTGCAGCTCGGGCTGGTCGTCAACGTCGATCTTGCCGACCTTGAGGCGTCCGGCGTACTCGGCTGCGATCTCCTCCACCACGGGCGCCACCAGGCGGCAGGGGCCGCACCAGGCTGCCCAGAGGTCGAGCAGCACGGGCAGCTCGGAGTCGAGCACCTCGCTCTGGAAGTTGTCCTTGGTGATCTCGATGGCGGTCATTCCTATCTCCTGACTTATGTAACTGACTGGTTATATAGTTGCACATGCGCTACGATGGCGCAAATGGCGCTTCCACACCCGCTTCCGGCCGAGTATGCCCGAACCGTAGCTGACCGGTTCCGCCTGCTGGGCGATCCCAGCCGGCTGATGCTGATGGACCTGCTGCGCGACGGCGAGCGCACGGTCGGCTCGCTGGCCGCAGAGCTGGGATGCACCCAGGCCAACGCCTCTAAACATCTCGGCCTGCTGGCGGACGGCGGGCTGCTGTCACGCCGCCGCGAGGGCCTGCGCTGCTACTACGCGATCGCCGACGATGCCGTGTTCACGCTCTGCGACCAGGTCACCGCCTCGGTGCTGAGCCATCTCGACCAGCGCACCGAGCTGCTGCGGGGGGCTACATCCGAGCTTCCAGAGCCAGCACGTCCGCCACGTAGCGCTCGGTGACCCGGAGCATGCCGAACCGCCGTACGCCGCCGGGACCCTGGTAGTAGCCGGCGAGCGCCAGCCGCTGGTCCCCGCCAAAGACGTTCAGCAGGTGGTGCAGGTAGGCCACGCCGATGCGGACGTTCCCGTCGGCCGTGCGTGCCACGGGGTGACCGATCAGCCGCTCCGTGAACCGCCAGGTCGCGGGCATCACCTGCATCACCCCCCAGGCGCCGACCGAGGAGACGGCGCCGGTGTTGTAGCCGGATTCCATCCAGGCGACGGCCCGCGCCAGCCGCGGATCGACGCCGTAGTGCGCCGCCCACCGGTCGAGCGAGCCGACCGCGTCGAAGCTGCCGCTTGCGGCCATGGCCGGGGCGGCCGCGGAAACCGGGGACACGCAGGTGGCTTCCCGCCAGCAGCACGCCGAACGGCGAGATGCCGTTGATCGCGGCAAGGTGCGTGATCGTGGTGCCGTAGCGGGCGGCGATGCCGCTGAGGGTGTCGCCCCACTGCACGGTGATGCGGTGGCCGCCGGAGCTGCCGTGCCCGTGACCGGGGATGCGCAGTGTGGTGCCGGCGAGCAGCAGGCTGCGGGGGCGCATGTGGTTGGCCCGCGCCAGGTGATGCAGCGATACGCCGTGGGCGGATGCGATCCCCGTCAGCGTGTCGCCCCAGCGCACCGTGTAGCGCTGGGCGGCCAGGGCCGGTGCGGCCGCGACCAGCGCCGCGATTGGGATCACAACCAGCAGGTATCGGAATCCGCGCATGAACTCGTCCTGTTCGCGGCCGCTGCGGCGACTCCTTCCAACCGCGGCTCCGGTTAGGCTCTGGTTTTCGGGGAAACGGTCTTCGGGAGGTAGGGATGCAGCCGGAACTTGTACGCAAGATGACGGTCGAGGCGGTGGGAGCCTTCGCGCTCTCGTTCATCGGCGTGGGCGCAATCCTGTACGGCGGCCCGAACAGCCTCGTCACGGTCGCGCTCGCGCACGGCTTCGTGATCGCGGTGATGGTGTGTGCGGCCGGTCACATCTCGGGTGGGCACTTCAATCCGGCCGTCACGTTCGGCTTCCTCGTCACCAAGCGGATCCCGGCCCGCGACGCCGTCGCCTACTGGGTGGCCCAGCTGGGCGCTGCGGTGCTGGGCGCGCTGGCCGTTCGCGCCACGCTGCCCAACAACGTCCCCAACATCAACCCCGGCCTGACGGTGCTTGCGCCCGGCGTGAGCGTGGCCAGCGGCTTCGTGATCGAGTTCATCCTGACCTTCTTCCTGGTGTTCGTGATCTTCGGTGTGGCCGTCGATCCGCGCGGCAGCTTCGCGGCCGTGGCCGGCATCCCGATCGGCCTCACGATCTCGCTGGACATCATGATGGGCGGCCCGCTGACCGGTGCCAGCATGAACCCGTCGCGGACGTTCGGGCCCGACGTGGTGGCCGGCAAGTTCGACAACATCTGGCTGTACTTCATTGCCTGCCCGCTGGGAGCAGCGGCCGCGGCGCTGCTCTACCACCACCTGATCCTGGCGCGTAGGGAGGCCTGACCCGGATCTTCACGCGGGGCGGCCCGTCCGCTATGCTGCGTTTTTTGACTGACTAGTCAGTCAGCACCCGGGAGCGACTGGAATGGCCGACCGCAAGACCGAGATCCTCGAGGCAACCTGCCGTGTCATCGCCCGGGAGGGCGCCGACGGGTTGCGCATGGGGACGGTGGCCCGCGAGGCGGGGGTCTCGAGCGCGCTCCTGCATTACTACTTCGACACCCGCGCCGACCTGCTGATGCAGGCCTTCGAGCACGCGGACGTCAAGGCCGACCAGGCTGCCGAGGCGGCGCTGGCGGGCATCCCGGGCGCGGTCGAGCGGCTGCGGCGGCTGCTGGAGATCTACGCCGGCGCCGACGCCGTCTTCCGCGACGACTGGGTGCTGTGGGTGGAGATGTGGCGCAGCGCGATCTTCGACGAGCGCCTGGCCGAGAGCGTTCGCAGGTCGTCGGCCTCGTGGATCGAGCAGATCACGGACCTGCTGGAGCAGGCGCGGGACGAGGGGTCGATCAGCGATACGATCGTCGTCAACGATGTGGCGATGCGGCTGGCCGCGACGGTGGACGGGCTGGGCCTGCAGATCCTGTCCGGCATCACCAGCCACGAGCGCGCCGCGGAGCTGATCAGAAGCGCGCTGGCGATCGAGCTGGGGCTTCCCACAACTGCGAGGAGCAGCGTATGAGCGTGGCCGGGGACACGAAGGGCAAGACACTGCCGGCACGGGCGTACACGTCGCCCGAGGTGTACGAGGCGGAGATGCGCGAGGTGTTCCTGAAGTCGTGGAACTTCGCCTGCCACGTCAGCGACGTGGCGGAGCCGGGGAGGTTCTGGACGACCACGATCGCGGGTGAGCCGATCGCCGTGCTGCGCGACAAGGACGGGCAGCTGCGCGCGCTCTCGAACGTCTGCCGGCACCGCGCGGCCCGCATCCTGGACGGCCAGGGCAGCTGCCCGAAGGTGCTGCGCTGTCCCTACCACGGCTGGACCTACCGCCAGGACGGCCAGCTGGCGGCGGTGCCCGAGGCGCGCGGCTTCGAGAACCTCGATCGCGAGAGCGTGCGGCTGCCGGCCTTCCGGGTCGGCGAGCTGAGCGGGATGGTGTTCGTCTGCATGAGCGAGGAGACCGAGCCGCTCGACACCTACTTCGGCGACCTGGCCGAGAAGCTGGCGCCGCTGCGGCTGGCCGAGCTGGGCGCCGGCCCGCGGCTCGGGAACGGCTACGACCACAACTGGAAGGTGATCACCGACAACTACCTGGAGGGCTACCACATCCCGGTCGGCCATCCCGGTCTGCTGCGGCTGCTCGACTACAAGCGCTACGTCGCCACGCCGGCCAAGAACCACACCTGGATCGACGGGCCGTTCCGCGACAAGCCGTCGCGCAACTACCAGGAGCGGCTGTATCAGAAGCTGCTGCGGCCGATGAAGGATTTCCCCGAGGACCTGATGGGGGCGTGGACGTACGTGCACCTGTGGCCGGCCACGTTCATCGACATCTACCCCGACCAGATCGACACCTGGCAGCTGTTCCCCGACGGGCTGCGGCGCACCCGCACCGAGGCGCGGGTCTACCACTCGGGCTCGGACGCGATCCGCGACCGGCTGGTGCGGGCCATCAACTGGCGCGTCAACACCAAGGTGATGGCCGAGGACGTGCAGCTGTGCGACATGGTGCAGCTGGGCCTCGAGTCCCGCACCTACGAGCGCGGCGTGCTGAACCGCAACGAGAACGGCGTGCTGGCGTTCCATGACCTGCTGCGGCAGGCCGTGCCGGGCATCGACGAGCCGTGAGGATCATCCGCGGCGACGACCGCTGGCTGTTCCTGACGCCCGAGATCGAGCGCGAGGTGCCGTCGCTGCTGGCCGCCCTCGGCGCGGGCGACGCCGACGTCGAGGCGGGCCGGATCGAGCGGCTGATCCACGACGGCCAGATGCAGGACTGGTTCGACTACCTGCGCGACTGCCGGGCGCGGCTGGAGGCGGCCGAGGTCACCGGCGAGCTGGTGGCGTCGGCGGAGCGGCTGGCGGCGGTGCTGCGCGAGCAGTACCTGCTGGCGCCGGCGCTGCGCGACGACGAGGCGCACGACGCGCCCGAGCGGCGACGACTGGAGGAGCTTCTGTGGACTTCGCACTGACCCCCGGGCAGCGTGAGCTGCGAGCCCGCGCCGCCGCCTTCGTGGACGAGGTGCTGATCCCGCTCGAGCTGACGGCGGAGCTGGCCGGCGGCAGGCTGCCGGAGGCTGACCGCCGCCACGTCCGCGACCAGGCCCGCGAGCGTGGGCTCGACTCCGGCAACCATGCGGTGGAGCTGGGCGGGCGCGGTTGGGACAACGTCGAGCAGGTGCTGGTGCAGGAGGAGCTGGGCCGCAACACCAATGCGATCTGGTGGAACATGGCGGGCGGCTACAACGTGCTGTCCAGCGGGACGCCTGAGCAGATCGAGCGGTACCTGCGCCCGACGCTGCGCGGCGAGCGCGCCGACGCGTACGCGGTCACCGAGGGCGGCGCCGGGTCGGACTCGGGTGCGATCGCCGGCACGGCGGTCGAGACCGCCGGCGGCTGGCACCTCAGCACCGAGAAGTGGTTCGTCACGACCGGCGACGTGGCCGACTACTTCATCGTGATGGTGAACGTGCAACGCGACGGGGAGCTGCTGCCGACGCTGTTCCTGGTCGACCGCGACACGCCCGGGATCGAGGTGGTGGACGACCCGCCCTTCACCCACAACTACCCGCACGGCCATCCCACCATCCGGTTCGACTGCCACCTGCCCGCCGACGCGGTGCTGGGCGGGCCGGACATGGTGGGCAAGGGCGACGAGCTGCAGAACGAGTGGTTCGTGGAGGAGCGGATCCACATCGGCGCCCGCTGCGTGGGGGCGATGCGGCGGCTGCTGGCCGAGACCGTGGACTGGACGATCCAGCGCCGGCAGTTCGGCTCCCGCATCTTCGACTTCCAGGGCGTCAGCTTCCCGCTGGCCGACTCGGCGTCGGACTGCCTGGCGGCGCGGCTGCTGGTCTACCACGTGGCCTGCATGGCCGACGACCCCGGCGTCGACCGCAAGCTGGTGCACCACCGGGCCAGCGCGGCCAAGCTGTTCGCCAGCGAGGCGGCCTACCGCTGCGCCGACCGGGCGGTGCAGGCGTTCGGCGGCCGCGGCTACATGCGGACGAACACGGCCGAGCGGTTCCTGCGCGAGCTGCGGGTCGACCGCATCTGGGAGGGCACCAGCGAGATCCAGCGGCTGATCGTGGCCCGCGGGCTCGAGCGCCGCGGCGTCGAGACGCTGCTCGACGTGACCGGCTGACCGCCTGAGCGGCGATACGCCGGCGTCACGACCGGTCACGTCTCCGTCGCGATCCCTCGTCGCACCCGGGAGCGGTGTTTGACACCGCCGGAGCCGGTTTCGCTCAACCATCCCGGTGGCCCGTGACGGTCCGTCACGAGCTGCTCACAGACCTGTGTCGCACCCGGGAGCGGTGTTTGACACCACCCCGCCCGGCGCGGGAGGCTCCGGCAGTGGATGAGATTCGCGGCATGCGGCGCGTGTGGGTGATCGGGATCAGCGGGTCGGGCAAGACCACGCTCGCGGCCGAGCTGGCCCGCCGGCTCGGCGTGCGTCACGTCGAGCTGGACGCCCTGCACCACGGCCCGGACTGGGCCGAGCCGGACCTCGAGCAGTTCCGCGCCGACGTGGCGGCCGTCGTCGCCGGCGACGGATGGGTGGTCGACGGCGGTTACCAGCGCAAGCTCGGCACCATGGTGCCCGAGGCGGCCGACACGCTGATCTGGCTCGACCTGCCGCTGCACGTGTCGATGCTGCGCACGACCCGCCGCTCCCTCGGCCGGGTGCTGCGCCGCACCGAGCTTTGGAACGGCAACCGCGAGACGCTGCGGGGCGTGTTCTGGGGCCGCGAGTCGCTGCTCGGGTGGTCGGTCACGCAGCACCGCCTGTACGCAGCGCTCGTTGCCGGAGCTGTTCGCGTCGCCCGAGTGCGCGGGCAAGCGGATCCTGCGCCTGCGCTCCGCGAAGTCCGTGCGGGCGTGGCTGGCCACCGTCGCGGGGTGACCGGCTAGCCGTCCTGCTTCGGCTCCGAACGCCCCAGCCGCTCCAGCAGCTCACCCACCCGCTGCTCGGCCTGGTTCAGCCTGGCCAGGCACAGCGCGTGCAGCTGCTCTCCGCGCTCCCACAGCTTCAGCGACTCGTCCAGCGAGATCTGCCCGTCCTCCAGCCGCCGCACGATCTGCTCCAGCTCGGCCCGCGCCTGCTCGAACGTCATCTCCTCGCTCACTCCGTCACCTCCTCGACCGTGGCGGCGATCCGGCCCTGCGACAGCCGCACCCCGATCCGCTGCCCGGCCGTGACGGCGTCCGCCGCGGTGACAACCGTTCCCGCCGCATCCTGCACGATCGCATACCCGCGGTCGAGCGTTGCAGCCGGCCCCAGCAGCCGCAGGCGGTCGAAGGCATGGCCGACCCGCACCCGCTCCCGCTCCAGGCGTCCGATCGGCCAGCGGTCGAGACCGTCGCGCACCCGCAGCAGCGACTCCCGCCGCACGGCGATCCAGCTGCGCGGGTCGGCGAACGCCGGCCGCGACACCAGCATCGCGAGCGACTCGCGGCAGCGGTGGGTGCGCGTCTGCAGCGCCCGCCCGGCGCGCGCGGCCAGATCGTCCAGGTCGGCCGTGATCGCCGCGTAATCCGGCACCACCAGCCGTGCCGCCAGGCTGGGCGTGCCCGCCCGCACGTCGGCCACGTGGTCGACGATCGGCGTGTCCTGCTCGTGCCCGATCGCCGATACCACCGGCGTTCGGCACAGCGCCACCGCCCGCACCAGCCGCTCGTCCGAGAACGGCAACAGGTCCTCGAAGCTCCCGCCGCCGCGCGCCAGCACGATCACGTCCACCTCGTCGTCCCTGTCGAGCCGCTCCAGCGCCGCCAGGATCTGCGGCACAGCGCCCGGCCCCTGCACGGCGGCCTCCTCCACCCGGAACCGCGCCGGCGGGTAGCGCACGCCGGCCGTCTCGATCACGTCGCGCTTGGCCGCGGCGTCACGCCCGCAGATCACCCCGACCACCCGCGGCAGCAACGGCAGCGGCCGCTTCCGCTCCGGTGCGAACAGCCCCTCCTCGCCCAGGCGCCGCTTCAGCTCCTCGATCTGCCGCAGCACCAGGCCCAGTCCGAACGGCTCGATCGCGCTCACCCGCAGCCGCAGCTCACCCCGCTTCGCATACAACTCCGCCCGCCCTCGCGCGTGCACCCGGTCTCCCGGCCGCAGCGGCGGCTGGATCGCCTCCAGCCGCGAGCGTGCCACCAGCGCCTGCAGCGACGCGCCGTCGCCCGGGTCCTTCAGCGTCAGGTAGGCGTACGTCCAGCCACTCTGCTGCTTCATCTCGGCCACCTCGCCGTCCACCCACACCTCGGGCAGGCGCTGCAGCCAGCCACCGACGCCGAGGTTGAAGCCGGCCACCGAGTAGACCTGGCGGTCGCCGTACTGCACGGGCTGGGGCTTCGCGCTCATGGCGGCAGTATCGCCCTAACGGCCGGTCGCGCCGGTCAGGTGAGGATGCGCACGGCCACCTGCGGTGCGCATCCGTGCTCGAGCATGTCCACTGCCACGTGCAGGTCGGCGTCGGCCAGCGCGATGCGCTCGGCCACCTTCAGCGGATAGCCCGCCTGCAGCAGCACGTGCAGCCGCCACGCCTCCACCTCGGCGGACGTCCCGGGCTGCTGCACCTCAATCAGTTCGGCTGCGGTCATCGGGTGATGGTACGAACGGGGTCGGACGTACCAATCTTGGGTGGCGGGTCGCTGGTATCGTGGCCTGCATGGGCGCCGTCGCACGCGGTCTATGGCTCGAGTTGCGGGTGATTCCGGTGCTGCTCTGGAGCTTCTCCGCCATCACCCTCGGCACCGCCCTGGGCGGCGGATCGGACGTCGAGGGCTGGTACTACCTGGGAGCGGTGGCGCTGGGCGTGCTGATCCAGGGCGTCCTCGCGCACACCCTCAACGAGATCGAGGACTGGCGCTCGGGCACCGACCGTCACGACTCGCCGCGCGTCATCTCCGGCGGCAGCAAGGTGCTGGTGGCGGGGCTGCTGACCCCGCGTGCGCTGAAGCTGCTGTTCGCCGTCGCCTTCGTCGCCACCACCGTGCTGGGCCTGGCGCTGGTCGCCTCGCGCGGCCTGGTGATGCTGCCGTTCGGCCTGGCCGGCGTGGCCGGCGCCGTGCTCTACACCCTGCCGCCGGTGCGAGCCGCCTACCGCCCGTTCCTGGGCGAGGCGATCGCGTGCATCTGCCTGTGGCTGTGCGTGACCGGCGCCGCGGTGCTGCAGGGCGGCACCATCGACGCGACGGTGGCCGTGGCCGCGCTGGCGGTGGCCGCCTACGCCGTCGGCATGCTGATGGTTCATCACTACCTCGACTACGAGGCCGACCGCTCGGCCACTCCCACGAAGACCACCACCATCGTGCTGCTGGGCCTGCGCCGGGGCCGCCTCTACGCGATCGGATGGGGCTCCGTCGCGCTGGCGTCGGCGGCCGGAGCCGCGGTGGCGCAGCCGAAGCTGACACCGCTCGCGGCGGCCTACGTGGTCGGGCTCGTCTGCCACCTGCGCTGCCGCCCCGACGACGTCGCCTCCGTCACCACGAATGAGATGGGCATCATCTTCTTCGGCATCGCCGGCGCCCTGATCTCTGCCGCGCTGCTGGTGCCCGCCCTTGCCTGGGCGGCGCTTGCGGCTGCCGCACTGGTCGCGCTGGAGATGCGGCTTGCCGTGCAGCCGGCGGAGACGCCCGCGGCATGAGTCTGGAGCTCGAGCTGGAGGCTGCCCGTGACGCCGCCCAGAACCTGGCCGGAAACGGCGAGCAGGTGGCGGCGGTGATGGCCAGCGAGCCGGGGCTCGCGGCCCGCGTCTATCTGATCGCCTTCGAGACGGATGGGGAGCACAGCTACCTGGCGCTGGGCGCGGACCTGTCGCCGGTGCACGACCATAGGCTGGTGCGCGAAGCCGTCGTCATGCTGGCACTGGCCGAGCGGGCCGAGGAGGCGTCCACAGCGCTGCAGGCCGAGGCGCTCGAGCAGGAGTTCGCGGCTGCCGAGCAGGCGCTGCGGGCCGGCCATCCCGCCGAGGCCGCGGCCGCGGCCGATGTGCGCACGGCGCTGCACCTTCTGGCCGAGGCGGCGGACGGCCCGCGGGTGGCCACGCCCCTCTACCTGGACACGATCGGCGCCGCCTCGGGTCGGCTGGCCGTGGCCCTGGTCGGGTTCCGCGACCAGGTCGAGCTGATGACCGTGCCGGGGGCTGCACCCGGCGGCGCGGCCGAGGCCGCCTGGCGGGCGCTCGGCGTGGCCGCCGGCGCCGGCGACCCCTCGCAGTTCTCGCACTCCATGACCGCGACCACGGCCGCAGCGGAGGCGCTTGCCGATGACGTGCTGGAGCGGCTCCGGCCCGTATGATCCGCGGCGCCCGTGCGATTCGTTGACCGTCTCATCGCGACCTCGCTGCCGGTGGTGCCGCGGCCGCTCGTGCGCCACTTCGCCGACCGCTACATGGCCGGCGAGACGCTGGCCGATGCCATGTCGACGGTCTCCGCGCTGAACGCGATCGGCGCCGCGGCCACGGTCGACGTGCTGGGCGAGTTCGTCCACGACGTCGCGCAGTGCCAGGCCACGGCGGACGAGTACGTCGAGCTGCTGGACGCGATCGCCCGCGACGGCCTCGACGCCAACGTCTCGATCAAGCTGTCGGCGCTGGGCGCGGAGATCGACCCGCAGCTGGCGCTCGACCACGCCCGCCGGGTGGTGCTGGCGGCCGCCGGCCACGGCAGCCGGGTGCGCATCGACATGGAGCACAGCGGCCTCACCGACCAGACGATCGGCGTCTACCGCACGCTCCGCGAGGAGGGGCACGACAACGTCGGCATCGTGCTCCAGGCCTACCTGCGCCGCACCTTCGGCGACGTGCGTGCGCTGGCCGACCTCACGCCCAGCGTGCGCCTGGTGAAGGGCATCTACATCGAGCCCCCCGACATCGCCTACACGGAGCCGGGCCTCGTCAATCGCAACTTCCTGGCGCTGCTCCGCGACCTCGTCGACCGTGGCTGCGCGGTGGCTGTTGCCAGCCACGACGACGAGCTGGTGAGCGAAGCCAGGCGGCTGGCCGACGAGCGGCACCTGCAGCCCGACCGCTACGAGTTCCAGCTGCTGCTCGGCGTCAAGGAGCCGCTCCGCGACGAGCTGATCGCCGCCGGCCACCGTGTGCGCATCTACGTGCCCTACGGCCAGGCCTGGTACGCCTACTCGCTGCGACGGCTGAAGGAGAACCCCAGCATCGCCGGGTACGTGGCCCGCGACGTGGTGCGCGGCCTGGCCGGGATGCGATGAGCGCCCGTTCGCGCCCGGCCGCCGGGGAGCAGCTGTGGCGCACGCTGCGCCGGTACGAGGGCCCGCTCGGCGACGGGACGGAGCCGGCCATCGTCTGGCAGCGGGCCGAGGGCGCCACCGTCTGGGACGCCGACGGCCGCGCCTACACCGACCTCAGCTCCGGCTTCGGCGTGGCCGCCGTCGGCCACCGCAACCCGCGGGTGGTGGCCGCAATCCACCGCCAGGCCGACCTGCTGCTGCACGGGCTGGGCGACCTGCACCCGACCGACGTCCGCGCCCGCCTGGCGGAGCGGCTGGCGGGGCTGGCGCCGTTCGGGCTGACCCGGATGCTGTTCCAGCTGACCGGGGCCGGCGCGATCGAGCTGGCTCTCAAGACGTCGCACCTGGCCACCGGACGGCCGGTCGTGGTCGGGTTCGGCGGGGGGTACCACGGAACCGGGTTGGGGGCGCTTGCTCCCGGCGGCTGGCCGGAGTTCCGCGATCCGTTCCGGGCGTGGCTGGCACCGGCCCGGATCGAGGACTACGGCGTCGTGCCGGAGCTGGACGGATCGGTCGCGTGCGTCGTGGTCGAGCCGATGCAGGGGCGCGGGGGGGTGGTCGAGCCGCCGCCCGGCTTCCTGGCCGGGCTGCGCGAGGCCTGCGACCGGGCCGGCGCCCTGCTGGTGGTGGACGAGGTGTTCACCGGTCTCGGGCGCACCGGCACGATGTGGATGAGCGAGGCGCTGGACGTGCGGCCCGACCTGCTGGTGTGCGGCAAGGCGCTGGCCGGCGGTCTGCCGCTGTCGGCCTGCCTGGGCGCGCCCGAGCTGATGGACCGGGCCTGGGCCGGGCACGGCGATCTCGCGATCGATACCCACACGCATCTCGGCAGCCCGCTGTCGTGTGCGGCCGCGCTGGCGGTGCTGGACGAGATCGAATCGCGGGCGCTGCCGCAGCGGGCGCTGGAGCTGGAGCTGGTGGTGCGGTCGGCCTTGCCCGAGGTGCGCGGACGCGGGCTGGCGCTGGGCCTGCCCTGCGATGCGCTGGCGGCCTGCGACCGGCTGCTGCGGCGCGGCGTGATCGCGGTGCCGGCCGGGCGAAGCGCCGAGGTGCTCGAGATCAGCCCGCCGCTCACGATCGACGAGCCGCAGCTGGTCGATGCGCTGGCGCTGGTCGCCGAGGCGGCGGCGTGACCGAGACCGGCGGCAACGCCCCCATCTCGGCGCGCTACGTGACGGTGGCCTGCGTGTTCGTCACCTGCCTGATCCTGTCGAACATCCTGGCCGTCAAGCTGCTCGAGTTCCACGGGCGGGTGCTGGATGCCGGCAACGTCGTGTTTCCGGTCAGCTACATCATCGGCGACGTGCTGACGGAGGTGTGGGGTTTCCGTGCAGCCCGCCGCGTGATCTGGACAGGCTTCGGCTGCAACCTGCTGGCGGCGGTCGCGATCCAGGCCGCCATCCACCTGCCGCCGGCCGGTTTCTGGGGGGATCAGAAGGCCTACGAGACGATCCTCGGTTTCTCCACGCGGCTGCTGGTCGCCTCGTTCTGCGCCTTCCTGGTGGGCGAGTTCGTGAACTCCGCGATCATGGCCAAGATGAAGGTGCTGACCGAGGGCCGCTGGCTGTGGACGCGCACCATCTCGTCCACCGTCGTTGCCGAGGCGCTGGACTCGACCGTGTTCGTGACCATCGCGTTCGCGGGCGACGGGGGTTCCGCTGTGGAACACGATCACCACCAACTGGGGCTTCAAGACCGCCTACGAGATCGCGGCCACGCCGCTCACCTACTGGGTGGTGGGCTACCTGAAGCGCACCGAGGGGGTGGACGTGTACGACCGCGACACGCCGCTGGTGCCGATCGAGTTTCACCGGCCGGCGCCGGCGGCTCAGCCCTGACCGGGATGGTCAGTGCGCCGGCTCGGGGCCCTTGCCGGTGCCCTGGCCGAGGCGGTCGAGGTCGGCCAGGCGCTGCAGTCCGTACTCGCGCACAGGATCGCCGGCCGGCAGGTCGCTGATCAGGGCCTCCACGCGCTCCGCCAGCTGGTAGGCGAACTGCGGCGTGGCCGGGCCCCAGAGGACGTCGATATCGCGGTTGGTCGGTGCGCTCATCGCCGGCGGAGTTTAGATCAAGCCTTCCGCGGCATGATTCTTCACCGAACCTTCACCCGATCGACACCGCGGCGCGACCCATACACCCGCCGGGCCGGGGCACACTGTCCGTCGATGGTCGGGAACCGTGCCAGTTCTGGGTTTGAGGCGGAGAGGCCGTGCCCCGCGTTCTGATCGTCGAGGACGACAAACTGATCGCCAACGCGATGGCAACCCATCTCCGTCACGCGGGGATGGACGTCGAGTGGTCTGACCGAGGCGACCGCGCCATGAAGAAGCTGCGATTCGAGCGGCCGGACGTGGCGATCATCGATCTGATGCTGCCGGGGATGGATGGCTGGCGCATGATCGAGTCGCTGCGGGCGGATGGGATCGGGATACCGCTGATCGTGGTCAGCGCCAGGGGCACCGAGCAGGACAAGGTGCACGCGCTCGGCATCGGCGGCGATGACTACCTGGCCAAGCCGTTCGGCATGGGTGAGCTGGTCGCTCGCGTCAAGGCCGCGGTCAGGCGGGCGGGCACGTTCGCGGGCGACGGGGGACGCTCGAGGGTGGAGGTACCGGGACTGATCGTCGACCCGGACCTCCACCGCGCCCTCATCGACGGCCGCGATGCCGAGCTGACCCGCACCGAGTTCCGGCTGCTGTCGGTGCTGGCATCCGAGCAGGGCCGTGTGATGACGCGCGACCAGCTGCAGCAGCGGGTCTGGGGCACGCCCTACCGGCCGCGCGACCGCTCCGTCGACGTGTGCGTGCGCAAGCTGCGCGAGAAGCTCGACCAGCGGTCGGTCACGTACAGCTACATCCACACCCACTACGGCGTCGGCTACCGGTTCGACGCCGAGCCGCTGGCCGTCGCCCAGGCCTAGCGGTGTCCCAGACCTAGCCGGTCGCGGCCGGCTGCGCCCGGTTGGTGATCACCTCTCCGGACTCGAGGTCGAAGAAGTGGAAGCGGTCGGTCGCGATCGCCAGCTCCACGTCGTCGCCCGCCCGCGCCGGGCAGCGGGCGTTGACGCGGGCCGTGCAGATCGTCTCGTTGGCGTCGGCCACCAGCGGCACCACGGTGCTGTCGGCCGCGTCCGGCTCCGCCGCCGCGCGCACGGCCTCGGTCGCCACCGGGGCGACGTCGATGCGGAAGATGACGTTGATCTCCGAGCCCAGCTCCTCGACCACGTCGGCCCGCACGTGCAGGGTGGGGGAGCCCTCGTCGCGGCCCAGCGCGGAGTCCTCGAAATCGGCCGGACGCAGGCCCAGCACCAGCGAGCGGCCCTCGTAGGCGCGCAGGTCGACGCCGTCCGGCACCGGCAGCCGGTGCTCGGCGAAGGACAGCTGGCCGCCCTGCACGGTGGCCTCGATCAGGTTCATCGACGGCGATCCGATGAACGCGGCCACGAACAGGTTGGCGGGCTCGCGGTAGAGCGTCTGGGGCGTGTCGAGCTGCTGGACGACGCCGTCCTTCATCACCGCCACGCGGTCGCCCAGCGTCATCGCCTCGACCTGGTCATGGGTGACGTAGATGGTGGTGGTGTGCAGGGTGTCGCGGAGGCGTGCCAGCTCCGCCCGCATCTGCACGCGCAGCTTGGCGTCGAGGTTCGAGAGCGGCTCGTCCATCAGGAACGCCTGCGGCTCGCGCACCATGGCGCGGCCCATCGCGACGCGCTGCCGCTGGCCTCCGGAGAGCTGTGCCGGCTTGCGTGCGAGCAGCGTGTCCAGACCCAGCACCTGTGCGACCTCGCCCACCTTGGCCCTGCGGTCGGCCTTGCTCGCGCCGCGCAGCTTCAGGCCCAGACCCAGGTTCTGCTCGACCGTCATGTGCGGGTAGAGCGCGTAGTTCTGGAACACCATGGCGATGTCGCGGTCGCGCGGGGACATGTCGGTGACGACGCTCTCGCCGATCACGACCTCGCCGGTCGTCAGCTCCTCCAGCCCCGCGATGATTCGCAGCAGCGTCGACTTGCCGCAGCCGGACGGGCCCACGAGCACCATGAACTCGCCGTCCGCGACCTCCAGGCTGACGTGGTCGACCGCGACCACCTCGGAGCCGAACACCTTGGTCACCTCATCCAGCAGGATCCGCGCCACTACCGCTCCCTTCCAGGGGATGTCAGCCGATCGTGCGTCACCGCCGCGCGCAGCTCGGCATATGCTCGCCGCCCCGCCCCGATCTCGTCAAGGCCGAGGAAGGCGGCGCCCAGCACCGGCGGCGCGTCCAGCACGCTCACGCGGGCGTCGGCGGCGACCGCGTTCACGCCCTGCTCGATGTGCCCGATCAGCCGCGGGTCGCGCCCCCGTGCCACGCCGCCGCCGAGCACCACGTCGCTGTCGCGGCGGGTCATGGCCAGGCGGCGCAGCGCGGAGACGACCATCGCCACGATCTCGCCGGCGAGGCGGTCGACGATGTCCTGGGCGGCCGTGTCACCGGCGCGCGAGCTGGACAGCACCAGCCGCGGCAGCTCGGTGAGGCTGTGCTGGTCGATCTTTCCCAGGTAGATCGCCTCCATCAGCTGGTGGGGCGTGCGCAGGCCGAAATGGGCAGGCACGGACTGCTCGAGCGATGTCCTGGGCCCGCGGCCGTCGCGCCCGCGGATGGCAGCCCGCAGCGCCTGCAGGCCCATCCAGTCGCCGCCGCCGCCGTCGCCGGAGATCTCGCCGATGGCGGCGTAGCGGACGATCTTGCCGGTGGGGGAGACGGCACAGCAGTTGAGGCCGGTGCCGCAGACCACGCCGACGCCCCATGAGCGCTCGGTGCCGGCGCGGAGCACGGCGAACGTGTCGTTGCGCAGCACGACCCGCTCGGCCCAGCGGCGGGCGTGCAGGCTCCGGCTGAGGCGGCGGTCGTCGACCGGCAGATCGGCGCCGGCCAGGCAGAGCACGGCGGCATCGGCGATCGGGCCGGAGCCGGGCGTGATGCCGGCGCTGCGGCAGGCCCGGGCGACGGTCGCGTCGAGGCGGGCGAAGGATCCGTCGTGATCGTGTGGCGCGAAGCTGGCGCCGCGACCGCGGGCGGCCCCCAGCACCCGTCCGCCCCGGCTGAGCAGCACAACGTCCAGCTTCGAGTTGCCGCCGTCGACCGCCAGCACGGCCGGCCTAGCCAAGCTGCTCCACCCCCACGAGATCGGCGCCGGCCAGGCCCAGGCGTTCGAGCAGCTCGGGCAGGGCCGCGGCGGTCACGTCCGGCCAGCTGTGCATGAGCGCGATGCCGCCGTCCCCCTCGCGGGCGTGGCCGTCGAGCACCCGCTCGACCAGGTCGGCGGGCGTGCGGCCCGGCTCCCAGTCGTAGGGGTCGATCGTCCAGCTGACGTGGCGGTAGCCGGCCCGCTCGATCGCGGCCAGTACGCGCGGGTCGTCCTGGCCGTGGCCGTAGGGGCAGCGGAACCACGGCCGCGGGTTGACGCCGCTGGCGTGCTCGATCATCTCCTCGGCCTCGCTCAGGGAGGCCGCGATGCCCGCGTCGGTGAGCATGTCCATGGGGGCGTGCGACTTGGAGTGGTTGCCGATGGTGTGGCCGTCCTCGGCGATCCGCCGCGCGAGCATCGGGTTGGAGCTCGCCCAGCGGCCCTGGATGAAGAAGGTGGCGCGCGTTCCGGCGGCCCGCAGCGCGTCCAGGATCGCCGGCAGGTTGCCGGGGGTGCAGGGGTGGTCGGGGTGCTCGGTGTCGATGGTGAGGGCGATGCGGGCGCTCATTCGCGGGTGGTCACCTTCCCTGCGATGGCGAACTCGCCGGGAGTGAGGCCGCGGCAGCGCGCCAGCCGCCAGGCCAGCAGCTGGGCGGGGACGGTGGCGGCGGCTGCCGCCAGGCCGCCGCTGAGCGGGCCTACCGAGATCGCCTCGGCGCCCTCCGGGCAGTCACCGTCCTGGCTGACGACGAGCACGGCGGCTCCGGCGGCGGCCAGCTCGCCGGCCAGCTTCAGCTCGAGCGGGCGGGTGCCGGGCTCGGTGGCGATCACCATCACGGCCAGGTGAGGGCCGGCCAGCTCCAGCGGGCCGTGGCGGAACTGGGCTGCCTGCATCGACTCGGCCGGGAAGCGGGCGGCCTCCTTCAGCGTGAGCGCGCCCATCTCGGCGGCGGCGCGGGCCGAGCCGCGGCCGACGAGGGCCAGCGTGGGGCGGCCGTCGATCCACGCGCTGAGGTGGTCGGCGGCTGCGTCCGGTTCGGCCAGCATGCGCTCCATCTCGAGGGCGGCGCGCTCCAGCGGCGGGTCGCCGGTCAGCGCCTCGAGTACGGCCATGGCGCCGACGAAGGTCATGGTGGAGGGGCCCAGCTCCTCGCCGGCGCAGGTGTCGAGCGCGATGTCCGCAGCGGCGGCGAGGGTGTTGGCGGAGCCGTTGGTGACGGCGGCGATGGTCGGGCGGCCTCCGGCTGGGAGCCGTTCGATGAGGCGGACGAGCTCGGCGCTCTCGCCGGACTGGCTGACGCAGACCAGCAGCGAATCCGGCTGCAGCAGCGGCATCCGGAAGTGCAGCAGCTCCGCGGTGTCCAGCATCGAGCAGGGACGGCCCTGTCCGGCGAGGGCGGTGACGATCGGATAGCACGCGTCGTAGGAGCTGCCCATGCCGGTGAACAGGATCGAGCGAGAGGAGGCGACGGCCTCGCGCAGGCGCGCGAGCTGGTGGGACTGTTCGACCAACCCCCGGCCGGCGCGTCGGAGGGCCTGGGGCTGCTCCGCGATCTCGGCCACGAATCTGTCAGGAAACTTTCCTAACGATTTCATTTCGCCGCCAGGATACCGTAGGATGAGGCCGTCGTGAAGGTTGCAGTCATCGGTGGCGGCAGCACGTACACGCCCGAGTTGGTGGAGGGCTTCGGCCTGCGCCGCGACGTGCTGCCGGTCGACGAGCTGGTGCTGCACGACATCGACCAGGAGCGGCTGGACATCGTCGGCGGGCTGGCCGGGCGGATTCTCGAGAAGCTGGAGTTCCCCGGGCGGCTGACGCTGACGACCGACCGCGAGCAGGCGGTCGAGGGTGCCAGCTTCGTGCTGGTGCAGCTGCGGGTGGGCGGGCTGCAGGCGCGGCTGGGCGACGAGACGATCCCCGCCAGGTTCGGGC
Source organism: uncultured Actinomycetes bacterium (assembly GCA_963797565.1). Taxonomy (GTDB): domain Bacteria; phylum Actinomycetota; class Thermoleophilia; order Gaiellales; family JAICJC01; genus JAICYJ01. The sequence goes on along the minus strand of CAWCPM010000011.1, from coordinate 114,279 downwards.
TGATCGGCCAGGAGACGACCGGGCCGGGCGGCTTCGCGAAGGCGCTGCGCACGGTGCCGGTGGTGCTCGGGATCGCCGAGGACACGGCCCGGCTCGGCGCCGAGGGCGCGTGGCTGCTCGACTTCACGAACCCGGCGGGGCTGGTCACGCAGGCGCTGTCTGACGCGGGTCACCGCGCGATCGGGCTCTGCAACATCCCGATCGGGTTCCAGCGGATGCTGGCGAAGCAGCTGGGAGTCGAGCCCGCCCAGGTGCAGCTCGAGCACGTCGGGCTGAACCACCTGTCGTGGGAGCGGAAGGTGGTGGTGGACGGCGTCGACCGGCTGCCCGACCTGATCAAGACGTATGCCGACCAGCTGGGGGAGGAGGTCGATCTGCCCGGTGACCTGGTGCGGCTGACGCGGTCGATCCCCTCGTACTACCTGCGCTACTTCTATCTGACCGGCGAGGTGCTCGAGAAGCAGGCCGGCGCGCGTTCGCGGGCCGACGAGGTGATGCAGATCGAGCGCGAGCTGCTGGAGATGTACCGCGACCCGGCGCTGGACGTGAAGCCGAAGCTGCTCGAGCAGCGGGGCGGTGCGTTCTACTCGGAGGCGGCGGCGATGCTGGTGGAGTCGCTGTACACGGACCGCGGCGACGTGCAGGTGGTGAACGTGCGCAACGCCGGGGCGATCCCCAACGTCGACGACGATGCGGTGGTGGAGGTGGCATGCCGGATCAGCGCCTCGGGAGCGGAGCCGCTGCCGGTCGACCCGCTGGCGCCGGAGATGCTCGGGCTGGTCGAGCAGGTGAAGGCCTACGAGCGGCTGACCGTGGCGGCGGCGATCAGCGGCGACCGCGAGCTGGCGCTGAAGGCGCTGATGGCGAACCCGCTGTCCTCGGACTACCGGGTGGCCGTGCCGCTGCTGGACGCGCTGCTCGAGGGCAACCGCGAGCACCTGCCGCGCTTCTTCAGCTGACCGGTAACCCCGCGCACCCGGCGTGACCCGCTCGTCACCGGGCCGTCACATCACGGCACGCGTGGGGGTGTCAAACACCGACTCGGCCCTCGTGAGCGCCTCGTGACAGCGGCCGTCACACCGGTAACGGCCGGCGTGACGCGCTTTTCGCATCGTTGCCCCGATCGCATCCGGATCGGAGCTCAGAGACCGCTTCGGCCTGCGACGAGGGTTCGCCGCGCGACTTGGCACAGGTCGTTGCGTGCGGGTTACGTTCGGACGGCCGCGAGCTCGTGGGCGTGCTGTTGCACCTTTGCGATGGCTGTCACGGCATCCTCGACACCCTGGGCGCCGGCCCGGAACACGCTCTCGTTCAGGTACACCGCCTCGCGCTCGCCGGCCGATTCAGCCACCGGGAAGCTCATCGTGGCCGGATCCAGGCGGTTCGCGTGCACCACGCACACCGGCAGGCGTGACAGCTGCGGCTGGAACAGGTCGTAGCGGCTCATCGGCGGGTACTGCACCTCCGCCGCGATCCCCTCGGCCTCCAGCGCGTCGGCCACCGTCTCGCAGGTCGCCCCGGCGAACGCGTCCGGGTCGATCCGGAACAGGTAGCGGTAGAACCCCCAGCGCGTGATCCGTGGGTGGATCGGGTTGATCGACACGCCGTCCAGCCCGTCGGCCAGCTGCTCGAACAGCCGCGCGCCCGTCTCCCGCTCCGCCCGCTGGGCCTCGAACCGATCCAGCTGCGTGCACAGAAGCGCGCAGGCCAGCTCGCCCAGCCGGTAGTTGGCACCGAACGTGTACTCCTGCTCGGCCGCGTCCTTCGGCCGGCCGCAGTCGATGATCGAGTGCGCGCGCCGCGCCAGGTCATCGTCGCCGGTCAGGAGCGTCCCGCCCTCGCCCGCGGTCAGCGTCTTCGAGGACTGATGGCTGAACGAGCCGAACGCGCCGATGCTTCCGGCCCCGCGGCCGCCCCACTGCTGGCCGTGCGCGTGCGCGCAGTCCTCGACGATCGCCAGCCCGTGCCGGTCGGCGATCGTCGCCAGCCGGTCCATGTCGGCCATCTGCTGGCCCAGGTGCACCGGCATGATGGCGCGCGTGCGCGGCGTGATCGCGGCCTCGACGGCATCGGGGTCGATCGTCCAGCGCTCCGGTTCCACGTCCACGATCACCGGCAGCGCTCCGGCTGCGATCGCGGCGTACGCGGTGGCGGCGAACGTCAGCGCGGGCACGATCACCTCGTCGCCCCAGCCGATCCCGAGCGCCTTCAGCGCCACCTCCATGGTGACCGTCCCGTTCACCATCACGATTCCGTGGGACGCGCCCTGGTAGGCGGCGAACCGCGCCGCGAACTCGGCGTTGCGCGGGCCCGGCTCCGGCCAGCCCCCGATCTGCCCGTTCAGCACCACATTTGCCACGGCGTCGGCGTCGCGCTGGTCGACCTGGGGCCAGGCCGGATACGGCTCGCTGCGCACGCGGGTACCGCCGTTAATCGCCAGAACGCTCATCCCGACCTCCTTGACGTCTTGACACCCGTCCGCTCCAAGGCGTATTTTCCTCACTGTCAGTAAGGTTTCCTAACTATACGCTGGCGAAGGAGGGACAGCACGGCAACGGAACCGATCAGTTTCGCCGCGGGCCAGCCCCGTCTCCTGCGAGCCATCAACGAGCGTAGCGTGCTCGAGCTGATCCGGCGCACCGGCGCCACCTCGCGCGCCCAGATTGCCCGCGCGAGCGGCCTCTCCAAGCCGACCGTCTCCCTCGCTCTGGGCGGCCTGGTCGACGCCGGGCTCGTGCACGAGGTCGGCCGCGCCACCGGCGGCAAGGGCCCCAGCGCCGTGCTCTACGAGCTCAATCCCGAGTCGGGGTGGGTGGTCGGGATCGACGTTGGTGCGCACTGGGTGAGGGCGGCGCTGGCCGACATCACCGGCACCATCGTCGCCCGCCGCGACGAGCGTGCGCGCTCGCGCAGCTCGGGCGCGCTGGTCGCCCAGATCGGCGAGATCGCACACGGCGTGGCCAGCCAGGGCGACCTGCGCTGGCGCCAGGTGACGCATGCCACGGTCGGCAGCTCCGGCGTGCTCGATCCCTCCCGCGGCCTGCTGGCCCACGCTCCCAACCTGCCCGGCTGGGGTCGCCAGGGCCTGGTCGGCGCCATCCGCGACGAGCTGGGCACCGCCGTCAGCTTCGAGAACGACGTCAACCTGGCCGCCCTCGGCGAGCGCGCCCACGGCGCCGGCCGCGACGTCCGCACGTTCGTGTTCCTGTGGGTCGGCACCGGCGTGGGCATGGGCATCGTCATCGACGGCGAGCTCTACCGCGGCGCCGGCGGCGCCGCCGGCGAGATCGGCTACATGCCGGTGGGAACCGGCGACCCCGGCGATGCCGGCTTCCGCCGCCGCGGCATGCTCGAGGAGCAGACCGGCGCCTCGGCCGTGATGCGCGACGCCCGCTCTGCCGGCCTGCGGCCGGCCCGCTCGCCCAAGTCGGTATTCGCGGCGGCCGCCCGTGGCAGCGCCGACGCCGCGGCCGTCGTCCGCCGCGAGGCCGACCGCATCGCGGTGGCGATCGCCGCCGTCGCACCCGTGCTCGACCCCGAGCTCGTGATCCTGGGCGGAGGCATCGGCAGCAACCCCGACCTGCTGGCGCCGGTCGACGCCCGTCTCCGCGAGATCTCACCGTTCCGCCTGCGCCTCGCCACCACCCAGCTGGGCGCTGACGCCGTCCTGCACGGAGCCGTCAGCACCGCCCTGCAGGCGGCGCAGGAGCAGTTGTTCACCCGCAAACCCCTCTCCCGAATCGCCGTCATATGATGAAAGGTCAGGAGGCCACACCGATGAGACGAATGCGATTGCTCGCCCTGAGCTCGCTGGCCATGCTGGTTGTTGCAGCAGGCTGCGGCGGGGGTAGCTCCAGCTCCAGCAGCTCGGGCGGCCCCGCCACGTACGATCGACAAGACGCCGGTCACGATCACCATGTGGGATCTGTGGAGCGGCCAGGAGGGCAAGCCCTTCAACGACGCCCTCAAGGGCTTCACCAAGAAGTACCCGTGGATCACGGTCAAGCAGATCGTGCAGCCCAACACCCCCAACGACACGTTCGACCCGAACCTGGTCAACGCCATCAACGGCGGCAATGCGCCCGACGTGGCGATGCCGTTCGGCCCCGACTACATCGGGCAGTACTGCTCCTCCGGCCTCTGGCAGGACCTGACGCCGTACATGCAGGCCAGCCACCTCAACATCGACGACTTCGCTCCCGGCGCGATCACCTACACCAACTCCGGCGGCAAGCAGTGCGCGCTGCCGTCGCTGACCGATGCCTTCGGCCTCTACTACAACACCAAGATGCTGCAGCAGGCCGGCATCACCCCGCCCAAGACGATGGACGAGCTGATGGCAGACGCCAAGAGGCTGACCGTGCGCAACCCGGACGGCACCATCAAGGTGGCCGGGTTCGTGCCGCTCAACCAGTGGGAGGAGCTGGGACCGGGCGACCTCAGCAACGCTTGGGGTGCCAAGTGGTTCGACAGCTCGAACAAGGCCATTCTGGGCACCGATCCAGGCTGGGCCTCCGCCTTCCGCTGGCAGAAGCAGCTGATCGACTGGTACGGCTACGACAACATCACCAAGTTCTTCGCCGCCAACACGAACAACGAGTTCAACAACAGCAACGCGTTCCAGACCGGCAAGGTGGCGATGACGTTCGACGGTGAGTGGCGCACGGCGTTCATCAAGCGCGGCGCCCCGAACCTCCAGTACGGCACCGTGCCGTTCCCGGCCGATGCATCCCATCCCGACCAGTACGGCTCCTCGCGGGTCGGCGGCACCATCGTGGGCATCCCCAAGGGCGCCAAGCACCCCGACCAGGCGTGGCTGCTGGTCAAGTACCTGGCATCCGACACCAACTACCTGGTGCAGATGGCAAACGCGGTCGGAAACGTGCCCACCACCAAGGCTGCGGTCGCGTCTCCCGCTCTGACGCTGCCGCCCCAGTTCGACGTGTTCCTGAAGGCCTGGGTCAATCCCAAGTCGGCCTTCGCGCCGCCCCTGCAGGCCGCGGGCGGCGGATACGCCGACCTGCTAACCACGTTCGAGGACAAGTGGCAGGCGGGCAAGATCCCCGACTCGCAGCTCGAGTCGCAGCTGAACCAGCTTGACCAGAACATCGATAACGAGCTGACCCAGGGGACGGCTCCGTAGCGCTTGCCGCCCCCAGCACGGCGCCCTACACGCGGCGCACGCCGGCAGAACGCCGGCGTGCGCGGCGTCGGGCGTCGCTGCGCAAGTACCTGACGGTGCTGCTGCTGCTGTCGCCTTGGATCATCGGCTTCGTCGCGTTCACGATGGGGCCGATGATCCTGAGCTTCTACTACTCGTTCACGCACTACGACCTGCTGACGTCGCCGCACTGGATCGGGCTCGACAACTACCGGTTCATGTTCGGCAAGCTGACGCTGAACGGCCAGCCCGACCAGGGCGACCCCTTCTTCTGGACGTCGGTCAGGAACACGCTCTGGATCATCGTCTTCGGCGTGCCGCTTCGGATCTTCTTCGGCATCATCACCGCGATGCTGCTGACCCGCCCCAAGCGCGGCGTCAACGGCTACCGGACGCTGTTCTTCATGCCGTCGATGGCGCCCACCGTGGGCGCCTCGCTGGTGTTCGTCTACCTGTTCAACCCCGCCACCGGCCCGATCAACCAGTTCCTCGGGCACATCGGCCTCAACCAACCGCTCTGGTTCTTCGATCCCACCTGGGCGAAGCCGGCGCTGCTGATTCTGGGGCTGTGGGGGATCGGCGATGCGATCGTGCTGTACCTGGCCGGCCTCCTGAACGTGCCCCGTGACCTGTACGAGGCGATCGCGATCGAGGGAGCGAACGCCTGGCAGCGGTTCCGTTATGTGACCCTGCCCATGCTCACGCCGGTGATCTTCTTCACGCTGATCATCGGGATCATCGACGGCTTCCAGTACTTCGACCAGGCATACGTCAGCTCCACCACCGCCGGTGGCGGCGTTGGCTCACCGGACAACTCGCTGCTGTTCTACTCGGTCTGGCTCTACGAGCAGGCCTTCAGCTACTTCCACATGGGCTACGCCTCGGCCATGGCCTGGGTGATGTTCGTCGCGACGATGGCGCTGACGGCCGTGCTGCTTCTGACCTCGCGGCGCTGGGTGCACTACGGCGGAGGTCTGTCATAGCCCAGGTCGCCCAGCCCCGGTCCGGCATCCCGATCGCCACGCGACGGCGTCCGGCGGCCGTGCGCAGGCGCCGGTTCCTGATGATGGTGGCCAACCACTGCGTGCTGATCGCCGTCTCCTGCGCCTTCCTGTTCCCCGTCGTCTACATGTTCTTCACCGCACTGCAGAGCGACGACCAGGCGCTGACCGGGTCGCTGTGGCCGCACCCGTTCGTGTGGTCGAACTTCACGACCGTGTTCCACGACATCAACGTCGGCCGGTATGCCTGGAACACGTTCCTGTACGCCGGCCTCTCGACCGTCGGCGTCGTCTGCAGCTGCGTGCCGGTTGCCTATGCCTTCGCCCGGATCGACTGGCGCGGCCGCAACATCGTGTTCCTGCTCGTGCTCTCGACGCTGATGTTGCCCACCCAGGTGACATCGATCCCGCTCTACATCCTGTGGGCCAAGCAGTTCCACGAGTGGACGGGGATCCAGTTCATCGGGACGCTCAAGCCCCTGATCATCCCCAGCTTCTTCGGCGACGCCTTCTCGATCTTCCTGCTGCGCCAGTTCTTCATGACCATCCCCAAGGAGCTGTCGGAGGCGATGCGGGTGGACGGCGCCAACGAGCTGCAGATCCTGTGGAAGGTGATCGTGCCGCTGGCCAAGCCGGCCATCGTTGCGGTGGCGCTGTTCAACTTCATCTACGCCTGGAACGACTTCTACGGGCCGCTGGTGTACCTGGCCTCGAGCCCCGACTCGCAGACGCTGTCGGTTGCGCTGTCGGCCTTCCGTGGCATCCACCACGTCGACTGGAACCTGACGATGGCCGCGGCGCTGATCTTCATGCTGCCCGTGATCGTGATCTTCTTCCTCGCCCAGCGCGTCTTCATCGAAGGGATCACGCTGACCGGCGTCAAGGGGTAGGTTGCCCCGGTGCGCATCGCCCTGTTCGGCTCCGGTTGGATCATGGACTTCCACGCCCGTGGCGTGCTCGAGCACCCCGGCGGCGAGCTGGTGGCGGCGGCGAACTGGCGAGAGGCATCGCTGCGGTCCCTGGCCGAGCGGCACGGCATCCCTCGCACCACCACCGACTGGCGGGAGCTGGTCGCCGACCCCGAGGTCGACGCCGTCATCATCGGCACGCCCAACGCCCTGCACGCCCCGCAGGCGATCGCCTGTCTGGAGGCCGGCAAGCACGTGCTGGTGGAGAAGCCGATGGCCCGCACGCTGGCCGAGGCCGAGGCCATGAACATTGCGGCTGCCGCGTCCGGCAGGCGGCTGATGGTGGCGCACTGCTGGCGCTTCCACGACGACGTGCGCGCGCTGCGGGCGCGGATCGCCGGCGGCGAGCTGGGCGAGATCACCAAGACCCGCGGCTACGGCGTGCACGCTGGCTGGGGCCCGTCGGGGTGGTTCACCGACCCCGAGCTGGCCGGCGGCGGCGCGCTGCTGGACATGGGCGTCCACGCGATCGACACGGTGCGATTCCTGCTCGGCGACCCCGCCCTGGAGAGCGTCTGCGCCCGCATCGCCACACGCTACGGCGACTACGCGGTGGACGACGACGGGCTGCTCCTGATCGGGTGGGCCAACGGCACCAGCTCGCTGGTCGAGTCGGGGTGGTGGCAGCCTCATCTCGCCGGCCTGGAAGCCGATACCGAGGTGTATGGCACCGCCGGATACGCACGCATATGGGACTTCACGGAGGGCCCCGAGGGCTACGAGCACTGCTCGCAGCCGATGTACAGCGCCCAGGTTGCGGAGTTCATCGACGCGCTCTCGGAGGGCCGCCAGCCCCGCCCCAGCGGTGAGGACGGAGCGGTGGTGATGGACGCCGTCGAGCGCGCGTACCGATCGGCGGGCATCCGGTGACGGCCGTCCTCGGTGTCGACGGCGGCGGCTCCAAGACGCACGCCGCGATCTGCGACGAGAACGGCACGCTGATCGGCGCGGGCACCGCCGGCCCCAGCAACTGGGAGACGGTGGGGCTGCGCGGCGCATCGGACAGCATCGGCGACGCGATCGATCGCGCCATGGACGGCACCGACCTGCGCCGCTCCCAGCTGGACGCGGCCGTGTTCGGCCTCGCCGGTGTCGACTGGCCGTCCGACGTGCCGCGGCTGGAGGGGGCGTTCGAGGCGCTCCGGCTGGGCATCCCTCCGACCATCATGAACGACTCCTTCATCGCACTTCGCGCCGGCGTGCGGGCGCCCTGGGGCGTCGTCGTGATCGCCGGCACCGGCACCGTTGCCGCGGGACGCAACAGCGCCGGCGAGACGTACCGCACGCTCGGGCTGGGCAGGCTGCTGGGCGACGAGGGCAGCGCCTCCGACGTTGGCGAGGCCGCCCTGCGCGCGGTTGCGAGGGCGTACGTCGGGCGCGGGCCGGCCACGTCCCTGAGCGAGGGACTGTGCGAGCTGATGGGCGCCGCCACCGTGGCGCAGCTGCTGGAGGAGTACAGCCGCGGCGGCGAGCGCGAGTCGAACGCCGCGCCGGTTGTGCTGCGCCATGCCGAGCGCGGCGACCCGGTCGCGATCGAGATCGTGGAGTGGGCCGGCGCGCAGCTCGGGGAGGCGGCGCGGGTGATCGCATCCAGGCTGGCGATGGATGCCGAGCCGTTCGAGCTGGTGATGAGCGGCGGCCTCTTCCACGGCCGCAGCGAGCGGCTCGAGCAGCGCATCGCCAGCGAGGTGCCGACCGCGCTGCTGACCAGGCTGGAGGCGCCGCCGGTGGTGGGCGCGGTGCTGATGGCGCTCGAGCAGCGCGGCAGCCGACCCACGTCGGAGGTGCACGATCGCATCGGCCGCAGCCTGGTGACGGCGTTCAGGTAGCGGTGGGCGCATGGCGGTAGCGCTGGCGCTGATCGCCTCGCTCTGCTGGGGTGTGGCCGACTTCATGGGCGGGTCGCTCAGCCGCCGGCATCCGCTGCTGGTGGTGGTGCTGGTCAGCCAGGCCGCGGGGCTGGCGGGGATCGTGGTGGTGGCGGCGATCCGCAGTGGAGGCTACGACACCGGCGCCGCGCTGCCCGGCATGCTGGCCGGCCTTGCCGGCGTGGTGGCGGTCGCCGCTCCTCCGCGATCGGCGTGTGCCGCGGCACCTGACACTGGAGTGCGGCGCCGCCTCGCAGGCGCAGCTCTACCAGCCCCACCACGTCGGCATCGGTCAGATCGGTCGAGGCCGAGTCGGAGAGCGCGCCGCCCATCGTCTGCATCCGCTGGAACCCCGCCGGCGCCAGCACCTTGTGCACGATGCCGGCGAGCACCGCTGCGCTGGCCGTCTCGAGCTGCTCGCGGGTGGTGGCCGCCTCCACGTAGCCCTCGGCGCGGATCACCGTCCAGGCCCAGCTTGCCCCTGTCGAACGCTGCTCGCGGCCGTCTGGGGTCAGTGCCGCGAACGTGGTCGCGTTGTCGACGCTGACGCCGCCCAGGCCGTCCGCCAGGGGGCGTACCCGAGCCGGGTCGTCAGGCCACGTGTCGACAGTGTTGCCCTCGGCCCCGAGCGCTCGATCGCCTGCCGGCTGTTCAGGTCGTCGAGCGGCGAGCCGTTCACCTGGGTGCTGGGAGGCAGCGTCAGGAAGGCGGCCAGGTCACGGTCGGGGACGGTCGAGAACAGCACCGCCGCGCGGCGGAGACCCCGGAGCTGTAGCGCACCAGCGTCACTGCGGATGCTCGAGTATCCCTGGTCGACCGGCAGCGCTGGCGCACCGGCGCCGGCAGCCGCGCCTGCGACTGCGAGATGTCGCTCGACAGCCCGCGCAGCTCGTAGGCGACCCAGCCGAGACGACCGCGGCCAGCAGAGGCCGACCACGAGCAGCACCGCGGACACCTGTATCAGCCTCACGAGCAGACGGTCGCCTGCCTCCATACAGACTCCCCCCAGAGCCTCGAACAGGAGCCACGGCAGGGGTGCCGCAAACCCCGTCCCCCATCAACACCGTGCACAGTACCCCGATTCATGCTCGTGTCAATGGCCACGCCGGACATCGGAATTCAGCCGCCGACGGGCGTCAGCATGTAGTGCACGGCCAGATTCGTATGCTCGCCGAACGGGGCCATCGCCTCGCGAACGCGCTGCTCCGGCCAGATCGGATCGTCGGAGAACCAGGCCGCCACCGCCTTCCGCACAGCCAGATCGCCCGCCGCGACAACATCGCGCCGCCCCAGGCAACGCGCCAGCAGCCAGTCCGCCGTCCAGCGCCCGATTCCGGGCAGCTGTGTCACGTGCGCAATCACCGCGTCGTTGTCGAGATGGGCGACGTCAAGGTCGGCGTCTGCCAGCGCCGCGATCGAGCGCATCTTCATTGCCGACAGCTTGAGGCCGGCCAGGTCGGCGCCGCGCACGTCCTGCTGCCGCGGGAAGCGCCACCACTCGAAACCGTCATGATCGACGCGCTGCCCCAGCCGTTGCACCAGCGCCGCGCGCATCACGGCTGCGGCCCGCAGCGAAATCTGCTGCGCGGTGACGGCGGTCACCATCGCCTCGAACGGATCGGCCAGCAGCGGCGGCCGAAAGCCTGGTGCGCGGGCCGCGAGCGCGGGAAACGACCGCGCGAATCCGTCGATGTCGAAGCTCGCCCCGAGCAGGTGCGCCACCTCGTCGCGGTCGCGTTCGGTGTATGCGCCGTAGGTCGTGAGCCCGTCGGCCTCGATGCGAACCGGCAGGCCCGACCCCAGCACGCGATGCAGGCCGCCACCCTGCCAGCGGCTGGCGAGGTCGTCGCCGAACATCCGGAACCGGAAGGTCGAGCGCTCGAAGTCGTAGGGTGCCGGAACCGGTAGCGGCAGCTTCATGCCACGATTGTCCCACTCACACAACGTTTGCTGGGCGCAATGAGTAAACATTCCACGAGACTGCTGCTCGTTCAGCGACAATACTGCACGTTGCGCTCCTAGACTACGCTGGGCCAAATGGCAGCTAACCTATTGGTCATGTGAGCACCGACCGGATGAGTCAAAGCAGCTTGGCTTCACCAGGTCCCGGCCCGACCGTGATGAGGCCTGTCGTGTCGTGGCCGTGTGTGGTGCCGCGATCGCGTTCCTGGGCGCGGTGGATGCTGCGGGTGCAGCGGCGCCGGCCTATGTGACGCCGATCATGGCCCACACGGCGTGGACGGCAACGGAGAACTGTCAGCCGGTTGCCGGCGTGGCCACGCTTCCGACCGTTCTCTCCGGGCATGGAGCCGAGGTTGTCGTTGACCGGCACGTTCGTGACTTCGTGGATAGCAGCGACCACCCGGACCTGATCGAGCCGATGGCACTGTCCCCGTTTCCCAAGCCAATCCAGATGCCCAGCTGGGCTGACCTCAAGACCTACCGTGCGAAGTACCCGGCCTTCGACCTGGCCTCGGCAAGCCGCGACTACACGGAGATGACAAGCCTCACCATGGCGCAGCAGAAAGCTGAGGCGTGCGACTCAAAAACGCGCTGGTCGCGCACGGCGTGACCGCTCCCATCTCGCTCTTTGCGTATCCCAATAACAAGTACACCACAGCGATGAACACGATGGTTCGAACACAGTGCGGCTATCGCCTCGGCCGACGCTATTCCGGGGCCGCGAATACGCCCACGCACCGTGCAGTCGGGCTTCCTCAACGTGTACAGCATCAACGGCGGCCGCTGCACCGACACGACACTGGCCTGCTCAAAGCTGGTGACGAGATATCCGTACACGCCGAAATCGACGTTGTACAAGTACGTCCATCCCGCGGCGGGCGGCTGGGTCGTCCCCCAGTTCTACCGCCTCGTGAACGGATCGAAGACCAATGGTCGACTGCGATGGAACTGCCTCGGGGCGATGAGCAGCCACTACACGTTCGACACCGGAGGCGACAGCACCGAGCTCTACTGCGCGAACGACTACTACGGCGCCTTCGCGAACGAGCCCAGCTACGTCAAGACGAACCTGACCGTCCGGCAGGTCGAGACGTTGTGGGGCGTGCCCTAGGACGTCGCACTTCCACGTCGGCTTTCGTGCGAGGATTGCCCAGTGGCCCGGATCGCCATCATCGGGGGCGGCTCCGCCTACATGCCGGGGCTCGCGTTCAGCTTCGCCCGCGAGTCGCAGCGGTTCGCCGGCTCGACGCTGGTGCTGCACGACATCGACCCGGATGCGCTCGACGTGCAGACGCGCCTGACCGGCTCGATCCTGCGCGCGCACGCCGCGGCGCCGCTCGAGGTGACGTCCACCGGAGAGCTCCAGCGCGCCCTGGACGGCGCCGACTTCGTGCTCACCAGCTTCCGGCCGGGCGGGCTCGAGGCGCGCCATCGCGACGAATCGATCCCGCCCGAGTACGGCGTGATCGGCCAGGAGACGACCGGCCCCGGCGGCCTGGCCATGGCCATGCGGTCGATCCCGGCCGTGCTCGAGATCGCGGCCGGCATGCGTCGCGGGGCCGCGGACGGCGCGCTGCTCCTGAACTACACGAACCCGGTGCAGCTGGTGACCGACGCCCTCGTCCGCCATGGCGGAGTGAACGCGATCGGGCTGTGCGACCAGCACGGCGGCGAGATCGCCTTCCTGGCCGGCCTGCTGGGCGCCGATCCGCGCGACATGGAGACCGACATCTGGGGCACGAATCACCTCACCTGGACGCGCGCCGTCCGCGTGCGCGGCGAGGACGTGACCGGGCTCGTGTTCGAGTTGCTGGAGGCGCTCGACCCCGCCGACGTCGACAGCGACTACTGGGTGCCGGTGGTGCGGCTGTTCCCGCTGTACGGCCTGATCCCGAGCCGCTACCTGGGCTACTACGCGATGCACGACGAGCTGCTGGAGCGGTACCGCCGCTACGGCCGCACCCGCGCGCAGGAGATCATGGCCGAGCTGCCGCCGATCCTGGCCAGCTACCGCGAGCAGGCTGACAGCGATGATCCCCGTCCGCTGGGCGGGCGCTTCAGCGCCGAGCACGGCGACTTCGCGGTGGGCGTGATGGCGGCGGTGCTGTCCGGCGAGCCGCGCCGGTTCGTGCTGAACGTGCCCAACCGGGGAGCCATCGACGGCCTGCCGGACGACGCGATCGTGGAGGTGCCGTGCACGCTGCGCGGCCTCGACATCGAGCGGCACCGGATGGGGCCGATGCCCGACCAGGTGGCGGGCCTGGTGCTGCAGCTGACCGCCCATGCCCGGCTGGCCTCCGAGGCGGCCGTCACGGGCGACCGCCGGCTGGCGCTGCGCGCGATGATGGCGCACCCGCTGGTGAACGACATCACGGCTGCGGAGGAGATGCTTGACCGGCTGATCCCGGACGCAGCACCAGCGTGAGCATCTCGAGCGGCGCGCCGGCCAGCGCGGCGTCGAGCGACGTCTGGTCGGGGTACGTGCCGTCCAGCAGCCGCGCCTCGACCCGGCAGTCCAAGCGCCCGCGTCGTCGAACGGCCACGGCTCAAGCGTCGCCTGCGTGCGCGCATCGTCGCTCCAGCGCAGGTGCAGATCGGCCGGTTCGCCGTCGGTCGGGACGGCGGTGAACGCCGACTGCTGGTCGGCTCCGGTGCAGAGGAACAGCGACAGCCAGTCCCAGCAGCGCAGCAGCGCCGCGTTGCGCGCGACGTCCGCCGGATCGGCCCCGAGCGATTCGCGCAGCCGCTCCTGGAAGGCGTGCTCGTCCGCGAGGTATCCGCGCACCGGCTCAGCCGCCCGCTCCTGCTCCGAGACGTAGCGCTCGTAGAGGCCGGTGCCGTGCATGGACACCAGCAGCGCTGCGTACCCGCTCTGGGCGACCACCAGCCGCGCTGCCCGGCTCCACAGCTCGACGTGCATCGCCCGGGGCATCGAGCTGAAGGAGTAGGGGAGACCCGAGCGCGGGTCGAGCACCGGTGCCGCGTCCCAGGCGGCCATGCCGATGTCGTGCTGCAGCGCCGCCAGGCGCACGGCGTCGAGCGGCGCGAACTGCCACCGCCAGGCTTCGGCCAGGCGGCCCGAGAGCCACGCGTGCGCCGGCTGTCCGATCGCCAGCATGCCGCGCGGATCGGGCCGCAGGATCACTCCTCACCCGGCAGCAGCGAGAACACGACGTGGTCGCGGGCCACGCCGCGCGCCAGCATCCCGGATCGCATCACGCCCTCGCGGGTGAAGCCGGCCCGCTCCGCCACCGCCTGGGAGGCCGTGTTGTCGACGTCGGCCATCAGGTGCAGGCGGCCGATCGGCCATTCTCGCAGCGTCCACCGCGACAGCAACCGCAGCGCGCGGGTGGCGGCGCCGCGGCCGCGCGCCTCCGGAGCCAGCCAGTAGCCGATCTCGGCCATGCCCGCGTCCCACGGCTTGACGCCCACGCCCACCGCTCCCATCAGCGCACCGGTGGCTCGGTCGGTGACGGCCAGGTTCAGCTCGCCGACCATCACCGTGCGGGCCACGAATGCGCGAGCGTCCTCGGCCGTGTAGGGGACCGGGATCACGGGGATGAAGCGCGGTACCAGCGGGTCGTTGCAGCAGCGCACCAGCTCGTCGACGTCGCTTTCTGTCCAGGGCCGCAGTGCCACCACCTCATCTGCCAGCGGCGGGTCGGGAGCCGCGTTCACGGAAGATCACCCGGCAGCAGCGAGAACATGACGGCGTCGCGCCGCTCGCCGCGCAGGTCATACCAGTTGCGCAGCGTGCCCTCTGATTCGAATCCGGCCCGCTCGGCCACCCGCATCGAGGCCGGGTTGTCGACGTCGACGAACAGCTGCAGCCGGATTAGCGGCAACGCCGCCAGCGCCCAGCGCGACAGCAGCACCAGCGCCGTTCCGGCCAGGCCGCGCCCGCGTGCCTCCGGCGCCACCCAGTAGCCGGTCTGGGCGATGCCCGGGGCAATCGTGCGCAGGCCGATCGAGCCGCGCAGGGCCGCATCCGCGCCCTCGCCGATCACGAGCGTCATGGAGCCCTGGTCGAGCCGCTGCTGGGCCGCGCCGATGAAGGCGATCGCGTCGTCCTCGGTGTAGGGGATCGGCAGCGGCGGGATGAACCGGCGGATCTGCTCCTCGTTGCAGCAGCGCACGGCCTCGGGAACGTCCTGCATCGACCATGGCCGCAGCGCGATCGCGCCATCCGTGAGCGGGGGATCCGGGTAGCTCAGAGCCATCCGCCTAGCCTAGATGATCGATTCCACGAGCCACGCGGCGCTGGATCTGGTCTGGGACACGCTGGACGCCGCGATCTCCTTGGCCAGGACATGCCCAGCCTGCCCTGCGGACGTAGCGTCGTCCAACGCGCCCCATCCTGCGCCCAGCATCCACGCATCCCGTGGAATCGATCATCCTAGCCCGGCGCTCAGCGGGCTCGTGCGAACCGTTCCACCGCGTGCAGCAGCTCCTGGGTCTTGGCCTCCGCAGCCTGCGGGTCACCGGAGCGCAGCGCATCGCTGACGCAGTGGTTGACGTGGCCGTCCAGCACCCGCAGCCCGACCTTCTCGAGCGCCGTCGACACGGCGCTGATCTGGGAGCGAGCGAGGTGTGAGGAAAGGGAGAATGGGGCGGGGAAGGGTTAGAGGCCGGGAAGGCCAGGGTATCAGAGCCACGTTGTAGGCGAACGCCCAGAACAGGTTGCCCTTGATCACGGCCAGGGTGCGCCGCGGCCATACACCCAGCCTAGCATACCCCTACGGGGTATATAGGGAGAGGTACTAGGGGGCGTCGGCGACGGCCGCCGCCAGCTCCAGCAGATGCTGTGACCCCGCCATCGGCGGGCCGAGCTCGCGGTAGAGGCCGGGGGCACGCGACAGCTCGATCAGCCCGGCCCAGGCGACATCCTCGTCACGCTCGTCGCGCAGCGTCTCCAGCACCGCAAGCGAGCGCTCCAACGTGCGCCGGCAGAACGTCAGCCAGACCATGCCGTGCTCGCGCTGATCCGCTTCGGCGGGCACCTCGCCGCCGTCCGCGTGGCGCAGGTGGGCGGTGCAGGTGTCGGCCAGCATCTGCACGGCCCGGTCGGCGTCCGGCACCGAGCGCAGCTCCATCTCCGGATCGGGCGTTGTCTCAACAGCGTACGCGACCTCCAGCAGCTCGTCCGCAACGACGAACAGCGCGGCCGAGACGCCGTCCACCTCCTCCAGGAAGCCGGCGTGCAGACCGCGTTCGGCGGGGGTGGGCGCGATGGCGGGGCGCAGCCCGTCGCGGTCGAGCCTGATGTAGCCGCCGGCGTCGATCCCGATGTGCGAGAGCAGGTCGGCGAACACCAGCGCCTGCACCGCGTCCTGCAGCCGGTGAACGACCTCGATCGTGACCGCCTCGCGCTCGTGCGCAAGCGCTGCAGCGGTCATGCGGTCGTTGACGAAGGCTGCCAGCTGCCGCAGCGTTTGCACCCGCGGCGACACCGGCGATGCGGTCAGGCGCCCGGTCGCGCCGTGCGCGCGGGCGCACAGCGAAAGCAGGTCGTCGGCGGTCAGTTGCTCGGAGGGCATGCCGCCAGGGTACACCTGCGGCGGGTGCTCTGACCGCCCGGCTACCCTCTGCCCGTGCGCCGAACACCGGACTCCGCGGATGCCATGCTGGTGCTCGCAAACGTCCTGTGGAGTCTCAACTACGCGACCACCAAGTACGCGTTCGGCGAGTGGCTGCCGCTGGCATTCTCGGCCACGCGCTTTCTCTGCGCGGGCATCATCTTCGCCCTGTTCGTGCTCTGGCGCGAGGGCAGCCTGCGCATCCGGCGCTCGGACGTGAAGCTGGTGGTGGCCACCGCGGCCGTGGGCATCCTGCTCAACCAGCTCACGTTCAACTACGCGGTCGACAAGACGACCGCGGGCAACACCGCCCTGATCCTGGCCTCCGCGCCCGCGTTCGCGGCGTTGTTCGCCTCGTTGGCCGGGCACGAGCACGTGCAGCGGAAGCACTGGCTGGCGCTGGGCGTGTCGGTGGCCGGCGTGGGCCTGGTGATCCAGGGCGGCTCCGGTGTGGCCGGCGTGAGCCTGGTCGGCGACCTGCTGGCCGTCGGTGCCGCCATCACCTGGGCGGCCTACTCCGTGATGCTGCGTCCGCTGTTCGGACGCTACTCGGCGGCTCGCATCAGCGCGCTGATGGTGTCGATCGGCAGCGTCATGCTGCTCCCCTTCGGCCTGCCCCAGATACATGAGCAGGACTGGGCCGGCATCAGCAGCCTGCACTGGGCCGCCTGGGGCTACTCCATCATCTTCCCGGTGCTGGTCACCAACCTGCTCTACTTCCGCGCGCTCCGCACCATCGGCGCCTCGCGGGCCACGCTCTACATGTACCTGCAGCCGTTCCTGGGCGCGCTGTTCGCGGCCTGGCTGCTGGGAGAGCAGGTCACGGGCCTGCAGATCCTGGGCGGTGCCGTGATCGTGGGCGGGGTCTCCATGGGGCGGCTGATGCCGGGCGCGACGGTGCGTGAGTGACCGGCCGGCGGGCGACCCTGCCGCTGTACCTGGGCGGCTTCCTGGGGCCGTTCGGCGGCGCCGTGCTGGCGGTGCTGATCCCCGAGCTGCGCGACGCCTTCCATGCGACCACCGACCAGGTGGCGCTGGCGGTGCCGGCCTACCTGGTGCCGTTCGCGCTGCTGCAGGTCGTGTCGGGCACGATCGGCGAGCGGATCGGCCGGCGCCGGGCCGTGCGCGCGGCCTACCTCGTGTACGCGGTGGCGCTGCTGCTGGCCGCGGTGGCGCCGACGATCGGCATATTCCTGGTGTCGCGCGGGCTGCAGGGAACGGCCAACGCGTTCACCACGCCGCTGCTGCTGGCGGGGCTGGCCGACGCGGTGCCGGCCGGCGAGCGCGGCCGCGCGGTCGGCATGTTCGCGGGGGTGCAGGCCGGCGGGCTGTCGCTGGCGCCGCTGCTGGGCGGCCTGGCCGCGGAGGGCAGCTGGCGGCTGGCGTTCATCCTGCCGGCGCTGGTGTCGCTGGGGTTGATGCTGATGCCGCCGCCCGACCCGATCCGGGCCGTGGGCGAGCAGCTGCCGACGCTGCGCTCGGTGGCGACGCCGCGGATGGGGCTGCTGTGCGCCGCCGGGTTCGCGGGCTACCTGGGCATGGCCGGCCTGGCCTTCCTGATCTCGCTGCGGGCGGACGACGCGTTCGCGGTGGGCGCGACCGGCCGCGGCGCGGTGCTGGCCGTGTACGGTGCCGCCGGCCTCCTGTTCGGGCGGCTGGGCGGGCTCGGCTCGGAGCGGCTGGGCCCGGCCAGGGCGGCGGTGCTGGCGGCGATCGGCAGCGCCGCCATGGTCGCGCCGCTCGGCATCGCTCCGTCGGTGGGCGCGCTGGCGCTGCTGTGGTTCGCGGCGGGCGCGGTGTCGGCGCTGCTGTGGGCGGCCCTGAACACGATCGCCGTCGAGGCCGTGCCGGCCAACCGCGGCGGCGCCGTGTCGCTGTTCGCCGCGTTCAAGTTCTCCGGCACGGCGGTGGCGCCGCTGGCCTGGCTGCCGGTCTACGACGCCTCGCCGGGCATGGCCTTCCTGGCCGCCGGGATCGTGGTGCTGGCGATCGTGCCGCTGGCGCCGTGGTCGCTGCGCGTGCCCTAGACCTGGCTCAGTTCGCGAGCGCGCGCATCACCCAGACCGCCAGCACGCGAGCGCACCGGGCCACGTCCTCGAGCTCGACGTGCTCGTCGGGGGCATGCGCCAGGAACGGATCGCCGGGCCCGTAGAGCACGGTCGGCGTCGCGCCCTCGTTGATCAGCAGGCGCATGTCGGCGCCGTAGGGAACGCCGACGAAGCCGGGCAGCTTGCCCAGCACGTCGCGGGCGGTCTCGCCCAGGCTCCAGGGCAGCACGTGGGTGTGGGGCACGACCGCCGAGGCGAACCGCCCGCCGGTGATCTCGATCGAGGCGGGGTGGTCGCGCAGCCACTCGTCGCCGGCACAGGCGGCGGCCACGGCGTCTCGCAGGGCCTGCTCGGCCTGCTCCGGCGTCTCGCCGACGCGCACGCCGTAGCGCCCCTCGACGGTGACCCGGTCGGGGACGGTCGACGACCAGTCGCCGCCGGATATGCGGCCCAGGTTGGTGGGGTAGGGGAGGCCGAGGTCGCGCATGGCCGGGCTCTGCTCGCTCTCGTTGCGTTCGCGCTCGTCGGCCAGCAGCCCGTCGTGGATGACGCGCAGCTTCTCGATGGCGGAGACGCCCTTGAGGCGGTAGGCGGCGTGGGCGGAGCGGCCGCTGACCGTCAGCAGGAAGGTGATCGCCCCGGCCTGCGCGGTCACGATCTCGAGCCGGGTGGGCTCGGTGATGACCGCCATCTCGGCCACGTAGCCGGCCCGGATCGCGGCCAGCATGCCGGCGCCGCCGTCCTCCTCGCTGGGCACGGTCACCAGCACCGCCTCGCCCTGCAGCTCGGTATCGGTGTCGACCAGCGCCCGCAGCGCTGCCAGGCCGGCCACCACGCCGCCCTTCATGTCCAGCGAGCCGCGTCCGTACAGGCGGCCGTCGCGCAACTCCGCCCCGAACGGGTCGGTGCTCCAGTCCTCGCGCGGCCCCGGCGACACCGTGTCGATGTGGCCGGCGATGATCACCCGGCGCGGAGAGCCGACCTGGCCGATCGCGCCCGCCACCACCGGCAGCGTCGTCCGCGGCGCCTCCATTCCCGGGAAGTCGGGGTCGCCGGCCAGCTGCGACGGGTCGGCGTCGACGCGCGTCACCTCCAGGCCCGCGTGCGCCATCCGCAGGGCCGCCTCGGTCTGCACGGCGCCCTCCTCGCCGGTGACGCTGGGAATCCGCACCAGCGCAGCCAGGTCGTCCCCGATGCGGTCGCGGTCGACGGCCGCGACGACGGCCAGCTCCGCGGGCGTCAGGTTCTTCATCCGCGCAGGATGGGACGGGTCAGGCAGGTCGGCCCGCCGCTGCCGTTCACGCCCACCTGGCCGGCCGGGAAGGCATGCACCTCGGCGCCGGCCGCCTCCAGCCGCGCGCGCGTGACCGGGTTGCCGTCCGCGACAACGGCCACGCCGGGGCTGACGGCCAGCACGTTGCAGCCGAGCGAGAGGTACTCCTCCTCGGGCACCTCCACCAGCCGCACGCCGCGCTCCTGCAGCAGCTCCAGCAGTCCGCACGGGAAGAGCGGCAGGAACACGACCGCCAGGTCGTCTGCGATCGGTGAGATCACGCTCATCAGGTGAACGAGCTCCCCGGCGCCCTTCCAGTAGGGGACGTCGAAGATCTCAACCTCTACTTCAGGTTGAAGGATGTCGCGCAGCTGGGCGGCGCCGGCGCGGTTGGTGCGAAGCGTCCGACCAACGCACAGGGTGCGCCCGTCCAGCCAGAACGTGTCGCCGCCCTCCGCCGTGCCGGGCGACTCGATCCGGCCCAGTGTGGGGATGCCCTGGTCGTTGCACCAGCGCTCGATCACCAGCTCCTCGCCGACCCGGTTGGGCTTGCCTGCCAGCAGCGGCAGCACGCCGCGGTCGGTCACCAGCGCCGGGTCGAAGGTGTAGGTGAGGTCGGGGTCGTAGTCCGAATCAAGCTCGTGGACGGTCGCGCCCAGGTCGGCCAGGATCGCCGTCAGCGCGTCGTGCTCGCGCTGGGCCGCGTCCAGGTCGACCGGGTGCAGGTAGCCGAGGGCGGGATCGTCGAAGGCGGCGCCGAAGGCCGCAGCGGGGCGCTTCACCAGGACGTCGCGCAGCTGCGCGGTCATGCTCTGGGCGCCGAAGGTGCGGGTGCTCATGCTTGCGAACAGTAGACTGTCGCGACGTCCTATGAGCGATGAACACGACTACCGCGAGCAGTACAACGAGGCCATCGCACGGGCCGTGGCCGGCCAGGTCGGCGTGTACCCGGATTTCGACCGCCACCGCCAGGAGACGGTGTGGCGGGTGCTCTCGTCCGACCGCCAGGCGCTGCTCACCTTTTGCCAGCGCCAGGGCATCTCGGTGGGCAGGATGGACACCATCAAGACCCTGAAGAGCCCCAAGCCGCTGTACCAGCTGATGGCCGTCGGCCACGACGCTCAGACGATCGCGAAGTGGCAGGGAGCGCACTAGCGGCGTGGCACTGATCGTCGTCGACTTCGACGGCACGATCACCGAGTCAGACAGCCTCGTCGAGATCGTGCAGACCCACGCGCCGCAGCTGTTCGACGAGCTGGAGGACGACCTCGACGCCGGGCGGATCACGCTCCACCAGTGCATCGAGCGCGAGTTCGCAGCGGTGCGGGGCGACCACGACACGATCGTTGCGGAGGCGGTCGGCCGGGTACGGGTGCGGGCCGGCTTCGCGGAGTTCGTGGCGGCCGCGCAGGCGGCGGGGCACCGGGTGGTCGTGGTGTCGAGCGGTTTCGAGGCGATCATCCGGCCGGTGCTGGTGCGCGACGGCGTGCCCGACGTGGAGCTGTTCGCGCACGAGGTGCGGTTCTCAGCCGAGGGCGGGGTGGTGGAGTTCCGCCACGGCGAGGAGTGCGATGTCTGCGGGCAGGAGTGCAAGCGGTCGGTGGTCGCGGCGCTGCGGGACGGCGGCGACGTTGTCTACGTGGGTGACGGCTACTCCGACCGCTGCGCGGCGCTGGCCGCCGACCGCGTGTTCGCGCGGCGGGAGCTGGCTCGCGACATGGAGGCCGAGGGCGTCGCCTACGAGCAGTTCGACGACTTCGTGACCGTGCGCGCGGCGCTGGGCCTGTAGCTACTCGGCGGTGGTGTAGGTGGCGGTGATGCCGCCGTCCACGAGCATGGCGGCGCCGTTCGTCCAGCTGGACTCGTCGCTGGCCAGGTAGAGCACGGCGTTTGCGATCTCCTCGGGCTTGCCGAGGCGGCCGTCGGGGAGGTGCACGGCGCGGCGCTGCCACTGGTGCTCGTCGGTCAGGAAGGCTCCGACCAGGCCGGTGTCGACCGGGCCCGGGCAGACGGCGTTGCAGCGGATGCCCTGCTTGGCGTAGACGGCGGCCACCTCGCGGGTCATCGAGACGACGCCGCCCTTGCTGGCCGAGTACGCGATCTGGGGGGTGGCGGCCCCCATCAGGGCGACGAAGCTGGCGGTGTTGATGATCGAACCGCCGCCGGCGCGGAGCAGGTGGGGGATCTGGTGGTGCAGGCAGAGGAACACGCCGGTCAGGTTGACCGAGAGGATCCGCTGCCAGGTGGCGAGGCTGGTGGCGACCGGGTCGGTGTCATCGGGCAAGAGGATGCCGGCGTTGTTGTGGCAGACGTCGATGCGGCCGTGGCGGTCGGCGACGGCCTGGTAGAGGGCGGCCGCGGAGGCGTCGTCGGTGACGTCGACGGGGAAGGCAGCGGCGTCGCCGGGCAGGTCGGCGGCGGCCCGCTCGGCGGCCGCGAGGTCGATGTCGGCGACGGCGACGATGCCGCCCTCCTCGGCCAGACGGCGGCAGGTGGCGAGGCCGATGCCGGAGGCACCGCCTGTGACGACGCAGACCTTTCCCTCGACGCGTCCCGGCATGGCAGGCATTAAACGCGAGAGGGGCGCCCGCGTGTCGCGGACGCCCCTCCGGCGGTCATCGGGCTAGAGCCCCTCGTTCACCATTCGGCCAATTGTCTCGTACTTGGCTCGATCGTTGGATTTCAGGTACAGCGCGTATCCGACTCCGCCGACGAACACCAGCACGTCGATCGCGACCAGATACCAGGCGTAGGTGTAGCCGGCGCCCAGGAAGTCGATCTTGTCGATCGCGACGCCCAGCACCGCCAGCTGCGCCACCACCGAGATCAGCGGGGCGATGGTGTGATTCCACAGCCGATGCTCACCCGGATGATGGGTTCGGAAGTAGTTCCAGATCGCCACCGAAGCCAGCGCCTGGATGAACAGGATCAACACCACGCCCATGAATGCGGCCAGGCCGTACAGCTGCACGTAGGCCTGCGACGTCGCGGCGTCGGAGCCCGAAGCCGTCGTGGTGAAGAAGTAGAACGCCAGCACGATCAGGGCCGCGATCACGGACTGCGCGATCGAGGCGATGTGCGGGCTGCGGTACTTCACGTGCGTCCGGCCCAGCGCCGACGGCAGCACCTTCTCGCGTCCCAGCGAGTAGAGGTAGCGGGCCGTGGTGTTGTGGAAGGCCATGCCGCATGCGAACGAGCCGGTGATGATCAGGTAGCTCATCACGTCGCTCAGGAACTGGTTGCCGAACTCCTTGGCCGGGGCCAGATAGAAGGCCGCCGGGTCGGTGACGGCCACCAGCGCCGCGTCGTGGGTGGTGAAGTACGACGAGAGCGCCGCCCACGACGTGATGGTGTAGAAGACGCCCAGTCCGATCACCGAGACGTACATCGCCCTCGGCACGATCTTCTTGGGGTCGCGCGACTCCTCGCCGTAGTTCGGAGCCATCTCGAATCCGACCCACGACCAGAACGCGAAGAACACGCCCACTGCCCATGCGCCGGCGGCAACGGCATTGGCGCCGTGGCCGGAGGCGGGCAGGTTCTTGAAGGCGTTCAGCGGGTTGATGGCAGCGGCCTGGATGTTGTGGCCGCCCTGGCCGAACACGACCAGGTCGAAGATCAGCAGTGCGATCACCTCGCTGATCAGCGCCAGGCCCAGCACGCGTGCCGAGATGTGCACGTCGAAGTAGGCCAGGATCGAGATCAGCAGCACCATGAACAGCGCGACCAGCACCCACGAGGGGTGGTAGCCGTACTGGCCGAGCTTGAGGACGCCGAAGTACGCGAAGCCGCCGCACAGCGAGGCCTCGAATACGGAGTAGGCGACCACCATTGCGAGTCCACTGGCCATGCCCAACTCGCGGCCGAGCCCGTGGCTGATGAAGCTGTAAAAACCGCCCGCCGCGGTGACCTTGCGGGCCATGGACACGTACCCCACCGAGAAGATGGCGAGGATGACCGTGGCGAACGCGAAGCCGGCGGGAGTGCCGATGCCGTTTCCGTATCCGACCGACAGCGGCGTGTTGAAGAGCATCGCGGAGATCGGCGCCGCGCCGGTCACCGTGAGAAAAAGGACGCCGGCGAGACCAACGGCGCCGCCGTGCAGATGATGCACGTCGTCACGTTTGGAAACGTCAACGCTGTCTACCGCGAGCATCCCCTGGTGTTCGGGGGGTTCCATGCCTTCCACTTGTCCCTCCTTAGAGCATTGACCGGTATGGGCATCTGCCCGGGCTAGCTGACGGCCGCCACCTCCTTGGTCTCGCCCCCGTCACGCGTCTCGCCGGCGGCGAGCGTCGTGACCAGAATGCGTTCGACGAGCTCCCGCCACTCGTCCTGGCGGACTTCGACGCGATCGGGCAGCAGCCGGCGCCGCTTGATGTCGGCGTAGTGGTCCTTGGCCAGCACGTCGAAGGCGCCGATCGTGCGGATCACGATGCCGTAGTCGCCGGCGCCGACGAAGCTGCCGATCCAGTCGCCCGGCCGGCCCTCGTCAGCGAACACGCCCTCCTCGACGCCCTGCCAGTACGCGTGCTGGAACAGGCAGCCGGCGACGCCGCGGTCCGCCCAGCACCCGGCTGTGACGGCTCGATCCCCCCGACCGATGCCGCGCAGCGCGAGCTGAAGGAGTTCGCGGCCGCGATCACTCGCGGCCAGGACGGCCAGATCGTCGCGCACCCTTTGCTCTTGCGGGTTCATGCTTTGACCTCCGCTCTTCGGATCTGGCCACGATAATGCCAGCTTGAACGCTTAGATACAAGGGTCTCGCCAGCATCGCGGCACGCGATGTGCCGTCAGCACTGTCAACACGCCCCACGCCGTGCAACCCGGCCAATGACGGCTCGGCAAGCGTTGCGACGGTCGGGCGACCAAGCCGGGCCGGGAGTAGCCGGGTGGAACGGAGGTGCCGGGCACTGTCGTTACACCCGTTGCGTTTCCGTTACGCGCACGCGAATCCTGACGCCAGGCGGTGGTCTTGCTGACGCCCAGGTGGTTTGCGATCTAGCGAGCGCGTATCCGTTGAACGAGCCGCTCGCAAGCTCTCGCGGGCCACGGCTGCCCCGGACGCAGGAGCGAGATCAACGGCTTCCTGTTCGACGAGCGAATCTCGCGCCGACCTTCCTCGATCCATTCCCCGAGCAGCGCGCGGGCTACGTCCCGGTCGTGCGAGAACCGTTCAAGCGTCGGTTGTACGCTCAGGAATCGCTCCCGACGCTCGGATCCGAGGTCGCGCGGTAACTCGACCACGGCCAGTCCTCGGGCCGCTTGCACAGACCGGCTCGGACTGGATTCAGTGGGATGTACCGGATTACCTCACGCAGATGCTCGTCGTCTACGATGAGCCGTCGCGCGTACCGTCGCTGGAAGAGGTGGCCGATCCGCTCGTACTTCTCGTTGAAGCGATGGGCGTAGGTGCTGTTCAGCCACTGCATGCCGTTTGCGATGTTCGGCTCCGGCGTCTCGATCAGCAGGTGGTAGTGGTTGGACATCAGGCAGTACGCGTGCACTCTTCCATCCGTGGAGGCGCCGGTTGCGCCCGTCGATGTGTTCAGGAACAGTCGCGGTCGCCCTCGGCGGAGTTGAAGATCTCGGCCGCGGTTGTTCCCGCGCATCGTGACGTGGTAGACGCCGCCGGCGACCTGTACGCGTGCCTCTCGAGGCATGGCTCGACGCTACCGGCGTCGCTGTTGACCGGTTGTCACGTCTCTGCAAACTCTGCTGCGCGGTGCCCGGCCCCGTGTTGCGCCGGTGCCTGGCCCGCCAGTGCGACCCGAGCCCGCGCTGCTACGACGCGCCCGCCTGCAGCGCGTCCAGCGCTGCCTGATACCCCTCAACCACCTCGGAGTCGCGGCCGCTCATGATCAGCCGGCCGGTCGCGCCGAGCAGCGCCGCGTAGACCAGCTTCACCGGCGCTCGCTTCTCGGCCTGGTTGGCCGCCGTTGCGATGTAGGCCGCCGGTGTCGCCTCGATCAGGAACATCGTCTCGTCCTGCAACAGCAGGTTCGCCCCGCCCATCCTGTTGATCAGCTGCGCCTGGTTCGGATGCACCCGCGTCACCAGCTCCGACGCCACCACCTCCGGCCGCTTCGCGTCCGCCGCCGTCAGCTTCAGCCGCTCGAGCACCGCCGCCGCCGCCTCCCGCACGGCAATCGGGTCGCGCCCGTGCAGCTCCAGCGTCCCGTACTGCCGCTCCACCACCTGCAGCCCCGACCGCACGTCCGCGTTCTTCACCGCCGCGTTCACCAGCGAGAACACCTCGTTCGCCGGCGCCACCTCCACGTACAGCTGCGCGAACCCCGCCGCCGGCGGATCGCCCTGGCAGGTCTGCGCCACGTACGCCGCCCACTGCGGCTGCATGGCGTCGATCTCGACGAAGGCGCGGAGGTCGGCCACCTCTACCGGGACGGATCCACGATCGCGACCACCGCCGCGTCGGTCGGTACGCCGCGTGTCTGCTCGGTCTCCCGCGCGGCCCCGCCCATCGCGACCAGCACCATGTCGCCCTCTCCGGCGCCGACCAGATCCACCGCCACCAGCTCCCCGCCGCCGTCCACCGGCGTCACCGTCAGCAGGCTGAAACCGGTCAGCCCGGCCGCCTTCTGCGTCGCCACCGTGCTACCCGTGACATGGCATCGCTGCATCTCGTCCTCCTAGCTTTGCGGCCGCAGTCGCACGGCGCCGTCGAGGTCGTTCCAGGGAATGATCGCGTCCACCGCCGCCTGTATCCGGTTCAGCGCCATCAGCAGGTGCTCGATCACGACCGCATACTCGCGCGACGTGTCCGGCCGCCACTCTGCCAGGATCGACGCCGCCCGGCGCAGCAGCTGCACCGTCTCCGGCATCTCCCACTTGGCCGTCCGCGCCGCCGTCCGCTCCAGCAGCATCGCCGTAACCGAGCACAGCTCCGGCAGCCGCAGGTCGCCGTCCAGCGCCGCCTGCCGCACCACCTGCAGCTGCTCTCCGGCCCAGAACAGGTCGAAGTTGCAGTACAGGACGCACGGCAGGTTGCCCATCGGCGGCAGCGTGAACCGCCGCAGCGCCGCCACGTCCGGCGGCTCGCCGATCCAGCGGTCGACTGTGAACTCGCGCAGCTCCTCCACCAGCATCGCCGCCGACACGTACGCCATCAGGCCAGCTCCATCCGCACCGGCAGCGATCCCGACTCGAGGATCGTGCGCCCGCAGCGCGCCAGCCCCTCCAGGTTGCTCCGAACCCGCGCCACGTAGCTGACCTCGCCGAACGGCTGCGTCTCGCCGTAGAACAGGCACAGCGTCTGCCGGCCCGGGTAGTAGCCGATGTCTCCCGCGACAACGTCGGTCTTGCCGTTCTCCTGCTCTGCGAAGAACGGCACCATGACGATCGTCTCCTCGCCCGCGAACTTGGCGTGCACCATCGTCGACTCGAACGGCAGGATGGAGCGTATGTAGCCGCACACGCGCGGCGCGTCGTCCACCAGCAGCTCGGCCTCGATCACCTCGCCGTCGCAGAGGATGCGGATCGCCGGCATCCTCAGCGCTTCGCCGCGGCCGGTGCCACCGCCGCCGGCAGCACCTTCATCACGTCCTCGTGCGGCCGCGGGATCAGGTGTGCCGAGACCAGCTCGCCGGTCTTCTTCGCCGCAGTCGCGCCGGCGTCGATCGCCGCCTTGACCGCGCCCACGTCGCCCCGCACGGCAACGGTCACGTATCCGCCGCCGATCGACTCGCGGCCCAGGATCTCGACGCTGGCCGCCTTCACCATCGCGTCCGCCGCTTCGATCGCGGCCACCAGCCCGCGCGTCTCGATCAGCCCCAGTGCTCCATCCATGTCTGCGTCCTCCTTTAGGACCCGTACCAGTCGAGGGTGTCAGTTCCGATGTTGAGGTGAATGTTCTTGGTCTCCAGGTACTCGCTCAGCGACTCCAGCCCCAGGTCGTAGCCGGTGCCGCTCTCCTTGTATCCGCCGAACGGCGCCTCCGACGGGTAGACCCCGTACTGGTTGACCCAGATCGACCCGGCCTCCAGCCTATGCGCCACGCGGTGCGCGCGCCCGACGTCGCTCGTCCAGATCCCGGCCGCCAGCCCGTAGCGCACGTCGTTCGCGATCCTGACCGCCTCGTCCTCGCCGTCGAACGGCACGATCACGACCACCGGCCCGAAGATCTCCTCCTGCGCGATCCGCATGTCGTTTGAGCCGGCGAAGATCGTGGGCTCGATGAAGTTGCCTCCGGCCAGCTCAGGGTCCGCCGGCCGCACCCCGCCGGCCACCACGGTCGCGCCCTCCGCCTTCCCGATCTCGACGTACTCGTACACGCGCTGGCACTGCCGCTCGTTGATCAGCGCCCCCAGCTGCGTCGCCCAGCGGTGCGGCATGCCGACCCTGATCCCGGCCGCCTTGTCGGCGAACCGCCGCACGAACTCGTCGTAGACCGGCCGCTCCACCAGCACCCGCGACCCGGCCGAGCAGACCTCGCCCTGCGCCAGGTAGATGCCGAACACCGAGCCGATCACGGCGCGCTCCAGGTCGGCGTCGGCGAACACGATCGACGGCGACTTGCCGCCCAGCTCCAGCGACACCCGCTTGATGGTGCCGGCGCCGGCCCGCATCACCGTGCGCCCGGTCACCGTCGACCCCGTGAACGCGATCTTGTCGACGCCGGGGTGCTCCGCCAGCGCCGCACCGGCCGTCTCGCCCAGCCCCGGCACCACGTTCAGCACGCCCGGCGGCAGCCCCGCGTCCAGCGCGATCCGGCCCAGCTCCAGGCACGTCAGCGGCGCCAGCTCGGGCGCCTTCAGCACCACCGTGTTGCCGGCCGCCAGCGCCGCCGAGCCCTTGCGGCAGGCGATGTGCAGCGGGAAGTTCCAGGGGATGATCATGCCGACAACGCCCATCGGCTCCTTGCGCACGTAGTCGAGCGAGCTGGTCGGCATCGCCAGCACCCGCCCGTCGATCACGCGCACCAGCCCCTGGTAGAAGCGCCACGGGTCCCAGCAGGCCGGCAGGTCGACCAGCGCCGCCTCGCGGATCGGCTTGCCCACGTCGTACGACTCGATCCGCGCCAGTCGGTCGCGGTCGGCCTCGATCAGCTCCGCGATCCGAAGCAGGATCCGCGACCGCTTCTCGGGCGCCATGTCGCGCCAGGCCGGCAGCGCCTCGCGCGCGGCGCGAACGGCCCGGTCGATGTCCTCCGGCCCGGCCGCCGCCACGTCCACGATCGTGCGGTTGGTGGCGGGGTCGATCGTGGGCACGGTCTGGCCGCCGGCCGCGTCGCTCCACTCGCCGTTGATCAGCAGCTTCGTCTGCAGCGAGCCGGTGTCGGGCAGGCCCTCGATCGGCTCGCCCCCCGGTGTCGACGGCCGCGAGCCGCCCTGCCCACGCCGCCCGGCCGGCGCCTGGTCGCGCACGAGTCCCGCCAGCGCCGGCGCCGGCAGCCCGCCCGGCGTCACCGGCAGCGCCGCCACCACGTCGCCCGCGGGCTGCGCCTGGGACGTCGCGCCACCCTCGACCAGCCGCACGCCGTGCATCCGGGCCGCCTCAACCGCCGCATCGGTCAGCGTCGTGTGCTCGCGCACCATCAGCTCCCGCTCTCCCTGCTCGGCCAGCGCGCGGATGTCGTCGGCGGTGACGAACTCCTTCACCGCTGGATCCGCCCCACCAGAGGCACCCCGGTGATCGCCTCGCACTCGAGCGTCAGCGAGCGCAGATCCTCGGGCTCCAGGTTGTGCACGTCCGATTTTCCGCAGGCCCGCGCCAGCATCTGGATCTCCATGGTCATGGCGTTCAGGAAGTTCACCACACGCTCGGTGGCCGAGTCTACGTCCAGCCGCGCCATCAGTTCCGGATCCTGTGTGGTGACCCCGACAGGGCAGAGGCCGGTGTGGCACTCCCGGCAGGTGCCCGGCGTCACGCCCAGCTTGGCGTAGTCCTCCTCGTAGAGCGGGGCATTGCAGTTGAGCGCGACCATCGCGGCGGTGGCGATGTAGACGGCGTCGGCGCCCAGCGCCAGCGCCTTAGCGGCATCGACGCCGTTGCGGATGCCGCCGGCGATCACGATCTGCACGTCGCCGTAGGCGCCGATGTCGATCAGCGCCTCGCGCGCCTCGACCACCGCCGCCAGCGTGGGCACGCCGGTGTGGTCGAACAGCAGCAGCGGCGAGGCCGCCGACGCGCCCTCGAGGCCGTCGATCACCACCACGTCGGCGCCGGCCTTGACCGCCAGCCGCACGTCGTCGAACACCCGGCAGGCGCCCAGCTTGACCCAGATCGGCACCCTGTGGCGGGTTGTCTCGCGCAGCTCCTCGATCTTCAGGCGCAGGTCGTCGGCGCCCAGGAAGTCGGGGTGCCGCACCGGCGAGCGCTGGTCGACGCCGGGCGGCAGGTCGCGCATGCCGGCCACCTCGTCGGACACCTTGAATCCGAGCAGCACGCCGCCGGTGCCGGGCTTGGCGCCCTGGCCGACCACGATCTCGACCGCGTCCGCCTCTGCCATGTGGTGCGGGTTGTTGCCGTAGTGGCTGGGCGTCACCTGATACACCAGCGTCTTCGACGCCGCCCGCTCGCGCGGGTGCATACCGCCGTCACCGGTCGTTGTGGAGATGCCGACCTGGGACGCCGCGCGGCCAAGCGCCTCCTTCGCGTTCGCCGACAGCGCCCCGAAACTCATGCCCGAGATCGCGATCGGCGTCTCCAGCACGACCGGGTTCGCGGCCCTCGTTCCCAGCACGGTGCGGGTCTGGCAGCGCTCGCGGTAGCCCTCGAGCGGCACTCGCGAAAGCGTGCACGGGATGAACGTGAGGTCGTCGAAGTTGGGCACCCGGCGGGTGGTCGAGAACGCGCCCATCACGTAGCGCCCGAGCTCGGCCTTCTGGCGGATGTCGGCCAGCGTCTCCTCCGACCAGACGTGGCTGGGGCGGGGTGGATGCTCGATCACAGCGCGTCCCTCCAGATCGAGAACTCCTTCTTGTCATAGCGCCACAGCTTCCCGGCCGAGCGCACCTTCTGCCACTCGCGGGCAGGCGCCAGGTCGTGC
Source organism: uncultured Actinomycetes bacterium (assembly GCA_963797565.1). Classification (GTDB taxonomy): domain Bacteria; phylum Actinomycetota; class Thermoleophilia; order Gaiellales; family JAICJC01; genus JAICYJ01. Next base: position 83,414 of record CAWCPM010000011.1, on the reverse strand, counting down.
GTGCCGCACAGCTCGGCCAGCCAGGCCAGCTCCTCGGCTGACGGCGGCTCGCAGACCGTGTCCGAGCCCAACTCGGCGATGCGGCCGCCGCAGTAGAGCTCTCCCTCGTACATCGAGTCGCCGAACCCCGGCCCGGCGTCGCCGCACACCACCAGCCGCGTGCGCTGGTTCATGAACCCGGACATGTAGCCGGTCGAGCCGCCGATCACCAGCGTGCCGCCCTTGCCGGCGATCGCAGACCGCGCACCCGCGTCTCCCTTGACGACCACGAGCCCGCCGCGCATCGAGGCGCCGGTCGAGCTGCCGCTGTTTCCGCCCACGACGATGCTGCCGTCCATCATGTCGGCGCCCAGCGACCAGCCCGCGTTGCCGTCGATGGCAACATCCAGGCCGTCCGAGAGGCCGCCACAGAAGTAGCCGACGTCGCCGCGGAACCGGACGGCCGCGCCGGGGTGGTCGAGGAAGCCCACCGCCAGGCTGTGCCGCGAGCCAGGGTGCAGCACGTCCACGGTTCCGGCTCCGCCGTCCAGCAGCTCGCGCAGGCGCTCGTTGATCTCGCGCGTGCTGAGGCCGTGCGCGTCCAGCGTGGCCGGCGCTAGCGTGTCCATGCTCGCGCCTCGCCGCCCGCCAGCTCGTAGGTGTCGAAGTCGGCGCCGTCGCCGAACGCCTCGGCCAGGGCGATGCCCTCGCTGACGACGGCCACCCAGTCGTCGGTCTCGGCCACCAGGCAGGGCTTGGTGGAGAACCGGTCGCGCGCGACGCCGAAGCCCTCGGCGGTGGACACCAGGTAGGTGAACGATCCGTCCAGGTCGTCGATCGAGTCGCGCACGGCCTCGTCCAGCGGCACGCCGGCGGCCATCCGGTCGGCCAGGTACACCGCCACGAACTCGGTGTCGTTGCCGGTCTGGAAGCGGTGGCCGCGCATCTCGAACAGGCGCCGGTTCTTGTAGTAGTTGGTGACGTGGCCGTTGTGGACGACGGTCACGTCGGGGAACGGCCGCGCCCAGAACGGGTGCGAGTGGTTCACGTCGACGCGCGACTCGGTCGCCATCCGGGCGTGGCCGATCGCGTGGCTGTAGGTCGATCCCAGCACGCCGAACCGCTCAGCAAGCTCGCGGGCGTCCGACGTGTGCTTCAGCAGCTCCAGCGAGGTGCCGACCGAGAACACCCGCACGCCGGGAGCGCGGCGTTCGATCGCGTCGGCGAGCGCTCCGATGTCGCCGTCCCCGCCGTTGCGCGCCAGCCCCAGCCGCCAGTAGCCGTCTCGGTACCGCTGGTCGGCCAGCTCGAACCCGGCCTCCGAGACGCCGCCCGACACAGCCGCGCGCGTAGACTCGCCGCCCGCCTCGCCGGCCCAGGCCGAGGCCACCAGATCTCCCTGGAAGGGCGCGCCGTAGAGCGACATGCCGGTCGAGTCCGGCCCGCGGCCGCGCAGCGCGGCAAGCATCGCGGTCAGCGTGGCGGCGACGTCGACGCCGTCACGCTTGGCAAGGAATCCGGCGATGCCGCACATGGGTGCGACCCTACGCGTTCGGCGGCCGGTGCGCGATGTGCACGCTGCACACCCTGCCGCTCACGGGGCCAGGTCGGTGAAGGCCGGCGCCAGCGCGTCGAACAGCAGCCGGTAGCGGCGGTAGCCCTGCTCGTAGGCGGCCGCCGCATCCGGGTCAGGATGGTGCTGTTCGGACGCCAGCCGGCACATCGCGGCGGCAGCCGCCGGCACGTCCGGGTGAAGCTCGCCGCCGGCCGCGGCCAGCATCGCGGCGCCGCGGGAGGTGGTTTCGACGTCCTCGCTGTAGCCGACCGGCAGCCCGGTCACATCCGCCCGCATCTGACGCACCAGGGCCGATCGCGCCCCGCCGGCCACGCAGACCACGCGCTGGCAGCCGAGGCCGGCCGCGGTGATGGCTTCGACGACGTCGCGGAAGGCGTAGGCCGAGCCCTCGAGCAGTGCCCGCACCAGGTGTCCCCGTCCGTGCGCGGGCGTCAGGCCGTACCAGGCGCCGCGCGCGTCCGCCTCCCAGCGGGGCGCCATTGCGCCGCCCATCCAGGGCAGGAACACCAGCCCCTCGCTGGCCGCCGGCACCGCCTCTGCCGCCCGATTGAGGGCCTCGTAGTCGGAGCCACCGCCCAGCTCGTCGCGGAACCAGCGGTAGTTGGCGCCGCTCGCCCAGCCCGGGTTCTCGAGCAGCCAGCGGCCGGGCGCGGCGTGGGGGTGGCACTCGGCCACGCGCCCCGGGTCACGCAGCGGCCGGTCGCTGACGGCGCACACGGGCTCCGCGGTGCCGAGTACGTCGCAGACCGCGCCCGGCTCGGCCAGCCCGGCGCCCAGCGTGGCAGCCATCTCGTCGCCGCACCCGCAGATCACCAGCGTCTTCTCGCCGAGGCCGGTGGCGTCGGCGAACCCGGAGCTGACCGGGCCCAGCACCGCGTCGGCCGATACGACCGGCGGCAGCAACCCGGCGTCGATGCCGAACGCGTCCAGCAGGGTGGTGTCCCAGCTGCCGGTGTCCGGATCGAGCAGCATCGTCGAGGACGCATTCGAGCGGTCGACAGCGTCGGCTCCGCAGGCAACGCGCACCATGTAGGAACCTGGCAGCAGCGCCCGTGCCGTGCGCGCGTAGTCGTCGGGCCGCTCCTGCGCGACCCAGGCCAGCTTCGCGGCCACGTGCGACCCGTCCAGGTTGCAGCCCGACCGCCGGTACCACTCATCGGCATCGACCCGGGCCTCGGCCTGGCGGCAGAGCGGGTCGGCGCGGCGGTCCATCCAGATGATCGCCGGGCCCACAGGCTGTGCGTTCGCGGTCGACGCAGACCAGCCCGTCCAGCTGCGAGCCGAACGAGATCGCCCGCACGCGGCGCAGGTTCACCCGTGCCGCCAGGTCGCGGAACCCGTTCACCAGCGCCGCCCGCCAGTCGCGCGGGTCCTGCTCCACCCAGCCCGGCCGCGGGTAGCGCAGCGGGTGCGGCTGGTACGTGGTGGCGAGCCGTTCCCCGGCCGCATCGAACACCGACAGGCATGACCCCTGCGAGCCGACGTCGATGCCGCAGACCAGCTCCACGCGTCAGCCGTTCGGGGTGACGACCACCTTCAGCGCCTCACCCGAGCGGATGCGCTGAAAGGCCGCGGGGGTGTCGTCCAGCGAGACGACATCCGAGACGACCCCGCGGATGTTGTGGGTGTTGCGGCGCAGCATCTCCAGCGCCTGCACCTGGTCGCGGTGTCGTGAGGCGTAGCTGCCGTGCACCGCCACCTCGCGGTAGTGCAGCACGTTCGAGGGGAAGGCGATCGTGGTCGTGCCCTTGGGCAGCCCGCCGAAGTACAGCACCCGGCCCCGCGGCGCCGCCATCTCCATCGCCTGCTCCTGCGCCTGCACGTTCGAGCAGGCCACGATCACGCGGTCGGCTCCGTCGCCGGTCTCGTCCTTGATGAACTGCACGGGATCGATGCCGGTGGTGTCGACGTAGCGCACGTTTGCGTCGTTCAGCACGCCGCGGGCCAGATCCAGGCGGCCGGCCGAGGTCTCGAGCAGGTAGACGAGGTCGGCGCCCTGCGCCAGAGCCAGCGCCACGTGCGCGGTGCCGACCGGGCCGGCGCCGATCACGACCACGTGCTGCTCGAGCCCGATGTCGAGGTCCTTGTGGCCGCAGATCGCATCCGAGAGCGGGTCGGCGAAGGTGGCGTGCACGGCGTCCAGGTCCTGGGGCAGCACGAACACGTTCTTCAGCGCCACCTGCGGGACCGCGACCAGCTCGGTGTACGCGCCCTGGTAGTCGAAGCCCATCAGACCGCCGTTCTGGCACAGGTGCTCGTTGCCGCCGCGGCAGAGGCTGCAGTGACCGCAGTAGAGCGTCGAGATCACGTGCACAGTGTCGCCTACCACGGCCGCCAGGTCGGCGCCCGCGTCCGGCCCGATCTCGAGCACCTCGCCGCAGATCTCATGCCCCAGCACCGCGCCCGGCTGGATCCGCCGGTCGCCGTTGAAGAAGGTGCGCACGTCGGTGCCGCAGATCCCACAGGCGGTCACGCGCAGCAGGCAGCCGTCGGCCGGGCAGGTCGCGTCCGCGACCTCGCCCAGGTGCATCTCACCCGGCCCGTCCCATATCGCCGCCCTCATGCGCGGCTGATCGTATCGTGAAACCGACCGGCCGGGCAGGCCGGGCCGGTCATCCGGCGTGGGCCGCGCCCCGCGCGGCGCCCAGGATCGCCGTCAGCTGGGCGGCCAGGTCGCCGCCCGGCACGAACTCGCCGTTGAGGGCGGCCGTTCCGACCGTGAAGGCCCACACGCCCAGCGCCGACAGCTCCTCGATGCGCGCCACCGAGTCGACCGATCCGGCGCAGATCAGCGGCAGGGTGGTGGTCTCCGAGACACGCCGCACCAGCTCGGCGACGTCGCCGTCGTAGCGGTAGGCCAGCAGGTTGATCCCGTCCACGCCCTGCGCCTCGACGCGGCGGGCGTCCTCGCAGATCTCGTCGATCGTCCCCCGCAGCAGACAGGGATGGCCGACGATGCGGCCGATGTAGGGGAAGTAGCGCATGCCGGACCCCTCGATGATGCGCTGCACGTCCTGCACCTGCGTCCCGCCGATCAGGTAGTCGGGGCGAACCCGCATGGCCGCCTCGGCCGAGCGCAGCTCGTCCTCGGGCGTGGCGGACACCACCTCGAGGTGTGTGGTCGCCCCGGCCGCGCGGGCCGAGTCCAGGAACGCCGCGAGCTCCGCCTCGGGCAGGCCGATGTCCTTGCAGCCGACGTGGGTCACACCGACCGTTGCCACCTGAGCGAACACCTCCTGGGCGTCCGGGAGCGTCTTGTCGTCGCGGGTCAGCATGAAGATGAACTCGGGCATGTCGTCTCCTCGGTCAGGGTTGCACGGTGCTCCGGAACCGCACCAGCCGTACGGCCAGGCCCAGCTCGAACCAGCTGCCCGGCTCCCGCACGTCGCGGTCGATGATCTCTCCGATCCTGCGCAGCCGCTGGCGGAGGGTGTTTCGGTGGATGAACAGCGCCTCGGCCGAGCGGCGCGCGTTGCCATGCTGCTCCAGGTAGACCTCGAGCGTCCGGAACAGCTGGCTGCCGCGCCGGGCATCCGTCTCCTGCAGCCGCACCAGCGCCAGCTCCAGCGGGTCGGGGTCGCCCTCCCGGGAGATCGTCCACAGGTGCCGTTGCGCGCCCAGCGCCTGGTAGCTGCGCACTCCGCTGCCGCCCGCGCGGGCGATCGTGGCGGCGATCCGGGCCTGACGCACGGCGGTCTGGGGATCGTCGCGGGCCGGCTCGCTGATCCCGGCGCCGGCGCCTGGGGGTAGCGTCTGGGCCAGCAGCTGCTCGAGCCGTGGCCGCCAGCTATCGCTGGCGATCGGTACCAGCGCCGACAGCTCGTGCGCGCGAGCGTCGATCACCGTCTGCGGGAAGCTGCCGGCGAGCTGCTCGCCGAGGGCTCCCCACAGCCGGTCGGGATCGCCGCCCGCGGCGGCCTCCGCCAGCACCACCACGTGGGGCCGGTCGAGCGGCACGGACTCCCCGGCTCGCAGCGCCTCGAACAGCTGCCGTGCGCGCGTGCGCTGGGCCGCGGCTTCGCGCCGGCGGTCCTCCTCGAGCGCCAGAGCGGCGTGGTTGGCGATGGTCGCGATCAGCTCGGTGTTGTCGCTTGAGAGAACGCGCCGCTCGCTCGAGAAGCAGAGCAGCACGCCGGTGGGCCGGCCCTCCAGCCGTACCGGGGCGGCGAACAGGGAGCGCGCCCGCGGGTGCAGCGCCAGCTCGGGCGAGTCGTCGAGCGCGATGCTGGCCGGTCCGCCGCCCAGCAGCCGTGCCCAGGCGCCGGTCGCTGCGATCGGCTCGCCGCCCAGCCGCGCCTGATCGCTCGACGCCCAGGCCTCGACCAGCAGCCGGTCACGGCCCGGGTCGAACCGCAGCAGCGCCGCAAGCGAGCCGTCCAGCAGCTCCATGGTCGCGATCGCCAGGCGGTGCATGGTCTCGCGGGGGCTGGCCGAGGTCATCCGCTGCGAGAGGTCGGCCAGCCGCCGGAACACGTCCACGCTGCGCAGTGCCCGCTCGTGCAGCTGCGCGTTTTCGACCGCGCCGGCGACGAGGCTGGCGATCGTCTCCAGCATCGTCACATCGGACTCGCTGAACTCGTGAGGCGCCTCGGTGTGCAGGGTCAGCACGCCCAGCAGCTGGCCGGAACGGCCCACCACGGGCACCGTCGCCACCGACTGGAAGCGCTCGTCGTTGAGGTCGGGCACGTACCGGTAGCGCGCATCCTCCAGCGGACGCTCGGTGATGATCCCGGCCTGGCGGGTGAGCGCCGTCCAGCCGGTCAGGCCCTCGCCCATGCCCAGCGAGAAGCGCCCGATCCACTCCGTGTAGCCCTCGATCGCGCCCCGCACCACCAGCCGCTCCTGCTCGGAGTCCCACAGGTAGACGAGGGCGCCCTGGCAGCGGGTCAGCTCGGCGCAGACCGCGATTGCCTCCTCCAGCACGCGGTCGAGGTCAAGGCTGGAGTTGACGCGCGAGGCCAGCGCCGAGATCGCCTCGAGATCGCGCGCGTGCTCCTCGACCCGCACCATGGCGCGAGCATATCGCGCCTGTGTGCACCTTGAACACAGGCGAATCGGGGGCGATTGGGATAGTCTCGCCACGTGAGCAGCACGACCGTCGTCACCGACTGGGCCGAGCGCACCGCCGAGCTGCACCGCGTGATGATGCCGCAGAAGGACAACCTGTGCGGCGCGTTCTGGGGTGCGCTGGTGCTGACCGCGGCCGGCCTGGACGGGGTCGACCAGGATCTGGTGGCGCTGGAGTCGGGCACGCTGCTGCCGGAAGGCGGCGAGCCACCGCCGCTTGCGGGCGTCGAGTCGCGGCTCGACTACCGCCTTGACCTGCCGCTGGCGCCGCAGGCCGAGTCAGGCACCTCCGGGCGGGGGCTGGCGATCGCGATCGGCCGCCTGTCGGGGGGCCGCCTGGCGGCGGTGCCGGTGGCCGGCCCGTGGACGGCCGAGACGGTTGCCGACCTGCTCTCGCTGGACGCGCAGCTGCCGCTGATCGCCAACATCAACACCGGCGCGCTGTGGGGCGCGTCTGCGGATCGCGGGCAGGTGCAGCGCCACCTCGACACCGGCGCCGACGACGGCCCGCCGGCAGACTGGTCGGTGGGTCACTTCACCAACCCGGTGGATGTTCAGCGCGGGACCGGCGGCGCCATCGTCACGGTGCGGGACACGTACCCAGCGCTCGGCGGCGGCGTTCACCTGCAGCCGGCGTTGCGCTTTGCCGCGGCTCTTCGCCGCGACGACGGACGCGAGGGCGGCGTGCTCTGCGTGTGCGATGCTGGTCGAGCCGCTGGCCTCGAGCGCGACCTGGCCGCGCGCGGGTTGCAGGTTCGCCATTGGGACAACGGAACCCCCGAGCCCTCGTCAGGGTGAGCGTGGGGAAGGAGGGGATACGTGGCCACTGACACCACGACCGGCGCCGCCCAGGTGCTCGACGGATGGCGCGCGCAGGGGATCCGCTTCGTGCGGTTCGAGCTGCCCGACATGCACGGCACCAGCCGTTCCAAGATGGTGCCGATCGAGCGCGCCTACGGCTACGCCGAGTCCGGGCTGAACATGTACGGCGGCGTTGCCGTGCTGGACAGCAGGTCGGACGTCGTGGGCGGCACGCTCTACCACGAGGAGGTCGCCTACGGCGACCAGCTGCTGTTGCCTGATCTGGAGACGGCTGCCGTGGTGCCGTGGCGCGAGGCCACGGCGCGCTGGATCTGCGACTCCACCTGGGCCGACGGCACGCCGCTCGAGGCGCTGCCGCGGCGGGTCTGGCGCAAGCAGCTGGAGCGCGCACGCGCGCTCGGCTACGAGCCGCTGATCGGCTACGAGCCCGAGTTCTACCTGCTGACCTCCGACCACGAGCTGCTGTTCGAGGGCTACCACATCTTCAACGTCACGCGGAACACGTACGTGCCGTTCATCCAGGAGCTCGTCGAGCAGCTGAACGCCTACGGCCTCGAGGTGATCACGGCGAACTGCGAGTACGCGGGCTCGCAGTGGGAGCTGCCCTGCTTGCCGCTGCGCGGCATGGGCGGCCCCGATCGCTGTTTCTCGTTCAAGAACGCGGTCAAGGAGCTGGCTCACCAGCACGGTTACACGGCCACGTTCATGAGCAAGCCGTTCGCCGATTCGGCCGGGTCGGGGCTGCACACGCACGTCTCCCTGCTGAACGTCGCCGACGGCGGCAACGCGTTCGGCGATGCCTCGGACGAGGCCGGCATCTCGGCCGCGTGCCGCAGCTTCATCGCCGGCAACCTGCGCCACGCGGCTTCCACCTACGCGCTGCTCGCTCCGACGGTCAACTGCATGAAGCGCCGCCGCACGCACACCTTCAGCCCCACCAACGTGTCATGGGGGCTGGAAGACCGGTCGGCGCTGATCCGGATCAAGGGCGGCACCACCGAGTCGCGGCACATCGAGCACCGTGCTCCCACCGGCCTGTCCAACCCGTACCTGGTGGGGGCGGCGATCCTGGCGGCCGGGCTGAACGGGATCGAGGACGGCCTCGAGCTGGAGCCGGCCGCGCACCCGCCGGCCGAGGAGGACGAGTCGCGGACGAAGCTGCCGACTTCGGTGCGCGAGTCGCTGGAGGCGCTCGAGGCGGACGAGCGGATCGCCGCGGCCCTGGGCGACGACTTCGTCACCGCCTACGGCGTGATGCGGCGCCACGAGCTGTCGCGTTTCGATGATCACGTCACCGACTGGGAACGCAACGAATACGTCGAGATCTATTAACGGGCGCAACACCAGTGCCGGGCACGAGCGTTGCGGCCGTGACGGCGATGTGACCGGGCCGTGAGGGTTTCGGTCTTCATCACCTGCTTCAACGACATCCTGTTCCCGCAGACCGGCAGGGCGATGGTGGAGCTGCTGGAGCGGCTCGGGCACGAGGTCGAGTTCCGCCCGGAGCAGACCTGCTGCGGGCAGATGCACATGAACAGCGGCTATCGCGACGAAGGGCTGGAGCTGGCGGCGCGGATGCGACGTGTGTTCGACGGCGCCGAGGCGATCGTGACCCCGTCCGCCTCGTGCGCCGGTCACGTGCTCGAGCACGAGCCGGGGCTGCCGGTGCACGAGCTGTCGCAGTTCCTGACCGGCGTGCTCGGGGTCGAGGACGTCGGCGCCCGTTACCCCGCGCGCGTCGCGTATCACCCCACCTGTCACTCGCTGCGCGCGCTGCGGTGTGGGGGACGGGCCCGGCCGGCTGCTGACCGCCGTCGAGGGCCTGGATCTGGTCGAGATCGAAGAGGCCGATCAGTGCTGCGGCTTCGGCGGCACCTTCGCCGTCAAGAACGCGGAGGTGTCGATGGCGATGCTCGAGGACAAGCTGACGGCCATCGAGCGAAGCGGCGCCGAGGCCGTCACCGCCGTCGACAACTCCTGCCTGATGCAGATCGGCGGTGGGCTGTCGCGGCGCGGCTCACCGGTCCGCGCAGTGCACCTCGCCGAGATCCTGGCCGCCACATGAGCAGCGCCAGGCGCGGCGGCGCCGGCTTCCCGCAGGCCGCGCACGTGGAGCTGCGAAACACGCAGCTACGCAGGAACCTGGGCCACGCCACCCGCACGATCCGCGCCAAGCGGGCGGCGGTCGTTGACGAACTGGACAACTGGCAGCAGCTGCGCGACGCCGGCGCAGCGATCAAGCGCGACGTGATGGCCAACCTGGACACCTACCTGGTGGAGTTCGAGCAGGCCGCCACCGAAGCCGGTGCGACGGTGCACTGGGCGGCGGACGGGGACGCCGCCAACGACCTGATCGCGGGCATCGTTGCAGGGCACGGCGAGCACGAGGTGGTCAAGGTGAAGTCGCTCACGACCGACGAGATCGGGCTCAACGACGCGCTCGCAGCGCGCGGGGTGGAGGCGCTCGAGACCGACTTCGCGGAGCTGATCCTGCAGCTCGACGGTGACTGGTCGTCGCACATCCTGGTGCCGGCGATCCACCGCAACCGCACGGAGATCCGCGACCTGCTCCGGCGCACGATCGGCCCCGCCGACCTGTCGGACGATCCTGCCGCGCTGGCCGAGGCGGCGCGCATCCACCTGCGCGAACGGTTCCTGCGCGCCCGCGTCGGCATCAGCGGCGCCAACTTCGCGATCGCCGAGACCGGCACCCTGGTCGTGCTCGAGTCGGAGGGCAACGGCCGCATGTGCACCACGCTGCCGAACGTCCTGATCAGCGTTGTCGGTATCGAGAAGCTGCTGCCCCGTTTCGAGCACCTGGCCGTGTTCATGCAGCTGCTGCCGCGCAGCTCCACCGGCGAGCGCATGAATCCCTACACCTCGCTCTGGACCGGCGTCACGCCCGGCGACGGCCCCGGCGAGGTGCACATCGTCCTGCTCGACAACGGCCGCACGGACGTGCTTCGAGACCCGGACGGGCGTGAGGCGCTGCACTGCATCCGCTGCTCGGCCTGCCTGAACGTGTGCCCGGTCTACGAGCGCACCGGCGGCCATGCCTACGGATCGATCTACCCGGGGCCGATCGGCGCGATCCTGACGCCGCAGCTCGAGGGCATCGGAGCGGCCGCCAGCCTTGCCCTACGCCTCCAGCCTGTGCGGGGCCTGCTACGAGGTGTGCCCGGTCAAGATCGACATCCCGCGCGTGCTGGTGCACCTGCGCGGCCTCACCCCCAAGCGCCCGGCCGAGCGGCGGGCGATGCGCACGCTGGCCTGGCTGTTCGCAGACGCCGGCCGCTACCGGCGGGCGCAGCGGCTGGCGCGCGTGCTGCCCGCGCGGGTGGCCGGCGCCGGCCCGATGAGGGCGTGGACGGCCGGGCGCGACCTGCCCGCCGTGGCCCCGCAGAGCTTCCGGGAATGGTGGCATGAGCGACGCGCGTGATGTCGTGCTGGGCCGCATCCGCGCGGCCCTGGCCGACCGGCCGCAGCCGTCCGCGGCGGTGCTGCCGCCGGCATTGCCGGCGCCGGCCGACCCGGTCGCGCTGTTCGCAGAGCGGGCGGGCGAGTACCGCGCCGCCGTGCACCGCGTCGATCAGGCCGGCGTGGCCGCGCTGGTCGCCGAGATCTGCGCCGCGCACGGCGCCCGCCGCCTCGCCGTGCCGCAGGATCTGCCGGAGGTCTGGCTCCCGCCAGATGTCGAGACGGACGGCGATGCGACGGTCTCGGCGCTCGATCGGGTGGACGGCGTGCTCACCGGCTGTGCCGCCGCCATCGCGGAGACCGGCACCATCGTGCTGGACGGCGGGCCCGGGCAGGGCATCCGCGCGCTGACGCTGGTGCCCGACCTGCACATCTGCGTCGTCCCGGCGGAGCTCGTGTGTGCCTCGGTGAGCGAGGCGTTCCAGCGGGTGGAGCCGTCGGTGCGGCAGCGCCGCGCCCCGCTGACGCTGATCTCGGGCCCGTCTGCCACCTCCGACATCGAGCTGTCACGGGTCGAGGGCGTGCACGGCCCGCGCCGCCTGGAGATCGTGATCGTCGGCTAAACGGCCGGCACCGGCCAGTCCGGCCGGTCGCGGATCGAGTCGAGGTCGCTGTCGCCGGCCGACCACTTGCGCACCTGGTCTGGGTCGCCGGCGGCGGCCTGCGACAGCAGTTCGATCGCCTCGTCGCCGCGGCCGGCCAGCGCTCGGTAGCACGCCGCGTTGTAGAGGATCGACGGGTTGGCGGGGTGCTCGGCAAGGCCGGTCATGAGCAGGTCGTAGGCGCCGTCGAGATCTCCGCTCTTCGCCGCCGCGTCGGCCGCGAAGTAGTGCTCCCATGCCGACGGCTTGAAGGCTTCGCCCGGCTTGCCGCCGATCGCCAGCACGGTCGTGTTCGGCTCGGCGGCCACGGCCTGCCGCTTCAGCGCCGGGTCGGCCAGGTACACCAGCGAGCCCGCGGGGACGTCGCTGGTCTCGCCGTCGACCGTGAACGTCGCCCGGCCCTGGAGCACCAGGTAGATCTCCTCGTGGCCGAGCCCGGTCTCGGTGTGCTCCTCGACCACATCGTCGCCGACGTTGGCCGCGGTGTAGGCGTTGATGCCGAAGGCGCGCACGCCCAACGTGCGGCGAAGCGGCCGCCACTGCAGCGTCCCGTTCACCACCGCAAGGGGCGAAACATCGTCGATCGCGAGCACCCGATAGCCGTCGGTCACCTCCCGCACCATACCCTCCTCGCGAGAGCCCAGATCTTCAGCTAGAGTTCGTTGCGGTGTCAATCACTCTCTACTCAGCAGATGCCTGTCCCTACTGCGTGCGCACCCGCCTGGTGCTGAGCGGCAAGGGCATCGAGTACGACCTGGTGCAGGTCGACCTGTCCGATAAGCCGGCCTGGCTGCGCGAGCTGAACCCGCGCAACCGGGTGCCCGTGCTCGATGTTGACGGTCAGGTGCTGTGGGAGTCCGAGGCGCTCAACGACTACCTCGACGAGACGCACCCGCAGCCGGCCATGATGCCGTCCGACCCGGTCGAGCGCGCCCGCGTGCGGATCGTGCTGCGGCGGTTCGAGGACCTCACCGGCGCGTTCTACGCCGCCCGCAGGGAAGAGGATGGGGCGGCCGAGGCGCTCGATGCCGAGCTTCAGTGGCTCTCATCTCAGATCGAGGACGGCGGCTACCTGGTCGGCGACACCTACACGCTGGCCGAGCCCGGTGTCTGGCCCTGGATCACGCGCCTGTACCGCGTCGGAGTCGACATCGGTCGGTACCCGGCGATCTCGGCCTGGTGTGACCGGCTGGCCGAGCGGCCGGAGTACGCGGCCGAGCTCAGCCTGCTGGCCGCGTAGCGAACCGGGCGAAGCGTTCGGCCAGGGTACGACCCACCTGCTGGTGGGTCTCCAGATGCTCGTCGAGCGACTCCAGGAACCGCTCGCGGGGATAGCCGTTCGCGGCCAGGTCGTCGCCGCCCATCTCCAGCCAGCTCAGCAGCACCGGACGTGTCACCTCGATGTGGAACTGGGTGCCCCAGGCGGCGTCACCGACCCGCAGCGCCTGCAGCGACACCGGGTTGGTCATCAGCTCGACGGCGCCGTTGCTGGGACGGCATGCGTAGTAGTGCCACTGCATCGCCTGGAACCGCCGCGGCAGGCCGTCGAACAGGGGGTCGCCGGCGGCGGTCGGCGTCAGCTCCACCTCGTGCCAGCCGATCTCGTGCGGGTGGCAGCGGTAGACGGTGCCGCCGGCGGCCTCGGTCAGCACCTGTGCGCCCAGGCACAGGCCCATGTACGGCGTGCGCCAGCGCGAGCGCCTCGCGCACCAGCTCGATCTCCTGCGCCAGCCATGGGTGCTCGCCGGCCTGGTGCGTGTCCACCAGCCCGCCGCCTGCGACCAGGGCGTCGATGCCGCGAAGCGACGCGGGCAGCTCGTCGCCGGCGTAGGGGTGCAGCGTGTCGACCGTGAACCCGTGCCGTTCGAGCGCGTCCACGAACAGGCCGGCGGGGTCGGTCGACTCGTTCTGGATGTGCAGCGCCCTAGCCACGAAACTTGGCCGCCTCGCGGTACGCCTCCTGCTCGCGCCGGATCAGGTCGGGGTTGACGCCGCGTGCCACGGCCAGCTCGTGCGCCAGCCACTGCACGGCGGGCGCCGTCGCCAGCAGCGCCTCGGCCGCGGCCGGAAGCGCATCGGCGACCGGCGTGGGCACGTACCCGGCGGCGGCCATGCCCGGATCGGGTGCCTGGCGGCCGATCACGGCGCACCGCACACCGACCCGCGCGGACGCCTGCAGCACCATCTGGCCGAGCTCGCGGCGCGGGCCCGAGCGCCGGCGGTCGTGCTCGATCAGCACCAGCCCGGTGCGCTCGTCGCAGGCGGGCAGGTGGCCGTGCAGGAACGTCTCGAGGTCGCGCATCGCGGTCGGGATATGGGCCGCCTCCTCGATCTTCAGAGTCAGTTCGCGGGCCGCGATGCGGTCGGCGCCCGACGCGACCACGATCAGGTGGTCGCAGCCGTTCAGGGCATCGGCCACGGCCGTGACGGAGGCGCGGTCGCCGACACCGGCCGTGACCAGCGTCTCGACCACCCCGGTCGACGGTTTCGCGGCAAGGGCCAGGGTGGCCGCGATCGGCGACGTGTAGCCGACCGTGTGGCACCAGCTGCGGTCGACCATGGGCGTGACCAGTACGGCGTCGGCCTGCTCGGTCGCCTTGCTCTCGCTCCGGGCGGTGATCAGGGCGGTTCCCGATCCGGCTCGGCGGGCCGCTTCGAGCGCCTCGATGGTGGCCCAGGTGCCGCCCTCGTGGGAGATGCCGAGCACGGCGCCGCCCTGCTGTGGGTCGAGTGCCGCCTCGTACGCCTGCCGTGACCCGGCCGGTGCGCCGGCGTCGGTCAGGATCTCGGCGGCAGCCAGCGCCGCGTGCTCGCTGGTGCCGCAGCCGACCACCGTCAGCGGGCCGCTCACCTTCAGCAGCAGCGCCAGCGGGGCCGTGTCGCTCGTGGTTGCGATCTGCTCGAGCAGCGCGGGCTCGGCCTCGATCATCTCCTGCATCACCCAGGGCGGGTGCGGGCGCAGCTCGGGGAAGTCTTCGGTGTGCCAGCCGTCGGTCATGGGGCGCAGTCTATGCGCGCCCGGTCACCGTCCGGCGCCGGCTGCCAGCACCGTCACGCGGCCACGGCCGATCTCGACATGGCCGGCGCGCTGGAGCTCGTGCAGCACGCGGTTCACCGTCAGCCGCGAGGTGCCGGCCAGCCCGGCCAGGTCGTCTTGCGTGAGCGGGATCGTGGCCCGTCCGGAGGGTTCGCGGTACCGCTCGGCGAGCCCGTCCAGCATCAGGCGGACGCGCCGCGGCGCCGGCGTGTAGAGGGCCTCGACCAGACGCTCGGTCAGCTCGGCCACACGCTGCCCGAGCAGCTCCACCAGGAACACGTCGATCTCCCGGTACTGCGCACGCAGGCGGTCGAGGTCGGTGCGGGACAGCGCGTACGTCTCGCTCGCCGAGATCGCCTCGACCTTGGCGCTGCGGACCTGAGCTCCGCCCAGCAGCGCCAGCTCGCCAAAGCACTCGCCAGGCCCCACCAGCTGCAGGGTGGCGACGCTCCCCAGCGGGGTGATCACCCGCACCGCCAGGCATCCGCTGCTGACCAGATGCAGCGTGTCGGCCGGGTCGTCGCGGTGAAAGACGACCTCGCCCCGCTTGAACCTGCGCCGCCGCGCCGACGTCAGCACTCCGCGGGCCTCGTCATCGCCGAGTGCGCTCAGGATCGCCCAGTCGGACACCGCCACGCCCCTTCCGTTCTGTATCGAATCATACATTGCGAGTGTGTGCCGGGAGGTCGCGGGCGGGCCGGCCGGGTGCTAGGTTGTGCCCATGACTTCGGTCGCACATCCACCAAGAAGGAGAGCACTCCCATGCGCACCACCTCTCGACTGTTCCGCACCGTTCTCGTGGCCGCCGGCCTGATGGCCGTGTCTGCCACCGCCGCCCAGGCGATGGCGATGGGTCCCGCGAACGTGACTGACCGTGATCCGCTCGGCTTCACGGCCGCTCACCATCAGCTGCCGGTCGTGTCGCATTCGCCCGGCGGCCCGGTGGTTCTCCACAAGTCGGGCTTCGTGCTCGGCCACCAGTTGAGCTTCGCGGCCCCCAAGCCGATGGCGGCGGCCGCGGATTCTCCGACCAACCAGACCGCACCGCCGGTCATCGCCCAGCCCGTCTCCGCGCAGTCCGCGGACAACGGCTTCGACTGGGCCGACGCCGCAATCGGCGCCCTCGTGGCGTCCCTGCTGCTGATCCTGGCGGCCGTCGCCGCGACCATCGTCCGCCCTCGGCAGACGGTGCAGCTGTAAGCCGCCGGCCCGGCGCCCGGTGGGGGTTTGAGAGCCCCCACCGGGCGTTTTGTTCTGGTCAGGCAGTCCGTCGGCCTGTGTATCGAGCGATACGTTGCGGGCGTATCCCGGGATGTCGTCAGGCCGGTGCGGGCGGCCTAGGTTGTGCCCATGACTTCGTGCCTCACATCCACCAAGAAGGAGAGCACTCCCATGCGCACCACCTCTCGACTCTTCCGCACCGTCCTCGTCGCCGCCGGCCTGCTGGCGATCTCGGCATCGGCCGCCCAGGCCATGCCCACCCGGCAGTCCACCGACGCCACCGACTCGGCCGCCGTGTCGGCCGCCAACCGCACGATCGTGTTCCACCGCACGGGGTTCCTGCTCGACAACAAGCTCCCGATTCAGGGCGTCACGGCCGCTTCGGTCATGCAGGCGGCCGCCGATTCTCCGACCAACCAGGTGCCCGTCTCGGTCATGCAGGCGGCCGCCGATTCTCCGACCGACCAGACGGTACCTCTGGTCATCAGCCAGCCCGTTCCGGCCGTCACCACCGTCTCCGCAAGCAGCGGGTTCGACTGGGCTGACGCCGGCATCGGTGCCGCCGTGGCCGCACTGCTGCTGATCCTGGCAGGCTTCGCCGCGACGCGCGTGCGACCGCGCCAGACCGCGACACTGTAGGGCTGAGCTCGCGCCCGGTGGGGGTTGTCGGGACCCCCACCGGGCGCTGGGGTGGTCCGGGCCAGAACCGGACAACGTGTAAGATCGCCCCCGATGCGACCCAGGCTCCTTCTCCTGATCGCGGCCGCCGCGTTGCTCGCCCTGCTATCGGGCACGAGCCGTGCCGGGGCCGACACGGCGGCGTGCGCGGCGACGGCCACAGGCAAGCACGTGCGCACCGAGCTGCTGAAGGTGCACCTGACCGGAACCTGTCCGGTGTCCGGCGTTGTGCACGGCACGCTCACCTTCAGCCAGTGGCCGCGCATCCACGCCGATGGCGTGTTCGCGCTCGACTACGCGGCCGGGACGCTGTGGCTGCGGGTGCCTCGGACGCTCTCGATGAAGCCGGCGTGGAGCGCGCACGCAGCGACGGCGGCACTCGACGTGTCCGTCCAGGCCTCGCCCAGGCGTCGCCTGAGCGGCCGTGGACGGTACTCGATCAACGGCGGCTTCAGGGCATCGAATGGTGCGGTGGTGCGCTGGACGCAGACCGTGACCGCCACGCCGAACCGCGTCACGCTGGGATCGGTGCACGTCAGCGCCAGCCTGCCGGGAACCGGCTCGATGGTGGTCGCGGTGCACGAGGTGCGGCAGTTCTGTGCCACGAACAAGACCTGCCCGTTCGGCCTGAAGACGACCACCGACCGGGTCGCCTTCCCCGCCGCGTTCACGCACGTCACCGTCAGCTCGCCGCTGTGGTTCATGACCGGGGCCGGCACGCTTCTCTCCGGACGTGAGCAGACCACGATCCTGCTGCGGTCGAAGCGGACGGGTCGCATCCTCGGGCGCTCGGACTTCCAGGCGCTCGTCCGCGTCCACTGACCGGCCGAGCCCGTAAACTCCTGCCATGGATGCCCGCCCGATCGGCGTGTTCGACTCCGGTGTCGGCGGCCTGACGGTGCTGCACGAGTGCCTCGTCACGCTGCCCCACGAGGACTTCATCTACTTCGGTGACTCGGCACCGGAGCGGTTCCCGTACGGCACCAAGCCGGCCGCGACCATCCGCCGTTTCGCGCACGAGGTCGCTCTGCACCTGATCGAGCGGGACGTGAAGCTGCTGGTCGTCGCCTGCAACTCGGCCACCGCCGCCGCCCTTCCCGATCTGCAGCGCGAGTTCACGGTGCCCCTGATCGGCGTGATCACGCCCGAGGCGCATGCCGCGGTCCAGGCCACCCGCGCCCGCCGGGTGGGGGTGATGGCGACCGAGGCGACGGTTGCGAGCGGCCGCTACCCGGCGGCGATCGGCGTGCTCGACGCCGGCGTCGAGGTGACGCAGGTGGCCTGCCCGGAGCTGGTGCCGCTGATCCAGAGCGGCGAGGTCAACGGCCACGACCTGCATGATGCCGCCAAGCGGTATGCCGAGCCGCTGAAGCAGGCCGAGGTGGACACGGTGATCCTGGGCTGCACGCACTACCCGCTGATCAGACCCATGCTGCAGCGCATCTTCGGCCGAGACGTCACGCTGATCACCTCCGCCGAGGAGATCGCACGCGAGGTCGCGGCCACCCTCGACCGCCGCGGCGTCGGCAACCTGGCCGGCCGCGAGGGCAGCTACCGCTTTCTCTGCACGGGCGACGAGCAGGCCTTCCAGGACGTCGCCGGCCGCTTCCTGCAGCTGCCTCTGACCGAAGTCGAGCGGGTCGACCCCGCGCGCCTGGAGATCGCGGCGTGAAGCGCGCCGACGGCCGCGAGCTCGACCAGCTGCGTCCGCTGGCGATCGAGCCGGGGTTCATCGACAGCGCGCACGGATCGGTGCTGTTCTCGATCGGGAAGACGCGGCTGGTCTGCACGGCCATGGTCGAGGAGTCGGTGCCAGGGTGGATGCGCGGGCGCGGCACCGGCTGGGTCACCTCCGAGTACGGGATGCTGCCGGGCTCGACATCCGACCGCAAGCCTCGCGACGCCACCCGTGGCAAGCTGGACGGCCGCACGGTCGAGATCCAGCGCTTGATCGGCCGCTCGCTGCGTTCGGTGGTCGACTTCAAGGCGCTGGGCGAGCGCACCATCTGGATCGACTGCGACGTGCTGCAGGCCGACGGCGGCACCCGCTGCGCGGCGATCTGCGGCGGCTACGCGGCACTGCACCTGGCGCTGTCGGGACTGGTCGATGCCGGAAAGCTGCGCGAGCTGCCGCTGTCCGACTCGGTGGCGGCCGTCTCGGTCGGGATCGTCGGCGGCAGCCCGATGCTCGATCTGGCCTACGTCGAGGACTCGCGCGCGGAGGTCGACATGAACGTCGTCATCTCGGGCAGCGGCCAGATGATCGAGGTGCAGGCGACGGCCGAGCGAACGCCCTTCGGCCGCGCCTCGCTGGACGAGCTGCTGAGCCTGGCCGCCGCAGGGATCGAGGAGATCTCGGCGGTGCAGACGCGGGTGCTCCATGAAGCTCGTACTGGCGTCGCATAACCCGCACAAGGCGCAGGAGTTCGAGCGGCTCCTGCCCGGCTTCGAGGTCGAGCCCTATGCGGGCGATCTGCCCGAGGAGACCGGTGTCACCTTTCGTGACAACGCCGAGCTGAAGGCTCGTCACGTGCATGCGGCGATCGGCGGCGCGGCCTGGGTGCTGGCCGACGACTCCGGGATCGAGGCCTCGGCGCTGGGCGGCCGTCCGGGTGTGCGGTCGGCGCGGTTCGCCGGTGAGCACGCGACCGATGCCGAGAACCTGGACGCGCTGCTGGCCGCGCTGGCCGGCCGGGACGACCGCTCCGTCGCCTACGTGGCCGAGCTGGTGGCGATCTCCCCGGCTGGTCGCGAGCTGCATGCGCGTGGCGAGCTGCGCGGCCGCATGGCCGAGCGGCCTCGGGGCAGCGGCGGGTTCGGCTACGACCCGGCATTCGTGCCGGAGGGCGAATCGCGCACGGTGGGCGAGATGGAGGCCGGCGAGAAGGACGCCATCTCGCACCGCGCCCGTGCCGCCGCGACGCTGCGCGAGCAGCTGGCGGCGGCGCTGCAGGAGTCCGGGCCGTAGCCGCGGCACCCTCCACGGAGCAGGCGCTGGCCGTGCTCAACCGCGCACGCGGCTCCGGTCTGCGGATGGTGGCGGCGATGCCGGACGGCGAGGCCAGCCATGCCACGGTGGTGGCCGACGCCGCGGGCAACCGGTCGCTGCTGAAGTGGTGGCAGATCGCGGGCGGCGAGTCGGACTCGCTCGAGCACATCGAGCGAGTCGTGCCGATCGTGGAGGGGCTGCGCGGCCGCGGCTACCCGGCGCCGCGCCACCTGCTGACTGCGACCGCGGAGTCGCTGCTGTTCGTGCTCCAGGAGCTGCTTCCGGGCCGCCCGCCGGTGCCGCTTCTGCCCGTCCATGTCGAGCAGCTGGTCGACCTGAACCGGCTGCAGGAGGAGGAGCGGGGCGACGGGGACGGCGGCGGGTGGGGCGCCTTCCTGTGCCGCACCCTGACCACCGGCGCCGACGGCTACTGCCTGCACGCTCCGCTACGGCGGCACTCGCCGGCCGGCGCGGCGCTGCTCGACCGCGTGATCGCGATCGGGGAGGGCACCGATCCTGCCGCCCTGCCGGTCGGCGGCATCGCGCACTTCGATTTCCACCACCTGAATGTGCTGGCCGAGGGCGACCGCGTGACCGGCATCGTCGACTGCGAGGGCGCGCGCGTGGGCGATCCCTACTTCGACCTGGTCACGCTGCTCTACTGCAGCGCCG
Organism: uncultured Actinomycetes bacterium; assembly: GCA_963797565.1. Classification (GTDB taxonomy): domain Bacteria; phylum Actinomycetota; class Thermoleophilia; order Gaiellales; family JAICJC01; genus JAICYJ01. Next base: position 63,294 of record CAWCPM010000011.1, on the reverse strand, counting down.
AGGGCGGCCTCGGCGAGGATCACCAACTCGAGCTGTGGCAGCTGCTCCGCGACCGGCGCGATGCCGCCACCCTGCGCGCCTACCTCGCGCACATGTCGCTGCGGCTGAGCAGCTGGTCGGCCGTGCATCACGACGACGCCACCACGGCAGCGCTGGCTGGAGCACTCCCAGATGTGGCTGGACCGGGCCGGCTAGATGGTTCAAACTAGGCGAGGCCGGCCATGGTGTCGTCCTGGGGCGGCTGGTGTTGCGACCAGTGCCGCCAGTTGATCTCGGCGCCCAGCACGATCACGTTCGCCATCAGGTACAGCCACACGAGCAGCAGGATCAGGCCACCGAAGGCGCGCATGGCGAACAGCACGTCGGCCCGCTGCAGGTACAGCGGCACCGCCTGGAACGAGACCTGGAACAGCACCGTGCCGAACAGCGCCCCCGGCCACACGTCGCCGCGGTGCAGGTCGACGTTGGTGAGGACGCGGTAGACCACCATCAGGAACACGAACGAGCCGGCGCTGGAGAAGGCCAGTGAGATCAGGTAGGGCACGATGCTTGAGCTCAGCTCGCCGGGCTCGTGCCGGTGCAGCCAGCCGTTCGCCAGCGTGGCAACAAACAGCGAGGTGAAGAGGACGGTCAGCGAGCTCAGCACCAGCACGAAGCTGATCCACTTGCCGGCCACGAACCCGCGGTTGCCCACTCGGAACACGATGTTCAGAGCCGACTCCAGCGCTGAGTAGAAGCCGAGCGCGCTCCACAGCATCCCGACCAGGCCGATCACGAAGAACTTGCCGGCGTTCGACTGCACCGAGCGGGTCAGCTTCACCAGGTCGGCGACCGACTCGCTGGGCAGGATCCGCTCCATCTCGCGGATCAGGTAGCTCGACTGCGAAACGTGGCCGAGCAGGCCGATCGCGGACAGCACCAGGAAGATGAACGGGAACAGCGACAGCAGCGCGTAGTAGGCGACCATGGCGGCCAGGTGCGGGCCGCGGTCGGCCAGGTACTTGCCCAGGATGGAGCCTGTCTGGCTGGCGACGGTGCGATATGGGGCCATCCATGTCGGGGCGGTTTCGTTGGCCATCCTGATGAGAATATCGGCAGGGATCACCTGTGCTAGCGTGGAATCGTGGATGCGACCGCCGCAATCGCCGAGCTGCGTGAGCTCTCGACCCAGATCGAGACGGTCGTGGTGATCGCTCGCGACGGCTCGCTGGTTGCCGCCAGCGTGCAGGACGAGGCCGCCAACGGCATCGCCGCAGCCGCCCGCGACCTGGCCGAGGGCGCCGACCAGGTGCGCCGCGACCTGGGCCGCGAGGCCCTGGCGCAGCTGCAGGCGGCCACGCCCGAGGGCAGCGTGTTCCTGGTGGTGGACGACCACCGCACGGCCGTGGCGACCACCGGCGCCGACCCCACCGTGGGGCTGGTCTTCTACGACCTGAAGACGCTGCTGCGCCAGATCGCCGAGAGCGACGGCAAGGCCGCCGACGAGCAGCAGGAGGAGGTCGATGGCTCGGCGTAGGCTCGTGATCCCGGTCGTGATCGGCGCCGGCTCGTTCCTGGGCACGGTGCTCTACAGGCGCCGATCCGTGCGCAACCGCACCCGGCTGGACATCTACTTCGACGACGGCTCGATGGTGTCGCTGGCCGCCGGATCGCCGGATGCCGACCGGCTGATGCCGCACGCCGACCTGGTGTTGGCGGCCGCCCGCGAGGGCGCGTGAACCGCGACCAGCTGGCGGCGAGGCTGCTCGAGCGGGCGTACCTGGAGGGTGATTTCCTGCTGCGCTCCGGGCGCCGCAGCCGTTACTACCTTGACAAGTACCGGTTCGAGACCGATCCGCAGCTGCTGGCCGGTCTCGGCCGCGAGCTGGCCGCGCTGGTTGCCGGCCACGGCGGGCAGGCGGAGCTGCTGGCCGGCCCCGAGCTGGGCGCCGTGCCGCTGGCTGCCGTCACGTCGATCGAGACCGGGCTGCCGTTCGTGATCGTGCGAAAGGCGGCGAAGGAGTACGGCACCGGCAATCGGCTCGAGGGCGTTTTCGAGCCAGGAATGCGCGTCTGCGTGGTCGAGGACGTGGTCACGTCGGGTGGCGCGCTGCTATCCGCGGTGGAGGCGCTGGGCGAGGCCGATCTCCACGTTTCCGCTGCAATTTGCGTGGTCGACCGCGAGGAAGGCGGGGCCGATGCGATCGCCGCAGCGGGCATCCCCTTCAAAGCGCTCTATACCAGTTCTCAGCTCGGCGTCGGCGCCGCCTCCGCGAACGCGTGAAATCCCTTTGCTGAAGCGGATTGTTGACATCCGATGGCCGTGCTAGGGTAGCCCGATTGACCCATTCCGGCCCACGAAACGACCAGGAGGAATAAGGGTGACGAAGAGCGATTTCATCGACGCGGTTGCGACCAGATCGAACCTGTCCAAGAAGGACGCCGGTGCCGCGGTCGACGCCGTGCTCGAGTCCGTCAAGGACGCCCTTTCCAAGGGTGACGACGTTGTCTTCACCGGTTTCGGAAAGTTCACGGTGCAGAACCGCAAGGCCCGCACCGGTGTCAACCCACGTAACCCTGGCCAGAAAGTGATGATCCCGGCCAGCAAGGTGCCGAAGTTCTCGGCGGGCAGCCAGCTGAAGGCCGCCGTCAAGTCGTAACTCCGGCCTCCGGAGGTCTCTCGCGCACGCCCGCCGCCCCGTAGAGGCGCGGCGGGCGTGGTGCGTTAAGGAGCGTGGTCAGTCATGACCACGCGATGGCGGATAGCCGCCGGCGGCGGCGAACGCGCACCGACTCAAGGGAAGCCTGCCCGACAGTGGCAGCCTTCCCGCCTCGCGGCACTCCCAGCGTAGGCCGCGCCCTCGAGCTCCTGAGCGGACATCCGCCCCATGTGCGAACATACGTTCGCATGACTGCGCCCGCAGCCCAGCTCTCGCTCGACGGCGCCGACCGGCTGGTGGCCCGGCTGGCCGACCGTCGTGCGCCCCTGGGCATGGCCGAGGCCGCCTCCAGCCTGTTCGCGCTGCGAGGTGCGCCGCCCTCGGCGCTGGTCCACCAGCTGGTCGACGAGGTGGTGCGGAGCGATCACCGCCTGGTCTGGCGGTCTCCCACCGAGGTGGCGCTGGCCGAGTGGGAGGAGGTGGCGACCCTGTACGACCTGCCGCTCGAGCATGCGCCGTTCGTGGTGTTCGACCTCGAGACCACCGGCACCCGGCCGGGCGTGTCGCGGATCGTCGAGATCGGGGCCGTGCGCCTGCAGGGGTTCGATCAGGTCGGCGAGTTCGAGCGGCTGGTCGATCCGGGCGTGCCGGTGCCGTCCACCATCACCCGCATCACCGGCATCCAGACGCGCGACCTGCGCGGGGCTCCCCGGATCGCGAGGGCGCTGCCGCCGTTCCTCGAGTTCGCCGAGGGCGCCGTGCTGGTCGCCCACAACGCCCGCTTCGACGTCGGCTTCGTCGACGCCGAGCTGTCGCGGCTCGAGGGCCGCCGGCTGGCCGCGCCCGTGATCGACACGGTGGCGCTGGCGCGGCGGCTGTTGGACGGACGCTTGCCGCGCATGAACCTGGGCACGCTGGCGGAGCGGTTCGACACCACGGTGCGCCCCTGCCACCGCGCCCTGGCCGACGCGCAGGCCACCGCCGAGGTGCTGGTGCACCTGCTGGGCATGGCCCAGGAGCACGGCGTTCGCACCGTCGCCGAGGCGGTCGCCTTTGCCGCCCCCCAGCGCCGTCGTGTGCGGCTGCGCCGCGAGCTGGCCCGCGACGTCCCCACCGGGCCCGGCGTCTACCTGTTCCACGACGCCCACGACCGGGTGCTGTACGTCGGGAAGGCCACCGACCTGCGCGCGCGGGTGCGCTCGTATTTCGCAGGCTCCGGGCAGCGGCGCGCCGTCGAGCACGCCCTGGAGGCGACCGCCCGCATCGAGACGCGGCCGCTGGGCAGCGAGCTGGAGGCCTCGCTGCTGGAGCTGGAGCTGATCCTGCGGCTGCGGCCGGATGCGAACCGTCGCTCGGTCAACCCCGAGCGGAGCTGCTACCTGACGCTGACCACCGATGAGCGGGTGCCGCGGGTATCCGTCACCTCCGAGCCGCGGCCGGGCGCGATCAGCGCCGGCCCGCTGCGAAGCCGCGGCGAGGCGCAGGCCGCGGCGGCGGCGATCCGCTCGTCGTTCCGGCTCCGCAGCTGCCGGCCGGCCCTGCCGGAGGACGACGGCAGCTGCCTGGCGGGGCTGCTGGGCCGGTGCGCAGCACCGTGCCGTGGTGGCTCCGCGGTGCAGGAGTACGCCCGCTCGGTGACGGCGGCCGCCGGATGGCTGCGCGGTGAGGACGGCGGCACGGTGGCGTCGGGCCTGCGGATGCGGATGGCGGCGCTGGGAGCGGATCAGCGCTTCGAGGAGGCAGCCCAGCTGCGCGACCAGCTGGAGGCGCTCGAGCGCGTGCGAAGCGCGCTGGGCCGGCTGCGCGCCGCGGCCGCCCGCAGCGGCGTGCTGCTTGCGGCCGACACGGACGACCGCTTCGTGCAGGCGTTTGCGTGCGCCGGCGGTCGCGTGGTGGGCCGGCGACGCCTGCCCCGTGCCGGCGATGCCGCGCTCGAGTGCGCCCCGCTGGTCGCCCCGCTGCGGACGGCGCTGGCGGCCAGGCCGGCACCGCTTCGTCCCGACCAGGCCGACGTCGCGCACCTGATCGCCGCCGCCTTCGCGCGGCCCGGCCGCAGCGTCGTCGCGGTACCGCTGGGCGCAGATGCGGTGGCATCGGCCGCCACGCACATCGCCGTGCGGCGGGGCCGGGTACCCTTACGTCGATGAACTTCGCCGACCGCCTGGCAGCAGCCGTTGTCCGCAAAGGCACCAGCCTCTGCGTCGGTCTCGATCCCCGGATCGACCTGCTGCCGCCGGAGCTCGTCACGGGGCTCAAGGCCGGTCCCGCCGGGCGAGCACGAGCCTACGAGCGCTTCTGCATGGCGCTGATCGAGTCGGTGGCCGAAGAGGCCGTGGCGGTGAAGCCGCAGGTGGCCTTCTTCGAGGCGCTGGGCGGCCATGGGCTAACCGCGCTCGATCGGATCTGCGCCTTCGCCTCCGAGCACGATCTGATCGTGATCGCCGATGCCAAGCGCGGCGACATCGGCTCCACCTCGCAGGCCTACGCCGAGGCCTGGCTGGCGCCCCGCGACGGCGGCCGGCCGGTGGCCGACGCGATGACCGTGAACCCGTACATGGGCGGCGACTCGCTGGAGCCGTTCCTGCTGGCCTGCGGAGCCGGCTCCGGCCTGTTCGTGCTGGTGCGGACGTCCAACCCCGGTGCCGCCGACCTGCAGGAGCAACGGCTGGCCGACGGGCGGCGGGTGTGGGAGCGCACGGCCGAGCTGGTGGCCGGCTGGGGTGCGGAGCTGGTCGGCGAGTCGGGGCTCTCCAGCGTCGGCGCGGTGATCGGCGCGACCAGCCCCGAGGCCGTCGAACGGGCACGCGAGCTGATGCCCCGGCAGGTGCTGCTGCTACCGGGGGTGGGCGCGCAGGGCGGCCGCGCCGGCGACCTCGCGGCGGCGTTCAGGGATCACCCGGCCGGCGGCCTGGTGGTGGCGGCGCGGTCGGTGATCTACGCCTGGCGTGAGCGCCGCGGCGACTGGCAGCAGTCGGTGCGCCTGGCTGCCGCTGAGCTGCGCGCCGCCACGCCGGTCGCCTGAGGCTCGTTAGCCGCGTTTCACGGATGCGTGGATGCCGGCGAGCGCCGGAAGGGCAGCCGGCGGTCGGGCCGCACCAGCCAGGCCGCGCACGCGAGGGCGGTGATCGCCGCCAACGTGATATCGGCGCTCGCGATCAAGAGCACCGCCAGCGCGACGGCCAGCTCGAGGCCCGCCAGGTCGGCGATGACGCCCCTGCGGGTCATGCCCCAGGCCGTGTCGGCGGCCGTCACGGCGGCGATCGCGACCAGCAGTCCCAGCCATCCGGCGCCCAGCGCCCAGCCCGCCAGGCCGGCCTCAATCACAGCCGTCACGGTCACGATCGAACGATTACGACCCTCGAACACACTTCAACTCTACGAGTGTCCACGGGCGGGTCAAGTGTAGACTCCGGAGGGCCGATGAGCGGGATGTGCAAGGTCACTCAGTGTCTACGAACAGCTCGCGAGCCGGCCTCAGGATGATTCTCACGGTCACTGCCAATGCTGCGGTCGACAAGACTCTGACGGTTGCCAACCTGCAGCTCGGGCGGCGCCACCGGGCGCAGCAGGGCCTGGTCATGCCCGGTGGCAAGGGCATCAACGTGGCCCGCGCCCTGCGCCGCCTGGATGAGCCCGTGATCGCCACCGGCCTGGCCGGCGGCCGGGCCGGGATGCAGATCACCGATGGGCTGGACTCCGAGGGAATCCTCAACGACTTCGTGCGGATCGGAGGCGAGTCGCGCACATCGACGGCGGTGGTCGACCCCACCAGCGGCCTGCAGACCGAGATCAACGAGTACGGCCCCGAGGTGACCGCCGACGAGGTGGCGGCGCTGGTCGACCGTGTGCGCTATCTGGCCGGCGCCGTGTCGACGGTCGTGTTTGCGGGCAGCCTGCCGCGCAGGATGGAGACCTCGTTCTACGCCGACGTGACGCGCGAGATGAACCGGCGGAAGGTCAGGACCGTGATCGATACCGACGGCGAGCCGCTGCGGCTGGCCCTGGCGGCCGAGCCGACGCTGGTATTCCCCAACCAGCGCGAGGCGGAGGCCCTGGTCGGCAACGAGTTCCAGACCGACGAGGACTTCCAGCACGCGCTCTCCGCGATCGAGGCGATGGGCGCGCACGGTGTGGTGATCACGCTCAAGACCGGGTGCTACGCGCTGCTCGCCGCCGGCAAGACCAAGGCCCGCATGTTCCGGGCATGGATCCCGCGCATCGAGGCGGTGTCGACCGTCGGCTCCGGCGACGCCTTCCTGGCCGGGTTCCTGTCGGCCCACCAGGCCGGCCAGGCGGCTGACCAGTGCATGAAGATGGGGCTCGCCTGTGGCGCCGCGAACACCCAGACCGTGGGGGCGGGTGTGTTCGAGTCGCGCGAGGTGCCGCGCTTCGCGGCCATGGTTGAGGTGCAGGAGATCGCTCCCACCGCCGCCCGCGCGTCCTGACCCGCGACGGTCGGCGGGCTTTGACCGGGGCGGTTGGTAGACTGCAAAGGACATTGAACTTTCGTCATCATCGGTGTGATTCCTCTCCCGGCCCGCAAGGGCCGCGTGTGTTTTTGAAGGGGGTTGTGCGGGTTGGAGATTGAGATTGGGCGCGGCAAGAAGGCGCGCAGAGCCTATGGATTTGACGACATCGCAATCGTGCCCAGCAGGCGCACCCGCGATGCCGAAGACGTCGACATCGCCTGGCGGCTGGGCCCGCATCTGCTGGAGCTGCCGCTGCTGGCGGCTGCCATGGACGGCGTCGTGTCGCCGGCCACGGCCATCGAGCTGGGCCAGATGGGCGGCCTCGGCGTGCTCAACCTCGAGGGCATCTGGACGCGGTATGAGGACGCCGATGCCCTGCTCGAGCGGATCGCCACCTTCGACAAGGCCGAGGCCACCCGCGAGATGCAGAAGATCTACGCGGAGCCGATCAAGCCCGAGCTGATCTCGAAGCGGATCAAGGAGATCAAGGACGCCGGCGTGATGGCGGCCGCATCGCTGACCCCCCAGCGCGTGCGCGAGCACTGGCAGCTGGCGCTCGACGCCGGGCTGGACGTGCTCGTGATCCAGGGCACCGTTGTCTCGGCCGAGCACGTCTCGACGGTGGTCGAGCCGCTCAACCTGAAGGAGTTCATCGCCTCGATGCCGGTGCCGGTGATCGTGGGCGGATGCGCCTCCTACCAGGCCGCGCTGCACCTGATGCGCACCGGCGCCGCCGGCGTGCTGGTCGGAGTCGGCCCCGGCGCCGCCTGCACCACACGCGGCGTGCTCGGGGTGGGCGTTCCGCAGGCAACGGCCATCGCCGATGCCGCCGCGGCCCGCGTCCAGCACCTGCTCGAGACCGGTCAGTACGTGAACGTGATCGCCGACGGCGGCATGCGCACGGGCGGCGACATCTCCAAGGCGATCGCATGCGGCGCCGATGCCGTGATGGTCGGCTCGCCGCTGGCCCGCGCCAACGAGGCACCCGGCCACGGCTACCACTGGGGAATGGCCACCTTCCATCCCAGCCTGCCGCGCGGCGCCCGGGTCAAGACCGACCAGGTCGCCACGCTCCAGGAGATCGTGACCGGCCCGGCCCGTGAGAACGACGGCACGCTCAACCTGATGGGCGCGCTTCGCACGTCGATGGCCACCACCGGCTACGACACCATCCAGGCCTTCCAGAAGGCCGAGATCATGTTCGCGCCGGCGCTCCAGACCGAGGGCAAGAAGCTGCAGCGGGAGCAGGCGATCGGGATGAGCCGTTGACCGAGAGCCGGACCCGGGCTGAGCAGGCGGGGGCGGCGTTGGCCGGCTCGCCGGCCCCCCACCGGCCGGTGCTCGTGATCGACTTCGGCGCGCAGTACGCGCAGCTGATCGCGCGGCGGATCCGCGAGAGCCGTGTCTACTCCGAGATCGTCCCCCACGACATGCCGGTGGCCGAGATCGCGGCCCGCGACCCGATCGGGATCGTGCTGTCCGGCGGCCCGGCGTCGATCTATGAGCCGGGGGCGCCGTCGGTCGATCCGGAGCTGTTCGCGCTGGGCGTGCCGGTGCTGGGCATCTGCTACGGCATGCAGGCGATGGCGGCTGCGCTGGGCGGCGAGGTCGGGAACACCGGGCTCGGCGAGTTCGGCAAGACGCCCGTATCCCTGGCCGAGGGCAGCCTGCTGTTCGGCGACATCGCCGCCGAACAGTCATGCTGGATGAGCCACCGCGACAGCGTCGTTCGCACGCCGCCGGGCTTCACCGTGACGGCCGTGACGCAGACCACCACGATCGCCGCGATGGAGGACCGCGAGCGTGGCTTCTTCGCAGTCCAGTTCCATCCCGAGGTCGCGCACACCCCGCACGGCACCGAGATGCTCGGGCAGTTCGTGCTGGAGGCCTGCCAGGCGCCGCCCACCTGGACTCCGTTGCAGTTCATCGAGGAGCAGGTGGCGCTGATCCGCGAGCAGGTCGGCGACGAGCAGGTGATCTGCGCGCTCTCGGGCGGCGTCGACTCGGCCGTCGCCGCGCTGCTGGTGCACAAGGCGGTGGGCGATCAGCTCACCTGCGTGTTCGTCGACCACGGCCTGCTCCGCAAGGACGAGGCTGAGCAGGTGGTGGAGGCGTTCGAGGAGCACTTCCACGTCCCGCTCGTGCACGTGCAGGCGCAGGACCGGTTTCTCGGCAGGCTGGCCGGTGTCACCGACCCCGAGACGAAGCGCAGCATCATCGGCGAGGAGTTCATCCGCCTGTTCGAGGACGAGGCGCAGAAGCTCGGCGACGTCCGGCACCTGGTGCAGGGCACGCTCTACTCGGACGTGATCGAGTCAGGCAGCCGCACGGCGGCGAAGATCAAGTCTCACCACAACGTGGGCGGCCTGCCCGAGGACATGGACTTCGACCTGGTCGAGCCGCTGCGCATGATCTTCAAGGACGAGGTGCGGCGGGTGGGCGTCGAGCTGGGGCTTCCCGAGCGCATGGTGTGGCGCCAGCCGTTCCCGGGGCCTGGCCTGGCCATCCGCATCATCGGCGAGGTGACACGTGAGCGGCTGGACGTGCTGCGCGAGGCCGACGCGGTGCTGCTGGAGGAGATCCGGCGAGCCGGGCTCTACCACGAGCTGTGGCAGACCTTCGCCGTCCTGCCCGCGATCCGGAGCGTGGGCGTGCAGGGCGACTCGCGCACGTACGCCTATCCGATCGTGATCCGGGCGGTCAGCTCGGAGGATGCGATGACGGCCGACTGGGCGCGGCTGCCCTACGACCTGCTGGAGCGGATCTCGAGCCGCATCATCAACGAGATCTCCGGCGTCAACCGCGTGGCGCTGGACATCTCCAGCAAGCCGCCGTCGACCATCGAATGGGAGTGACGCGGCTCAGCCGTACGCGCTCGAGCTGAGCCTGAACGTGTAGCTGGCCGGCTTCGCGTCCTTGTTCCCGGCGAAGTCCACGGCGCGTGCTCGTACCCGGTAGCGGTGACCGGGCTGCAGGTGGTAGAGCGCGAACGAGCTGCCAGCCTTCGCCATCCTCCAGGGGCCGTTGCCGACGCGGTACTGGAACCGAAGCGTCGTGAAGGCCGATGCCGGGTCGGCGTCCCTCGCCGCCATCGAGAAGCTGACGGTGGCGAACTTGCTGGGGCTGGGCGGTTTCGATGTGAAGTGGGTACGGGTGGGCGGGATCCGGTCGGTGGCCCACCACAGCGCGCGGGCGATCAGGGGCGCGGCCTGTGGCGACTCGGTCGGGTCGTATCCGCCGCCGCCGCTGGCGACGTCGGTCGACCAGGGGTTGAAGCCGAGGTCGACCACCCGGCCGGGCTGATCCCTGCTCTCGAAGTGGATGGCGAGCAGCGACTGGCCGTAGCTGTAGGCCGCCGTCGGCTGCAGCCGTGCCAGCACCGATTCGTTCCAGCTGTTCTGAGTGATCTGGGCACCCGAGCCGGCACCGTGGACGTGTAACGACGTCAGGTTCCGAGTCAGGAAGTGCGGCTGCACGGTGCTCGCCTTCAGCGCGCCGCCCTCGATGGCGGGCGGATCGGCAAAGGCGAGCGGGCTCCAGTTTGTCGACCAGCTGCCGCCGGCCCCACCAATCGCGCTCTGCTGTGTCCACAGGCTGCCGCTCGTCCAGTGCGTCTGGCCGCCCAGCACGACGCCGTGCCCGTGCGCGGCGAAGCTGGTGAGCGCGCTTGCGGCGGCGAGCTGATCGAAGACATCCTGGTCGGTCACGACCAGCGCGGCCTGGTAGCCGGCCAGGTCGGCGTTGGTGAGCGCGTGCGGCACGGCGGCGGCGGACGAGATGTCGACCAGATCGGCGGCTCGCGGCACGGCCAGCAGGTTGGCGCGGTCGAGGCGGTGGACGATGTCGTAGACCGCGTCCGGCGCGAGTGCGGTGATGATCTTCACGTGCAGCGTGGGGTGGGCAGGCGCGGCTCGGGTCTTCCAGCTGACGGTGTCGGGCGTGGTGTCCCCGTCGGGCAACACGCTGGCCGTGTAGCTGGCTCCCGAGGCGAGCGTGCCGGTCTGGGTGACGACGATCGTGGTGGTGCCGGAGCCGGTCACCGTCACCGCCAGTGGCGTGACGCTGCCGACCCGGTGAAAGCTGACCTGCGTGGACGGATCGGTGACCGAGACCGGGGCGGCGTAGGTGAATGTGACCTGCGACTGGTAGCGGTCACCGGTGGTGGCGGCCGAGATCAGCACGGAGGGACCGCTGGCGAACGCCGGCGGTGCCTGCCCAGGCAGCGCCGCGAACAGCGCCAGGACGACGAACGCTTTGCGGTACATCGTGTTTGCTATATCGGTGTTGGCGCTTGGTGGCTTGAGGGTGAAGGGTCTGGCACTGTCGGGCAGGCTTCCCTTCAGTCAGTGCGCGTTCGCCGGCGCCGCCGGCTATCGCGTTCAACTCCAGGCCCAGTCGCGCACCCACCACCCGGCATGCGGCATCCCACTCGCAAACGCCGCCGCCGTCACCGCGCCCACGTCGACGGGCACGCGCCGGAACTCGACCTGCGCTCCGTCCACGATCGCGTACTCGGCCCAGGGCGGGTTGCGGAAGGCGCCGCCGTCGGCCGCCGCCTCGAACGGCATCCCCACGCTGCCCGGGTTCACCACCAGCGATGGCCCGTGGCGGCGCAGCATCGCGATGTGCGTGTGCCCTCCGGCCAGCACCGTCTGCGTGTAGGTGCCGAGCATCCGCGTCACCTCGGCCTCCGGGGTCGTCGCCAGCAGCGTCTCCACATTCGACCCCGGCGTGCCGTGGAAGCAGACCAGGTCGTCCAGCTCCACCACCGGCCGGTAGCCGGCCAGCAGCTCCAGGTGCTGCGGCCCCAGCTGCTCCGACGCCCATAGGTCGATCTCGAGGATCCGGCGCGTGTCCTCGTCGGCGTCCTCCTCCGGCTCCGGGTCGATCAGCCACTCGTCGGCGTTGCCCATCACGACGTCGCAGCCCAGCGCGGCCACGGCCTCGATCGTCTCGACCGGCTGCGGGCCGGTGGCCGCCACGTCCCCGAGGCACACGATCCGCTCCACGCCGCTTCGGCGCGCGTCATCGAGCACCGCTTGCAGAGAGACCAGGTTTCCGTGGATGTCCGCGATCAGTGCGGTGCGCACGGAGGCGGGGCCCTCACGGGGTCACGGCCTCCGGGTGGATCCGACCCGGTGCCTGCGAGAGGCGGCCGCCGCTGCGGCCGGCCCTGACGGCCAGCACCTCCGCCAGGATCGAGACCGCGGTCTCGGCTGGGGTGACCGCCCCGATGTCGAGACCCAGCGGGCCGGAGATGCGGGTCAGGTCGTCCTCGCTGTAGCCGGCGTTCAGCATCCGCTCGCGGCGCTTGTCCTGGGCCCTGCGGCTGCCCAGCGCCCCGATGTAGGCGGCCGGGCTGCGCAGCGCCGGGCCCAGCGCCGGCTCGTCGAAGCGGGCGTCGTGGGTCAGCACCACGACGTAGGTGGCCTCGTCGGCCGGGTGCAGCTCGTACGCGATCGCCGGCCATCCCACCACGATCTCGTCGGCATCGGGCAGACGCTCGGCTCGTGCGAACTTCGCGCGGGCGTCCGACACGATCGTGTGGAAACCCACCTGCTTGGCGGCCCGGCAGAGCGCCTGCGCGGTGTCCACCGCGCCAAAGATCATCATCACCGGTGCGGGCGCGTAGTGCTCGACAAAGGTCTCCGGCGTCTCCCGCAGCGCTGCGGAGTGGGCATCGCCGTTGCCGTAGCTCTTGGTGCCCGCGTCCGGGCCGGACAGCACGGTCGTCACCGACAGACGCTCGTCGCCGTCGACCGCCTGCCGCACGCGCGCCACCTCGTCGGCGTCGAACGGGGCGATGAACACCTCGATCTCGCCGCCGCACGGCAGGCCCACGTCGAACGCCTCGTCGTCGGTGATTCCGTACTGGACGAGCGCCGGCGTGCCGTCGCGCAGCACCTCCTGCGCGCGCAGCACAACATCGCTCTCGACGCATCCGCCCGAGACCGACCCGCGCATCTCACCGGACTCCGTCACGAACAGCCTCGAGCCGAGGGGGCGCGGCGCCGAGCGCCGGGTGTCGACGACCATCGCCACCGCCACCCGCTCCCCCTGGCCGCTCAGGTCGGCGGCGTCGTCGAGCATGTCTCGCATGCCCGAAGCTTATCCATTGAGCGCGCAAGTGCATAGATACGGCCGGCCGGGGAGGTCGACCACCACAAATCGGGGATGGCGGCCGCCGCCGCGCGGCGCGACCATGCACGCGTGCTGCCGGTCTTGACACGAGAACGGCGCCGTCTCGAGGGCGGCGTCGGCACCCGTGAGCTCTGCTCCCAGCTGTGTGAGGCACTGGCCGACGATCTGCAGGCGTCCGACTGCCTGGTCTCCAGGGTCGATGCCGAGCGAGACACGCTCGTCGACCTGGCAGGATTCACGCGCACTCCCGCAGCGCTGGCTGACGCCGGCCGCCGAGCTCCCGATCGGCCGATACCCATCGCGCACGGTGCTGGAGCAGGGTCGTCCGTACAAGGCCTGGGTCGGCGACCCCGGCGGCGACCCGGCCGACCGCGAACTGATGCGGGACATGGGCGCGGGCCTGGCGATGCGCATGGACGGGCCGGGTGGCCCGTACCTGGTCGAGGTCTGGTCGGGCATCCGCACACGTGCCTATGGCCGCGCCGAGATCCGCCGCTCCGTGCGGCTGGTGAGCCAGGCGGCAGCGCTGCTCGACGACGCTGCGGCGTGCGACCGCGAGGAACGGCTTCGGTTTCAGCAGGCCGCGGCCGAAGCGAGCGAGATCGGCGCTGCCGACCTGGAGTTGCCGGCCCTGGCCGAGGCGATCGGCGAATGGCTGCTGCTGGACGAGGACGAGCTGCGCGAGGTGCGGCTGGTGGCGCTGGTGCACGAGGCCGGCCGGTCACACATCCCGGACGCCCTCCACGACAAGGTCGAGCCGCTGACGCCGGTCGAGTGGGCCGTGGTGCAGCGCCATACCCTGATTGGCCAGCGGATGCTGGCGCGGATGCCCTACCTGCGGCCGGCGGTTGCCGGCGTGGGCGCGATCCGCGAACACTGGGATGGCGGCGGATACCCGCACGGCTTCGCCGGCGAGGAGATCCCGCTCAGCTCCCGGATCGTGGCGGTGTGCGCCGCCTACCGCGCGATCAGGCGTGGCCGGCCGGGGCGCGAGCCGCTCGACCACGACGACGCGATCGCCGAGCTGCAGCGCGCCGCGGGCGTCCAGTTCGACCCGCGGGTGGTGGACGCCGCCGTCGCCACGATCGCACCGGCCGGCGCAAAGCCCACGGTGCGACTCCGTGTGGCGGCGATCTGAGCTAGCATTCGACGCTGTTTGCGCCGCCCGGGCCGCTGCATGCCCGTGGCGGCCTGTCCGCTTCACGCCCGAGGATCGATGAAGACCTACACCGCAAAACCACGCGAGATCGAGCAGGCCTGGCGCCTGGTCGACGCCGACGGCCAGATCCTGGGCCGGCTGGCGACCGAGATCGCGGACACGCTGCGGGGCAAGAACAAGCCGGCCTACACACCGCACGTGGACACGGGCGACTTCGTGATCGTCGTCAACGCCGAGAAGGTGCGCGTAACCGGCAAGAAGCTCGAACAGAAGATCTACTACCGGCACAGCGGCTATCCCGGCGGACTGCGTGAGCGGACGCTGGCCGAGCAGCTGGCCCGCCGGCCCGAAGAGGTCATCCGTAAGGCCGTCAAGGGCATGCTGCCGAAGAACAAGCTGGCCGCTGCGCAGCTGCGCAAGCTGAAGGTCTACGCCGGCCCGGAGCATCCGCACGCCGCCCAGAATCCCGCACCGTTGAAGGAGAGCTCCTAGTGGCCACAACCGCAGTCGTATACCGCGCCACGGGCAAGCGCAAGACCTCGGTCGCCCGCGTCGCGCTGGTGCCGGGTTCCGGTCAGGTCGTCGTCAACGGCAAGGCCCTGGCCGAGTACTTCCCGCGGCCGACGCTGCAATCCGTGGCCATGGCGCCGCTGCGTGTAAGCGGCACGGAGGCCAGCTTCGACGTGCGCGCCCGGATCGTGGGCGGCGGCATCGCCGGCCAGGCCGGAGCGCTCCGCCACGGGATCTCGCGTGCGCTGATCGAGGCGGACGAGGCGCTGCGCCCCGAGCTGAAGAAGTCGGGCTTCCTGACGCGAGACGCGCGGCAGGTCGAGCGCAAGAAGGCGGGCCTGAAGAAGGCGCGCAAGCGGCCACAGTTCTCCAAGCGCTAGCCGACGCCGGGCGTGGCGCACGTGCGCAAGTTGTTCGGCACGGACGGTGTCCGCGGCCAGGCGGGCGTCGACCTGACCGAGTCGCTGGCGCGTGACCTTGGTGCCGCCGCGGGGCGGTTCGCGGGGCCCCGCCGCTCGATCCTGATCGGGCGCGACACGCGCGAGTCGGGCGTGGCGCTGGAGGCGGCGCTGATCGAGGGCGTGGTGGCGGCGGGCGCGGTCGCCGTCAGCGCGGGCGTGATCCCGACTCCGGGCGTGGCCGTGTTGGCACGCGAGACCGGTGCCGCGCTGGGCTGCGTGATCTCGGCGTCGCACAACCCGTTCCAGGACAACGGCATCAAGTTCCTGGGCGGCGACGGCCGCAAGCTGGCCGATGACGACGAGGCCGAGATCGAGCGGCTGATGGACGACGACGGGGACGAGGGCCGGGGCCACGCGGAGCAGCTGGCGGACGCGGGCGGGCGCTACATCGCCTGGCTGGCGGCGACCTACGGCGACGGCGTGCAGCCCGGGTTCTCGATCGGCATCGACTGCGCCAACGGCGCCGCCTGGAACTGCGGGCCGGCGCTGTTCGAGCTGCTGGGCGAGCGGGTCGACCGGATTGGCTGCGAGCCCGACGGCCGCAACATCAACGCCGGCGTCGGCTCAACGCACCTGGATGCGATCGCGGCGCTGGTGGCGGACCACGGCCTCGACCTGGGGATTGCCTTCGACGGCGACGCCGACCGCTGCCTGGTCGTGGACGATCGCGGCCGCCCGGTCAACGGAGATGTGATCCTGGCGGTGCTGGCGATCGACCTTCACCGTCGCGGTCTGCTGCCCGTCGAGACGGTGGTGGTGACCTCGATGACCAACCTCGGGTTCCACCGGCTGATGCGCGACAACGACATCGCCGTCGAGGTCACCGACGTGGGCGATCGCTACGTGCTGGAGCGGATGCTGCAGACCGGGGCGACGCTCGGCGGCGAGCAGTCGGGGCACGTCGTCGACCTGGCGCACCACACCACGGGCGACGGTTTGGCGACGGCGCTGATGCTGCTGGCGTCGCTGCACCGACTGGGGCTGAGCGCCGCAGAGGCGAACGACATGCTGCGGCCGTTCCCGCAGCGGCTGGTGGCCGTGCCGGCCGATCGATCCCTGCTACCGTCCGCGGACCGCATCTGGCAGGAGGTGGACGCTCTGAGCGAGAAGCTTGGGAACGACGGTCGGATCGTGCTCCGCGCGTCCGGTACGGAGCCGCTGGTGCGGGTCATGGTCGAGGCCGAGGATGAGGCCGAGTGCGAGCGCATTTGCGGGTATCTCGCCGGCCTCGTCGAAACCGAGATCGGAGCGTAACCAGGCCGTATGTGTGGAATCGTCGGATATGTGGGCGACCGGGAGTGCAAGGAGCTGCTGCTGACCGGTCTCGAGCGGCTCGAGTACCGCGGGTACGACTCGGCCGGCATCGCCCTGATCAACGGCAGCATCGATGTGACGCGCCGGGTGGGACGGGTGCAGATGCTGCGCGACGCGGTCGGCGACGGCAGCCACCCGGCAACGCTGGGGCTGGCGCACACGCGGTGGGCGACGCACGGCGGGGTAACCGAGTCGAACGCGCACCCGATCGAGGCCTGCGAGGGCTCGGGCGTGACCGCGGTGCACAACGGCATCATCGAGAACTACGTCCAGCTGCGAACGCGGTTGCTGGAGCAGGGCCACGAGTTCCATACCGACACCGACAGCGAGGTGATCAGCCACCTGGTCGAGCAGCACTACGACGGTGACCTGGTCGAGGCGGTGCGGCTTGCCTACAACGAGCTGCACGGGCACTTCGCGTTCGCGGTGGTGCATCGCGACCACCCCAACGAGATCCTGGCGGCGCGCCGGCAGTGCCCGCTGGTGGTAGGTGTGGGGGACGGGGAGACGTTCATGGCGTCGGCGATCCCGGCCTTCATGAGCGAGACGCGCCGGGTGCAGTACGTGCTGGACGACGAGATCGTGGTGGCGACCGCCGAGGGCGCGACCTTCCTGACGGGCGACGGCGCCGTTATCGAGCGGCCGATCGAGCAGGTGGACTGGGACGAGTCGGCGGCCGAGAAGCAGGGCTACGAGACGTTCATGCTGAAGGAGATCCACGAGCAGCCGGACGCGATTGCCGAGACGATCGGCGAGCGGCTCTACCACGGCGAGCTGCAGCTGGACGGTCTCAACCTGGACGAGCAGCAGATCCGGGAGCTGTCGCGGGTGGTGATCCTGGCCTGCGGGACGGCGTACCACGCCGGGCTGATCGGGCGCTACCTGCTCGAGGAGTGGGCGCGGATCCCGAGCGAGTCGGACATCGCCAGCGAGTGGCGATACCGGCGGCCGGTGATCGACGAGCGGACGCTGGTGATCGCGGTCTCGCAGTCCGGCGAGACGATCGACACGATCGCCGCCATGAAGGAGGCGCGCGCGCACGGCGCGCACGTGCTCGCGGTCACGAACGTGATGGGCAGCCAGGCAACGCGCGACTGCGACTCGGTGCTGTACACGCGGGCCGGGCTCGAGGTCGGGGTGGCGGCGTCGAAGACGTTCACCAGCCAGGTGGTGCTGATGTACCTGCTGGCGCTGAAGATGGGGATCGTGCGCGGCACGATCGACGCGACGCGGGCGGAGACGCTGCTGGCGCAGGTGCGCGCGCTGCCGGAGTTGGCCCAGCAGACGCTGGATCGGGGCGACCTGGTGGAGCCGATCGCGGACAGGTTCTGGGAGAGCGAGTTCTTCCTCTACCTGGGGCGCTACATCGGTCTGCCGATCGCGCTGGAGGGCGCGCTCAAGCTGAAGGAGATCTCGTACATCCCAACGGATGCGTACGCGGCCGGCGAGATGAAGCACGGGCCGATCGCGCTGCTGGACGACTCGACGCCGGTGGTGGTGATCGCGACCGACAACCACGTGTACGAGAAGGTGCTGTCGAACATCCAGGAGGTGCGCGCCCGCGGCGCGCACGTGATCGCCGTCGCCACGGAGGGCAACACGCGCATCGAGGAGCTGGCCGAGCACGTGCTGTACCTGCCGCGGACGGAGCCGGAGCTGCAGGCGGCGCTGGCGATCCTGCCGCTGCAGCAGCTGGCCTACGCGATCGCGAAGCGGCGCGGGCTCGATATCGACAAGCCGCGCAACCTGGCGAAGACCGTTACCGTCGAGTAACCGGCGTCCGCCCTGGCCGAGCAGAGACCGATGATCACGATCGCCACGCTGGCCGAGCATCCCCAGCTGGTGCCCGATGTGGTCGAGATCGCGTGGCGGGAGTGGGGCGGGCTACAGCCTGAGCATGAGCACGCGCGGTGGCTGCGCGAGGCCGAGCGTGACAGCCGGCTGCACTCGCCCACGTCGGCTGCGTTCGTGGCGCTCGACGGCGATCGCGCCGTCGGCGTCGTGCAGCTGCACGAGTTCGAGCTCGACGACATGCGCGACCGCTCGCCGTGGGTGTGCGGGATGGTGGTGCTGCCCGAGTACCGCGGCGCCGGGGTCGGCAGCCGGCTGCTGGCGGCGCTCGAGCAGTTCGCCGCCTCCCGTGGAGTGCCGCGGCTGTGGGTATTCACCGAGCACGCGGTCGCGTTCTACGAGCGCTGCGGCTGGCAGCGGCACGGCGTCGCCGTCCAGGACGACGGGCCGGGCATCGTGCTCACCCGGGTGCTGTCGTAGGCGCGGTACGCGCGTTGATCGCCCCCGTCACGACGGCGACGACGAACAGCACCACGGCCAGGGTGGGCTGGCCGGCTGACCACAGCGCCGCGGCCGCGGCGACCCAGACCCCGAGCTCGATCACCAGGCGGGTCGCCAGGCCCGTCTCCAGCCGCCGTCTGGGCGCGAGGAACACACCCCAGACCACGGCCACCGCCGCGACCGCGACTGCGGCCAGCGCGATCCCGGCCGCCCCGTCGGCCGCCTGCTGTCCCCAGTAGGCCACGGCCGCGAGCGCGGCCATCTCGCAGAGGAAGCGAAGTCCCAGAACGATCGCCATAGGGGTCACGCTAGCCGCGCGCGGCCGGTTAGGGTGCGATAACCGGATGGGCGATCACGGCATGCCCCTTCGAGGGTGGCACCGCGGCCGTTGGGGTGGCATCTTGCGGACTAGCCCCCGGTCGTTGACCCCGACAGCAAAGGCTCCCAATACCATGTCCGACACGATCACCCGGGACGATGCCCGGGCGCTCGCACTGATCGACCGCGCGCTCGGCCAGGGGCGTTTCACGCCCGACCTGGTCGAGCAGATCAGCGATGCGTTCGCATCCGCCACCCGCACCGAGCACGGCGAAGAGCCACAGCCGGCCAAGTAGGCTCGGGGCTTAGCGCGCGCTGTTGTCGAGCCGCTCGGCGACCTTCGCGCGGATCCGCTCGTCGATCTCCGGCACCGCCGCGATCATCGAGTGGAACTCCTGCCGCGTCATCACCATCAGCCGCATCGGCGACGTCGCGCGCACGGATGCGCTGCGGCGCTCCTCGTCCAGCAGCGCCATCTCGCCGAAGAAGTCGCCGGCTGACAGGTCGGCCAGATGCCGCTCGCCGTCCATCACCTCGGCCGTGCCGTCGATGATCGCGAAGAACTCGTACCCGAACCCGTCGCGGCGGATCAGGTGGTACCCGGTGTCGACATCGATCTCGTCCGCCCAGCCGCCGATCTGCTTCAGCTGGGCGCCCGAGAGCCCCTCAAACAGGGCGATCTGGCTGAGTTTGTCAGCGTCCATCGGCTGATCATACCGATCTGCGCATCACAGGCCGCGGGCCCGCCGCTCGAACGCGCGAGCCACGGCCGATACCGACACCAGCCCCACCAGCCGGTCGTCCTCGATCACCAGCCCGCGCTGCAGTGGGTCGGCCGCCAGCCGCCCCACCGCATCGGTCAGCGCCTCCT
Source organism: uncultured Actinomycetes bacterium (assembly GCA_963797565.1). GTDB lineage: Bacteria > Actinomycetota > Thermoleophilia > Gaiellales > JAICJC01 > JAICYJ01. The sequence continues at coordinate 43,120 of CAWCPM010000011.1, read as the reverse complement.
GCTCGTCCAGCAGCACCACGCTGTCCAGCGGCGTCATCACCTCGGATATGCGGGTTTCTTCCCACTGCGACCGAGGCACCGCCGCCACGTTGCGGAACGGCAGCATGCCCACCACGTGCTCGCCGTCGAACACCGGGTAGGTCGTGTAGCGCTGCGACCAGACCACCGCGTCGAAGAACTCTGCCAGCGTCAGCGTCGGCAGCACGCAGACGGGGTCGCGCTCGATCACGTCGGCCACGGTCAGCCCATCCAGCAGCTCTCGCACGTGCTCCGTGCGGCCCTCTCCGCCGGCCGCCATCACGAGGAACAGGCCCACAACCGACAGCCAGACCAGCCCCGGGCCGAGGCCGAACGCGACGGCCGCGACGCCCAGCCCGATCATGACCAGACCGAATCCGCGGCCTATACCGACCGACACCCGGGTGGCCGATCCGCGATCGTTCTGGAACCGCCACAGCACGGCGTGCAGGATCCGCCCGCCGTCCAGCGGATATGCCGGGATCAGGTTGAACGCCAGCAGGAACAGGTTGCTGATCGCCATCCAGACGACGACGCCGTCCACCGCGTCGGGCAGCGGCACCAGCCACGCGACGGCCGCGAACGTTGCCCCGATCACGAACGACACCGCCGGCCCGGCCACAGCCACCCGGAACTCCGCGCCGGGGCCGGGGAACTCGCCCAGGATCCGCGCCACCCCGCCCAGCAGCCACAGCGTGATGCCCTCGATCTCCATGCCCTGCCGCTTCGCGACCAGCGCGTGGCCGAGCTCGTGCAGCAGCAGGCCGGCGAAGAACAGCAGCGCCAGCGCGGCTGCCATCACCAGGTAGGTGGTGCCGGAAAGCCCCGGGTTCTGGCTCGGGAACACGTCGCTCGCGTAGTTCGCGATCACGAGCGCGACGATCGGCAGCCACGTCCAGTTGACCCCGATCGGGATGCCGGCGATCCGGCCAAGGGGAATTACCCAGCGCATTGCGGAAGTCTAGGTGGCGTGCTCGCGCTCCCCGAATGCGTCCAGGAGCGCCCGCACCTCGCACACGGCCACGAACCCGAGGCGTTCGAGGATCGGCCGCGACATCGCGCCCGCCTGTGTCACGAGGACGGGCGTGCCCGCCGCGACCGCCGCGTCCCACCTGGCCCGCACCAGCGCCCGGTAGGCCCCGCGACCGCGCCACCCGGGTAGCGTCGAACCCGCGTTCAGCACCACGCCGTGCTCTGTGAAGAGCGCGTTGCCGGTGGCGACGTCCACCCCGTCCACGGTGGCCAGGTAGCGGCGCGAGACCGCCAGGTCGCTGCGCTCGAACAGCGCCGTCAGCTGCTCGTCGGTGAGCTCGTCCTGCATGCCGAACGCCGTTCGCGCGATCCGCTCGCTGGCGGCGTATGCGTCACGGGTGTCAGCCACGCGTACGCTCACCCCGTCGGGCACCGGCTCGGGCTCGTGGTCGAGCACCATCCCGATCTGCAGCGGATCGTCCTCCCACGCCATACCGCGAGCCAGCAGCAGCTCCGGCAGTCCCGGCGGCCGCGCGCCGCTGCCCACCTCCCACGAGCAGCGATCGCGTCCGCGCTCCCGGAGCAGGCCGTGCACCTCGGCGATCACCTCGTCCAGCTCGTCCCGTTCGAACCGGAACCGCTGCGCAACGCTCCACTTCACGTCGCCGCCGTCGCCGCCCATCCACAGCACGAACCGCGGACGCACGATCCGCTCGTCGCCGCGGCCGAGCGGGGTGTAGGTGTTGGGGTTGTCCGCCAGGGCGAACACGTTGGGGTCGATCCCTGCCATCAGAAGCGGTCGACCAGCACCGAGATCTCGCCCACCACCTCGAACCCAAGCCGCCTCAGGATCGGCTGCGACATCGGCTCGCTCTGGGTGACCAGCACGTCGCGACCACGGCGGGCGGCTTCGCGCCAGCGCTCGTGCACCAGCGCCCGGTAGGCGCCGCGGCCGCGGAACTCCGGCAGGGTCAGCGCGCCGCCCAGGAAGGCCGCCCGCTCGTCCGCCAGCCACGTGATGTCTGCTGTGGCAACAGACCGCCCGTCGATGAACGCCAGGTAGCGGGTGACGAACCCGGGCCCGCGCAGCCACTCATCGCCGGGAGACCAGCCGTCGCCCTGCTCGAACACCTCGCGCACCTGGCCGAACTGTGCGTCGCTCTCGACCCGAACAACGGTGATGCCCTCACCGCCGCCGCTGGTCGGCTCCACGGTGCAGGCCAGCGCCAGCATCGAGGCCGGCTCGTGCGTCTCCATGCCGAAGCCGCGCAGCCGGTCGAGCAGCCCCGCCGGCGTGGCGCCGCTCGACACCTCCCAGGTGATGGCCCGCCTGCCAGCGCCGGCGAACAGGTCGTGAACCTCGGCCACCACGGCGGCGAGGTCGCGGCCGTCCAGCCGCAGGCGCGAGACGATGTTCATGTCGGGGTCGTCCTGCGGCCCGATCTCGGCCGTGTAGCCGTCTCCGGCAATGCGTCGTGAGGGGGATCCTGTTGGCAGCGGGGGCGACGGCGCGTCCTCGGCCAGCTCGCGCAGCGTCTCGCGGTCGAGTCCGGTCAAGCGGAGGCCTGCGCGCAGACCAGCTTGACGTTGCTGCGGTGCTCGTTGGCGTCGTCGTGGCCACCCCGATCCGGGAACGGCACGTCGGCGGCCCGCTCCGGCGTGCCGCCGGCCTCGGCGAAGGCGATCAGCGCGTCTACGTACGCGGCGTCCTGCGCGGCGATCTCGAGCGCGCGCTCCGGGGCGTGGGGCCGTCCGTGCCCGACCACGACGTGGCTGGGCCGGTGGCGCTCGATCAGCTCCGTCAGCAACGCCAGCGTGGAGCGGTAGTTCCAGGCCGAGTCGTAGATGAACGGCACCTCGTGCTGTGACAGGTGGTCGCCAACGATCAGCAGCCCAGCCTCCTCGATCCAGGTCGTGATCCCATCCGGCGTGTGCCCGGGGGTGGCGTGGCTCTCAGCCAGCCACGGGCCGAGCTGGTACGGCCCGTCGGTCGCGGGCACCAGCTCGTCCACCCGCATGCCGTCGAGGCCCTCCAGCACCACGCCGAACGGGCGCGACTCGGTCTCGACCGAGGCTCGCGCCTCGCCGGAGCGGATGCGCTCGGCCGCTGACTGGGATGCCCACACCTGCGCGTCCGGCAGCAAGCCGATGCCCATCACGTGGTCCCAGTCGGCGTGCGTGATCAGGATGTGGGTGGCGCCGTCGGCGGCAGCCTCGCGCGTCTCCCAGGTCGCGATCCCGGGATCGACCAGCAGCCGCGCGCCGTCGCCGTCGAGCGTCAGCGTCGTTGTCTGCCAGAGCACGCTCGGCCACCAGCGGGCGGTCGGGGTCAGGTCGAGGGCGCGTGACACGCCCCTGAGTGTAGTGTGCTTCGGCATGCGGGTTGGGATCGACATGATCGAGATCGAGCGTGTCCGCGCCGCCCTCACCAAGCGGCCCAGGTTCGCCGACCGCGTGTTCACGGAGGAGGAGCGGCGCTACTGCTTCTCGCGGCCGAACCCGGCCCAGCACTTCGCCGCCCGCTTCGCGGGCAAGGAGGCGGTGGGCAAGGCGATCGGCTGCGGCGTCGAGTTCATGTGGCGCGACATCGAGATCGCGGGCCGGCCCAAGCCCAGCGTGACCCTGTCCGGCAAGGTGGCCGAGCTGGCCGAGCGCTTCGGCGCGGGGGATATCGACCTCTCGATGACCCACTCCAAGGGGATGGCCGCCGCAGTCGCGATCGTGCAGCCGCGAGAAACACGCGGGCCGCTCGCCAGGCCTGCTTGACCGGGTTGCCGCAGCCGGCGCGGTCGCGGATCTCCCGCCGCGGCGTGCTCGAGAACACGGGTGTGCTGGTCGCAGCCACCCTCCTGACGCTGCGCGCTGAGTGGAGCATCCTGTTCAACGCGCTCACCTACCAGCCGGACGCACAGATCCACACGTTCTGGATGCGCCGGTTCCAGGACCCCGGGCTGTTCACCGACCCGCTCACCAGCGCCTTGATCAAGGCCGGCTACGTGCCACTCGGCCTGCAGACGCTCTACCGGATCGCAAGCTATGCGGTCGATCCCGTCACGCTCGCGCCGTGGCTGGCGGTGGTGCTGGCGCCGCTTTCGGCGTGGCTCGTGTTCCTGATCGTGCGCGAGCACACCGACTGGTGGCCGGCGGCCTGGATGGGGGCCGCCCTGTTCATGCTGCCGGTGAACTCGCTGCGGTTCAGCGGCGGCCACGCCCGGGCATTCGCCCAGCCGGTGGTGCTGCTCACCGTCTATCTGCTGCTGCGCCGGCGCTACTGGACGGCCGCCGCCGTACCGGCTGTGGGCGGCCTGTTCTATCCGCCTGGAGCCGTGAGCGCCCTGGCGATCATGGCCGCGTCCTGCCTGACCCTGCGCGGCCGCCGGCCGTCGCTTGAGCGGGCACGGATGCTGCCGGCGCTGGCCTGCGCCGCCGTGACCGGCATCGGCCTGCTGCTGCCAAGGCTGATCGGCCACGAGCAGGCTCTGCTCACGAAGGCCCAGGCGCACGCCCTGCCCGACTTCGGGCCGCGCGGGCAGATGCACTTCTTCAACAACAACCTCCTGGCGATCCTGAGAGGCACCTACTCGGGGCTGGACATCCACCCAGCGCTCGCGATCTTGCTATTCACCCCGGTCGTGCTGCTGCTGCTGCGCCCGCGGAGCATCCTGCTGCTGCGGCGCGAGCTTTGGTGGATGCTGGGCACCTCGTTGCTGCTCTATGCCCTGGCCTTTGCGGTGCTGTTCCGGTTGTACCTTCCCAACCGCTACACCTATCCGCTGCTGCCCTTCTCGTGCGTCGCCATCGCCGTGGCCTGGCGGCCGACCTTCGAGTCGCTCGGCCACCGGCTGCGGCCCGCTCTGGCCTGGTTGCTGATCCCGCTCGGGCTTGCCATCAGCCTCGCCGCCGCCTACCTCGCCGTGCGGGTGGTGCCGCTGGGGCCGCAGCTGTCCAGCGCCCGGCTGCGATTCTTCCTCGACCACGGTGCGCGGCCGGTTGTGGCGGTTGCGATCGTGGTCGCCGTGGTGGCCGGCGCGCTGGTCTGGAGGCGCGGCGACACGGCACCCGTGGTCGTCGCAGTGGCGGCCGTACTGGCGGGAACCCTGCTCCTGGCCGAGGTGGCGATCGCCGGCCGCGGGGTCAGCCCGGCCGGGCGCTGCAGTCTCGATTCCCAGGTGCTGCACTACATTGGCACGCTGCCCAAGGACGCCGTCATCGCGGGCGATCCGACCACGATCGGTTGCGTGACGCTCGTCTCGGAGCGGCCGGTCGTGATCTCGCGCAAGCTGTACCAGGTCTTCAGCCGCAAGTACCTGAGCGTCGCGCGCCCGCGCATGTTCGCGATGATCGACGCCTACTTCGGCGACTCGCGGTCGAAGCTGCTCGCGCTGCGCCAGCGCTACGGCGCCGACTACCTGGTCGTGCAGCCCGGGTCGCTGGTTGGTCACAGGGCCGGGCCGCGCTGGCGGCGGATGGCACCGTTCACCGGGATCGTCCAGCGGCTGATGCGCTCGACCGACGGCCGCGCGGCCCTCCAGCTCCCGGCCCGCTGCCGCACCTTCGAAGACGGTCACAACGAGGTCTACGACCTGCGCTGCGTCGCGGGCGGCTGACGGCGTACCCGTTACGATGATCGCTGCCATGAACGAGCTGCTGCCGCTCTACGACGCGACCGAGATGCGGGCGCTCGATGCCGCCGCGATCGACCTCGGCATTCCCGGCCGCGGTGCTGATGGAACGTGCTGGGCTGGGCGCCGCGCACGAGATCATGAGCCGTTTCCCCGATCAGGCGGCGGTTCGCGATCGTCGCCGGGACAGGCAACAACGGCGGCGATGGGTTCGTCGTGGCCCGTCACCTGTTGGCCGCGGGGCTGGAGCCCGAGGTGCTGTTGACAGGTCCGGCGACGAGGCTCAGCCCCGAGTCGCGCGCCAACCTGGAGGTCGCGGAGCGGCTGGGCGTGCCGGTGCACCGCCGGCCGTCCCAGGCGCAGCTGCGACGCACGCTGCGGGGCGCGGAGGTGGTGATCGATGCGCTGTTCGGCACGGGATTCAGGGGCGCGCCGCGGCCGGCAGCGGCGACGCTGATCGAGTCGATCAACGCCGCCGGACGGCCGGTGGTGGCGCTGGACATCCCTTCCGGCGTGGACGCGTCCGACGGCACGGTGGCCGGCGCCGCGGTGGCGGCCGAGCTGACCGTCGCCTTCCACGGTCCCAAGCTGGGCCTGATCGTGGCGCCCGGATGCCGCCATGCCGGTGCCGTGGTCGTAGCCGACATCGGGATCCCGCCGCAGCTGGAGTCGCCCACGTGGTCGGCGCTGGCGACCCGCTCGCTGATCGACCTGGTGCCCCGAAAGCACCATGGGACGACGAAGTACCGAGCCGGATCGGTGCTGGTGGTGGGCGGATCCGAGGGCATGGCGGGAGCGCCGCTGCTGGCGGCGCGGGCGGCGCTGCGGGCAGGGGCGGGCGTTGCCTGGGTGGCGGTGCCGGCATCGGTGGCCGCTCAGGTCGGCGCCGCGCAGCCCGAGTTGATGGTTCGCGCCCTCCCGGGCGGCCTCGAGCTGGCGGACCGCGCCGGGGCGCTGGCGGTGGGTCCCGGTCTGGGCCGGAGCGCCGAGGCCCAGGGAATGGTGCGCCGCCTCGCGCAGCGTCACCGGGGCCCGCTGGTGATCGACGCCGACGGGCTGTTCGCGCTCGCCGGCAAACTCGCCACGACCGCGCGGCGGCGGACGCCTGCGGTGATGACGCCGCACGAGGGCGAGATGGCGCGGCTGCTGGGCCGCGAGCCGGAGTGGGTGGCGTCCAACCGGCTGGCGGCGGTGCGCGAGGCTGCGGCAGCTTCGAGGGCGGTGGTGCTGCTGAAGGGTGCCGACACCCTGGTGGCCGCACCCGGCGGCGATCGGGTCGTGGTGTCGGTGTCGGACACCCCGGGGCTGGCCACGGCGGGCAGCGGCGACGTCCTCACCGGGGTCGTGGCCGCGATGCTGGCGAAGGGACTCGATCCGTGGACGGCGGCCTGCTGCGGCGCGGTCATGCACGCGCGGGCGGGGCGGATGGCTGCCGACGCGATCGGCCCGGACGGGATCACCAGCGGCGACGTGATCGAGGCGCTGCCGGGGGTGCTGAAGCCGTGATCTCCCGGGCGCAGCGGCTGTCGCGCGCGACGGTGACGATCGACCTGTCGGCGGTCGCCGCCAACGTGGGCATGCTGCGCGACCTGGTGTCGCCGGCCGACGTGTGGGCGGTCGTGAAGGCCGACGGCTACGGCCACGGCGCCTCCGCGGTCGGCGGAGCGGCGTTGGCCGCAGGGGCAACGAAGCTCTGCGTGGCCACCTGGGAGGAGGCGCGCGCCCTGCGCGAGGCGCTGCCCGAGGCGCCCGTGCTGGTGATGTCGCCGCTCGCGCCCGGTGAGGAAGCCGACCTGACCGGGGTGGAGGTGGCGGTCTCCTCGGTTGAGTCGTTCGCGCGGCTGCGGGCCGCGGCACGCGAGCCGCTGGGCGTGCACGTGAAGGTGGACACGGGGATGGGGCGCTGGGGGATGGCCGAGGACGAGGCCCGCCGGGTGGCCGACGAGATCGGCGGATCGTCGCTGCTGCGCCTGTCCGGGCTGATGAGCCACCTGTCGTCCGCCGACGACGATGCCGACCACACGCGCCGGCAGCTGGAGCGGTTCCGGCGGTTTGCCGAGGCCCTTCCGGACTGCCCGCGGCATGTTGCCAACAGTGCGGGAGCGCTCGGGTACCCCGAGGCGCGGTTCGACGCCGTGCGCTGCGGGATCGCGATCTACGGGCTGTCGCCGTTCGGCGACGACTCCGCCGCGCGCGGCCTGGTGCCGGCTCTGCGACTGGAGAGCTACGTGGCTCAGCTGAAGCTGCTCGAGCCGGGCGAGGGCGCCGGCTACGGGCGCCGCTTCGTGGCCGAGCGGCCGACCTGGATCGGGCTGGTGCCGGCCGGCTACGCCGACGGCGTACCGCGGCTGCTGTCGGGGCGGATGGACGTGCTGGTGCGGGGACGGCGGCGCCGGGTGGCGGCCACGATCAGCATGGATCAGCTGACCTTCGTGGTCGGTGAGCGCTGCGATGTGGAGCTGGGCGACCCGGTGGTGTTGATCGGCGGCGACGGCGACGAGCGGATCGGTGCCGAGGAGTGGGCGGCCCGCAGCGACACGATCGCGTACGAGATCGTGTGCGACATCGCCCCCAGGCGGCGGCGGGTGGAGCATGTCATCGTCGACGGCTGACCCGCTCGCAGATATCCGCCGGCGGGCCCCGGTGGAGGGCGCCTGGCTGGTCGGCGGCAGCGTGCGCGACATGCTGCTGGGACGGCCCGTGCTCGACATCGACCTGGTCGTGGCCGAGGATCCGCGCGCGGTGGCGAGATGGCTGGCCGGTGAGCGCGGGGGCTCGCCGTTTCCGCTGTCGGAGCGACACGGCGCCTGGCGCGTGGTGTCCGGCGAGCAAACGGTCGATATCGCGGGGTGCCGTGGCAGCATCGAGGACGATCTCGGCCTGCGCGATTTCACCGTCAACGCGATCGCTGTCTCCTTGGACAACGGTGACTACATCGATCCACACGGAGGGCGCGGGGATCTCGATCGGCGTCTGTTGCGGACGGTGTCGGACGATGTGTTCGTGGACGACCCGCTGCGGCTGCTGCGGCTGCCGCGTATCGCCCACGAGCTGGGGTTCGACATCGACCCGGCCAGTGAGCGGCTGGCGAGCAGCCAGGCGGCGCTGGCGTCGCGGCCGTCCGGCGAGCGCATCTTCATGGAGATGAAGCGCCTGCTGGGCGGGGATCGGCCGGCGGAGGCGCTGCGGTTGGCCGATCGCATCGGCGTGCTCGAGGCCGTGTTGCCCGAGGTGGCACCGATGCGCGGAGTGACGCAGAGCGGGCACCATCAGCTGGATGTCTGGGAGCACACGCTGCACGTCGTGGAGGCGGCAGCCGACATCGCCGAGCACCCGGACCACTACCTGCCCCGGCATGCGCAGATGGTCGCCACGGAGCTGGCCGCGGACGTTGGCGATGAGCTGACGGTCGCCCAGGCGTTGCGGCTGGCGGCGCTGTTTCACGACATCAGCAAGCCGCAGACGCGCGTGCAGACGGAGGCGCGGGTCAGCTTCATGGGGCATGACCGGGAGGGTGCCGATGCGGCTGCGGCGGTGCTGGCGCGCTGGAAGGCGTCGAATGCGCTGATCCGGTTCGGCCGGGTCATGGTGCGCGAGCACCTGGCGCTCGGGTTCTCGATACCGCAGCGGCCGCTCGACCGCAGGATGGCGTATCGCTATCTGCGGGCGACCGCGCCCTGGCCGGCGGCGAGCGTGGTGCTGTCGGTGGCCGACCGCATGGCGACGCGCGGGCCGAGCTCGCGTCTGCGGCACCTGCGCCGCCACAGCGAGACGGCCGACGAGCTGCTCGGGCTGATCGCCCAGCTCCGGGCCGATCACGCACCGCCGCTGATGCGTGGCGACGAGATCGCCGAGGCCACCGGCGCCCGGGGTGCCGAGATCAAGCGGCTGGTCGATATGCTGGCTGAGGAGCAGGCGGCCGGCACCGTCACAACCCGGGAGGAGGCGCTCGCGTATGTCCGAGAGCAGGTTCGATAGGACGGCGGACCGGTACGCGGAAGCGGCCCGGAAGAAGGACTGGACGGCGTTCATCGAGCTGTGCCGCCCGCAGCCTGACGATCGGGCGCTGGACGTGGCCGCGGGGCCTGCGATGCTCTCGGCGCAGCTGGTGCCGCTGGTGGCCAGGGCGGTGGCGTTGGATCCGTCGCGGCCGCTGCTGGAGCACGCGCCGGAGGGCGTCGAGCCGGTGCTCGGCGAGGCGGAGCAGATGCCGTTCCAGGACTCGAGCTTCGAGCTTGTCACGATCGTCAACAGCCTCCACCATGTGGCCGACATGCGGCCCGTCCTGGCTGAGATGGTGCGGGTGGTGACGCCGGGAGGGCGGATCGTGGTGCAGGACTACCTGGCGGACGAGAGCCCGGAGCGGGCGGAGATGTGGGAGCGGGTGGAGCAGCTCCGCGATCCCGACCACCGGCGGCTGCCGCGTCCGGGTGAGGTCGAGGAGCTGCTCGGTGAGCTCGGATTCGGCGAGGACGAGTCGCAGACCTGGACGGCATCCTGGTCGCTCGACGACTGGCTGGAGATCGCGGAACCGCCGTACGCGGCGGAGGCGGAGATCCGCCGGCTGGTGGCGTCGGACAGGTTCGAGCTGACCGCCTGGCGGGCTCGCTTCACCGCGCGCTGAGGGCAGGTGAAAGGGCCGCAGGGCGCGAATATCTGCGGGTGGCGTTCACCACCTGTGTGTACCGCGAGGGCGTGCGCGAGCATCACTCGCTGCCGTTCGCGCAGATCTCCGACGTGCTGGAGCAGCCGGACACGCTGGTGTGGGTCGATGTGAACTCGCCGGACGAGAGCGAGGCGGCGCAGCTGGGCGAGGAGTTCGGGCTGCACCGGCTGGCGCTCGCGGACGCGCTGTCGGATCACCAGCGTCCCAAGATGGAGCGCTACCAGGGCTACGTGTTCGTGATCGCGTACGCCGCCGCGATCGGCGAGGCGGGCCGGGTGGACATGCAGGAGGTGGCGATCTTCGTGTCGCAGCGGTTCGTCATCACGATCCGGCACGGCGACCTGTTCACGCTCGACGCCGTGCGCCAGCGGATCGACATCAGCCCGTCACTGCTCCAGGGAGGTGGTGCCGAGATCGCCTACGAGGTGCTGGACGAGCTGATCGACGGCTACTTCCCGGTGGTCGAGGCCTACGAGGATCGGATCGAGAAGGCGGAGGACGCGCTGCTCGGGCCCGGTTCGATCGAGATGCAGGCCTCGCTGGCGGCGACCTTCCAGATCAAGCGCGACCTGCTGACGTTCCGCCGCGCCGTGGCGCCGCTGCGCGACGTGCTGGGACGGGTCGTGCACGTGGACAAGTCGGTGCTGGGTGAGGATCTGGATGTCGAGTTCCGCGACCTCTACGACCACGTGCTGCGGGTCTACGACGAGCTGGATACCCAGCGCGATCTGCTGACGGGGATCCTGGAGGCGCACCTCTCGGTCGTCTCCAACCGGCTGAACGAGGTCGTGCTGAAGCTCAGCTCCTGGGCCGGGATCGTGCTGGTGCCGACGCTGATCGCGGGCATCTACGGCATGAACTTCAGGCACATGCCGGAGCTGCACTGGCAGTTCGGCTACGTCTACGCGCTGGGCCTGATGGCGATGTCCAGTGCCGTGCTGTGGTGGCGCTTCCGGCGCTGCCGGCTGGCTGTAGCGCGGCCACTCGTCTCGTCACGGCTTTGCGACGCCGGCCACACAGCGGGCGTGGCCACTTAACGGTGCTCAAACCCCGCTTCGGCCCTCGTCAGGCCTCTGTGACACGTGCCGTGACGGCTGTCACGGCCGCCGTGACGCACGATCGCGATGGTTGCGCCGATCGCCTTCGAATCGGGGTTTGACTACGCATCGGCCGCCGTGTCGGTGCCGCGGGCGAGTCGTGACGGGGCCGTGACGGAGCTGATGCAGAGCGGCGGTCGCTGTTGCCAACGAGACCGTGACGAGGCCGCACGCGAACGCCGTCGCACCTCACGGTGCCGGCGCGCCCGCGCTCAGGCTGCCTTGACCGGAGCTGCGCCTTCGACCTGCTGCAGCAGCGCTGCCAGCTTGCACTCCAGGTCGTGTGGCGTTCGCACCGGATACCCCGTCTGCCACTGCCCCGAGATCTCCGTCAGGCGGATGCAGTACATGAGGGTCTGGATGTCGCGTCGGTCGAGCATACGGATCAACACGTCGTCGTTCGACACACCTGTGACCATCCCCTGCAAGGGGGATAGCGGGTAGCGCTTGGTCATCCGGATCAAGCTGGTAGAGTGCGCCGCGCGATGATCAAGGTACTCGTTGCGGCGCTTGTCGGCACCATCATCGGGATCGTTGTGATGGTTGCCGTTATCGCCATCGCAGGCACCGATACGAGCGGTGCCTCCAGCGTGGGCCTGGGCGCATTGCCGAACTCCACATTCGCGACCTCCGGGTCGAGCGCGCCGAGCAGTTCGACGCCGCCGACGAGCGGCGGGTCGAGCGGCCCCAGCAGCTCGAGCGGTGGCGGTAACGCTGTCAACGGCAAGGCGCTCTTCACCACGAAGACCTGCTCGGGCTGCCACTCCGTCGTCGCCGGCACCGCGTCGCCGTTCCCGTCCGCGCCCAACCTGGCCGAGCTGAACGCCTCCGGCGTGCTCACCACGCCCATCATCCTGAACCAGATCAAGAACGCCGCCGCCCCCATGCCGGCCGGACTGGCCAGCGGTCAGGACGCGGACGACCTGGCCGCATACATCCTCACGCTCGGCAAGTAGCGCCATGAGCACCTCCGAGGCAACCCGCGTGCGCACCGGCGCCGACGCGCTGGTGGCGGCACTCGAGGCACACGGCGTCGAGATCGTCTTCGGCATCCCCGGCCAGCACGCGCTCAGCCTCTGGGAGGCCCTCCGCGGCTCCTCGATCCGGCCGGTCGTCGTCCGCCACGAGCAGGCGGCCGCCTTCGCCGCCGTCGGCTACGCACGCACCTCGGACCGTCTCGGCGTCTGCATCACCAGCACCGGCCCCGGCGCCTTCAACGCCTTCGCGGGCATGGGCGAGGCCGACGCTTCCAACCTGCGCGTCCTGCACATCACCACCCAGGTGCCGAGCGACGCCGGCGAGCGCGGCTGGATGCACGAGACCGTCGGCCAGTCCACCGCCTTCCAGGCCGTCACCCGCCATCACCTGCGGCCGCGCACCCCCGCCGCGCTGGCCGCCGCGGTCGACGAGGCCCTGTGCGCGATCGCCTGCCGTCCCGGCCCGGCCATGATCGAGGCGATGACCACGGTGCTGACCGCCCCCGCCGAGCCTGCCGAGATCGCGGTCACGCGCCTGTCCCCGCCGGCGCCCGACCCGGCCGCCGTCGGCCGCGTCCGAGAGCTGCTGGACGGCGCTCAGGCGCCGCTCGTCTTCGCCGGCGGCGGATCCCGCCTGCACGCCGCCCGCGTCGCCGAGCTAGCCGAGGCGCTGGACGCGCCCGTCGTCACCAGCTTCAACGGCAAGGGCGTGCTGCCGCCCGGCCACGCGCTGCACGCCGGGTCCTCCTGCGAGGAGCCGTCCGTCCGGCGCCTGGTCGCCATCGAGCGACGTCTGCATCGCCCTCGGCACCCGCTTCGCCGAGGAGTACACGTGCCACTGGGCGGTCGAGTTCCCGCGCGCGCTCGTCCAGGTCGACATCGACCCGGCCCGCATCGGCCGCAACTACCCGGTCGCCGAGGGGATCGTCGCCGACGTCGGCCGCTTCTGCGACGCCCTGCTCGAGGCCGGCGTCACGGCCGGCGCCCGGGACGGCGCCGCCGCAGCCCGTGCCGCGCTGGCCGGCCGCCAGTCGGAGGTGGCCGCCCACGGCTTCGCCGCCGAGCGCGAGCTGATGCACCAGCTCGACGCGGCCCTCCCCGACGACGCGCTGGTGATCGCCGACATGACCATCCAGGCCTACTGGGGCGTGCTCTACCTGGACGCCCGGCGCCCCGGCGGCTTCGCCTACCCGATGAGCGGCGCCCTTGGCTCCGGCCTGCCCACCGCCCTCGGCGCCGTCGCCGCGAACCCCGACGCGCCGGTCGTTGTCCTTGCCGGCGACGGCGGCTTCCTGATGGGCGGCCACGAGCTGGCCACCGCTCAGCAGAACGGCCTGCACTTCGTCACGCTGCTGGTCAACGACAGCTGCTTCGGCGTGCTCAAGAACTACCAGATGTCCGCCTACGGCCACTCCAGCTCGGTCGACCTGCGCTCGCCCGACTTCGAGCAGCTGGCCGCCGGCTACGGCGTTGGCTACCGCCGCATCGACGACACCTCGCAGGCCGGTGACGCGCTGCGCGAGGCGATCGCCGGGCTGGACGGCGGATGCCGCCTGATCGAGCTGCAGGCGGAGCTCGCGGCACCTCCGCAGTCGATCTGAGCGCCGCCTACAATCGTCTGAGTGGAAGCTGCCAACCTGACCGACGCGCAGCGCGTCGACTACTCGATGACGGCCGGCGAGGCGTTGCCCGTGGCAGTTCGCGCCGCCGGTTGCAGGATCGAGACCGCAGACGGCCGCAGCTACCTGGACGCCTGCGGCGGTGCCATGGTGATGCTGCTCGGCCACTGCCATCCCCGCGTGGTGGAAGCGCTCGCCCGCCAGTCGCAGCAGCTCAACTACACCTACCGCTTCTCGTTCCGCAACGAGCCGATGCTGGAGCTGGCCGAGCGGATCGCCGGCCACGCGCCCGGCGACCTCGAGTGGTCGTTCTTCAACTCCTCCGGCTCCGAGGCCAACGAGTCGGCGATGCATCTCGCCGTCCTCTACTGGGAGCTGATGGGCAAGCCGGCGAAGATCGAGTTCCTGTCGCGCGTCACCTCCTACCACGGCTCCACCCTGGGAGCCCTGTCGCTTTCCGGCTCGCGCTGGCGCGCCCCGTTCGAGTCGCTGCTGCACAAGTACGCGGCCGTCCCGAACGCCGAGACCGCCGAGCAGGGCGCCGCCGAGCTGGAGGCCGCCATCCTCAGCCGTGGCGCTGACCACGTCGCCGCGTTCATCGTCGAGCCGGTGACCGGCTCATCGGGGGCCGCCGTCGACCTGCCGCCCGGCTACCTGCAGGCCGTCCGCGAGGTCTGCGACCGCCACCAGGTGCTGGTCGTGGCCGACGAGATCATCACCGGCTTCGGCCGCACCGGCCGCTGGTTCGGCGTCGAGCACCACGACGCCGTGCCGGACGTGATCACCTTCGGCAAGGGCATCGGCGGCGGCGTGCTGCCGCTGTCGGGAATGGTCGCCACCCGCGCCATCCGCGAGGTCGTGGGCGGTGCACCCAACGGCTTCTCGTACGGGCACACGTTCTCGGGCTACCCGCTCGGCTGCGCCGTCGGCTGCGCGGTGATCGACACGATCGAGCAGGACGACCTGGTTGCCGAGGCCGACCGCAAGGGCGCGGTGATCCGGGCGCAGCTGGAGCAGATGGCCGCGCGCCACCCGCTCATGTACGCGCTCCGCGGCCGTGGCCTGCTGCAGGGCATCGAGCTGCGCCATCCGGCCAGCGGGGAGCGCTTCGCCGCGTCCCAGCGGATCACCGGCAAGGTCACGGGCGCCGCCCGCGACCGCGGCCTGATGATCTACGCGTGCCCGACGCCGATCCTGAACCAGCACATGGACGCGGTCCTGCTGGCCCCGCCGCTGATCATCTCGGACGATGAGGTGGCCGAGATGCTGGGCCTGCTCGAGGAGTCCGTGGCCGCGGTCGAAGCCACCCTCTAGCGCCCTTCGCAGATCCCGTGTCGTCCGCGGCGGCGGCTAGCGTCCCCGCTCGGATGATGACCGTCCATGCACCGATTGGGGTCCTGCTCGGTGGGCTGTTCCTGGTCGCCGGCGTCGGCAAGCTGGCGCGCCGGGAGGCGTTCGCCCAGGCACTGGCCGGCTACCGCCTGGCCCGCCCGCGACGGCTGGTGGCATGGATGGTGCCGGCAGCCGAGATCGCGATCGGCGCGGCGCTGGTGGCCGGCCTGCCCGCGGCCGGTTGGGCGGCGCTGGCGCTGCTGGCGGTGTTCAGCCTCGCCCTCGGCGTGGAGCTGGCCGCCGGAACGGCGCCGCCGGCCTGCGGCTGCCTGCCCGGCTCGCGCCCGCCCGGGCCGCTCAGCCTGGTGCGAAACGCCCTGCTCGGCCTGGCCGCGGTCGCGGCCGCCCTGGGAGTGCATCCCGCGCTCGGCAGCGCCTTCTGGACGGCCAGCTACGTCGCCCTGTGGGCCGCGGTGCTGGGCCTGGCGGCACTGGTGCTGGCGCTCTACCGTCAGGTCGGCGTTCTGCACCTGCGGCTGGGGCCGGGTCATGCCTTCGAGCACGAGGCCGAGGGGCTGCCGCTGGGCGAGCCGGCCCCCGACGGCATGGCGGGGCGGCTGGTGGTGTTCACGTCGCGCGACTGCCCGATCTGCGCGCAGGTCGTGCCCGGCCTGCGGGCGCTTGCCGCGGACCACGCGATCGCGGTCGAGCGTGTCCGCTACGAGGATGACCGCGGCCGGGAGCTGTACGAGCAGTTCCTGGTGCCGGGGACGCCCTACGCCGTGTACGTGGACGCCGCCGGATACGTGCGCGCCAAGGGCACCATCAACACCCTGGAGCAGCTCGAGGGCATGGTCGTGAGCGGCCGCATCCGCGAGCGCGAGCAGCTGGTGGGCGACCGTGCTGCCTGACACGCGCACGCCCGCCGGCGAGCGCCTGGCCCGCCGCCTGGCGTCCTCCCACACCCGCCGCGGCTTCCTCGGCCGCCTCGGCGCAGCCGACGTTGGCGGCGGTCTCGGGCCGACTGGCGGCAAGCGCGATTTCGCCCGACACCGCCGACGCCCGCTACTACGGCTTCTGCGGCCACACCTACACGACGCACCACTGCCCGGGGCCGTACTTCCCGCCCCGCATCGACCTGCGCGGCCGCCCGCTGCGCCCCAAGGACGGCCACCGCGTCGACAACCTCGGGCGCCTGGTCGATGCCGAGGGGTACGTCGTCGACGAGAGCGGCAAACGCCTGCGTGGCCCCACCGGCGATCTCCTGCCGCGCGCGCCCCGCACCCGCCTCTGCCAGGACTGGGTCCGCGAGCGCTACGGCCTCAAGGCCCAGTTCGACGGCGGCTGGTATCGCTGCTGCGGCGGCACCATCCGCAAGCTGGTCGACTGCTGTGCCCACACCAGGACCAGGATCAACGGCGACGCCGCCCTGGTCGGCTACTGCTACAACGGCCGCCGCGTGTTCTGCGTCCTCTACTACCAGACGTCCACGCCGTGCTGAGCGTCTCCCTCAACCCGGACGCGGCACTGGCGGCCTGCGCGTTGATCGCCGGCGTGTCCGGTGCCTGGTCGCCCTGAGGATTCTCGATGGTGGAGACCATCGTCCCCGTCGTGCACGGGACACGCACATGGATGCTGTCGCTCGCCCTGTTCACCGCGGGCGCCGTCGCCACCGCCGGGCTCCTGGGGCTGGCGCTGGGCGCGGCCTTGCCAGCGGGCGGAGCGGCCGTGGCCGGAGCCGTCGCCGTCTTTGCCCTGCTCGAGGCGGCCGCCGAGCTGGGCCTGGTGCGTCTGCCGCTGCCGCAGATGCGCCGTCAGGTGCCGGAGCGCTGGCGCGAGCGGTATCCGCAGCCGCTGACCGCGCTGCTCTACGGCGCCGGCCTTGGCTTCGGCTTCGCAACCTACCTGCCCGTCGCGACCCTGCCGGTGGTGGCCGTGGGCGTCGCGGCGCTGGCCGGACCCGCGTCCGGCGCTGCCGTGCTGGCCGCGTTCGGCCTGGGGCGGGGTGTGGCGCTGGCCGTGGCCACCGCCCGCGTGCGCAGCCACGAGCAGGCCACCGCCAGGATCGAGTGGATGGGCAGGCTGGCCGGCCGCCGCCGGCTGCGGCTGGCGAACGCGGCCGCGCTGGGGCTGCTGGGCTCGGTGCTGGCGATGGGTGCAGCCACCGGCGTCGCCCAGGCCTCCGGCAAGATCAACCTCGGCACGCAACCGGTGGCCGATCCCTCGGCCGGCACGGGCGTGCTGGCGTTCGACCGGATCAACCCGGACGGATCGCTGACCGGCGTCGTCCGCTACAACGGCGCGTTCACCGACCTGCCCGGCATGACCCCCGATGTAAGCGGTACCAGCGTCGTGGTCGACACCGGCCCGGCCTTCGAGATCCTCGACTACACGACCATGACCGTGCTGCAGACGCTGCCGCTGAAGGGTCGCGACCCCGCGCTGTCCCGGAGGTGGCTGGTCTACCGGCGGGTCAAGAACGCGCGCCGCCAGATCGTCCTCTACAACATCCATACCGGCACCGCGAGGGTGATCGCCCACTCGCGGCTGCGCACCGACCTGGGGCCGCCCGACATCTCCTACCCGCGGGTGGTCTACCACCGCACCACCGCCACGAGCAGCTCGATCACGGTCTACCGGATCGACCGCAAGAGCGTACGCACGCCGCGCACCACCAGGATCGACAGCTACTTCAACCCGTCCATCGACGGCACGTCGGTGATCTACATCCGCCAGACGCTGCAGGGCATGCAGGTCGAGGTCCTGAACCTGAACACGTCTCGCTCGCGCGCCATCTACTCGCTGAACAAGGGCAGCGGCCGCTTCCTGTGGACGACCGCGATCTTCGGCGACCGCCGCTACTTCACGGTCTACAACTCGACCACCTCGTCGATCTACCGCGGCTGAGCGCTGCCATACTGCGCCCATGAGCGCGTCGATGACCGGCCCCGGGCCCACCAGCGAGGAGCTGCGAGACGCGCTGGCCGAGGCCGCATCCTGGGTGTCCGGGTACCTGGAGACCGTCTCCGAGCGCCCTGTCCTGGCGCAGGTCGAGCCCGGTGAGATCGCCGCCCGGCTGCCGCGCGTCGCCCCGGATGGGGGCGAGCCGCTGGAGTCGATCATGGCCGACATCGATGCGCTGATCCTGCCCGGGATCACGCACTGGAACCACCCGGCCTTCTTCGCCTACTTCGGCATCACCGGCAGCGGTCCGGGCATCGTCGGCGAGCTGATCGCAAGCGCCCTCAACGTGAACGCGATGCTGTGGCGCACCTCTCCCGCCGCCACCGAGCTCGAGCAGCGCACGCTGGCATGGGTGCTCGACCTGCTGGGGCTGCCGGCCGGCTGGTTCGGCGAGATCACCGACACCGCGTCGACCTCCACGATGTACGGCCTCGCGTGCGCCCGCGAAGCGGCCGGGCTCGACATCCGCACGCGGGGAATGGCGGGCAGGGCCGACCTGCCACCGCTGCGTGTGTACGCATCCGCCGAAGCCCACTCGTCGGTGGACAAGGCCTGCATCACGCTCGGCATCGGCCTGGACGGCCTCACGAAGATCGCGACCGACGACGATCTGCGCATGCGCTCCGACCTGCTGGCGGAGGCGGTCGAGGCAGATCTGGCCGCCGGCGTGCGGCCGCTGGCGGTCGTTGCCACGGTCGGCACCACCTCCACCACGAGCATCGATCCGGTGCCCGACATCGCCGACATCTGCGCCCGCCACGGGCTCTGGCTGCACGTGGACGCGGCCTACGGCGGCGCCGCCGGCCTGGTGGAGTCGACGCGGCCGTTACTGGCAGGCTGCGAGCGCGCCGACTCGCTGGTGTTCAACCCTCACAAGTGGCTGTTCACGCCGGTCGACTGCAGCCTGCTCTACACCTCGCGCCCAGACGTGCTGCGCGAGGTGTTCGCCCTGATCCCGTTCTACCTGACGACCGACGAATCCGATGTCCTCAACCTGATGGACTACGGGCTGGCGCTGGGAAGGCGGTTCCGCGCGCTGAAGCTGTGGATGGTGATCCGAGCCTACGGCCGCGACGGCCTGGCCGAGCTGGTGTCGGGCCACATCGCGCTGGCCCAGCGCCTCGCGGAGGCGGTTGCCGCCGAGCCGGGCTGGGAGCTGATGGCGCCGGTGCCGCTCTCGACGGTCTGCTTCCGGTCACACCCCGATGGCGTCGACGACGAGCAGGAGCTCGAGCGCCAGAACGCCGCCCTCGTCGATCGCATCAACCACAGCGGAACCGCGTTGGTGTCTCACACCAAGGTCAACGGCAGGTTCGCGATTCGCATCGCCATCGGAAACGCCGCCAGCCGCTGGGAGCATGTCGAGCGCACGTGGGACGCGCTCCGCGCGAGCTGATCTGCTGCAGGCTAGTGGACGGTCGTGTTGGTCAGCTGATCGGCGCCGAGCACGACCGCGACCCCTGTCGTGGCATCGGTCGGGACTCCGGTGGCCTGTGCGATCGGCACCGGCTGGCCCAGGCCCAGCTTCTTGGATACGGCCTTCGCCTGGGACTCGTGGCCGGGCAGGTACACGACCTCGGTCTTCGTGATGCCGCTGGCGTTGCCGGTGGTGCCAACCGTCCATCCGGCCGCGCGCAGAACGGCCGCGTTCGAGGCGGCCGCGCCGCTTCCGCCGAACCCGTTCAGCACGTCGACGGTGACCGTGTTCCACGCCACCGTGTTGTGCTTGGCGTTGCCGCCGCCTCCGCCGCCGCCGCCGCCGTTGGTGTTGGTAGTGGGCGGTGTCGTGACCGATGAAGTTGTGGCGGGCGTGGTGGTGGGGCTGGGACCGACGCTCGAGAGCGCCCACAGAAACGCCAGCACAGCGAACGCCAGTCCCACCACCGCCAGGATCCGCGCGGTGGACGGGGCGCCCAGCCGCGAGGGGATCCCCTGCGACTGCAGCCGCCGTGCAAACCAGTCGTCGAGATGCTCCTCGCCGGTGTTCTCCTCGGCCTCGATCGGCTTGCTGCGGGTCTCAACTCGTGCCATGTAAGGAAAAACGATACCTCTAACATGACCCGGTGGCGTGGGACGCTGTCAACAACTGGGTCGCTGAGGGTGACGTGCCGGGGGTCGCGGTGGCCGTCGTCGGACGCTCCGGCGTGGCGGAGTTGCACTTCGCGGGCACCGCCAAAGCGGACTCCCTGTTCGCCCTGGCGTCGCTGACCAAGCCCATCGTTGCCATCGCGGCGCTGGTCGCGGCCGAGGAGGGCGCGATCGAGCTGGACGCTCCCGTGGGCGACCATCTGCCCGAATACCGCGACGATGCGCGCGCGAACATCACCGCCCGCCATCTGCTCGCGCACGCCTCCGGCCTGCCCGAGACCGCCAAGGGAGTGCCGCCGCTGGAGGTGCAGCCGGTGCGGCCGCCGGCCACCCGCCGTGCCTACTCGAACGAGGGCTACCACGTGCTCGCCGCCCTGATCGAGGCGGCGTCGGGCATCGACTACCGCCGCTACGTGACCGAGGCGGTGCTGCGGCCGCTGGACATGGATGCGTTCCTGCCGCTGCCCGACGACGAGTACGGTCGCGCGCTCGAGGTGCTGGAGCCGGGCCTGGTGGCCCCCGGCGTGCAGCTGTTCAACGGCCCGGAGTGGCGGCGCCGCGGATCCGCCGCCGGAGGCTGCTTCGCGACGGCCGAAGCCTACGCTCGGGTGGTGCAGCTGCTGCTGGCCGGCGGCGCGCCGCTGCTCTCGGCCGAGAGCGGGCGCGATCTGGCGTCGATCCAGTGGCCCGGGCTCGAGGGCGGCCTCGACTCGTACCCGAAGATGCACTGCCCTGACTGGGGGCTCGGCCTCAACGTCCGCGGCTCGGGCGATCCCCACTGGTGTGGCGATGCGGTGTCACCCGCCACGCTCTCGCACTTCGGCGCGTCGGGCACGCTGATGTGGGCCGACCCTGCGGCGGCCCGTGGGCTGGTGTGTCTCGCCAACCGCTCCACGTACTCGGGCTGGATGATGCGGCCCGGGCGCTGGGCGGATCTGACCGCGCAGGTGCTGGCGACGTGACCCGGTTTGCGGAGTGGCGGCACTGCCCGCGATGCGCCGCGGCGCTCGAGACCGGCCCCTGGCGGCACGACGGAACCGATGTGCTGCACTGCCCGGCCTGCGGCCTTGTCATCTATGACAACCCCGCGCCGACGGCAAGCGCGCTGGTCATGCGCGACGGCCTGCTGCTGTTGACACGCCGCGCCCGCGAGCCGTTCGCCGGCTGGTGGGACCTGCCGGGCGGCTTCGTCGAGCCGCTCGAGACGCCCCAGCACGCGGTGCGCAGGGAGCTGCTCGAGGAGACCGGCCTGGAGGTGACCGTTGGCGCGCTGGTGGGCGTGTTTCCCGACCGCTACGGCGAGGACGCGCCTTCCACGCTCAACCTGTTCTACGAGGCATCCGTGGCCGGCGGCGATCAGCGGGCCGCCGACGACGTGAGCGAGATCGGCTGGCAGCCGCCAAACGAGATCGACCCGGCGCGGCTTGCCTTCGCGTGCTGCCGCGAGGCGCTTGCAACAATTGTTCGGAAGTCGTAAAGGTCGACGCGGTTCCGGCCGATTACAAGGCCAACAGGCCTCGGCCGTCAAGACCCAGACCGAGGTGAAGCGCGAGTCGTCCGGAGTGACCCCCTCCGGAGGAGACGACCATGGACGAGCTGCAGGAAAAGCAGGTTGAGATCGACGAGCGGTGGCTCTCGGAGTGGTTCGAGTTCGGGTTCTCCGAGCTCGGCAGCTACCTCGCCAAGTACGCCGCCTTCGACGATTACTGCCAGCGGCACTACCACGACTAGGTGATCGCTCCATAACACCTGTCGCCGCCCGGCACCCGCACCGCGGGATGTCCGGTCGTGCCCGCCCGGCCGGCGCGTAGAATCCGCCGGATGCAGCGCTTCGCGCCCGTCCCCAAGCAGCCCGATCACATCGAGCTCGAGCATGCTGCCCTCGATCGCTGGCAGCGCGAGGGCACCTTCCAGCAGCTCCGCGACCAGAACCGCGGCGGCCCCACCTACTCGTTCTTCGACGGCCCGATCACGGCCAACAACCCGATGGGCGTCCACCATGCCTGGGGCCGCACGCTGAAGGACGTCTGGCAGCGCTACCACGCCATGCTGGGCTGCGATCAGCGCTACCAGAACGGCTTTGACTGCCAGGGGCTGTGGGTCGAGGTCGAGGTCGAGAAGGCGCTGGGGCTGAACTCCAAGCCCGAGATCGAGGAGTACGGGCTTGACCGCTTCGCGCGCGCCTGCCGCGACCGCGTGGCCAAGTACGCGGGCGTCCAGTCGCAGCAGTCGGCCCGGCTGGGCCAGTGGATGGACTGGGACCGCAGCTACTTCACGATGTCCGACACGAACATCAGCTACATCTGGGGCTTCCTCAAGGAGTGCCACGATCGCGGCTGGCTGTACAAGGGCCATCGCTCGATGCCGTGGTGCCCGCGCTGCGGCACCTCGCTCTCCCAGCACGAGCTGATCGACTCCTACCGCGAGATCGGTCACCCCTCGCTCCACGTCCGTCTGCCGCTGGCCGGCCGCGACGGCGAGTTCCTGGTGGTGTGGACGACCACCCCCTGGACGCTGCCGGCCAACGTCGCGGCCGCGGTCCAGCCCGATGCCGACTATGCCCGCATCGAGACCGGGTCGGGCATCGCCTACGTGGCCCAGAGCCGCCTCGAGCACGTGCCGCTGCACGGCCGCCAGGTCGGCACCGTCAAGGGTTCGGAGCTGGTCGGGCTGAGGTACGAGGGGCCGTTCGACGAGCTGGCCGCCCAGGACGGGGTCGAGCACCGCGTTGTCGGCTGGGACGAGGTCTCGATGGACGAGGGCACGGGCATCGTCCACATCGCGCCGGGTTGCGGCTCCGAGGACTTCGAGCTGGGCGTGCGCGAGGGCCTGGCCACGATCGTGCCGGTGGACGAGTCGGGCGCCTTCTACGAGGGCTTCGGCTGGCTGCACGGCCGCCACACCGGCGACGCGGCGCAGCAGATCATCGAGGACCTCGGGCAGCGTGGGCGAATGGTCGAGGCGGGGGAGATCACCCACCGCTACCCCGTCTGCTGGCGCTGCGGCACCGAGCTGATCTACCGGCTGGTGGACGAGTGGTTCATCCGCTGCGACGAGGTGCGCGAGCCGATGATCGAGGCCGCCCGCGGCGTCGAGTGGACGCCGCCGCAGTACGGCAAGCGGATGGAGGACTGGCTGCGCAACATGGGCGACTGGTGCATCAGCCGCAAGCGCTACTGGGGCCTGCCGCTGCCCTTCTACTTCTGCGAGGACGGCCACATGACCGTGATCAGCTCCCAGGAGGAGCTGCGCGAGCGGGCCACCAGCGGGCTGGACGGCCTCGAGGAGCTGCACCGGCCCTGGATCGACGACGTGCGCATCGACTGCGAGTGCGGCAAGCCGGCCGAGCGCCTGTTCGACGTCGGTGACTGCTGGCTCGACGCCGGCATCGTGCCCTTCTCGACGCTCGGCTGGCACAACCCCGAGTTCGTCGAGCGCGGCTACGCGACCGGATCGGCCGAGGGCGTCACCATCGCCGACCTCGGCTCGCACGCCGACTGGGAGGTCTGGTTCCCCGCTGACTGGGTGTCGGAGATGCGCGAGCAGATCCGGCTCTGGTTCTACTCGATGCTGTTCATGAGCGTGGTGCTGGTGGGCAAGTCGCCCTACCGCCGGGTGCTCTGCTACGAGAAGGTGAACGACGAGACCGGCCGGCCCATGCACAAGTCGTGGGGCAACGCGATCTGGTTCGACGACGCCGTCGAGAAGATGGGCGCCGACGTGATGCGCTGGATGTTCGCCGCCCAGACGCCGTCGCAGAACCTGAGCTTCGGCTACGGCCCCGCCAACGAGGTCAAGCGCAACCTGCTGACGCTCTGGAACACGTGCAACTTCTTCGTCATGTACGCGAACCTGGACGGCTTCGAGCCACGCTACGAGATGCTGGCCACCGGCCCCGACCCTGCGATTGCCAGCCCGCTCGACCGCTGGATGCGGGCGCTCACCCAGTCGCTGGTGGGCGAGTGCCGGGCGGCGCTTGACAGCTACGACTCGCCGCGGCTGGTGCGCGCCGTGGAGGCGTTCGTTGAGGACCTCTCCAACTGGTACGTGCGCGCCTCGCGGCAGCGGTTCTGGAAGTCGGGCGATGCGGACGACAAGCGAGCCGCGTACGAGACGCTCTGGTACGTCCTCGTGCAGTTGCTGCGCTGCGTGGCGCCGGTGATGCCGTTCCTGGCCGACGATCTGTGGCAGAACCTCGTGCGCGGAGCCTGCGCCGAGGCGCCCGAGAGCGTGCACCTCTCCTCGTACCCCGAGGTCAACCCGGCCCTGGCCGACGACGCGCTGATGGCCGCGATGGCGAGCGTGCGCGCGGTGGTGCGGCTCGGGCATCAGGCTCGCAACGACGCCGGTGTGAAGCTGCGCCAGCCGCTTGCCGAGGTGATCGTCGCCACCGACGACGCCACCCGGCGCGACCACGTCGGGCGCCACGTCGATCTGATCGCCGGCGAGCTGGGAGTGAAGGCGGTGCGCCTGGCCACCTCGGCGGAGGAGTTCGCAGAGGTCGAGGTGATGCCGCTGCTGAAGGTGCTGGGGCCGCGCTACGGGCGCGACCTGGGCATGATCCGCGGCCTCCTGCGCGAGGGTGACTTCAGCCTCACGGACGGACACGTCGAGGTGGGGGAGTGGCGCCTGGAGCCGGGCGAGTTCGAGCTGCGAACGCGCGCCCGCGACGGCTTCGCGGTGCAGGACGGCGACGGCTTTGCGGTCGCCCTCGACACGGAGATCACCCCGGAGCTGGAGCTGGAGGGCGAGGCCCGCGACCTGATCCGCGCCATCAACATGATGCGGCAGGAGGCGGGGCTCGAGGTGGTCGACCGGATCCGTCTGACGCACCCGGCGGGCGCCGTCTGGGACGTGCACGGCGACTGGATCGCGGCCGAGACGCTGACGGTGGAGCGTCAGGTCGGCGAGAGCCTCGCGGTGGAACGCGCCTGATGCGGCTGCTGATCCTGGGCGGCACGGTGTTCCTGGGCCGCCATGTTTCCGAGCAGGCGCTCGAGCGCGGCCACGAGCTGACGCTGTTCACCCGCGGCCAGACCAACGCCGGGCTGTTCCCCGATGCTGAGCACCTGCACGGCGACCGTGACGGCGGGCTGGCGCCCCTGGCGGGGCGCGAGTTCGATGCCGTGATCGACACCAGCGGCTACTACCCGCGTCTGGTCGCCGACTCGGCGCGGCTGCTCGCGCCCTCGTGCGGCCACTACACGTTCGTCTCCAGCGTCTCCGTGTACGACCAGAACGGCGGCGCCGGCAGCGAGGTCGACGGGCCGGTCGGCACCATCGATGACGCGGCGATCGAGGAGATCACCGAGACCAGCTACGGGCCGCTGAAGGCGCTCTGCGAGCAGGCTGCCGAGCACGAGTTCGGCGACCGCACGCTCGTCGTGCGGCCAGGCCTGATCGTGGGGCCCGATGATCCCACCGACCGCTTCACCTACTGGCCGGCGCGCATCGCGGAGGGCGGCACGGTGCTGGCGCCGGGCGATCCGGGCGCGCGCACGCAGGTGATCGACGTGCGCGACCTGGCCGGCTGGATGGTGGCGATGGCCGAGCGCGGCGCTCACGGGCGCTTCAACGCGGTCGGCCCGGCGCGAGCCGCTCACGATCGGCGCCCTGCTCGAACGCTGCAACGCGGTCTCCGGGGCCGGTGCCGACATCGTCTGGGCCGACAACCAGGCGTTGCTCGACCGTGAGGTCGAGCCCTGGAGCGACCTGCCGCTGTGGCTGGGCGGCGATCCAGAGATGGAGTGGATGGACTGTGTCGACCCAGGGCCGGCGATGGCGGCCGGTCTCACGTTCCGTCCCATCGACGAGACGATCGCCGACACGCTCGCCTGGCACCGTGCCAACCGCGACGCGCCGGGACGGGCCGGCTTCCGCATGTCGCGCGAGCGCGAGGCAAAGCTGCTGGCGGAGTTGGACTGAGCGATCTCGCCGGCGGTCCGTCAGCCGACGGCGCGGCGCAGCTCGAGCGGCAGCGAGAAGTGCACGTTCTCGTTGACCAGCTCGTGTGATTCCACCTGCGTGGCTCCGCGCTCGCGGAAGTAGTCGACCACGCGCTCGACCAGCGACTCAGGAGCCGAGGCGCCGGACGTTATACCAACCGTGTCGACGCCCTCCAGCCATGCCGGCTCGATGGAGGACTCGTCCTCGATCAGTTGCGCCGCCACGCCCATCTCGCGGGTGACATCCACCAGCCGGTTCGAGTTCGACGAGTTGCGCGAGCCGATCACCAGCACCAGGTCGACCTCCGCGGCCAGCTCCTTGACCGCGTTCTGGCGGTTCTGGGTGGCGTAGCAGATGTCGTCCTTCTTGGGCCCGACGATGGCCGGAAAGCGCTCGCGCAGCGCCGCGATGATCTCGACCGTCTCGTCCACCGAGAGCGTCGTCTGCGTGATGAACGCGACCCGCTCCGGGTCGGGGATGTCCAGCTCCGCGATCTCCTCGACCGTCCCGATCAGGCGGATCGCATCGGGTGCCTCTCCCATCGTGCCGACCACCTCTTCGTGGCCCTCGTGGCCGATCAGCACGATCGTGTAGCCGTCGGCCGCGAATCGCTTGGCCTCGACGTGCACCTTGGTCACCAGCGGGCAGGTGGCGTCCAGCACCTGCAGCCCGCGGCTGCGGCTGTTCTCGTACACATCCGGCGCGACGCCGTGGGCCGACAGCACCACCACCGCACCCACCGGCACATCCAGCTCGGAGTCGACGAACACCGCACCGCGGTCGGCCAGCTCCTGGACGACGTGCCAGTTGTGCACGATCTCCTTGCGCACGTAGACGGGAGCGCCGAAGTGGTCGAGCGCGCGCTCCACCGTGTCGACGGCGCGGTCGACGCCTGCGCAGTAGCCGCGCGGCGACGCGAGCACGAGGCGGGTCGGAGTCACCGGCTGATCCTAGATGATGCAGCCGCTGCGGCCGGGCAGCGGCTCAGCGATGCCCGAAGTCGACCGTCCAGACCACGGCACCGCCGTGGCCCAGGAAGCGGCCGCTGCGGCGGCCGACGCCGACCCATCCCCAGTTGGGGGAGAGCAGGTTGGCGCGGTGCTCGGGGCTCGCCAGCCACATCCTGACGGTGCTACGGGGCGAGCCGATCGTGCCGGTGCCCCACGCCAGGTTCTCGCCCGCAGCCCACGATCCGTAGGTCGTGAAGCCCGAGTTGACGACGCGGCGGTAGAGCGTCGAGCCGGTGGGGCTGGTGTGCGAGAAGTAGTCGCGGTTGACCATGTCGTTGGAGTGGTTCTGGGCGGCGGCGCGCAGGCCGGACGCGATGTGCAGCGCACGCAGGCCGTGGTCCCGGCGCACCTGGTTGATCTCCAGGAACAGCCGCCAGCGATAGGTCGAGTTGGAAAGCGTGGTGGCTGAGGCAGGCGCGGCCACCGTCAGCGCGAGTACGACGGCCAGCAGCAGCGACGAAGTGAGTGCCCGTAGCTTCATCACCCTATTCATCGGCTGACAGGCGACCGCGATTAAGTCAGAACTCTGTAAACATGTGCGGGATGGGGCTGGGATACCGCACAGCGACGCTGGATGATCTGCCCGCGCTGACCGACGTGATGACGTCCGCGTTCATCGCCGATCCGGTCTGGGGGCCGTACTCGTTCCCGGATGATGTCCGGCGTGAGCAGGACTCGTCCGCCTTCTGGGAGCAGGGGCTGCGCGCGGCCATGCGGTTCCCCTGGACGCTGGTAACGCCCGGGTGCGAGGCGGCTGCGGTCTGGATCCCGCCCGGGGAGCCGGAGATGACGCCCGGCCAGGAGCGCGAGATGGAGGCGCTCACCGAGCGGATGCTGGGCGCGGAGCAGACCGCGGTGGTGATGGACATCTTCACGCGGCTGGAGGCGGTGCACCCGCACGATCCGCCGCACTTCTACCTGAGCCTGCTCGGCACGCACCGTGATCACCGCGGCGGCGGCATCGGCATGGGCCTGCTCGCCGACACGCTCGCGGTGATCGACGCGGAGGGCATGCCGACCTATCTGGAGTCGACCAACCCCGCGAACGACGCCCGCTACATGCGCCACGGCTATCGCCCGGTCGAACAGGTGACGCTGGCCAACGGCCACC
Organism: uncultured Actinomycetes bacterium; assembly: GCA_963797565.1. Taxonomy (GTDB): domain Bacteria; phylum Actinomycetota; class Thermoleophilia; order Gaiellales; family JAICJC01; genus JAICYJ01. Next base: position 14,698 of record CAWCPM010000011.1, on the reverse strand, counting down.
GGATCACGACCATGTGGCGCGACGCCGCCTGACGGTCATCTTCCTTACCACCGCGTGAGCTGTCGCACCACCGGCGCTTCGGTCGTGCTATCTTTGGTCCGCCTAACCCTTAGGTCACCCTAAGACGAGATGACAGAGAGGTACGGATGAGCTCGACGCACGTGGCGATCCTGGGAGCGATCGCCGGCTTCACGATCTACCTGGGCTTGCCGCTGGGCCGCGTGCGCGGGCTTTCCGTTCGTACCCGTGGCATCCTCTCGATGCTGGCTGCGGGCATCCTCCTGTTCATCTTCTGGGACGTGCTCACCGCCTCCCACGACATCCTCGAGGGCAGCCTCGCACAGGCCAAGGCCGGCGACGGCTGGAACACCTTCGTGGCGCAGTTCCTGATGGCCGCTGTCGGCTTCGCCGTGGGTGCCTTCGGGCTGGCCTGGCTGGAGCGGACAGTGATGCGTCTCCGCCCGCGCCCGCCGATGGCGGGCGGCAGCGCCGAGGCCGCTGTGATAGGCGGTGGGGTTCCCAGGACTGCGGATCTGGCGGCCGATGCGCGCCGCGCTTCGCTGACGATGGGCATGCTGATCGCCGGCGCGATCGGCCTGCACAACTTCTCGGAGGGCCTTGCGATCGGTGTCTCCGCGCGTGCCGGTGAGATCGGGCTGGCGACCACGCTGATCGTTGGCTTCGCCATCCACAACGCCACCGAGGGGTTCGGCATCGTCGGCCCGCTGAACGGCATCATCCCCAGCTGGAAGTGGATCGGCCTGGCCGGCCTGATCGGCGGCGGCCCCACGTTCGTGGGCACGCTGGTCGGCTACCAGGTGTCGTCGCCCGCCCTCGAGATCTGCTTCTACACGCTGGCCGCAGGCGCCATCCTGTACGTCGTCGGCCAGCTGTGGACGACCGCGCAGCGCAGGCTGTCGACCGATCTGATCCTGGCGGCGCTCGTGATCGGGTATCTGATCGGGCTCTCGTCCGACCTGATCATCACGTACGGCGGCGGCTGAGCGCCACCACGGGCCGGCCGCGGGGTCCGGGCGCCGTGGGACAATCGCCCCGTGACGCAATGGATCCGCCGGGCGGCGCTGGCTGCCCTGATCGTCCTGCCGTTCGCGTCCGCCTCCACGGCGGCTGCTGCCTCGACCGATGAGGCGGCGCTGGCGGCCCGGTTCGCGCCGGTCGTGCGGCTGGTCAACCAGCCGGAGACCTGCGGTCCGGGCGATCCCTACGTGCCGATCGATGTCAACCTGCTGTTCAACGAGCCGACCGTCGCGCTGCGCGGGCCGTGGGGCCCGAATGACCTGGTCAAGGTCGCGCCCAGCGCCGACGACCTGGCCGGCGGGTTGTACGACTACCACCTGGACTTCCCGGGGAATGCGCTCGACCCCGGGTGCACCTACCTGGACTGGTCACGGCGCCTCACCCAGGGCCACCCGCCGACCGTCTACGCGCACGTCTCCACCGACCCCGGCTACCCGGGACAGCTGGCGCTCCAGTACTGGATGTTCTACGTCTTCAACGACTGGAACAACCTGCACGAGGGCGACTGGGAGATGATCCAGCTCAACTTCCACGCCTCCGACGCCGCGCAGGCGCTGCACGAGACGCCGGCCGAGGTCGGCTACAGCCAGCACGAGGGAGCGGAGCGGTCGGCCTGGGATGACCCCAAGCTGCAGCTGGTGGGCGGGACGCATCCGGTGGTGTACCCGGCCGACGGATCGCACGCGAACTTCTACGGCGAGGCCCTGTACCTGGGGGCGTCCGGATCGCAGGGTGTGGGCTGCGACGACACCCGAAACGCCGGTCTGGTCACGCACCCGGCGGTGCAGACGATCCCGAGCGACCCCTCGCAGGCGCTCGCAGGGTTTCCCTGGATCGGCTTTGAGGGTCGTTGGGGCGAGCAGCAGCCGGCCTTCTTCAACGGGCCCACCGGTCCCAACCTGAAGGAGCAGTGGACGGAGCCGATCCGCTGGTCACAGAGCTGGCGCGACCGCGCCTACGCCGTGCCTGTCGGCGGGGCGGCGGGGACGCGCACCACCGACTTCTTCTGCGCCACAATGGCCGGGGGCTCGCGGCTGCTGGGGCGGGCGGTCAGCGACCCATGGCCGACCATCGCGGGCGTGCTGGCCGCGCTGGCGCTTGTCGCGTACGGCCTCAGGCGGGCCACCTGGCGCCCGACGGCGCCGTTACGGCTGGCGCACCGGCGAGCATGGGGACAGATTCTCTCGGCCGCGGCCCGCATGTACGCCTCCCGGCTGCGTCTGTTCATCGGGATCGGGGTGCTGATCCTGCCCGTCTCGGTGGTGATCACGATCCTGCAGGCGATCGTGCTGCACGCATCCCGACTGTTTGGCATCGAGGTCGACGGCGAGGCGGCCGGCGCCTTCGTGCTGGTGGTGGTGGCGATCGGGACGGCGCTGACGCTGCTGGGGCTGGGAGTCATGCAGGCGGCGACGGCGCTGGCCATGATCGAGCTCGACGAGGGCCGTGACGTGCGCCCGATCCGCGCCTACCGGATGGCGCTGCGGCGGCTGTGGCCGGTGCTGGGTGCGATCGTGATCGCCGTCGTGGTCGTCTCGGTGATGATCCCGTTCCTGTTCCTGATCCCGCTCGCAATCTGGCTGGCGGTGCGCTGGGCGCTGGTGGTGCCGGTGGTCGTGCTCGAGGGTCTCGGCCCGCTGGCGGCGATCCGGCGCAGCAGCCGGCTGGTGCGCGGGGACTGGCTGAAGGTGGGGTCGCTGACGATCGTCAGCGCCGGCATCACGCTGGCGCTCGGCCCGCTGATCGGGACGGCGCTGATCGTGCTGACCGACATGCCGCTGGGGCTGCTGAACCTGATCGCCGGCGTCGTCTACATGCTGACGATGCCGTTCATCGCGCTCACCACCATGTACGTCTACCTGGACACCCGGGTCGGCGAGGAGCTGCGCCCGCCGCCCGATCCGAGCGAGCTGCCGGCCCAGATCGAGCTGTCGCCGACGTAAGACCGGCTGCGGTGCCCACGGCCGGCGCCCGACCTCACCCCGTTCGGATGACGGCCCCTGGCCGCAGGCTCGCGATCCTTCAAGGGGACGTTGGAAACGACAGGATGGGGTGACAGATGGCAATAGGACCAGTGCAGCTGTTGGTATTGGGCTTCACCGAGCCGGACTTCCGCGGCGAGATCCTGGAGGAGCTGGAGCGGCTCCGGGAGTCGGACGCCGTTCGTGTGATCGACTCGCTGGCGGTGTGGAAGGACGCGGACGGTGAGATCGAGGTGATGCACCTCAGCAATCTCAGCAAGGACGAGGCGATCGAGCTCGGCAGCAAGGTGGCCGCGCTGATCGGCCTCGGCATCGACGGCGAAGAGGGCATGGAGATCGGGGCCGAGGTCGGCGCAGAGCAGGCCGCGGAGGAGGGCGTTCAGGTGTTCTCCGACGAGCAGGCATGGGATGTGCTCGAGGACATCCCGAACGACTCTGCCGCGGCGCTGCTCCTGCTCGAGCACCACTGGGCGGTGCCGCTTCGCGACGCGATCGCCCGCGCCGGTGGGTTCCGGGTCAGCGACGGCTTCATCAGCCCGCTCGACCTGGTCGAGATCGGCCTCGTCACCGCCGATGAGGCGGAGCACCTCCACGGGTTGGAGACGGGCGCCAAGGCGACGACAGGAGGCACACGATGATGGGTTCGCGACGAGTCGCGCGACGGACATCACGCCGCGTTGCGCGGCGACGCTAGCTGTTATTGGCGTGTCTCGCCGGCCCCAGCGGCCGGTGAGACACGCTCTCGGCCCACACCACGAAAGGACGTTGGATGAGTTCGAGGGAGATGAAACTGAGCGGCTGGTGGACGTTCGCGGCGATCCTGCTGGCGATCTCCGGCACCCTGGACGTGATCTGGGGGATTTCAGCGATCGGTAACTCGCACTTCTTCACCCAGCATGCGCACTACGTCGCCGGCAGCCTTCGCACCTGGGGCTGGATCGCGGTGATCCTCGGCGCCCTCGAGCTGGTCGCGGCCGGGTCGCTGTTCGGCGGCGGCGAGTTCGGGCGCTGGTTCGGGATCTTCGCGGCGGCGTTCACGTCGATCGCCGCGCTGCTGTCGATCCCCGCCTACCCGTTCTGGTCGATCTGCATCTTCGCGCTCTCGATCATCATCATCTACGAGCTGGAGCGGGGGCCGACGCGAACCGCCTAGCCATCGAACTCTAGGGCGCGATGTCCAGGATCTGGGTCGGGCCGCGGTCGAGGTCGGCGCCGTTGGTCACCCACAGGCGTGTGGGACTGAGCGCGACGACATCGTCGCCGTGGCCCGGTGCGTTGATCGTCACCGGCGAGCCGAGCCCGGTGCCGGTGGTCGGGTAGAAGTAGTCGGGGTAGTTGGTCGGGCAGTACTTGGGCGCCGTCGGCTTCGCGTCGCGGCAGCCCGGCACGCCGTTTCCCTGCAGCACGTAGATGCCGCTCGGCACGACCTCGACGGCTCGCCCGGCGGTGAGCGGGTAGCTGATCCCGGGTCGCTGGAAGCTGCCGTCGGGCTTGCGGTAGCGGATCCCCCAGGAGCCGAGGCGGACATAGACCAGCGCCTGCTGGCCGTTGACCGTCGCGATCTTCGCGTCGGCGACGAACATCTTCGTGCCGAGCAGGGTCGACGTCACGTTCGTGAAGCCGGAGCCCGTGTTCTGGTAGAACGTGAGCGTCTTGTTCCCGCAGAAGACGAGGTCGGGCCGGCCGTCGTTGTTGAGGTCGGTCGAGAAGTCACAGCCGCGGGAGCCTTCCTCCACGTCGACGCCCCAGGACGGCGCGTCGGCGAATCCCAACCACTGCCCCTTGGCGTCGTCGCCCAGGTTCAGGAACAGGCGGTCGGGGGTGGGCAGGCCGTCGGAGCGGGGATGGTCGGCCGTCAGAAACAGGTCCGGCCAGCCGTCGTGGTTGTAGTCGGCGACAGCGACGCCGCGGCCGCGGCCCCATGGGTCGCCCGCGCCCATCGCATAGTCGGGGATGCTGCCGCTTCCGGGGCTCGTGATCGCCGGGGCGAGAGCCAGCGTGCCGCCGGGCGTGCCCAGCCACAGCTCATTCGACTTGGCCGGGCCGCTGTTCGATGCGCCCAGCGAGCAGTAGGCGTCCAGGAGGCCGTCGTGGTTGAAGTCGGCCCAGCGGCAGGTGTGACGATCGACCTCTTGCGTGGTGGTGACGCCGCGCTTGTTCACGACCCGCCTGTCGAGCGACTGCACCAGCGTGAAGGTGCCGTTCGCGTTGATCTGGAACAGCAGCGCGGGCCCTCCCGAGTGCTGGACGAACAGCACGTGGTCGTTCACGCCGTCGCCGTTCCAGTCGGCGGGGGCGACGCTGTAGCTCTGGGAATTGGCCGGCGCGCCCACCTGCGCCGAGACGTTCGTCAGCACGACCTGCGCCTGGGCGGCCGGCACCAGCCAGATCGATGCCGCGCACATCGCCAGCACCAGCGGTAATCGCCGTGGCAATCCTCGGATTCGGTGTGATCTGCGCATCGGAGCCGGCTGCCGCCCGTGAGCTGGGACTGGCAGCACCACCGAACTATGCGTGCGGTTCCAACCCCGGTCAACACCGCCCGGCCGTCACCTCATCGCAAAGCGGATCAACCTGCCGTCGCGGGGGCCGTTGCTTGCCAGCCACAGCGTGGTGTTGGTGCCGTGGCCGACCATGGGCAGGAAGTTCGGCGGCAGCGACGTGCTGCCCAGGGCGCGACCGGTGGAGGGGTCGATCTGCCAGATCCGGCTGTGCCGGCGCTCGGTGTTTGTGACCACCCAGATGCGACCGCCCGCGGCCAGTGCCAGCACCGGGATGCCGTGACCGAGTGCGATCGGGTTGCCGTCTGCGCCGCCGGTGGGATTGACGCGCTGCAGGTAGCCGAGGCCCGCTCCGCCGGGCGAGGTCGCGGACTGGGTGACCCAGACCGAGCCGGCGGCAACGATGGGCGCGCTGTTCACGGGTGCGAGCCCGTCGCTCGACAGCCGGCTGGGCCCGACCGAGACGAGATGGCGGTGGCCCGCGGGCGAGACGGAGAACAGCTGCTGGTGCGCCGCGAGCCAGACACCGCCGACGCCGGGCGTTCCCGCGAGCTGCCTGGCGACGGCCGGGCGCAGCTTCGTTGCGGCGACGGGCTGGACGCGGTGGCCCGTCAGCTTCCAGGTGCGGGTGCCGGAGCGGATGTAGTAGGACGAGCCGCGGGTCGCCAGCGTGATGGTCGGGCCGACAGGCGCGTGGATGACGGCGTGGAGGAGGCTGTGCTTCGCCGGCCGCAGGGTGGCGTTGTGCTCGGCAAGGCGGATCGACCCGCCCGAATTGGCGAAGCTCGCGACCAGCAGCGTGTGGCCGTGCTTGATGATGGCCGCGGCGCCGGGCGCCGGGATGCTCCTACCTGCGACCAGCCGGAACGGCCGCGGCGGGGCCGCGGCCACGGTGCTGGGCTGCTGGGTGTGGCTGGAGCGGGTATCGCGCGCGATCACGACGACCGCCGTCACGGCGACGGCCAGCGCGATCACGGAGATCCCCCGGCTCACCGGCCCGAACTTCTGGACAGGTCGAACGACGCTCTGCAACTGACGCCCCCCAAGGCGGTACAGCCATTCCTCTGTCATAAGTATCAGTGCACCTGGGGCTCTGGGGAACCCCCTGGACGAAAGGAACTGGGTGGACCCGGCGTCGTGCGGTAGCGTGACGGGCATGAGGTACGGAGTGATCCTTCCGGGCGGGACCGCGGCGCAGCAGCTCGCGCAGGCGGAGGCGGCTGAGCGGGCCGGCTGGGACGGGGTGTTTGTGTGGGAGGCCGCCTACGGCGTCGATGCCTGGACGCTGCTCGCGGCGATCGCGGCGCGCACCGAGCGAGTGCGGCTGGGGACGATGCTGACACCGTTGCCGTGGCGTCGGCCATGGAAGGTCGCAAGCCAGGTGGTGACGCTCGACCAGCTTTCGCAGGGACGCGCGGTGCTTGCGGTCGGCCTGGGCGCGGTCGCCACCGACCTGCCCGACACGGGGGAGCAGGTCGGCCTGCGCGAACGGGCGGACATGATGGACGAGGGCATCGATCTGATCCGTGGCCTGTGGGCCGGGCGCCAGCATTTCAGAGGGACGCACTACGCGTACTCCTGCGACCGGGACGACCTGAACCGCGTGGGGCGGCCGGTACAGGAGCGGATCCCGATCTGGGTGGTCGGGGTGTGGCCGCGGCCACGATCGATGCGGCGGGTGCTGCGCTGCGACGGCATCATCCCCCAGTACTCGGGAGAGGGTAGCCCGCAGGCGATGCGCGAGCTGCGCGAGTGGCTGGCACAGCGCGGGGTGACGGAGCCGTTCGACGTGCTTTCGGAGGGCGAGACGCCGGCCGGCGACGCCGAGAGCGCGGCGGCGATCGTCCGGCCGTGGCGGGATGCGGGCGCGACCTGGTGGATGGAGACGCGCTGGGAGATGCCGCATGACTCGGCCGGGCGGATGCGCGAGGTGGAGGAGCGGATAGCGGCCGGGCCGCCGTCGCACCACGTTTCGGGCTGAAAGAGCCAGCCAATGCTTGACTGCGGCTGGACTCGATGCGACACTCGCATTCCGGTCGATCCACGAACGCTCCCGCTTGGGGAGGTGCATCAGTGCCCCGATGGCGACGATCACGGTTCCTTCAGCGCACGGCGCGTACGTCGCTGCTCGCGCTGGTCGTGTGCTGTGCGGCGGTCGCGGTGTCGACCAGCTCCGCCGGTGTCGTGACCAGCATCACGGCCTTCACCGTCGACGGGCAGCCGGGCTCCTACGTGGGTGACGGTCAGAGCTATGTATTCACGCCTCAGAACGAAACCCTCACGGCGAACCAGTACGGCGATGGTTTCCAGGAGTGCGTTAACGGTGACCACTTCTATTGCGCGCTGGTGACACCGCCGACGGGAGAGCAGTTCGTTGTGGGCACCACCTATCAGACCAGCCGCATGCACACCGATACCGCCGCCGGCCTCGACGTATTCGGAGATGGTGCCGGCTGTAACGAGAGCCACGGCACGCTGACGATTCACGAGCTGTCGCTGGCGACGGATCCGATGGTCATCGCTGCCAGCTATCAGGTCTACTGCGACGCGGCCCCAACGCCGGTGTCTGGCGAGCTTCGCTTCAACTCGACCGTCGGCTACACCGCAGCCTCGGTCTCGCCCTCCGCGCTTCACTTCGGGAGCGTCCTTGTCGGCGACGTGAGCGCTCCCCAGACGGTCACGATCAGCAACGCCGGCACCCAGTCGTTGACGCTCGGCAGTGCCGCGATCACCGGCACCAATGCGGGGGACTTCGGCCTTGGTAGCGACGCGTGCTCGGGGGCGACCGTCGCCGCCGGCGCCTCGTGTTCCACGAGCGTCACGTTCGCCCCGTCCGATATCGAGCAGGGCACGGCCATTCTCACCTTCAGCGACAACACCGCCGCCGGAGGGCGCGAGATCGCCCTGAACGGTACCGGCATCAAGCTGAAAGGATCGCTCACCATCGCCGCGTCGAGGCATCCGATCACGTTCGGCCAGTCGGTGAAGGTGACGGCGACGCTGGCCACGGCCAGCACGAACAAGACCGTCTCCATCTACCGGCGGGCACCACCGACCAGCGCACCGGTTCTGGTTGGATCCGGGACGGTCGACGCGAACGGCAAGTTCTCGCTGACGCTGAAGCCCTCCAAGGACACGGCCTACCTGGCCAAGTGGAGCGGCGATGCCACACACAAGGCGACCACTTCGAAGCAGGTCACCGTGAACGTGCGTCTGATCATGCACGCCCAGGCGAAGGGCGCCTACGCGACCCGCTCGGGATACCACCTCTACCACTACACCACCCGTTGCGGCTCGGCTGGCAGGGGTTGCCCGCACTTCCTGGTCTGGGCCTCGCCGCTTCATCCGGGCGGCAGGTTCAGCCTCGTCTTGCAGCGACACACCGCGAGCGGCTGGAGTACCGTGCTTCGCTCGACCGGGAGCTTCCGCGCAACCGGCAAGCAGACCATCTACATCATCTACCGCTCATCCGTCGTGCGGGGACAGAGTCTGCGTATCCACTTCGCCATGGCCACCCACAACGATCACCTCGGCGACACGTCGCCCTGGGTGAAGTTCCGCATCACCTGACAGCGACTCCGCTAGCCGGCCTGTCGTAGCGACGTGGGTCACACCCATGGATCGGATTGTTCCGAACCACGTCCGTAACCCACGAAGAAGAAAGCGGGCGAGGAGAATCGAACTCCCGTCTTGAGCTTGGAAGGCTCTTGCTCTGCCATTGAGCTACGCCCGCCGCGAGGCCCCGACATAGTACCGCTGCCGGAGCGGCCAGTCCGACCGGTCGCGGGCGAGGTGCGGGCTACCATGACCACCCGATGGAGCGCCTGATCCTGCGCAGCGCAGCGGTCTGCACGCGCCGCCCGTGGTGGGTGGTGGCGATCTGGATCGTGCTGCTGGCGGCCGCACTGCCGTTCTCCGGCAAGGCCCAGGGCGTGCTCTCCTCCGGCGGCTTCGACGTCCCCGGCTCGCAATCGCAGCAGGCGATCGACTACCTGAACAACCAGCCCGGCCGCGGCGCCTACTCGTTCTCGTTCCTGGTCGACGCCCCCACCGCAGCGGCCGCGCAGGCACGCGTCGCGCAGGTGCGCGCGCAGGTGGCCGCCCGCTACCCCGAGATCCACTTTACGACTGCGCCCCAGGACTCGCCGGACGGCAGCACCGTCTCGTTCGTCGGCTTCGCGTCGGTCGATCAGAACCGCTCGCTCACGATCTCCCGCGACCTGAAGACCCTGGTGCAGAACACCGACCCGCCTGTGCGCACCTTCCTGCTGGGCCCCTCCGCCAACTACGCCACCTTCCAGGACATCACCGAGCAGGGCCTGCAGCGCGCCGAGCTGCTGTCCTCGCCGGTGATCCTGATCGTGCTGCTGGTGCTGTTCGGCGCCGTGGTGGCGATGCTGGTGCCGGCCGCGCTGGGGGCGCTCTCGGTGTTGATCACCTTCGCCCTCGTCTACCTGGTGGCGTCGCACACCGAGGTGTCGGTCTACGCGACCACGATGGTGACCATGATCGGCATCGGCGTCGCCGTGGACTACTCGATGTTCATCCTGGCCAGGTTCCGCGAGGAGCTGCTGGCCGGCGCGCCCACCGATCAGGCGGTTGCGACCGCGATGGCCACCTCCGGCACGGCCGTGGCCTTCTCGGGCATGACCGTGATCGTCTCGCTGGCCTCGATCTGGATCGTGCCGGTGCGAGCGGTGCAGTCGATGGCGCTGGCCGCGATCATGGTGGTGACCGTGGCCGTGCTGGCGGCCATGACGCTGCTGCCCGCGGTGCTGATGCTGCTCGGCCCGCGCATCAACGCGCTGCGTATCCCAGGCCGCAAGGAGCGGCCCGGCCGCGAGGGCTTCTGGATGCGCTGGACGCGCGGCGTGATGCGCCGTCCGCTGCTGTCCGCCCTGGGCGCCGCCACGCTGCTGATCGTGCTGTCGCTGCCCGCGTTCTCGATGGTGACCGCCAACCGGTCGCTCGAGCAGCTGCCGCCGTCCACCGATGTCAGAGTGGGCAACGCGATCCTGACCAAGCAGATCACCGGCCCCGGCCAGGGCCGCGAAGGCGCGCTCACGATCCTGGTGCGCCCCCAGGACGCCGGCGGCTCCAGCCCGGCCGCGGTGGCTGCGCAGCTGCGCGCCCGGCTGGCCCGCGATCCCCTCGTCCAGGCCGCGACGGTGGAGCCGGCGGGGCCCAGCCGGATCGTGGTCGGGCTGCTGCGGGTCGACCCGGAGTCGAGCCAGGCGGTCGACGTGCTGGTGCCCCGCGTCCGCTCCTGGGTGGGCGGCCGCGGGCTGGTGAGCGGCCTCTCCGCCTTCAACCACGACCTCAACACCGAGGTCGGGGACGACCTCTGGAAGGTGATGGCGCTGGTGCTGGGGCTGTCCTACCTGGTGCTGCTGATGCTGCTTCGATCCGTGCTGCTGCCGCTGAAGGCGGTGGTCATGAACCTGCTCTCGATCGGCGCCTCCTACGGCGTGATCGTGGCCGTCTTCCAGTGGGGCTGGTTCGACTGGACCGGCTACCACTCGCTGGGCCACATCAACACGCTGAATCCGGCGCTGATCCTGGCCATCACCTTCGGCCTGGCGATGGACTACGAGGTGTTCCTGCTGTCGCGCATCCGCGAACGTTACGAGGCCACGGGCGACAACACGCGGGCCGTCGCCGAGGGGCTGGCGTCGAGCGCCCGTACCATCACCTCGGCCGCCGCGATCATGACCATCGTGTTCGCGAGCTTCGTGTTGACCGGGGTGCCCGCGATCAAGGAGATCGGGCTGGGGCTGGCGGTCGCGATCGCCGTCGACGCCACCATCACGCGGCTGGTGCTGGTGCCGTCCACCATGCGGCTGCTGGGCCAGTGGAACTGGTGGCTGCCGGGCTGGCTCGACCGGCGCCTGCCGCACATGGCGCACGACGCGCCGCGCCGGGTCGCCTCCGAAACCGGTGATTAGCGCCGTCCGACCCCCCTGCGATGCTTCTTTGTCCGGCCCGTAAGGTCGGCGCAGGCGGAAAGGACGGTCCTCACATGCTCTGGTTGATAGTCGGAATCGTGATCGGAATCCTCGTGGCCCTGGTGGCGCTGCGCCCGCGCCTGGCCGAGGTCGGCGTGCTGCGGCGCGAACGAGATGGGTACGCGAATGAGGCGTCGCGGCTCGAGGGCCGCCTGGAGAGCGAGCGGGCGATGGCCGAGGACCGGTTCAAGTCGCTGTCGGCCGACGCGCTGAAGCAGAACAACGAGCAGTTCCTGACGCTGGCGAAGCAGACCCTGGGCACGTATCAGAGCGAGGCCAGGGGTGAGCTCGAGAAGCGCGAGAAGGCGGTCCAGCAGCTGGTGGCGCCGATCTCGGAGCAGCTCAAGCTGGTGGACACGCGTCTGGAGCGGCTCGACCGGGACCGCGTCCAGAGCTCCACCGTGCTGCAGCAGCAGCTGCGCACGATGGTCGAGTCGCAGGATCGTCTGCGCGGCGAGACCGGAGCGCTGGTGGCGGCCCTGCGCAAGCCCCAGGCGCGTGGCCGCTGGGGGGAGATGCAGCTGCGAAACGTGGTCGAGATGGCCGGCATGGTCGGCTACTGCGACTTCGCCGAGCAGGTGACGGTGCGCGACGACGACCGCACCCTGCGCCCCGACCTGGTCGTGAACATGCCCGGCGGCAAGAAGGTGGTCGTCGACGCCAAGGCGCCGCTGCAGGCCTTCCTGGACGCCTACGACTCCACCCAGGACGTCGACCGCGACCGCCACCTGGCCGAGCACGCGCGGCTGCTGCGCGACCACGTGCGCAAGCTGTCGGCACGCAGCTACTGGTCGCAGTTCCCGGAGGCGCCCGACTTCGTGATCCTGTTCCTGCCCGGCGAGCACTTTTACAACGCCGCGCTGGAGTCCGATCCCACGCTGATTCAGCAGGGCGTCGAGCAGAAGGTGCTGATCGCAACGCCGACCACCCTGATCGCGCTGCTGCGCGCCGTGCACTACGGCTGGCAGCAGGAGAAGGTGGCCGAGAACGCGCGCGAGATCAGCGAGCTGGGCCGTGAGTTGCACTCGCGGCTGGGCACGGTCGCCGGCCACGTGAACGCGCTCGGCAAGCGGCTGGGCGGCGCGGTCGACGCCTACAACTCGGCGGTCGGATCGCTGGAGACGCGGGTGCTGGTCAGCGCCCGTCGCTTCACCGAGCAAAGCGTGGTCGGCGAGGACAAGCAGATCCAGATGCTGGAGCCGGTCGACCGCGTGCCACGCTCGCCGCAGGCACCGGAGCTGACGGCGGTCAACGACGACGAGGTGGTCGAGGCGCCGCGCACGCTGGGCGCCGCCTGACCGGTCAGACCTGGCCCGGCGGGCGCGCCAGGCCGTCCACCGTCCGCTCGAGCATCGCCCGCAGCGGCCCTTCCGCGAACCCGTCCTGGGGGACCGACAGCTGCGTCAGCAGCGCCCCCTCGATCAGGTTGCTGAGGATCTCGGCGGCCTGGCCGGGGTCGGGCAGCCCGGCGCTCCCCGCCAGCGACTCGATACCGGCCAGGTAGGCCTGGTTCCAGCGCTCGGCCAGCGGCCGCAGTTCGGGCCGCCGTCCTGCCTCCAGCACCAGCTCATACTGCGCCGCCAGCGGCGCCTGGTCGTCGTCGCAGATGGCCGCCACCAGGCTCAGCAACCGGCCCACGAGCTGCGCACGATCGGCCGGGCCGGGCGGTGCCGACTCGCGCCGCACCGCCGCGATCGAGCGATCGATCGCCAGCTCCAGCGCCTCGTGCACGAGCGCGTCCTTCGACGTGAAGTGGTAGGTGGTCGAGGCCAGCGGCACGCCTGCCTCCGCGGCCACAGCCCGGTGCGTGGCCCCGTCCGCGCCGTGGCCGGCGATCACCCGCAGCGTCGCGTCCAGGATCACGGACCGGCGATCGCTCACGGCCCGGTCTGGCGAAGCCACGCGCCGGCCCGCAGGCCCGACTCGATCGCGCCGTCGATGAAGCCCGACCAGCCCGCGGCCAGGTCGGAGCCGGCCAGCAGCACGGGCCCCTCTGGCCGCCGCATCTCCTCGTAGTAGCGGGTGTACCAGCCCGGCCGGTGGATCGCCCACGTGCCGCGCGAGAACTCGTCGGCCAGCCAGTCATGGGCCGAAGCGTCGATCGCCCGGTAGCCCGGGATGATCCGGTCGAGGTCGCCCTGCACGCGGGGCAGGTCGGTCGCGTCGTTCAGTGCGGCGTCGTAGCCGAAGCCGATCATCACCTGCGTGCCGTCATCGTTCATGAACTCGGTGTCGAGGTACCCGAACGGGTGCCCCGGCCGGATCGCGTTCTGGGAGACCGGCTCGCCGCCGGCGTGGATGAAGATCTTGATCCCGCGCGAGGCCTGGCCCAGGGCGATCCCCTCCAGCTTCAGCTCCGACAGCGCCGGGTCAAACTCGATCGCGCCGAGCGTGTTCAGCGGCACGGCCACCACCGCCCGCGCCGCCGGGAACAGCCGGCCCGCGCGCGTCTCCACCTCGACGCCCTCGCCGCGCCGTCTCACCGCCGCAACCGGCGTCCCCAGACGCTTCTCGTACGCCGCACCGCCGGCGATTGCCTCCAGCAGCCCGCGCGTGCCGTTGGTCAGCGTCACCCGCCCGCCCGTGTACTGGGTCAGCGCCAGGCTGTAGCCGGAGAGCGCGTGCCAGCGAAGCACGCTGGCGGCGCCGGCCTCGTCCAGCGGGCCGTGGGCGAGCGACTCCAGCTCGGCCCACAGCACGTCGCGGTGCTCCTCGTCGAGGTCGAGCTCGTCCACCCGCTGGGCGATCGTAAGCCGGTCGATCCGCGCCAGCTCCGCGATCGCAAGCGTCGGGTCGTGCGGGTTCGGCAGCGATCGCTCGACCCCGTCGACGAACTGCAGCCAGCCGCGGTTGGCGATCGCGTCCCGCTCGGCGATCGTCCCGGTGCGCCGGTCATCGCCCACGTACCACGCGGTCACGTCGGGGTCGCCCGACAGCTCGACGGTCAGGCCGGCGCGGGTGATCTCGGAGAACGTGTGGGGCTGGTGCCAGTGCACCCAGCCGCCGCCGTACTCGATCTGGTGGCCGTTCCAGGGAGCCGTCCAGGTGCGGCCGCCCAGCCGGTCGCGCCCCTCCAGCAGCAGCACGCTGCGACCGTCCTTCGCCGCCTCACGGGCGGCGGTGACTCCGGCGAACCCGCCGCCCACCACGATCACATCGTGCATTGTTGCTC
>CAWCPM010000010.1:0-171531 GCA_963797565.1 uncultured Actinomycetes bacterium | reverse complement strand
GCCATCTTCGGGCTGTTCTTCTTTGCCGCGATCGTGGGCGCCCTGCTCCTGGTGATAATGGTGCTCGTCCTGCTGGGCGACCTCCGCCGCACCTAGAAATCCCGACCCCTATACTCGTGGTGGTTGCCTGACCGCACGGCGATGGGGCGTGGCCAAGTGGTAAGGCAGCGGGTTTTGGTCCCGCGACCCCTGGTTCGAATCCAGGCGCCCCAGTCTCCCCTTGAGTGAAATGACCCAACCGCTCGCCTGCCTCGTCCTCGCCGCCGGCAAGGGCACGCGCATGAAGTCCCGCCTGCCGAAGCTGCTGCACACCGCCTGCGGCCGACCGCTGCTGGGCTGGTCGCTGGCCGCGGTGGAGCCGCTGGGCGCGGATCAGGCCGTGGTGATCGTCCCGCCCGATCAGCCGGAGCTCGACGCGCTCGTGCCCGGATGGGCGTCGACCGCCGTCCAGCACAGCGCGCGCGGCACCGGCGACGCCGTCCTGGCCGGCCGCGAGGCGCTGTCCGGCTTTGCCGGCGACGTGCTGATCATGAACGCCGACCACCCGCTGGTCGAGGCGGAGACCCTGCTGGCGATGGTGGCGGCGCACCGCGAGGCGGGCGCGGCGGCCACGCTGCTCACGTTCGACCGCACCGAGACGATCGGCGGCGACTTCGGGCGGATCGTGCGCGGGAGCGGGGGAGGCGTGGAGGCGATCGTCGAGCTCCGTGACGCCGATGACGCCCAGCGCGCGCTGCTCGAGGTGAACGGCGGCTACTACGTCGTCCGCAGCGACCGGCTGTGGGGGGCGCTCGACCGGGTCACCGACCAGAACGACCAGGGCGAGCTGTACCTGACCGACATCGCCGCGATCCTGGCCGCGGACGGCGAGGTCGTGCACGCCCACCGCCACGAAGATCCGCTGGTGGCCAAGGGCGTCAACACACGGGTCGACCTGGCCGAGGCCGACGCCGAGCTGCGGGCCCGGATCAACCGCGGCCACATGCTTGCAGGTGTCACGATCGTCGATCCCGCCAGCACATTCATCGAGCCCGGAGTCGAGATCGAGGCGGATGCGATCGTGCACCCGTTCACCGTGCTTCGCGGCGCCACCCGCGTCGGTGCCGGCGCGCAGGTGGGACCGCACGCCGTCGCGGTCGACGCCACCATCGGGCGAGATGCCCTGGTCGGCCCGTTCTGCTACCTTCGCCCGGGAGCGACCCTGATGGACGGCGCCAAGGCGGGCACCTACGTTGAGATCAAGAACTCGGTGATCGGGGAAGGCGCGAAGGTGCCGCACCTGTCCTACATCGGGGACGCCGATGTGGGCGCCGGCAGCAACATCGGGGCGGGCGCGATCACCGCCAACTACGACGGCAACGAGAAGCAGCGCACCACCATCGGCAGGGACGTCCACACCAGCTCTCATAATGTCTTCGTAGCCCCGGTCACGATCGGTGACGGTGCCTGGACGGGCGCCGGCTCGGTCATCACCAACGACATCCCGCCCGACGCGCTGGGAGTGGCCCGTGCCAAGCAGACCAACATCGAAGGATATGGACGCCGAAAGCGCAATCAGCGTTGAGTCGCCGATACCGCTGTTCGCCACCGTGCCGGGCAGCGTGCCGGCGGTGAGCGACTCCCTGCACGCGACCTGGATGGAGCGAACGCCGCACAAGCGGCTGATGCTGTTCAGCGGGCGCTCCAACCCGGAGCTGGGCGCGAAGATCGCGGAGCACCTCGGCATCGAGCTGGGCCAGGCGACGCTCAAGACCTTCACCAACGGCGAGGTCTACGTGCGCTACGAGGAGTCGATCCGCGGCGCCGACATGTTCATCGTGCAGTCGTGCTCGTCGCCGACCAACGACTCGCTGATGGAGCTCCTGATCATGATCAACGCCGCCCGCCTGGCCTCCGCCAAGCGGATCACGGCCGTGATGCCGTGGTACCCCTACTCGCGGCAGGACAAGAAGAGCGCGCCGCGCGAGCCGATCACGTCGAAGCTCGTGGCCGACATGATCGAGGCCGCGGGGGCCGACCGGGTGCTGACCATGGACCTGCACGCGGGCCAGCTGCAGGGCTTCTTCAAGATCCCCGTCGACCACATGACGTCGGTGCCGCTCCTGGCCGACCACTTCAAGCTGGTGGTGGGCGACGTCTCGCCGGACGACATCGTGGTCGTGTCCGGCGACGCCGGCCGCGCCAAGCTGGCCAAGAAGTTCTCCGAGATGCTGGGCTCCGGCTTCGCGCTGATCACCAAGGAGCGCCCCGAGCAGCAGGTGGCCGAGGTGACCAACGTGATCGGCCGCGTGCGCGACAAGGTCTGCGTCGTGATCGACGACATCATCGATACGGCCGGCACGCTCTGCGCCGGCGGCGAGGCGCTGATCGAGCACGGCGCCACCGAGGTCTACGCCTGCGCCACCCACGCGGTCTTCTCCGGGCCCGCGCTCGAGAACCTGGAGGCATCCGTCTTCAAGCAGGTCGTTGTGACCGACACCATCCCCACGAACGCCGTCGATCGGCCCGACAAGGTGCGGGTGCTGTCGGTTGCGCCGATTCTGGCTGATACCATCTCCAACGTCTTCAACGACGACTCGGTGTCAGGCCTGTTCCACGGCGGAAACCAGCTGTTCTAGGCGCCCGGCTCGTCACGGTAATTGGGAGCGGTCGATGGCTGATGTGAAACTACAGGTGCGCTTGCGGGAAGAGCGCGGCGGAAAGCTTGCGCGGGCGATGCGCGCCGCGGGCGACATCCCCGGCGTCCTCTACACCTCGCGGAGCGGCAGCGAGGGCTCGCAGGCGATCACCGTTGGTGCGCGCGACCTGCGCACGGCCGTCTCCGGCTCCGGCGGCACCCACGCCATCATCGATCTCACCATCGACGGTGCCGGCAAGACGCACCCCGTCGTGATCAAGGACATGCAGCTCGACCCTGTCCGCGACCGTGTCATCCACATCGACTTCCACGAGGTGCGGCTCGACCAGCCGATCAACACCGTCGTGCGCGTCCACATCGAGGGCATTCCGCACGGCGTCGGCATGGGCGGCGTGCTCAGCCAGCCCACCCATGAGCTGAACATCTCGGTGCTTCCGACCGCCATCCCGGAGCAGATCGTGGTGGATGTCAGCGAGCTCGAGATCGGCGGCTCCCTGCGCCTCGTCGACGTCGACGGCCTCGAGGGCGTGACCTTCCTTGACGACCCGGAGGGCACCGTGCTGGCCACGGTCACCGCGCCCATCGCCGAGGAGGAGCTCGAGCCGGAGGAGGGCGAGGAGGGCGTCGAGGGCGAGGAGGGCGCCGAGGGCGAGGAGGCCCGCGAGGGAGAGGCCGCGGACGGCGAGACTCCGGCGGAGGCACCCGCAGGCGACGAGTAGCGTCGGGTGAGCCTGCTTCGCCGATCGCGCGAGCCGTCGCTCTCCCACCTGGTGGTCGGCCTCGGGAATCCGGGAGCGCGCTACCGGGACACGCGCCACAACCTGGGCCGGCGCGCGGTCGAGCTGATGGTGGACGAGCTGGGCGGGAGCTGGCGGTCGCGCTGGAACGGACGGGTCAGCGAGCTGCGCGACGGGGACGACCCGCTGGCGCTGCTCGTGCCGGAGACGTTCATGAACGAGTCGGGCCGCTCGGTGGCGCCGGCGCTGCGGTTCTACAAGCTGCCGCCGGAGCGGCTGGTCGTCGTCCACGACGAGCTCGACCTGGAGCTGGGCGACGTGCGCGCGAAGCAGGGCGGCGGGCTGGCCGGGCACAATGGCCTGCGCTCGCTGGCCGAGGCAACCGGCACGCAGGACTTCCTGCGCGTGCGGATCGGGATCGGCAGGCCGGAGCGGGGCGACCGCAGGCCGGTGGCCGACTGGGTGCTGCAGCCGTTTCCGCCCGGCACAGACGTCGACCGCCTGGTGCGCGACGGCGCCGACTGCGCGCTGTCGGTGCTGCGTGACGGGGTGGACGTTGCGATGCGTACGTGGAACGGGAGCTCGACGGCGTAGCGCCGGTCAGACCCTTACGCGACGATGCGGATGCGCTCAGCCTCGACCACGTCCGCGTCTGGCGTCTCGACCACGTCCGCGCGGTTGTCGAGCCGCTGCTCGAACGCGCGGCGCAGATCCTCGCCGCGCATACGCGGCGCGCTGGAGATCCTCCAGCAGGCCAGCTTGGCCTCCAGGCGGCGCACCATCTCGGGCGGCTCGTACAGCCGCGTGCGCACCTGGTATTCGCTCATTCCGCGCGAGGTCATTCGCATCGCGCGCAAGCGTAACCTCTTCGACGGACGGCGTCCACTCCCTACCCGCGATCGCGCAGAGCGTTTTCCAGTCCCAGGAAGATCTCACGCCCCGCTGCGAACGCCCACTCGAGGTTCCGAACCCGCATCTTCTCGTTGGGTGAGTGGATGTCGTCGTCGGATGTCGCGAAGCCGGACAGGATCGTCGGCGTACCCCGCGACACCAGCGCGGCCATCACCGGGATCGAGCCACCGCTGCGCATCGCCAGCGGGCGCTTGCCGGTGGCCCGCTCGATCGCGTCGAAGCTGTTGGCGATCACCGGGTCGCCCGGCGAGACGTACGCCGGGCTGCTGGCCGGCCAGGCGTCCAGCTCGATCGTCGCGTGCGCCGGGCAGGCCGACCTGAGCCGCGTCTCGAGCTGCTCGTGCAGGGCGGCCGGGTCCTGTCCCGGCGCCACCCGCAGCGACAGCGACGCCAGCGCCTCGGTGCCGATGCTGGTCTTGTGGATGCGCGGATCGCCGCAGCCGATCGAATGCACCGTCAGCGACGGCCCCTCCCAGGTTCGGCGGTAGAAGTCGGCCTCGGCGCGGTCGTCGGCCGGCGTGGCGCCGGCCGCCTGCATCAGCTCGGCGCCCGACGGCAGCGAGGCCCAGCCCGCGCGCTCCTCGTCGGTGACCGGTGCGATGCCGGCGGAGAAGTCCTGGTCACGGCCGGCGACGGTCGAAAGCACCGTCACCAGGTCGTGCACCGGGTTCGCCGCGGCGCCGCCGTAGAGGCCGGAGTGGAGCTCCCTGCGATTGGTGACCAGCCGCACCTGAAACCCCACCAGCCCGCGCAGGGCGGTGGTCACCGCCGGCACCTCGCTGCTGGCCATCGTCCCGTCGAAGATCACCGCCGCGCCGAAGTCGTCTGAGAGCGTGGCCAGGTAGTCGATCACCGAGTGGCCGCCGACCTCCTCCTCGCCGTCGGCGATCACCCGCACGTTCACGCCCAGGCTGCCGCTCTCGGCCAGGTCGAGCGCGGCCCGCAAAAGTGCCCAGTAGTTGCCCTTGTCGTCGGATGCGCCGCGTGCATACAGCCAGCCGTCGCGCACCTGCGGATCGAAAGCCGGAGACGTCCATAGCGCCGGGTCGCCGGGCGCCTGCACGTCGTAGTGCCCGTAGGCCACGACGGTCGGCGCATCCGCGACCGAGGCCGGGATCAGCGCGTCGACCAGCGGGTTGCCGAAGCCCTCGACGACGGTGCCGCCGCCGACCATCGCCGCCACCCAGTCGGCCGCCTGGCGCAGCTCGGTCACGTGCTTTCCGTCACTCGAGATCGACTCGATGCGGAGCAGGTCGAACAGCTCGTCCAGCTGGAGCGGCACTACTCGTGCTTGCTGGTGTGCTTGCCCACCGCGATGTCGACGAGCGTCAGGATGGTCAGGATCAGCGGGATGCCGAGCGCGACCACGAAGATGGAGTCGAGCGTCCAGTCGTGCCCGGCCGGCTTCTCGGTGCCAGACGTCGTGGTGGCGGCCCAGCTGACGGCCGGCAGCAGCAGCGGGAGCACCAGGGCGATGAGCGGGGCGAGGTAGCGACGGCGCACGGTGAACCTCCGGACGATGACGCTCGCCAGACTACCATCAGAGACGGCCGTGGACCGCACCGACCCGCTCGAACGACCACCGGAGATCGCCTCCGCGCTTGCCGGCGCGGAGCTGGCTCTGCCCTACCTGCTCGAGAGCGACGATATCGCCTCGTTCGCGCGGATCGCGGCCGGTGGCGTGCCCCGCGCCCGCGTCTCGCCACCGATGCTGCCGCTGCTGGTGGCGACCCTGTGGCGAACGCGCGAGCAGCTGACCCCGCGCGGCCTGGTGGTGGTGGTCGACGACGACGAGGCCGCCCACGCCCTGGCCGAGTCGGCAGCGCCGTATCTGCCGGGAGCCGCGGTCGCCTACCTGCCGTCGCGCGGCGCAGCGTACGGCAGTGGTCTCGAGCCGCCCGCCCACCTGGTGGGCGAGCGGGCGCTGGCGCTGGACGCGCTGGCACGGGGTGGACTGGTGGCGGTCTCGGCCGACGCGCTGGTGGAGCGGATCGCGCCGGTCGACCGGCGGCCGCCGGTGGTGGAGCTCGACCGCGGGGCCGAGCCGGGCTTCGATGCGGTCGTCGAGCTGCTGGCCGCGGCCGGGTACGAGCGCATCGACACGGTCGAGGAGCGCGGCACGTTCTCCGTGCGGGGCGGGATCATCGACGTGTTCCCGACCACGGGCCGCGAGCCGATCCGGGCGGAGTTCTTCGGCGACGAGATCGAGCGCCTGTCGGCGTTCTCGGCCTTCACCCAGCGCTCCCTGCACGAGCTCGACCGGGCGGTCGTCTATCCCGCGGCCGAGCCCGGCGACCTGGAGCAGGAGTGGGGCGCCGAGGAGGATGAGCCGGTGATCCCGGACGGGCTGGTGGCGCTCGCGCCCGAGCTGGAGCGGCTCGCCCAGGTGCTGGTCTGGAACCCCGAGCAGGTGGTGGAGGCCGCGCGCGAGCACAGCGAGGAGGCCGCCGATCGCCTGCGCGACCCGCAGCTGCGGTCGCGCGGCTACGTGCGGCCGCAGGAGGTCGAGGCGCTGGTGGAGCGCAGCGGCGCGCTCGAGGAGTTGCCGCTGGGGCAGTCGATCTCGTTCGAGGCGCAGCCGCCGGCGCTGGCCTCGTTCGGCATCGCCGAGGCCGAGAACGAGCTGCGCGCGCTGGTGCGGGCCGGCTACCGCGTGCTGGTCTGCTTCCCGCACGTGGGCGAGGCCGAGCGCACACGGCTGGCGCTGACCCGGATCGACGTGGAGACGCCGCAGCCCGGCGCGGCGGGGCCGGACGAGGCCGGGGTGGCGTTCTGTCAGGCGACGATCCGGGGCGGGGTCGTGATCCCGTGGCTGCGGCTGGCGGTGCTGCCCTCGAGCCAGCTGTTCCGCCGCCGCTCGACCCGCCGCGCCATCGGGCTGGGCCGCGCCCTGGCCGCGTTCGGCGACCTGCGCGCCGGCGACTACGTGGTGCACGACGACCACGGTGTGGGGCGGTTCGTCCGCTTCGATACCCGCGAGGTGGGCGGCGTCGTGCGCGACTACCTGTACCTGGAGTTCCGCGGCGACGACCGTCTGTACGTGCCTCACGAGCAGCTGGGCAAGGTCAGCCGCTACATCGGATCGGACGCCTCCGCTCCGACGCTGGCGAAGCTGGGAGGCAAGGCCTGGAACACGCTCAAGGCGCGGGCGCGAAACGCCGTGCGCGAGCTGGCCGGCGAGTTGCTGGCGCTGTACGCGCGTCGCCAGGCGACCAGCCGGCCGCCGTTCCCCGGCGACGACGAGTGGACGGCGCGGCTGGAGGAGGCTTTCCCCTATCAGGAGACCGACGATCAGCAGCGCGCCATCGACGCCGTCACCGAGGACATGGAGGGCGAGCAGCCGATGGATCGGCTGGTCTGCGGCGACGTCGGCTTCGGCAAGACCGAGGTGGCCGTGCGGGCGGCGATGAAGTGCGTGTCGGGCGGCCGCCAGGTGCTGGTGCTGGTGCCCACAACCGTGCTCGCGCAGCAGCACGGCGCCACCTTCCGGGATCGCTTCCGCGACTTCCCGGTCGAGGTCGAGACGGTCTCGCGATTCCGGCCACCGGCCGAGGTGAAGCAGGTGCTGGCGCGGTTCCGGGAGGGCAAGGTGGACGTGCTGATCGGCACCCATCGCGTGCTCTCGCGTGACGTGGTGCCGGGCAATCTGGGGCTGGTGGTGGTGGACGAGGAGCAGCGCTTCGGCGTCGCCCAGAAGGAGCTGCTGCGGCAGATGCGGCTGGAGGTGGACGTGCTGGCCATGTCGGCCACGCCGATCCCGCGCACGCTGCACATGTCGCTGTCGGGCCTGCGCGACATCTCGGTGATCACCACTCCGCCGCGCGGAAGGCGCCCGATCAAGACCCACGTCGGCGAGTTCGACGAGGAGCTGATCGCTGCCGCCCTGCGCCGCGAGCACGCACGCGAGGGCCAGTCCTTCTACCTGCACAACCGGGTCGAGACGATCGACGAGGCGGCTGCGCGGGTGCGCGCGTGGGTGCCGGAGCTGCGCGTCGGCATCGCCCACGGTCAGATGCCGGAGCGCCAGCTGGAGGAGGCGATGCTGGCCTTCCTGCGCGGCGATCACGACGTGCTGGTTTCGACCACGATCATCGAGTCGGGGCTGGACATCCCCCAGGCCAACACGCTGGTGGTGGAGCGAGCCGACACGCTCGGCCTGTCCCAGCTCTACCAGATCCGCGGTCGCGTCGGCCGCAGCGATGTGACGGCGCACTCCTACCTGTTCTACCCCGACCGGCGCGAGCTCAGCGAGGAGGCGCGGCACCGGCTGTCCACGCTGGCCGACTACACGGAGCTCGGCTCCGGGTATCGGATTGCGATGCGCGACCTGGAGCTGCGAGGCGCCGGAAACCTGCTCGGCGACGAGCAGTCGGGGCACGTGGCCGCGGTCGGGTTCGAGCTGTACTGCGAGCTGCTGGCCGAGGCGGTGGCGGAGCTGCAGGGGGCGACCGGACCGGCGCCGCGGCCGGTGCGCGTGGACGCGCAGGTCGATGCCTACATCCCGGCCAGCTACGTGTCGCTGGAGGCGGTCAAGATCGACGTGCACCGGCGGCTGGCGCTGGCGGGAAGCGTCTCCGACCTGCGCGAGCTGCGCGCCGAGGTGGCCGACAGGTTCGGCCCGCTGCCCGATCCCGTCGAGAACCTGTTCGGCATCCACGAGGCGCGGATGCTGGCCGGCGAGCTGGGCGCGGAGGTGGTCGTCGTACGTGGCGCAAAGGTCACGGTGTCGCCGCTGCGGATGGACTCGACGCAGGTGCGCGAGATGAAGCAGCGGGTGCCGCAGGCGATCTACAGCGTGGCCGCCCGAGAGGTCTCCAGCAAGCTCGAGCTCCAACCGAATTCCAACCGCAGACCCAATATGCGGGAGGGATTGGAGGTGCTCGCTGCTATAATCGAATCGCGCCGCCAGACAGCGGCGTAACGTGTTTTTATGAGTCGTTACCGGATAATTCTCCCCCTTGTACTGCTCGCCGCGGTCGCGGTTTCCGCGGCCTGTGGTGGTGGCAGCAGCAGCTCTTCGAGCGCCTCGCTGGAGAGCGGCGACGTCGCCGTTGTCGGCGATACGCACATCACCCAGAAGCAGCTCGACCAGCTGGTCGCCTTCCAGGTGCACTCGGCCCAGGTGGCCAAGCAGAAGATCCCCGCGGCCGGTACCGCCACCTACAAGACGCAGGTGGTCGACCCGATCCTGCAGCGGATGATCACCAACGCGCAGGTCGAGAACATCGCCAAGGAGCTGGGCGTGACGGTGTCCGACAGCGAGGTCAACGCCGGACTGCAGAAGGCGATCACGGCCCAGTTCGGGACGGACACCGCCAAGTACCAGGCCTACCTCAAGAAGTACGCGATTACCGAGGACTACCTGAAGCAGCAGCTGATCCGGCCGCAGCTCCTGCAGACGAAGATCATCGCCAAGCTGAAGTCGCAGTACAAGGTCACCGACGCCCAGGCGCAGGCCTATTACAACGCCCACAAGTCGCAGTACGTCACGGCCGACACCCGCAAGGTGCACTACATCCTGACCAAGGACAAGGCCGATGCGAACGCCGCGCGCAAGGCGCTGATCCAGGGCTCGAGCTTCCCGGCCGAGGTCAAGAAGTACTCGCTCGACGCCGCCAACAACCCCACCGGCGCGCTGACTGCCACGCAGGGCCAGGTCGAGACCAACTTCGCGAACGCCGTGTTCGCGGGGCTGGTGACGGGCGGCATCAGCCCGCCGGTCGAGGTCGACTCCTCGTACGCCTCATCGAACCTGCCCGGCAAGTGCAAGCCCAACTGCTACTTCGTGATCCACGCCGACGGTGACACCGTCAAGGGCAGCCAGCAGAGCTACGCCGCTGCGAAGGCCCAGATCCTGTCGCAGCTGGAGCAGTCGCAGCAGACGCCGAAGCTGCAGAAGAAGATCCAGGCGCTGCTGGCCGCGCAGAAGAAGCTGACCACGTACGCACCCGCGTACAAGCCGGCACCGACCGCTTCCACCTCCGGCGGTACGTCGCCCTAGCCGCATGGGCCGGCTGCAGCTCCTCGTTGCGCTCGGCCCTGGTGACCCAGAACTGATCCCTCTTGCGTCCTTCCGGGCGCTCGAGACGGCTGGGCCTGTGCGCGTCGAGCTGGACGAGCCGCTGGCGGGGTGGCTGGGCCGGCAGGGGCTGGCGCTGGCAGACGATGCGCCGGTGGCGGCAGCCTCGGGGGAGCGTTTCGTCCGCCTACGGACGTCCGCGCCGGACGTGCCGACCGTGCCCGACGGCGACGCGCTGGCGGCGCTGATGGCCGGCGACGCGATGATCGCGCTGATGCGCCTGACCGCGAGGCTGCGGCGCGACTGCCCCTGGGACCGCGAGCAGACGGCGCTCACGATCGTGCCGCATACGCTGGAGGAGGCCTACGAGGTGGCCGAGGCGGCGCAGCTGGGCGACCCGCAGAAGCTGCTGGACGAGCTCGGCGACCTGCTGTTCCAGACCGCCTTTCTGGCACTGCTGCTCTCGGAGCAGGACGACGGCGACTGGGCGGCCACGGCGCGGGCGATCACGGCCAAGCTGATCCGCCGCCATCCGCACGTGTTCGGCGAGACGGTGGCAGACACGCCCGGTCAGGTGCGCCGTAACTGGGAGCAGATCAAGAGCGATCAGGAGGGCCGCAGCGGCATCTTCCATGACGTTCCCGCGGTGCTGCCGGCGCTGCTGCACGCGCGCAAGGTGCAGCGCCGCGCGTCTGCGGTCGGGTTTGACTGGCACGCCTGGGACGGTGCCTGGGGAGATCTGGCCGAGGAGCTGCGGGAGCTGCGCGAGGCGCTGGACGCGGCCGGGCCGCAGCGGGCCGAGCACGAGCCGGACGCGCAGGTGGTGCACGAGCTGGGCGACCTGCTGTTCGCGGGTGTCAACGTCGCCCGCCTGGCCGGTGTCGATCCCGAGCTGGCGCTGCGCGCCGCGTCCGGGCGCTTCCGCGAGAGGGTGGAGCGGGCCGAGCAGCTGGCGCTGGCCGACGGCCTCGAGTTCGCCGCGCTCAGCCTGGACGATCAGGATGCCTGGTATCGCCTGGCCAAGCAGGATCTGGCGCGTGGCTGACGAGCAGCCGCTGATCGCCGGTCTGCTGGAGTACGCGATCGCGGTGCTCGATGCCGGCCACGCCACCTTCTGCGAGGTGCGGAACGATCCCGAGGTGATCACAGTCCTGGCCGCCGACGGCTGCCTGGACCACCCAGAGGTGCTGCCCGGGACGGGGCTGGTATCCGACCAGCTCGGCTACGACGGGGTGAAGGGCCCGGGGTCGGCGGTGGCGGTGTACCGGGCCGGCGACCCCGAGACGCCCGGCGTGACGGCCTTCCTCGAGCGCGTCGGCGCCGCCTTCGACGTCACCATCCGCGTGTACCAGGACGACGTCCTGTCGCACGTGATGGAGCTCTACTACCTCGACCAGAGGCCGTTCGAGGAGGTCGAGGTGGCCCGCGCGGAGCAGCTGGCCGGGCTGCTCACCACGGTGATCTCGCGCGAGCGCCTGACCAGGGAGCTGGAGCAGGCCGAGACCCGGTTCCGCACGCTGGTGCAGCAGATCCCGGCGATCCCCTACATCGTCGAGGATGGCCTGCGCGTGGTGTTCTCGACGGCGCACATGGGCGAGCTGGTGGGTCGCCGGCCGGGCCAGGCAGCTGGATTTCAACGATTGGCGGAAGGCCGTCCACGCGGACGACCGCGAGCGCGCCGTACGCAATTTCGTCGAGCACTTTGCGACCGGCGAGCCCTACGACGAGGAGTACCGGCTCGTCGGCAACGACGGCGAGGTGCGCTGGTTCCATGACCGCGCGACGCTGCTGCGGGGCGGGCCGGGTGAACCGAACCGCTCGCATGGGGTGTTGTTCGACACGACCGAGCGGCACCGCGCGGAGGAGGCGCTGCGTCGCAGCGAGCTCGCCCGCCAGGAGGTGCTGGAGGCGATGCTGCACTCCGAGGCGGCGGCGCGGGCCCAGATCGCCGGCGAGCTGCACGACGACACCATCCAGGTGATGACGGCCGCGCTGATGGCGGTCGAGCGCGTGACGTTCGCCGCGGTGGGCACCGACCAGCGGGTGGCCGACGCCCTCGAGGGCGCCCGCGCCACGCTGCGCACGGCGGTCGAGCGCGCCCGGCGGCTGACGTTCGAGCTGCGACCGCCGCTGCTGGATGCGCAGGGGATCGGCGCCGCGCTGCGCGACCTCGCCGACGAGGTCGGGCAGGAGGGCGGCTTCGCCGTGGCGCTTGCGGCGCCCGACGGCAGGTTCACCTATCTGGTGGAGGATCTCGCGTTCCGCACGGTCAAGGAGGCGCTCGTGAACGCGCGGAAGCACTCGCACGCAAGCCGGGTGGAGGTGCGGCTCTGGAGCGACGAGGCCTGGCTGCGCGGCTGCGTGGCCGATGACGGGCGCGGGTTCGACGTCACCCGTGCCCTCGACCGCAGCGGCATGCGGCTGCATCTGGGCCTGGACGCGATGTGCGAGCGGCTGCGGCTGGCCGGCGGCGACGTCAGCATCTGGTCGTCGCTGGGCAAGGGCGCACGCGTGGATTTCGCGATCCCGCTGGGGCCGTAGCAGGCCTGACCCATCGCGGGCCCGCTGGCACCGCCGGTATCATCGGGCGCGATGAGCTCGATCCTGTCCGTCTACGGCCGTCAGATCCTTGACTCGCGCGGCAATCCGACCGTCGAGGTCGAGGTGATCCTCGAGTCCGGCGCCAGCGGTCGCGCCGCCGTCCCGTCGGGCGCGTCGACCGGAGCCTTCGAGGCTGTCGAGCTGCGCGACGGCGACGAATCGCGCTGGGGCGGCAAGGGCGTCGCGCGGGCGGTGGGCAACGTCAACGGCACGATCGCGAGTGAGCTGGAGGGCGCCGACGCGCTCGATCAGCGCGCCATCGACCAGGTGCTGAGCGACCTTGACGGCACGCCGAACAAGGGCAACCTGGGCGCGAACGCGATCCTGGGGACGTCGCTGGCGGTGGCCAAGGCGGGCGCCGACGAGGTCGGGCTGCCGCTGTACCGCTACGTGGGCGGCACCGACGCCCACGTGCTGCCGGTGCCGATGATGAACGTGATCAACGGTGGTGCCCACGCCGACAACAACATCGACCTGCAGGAGTTCATGGTCGTGCCCGTCGGCGCGGACTCGTTCGCGGAAGGGCTGCGCGTCGGCGCCGAGACGTTCCACGCGCTGAAGACGCTTCTGCACGGGCGTGGCCTGGTGACCGCGGTCGGCGACGAGGGCGGGTTCGCTCCGAACCTGGAGTCGAACGAGGAGGCGATCGCGGCCATCATGGAGGCGGCCGAGGCGGCCGGGCATCGCGACCGAGTGGCGATCGCCATCGACCCGGCCTCGACCGAGTTCTACCGCGACGGGCGCTACCACCTGGACGGCGAGGGCCGTGTGCTGGATGCCGCCGAGATGGTCGGCTACTACGAGGATCTGTGCACCCGCTACCCGATCGTATCGATCGAGGACGGGCTGGCCGAGGACGACTGGGACGGCTGGCATCAGCTGACCGCGGCGCTAGGTACGCGCGTGCAACTGGTCGGCGACGACCTGTTCGTGACGAACGTGGAGCGGCTCGGCCAGGGCATCGAGCGGGGTGCCGCGAACGCGATCCTGGTCAAGGTCAACCAGATCGGCAGCCTCTCCGAGACGCTGGACACGGTGCGCCTGGCGCACACGTCCGGGTACGCGGTGGTGATGTCGCACCGATCCGGCGAGACGGAGGACGTCACCATCGCCGATCTGGCGGTGGCCACGAACTGCGGCCAGATCAAGACCGGCGCGCCGTCGCGGACGGACCGGGTCGCCAAGTACAACCAGCTGCTGCGGATCGAGGAGGAGCTGGGGTCGGCGGCCCGCTATCCGGGTCGCGACGCGTTCGCCCGCCTCACCACGCAGACGGCATGAGTGCGCGGCTGACGCGCCGCACCAAGATCGTCTGCACCATCGGGCCGGCCTCGAGCGCTCCCGAGTTCGTCGAGCGGCTGGCGTGGGCGGGGATGGATGCCGCCCGGCTCAACTTCTCGCACGGCAGCCACGAGGATCACCATGGGGTGATCGAGGCGGTGCGGCGGGCGCAGGAGGTGCTGGGCCGGCCGCTGGCCGTGATCGCCGACCTGCAGGGGCCGAAGATCAGGATCGGGGTGCTGGCCGAGCCGCGGGCGGTGAACCAGGGCGACCGGGTGGTGCTGGCGGCCGTGGGCGAGGGCGCGGCCGGCGACCTGGAGGTGACCTTCCCCGGTCTCGCGACGGTGGTGCGGGAGGGCACGGAGCTGCTGATCGACGACGGCCGCGTGCGGGTGCGCGTGGAGTCGGTGAGCGGCGGCCGGGTGGAGTGCCTGGTCGAGCTGGGCGGGCTGATCTCGTCGGGGAAGGGCGTGAACCTGCCGGGCACGCCGCTGCCGATACCGTCGCTGACCGAGAAGGACCTGGCCGACCTCGACTTCGCGCTGGCCCACGGGGTCGACTACGTGGCGCTGTCGTTCGTGCGCAGCGCTCAGGACCTGGTCGATCTCCGCGACCACATTGCCACGGAGCGGTCGAGCGCGCGGGTGATCGCGAAGATCGAGAAGGCCGAGGCGGTCGCCGACCTGGACGCGATCGTGGCGGCATCGGACGCCGTGATGGTGGCCCGCGGCGACCTCGGGGTAGAGATCGGTGTGGCCGACGTGCCGCTGGTGCAGAAGCTGATCATCCGCGCCGCGCGCAACGCCGGCAAGACGGTGATCACCGCGACGCAGATGCTGGAGTCGATGATCAACCAGCCCGAGCCGACCCGGGCGGAGGCGTCGGACGTGGCGAACGCGGTGCTTGACGGGACGTCGGCGCTGATGCTGTCAGGCGAGACGGCGGTGGGCCGCTACCCGCTGGAGGCGGTGGCGATGATGCACCGGATCGCGAAGGCGGTGGAGCCGTCGCTCAGCTACCACGACCCCGCGCTGCGCCGCGACGGCGAGATGGCGACGATCCTGTCGCACGCCGCCTGCGACATCGCCGAGGAGCTGGGCGCGCCCGTGATCGCGGTGCCCACGCAGTCGGGGTCGACGGCGCGCCAGGTGTCCCGGTACCGGCCGCAAAGGCCGATCGTTGCGGCCAGCCCCTACCAGCACGTGCTGCAGCAGCTGGCGCTGGACTGGGCGGTGGTGCCGATCGTGATCAAGGATGCGGACACGATCGAGCAGCTGTGGAGCAGCGTGGCGGACGCTGTCAGGGACAGCGGCCTGGCGGCGACCGGCGACCGGGTGGTGCTGACGGGCGGGACGCGGCTGAACCTGCCGGGCTCGACGAATCACATCCTGGTGCACACGTTGGAGTAGGGATCCGGCGCCCGGGGTCGAAGCACGGGCGGATGGGGCCGGTAATTCCGCAGGGCCGCGATCGCAGCCCGTTCACGTTCCGCAGGGTCGCGGCGGCGTCGGTGCTGCTGCTGATGGCGGCCCTGTACGTGAGCCCGGTGCAGAAGTACCTGCGGTCGGACGAGCGGCTGCAGCGCTCCCAGACGCAGGTGGTGATGCTGCAGCACGAGCATGACCGGCTGCAGTCGGAGGCGGCGGCGCTGCTGACCAAGGCGCGGATCGTCGAGCTGGCACGCGCCTGCGGCTGGATCTACCCCGGCGAGCATCCGCTCGTGATCAGGGACATCCCGGCCTCCGCGGCCACCCAGTGCGGCTGATCGGCGTGTCACGGCTCTGCAACGACGTGCACTGACCTCGCCACGGAGTGCCCCGGCGCCCGAGTCGGTGTTTGACTCCAATAATTGGTCGGGATCAGTGTTCTCCATGAATCGTTGTCACGGCGGCCGTGACACCTGTCAGGATGGCGTGCCGGTATGCCCCGACGGCCGAAGCGGTGTTTGACACCGGCCTCCCGCCCCGAGACCGGCCGTTTCGCCGCGCCGGCTAGGCTGAGAGGGTGGACGACGAAGCGGTGATCGAGCGGCAGTTGGGCCGGCCGGCGCGAGGCCTGGCAGGCGTGGCTGCGCGCTGCCCGTACGGTGCGCCGGCGGTCGTCGAGCAGGACTCCTACCTGCCCGGCGGCGAGCCTTTTCCGACCACCTACTACCTGACCTGCCCGCACGCCGTGGCGGCCGTCTCTGCGCTCGAGCATGCCGGCGGCGTCGAGCAGTACCGGCGCCTGGCCGAAGACGACGACGTCCTCGGCCGCTCGTATCGCGACGGCGCGGAGTGCCAGCGCCGCCTGCGCCGGCCCGCCCCGGTCATGCTCGACGGCGGCGCGTCGCTCGCACTCGGCATCGGCGGCACCGCCCGCGACGGCGCCATCAAGTGCCTGCACGCCCACGCCGCGTTCGCCCTCGCCCAGCCCGGCTACCTGCTGGGCGACTCGGTGCTGGCCGACGCCGCGCCCGTGTTCCCCACCGGTGGCTGCTGCAGCGCGTGAACGCTTCCGTCGACCTTGCGCTGATGGAGTGGGACCAGGGCCGCCGCAAGCTTGAGCGCCTGGACGTGCCACCCAAGCGCGAAGCCGTCTACCGCGAGGTGGTCGACGAGATCGTGGCCGAGCTGACCCGCCGGGTCGGCCAGACCTACACCCTGGACGACCTCGCCCGCGAGTACGCCACCAGCGCCGCATGGTGCCGTCTGATCGCCCACCGCACCACCGACAATGTCTGGGCGCACGACCTCACGATCGTCGGCGACGCTGCCTTCGCCCGCTTCGCACGCGGCGCGCAGGACTACCGCGACCGCGATTAGCTACTCCGACTCGGCCGGGCGGATCACGATCTGATCCGCCTCGATCTTGACCACGATCGCGCGCCGCGAGGCCCAGTGCTCGGCGAACAGCGGATCGTCGCGCACGGCCCCGTCGATCCAGAAGCCGTACCCCTCATCGCCCGTGTCGAGCACCGCCTCGAAGGTCGGCAGCCGCTTTCCTCTCCCGCGCCCGCCGCGCCGGCGCCGCTTGGCGCCGCCCTCGCCGTTGCCATCGGCCGGCTCGGCCGCCGCCGCCGGCGCCGCTGTGGCCGTCTCGCCGACCTTCTTGCGTCCGCCCCGGGAACGCCGTCGCGGCTTCACGTCGGGCTCCGGCTCGTCCGCCTCGGGCGGGATCACGGGCGGCGGCACGTCCGCCGCGTACACCTCGGTCAGCACGTCTCGCCGCAGGATCCCGTGCTGCGAGCGGAACGCCGAGATGCTGGCCGGCGTCGAGTTCAGCCGGTGCGCGATCCACACATCCGTCATCCCCTGCGAGACCCAGTCGCGGATCTCGGCCAGGTACGGCTTGAGGGTTGCCTTCGTGGTGGTCACGGCGCCCAGTCTACTGACCTCACTAGAGTCACCGCCGATGCAGGCGCTCGACCATCGCATCGTGGCCTGGTTCTCGGGCCTCGATCTACCGCTCGTGACCCCGCTCATGAAGCTGGCCTCGGCGGTCGGCGCCGACGGCATCGTGTTCGTCGGCATCGCCTTCTGGGTGGCGCTGGCGCGCCGCCGGATCGCCCCGGCCGTGGCGGTGCTTGCCGCCGTCCTCGCCTCTCAGCTGCTGTCGAACCTGATGAAGGACGTCGTCGACCGCGCCCGTCCCAGCGTGACCTACGCGGACGTGCACCCGCTGGTGCCGCTCCCCGACAGCTCCTCGATGCCGAGCGGCCACGCCTGGATCGCGTGCGCCGCCGCCACGGTGCTGTGGGTGGTGATCCCGGCCCACCGCGCCTGGATCGTCGGCCTGGCGGCGCTGATCGCGCTGTCCCGCGTGTACCTGGGGGTGCACTACCCCAGCGACGTCCTCGTGGGCGCCGCCGGGGGAGTGGCAACCGGACTGCTGGTGCTGCTAGGAGCTCGACTCGTTCATGTGCAGATAGGCCCCGACGACGACCGCGATGGCCGCGATCAGCGACAGGTAGATACCCCAGGCGCTGCCGACGGAGACTCCGGTCGGCAGCGGGCCACCGAGCTCGCCAGGCTTCGAGAAGATCCGGTAGAGCACAAGGAGGATTGCTAACGCTCCACAGGCGCCTGCGACCATCGCGGCCGGCCAGGGCAAGTTGGTGGTGTTCGCGAACAGCTCGACCGCCCAAACGGCCAGGGCCACGAGGGCCAGCAGGGCGACCAGCTTCGCGACATCAGTCGTGTCCCAACCGCTGCCGCTCTTACTGATACTCAGCGGCCCCGCGTGCACCGATACGGTGTACCAGCTGAAGAACACGCTGATCAGCAGGATGAACGCGCCTCCCGCCGAGATCCAGACCGATCGTGGCACGGCCGCGAAGTCGAAGCTCGCAGCGGGCGACGACGACTGCGGCGCCGTCGCGGTGGGCTCCGCCGCAGGGGGCGGCGTTGGCGGCGGCGGTGTCGGAGCCGGATCAGGCTCCGGTTCCGGATCAGGCGCCGCCGGCGGTGGCTCCGGCGCTGCCAGGGACTCGGTGGGGGCGGGATCCGGTCCGTGTCCGGCTCCGTGTTGGCTCCGGTGTGGGATCCGGGCCGGCGTCCTCGCCCGCCGTCGGATCGTTACCTTCGGTACTCATGGGACCTCCCTTTCGACGGACGATCCCGCGGCAGCGCTCGCTCTGAGCGCGCAGGCCAACCCGCCAACTCGGCATTCGATTGTGGGCACACGCCGTGATTCCTTCCAGCAACCGCGTGTGGGTGTCCGCGACCGTCGACAACCCAGAACGTGCGAGCACGGGAAATTCCTGTGGAGGTGCCTCCCGGCGATGGCTAATCTACACGAAGCGACGGCTTCTACGGCCGTCCCGAAGGACAAGGTGGTGCGCGATGGGAGCGAGCACGGATCGACTCGATGTGGGAGCTGAGGCATCGAGCTGGATCGCGGGGTCGCGAGCGAAGGGTGAGTTTCGCTGCGCGGGATGCGGGTACGGGGTGACCGTTCACAAGGTGCTGCCGGACTGTCCGATGTGTCGCGGCACGACCTGGGAGCGGGTGCCATGGCGGCCGTTCAGCCGCTCGTACCCGGTCGGATCTGGCGTAGGCTGAACGAAGGACTAAAGCGGCGGGGCGAACGTGTGCCTCGCCGCCGCAGCGGGTGAGGGCCGGCGGATACCCTGCCCGGGTGTCCGTGACGATCCGACGAGTGCTCCAGGCCGGCGCCGTGATCCTGCTGGCGGCGCTGATCGGGCTGTTCGCAAAGAGCGTGATCGACAACCAGACGTCGATCGCCGCCGACGTCGCCGACGGCGGACACCCGATGGCGCCGGACTTCACGCTCCAGAACGTGAACGGGCACGGCACGACCACGCTCTCGTCGCTGCGCGGCAAGCCGGTCGTGCTGAACTTCTGGGCGTCCTGGTGCGACCCCTGCAAGACGGAGGCGCCGGCGCTGCAGGAGCTGTCCCAGAAGTACGCCGGCCGGATGACGGTTGTCGGCCTCGATTCCCAGGACGACACCGGCGACGCCCGCGATTTCGCCAGTCGCTACCACCTCACCTACCCGTTGGTGCACGCCGGCGGCTCCTCCATCTACCACCGGTGGGGGCTGTCCGGCTTCCCCGAGACGTTCATCATCGATAGCCGGGGTCGCGTCGTGCATCACTTTCCGGGCGAGGTCTCGGCCGCCGACGTCGAGCAGCAGCTGAAGCCGCTGCTGGGGAACGCGTAGTGCGCCTGGCGCTGGTGCTCGCCTGCCTGCTGGGCGCGGCGATCTCGACACCGGCGCTGGCGGCCCAGGCCACCTGGTCGGAGGCTGACCTGGAGAGCCAGCTGATGTGCCCGGTCTGCCACACGCTGCTGGACAACTCCCAGTCAGCCGAGGCCAACCGTATCCGGGAAGTGATCCATCAGAAGCACCAGCAGGGCTGGTCGGAGACCCGCACGCGCGACTACCTGGTCGCCCAGTACGGGGAGGAGGTGCTGGCCGCACCGCCCAAGCACGGGTTCGACCTGCTGGCCTGGCTGGTGCCGGCCGCGGTGCTGCTGGGTGGCGCCGCGCTGGCCGTGCTGCTGGCCCGGGCCTGGTCCGGCGGCCGCGGCGGGGGCGACGGCCCGTCACCGCCGGCCGCGCCGGACGCGGAGATGGACGCCCGCATCGACGCCGAGCTGGCCCGGGAGGACGCGTGACCGACGCCGTGGTCGCGTTCGGCGCGGGCCTCGTCTCCTTCGCCACGCCCTGCGTGCTGCCGCTGGTGCCCGCCTACCTGTCGTCGATCGGTATCCGCCCGGGCGGGCCGCGCCGCTCGCTGGCCGCCGCGCTGCCGTTCGTGGCCGGCTTCACGCTCGTGTTCGTGGTGCTGGGCGTGCTGGCCGGCCTGGCCGGCGCGGCGCTCTCCGATCACCGCGAGCAGCTGACCAAGCTGTCCGGCATCGTGATCGTGGCGATGGGCCTGGGCATGCTGCGTCTGCTGCCGATCCCGTTCATCGAGCGCACCCTGGCGCCGGCCGTCGAGCCGGCCCGCCGCACCGGTTCGCCGCTGCTTCTGGGCGGAGCGTTCGGCCTCTGCTTCACGCCCTGCGTGACACCGGTGCTGGCCTCGCTGCTGGTGCTCTCTGCCAGCGTCGGCACGGCCGCGCACGCCGCCGGGCTGCTGCTGGCCTACGCGGCCGGGCTGGCCCTGCCGTTCCTGCTGGCGGCCGTGGCGCTGGGCCATACGATGGCCCTGTTCCGGCTGATGCGCGACCGCTACGACCTGGTGCGCACGTTCAGCGGCCTGGTGCTGGTCGCGGCGGGGCTGCTCGTGTTCTTCGACCGCACCTTCGTGCTGAACGGCTGGGTCAACCACATCACGGAGTCGCTGTGAGCGTCGTCCAGCTGGCAGGAGTGGACCTGTTCTTCCGGGGCAAGATCGATGCCATGCTGCTCGCCAGCGGGCACGAGGTGATCGCGAAGCCGGGAGGCCCTGCGCCCGACCTGGTGATCGCCGACGTCAACCGCACCGATCCGGCCGAGGTGATCGCCCGCTTCCCGGGGGTTCCGGTGCTCGGGTTCGGCCAGCACACCGACCCCCAGGCGCTGCGAGCAGCCCGCCAGGCCGGGTTCGCCAAGGTGGTCGCGCGATCGGTGCTGAGCGAGCGGTTGCCTGAGCTCGTGTCGGAACTGGTTCGCTAGATGGTTGATTCCATGGGATCCGTGGAGATGGGCGCAGGACGAGGCGTTCCAGACGACGGGATCGACCGCAGGGCAGGCTGGATGAAGCCTGTTCAAGGGCGATCGTGGCGTCTGGGGCGACGCGGACCAGCTCCAGAGCCACGCAGCTCGTGGAATCAATCATCTAGGATCTGGCGCCAGGAGAAGACGCCCAGGAGGCACGTTTCGTGACGTACATCATCGCCGAGCCCTGCATCGACCTCAAGGACAAGTCCTGTATCGACGTCTGCCCTGTCGACTGCATCCACGAGGTGGGCCGGATGCTGGTGATCGACGCCGAGGAGTGCATCGACTGCGGCGCCTGCGAGCCGGAGTGCCCGGTCGAGGCGATCTTCCCCGAGGACGCGCTGCCGGACAAGTGGGAGCCGTTCGTGAAGATCAACTACGCCTACCCCGACTCGGCCGCGATCGACCAGCTGGTCGATCAGGTGAAGCCGCCCGAAATGAGCTGATCTCAGAGCCCTGCCGGACAGCGGCAGTGCTGGTTCGGCCAGCTGAGGCGCTTCGGCCAGCTCGACAACTTCGCCTACATGTACCCCAGGTTCTCGAGCGACGCCTGGATCGCGGCCTCCTCCTCCGGGGTGTAGACCACCTCTGAGGTCTCGCTGCCGGCCGCGTCCGCCGTCTGCACCTGCCGGCCGTCCGTGAACAGCTCGGTCAGCACGCGCCCGTCCATGTCGTCGGGCACCGGCAGCCCCATCGCGTGCAGCGCCGTCGGGGCCAGGTCGACGATGTTCGCGCCGTCGATCTCGCCCGCGGTCACCCCCGGGCCCAGCGCCAGCAGGATCCCGTAGCGCCGGTGCCGACCGCCGCCGCCCGAGGCGGGCAGCCGCTCCACGATCGAGCTTGCCGCCAGGCGGTCGGATGCCACGTAGGGGTGCTCGCCGAAGTCGATCAGGATGTCCGGGATGCGCTCCAGCTCGCTGCCGTCGTACACGTCCTCGCGGCGCAGCGCCTGCACGATGATCGGCTCCCCGGTATCGGGGTCGCGGGCCGACTCCAGCGCCTCGATCACGCGCGCCGCCACGGCGTCGCGCTGGTCGTCCGGCACGTGCGCCGAGATGAAGACGCTCTCGGCTGAGCGGGCGGCCGCGTAGGCCAGCGTCCGGTCCATGTCGATCGGCACCGACAGCGCCGAGTCGATGCCGCGCGCCAGCCGCTCGCGGAACCGGTGCGGTACCCGTCCCTCCAGCCCGATCACGTCCAGCCTGCGCAGCGTGTCGATCACCGACCGCGTCGAGAGGCGCTTCGATGCCACCTTCTTGGCGCTCTTCTGGCGGAACAGCAGCCCGTGCTGCTCGAGCACGGCGTTCAGGTAGAAGTTCTTCTCGTAGCGCCCGAAGCCGTGGTCGCTGACGACCATCACGAACGCGCCCCGCTCGGCCATCGCCAGCCGGTCGCCGATCACCTCGTCGCAGCGCCGGTAGGACTCCTCCAGCGCCGTCAGGTGCTCGCGCGCCTTGGCGGCGTCGTAGCGCGGGTCGGTGGGGTCAAGCACGTTCCAGAACTTGTGCTGGATCGGATCCGGCGCCTGGATCACCGAGAACAGCAGGTCCCAGTCGC
The DNA here is from genome assembly GCA_963797565.1 of uncultured Actinomycetes bacterium. GTDB lineage: Bacteria > Actinomycetota > Thermoleophilia > Gaiellales > JAICJC01 > JAICYJ01. The sequence goes on along the minus strand of CAWCPM010000010.1, from coordinate 148,634 downwards.
CCCTCTCCAGCAGGTGGCTGGTGGCAACCTCCTGCTGGCGGATCACGAAGTGCGTCTGCTCGATGAACGGCGCTCCCTGCAGGCCGTCGGCGTAGGGATCGGCGCGGTAGCCGCCCGGCAGCGCCTTCAGCTCGGCCTTCAGCTCCGGCGGCCAGGTGTAGTCGACCGACTCCCCGGGCGTGAACATGCCGCACACGAACGTGCCGCGCTCGAGCTGCGGCGGCGGATACGAGACCGGCACCGCCACCACGTGCGCCACACGGCCGGCCGCGTCCACCAGCTCCCACAGCTTCTTGCCCTTGGCCGACCGCGACGAGACCAGCCGCCGCTCGCCGGGCAGGCCGGCCTCCCAGAAGTCGAAGATGCCGTGGCTGCCCGGGTTCTTGCCGGTCGAGATCGACATCCAGGCCGGCGAGCTGTACGGCGGCAGGCAGGACTGCAGGCGGCCGTGCCGCCCCTGCTCCAGCGCCCGCGCCAGGTTGGGCATGATGCCGCGCTCCGCCAGCGGCACCAGCAGGTCCCAGGTGGCCCCGTCCAGCCCCAGCACGACTGCCTTTCCTGTCAGGTCGCTCGCCATCGACCGGCACTCTACCGATACCCTCGCGCCGCCCGAAGCAGCCGTAAGGCCGGAGGGTGGAGGGGGCGACGTAGAATCCAGTGATGCCGCTGACGCTCCTGCTTGGTCCCGCCAACTGCGGCAAGGTGGCGCAGCTGTTCGATCGTTTCGCCGAGCAGGTCGATGCCGGCGCGGCACCCACGCTGGTGGTGCCGACCCGCCCCGACGTGGAGCTGGCCGAGCGCGATCTGCTGGCCCGCCGCAGCGCCGTGCTGGGCGGCATGATCGGCACGTTCGAGGATCTGTTCGAACGGGTGCTGGAGCGCTGCGGCGAGCCGTCGGCGGCCCTCGCCACGCTCCCGCGCCGGCTGGTGCTGGAGCAGGTGGTGCGCGAGGCCGGTCTCGACCAGCTTGCGGCGCCTTCCCGCTTCGCCGGGTTCGTCGACGGGCTCGGCCGCATGTTCAACGACCTGGCCGGATCGGCGCCGCCGGAGCTGCTGGAGCGGCGGCTGGCCGCGTTCTCGGAGCCCGGCCGCCGTCTCGAGCTGGCCCTCCTGCACGGCGCCTTCCGCGCGCGGCTGGCGGAGCTGGGCATCCGCGACCGGGCCGGCGGACACGGCCGCGCCGCCGAGCTGCTGGAGACGCGCCTCGAGGCCTGGGACGACTCGCCGGTGTTCGCCTACGGGTTCGAGGACATGTCCGGCGTGCAGCTGGCGGCGCTGCGGGCGCTGGCCGCGCGCTGCCCGGTGATGGTGTCGCTGCCATATGAGCCGGGCCGTCCGGCGCTGACGGCGGTGCGACCCGCGGTGGCCGCGCTCACCGAAGGGCCGCACGAGCTGGTCGAGCTGCCGCCCGGTGACCACGTCGACTCGCCCGCCCTGCGACACCTCGAGCGGACGCTGTTCGACGAGCGGGATGCGCCGCCGCCGCCCGAGCGGGACGGGTCGATCGTGCTGCTCGAGGCCTGTGGCGTCCGCGGCGTCGCGGACCAGGTCGCGTTCGAGGCGCTGGCGCTGATCCGCCAGGGCATCGCCGCCGAGCAGATCGCCGTGCTCTCCACCGACACCGGCCGCTGGCGTCTGGCGCTGGAGAGCGCCTTCGCCGCGCTGGGCGTGCCGGTCGATGTGGACGCGCAGGTGGGGCTGGGGGAGACCGCCTTCGGGCAGGCGCTGATGGGCCTGCTGCGCTTCGCCTGGTTCGACGGCGACCGCGCCGACCTCTTCCGCTTCCTGCGCTCGCCGTTCTCCGGCGTGCCACGAGCGACCGTGGACTACGCCGAGGGCCGGCTGCGCGGACGCGGCGCGCTCCGCCACGACGAGGTGCAGGGGCTGCTCGAGGAGCTCGACTACGCGCGCCTGCTGGCGGCGCCCGACCGGTTGGCCGCTCCCGGCGACCCGGCGGCGGCCGTAAGCGATCAGCTGCGCCGCATGAGTGCCTCCGTCGCCGGCCTCACCGCCAACCGCCTGAACGGCGCCGGCGAGGCTCACACGGCGGCGCTGCGCGCGACGCTGCGCACGCTGGAGCAGCTGGCGGGCGTGGTCGACCTGGGCCTGGAGCCGCTCGACCGGGCCGGTGTCGCCGGCCAGCTCGAGCGCACCGTATTTCGCCCCTACAACGGCGGCGCCGGCCGCGTCCAGGCGCTCGACCTGCGCCGCGCGCGCACGCGCCGCTTCCAGGCCGTGTTCGTGCTGGGCCTCGAGGAGGGCGGCCTGCCCGGGCCGGCGCGCGAGAACCCGTTCCTGAGCGGCGACGAGGCCGCCGCGCTGGGCGTCACCCGGCTGGACCCGCTGGAGCGCGACCGTCACCTGTTCTACACGGCCGTCACCCGTCCCTGGCGGCACCTGTTCCTGTGCCGCCAGGCCGCCGACGAGGATGGCCGCCTGCTCGAGCCCTCGCCGTTCCTGGAGGACGTGGTGCGCTCCGTCGGCGAGGACGGGATCGAGCTTCGCCGCCGCGCGATCGGCGACCTCACCCACCCGCTGGAGCAGGCCCCCAGCGAGCGAGAGCGCCAGCGCGCGCTGGCACGAGAGCTGCGGACGCGGCCCGAGTGGGCGGCGGCGGTCGCCGACCATCACGGCTGGACGCGCAAGCTGGAGCGAGCCCGCCTCGCCTATCGGCGGCGCCCGCAGCTGCGAAACGCGGCGGTGCTGGCCGCCCTGGCCGCGCAGGAGCGGTTCTCGGTGACGGAACTCGAGAAGTTCGCGGAGTGCTCGTCGGCGTGGTTCGTCGAGCGGTTCCTGCAGCCGGGCGAGATCGACTACCAGTTCGGGCCCAAGGAGACCGGCTCGGTTGCGCACTCCACGCTGCACAAGTTCCACGAGCGCATGCCCAGCGAGCTGGGCGTGGAGCGCCTGACCGAGCGGGAGCTGCCCGCCGCCGTGGAGCTGATGCGCCGCTGCCTTCAGGATTCGCTGGGCGGGGTCCGCATCCCCGCGGGCGTGGCCGGCCGGGCTCAGATCCGCCGGCTGGAGCGCGACCTGGAGGGCTTCCTGGCCAGCGAGGCAACGTTCGACTCGCCGCTGGTGCCGCGCGACTACGAGGTGCGGTTCGGCACCAAGACGTCGCAGCCGAACCTGCAGCAGGGGCTGCGGCTGGACGGCTTCGCCGTGTCCGGCACCATCGACCGGATCGACCGCGACCCCGGCATGTCGGCGCGGGGAGCGGTCTGGGACTACAAGACCGGCAAGGGCGCCCGCTCGGCCAAGCAGATCGAGACCGAGCGCAAGCTGCAGCTGCCGCTGTACATCCTGGTCGCCCGCGACATGCTCGGGATCGAGCCGGTTGCCGGCCTGTACCGCGCGCTGGGCGGCGAGCGCAGGGTGCGCGGGATGGCGGTCGAGGGCGAGATGCAGGGCGTGATGGCCAACGACCGGATGCAGCCCGAGCTGTTCTGGGAGCAGGTCGACCGCGCGGTCGGCTACGCCAACGACATCGTGGCCCGGATCCGCTCGGGCGCGGTTCGGCACGATCCGATCTCGGGCAGCTGCCCCGAGTGGTGCCTGCGCCAGGCCGGCGGCATCTGCCGGGTGGCGAAATGATCGCAACCCGCACCTGGAACCGCGGGCAGGCCGACGCGATCGAGCGCCGCGGCCGCGTGTTCGTCTCGGCCGGGGCCGGAACGGGCAAGACGTCCGTGCTGATCGAGCGGGTCGTCCGCCGGCTGCAGGAGGGCACGCCGCTCGACCACCTGCTGGTGATCACGTTCACCGAGCGCGCCGCCGACGAGCTGAAGCGCCGGATACGGGTGCGGCTGCGCGAGCTGGAGATGCTGGATGCCGAGGCGGCGGTGGAGTCGGCGTGGATCTCGACCATCCACGGGCTGTGCGCACGGGTGCTGCGTGCGCATGCGCTGGAGGCCGGGATCGACCCCTCGTTCGCGGTCGCATCCGACACCGAGATGCGGATCCTGCAGTCGGAGGCGTTCGCCCAGGCGGTGGAGGCGTTCGGCGAGGACGGAGACCCCGCCCGGCTCGACCTGCTGGCACGCTACGGCCAGGACCGGTTGCGCAGGATCGTGGCCGAGCTGCACGGACGGCTGCGGGGAGTGGGTCTGCCACTCGAGCTGCGGCCGCACCGCGAGCCGCATCCCGACTCGGCCGAGGACGCGGAGGAGCGGGAGGCGGCCGCAGACCTGGCGCTGATCGAGGGGCTGCTGGTGCTCTTCGACCGGCACTACCAGGCGGTCAAGGATCTGCGCGGCCGGCTCGACTTCGACGATCTGGAGCTGGTAGCCCGCGACCTGCTGCGGGAGAAGCCGGAGGTGGCGGCCGGCTACCGCGAGCGGTTCGCCGAGGTGATGGTGGACGAGTTCCAGGACACGAACCGCCTGCAGGTGGAGCTTGTCGAGCTGGTCTGCGGCGGTGACCTGTTCCTGGTCGGTGACGAGTTCCAGAGCATCTACCGGTTCCGGCGGGCCGACGTCGAGGTCTACCGCGAGCAGCGGGCGGTGGCCGGCGACGCGGTGATCGCGCTCGACGAGAACTACCGGTCGCGGCCGCACGTGCTCGACCTGGTGAACGAGGCCTACGGCCGCGAGTTCGGCGGCGGCTACCACGACCTGGTGGCGGCCGGCGACTTCGACGGCGACCCACCCGCGCCGGAGGTGGAGCTGCTCCTGACCGACGTCCGCGCCTGCCGCGAGGACGACATCGCCTGGCGCCAGGCCGAGGCGGCCGCGATCGCCCTGCGCGTGCGGGAGCTGGTCGACGCCGGCGTGTGCGGCGCGGGCGGCGTCGTGCTGCTGTTCGAGGCAGGCACCGACGCCGGCACCTACGAGGACGCCCTGCAGCAGCAGAACCTGCCGACCGTGCGCGCCACCGGCCGCGGGTACTACGGCCAGCAGGAGGTGGGGGATCTGATCGCCTACCTGCGGCTGCTGATCAACCGCACCGACGACCGGGCGCTGCTGTCGGTGCTGGCGTCGCCGCTGGTGGGGATGTCGAACGACGGGCTGGGGCTGATCCGCCTGGCCACCCGGCGGGCGGCCGCGATCGGCGCGTTCGAGCCCGCCCGCTGGCCGCAGGCGCTGTCGGAGGCCGACAACCGGCTGGGCCAGGCCTTCAAGCTGCGCTACGACCGCCTGGTGGAACGGCAACCGGGCTACAGCCTGGAGCGCCTCTGCGAGGCGATCGTGGCCGAGCACGACTTCGATCTGGCGCTGCTGGCGCGGCCGGACGGCGACCGCCGCCTCGCCAACGTTCGCAAGCTGGTGCGCCTGGCACGCGAGTACGAGCAGCTGCGCGGCCCCGACCTGGAGGGGTTCGTGCGCTTCTGCGAGGAGCAGGCCGACCTGGCTGCCCGCGAGGGCGAGGCGGCGATCGCCGACGAGGGTGGCGACGCGGTGGTGCTGATGACCGTTCACTCGGCCAAGGGGCTCGAGTTTCCGGTGGTGGTGCTGGCCGATGCCGGCCGCCGGCTGGGTGGGCGGGGCGCGCCGGATGTGCTGCTCGACCGCCAGGGGCGCGTCGCCATCCGGGCCTGCCCGGACACCGGCACCACCCGTCCCGCGCTGGGCCTGAAGGAGCTCGGCGACGACGAGAAGCGTGCCGAGCGCGAGGAGGGACGGCGCCGCCAGTACGTGGCCATGACCCGCGCCCAGCAGCACCTGATCGTGAGCGGCGGCTTCTCCAAGGCCGAGGACGACACGCCGGTGGCCGCGCTGTGCCGCGTGCTGGAGGTGGGGCTGCACAGCGAGGGCCTGGTCGAGGTCGGCCGCACGCGCGTGGACGTGCGCGTGGTGGGCGTTCCGGAGACGGCCGCAGCCGCGCTGCCGGACGAGGTGCCCGACCAGATGCACCTGTTCGCCGCGCTGGAGACGCCGCTGCCGGAGCTGCCCGAGCTGGAGACGCCCGCCGCGCCCGCCGGCGTCTCGCTGCGCCGCATCTCCTACAGCGGCCTGGCGCTGTACGACCGCTGCGGCTACCGGTTCTACGCCCAGCGCATCCTGCGGCTGCCGGAACGGCAGGTCGATCGGCCACAGGGCGAGGGCATGGCCGGCGTCGAGATCGGCGATGCCGTGCACCTGCTGCTCGAGCGCGACGACGAGCGCTGGCGCGAGCTCTACCCCCACGCGACGGCCGAGGATGAAGCGCGGATCGCGCGGATGCTGTCCAGCTGGGCCGGTTCGCAGCTGGCCGAGCGGGTGCGCGGCCTGCAGGGGGTGAGCGTCGAGCTGCCGTTCGCGTTCGCGGTCGACGACGTGCTGATCAGGGGCCGGTTCGACCTCTACCACCGCGGCGCGGACGGCTCGGCGCTGGTGGTCGACTACAAGACCAACCTGCTGGGCGATCGCACCCCGGACGAGCTGGTCGAGCGCAGCTACGGCCACCAGGTCGCGATCTACGCGCTGGCGGCGCTCCTGGGCGGCGCCACGTCGGTGGACATCACCTATGCGTTCCTCGACCGGCCCGACGCGGTGGTGGTGCGGAGCTTCACGCTCCAGCGACCTGGACTCGCTGCGCGACGGCGTGCGCGCCTCCATGGCGCCGATCCTGGAGGGGCGGTTCCTGCCACGCCCCGGCCCCTGGTGCAACGAGTGCCCTGCGCTCGACCTGCTCTGCGCCGGCCCGGCGCTGCCCTCGTGAGCGCGCGTTCCGAGCGGGCGGTGCGCCTGCTCGACCTGCTGGCGGCCGAGCATCCGGATGCCCACATCGCGCTCGACTTCACGACGCCGCTGGAGCTGCTGGTCGCGACGATCCTGTCCGCCCAGTCCACGGACGTGGGCGTGAACAGGGTCACGCCGGCGCTGTTCGCGCGCTGCCGCACTCCCGCCGACTACCTGGCGCTGCCGCAGGCCGAGCTGGAGCAGCTGATCCGGCCGACCGGCTTCTTCCGCAACAAGGCGCGTGCCATCCGCGAGGCCTGCGCGTCGATCGAGCTGCGTTTCGACGGGCGCGTGCCGGAGACGCTGGACGAGCTGGTGACGCTGTACGGCGTCGGTCGCAAGACCGCGGCGGTGGTGTCGTCCAACGCGTTCGGGCGGCGCGACGGGATCGCGGTGGACACTCACGTGGGCCGGGTCTCGCGGCGGCTCGGGCTGACGCGGCACACCGACCCGGTGAAGGTGGAGCGGGCGCTGATGCGGCTGTTCCCGCGCGAGCGCTGGCTGCAGGTGTCAGACGTGCTGATCTTCCACGGCCGGCGCGTGTGCGAGGCTCGTAGGCCGCGCTGCGGCGAGTGCGCGGTCCGTGATCTGTGCCCCTCGGCGCACCTCTTCATGTGACGCTTCCGGCACGCGACGGGTCTTGTCCCGTGACGCGGCCCCGGTGCACCATCGTGGCATGACACGGATCGAGATCGAGCTCTACGCCGACCGGCTCTCCCGCCACGCCGAGCGGCTGCGCGACGACCTGGAGGGTGCGCGCATGCGACTGGGCTGGCTGCGGCTGGAGTCCAGGGCGCGCGAGCAGCTGGGCGTGCGCGACTGCGCGGTGCTGGAGGCGCTGGGCGTGCTGACGTCGAGCGACGAGGCGGCCGAGCGGCGGCTGGTGGATCGCCGGCTGCGGCAGCTGGAGGTGGTGGAGCGGTTCCAGGCGCTGGTGGAGGCGGAGCTGGAGGGACTGGGCAGCTGAGGCAGACCCAGGCGCCGCGGGTCAGTCGTTCCGCGGCGCCAGCGACGCCAGCAGCCCGCCGTCCTCGTCGTACGCCGGGAACAGGTCGACCCGCACCGCCTTCTCGCGGCCGCTGCGGTGCCGCAGCACCAGCGGCTGGTCGAGCTTGCGCACGCCCCATTCCATCACCACCGACACCGGATTGGCCTCGGCGCTGAACCCGCTCAGGCCGAACGCGTCGACCAGCGGCTTCCCCAGCAGGTCGCCCTCGCCGTAGCCGGTCAGCTCGAACACACCCTTGCCGGCCGAGATCACCCGCGTGTCCTTGTCACACGCCACGAACCCGGCGTTGGCGGGCGGGTAGAAGTCCTCGAGCAGTTCGAACAGGAACCCGAACCCGCACTTGGCGCAGCCCACCTGCTGGTGGGACAGGCCGTCGCGGCCGTCATCGTCGATGGCGCGGGTGCCGCAGTTCGGACAGATCCAGAAACGAGCCATGACCTAAGCCTACTGGCGAAGATTGCAGATGGATTCAGGCAGCTTCGCCGGCCGTCGCCGGCGTGGCGGCGGGCAGGGAGTGCGCCAGCCAGCGCTCGGCGTCGAGCGCCGCCATGCAGCCCATGCCGGCCGCGGTCACGGCCTGCCGGTAGGTGTGGTCGACGACGTCACCGGCCGCGAACACGCCCTCGATGTTGGTGGCGGTGGAGCCGGGCCGGGTGAGCAGGTAGCCGGCCTCGTCCATGTCCAGGATGCCCTTGAACAGCCCGGTCGTGGGGTCATGCCCGATCGCCACGAACAGGCCGTCGGCCGGCAGGTCGCTGTGCTCACCGGTGACGGTGTCGCGCAGCCGCACGCCCGTGACACGCCCCTCGTCGGCGCCCAGCACCTCTTCCACGGTGGCGTTGGTGATGAAGTCGACGTTGTCCTTGGAGCGGGCGTAGTCGATCATGATCTTGGAGGCGCGGAACTCGTCTCGCCGGTGCACCACCTTCACGTCGTCGGCGAACTTGGCCAGGAAGCTGGCCTCCTCCATGGCGCTGTCGCCGCCTCCGACCACGATCACCTGCTTGGCCCGGAAGAAGCTCGCGTCGCAGACCGCGCAGTAGCTGACGCCCATGCCCTGCAGATGCTGCTCGCTGGGCAGGCCGATCTGGCGCGCCGTTGCGCCGGTGGCCACGATCACGCTGCGCGCGAGGTGCTCCTCGTCGCCGACGTAGACCTTCAGGGGCTGGCCCGAGAAGTCGACGCGGCTGACGTCGCCGGCCACCAGCTCGGCGCCGAACCGCTCGGCCTGCTTGCGCATCGTCGCCATCAGCTCGGGGCCCATGATCCCGTCCACGAACCCGGGGTAGTTCTCGACATCACTCGTGATCATCAGCTGGCCGCCGTAGGCGAAGCCCTCGAACACCAGCGGGCGCAGGTTGCCGCGGGCGGCGTACAACGCAGCTGTATAGCCCGCGGGCCCACCGCCGATAATGATCACATCGCGAATCTCGCTCATTGCTCTCCTGTCGTCTCGACACCGCCAACTTGTGGCCTCGGCGGGTCGTTAATGTCCTCACTATCTACAACGTGTTCGACCTTGAAACATTCCTGACAGCGGTCGCACCAGGCCGCGCCGCCCTCGATCCGGGCGCCGAAGAAGCTGCCCAGCGGCTGTCCGCAGTAGGGGCAGTACCGCACCGCCGGGTGTGCCTCGCTGCGCGGATGCATCGGATCCCAAGTCTATAGTTCCGCCCCGATGAGCCAACGCCAGAAACAGCGCACAAACGAGAACCGCGCCCGCCGCCTCGGCAGCGGCGACGGCATCGCCCGCCACGGCCGCGGGCCGGCCAAGAGCGGCCCGGGCGGCGTGCCTGCCTGGGCGTGGGTCGTCGGCGGCGCCATCCTGGTCGCGGCCATCGCGGTCGTGGCTGCGCTGCTGGTCACGCGCGGCGGCTCGTCCAGCTCCGGCGGCAACCAGACGGCAGCGGTGATCACGCAGCGGAACTCGACGGCGAAGGTGGACTGGATCAGCGAGGGCACCTGGCAGCCCAACTACACGAACCTGCAGGCTGCGCTGACGGCCATGAACCTGCCGACGGCCAACTCGACGACGGGCTATGCGACGCACTACCACGCCCACATCACGATCTACGCGGACGGCCACAAGGCGCCGGTGCCGGCCCTTGTCGGCATCGACGAGGCGGCGCAGCTGCTGTCGCCGATACACACCCACGACGACACCGGCGTGATCCACATGGAGGCCGACGAGAAGAACTTCACGCCGAACCTCCAGGAAGTGTTCAACGTCTGGGGGCTGCGGTTCAACTCGCAGTGCATCGGCGGCTACTGTGGCGGCGTCAAGATGTGGGTCGACGGCCACCCCAGCACGCAGTTCGGCGCGCACGTGATGAAGGAGCACGACGCCATCACGATCCTGCAGGGCACGCCGCCGCCGGGCTTCAAGCCCGACAAGAGCTTCAACTTCCCAGCCGGCGAGTAACGCGACCGGCGCACGCGCGGCGCCCGCGCCGCCTGGCTCTACCCGACGTCCGGCGTCGGCAGCTCGCCTCCGCGGCCGCGCTCGACGCCGAGCACGATGAAGTACGACAGCCCGTAGAGCGCCAGCAGCGGGATGAACTCGACGATGAACGAGATCGGGTCGACGCCGGGCAGCAGCATCGCCACCACGGCCAGCACGACGATCGAGATCCGCCAGTGGCGGCGCATCAGGGCCGAGCTCATGATCCGCAGGCGGGCCAGCACCAGCATCACGGCCGGCATCTCGAACACCAGGCCCATCGCCAGCAGCGTCAGCAGCACGAACTGGACGTAGTCCTTCGCGCGCAGCTGGTAGTTGAAGGCCTGGTCGTTGTAGCCGACCAGGAAGCCGATCGCGGGCGGCACCACCAGGAACCAGGCGAACACGACGCCGACGACGAACAGCGTGGGGATCATCAGCGTCAGCGGGCGCAGCGAGCGGTGATGCTGCTCGGACACGGCCGGGATCAGGAAGGCGTAGAGCTGGTAGGTCGCGATCGGCATGGTCAGCAGCAGCCCGGCGTAGATCGCGACCGAGATCGAGGTGAGGATGCCGTCCAGCGGGCTGGTGGCCAGGAACTGATAGGCGTGCCCGCCGGGCCGGGGAAGCGGCGCCGCCATCGCGTTCAGGATCGCCCCCGCCTGCCAGAAGCAGACGCCGACCGCGACGGTCAGCACCGCCAGCACCACGACCAGGCGGCTGCGCAGCTCGTCGAGGTGGTCGACCAGCGTCAGCCGGTCTGTGGGATGAACGCGGGGGCGGCGCAGCATCGGGCTAGCTCTGGTGGGTGTTCTCTGCCGGCGGGATCGGTGCCGGCAGCGGAGGATGATCGTCGCCGCTGACCGACTGCTTGAACTCGCGGATGCCCTTGCCGAGCGACTTGCCCATCTCGGGCAGGCGCTTGGGGCCGAGCACGACCAGCGCGATGATCATCACGATGATCAGCTGGATGGGTGAGACGTCAGGCATGGAGAAGCTCCTTTGGAGAAGGGTGTGACTCCTGAGCTTTCGGGCGGCGCCCCGGATCGGTTCGCCGTCGGCGGTGCTAGGATCATTTAATGGCGCTTGCGCGCCTTCCAGATCTCCTCGACCGGCCAGCGGCGCGCCCACTCGAGCGGCGCATTCGGAACGCGGCTGATGGCGTCGGCGGGCGGGCGCACCTCGATCAGGTCCTCGACCTCGAAGCCGTTGCCGCGCAGCAGCCGGATCATGTCGCCGTAGCCGATGTGGAACTCGACCGACGTGTCGTCCGGCCACTCGAAGCGGTGCATGCCGAAGTAGTCGCGAAGCAGCCGGTCGGTGGCCGGCTCGCTCTCGAGATCGGGCGTGCACAGCATGTGGATGGTGCCGTTGACCAGGTAGATCAGCTGTCCGCCCGGGCGCAGCAGGCGCGAGGCCTCCGGGATCCAGCGGTAGGGGTCACACCAGATGCTGGCGCCGTACTCGGAGATCGCGAGATCGAAGCTGTTGTCGGAGAACGGCGTCTGCTCGGCGTTGCCCAGGTGCAACGGGAACTCGATCCCGAACTCGTGCTGGTAGCGGCGGGCGTTCTCGAGCTGGGCCGGCGAGTTGTCGATGCCGACCGGGCGCGCGCCACGGCGTGCCAGCCAGGCCGACACGTAGGCGGTGCCGCAGCCGAGCTCGATGGCGTCGAGGCCGTCCAGCCGCCGTGGCAGCACGCCCAGCTCGGTCTCGGGGACGCCGAAGATGCCCCAGTCGGGCGTGTCGCTGGCCCATGAGCGGTGGCCGGGCTCGGCGTACTCCGGCGCGTACCGGTCCCAGGCTTCGCGGTTTCGCCGGACGTGCTCGGGCAGGTCGCTCATGGCGGGAACGATGTCAGATCAGGGCGTTACTCGGGCGCGGCGCGTTCGACTGGACCGGTGCCGGCGGAGGCGGTTGGAGCTGCGGCGAGATGTCCGGGGTGGGTGCGTAGTCGAGTACGAGGGGTGGGAAGAGGTCGTCCGGCCCGCTCTGGTCGCCGCTGATCGCGCGCAGAGTGACGCTGCGGCCGGGCGTGCCTGCCGGATCGATGTCGATCATGCCCAGGCCGCGGTGATGCATGACCGATCGCCGCCGGTCGAGGGTGTGGTCGTCGGCGGTCGCGGAGTCCCAGGAACGAGGCGAGAGGCCCGAGCAGACGAACTCAACGATCGAAAGGCCAGCAGCCTGAGCCCGCGCGGCCGGGTCGGGGTGGTGGTGGATGCGAAGCCCGTGCGCGTCACCGCTCAGGATGACGACGCGCACCCCGCGCAGCTGAGCATCCATGAACGCCGTCATCAGCCGGCGGTATTCGTCCGGCCAGCCGAACAGAAAGCAGTCCGGATTCGGGCGCGAGGCGAAGATGTCAGCGCTGTACACAACCGCCAGCGATGCATCGGTCGTCGCCAGCTTCGACTCCAGCCAGTCTCGTTGGGTCGTTCCGAGCTTGGTCTTGGCCGGCGTGTTTCGCTGTCCTACAGGGTCGGCGTAGCGGCGGCCGTCGAGCGTCAAGCAGTGAACGTCTCCGAAGCGGAAGTCGTAGTAGCCGCGTACGGACGGGTCGGCGTGTACATCGTTCCACAGAGGCACTGACCACCTCGGGAACTGCGACGGTGGCGCGTTGTTCTCCTGGCAGTAGTCGTGGTCATCGGCGGTGAAACCGACCGGTCCGCGATGGCGCACCGTCTCGAAGTCGGGATCACTGAGCGTCCGTGTGAAGCGCTCGAAGTAGAAGTCGGGTGCCTCGATATAGCTCGAGAACTGTGAGTTTCCGGCGTAGCCGAGATCGCCCTGGTAGACGAGTATCGCGGGCTGGGCCGGTGCAACGTCGAGCAGCCGGCGCAGCCCCTTGTAGCCCGGCTCCAGCCAGAGCTGAGCACACGAAGCTGCCCCCATCACGAGCCGGCCGGAACCGGGCTGTGGCGTGTAGTGCTGCGTGCGTGAGAGGCCCGTCGTGCGACTCCCGGTTGCGATGAATCGAGCGCGCCAGTAGACGGGACGGGCATCGGCCAGCACGATCTGGTCACGGGCCGAGAACGGCGGGCCCGGCCTGTGCACCGGCGACCGTTGTACACCGCCGCCGAACGACGGGTCGGATGACCACTCAAACTGGATCGAGGCGGGGACATCGCAGGCGGCTCTCAGGCCGACGGTGGTCTCTGCGCCGTTCGCCTGCGGAGTGCCGGTGACGAGGAATGCCGCCTGCGGAGTGGTGCTTCGAAACCGCCGAGCTGAGAGGGTGTGACGGCTGACCAGCAATGACCCCGGTTTCCTATCCACCGGCGCTACCAGGAGCACACCCGGCGTTCCGCCGGTATCGGATGGCAGCCGCGCCGCGAGTTGCATCTTGGGAGGGTGGCCCTCCCGCCACAGGCCCGCCCTGAGCGTCCGCCCGGAGACGGCCACACGAAGCACGTGGGGATCGGTGTCCAGCCCCACCACGCGTGCGTGAGCCAGCACGTTGCGCTCCGTTCGGCTGTACGACGCCAGCACCAGCCGCCGATCCTCGACGGTCACCCCGAGGTAGTGAAACGCCTCCCGGCGGTGCAGCACAAGGCCCGGCCGCAGGCCCGCATGCGTCACCTGGAAGTGCAGCTCATGAGTCGCGTCTCGGCATTCGTGGTCGAGCAGGAACACGGGGATCGACTGGTTGGGGGCGGTTGACTTGAGGCCCGCCGGGAGGTGCAGCCGGCCACGGCCCTTGTGGACGTCGAACACCAGCGAGTAGTGGCGCGCATACCACGGTTGACCCCAACCGTTTCGGTCGCGCATTCGATCGAACCGATGGTCGACCAGCCCGCCCGCCTTGTTCAGCGTGCCCTGATGGGCCTGCGGGGTTGAGTCGGAGCAGGCCGTCGCGGCGAGGTCGGCCGAGACGAGCGCGGCACCGGCGGCAGTCAGTAGCGTCCGTCGGCTGAACCTGCCTGGCTCGTCCATGTGATCAGCCATGACCGAGGACATTACGTCATCTGCCCGTCGACCCAAACGCTGTAGAACGCCGTAGGGAGTTTTCCTGCGGTTCCGGTGCAAAAACCACCCGATCGGGTGACCCCGCGTCGTCGCGAATGTCTTGATCAGGTTGTGCGTCATGCCGATACCAAGGAATGACCGCAGGAACACATCCGCGCCCGGGTTCCCGGAGGGTATGAACAGATGCAGGCACAGGATTCCGGCTCTGCCGCGCGGCTCGCCGTGCTGTATGAGTCTCACGCGACGGACGTGTTCCGGTACGCGCTGCATCTCACCAGCCGGCGAGAGGACGCGGAGGACGTCGTCCAGTTCGTCTTCCTGCAGGCGCTCGGGACGCTCGAGACGGGCACCGAACTGCTGCATCCGCGGAAATGGCTGATCAAGGCGGCAAAGCACCGGTCGCTGAACCTGCTCCGTGACCGCCGAGAGGCATCGATAGTAGGAGATGATCTGCGTCTCGCGGCACCCGATCAGCCTGACTCGGAGGAAGCGGAGGCCCTGGCGGCTGTTCGATCGATGCTCTGGGCGCTCCCGGAGAGTCAGCACCACGCGTTCGTGCTTCGGCACTGGAGCGGCCTTTCCCAGGATGAGATCGCCGATGTACTGGACACCACGCCCGGAGCCGTCGAGTCGCTCCTGATCCGCGCCCGCAGGGCGCTGCTCGAGGACCAGAACCAGGTCAGGAGCGAGTGCTCCCGCGTGCGCAACCGCCTCGTCCAGGCGCTGGCGCCGACCGCAGGTGAGCGGTCGCACATCGCGAGCTGCCGGCGGTGCCGAACGGCGCAGGCGCGGCTGCTGCGTGCATCGGAGTTCGCGGCGTAACGATCCGCGAGGACGTCCTGACCGGGCCTGGTTGAGGTGGTTGCCGACCGCAGCGGGTGGGAGTAGCATCGACGGTTGGGGCGGAGAGCAACACCGACGACCAGGGGAGGTCGCTATGACGACGTCGGAAAAGCTCATGGACGCTTCGCAGAAGCTGGCGAAGCTTTCAGAACGCGCAAAGGAGGCGGAGGACCACGCTTCGGCTGCACAGAACCAGGCGAAGGCAGACGTCGAGAAATCTGCCAACGAGGCGCGGGCACGGGCGGAGGCGCACGCCGAGGAGCTCCAGCAAAGCGCGGATGCGACGGGCGCCAAGATCTCGGCGTCCTGGAACGACCTGCAGAGGTCGTGGAGCAACCATATGGCCCAGGTGCGTCAGGGTATCGATGAAAAGAAGGGCCAGCTGGACGCGAGGCGGGCGGAGACGCGCGCTGACGATGCCGAGGCCGACGCACTGTTTGCGATCGACTACGCCTACGGGACGGTCGAGGAAGCGGAGTACGCGGTGCTCGATGCGATCTCGGCGAGAATGGAAGCCGAGGATCGGGCGATGGCCACATAGGTGCATCCCGCGTTCAGGGCGACGGCCCGCTCACCTCGTAAGCAACACGAGGTGAGCGGGCCCGCAACCTGCGCGATCAGTAGCCGTATCCACCCCCGCCGCTGGACGAGCTCGACGACGGCGCACCCAGCGTGGCCGCCTTCCAGACGCCGACGTCCTTGAAGCCGTTGCCGGACGTGTCACCGGGCGCCTTGTCGCCCGTGAACGTGTAGAGCGGCAGGCCGTGCCAGGTGACCTGGGTGGCGCCGGTGTCCGGCCGGGTGATGGTGCTCAGCTGGGCCGCACCGGTCGGCATGCTGCCCTTGGCCACCGTCAGAGGGTGCCACAGCGACAGGCACGAGGCGCTGCCGCCGGGGATCATCGAGCTCTTGGTGCAGATGAAGCGGCCGCCCCGCTCGGCTGACAACGTGTACAGGGCCATGCCCTTGTCGTTGACCAGCACGTTGGTACCGAGCTGGGAGCTGTGCGCGCTTCGCACCGTGGTGTTGGCCGAGCCGCCATTGCCGCCGCCGTTGGTGCCGGCGGCCGACGACGAGCCGCAACCGGCAGCCAACGCCACCGCGACCACCAGTCCGGCCAGAGTACCCATTCGCATATTCATGATTCCACCTCGTTATCGATTGTGATCGTGTCCACATCTCGAGTACGGCGCGGCAGGGCGGCGGGATTGTGTGGTGGCATGAACCATGCGGATGCCCGGGACAGGATTCGAACCTGTGTGGCCTTTCGGCCAGAGGATTTTAAGTCCCCCGCGTCTACCAACTCCGCCACCCGGGCTGGGCGTGACGATACCGCTGCGCGAGCGCGTCAGGCGGGCGGGTCGGCCGCCTCGAGCGCGGCGCCGTGCAGGATGTCCCGCTCGGAGACGGTCAGATGCCCGGCACCCAGATGGCGCATCAGCTCGGCCAGGATCGCGGTTCCGGCCACGATCGTGGATGCCCGCTCCGGCATCAGCCCGCGCACCCGGCGGCGTTCCTCCAGCGGCAGTGCCGCCAGCCGCCCGAGCTGCGTGGCGACCGCGTCTGCCGACAGCTCGTACCCGTCGACCCGCTCCGGGATCTCCTCGTCGAGTCCGAGGTCGATCGTCGCCAGCGTGGTGATGGTGCCCGCCACGCCGATCAGGGAGCCGGCCGGCACGTCGCCGGGCAGCATCTCCGCCACCTCGCGCCGCAGCGCTGCGACCTGCTCGTCGGTGGGCGGGTCGCTGTGCAGGTGCCGCTCGCTCATGCGCACGCAGCCCATGTTCAGGCTGACCGCAAAGCCGACCCGTCCATCCCGGCCCGCGATCAGCTCGGTACTGCCGCCGCCGATGTCGCAGACGACCACGGCGCCGGTCGGCGGCCGTGCCGAGACGACGCCGCGCAGCGTCAGCCGCGCCTCCTGCTCCCCGGTCAGCACTCGCGTGCGCACACCGCAGCGCCGCTCCAGGCGCCGCATGAACTCGGCACCGTTGGCCGCGTCGCGGACGGCGCTGGTCGCCACCGCCAGCGGGGTGGAGGCGCCCAGCTCGCGGGCTCGTTCCGCATACCGGGCGACGCACGTCTCGACCCGCTGCATGGACGCCTCGGCCAGCTCCCCGTCGGCGTCCACCCGGTCGCCCAGTCGTGTGATCTCGAGCAGCCGCTCCACCTCGCGCAGAGTGCCCGCCGTCCGCCTCGGCGACCAGCAGCCTCGTCGAGTTGGTACCGATGTCGATCGCGGCGACGCGCACGGTCACTTGGACGTGAAGAAGGCGCGGGCGCTCGTCAGCTGCCGGCGCACCGCGTCGAGCGAGCGGTACAGAACCATGAACTCGGCGATCGAGATCTGCAGCCGCGCCAGCGCCTCCTTCAGCACGTGCTGGCGGCGTTGCAGCTCCTCGAGCTTGGCCGGGAGCTGGTCGAGCTGCGACGCCTCCATGCAGCGGTCGACCTCTGCCTGCGCGGCCTTGGCGGACACCGCCAGGCGGCGCCCGCGCAAGCCCACCCAGACCGAGGTGGCCACGACGACGACGAGCCAGAGGATGATCAGGGCCAGCAGCACGGGGGCAACTCTACCAATGCCCACTGTGGTAAAATCCCACGCATCGGCGCGGGGTGGAGCAGTCCGGTAGCTCGTCGGGCTCATAACCCGAAGGTCGCAGGTTCGAATCCTGCCCCCGCTACCTCAACGAGACCTCCGCACGCGCGGGGGTCTCGTCAGTTAACGGTCGCGACCCTCAGTCGTCGGGCAGCACCGCCATCACGATCGCGGCGGCCGGGCCGCCCAGCCGCATGTCGCAGCGAGCGCTGATCAGCGCGTAGGCCTCGAAGGGGTCGATCCCGCGCTCGTCGACCAGGTGGTCGTATGCCTGATCCAGCGCCAGCGCGTGCGCCTCTGCAAAGCCCTCGGCGATACCCAGGAAGAACGTCTCGCCGTCGCGGCGCAGCCGTGGGAAGCGCAGCGCCATCGCCGGCTCGAGCCCGATCCGCAGCGTCGCCTGGCCAGCCGCCTCGAGGCTGACCGATGTCGGCTCGGCGCTGCCCATGGCGGCGTGCAGGTCGCCCATGCTGAGCAGGCCGCCGGCCACGTTCACCGGCAGGTACAGCGTCGTCCCCGGCTCCATCTCGCGCAGGTCCATGTTGCCGCCGAACGGGTAGGCGGGGATGAAGGTCGAGCCGGCCCCCTCGGCCGGTGCGGTACCGATGCAGCCGATCATCGGCCGCAGCGGCACCCGGTGCGACCCGATCTGGGCGTGACCGTCGGCCAGCGGCGTCTGCATGGCTCGCTGCACGTCGGTGCGGTGGCCGAGATCGCCCAGCCCCGGCAGCCATACCGACCAGGCCCGGCGCACCTGCACGTCCAGCACCTCGATCCGCAGCGCGTCGCCGGCCGCCGCGCCGCGGACGCTGACCGGCCCGGTCACCCGGTTGAAGTTCGGCAGGCCGATCGCGTCCACCGACTCGCCGGCGGCCAGCCGGGCGTAGGCGACGTCGCCCGTCTGGAAGGTGACGGTGTCGCCAGGGTCGATCTCGAGCGCCGGTGGGATGGACGCGTCGAAGGTGACCTGGAACGTCTCGGCGGGCAGCGTGTGGTCGGCCATCGCAGCCGAATCTAGCAGTCGACCGCGGTCGTGTCTCTACCCGTCGACCAGCAGTCCCTGAAGTGGGCCCAGCAGCCGCGCGGAGCGCCGCGAGGCGCCGTCGATCCGGCTGATGCGGTGAGTCATCGGCAGCCCGGCCCGGCGGCGCTGGTTCTGCTCCTCGGACCGCGGTCGCCAGACCTGATCGATCAGCTCGGTGGCGTCGCCCGACGCCTCGGCCATCGAGCACTCCAGATGCTCCGCCCACAGCCTGTGACGGGTCGCGGTGGCCAGCTCGGCGTCGTCGGTGACGAGCGCAGCCTCGGTGTCGTTGAACATGGAGTGATCGTTGAGGTTGGCCGAGCCGACGATCAGCACCCGATCGTCGATCACCGCGACCTTGGCGTGGACGTAGATCAGGTCGGCGACCGATCCCGCGGGCGCGTACAGCGAACAGGCCAGCACACGGCCGGCGCCACCGTCGGCGGCGATCAGCTCGGCCAGCGCACCGCGCGTGTCGTCCGAGCCGCCGTAGGGCCGGCCCGGCAGCACCAGCAGCGTCCGGAATCCGTCGTGCGGCGGATCGCGGAGCTTCTCGGCCAGCAGCGCGACGATCTCCGCCGACCACAGGTACTGGGACTCGATGTAGATCAGCCTCTGGGCCGAACGGATCGCGCGCACATACGTTTCGAGCACGCCGAACGATCCCTGGCGCAGCCCGCCGTACACGTGCTCCGGGACGGTGCGGACAAGCTGAACGTTGGAGGATCCGGCGTCGGGAGCGGGTGGGCCGACGGCGAGGCGCTCGCCGGTGACGCCGTGCCAACGCAGTGCGAAGTGCTCGGCCACGTCGGCGGCCACCGGGCCCGCCACCACGGCCGCGACGTCATGCCAGCCGACGGCCGCGCGGGCGGGATGCCGCGAGCTGTCGCGGCGATCACCCGACAGGGATGTCAGGTCGATACCACCGACAAACGCCTCCCTGCCGTCGATCACGACCGTCTTTTCGTGGTGGCAGTGCAGCGGCCGCTCGCGGGGGTCGAGCTCGCACCGGATCGGCCCGGCCGCCACCAGCTCGGCCCGGGTCTTACGCGCCATCCGCCGCGACGGGCGAAACAGCGGCACCGGTGCGCCCGCCCAAAGCAGTACGCGGACATCGATTCGCTCGGCCAGCTCGGCGAGCAGGTTTCGCACCACGACCGGGACCGAGCCGTCACGCATCACGAAGTCGGGCGAAAGGAACCAGCCGCTGATGTGCACGTACGCGGTGGCCCGCTCCAGCGATTCGATCATCCGGTCGAACGCCTGCTCCCCGTCGATCAGCAGCTCCAGCTTGTTACCGTGCCGCGGCTGGAACGCGTCCTCTGCCCAGCCGCCGGCGGGCGCCTCGAGGGCAGCGTTTCCGAGACGCGACAGACGCCGGCGGTGGTGTGCCTGTACGGCCGCCGAGACGGCGTCTCCCACACGGCGATCGATGGCGTCTGCAGCGTCTCGGAGCGGCATCAGGGCGTGCGCTCAGCGCTCCGCATCCGCCGGCGCCGCTTCCTCCGCCCCGGATCGGTCGACATCGGGATCGATCTCGTCGGCCATGTGCAGATGCTCCTGTGCGCTTTCGCGCTCCTGGCTGGCGCGGGCGGCGGTGTCCTCGGCCTCGAGCCTTGCGCGCTCGGCCCGTGCCGCCTGCTCGTCGGCCTCGAGCTTGGCCGCCTCGGCGCTGCGGCTGCGCGAAAGCGCCTCCGCGCGATGCGCCTCGGCCGCGCTCCGCCGCATGTCCATCTCGCGCGACCTGCGACGCGACACGAGGGCCGCCACGACGGCGATCACCACGACCACGACCACGACCAGCACTATCCATCCAGTAGTTGACACGTCTATTCCTCCTCGTTGGCTGAGGCTCCAAGTACCCGTTGCGACCTTCGACGAAACGCGGCGGGCGAGCCTGGACCGGCGTCTATCCTTCATCCATGCCGATCAACGAACCGGCCGAGGCGCTGCCCACCGACGGTGAGGGCGCCGTCATCGAGCGTCCGCTCAGCACCACCCGAACCGGCGTCATCACCATGGACGCCGGTACCCGCAAGCAGCGCCGCGACCGTCTGGCCACCGAGGAGCCGATGGAGATCCGCGTCGACGAGCCGGGCGCCGAGCAGCGGAACGTGGCTGTGACCATGCGAACGCCCGGGCACGACTTCGACCTGGCCGCCGGCTTCCTGTTCACGGAGGGCCTGATCGACGGTACCCAGGACGTGCGCGGCATCCGCTACTGCGCGGTGCCGCGCGAGGAGCAGCACTACAACGTGGTCAGCGTGGGGGTGGCCCGCACCCTGGCCGACTTCGAGATGCAGCGCAACTTCTACGCCTCCTCCAGCTGCGGCATCTGCGGCAAGGCCTCGCTGGACGCGATCGAGACGCGCTGCGCACCCGTGGCCGACGGCCCGGTGGTGGATGCGGCGCTGCTGGTGACGCTGCCGGAAGAGCTGCGTCGCACCCAGAGCGTGTTCGACCGCACCGGCGGACTGCATGCCGCCGCCCTGTTCGATCCGGCCGGCAAGCTGCTGGTGGCGCGCGAGGACGTGGGCCGGCACAACGCCGTCGACAAGGTGATCGGCGCGGAGCTGCTGGCCGGGCGGCTGCCGCTGTCCGACCGCATCCTGCTCGTGTCCGGGCGCGCCAGCTTCGAGATCGTGCAGAAGGCGGCGCGCGCGGGCATCCCCATCATCTGCGCCGTCTCGGCGCCCTCCAGCCTGGCCGTCGACACCGCGCGCCGGTTCGGGATGACCCTGGCGGGGTTCCTGCGCGACGAGCGGTTCAACGTGTACGCCGGGCCGGAGCGGATCGCCGGCGCGTCCGCCTAGCGGTTCGCCGAGTCTTCGCTAGTCTGCGAAGGCAACATGGGGCGACGATGACGACTCAACAGGACAGGCGCTGGTGGGCGCTGATCGTGCTCTGCATGGGCAACCTCATGATCGTGCTGGACACGACGATCGTGAACGTCGCGCTGCCGTCGATCCGCACCGACCTGGGGTTCACCGAGGCCTCGCTGGCCTGGGTCGTGAACGCCTACCTGCTGACGTTCGGCGGCTGTCTGCTGCTGGGTGGCCGGCTGGGCGATATCTACGGACACCGTAAGATGTTCCTGACCGGCCTGGTGCTGTTCACGGCGTCGTCCGTGGCCTGCGGGCTCTCGACCACGCAGGGAGAGCTGGTGGCGGCGCGGGCGGTGCAGGGCGTGGGCGGTGCGATCGTGGCGGCAGTGGCGCTGTCGCTGGTGATGACGCTGTTCGTGGAGCCGGGCGAGCGAGCAAGGGCGATGGGCGTGGTCGGGTTCGTGGCCGCCGGCGGGGGCAGCATCGGCGTGCTGCTGGGCGGCGTGCTGACGGATGTGCTCGACTGGCACTGGATCTTCCTGGTCAACCTGCCGGTCGGCATCGCGGTGTTCGTCGCCTGTCTCAAGCTGGTTCCGGTCGACCGGATGGGTGAGCGCACGGGGCGGCTGGACGTGGCGGGCGCGGTGACCGTGACCTCGGCGCTGATGGTCGCGGTGTATGCGATCGTGAACGGCAACCGGGTGGGATGGGTGACGGCCCAGACCCTGGGCATGCTGGGCGCGGCCGTCGCGGTGCTGATCCTGTTCCTGGTGATCGAGTCACGCGTGTCGGCGCCGCTGGTGCCGCTGCGGCTGTTCCG
The DNA here is from genome assembly GCA_963797565.1 of uncultured Actinomycetes bacterium. GTDB lineage: Bacteria > Actinomycetota > Thermoleophilia > Gaiellales > JAICJC01 > JAICYJ01. The sequence goes on along the minus strand of CAWCPM010000010.1, from coordinate 126,446 downwards.
GCTCCGGAACCTGGCAACGGCCAACGTGATCGCGGTGCTGTCGGCGGCGGCGATGTTCGCGTGGTTCTTCCTGTCGGCGCTGTACCTGCAGCTGGTGCTCGGCTACTCGCCGCTGCAGGTGGGGCTGGCGTTCCTGCCGGCCAACCTGCTGGTGGGCGGGTTCTCGATCGGCGTCTCGGCGAAGCTGGTGATGCGCTTCGGCATCCGGCCGCCGCTGATCGCGGGCATGTTGTTCTGGACGGCCGGCTTTCTGCTGTTCGCGCGCGTGCCCGTCAACGGCGACTACCTGACCGATGTGCTGCCGGCCATGCTGGTGCTGGGCGTGGGTGCGGGGATCGGCTTCAACCCGGTGCTGCTGGCAGCGATGAACGACGTCGAGCCGACCGAGGCGGGGCTGGCATCGGGCGTCGTCAACACCTCGTTCATGATGGGAGGGGCGCTGGGGCTGGCGGTGCTGGCGAGCGCCGCCGCGTCTCGCACGAGCACGCTGCTGGGCCAGGGCGAGAGCGAGGCGGCGGCCCTGACCGGCGGCTACCACGTCGCCTTCCTGATCGGCGCCGCGTTCACCCTGATAGCGGCCGGGCTGGCGGTGCTGGTGCTGCGTCCGATCGCGATGGCGGCTCCGGCCGAGTCGCAGGACGAGGCCGCGCACGCCCGGCAGCCCGCACCCGTCGAGGGCTAGCAGCGAGCTCAGGACCGCGGCTCGGCGACCCGCCCCACGGCCTCGATCTCGACCAGCATGCCGTCGAACAGGAACCCGCCGGCCACGATCGCGGTGCTGGCCGGATAGGGCGGTGCGAACAGCTCTCCGCGCACGTGCTTGAAGGCGTCGTAGAGCGAGGCGTCGGCCAGGAACACGGTCATCTTCACGATCGTGTCGAGCGACGCGCCGCCGGCCTGCAGGGCGAGGTCGACGTTCGCGAAGGCCTGGCGGATCTGGGCTTCGGGGTCGTCGCTGACGACGGTGCCGTCGTCGCCGAAGCCGCCCTGGCCGGCGCTGAAGACGAGCTCGCCCTCGGCCAGCACCGACTGCGCGTACTGGTACTCGGCGGCCCAGGGGAAAGGGTTGGGGAGGGCGCGGTTGGTCACGCGCGGATCCTATCCCCAGTGGAATCAACCATCTAGTCCGGGCGCTGGGCGATGCGGATCATGCCGTCGCGCACCTGGTGGGCCGGGCCGGGCGCCCGTATCGCAGCCATCAGGGCGTCCACGCAGAGCGGGTCGAACTGGGTGCCGGCACAGCGCTCGATCTCGGTGACGGCGGAGGGCAGGGCCAGCGCCTCGCGGTAGATACGGTCCTCGGTCATCGCGTGGAACGCGTCACAGACTGCGATCACGCGTGAGCCGAGCGGGATCTCCTCGCCGGCCAGGCCGTCCGGGTATCCGCGGCCGTCCCAGCGCTCGTGGCTGGAACGCACCAGCGGCACCAGGTCCGCGAAGTAGGGGACGGGCTCGAGGATGCGGGCACCGATGTCGGGGTGGCGCTGCATCACCAGCATCTCCTCGCCCGTCAGCGAGCCCGGCTTGCGCAGGATCGTCTCGGGGATGCCGATCTTGCCGATGTCGTGCAGCAGTGCGGCCAGGCGGATCACGCGCACGTCGGCGGGAGCGAGGTCGAGCTGGTCGCAGACACGGCCGGCCAGCTCGGCGATCTTGCTGGCGTGGTCGTTGGTGTAGGCGTCCTTTGCCTCGAGCGCGGCGGCCAGCGTGCCGAGGGTGGCGAAGTAGGCGTCCTCGAGCCGCTCCGACATGCGGGCGCGCGCCACCATCGTGCCGGCCTCGGCGGCCAGCGCGGTGGCGAGGCGCAGCTCGGTCGGGTGGAAGCTGCGCCGGCGCTCGTCGTAGATCTCGACCAGCGCGTAGGGCTCGCCCTCGACGGTCATCGAGTACATCAGCAGCGACCCGAACCCGAGCTCGCGCAGCCACCGCTCCTCCGCGGGGTCGATGCCGGCCGAGTCGAGCATGCACGTGTACGGCTCACCCGTGCGCATGACCGCCTCGGTGCTGGGATAGTCGGCCAGCTCGTACTCGTCGGCGGCCGGCTTCCAGCTGAACGGCGGCCGGGCGTATCCGGCGCGATCTCGGAGGATGCCGCGCTCGTCGTCGAGCAGGGAGATCATGCAGGCGGAGGCGTCGAGGAAGGTGGTGAGCTGGCGCGAGAGGTCGGCGAGCACGGCCGGCACGTCGTCGCCGGCGGCCATCGACTGGGCGGCCTCGATCACCCGCAGCACCGGCTCCAGCTGATCCTGGCGCAGCGGCGCGGCCGGCGAGCGCGGATCTGGAGCCGTCTCTCGGGTCATCGCCCGCAAGATTCCGCCCGGGTCTGCGGATCCCTCTTTTGGGGGACAGGAACTCCGCCCCCGGCCGCGACGGGGAGCCTGCTCGAGGCCTAACCGAGGTTGGCCATGAGTGAGATCACGGCCGGGCCCAGCACCACGATGAACACCGCCGGGAAGATCAGCATCACGGTCGGGAACAGCATCTTCACCGGCGCCTTCATGGCCTGCTCCTCGGCCTCGTTCCGGAGCCGGTTGCGGAGGTCGTCTGCCTGCGTCCGCAGCAGCTGCGCCAGCGGCACGCCCAGGCGGTCGGCCTGCACCAGCGCGCGCACGAAGCTGGTCATCTCGGGGGCGTCCACGCGGCCGGCCATGGCCGCCATCGCGTCGCTGCGGCTGGCGCCCAGCTGGGTGTCGCGCAGCATCAGCGCCAGCTCGTCGATCAGCGGCCCGCGCAGGCGGCGCACCACACGCTGCAGGCCGGCGTCGAAGCTCATGCCGGCCTCCACCGATAGCGTCATCAGGTCCAGCACCGTCGGCAGCGAGGCGACGATCGTGTCGCGGCGGCCGCGCACGCGCATGTCGATCGACAGCGGGATGCTCACGTACGCGGTCGCGGCCAGGATCAGCCCGCTCACCGCTGCGATCGGCAGCGAGAGCACGCCGAACACCGACAGGCTCAGCATCAGGCCGTACGTCGCCAACGGCAGCACGACCTTCAGCCCGGCCAGCTCCTCCGGCGTCAGCAGCCGTGACCAGCCGGCAGCCGCCAGCTTCAGGCGCAGCGCCTCCGCGCCCTGTCCGCGGCCGCCTGGAGCGATCCGCCCGATTCGCCGCAGCCACGCGCGGGGGTCGTTCGTCCGCGCCGGCTCACCGTAGCCGTAGCCCGGGATCCGTCCCAGCGTCGACTCCACCTGGATCCGCTTGGAGGCGGCCGCGCGCAGCAGGAAGAACCCGCTCGCGGCGATCAGGACGACTACGAGAACGAACACGGCCTCGCCTCCTACGCGATCGCCCGGGGTTTCACCATGCGCCGCAGCACCAGTGCGCCCGCGGCCATCATCACCAGCGCCACCACGATCAGCACCCGCCCGGTCGTGGTCTCGTACAGCGGCGACATGTAGCCGGGGTTGATCACGGTCAGGATCGCCGCCAGCACGAACGGCATGCCCAGCAGAACGCGCGCTGACATCACGCCCATCGCCACCAGCGCGCGCACCCGCGCGCTGAACTGCTGCCGCTTGCGCACGGTGTCGGCGACCTGGTCGAAGATCTCCGCGACGTTGCCGCCGATCCGCCGCTGCACGTCGGTCGTCAGCACCACAAGCTCGAAGCTCTCGGACGTCAGCCGCTTGCTCATATCGTCCAGCGCCTGCTCGATCGGCACACCCAGCCGCACCTGGCTCTGCGCACGGCGGAACTCGCCATGCGCCGGCTCGCTGGCCTCCTCGACCAGCGTGTCCAGAGCCTGGGCGAACGAGCGGCCGGCGCGAAGCGCGCTGGCCCAGACGCTCAGCAGCTCCGGCAGCTGGGCTTCGAAGGCGGTCGAGCGGCGTCGGGCGCGGAAGCGCAGCACCATCACGGGCAGCGCGCCGCACAGGAGCAGCGGCAGCGCCAGCAGCGGCCCCACGGTGGCCAGCCCGAAGGCGGCCGGGAGCAGCGCGGCGGCGGCGATGATGGTGACGATCTGGCCGGTGGGAACGGTGCTGCCGGCACGCTCGGCCAGCGTGTGCAGCCATCGCCACGCCCGCGTCTTTCCGAGCCGGGTCTCCAGCTCCTCGTACATGTCCGTCAGGGCCGGCTCGTGCGCCTTGGCCGCCTCTTTCGAAAGCTCAGAGGAGTAGGGAGAGAGCCGCGCGGTGAGCGCCTGCGGCCGGCGTTCGGCCGCGCTCATCACCACGGTCGCCAGCATCATGATGGCGGCGAACCCGAGCACCACCACGATCCAGGCCCCGTACTCACTCCACATCGAGAGCGACGCCCCGTCCACGCCGGCCGGCAGCGTCACCTGCGCCGGCGGCCCGCCGTGCAGGCTGATCGTGAGCGTGCGCGAGCTGGAGTGGGGCAGCGCCACGTCGACGGCCCACTCGCCGGCCAGCCGTGTCTGCGCCAGCCTGGCCGCGATCGGCTCGAGCGCTGAGAGCTTCGCCGCCGGCACGTAGACGCCGTGCGTCGCCGCCGCCACCTGGCGCAGGGCGGCGGCCGTGTACGACCCAGAGGAGGTGAGGCCGACAGCGTCCACCTCGACGCCGTCGCCCGCGAGTGCCGCCGTGAGGTCATCGAGCGACGTCGACGACGTGGTGTCGTCGCCGTCCGAAAGCACCACGACCACCCGCTGCGACCCGTCCGCCGGGCCGGTCAGCCGGGCGGCGTCGGCGATGCCGTCGTAGAGGGCAGTGCCGTGGTCTGTTGTCAGTGTGGACATCGCAGATTGCACCGCCTGGACGTTTCCGGTCAGGGGCGTCGCGGTGCGGGCCGAGTTGTCGAACACGACCAGGCCGACCTTGTCGGTTGAGCCGGCCGCATCCAGCAGCCGCTGTCCCGCCGCGATGGCGGCCGCCAGCGGCGGGCCGGCCATGCTGGATGGACGTGTCAACGGCGAACACGAGGTGCAGCGAGCGTCGTGGGCCGATCGGCCGCAGCCGCGTGACCTGCGCCGCCTTGCCGCCCAGCTCGGCCTGCACGTCCAGGCCGGTGAGGTCACCGGGTGCCCGCACGATCACGCGAACGGTGTGGTCGTCGACCCTGCTGACGCCGCTCACCTGGGGCGATGCGGCCGTGTCGGCCGCCAGCGCCGCGGGGGTGAGCGTGGCCGTGATGGCGAACGCCACTCCCAGCGCGTGCCGCAGCCGCATCAGGCGCTCCTGCGCTGCCCGCGTCGCAGCACGTCCACTTTCGCCGTGGTGTCGCTGTTGAAGAACGACTTCGGGAGCGTCACGCCGTGTTGCTCGAGCTTGTCCATGAACGCTGGCCGGATGCCGGTGTGGCGCATCGTGCTCGAGACCTGGTCGACCTCGGCGTCGCCCGCGAACCCGGCCACGAAGATGTCGGCCAGGGTGATCACGTCGCCTTCGACCCGCTGCACCTCGGTGATGTGGGTGATGCGGCGGCGGCCGTCCACCAGTCGCTGCGTGTGGATGATCAGGTCGAAGGCGCTCGCGATCTGGTCGCGGATCGCCTTCAGCGGCAGGTCGAATCCTGCGGTCAGCACCAGCGTCTCGGTGCGTGCCAGCGCATCGCGCGGGCTGTTCGCATGGATCGTGGTCAGCGAGCCCTCGTGGCCCGTGTTCATGGCCTGCAGCATGTCCACCGTCTCGGCGCCGCGGCACTCGCCCACGATGATCCGGTCAGGCCGCATGCGCAGCGCGTTCTTGACCAGGTCGCGGATCGAGATCTGGCCCTTGCCCTCGATGTTCGCCGGGCGCGCCTCCAGGCTGATCACGTGCTTCTGGGACAGGCGCAGCTCGGCGGCGTCCTCGATCGTGACGATGCGCTCCCGCTCGGGGATGAACGAGGACAGCACGTTCAACATCGTGGTCTTGCCGGTGCCGGTACCGCCCGAGACCAGCACGTTCAGCTTGCCCTCGACGCAGACCTCCAGGAAGGCCGCGGCCTGGTGGGAGAGCGTGCCAAAGGCGATCAGGTCGTCGATCGTGAGCGGCTGGCGCGAGAACTTGCGCACGGTCAGCGAGGGGCCGGTGATGGCCAGCGGCGGGATGATCGCGTTCACGCGCGACCCGTCCGGGAGGCGCGCGTCCACCATCGGGCTGGCCTCGTCGATGCGGCGCCCGGTCTGGGCGACGATCCGGTCGATCACCTGCAGCAGGTGCCGCTCGGAGGCGAACTGGACGTCGGTCTCCTCGATCTGGCCCCTGCGCTCGATGTAGATGGTGTGGTGGTTGTTCACCATCACCTCCGAGATCGAGTCGTCGGCCAGGAACGGCTCGATCGGACCGTAGCCGAGGATGTTCGACGTGATCTCGCGCACCAGCCGTGTGCGGTCGGCCATCGAGAGTGGCGTGCCGGCCTCGGCCAGCGCGTCGTCGACAGCCTTCTGGACGTGTTCGCGCAGCTCGTCCTCGGGCACCTCTCCCTCGACCAGGTCCTGGCCCAGCTCCCGCACCGCCTCGCGCTGCGCGGCGTTCTTGATCTCGACGAAGGGGTCGTTGACGACGTCCGTCGTCGGCTCCACCTTGCCGCGCCCGGCCGCGGACTCGTGACGGCGCAGGCGGCCGTGCAGCGAGCGCGACTTGTCGGGCTTCATCGCAGGCTCCCGACCACCGCGTCGAGCGACCGGGCCATGTCGTAGAACGACTTGGCGACCCGCGACTTGGGAGCGTCGATCACGACCGGCTGGCCGCGGTTGACCGAGATCGGGATGGCCTTGTCCGACGCCAGCGTGTAGGTGATCTCGCGCCGCAGCGTGCGCTCCACGTCGCGGTCGTCCAGGCCCACCCGCGCGCCCGAGCGGTTCATCAGGATGCGGACGTCCTTGACGTCCATCTCCAGCAGCTCCAGCGTCTCCAGGGCGATCTTGAGGCTCTTGATGGTCGGCACGTCAGACGCGCCCACCAGCACCAGGGAATCGGTGTGGTCGATGGCAAGCAGCACGGCCGGCGCGAACTGCGAGGAGGTGTCGATCACGACCGCCTCGTAGCTCTGGCGGGCCACCGCCAGCAGCGGCTCGAGCCGGTCCACGTCGACCAGCTCCTCCTCGTCGGGCCGGGTCGGCGCGGGCAGCAGGTCGACGCCGCTCGAGTGCCGGGTGACGAAGCCGGCCAGCTTCTCGCCGTCCAGGTCACCGGGCGACTGCACCAGGTCGAGGATCGTCCAGCGCGGGGACAGCCCCAGCACCAGCGCGTCATCTCCCGAGTGGAGGTCGAAGTCGATCAGCAGCGTGCGCTTGCCCTGGCGTGCGAAGCAGACCGCCAGGTTGGTGGCGATCACGGTCTTGCCCGACCCACCCTTGGTCGAGAACACCGTGAAGATGTGCGCCGACCGGTGGCCCTTGGCCGAGGCCGGTGCCATCGCCGCCATGCTGGCGCGCCGGCTGCGCATGGTGCGCGCCTTGGCGGCTGCCATGCCCAGGGACTGCGGCTCCTGCGGCAGGCACACGATCTCGTCGACGCCCAGCGCCAGCGCCTCGTCGAACCAGCGGCTGGGGTGGCTGCCGGTGAGCGCGACGATGGCGGGGCCGTGCGTGTCGGCCAGCGCGACCCGCATCTCGGCCGGCAGGCCGTCCGCGTCGTGCGGCAGGTTCCACACCAGCACCTCCGGCGTGGTGTCGACGATCTCCACCATTCCCGACCGCTCGAACAGGTCGCGGAGCACGGCGTCGTCCCCCTGAAGTGAAACCCTGATCAGGTCGTTCATCGTTGTATCTCCTCTACTTCACGGGGACGCCGTGATGGGGGAACCGGCCCGGCAGCGCCGGCACGGTGATCGGCTTGTAGGTGGCCCCGGTCGCGCCGACCAGTGCCAGCCAGATGTTGTTGGCGCTCTGATCGCCGGACGAGTTGGCCAGGGCATTGGCGATGAACAGGCTCTGCTGCTCGGTCACCGACAGCAGCACGGAGCCCGCCTCCGAACCGGTGCTGACCGCGGTGTCGGTGGTCGGTGCGTCCACCTCGAGCACCAGCGCATCCGGCACCGCCAGATAGGTGAAGACCTTGTCGTTTTTGCGATAGCTGGTCATCACGTCGACCCGGTCGTTGACGCTGAGGTCGGACAGCAGTCCCGAGTCGGGGTTGAACGGCACCCGGATCGCCCGGAAGTTCCCGGTCACCTGGTAGGCCGGCGTCTGCGTGCTCGGCGCGCCCACCCGGTTCACGGTCAGCTGATCGCCGTTGTAGAGGTTCTGCGTGATGACCTGACCGGACACCGTCCCGAAGCCGGTGATGGCGCCGTCAGCAACGTCCGACCGGCGCACGGACCGGTAGCTGAGGTACCCCTGCGACCGCGCGTCGTTCACAGTCGTGCCGACCGGTACCTCGTGCGTCGCCACGATCACCGTGACGGTGTCGCCGCTCGACTCCGCGCTCTTGCGGACGTGCGAGGTGTAGGCGAACAGCGCGCCTGCGGCGGCGATCGCCAGGACGAAGCTGATGATGAGGTTACGGCTGAGGGTCGGCATCTGGGGTGGATCTCCTTTGGTGCTGCGCGTGGTGAGCCGAGTGCTGAGGTCGCTACTCGACCCGCTTGGTCGCGTCGCGGCAGAGATCGCCCGACTTGACAACGATTCCGAGCAGGTTGACGGCGTAGGTGGAGCAGGCCGTCGCCGTGTAGGTGGCGGTGCCGTGCGACTTCGTCGCGGTCAGCGAGACGCGCTTCAGAGTGACGTCGTCGGCCGCTTCCCGGGCGGCCGCGCGGGCGGCGGCCAGGTGGTGTCCGTGGCGAGCGGCGGCGCCGGCTCGGGCGCCGTGGGAGGCCGCTTTTTGGAGGCTCTGCCAGGTGCCGTAGACGACGCTCAGCTGCCAGATCGAGAGCAGCAGGACGAGCAGGATCGGCAGCGCTATCGCCATCTGGATCACCGCCTGTCCTTGCTGGTCTGTGCGCTCAGTGATGGTTCGCATTCCGTCGCGGGGGAGGGCCCTGCATGGCGCCTATCGGCACCGTTCGAGGCGTTCTTGACCTCGAACGGTGGGACGTGTAGCGCCGGGGGGAGCCTGCACTACTACTCACGTGGTAGCGAACCCTGGCCGATCTGTCTACGTGCTCGGGATAAAGGTTGCGCGTTCCGCCTGACCGCGCCTGTAAGGTTCCCGCTCGTGGCGCTGCTTTCCATTCCCAGTCCGGGCGACCCGTTCCTGATCAATTCCGGGCCGATCCACGCTCGCTGGTACGGCCTGCTGCTGGCCCTGGGGGTGCTGCTGGCCGGATGGATCGCCCGACGCGAGTTCCGGCGCCGCTCGATGGACCCGGAGCTGGCCTACTCGATCGCCGTGTGGGCGGTGCCGTTCGGCCTGGTCGGCGCCCGCCTCTACCACGTGCTCACCGACTGGGGCTCGTTCAGCAACGACTACTCCCAGATCCCGGCCATCTGGAACGGCGGGCTGTCGATCTTCGGTGCGGTGCTGGGCGGCATGCTCGGCTGCTGGATCGGCTGCCGCCGGGTGAACCTGCCGTTCTGGCGGGTGGCCGACTGCATCGCGCCCGGCCTCGTCCTGGCGCAGGCGCTGGGCCGCTGGGGCAACTACTTCAACCAGGAGCTGTACGGCAAGCCCAGCGACCTGCCCTGGGCGGTCAAGATCGACCCGGCTCACCGACCGGCGGCCTACCCCGACTCGTCCACGTTCCAGCCGATGTTCCTGTACGAGTCGATCCTGGACGTGCTGGTCTTCTTCGTGTTGATCTGGTTCACGCGGCGATACTGGCGACGCGTGCCCTACGGCACGGTGTTCGCGCTCTACGTGACGCTCTACAACTTCTACCGCGTGCCGCTGGAGACGATCAAGGTCGACACGGCCGACATCTTCTTCGGCCAGCGCGTGAACGTGTGGGTGTCGGGCGTGCTGTTCGTGGCCGGGCTGATCTCGTTCATCGTGCTGTTCCACCGGCGGCGCGACGAGCCTGCGCCGACCACCCCGGCGGTGGCGGCGGCTGTCGCCTCGGGCCACACGCCCACGCCCCGCCCGGAGGCCGCGATCGCCGCCCGCCAGCGCACGCAGCGCCGCAAGAAGACCTAGACCTGATCCTGGCCCTGGTCCAGCTCGTCAGCAAGTAGCCGCTCGAGCGCGCGCACGCAGCCCGCGTCCAGCCGCTCGCCCGCCTGCTGCCACAGCACCGAGAGGGCGAGGCCGGCCGATGCCTGTGAGCGGTGTCCGCCCGCGGCCACGAACGCCTCGGCGACGGCGATCACACGGGCCTCGAGCGGCGCCTCGGCCACGGGGTCGAATCGCGCCAGCAGCCAACCGGCCGCCTCGTCGTCGATCATGCCGGCCGCCACGCGCTCGGCCAGGCGCCTGCGCTCGGCCTCCTCGCCACCGGCGGCGGCCGGGTCGTCCAGCGACGCCGCCAGGCGAACACGGTCGACGTGATCGGGCTCGAGACCGCAGGCTCCGGCGATATGCCCGGCGTACTCGCTGACGGCGCGCGAGTCGGCCGAGCGTCCGCCGCGCGCCTCCAGCGATCGCACCGGATCGTCGGCGCCCTCCGCGACCCCGTCCCAGGCGATCACGCGGGCGTCGCCGGAGCGACCCAGCGCGGCGCTCGCCAGGCGCACAAGCTCATCGTTGGTTGCGGCGTGTTCGGGGAACGCGGCCACGCCGCCGGAGACGGTGATCGGGTCGCCGTCCAGCGACCATGCTCCGAACCCGCTGGCCAGCCGCCCGACCAGGGCCGCCGCCGACTCGGCGGTCATGCCCGGCAGCACCAGCGCAAACTCGCCCTCGTCCAGCCGGCAGACGCAGTCGTAGCTGCGGACGCCGCCCGCCAGGCCGCCGGCCGCCAGCCGCAGCACGCGGTCGGCCTCTGCGGCTCCGTGGCGCGCGGTGTAGTTGGCCAGCCCGTCCAGGTCGACCAGCGACACCGCCAGGCTCTGGCCGGTGCGCTTGGCGCGCGCCAGCTCACGGCCGAGCACGCTCTGGAAGCCGAGGTGGTTGGGCAGGCGCGTCAGCGGGTCGAGCGTGCCCGACTCGCCGGCGACGCTGTCCCACAGGCGTGAGGCCTCCATCGCCTGCGCCGCTATCCCGGCCGCGATCCGGGCTCGTCCCAGCCCGCCCGGCTCGGTCACCCGCTCGGCCAGCAGCCCACCCAGCACGCGCCCGGCGCTGACCAGCGGCAGCAGCGTGCGGCCGTCATCGGTGACCGGCTCGAGTCCCGGCAGCTCCAGCCGCTGGGGGCCGTCGCCTGCGAGCAGGGCGAGACCGTCTCGCTGCTCGCTGAGGGCGTAGCTGGACACGGAGCCGGCGCTCAGCGCGGAGCCGGCCGCGTCGGCCGCCGCCGCAAGGACGCCCTCCAGGTCGAGGCCCGTCTCGCACGCGGCGACCAGACGCGCCAGGTCGCGCTCGAAGCCCGCCGTCTCAGACACCGTCGCCCTCCTGCAGCTTGCCGGCCGCGACCAGCACCCGCACCGTGGTGCCGGTGCCCGGCACCGAGTCGATGTCCAGCCGCCCGTTGAGGATGGCGGCGCGCTCCTGCATCGACGCGACGCCGTGGTGGGGCAGGCCGTCGGCCGGCTCCGACATCACGCCGGTACCGTCGTCGACCACCCGCGCCTCGAGGCCCTCGCTGGGAGAGCCGTGCACGCTGACCGCGATGGTGGCCGGTTTGGCGTGCTTCAGCGCGTTGGTCATGGCCTCGCGCATGATCTGGAACAGGCAGACCTGGTCGTCACCGCTGAGCGCGTCGGCATCCGCCACGTCCAGCGTGACGGCGACGCGGTGCTCGGCCTCGAAGCGGTCGGCGATCGCCTGCAGCGCCGTCTCGAAGCCCTGCTCGCGCAGCGTCCAGGGCTCGAGGGCGAACGACAGCTCGCGCACCTCGCCGATCACCGACCGCTGCCGCGCGCGGGCCGTCTCGAGCACCTGCAGGGCGGTCTCGGTGTCGCCCGCCTCCATCGCCTCGGCGGCGGCGTTCAGCATCATGTTGACGCCCGACAGCGTCTGCACGGGGCCGTCGTGGAGGAATGTCGACAGACGGCGCCGCTCCTCCTGCTCGGCCGACACGACCCTGCGCGAGAGCTCGGCCCGTTCGCTCTCGCGGATGCGGGCCTGAGCCAGCAGCGCCTCCACCCGCTCGAACAGCGCGGCGCTCTCGGCGGCGCGCGCGGCGAAGTCGGCGAACAGCGTGGCCCGGGCCAGATCGTCGGGCCCGAAGCCGGTGCCGCCGTGCAGGTCGAGCAGTACCACCAGGGCGTGCAGGCGGCCCGCCACCACCAGCGGCACGGCCAGCAGAGCCTGCGGACGCAGACGGCGGGTGACCTCGTCCGCGCCGGGCTGGGTGGGGCCGGTGACAGCTCCCACCAGATCGCGGGCGGCCACGGCCAGCGCAGAGCCCTCGGCGTCCATGGGCACGCGTGCGTCGCCCAGCGGGCCCAGCGCCAGGCCGGCGGCTGCCGCCGGTCGCAGCGAGCGCTCGCCCGCGGCCGGCACCAGCACCAGCACGGCATCGGCGGTGAACAGGCGCTGTGCCTCGACCGCCGTGTGCTCGAGCACCGCGGCGGAATCGAGACCACCCGAGACCGCGCCAAGGCTGCGGACGAGACCGTCCAGGAAGCGGCCTTGCGCGATCAGCTCCTGGCGGAGCCGATGCTCAGTCGATGATTGCGGTGCGGAGGGCGATGGCGACTGCATGTGTGCGTGTGTCCGCCTCGAGCTTCGAGAGGATATGGCGCACATGGCTCTTCACCGTTTCCTGGCTGATGAAGAGCTTGGCAGCTACATCGGCATTCGACATCCCGTCGGCGAGCAGCTGAAGGATCTCACGCTCGCGGGCTGTCAGCATGTTCTCGCGTTCCTTGGTCAGGAATGCGGGCATCAGCGCGGGGTCGACGTAGCCATCGCCATCGGCCACCTTCTGGATGGCGCGCACGATCGTCTGGTGCGGCGCCTCCTTCAGGATGTAGCCCTTTGCGCCCGACTCGAGGCCGCGCGTCAGCAGGCTGCGTTCGGCGAAGGCGGTGAACATCAGCACCGCCGTCTCCGGGATCTCGCTGGTGATCTCCTTGGCGGCGGCCAGCCCGTCCATGCCGGGCATCCGCACATCAAGGATCACGACGTTGGGCTTGCGGCGTTTGGCCAGCGTGACCGCGGCCTCGCCGTCGGCGGCCTCGCCGACAACTCGAATGTTCTCCGACCGTGACAGCGACAGGCGTAGGCCTTCGCGTACCACCTCGTGGTCGTCAACGATCAGACAGGTAATGGGCTCACTCACGTGCACTCCAAGAGTCGCGGCATTTGCCACCGGTGAGGTGTATCGGCAGGAACCCAGCACTCCGTTAGCCCCAAGCGTTTTCCGGCTCCGCCCGACCGCTAGCGAACTTCTGGTCTGGCCCCGCGATCCCTGCACCATAGAGGTATCCGCAGCCGTTGGTACACTGCCAAGCGCGTGAGCGACGAGCCTCCGAGTACCAGCCTTTCATGAGAACCGCCCTCGCGCTGATCGCGGTCCTGCTGATCGTCCTGGCCAACGGGTTCTTCGTGGCGGCCGAGTATGCGCTGGTCACCATGCGCCGGACACGCGTCCAGGAGCTGGTCGATCAGGGCAGCCGCGGCGCTCGCCGCGTGGCGGACCTCCAGCAGAACCCGGCTCGCTTCATCTCCGCCATCCAGCTGGGCGTGACGCTCTCCAGCCTGGCGCTGGGCGCCATCGGCGAGCCCGTCATCTCGAACCTGCTGGACACGCCGCTGGGCTGGCTGCCGGACAGCTGGCACGGAGGCGTGGCGGTGACCATCTCGGCGATCCTGGCCTTCTCGATCCTGTCGTTCTTCCACGTGGTGCTGGGCGAGATCGTGCCCAAGAGCTACACGCTGCAGCACGCGGAGCGGGTGGCGCTGGTGGTGGCGACGCCGATCAACGTCTTCTACGCGATCTTCCGGCCGTTCATCTGGGCGCTCGTGGCGGCCAGCGCGGCCGTGCTGCGCTGGCTGGGGCTGCCGCCGGGGGCGCGGCGCTCGTCGGTGCACTCCGAGGAGGAGCTGAAGATGCTGGTCACGGCCAGCCGCGAGCAGGGCGTGCTCGAGGAGGAGGAGCAGACGATGCTCCACAAGGTGTTCGAGTTCGCCGACAAGGACGCGGCCGACGTGATGGTGCCGCGTCCGGACGTGGTGGCGCTGCCGCTGGAGCTGCCCGTGGCGGAGCTGCTGCGGCTGATGCTTCAGCATCCCTACACCCGCTATCCGGTCTACGACGGCGAGCTGGACGACGTGGTCGGCGTGCTGCACGTGCGCGACCTGTTCGCGGCGCTGCACGACCGCGGGATCGACGGCGTGGACGTGCGCGGGCTGCTCCGCTCGGCGATCATGGTTCCGGAGACGAAGCGGCTCGACGAGCTCCTGTCCGACTTCCAGGCGACCTCGAACCACATGGCGATCGTGGTGGACGAGTACGGCTCGCTGGCCGGCCTCGCCACGCTGGAGGACCTGCTGGAGGAGATCGTGGGCGAGATCGGCGACGAGTTCGACCTGCCGGAGGCGGGCATCCGGCGGTTGGGCGTCGGACGCATGCGGTTGGGCGGGTCGTTCCCGATCGAGGAGTTCAACGAGCGGTTCGGGACGTCGCTACCCGACGAGGACTACCACAGCGTCGGCGGCTTCGTGTTCGGCGAGCTCGGCCGCGCGCCCAAGGTGGGCGACGCCGTCACGACCGACGGCGTGCTGTTCGAGGTGAACGGGGTGGACGGCACGCGCATCGTCGAGGTGGACGTGACGCTGAAGCCCCAGGACACCGAGCCTGCCGCCGAGGAGCGGGGCCAGGCCTCAGGCTGAGTCGGCCAGCGCGTCTGAGCGCCGGGCCATCTCGACGTCGCGGTCGGTGATGCCGCCGGCGCTGTGGTTCACCCAGTCGAGCTCGACGCGGCCCCATCCGACGAGCATGTCGGGGTGATGGTCGGCCGCCTCGGCGGCGTCCGCCACCCGGTTCGCGAAGGCCATCGCCTGGGCGAAGTCGTCGAACCCGTAGCGCTTGTGCAGGGCGCCGCTCTGCTGCGACCAGCCGTTGCCCAGCGACTCGAGCGCCGACGCCAGCTGATCCGGTGTGAGTACGTCCATCGCGTCGCAGCTTACCGCTGTATCGTGCGCTTCTCCCATGCCGCCCGCCGAGCTGAGCGCAACCGATCACGCGATCATCGAGATCCTCCAGCGTGAGGGCCGCACGACGTACGCCGATATCGGTTCCCGGGTGGGCGTGTCGGCCACGGCGGCACACGAGCGGATCAAGAAGCTGGAGGCGCGCGGAGTGATCCGCGGCTACCAGGCCGAGATCGATCCGGCTCTGGTCGGAGCCGGGGTGACGGCGTTCATCTTCGTATCGCAGAAGGCCGGGCCGCGCGGCCTGGTGGAGGAGCTGTTCGCCGACATGCCGTGGGTGCAGGAATGCCACCACGTGGCCGGCGAGGAGACGCTGCTCCTGAAGGTGCGCGCCGAGTCGATGCCGGCGCTGGAACACCTCGTGTGGGAGATCCGTGCCCTCGACTCGGTCGAGCGCACGCGCACCGTGGTCGTCCTGGCGACCGTGTTCGAGAACCGCCCGGTCGCGGCCGCCGCGACCTAGCGCCACGACCGAACATCCCGGGCACACGTCGTCACGCGCTCGTTGGCAACACCGGTGCCAGGCGCGGGTGTTGCGTGACCCCGGTGAGACGCGGCCGTAACCGGCTGACGGGTCCGCTACTCGAAGCTGAGCGGCTGCTCGGTGACCGCCATCTCGGCGATCCGGTAGCCCTTGATATCGGCTCCGCCGCCCGCCAGCGACACGATCACGTAGGTCGCGTCCGGCCAGAAGGCCTGCTCGGCGTCGGTGCGCGAGGGGTAGGCCGGCGAGGACACGTGCGAGTGGTAGATGCCGATCAGGTCGAGGCCGGCGTCGTCGATCTCGTTCATGATCCGGATCTGGTCGCGCGATTCGATCCGGTAGTAGTAGGGGCTGGGCTCGTCCGGCTGGGCCGGGAAGAAGCGCTCGGCTCGGTCCTCGAGCCCGGCGATGATGCCGCAGGCCTCGTTCGGCAGCCCAGCCCGTGCGTGCGCGACGATCTCGTCGCGCATCGCGGCCGGGATTACCACCAGACGCGCTCGTCCATGGCCGCCTCGAGCTCCTCCAGCGGCGTCGTGTACAGCCCGGCGCTCATGTACTTGGAGCCGCCGTCGGCGAACAGCACCACCACGTTCTGCGAGTCGTCCATCTCGGCGGCCACCCGGCGCGCCACCGCCAGCGCGGCACCCGCGGAGACACCGGCGAAGATCCCCTCCATGTCCAGAAGCTTGCGAAGCATCAGCACCGCCTCGCCGTTGGAGACGAGCACCTTGCGGTCGAGCTCCCGGATGTCCAGGATCGGCGGCGTGTAGCCGTCCTCGAGGCTGCGCAGGCCCATCACCGGGTCGCCCTGCAGCGGCTCCGCGGCCACGATCTGCACGTCCGGGTTCGACTCCCGCAGGCGCCGTCCGTTGCCCATCAGCGTGCCGCCCGTGCCCAGTCCGGCCACGAACGCGTCCACCTGGCCGCCCGGCACCTGCTCGAGGATCTCGACGGCCGTCCCGCAGTAGTGGGCGGCCGGGTTGGCCTCGTTCGCGTACTGGAACGGCATGAACAGGCTGGGGTCGCGCTCCGCCAGGTCGCGTGCCATCGCCACCGCGCCGTTCGAGCCCAGGTTCCCCGGCGAGAACAGGATGTCCGCGCCGTACATCCGCAGCAGCTCGACCCGCTCCTGCGTGGCCGACTCCGGCATCACGACCGACACGGGGTAGCCCTTGACCTTGCCGATCATGGCCAGCGCGATGCCGGTGTTACCGCTGGTCGGCTCGAGGATCCGCTGCCCTGGCGCGAGCTCGCCCGAGTCCTCGGCCGCCTCCACCATCGACAGCGCCACCCGGTCCTTGACCGACCCGGTCGGGTTCTGCTCCTCCAGCTTCGCGAAGATGCGCGCGCCGGTCGGCGGACCGATCCGGGGCAGCTCCACCAGCGGCGTGTTCCCGACCGCCGACAGCGCCGCCACCCGCTCCATCTGCAGGCAGCCCATTGCTAGCGCCCGCCCCCGGCCATCGCCGGCAGCACGATTACGGTCGACTCGGGTGTGACGCTGGTGTCCAGCCCCTGGCCGAGACGCACGTCCTCGTTGTTCACGTACACGTTGACGAAGCGGTTCAGCTCGCCGCCGTCGTCAAGCAGGTGGCCGCGGATGGACGGGTAGCGGCTGGTCAGGTCGTCGAGCAGCTCGCGCACGGTCGCGCCGTCGGCGTCGACCTCGCGCGCGCCACCCACGGCCTGGCGCAGGATCGGGGGCATGCGAACGGTTGACATCTAAGCGACGGCCTTCTGGATGACGGGAGCAACCGCCCGCACGGGGGCGGCGCAGAACTGCTCGTAGTCGATGAACTCGATCTGCTCAGGATCCTTGCTGCAGACCGGGCAGTTGGGGTCACGACGCATCTTCAGCTCCACGAACTCCATCGCCAGGGCGTCGTAGCGTAGCTGGCGCCCGATCAGCGGATCACCCACGCCCAGCAGCAGCTTCACGGCCTCCGTTGCCTGGAGCGTTCCCACCACTCCCGGCAGGACGCCCAGCACGCCGCCCTCGGCGCACGAAGGCGCCAGCTCCGGCGGCGGCGGCTCCGGGTACTGACAGCGGTAGCAGGGCCCGACCCGCGGCGCGTAGACCGTGACCGACCCCTCGAACTGGTAGATCGAGCCGTGCACGACCGGGATGTCCGCGACCAGGCTGGCGTCGTTCAGCAGGTAGCGGGTGGGGAAGTTGTCGGTGCCGTCGACGATCACGTCGTAGCCGGTGATCACGTCCAGCACGTTCTCCGACGTGAGCCGCTCGGTGTACTTGACGATGGTGATGTCGGGGTTGAGCGCGCTCATCGCGATCTCGGCCGAGTCGACCTTGGCCATGCCGATCCGGTCCTCGGTGTGGAGGATCTGCCGCTGCAGGTTGGAGCGGTCGACCACGTCGGAGTCGATGATCCCGATCGTGCCGACGCCCGCCGCCGCCAGGTACAGCGCGGCCGGCGATCCCAGCCCGCCTGCGCCGATCAGCAGCACCTTCGAGTCCAGCAGCCGCAGCTGCCCGGCCTCGCCCACCTCCGGGATCAGCGTGTGACGGCTGTAGCGCTCCTGCTGCTGCGGCGTGAGCGTCTGCGGCAGCTTCCACTCGTGGCCGTTCTGCTTCCAGCCCGAGAAGCCGCCGGCCAGCGACACCACGTCGGTGTAGCCGAGCTCGTGCAGCGTCTTCGCGGCGAACGCCGAGCGGTTGCCGGCGGCGCAGTAGACGATCACGGGAGCGTTGCGGTCGGACACGGTGTTCTCGATCCGCGACTCCAGGTTGCCGCGGGGGATGTGCACGGCGCCGGGGATGTAGCCCTGCTCGTACTCGTCGCGCTCGCGCACGTCGACCAGCACCGGACGCGTCTCTGCGCCCAGCAGCTGCTCCGCCTCTGCGGCCGTGACCTCGCGGATCTCGCGCCTGGTCGCTGCAAGATGTTCGCGGTACGTGGCCACGCCCATCACCTACCCTTTCACTGAAGCCCCACACGCGGAAGCGCGCCGGGGCCGGAATATCCCTCCGAATTGTAGCGGGGTATGGATCCAAACTCCATGCCCTTACTTGTGTGAACGAGCCACCCCGCGAACATATTCCCGGCCGCCGCCGGCGGCTGGTCGTGCTGCTCACGCTGGCGGCCGTGATCGGCGTCGCAGCGGCCGCCGCAGTGGCCGTGAGCGCGCGTGGCGGCGGCGATCAGCCGGCCGCGGCGGCGGCCACCTGCCGGGCGCTTTCCGGCCGCCCGCCGCTGGCGCTCGACCTGCCGGGCGGCCTGTCGGCCCAGGACGGGCAGGGAAACGACGCCGTGCTGCGTGCGGCCGAGCGGCGCCTGCCGGCCGGGGATGTGCGCATCTCGGTGGGGCGGCTGGTGAACGCCTACGGCACCGCCGGGGCCGCGGCAACGCTGCGCGGTCTGCGGGGGCTCGACCAATCGCAGCCGGTGGTGCGGTTGCACGAAGGGCTGGTGCAGCTGTGGGCCGGCGATTGCGTGGCCGCCGAGAAGACGCTGCAGCAGGTGCGAAGCAGCGACCTCTACGGCTACTACGGCACCGTTGCCGACAACACCCTGCACACCGACCAGCGTCCCGGCCTGCCCATCTACATCCCACCCGACGGCACGCCCCGCGGCACGGTCGACGCAGCTGCGGGCGCGGGTGCGGAAGCATCCCGACGACGGGCCGGCCTGGCTGGGCCTGGCCTACGCGCGAGGAGGCGGTGGGCAACCGCCGGGCGGCGCTGGCCGCGGCGAAGAGGGCGCGGCCGTCGATCCCACCGCCGTCTCCCCGCGCGTGGCGGTGGCCGTGATCGGCTACGACAAGGCCGATCCCACCGCATCGTTTGCCGTGCTGGGGCCGCTCACAGCGCAGGCCAGCGATCCCACCGAGGTGCTGTTCCACCTGGGGCTGCTGCTCTACTGGCGCAAGCAGGACACCGACGCCGTGGCCCAGTGGCGGCAGGTCGTTGCCGAGTCGCCCACGTCGATCTACGGCAGGATCGCGGCTCAGCTGATGCGCCAGATCAGCTGACGCGGGTGGCGCCGACGTACATCTCGGAGTACCAGCCCGAGAGCGACGAGATCTCGACGACGGTGCCGGTGTGCGGGCGCGTGGATGAAGCGCCCGCCGCCGATGTACATGCCGACGTGCCCGAGGTGGTCGAAGAAGACCAGGTCGCCGGGGCGCAGTTCGGCCCGCGAGACGTGGCGGCCGGCCCGGTACTGGTCTGCGGCCACGCGCGGAATCTGCACGCCCAGCCGCGCGTAGACGTACTGCATCAGGCCCGAGCAGTCGAAGCCGGAGGGGCTCTCGCCGCCCCACACGTAGCGCACGCCCAGCTCGCGCTTGGCCAGAGCGACCGCGCGGGCGCCGAGGCTGCTCGCGTGGTGTGTCCGGTGATGGTGGCGGTGATGGTGGTGGTGCGTCTGGTGATGCCGGCTGTGCGTGCCGCCGCCGGAGGGCGGCACGAAGGTGAAGTCGGCGCTGGCGGCGAGGTGCAGCGCGGCCCGCGTGTGCGGCCCCACCTGGCCGTCCACCAGCAGCCCGTGGCGGGCCTGGTAGGCCTTGACCGCGTGCAGCGTGATCGGCCCGAAGTCGCCGTCGGCGGTGACGCCGAGCGCCCGCTGCAGCACGGCGACGGCCGGTCCCCGGTCGTGCAGGCGGATGACGATCTCACTTCCAACCGTCGTCCCGCCGCCGGCCGCGGCCAAGCGCGGCCCGCGTGTGGGGGCCGACCTGGCCGTCGACCAGCAACCCGTGTGAGCCCTGGAACAGCTTCACGGCATGCAGCGTGTGGCGGCCGAATATGCCGTCGGCCGCGACTCCGAGCTGGCGCTGGAGCTTGACCACGTCCGGTCCCGTGTCTCCCACCCGCAGGATGCGGGGAAGCACCCGGCGCGCCCCGGCTTTCGCCGACGCCTGGTGCTCCTTCCCCGCCGCGTAGGCGGGTGCTCCCATGCCGGCTGCGGTCGCAGCCATCACCAGGGGCACGCTCATTCGGCGCACCTGGCGGCGGCGGCGGTACGACTCGCGGCGCCGGTTGGAGCGCGCGCGCGAAGCCTCCCACAGCTCCGATGACCCCAGATCCCTCACGGAGTTCTGCACACAGACGACGCTACGCCCCTGTTGTCAGGTGGCGGTTAGCTGACGGTGAAGATCTTGTGCACGCCGAGCGGTTTCACCAGGGCGGCCGCCCGTGCACCCAGCGGCCGGCCAGCATGGTCGCGACCACCCGGGCGCCGGCGATGCGCTCCGGGTGGGCGACGATGTCGGTGTCGAGCACGACCAGGTCCGCCTCCAGGCCGGGCAGCAGGCAACCGCGCCGGCGCTCCTCGCCGACGGCGTAGGCCGCGGCCGCGGTGTGGCAGGAGATCGCGTCGGCCACGGGGATCCGCTGCTCCGGGTGCCACGGCTCGCGCTCGTCCAGCGTCCGGTGCACGGCGGCCTGGATCGCGGCCATCGGGTCGAGCTCCTCGATCGGCGGGTCGGCGCCGAACACGACGTGAGCGCCCGAGTCGAGCAGGTCGCGGGTGCGGTAGCCCTTGGCGGCGCGCTCGCCCCAGATCTCGTCGGCCAGGTCTCGGTCGCTGGTCGCGTGCACCGGCTGCACCGAGGCGATCACGCCCAGCTCGGCGAAGCGGGGCAGGTCGGCGTCGTCGAGGCACTGCGCGTGCTCGATGCGCGGCCGCAGCAGCGCCTGCTGCCACAGCTCCCGGGTGCGCTCGAACGCGTTCAGCGCCGCCCGGTTGGCGCCGTCGCCGATCGCGTGGACGGCCACCGCCAGGCCGCAGGCGGTGGCCTCCGCGATGCCGTCTGCCAGGTCGTCCTCCGACAGCAGCTGCTCGCCCGATCCGTCCAGCATCCACGCCGTGCGCGACCCCAGCGTGCCGTCCATGAACGCCTTCACCGGTCCCATCCGCAAGAGGGCGCTGCCAAAGCCGCTGCGCAGCTCCAGCGCCTTTGCCGCCTCGATCGCCGGCAACGGGATGCTCATCGCCACCCGCAGCGTCAGCCGCCGGTCGGCGTCGTAGCGCTGCCACAGCCCGCGGCCGCCCTGGGCCTGGAAGTCGTGCACCCCGATCACGCCGCGGGCGTTGGCCACGGCCATGCCCTCGCGCAGCGCCTGCGAGCGTTCCAGCGACGTGGCCGGCGGCACCGGGAAGCGCCACGCCTCCCACTCCTGAAGCACGCCGGTCGGGTGCTCGGCGCCGGCGGCGCGCAGCGCCGCGCTGTTCACCCACAGCGTGTGGTGATCGTGAGCCCACAGCGCGGCCGGCCGCTCCCCGGTGACCTCGTCCAGCGCGGCGCGGTGCGGCGGGCCGTCCGGCCAGGTCGCCTCCAGCCAGCCCTTGCCCCGCAGCCAGCCGTCGCCGTCTCCCGCTGAGCCGACCGCGGCGCAGGCCTCCGCCAGGCTGCGGCAGCCGTGCAGGTCGAGCCAGGTGCGCTCGAGCGCCCAGTCCAGGAAGTGGACGTGGGCGTCGGTGAACCCGGGCAGCACACAGCGCCCGTCCAGGTCGATCCGCTCGTGTCCGACGGTGTCGGAATCGCCCTCGCGCACGTCCACTCCGCCGGCGATCAGCTCGCCGGCCACCGCCAGCGCCCGCACCTGGGGCAGGCGCGGATCCATCGTGTAGATCGGGCCGTTGTGGAGGATCAAGCGGCCGGTAGTCTACGCCGCGTGATTGCGGCCGAGGAGATCGAGGGGCGGATCGCGCGGTTCCAGGCGGCCCTTGCGGCGGGCGGCCTCGATGCCGCCGTGATCGTCGAGAGCACCGACCTCGCCTACCTGACCGGCACCAACCAGCAGGCGCACCTGATCGTGCCGGCATCGGGCCGGCCGGTGCTGCTGGTGCGGCGCACGCTGGAGCGGGCGCGGGTCGAGTCGCCGCTGGAGCTGATCGAGCCGCTGGGATCGCTGTCGGGGCTGCCGGCCGCGCTGGCCGGCTGCGGCGTGGATGACGGTGCGCTGGTCGGGCTCGAGCTGGATGTGCTGCCCGCAGCGCGGTACCTCGGCTACCAGAAACGCCTGACGGGATACCGGCTGGGCGACTGCTCGCAGGCGCTGCGCTCGGTGCGCGCGGTCAAGACCGGCTGGGAGCTCGAGCAGATGCGGGCGGCGGCCGAGCAGGTGCGGGTGGCCGCGGAGCGGGTGCCGTCGCTGCTTCGCGCGGGCGTCTCCGAGGCCACCGTGCAGGCCGACGTGGAGCGTGTGCTGCGCGGGGCGGGCCACCAGGGACAGCTGCGGTTCCGCGGCTTCAACCAGGAGATGCACTACGGGCAGGTGCTGTGCGGGCCGAGCGGGGCCGTGCCCGGGTACTCCGACTCGCCGTTGTGCGGGCCGGGGCCGAACCCGGTGCTGGGCAAGGGCCCCGACGACCACGTGCTGGCCGCCGGTGATCCGGTGATCGTCGACCTGGTCGGCGGCCACCAGGGCTACCTGGCCGACCAGACGCGCACGTTCGCGCTCGGTCCGCTTGCCGCCGACCTGCGCGCCGCGTACGACCGGGCGGTCGAGATCCTGCGCGCGGTCGAGCCCGAGATCCGGCCGGGCACGGCGCCCAGCGCGCTGTTCGAGCTGGCCGAGCGGCTGGCCGAGCGGGCCGGGCTGGGCGAGCACTTCATGGGGCACGGTGCGGGGCGGATCCGCTTCCTCGGGCACGGCGTGGGCATGGAGATCGACGAGCTGCCGGTGCTGGCGCCCGGGTTCGACGAGCCGATGGTCGAGGGAAACGTGATCGCGGTCGAGCCCAAGTTCGTGTTCCCGGAGCGGGGGGCGGTCGGAATCGAGAACATGTACGCCGTCACGGCCGACGGGTTCGAGACGATCACCACGGCGTCCGAGGAGCTGATCGAGTCATGAGCGTGCGACATCCCCAGAGCGAGGAGCAGCAGGCGCTGATCGAGGCGGTGCGGACGCTGGCCCGCGACCACATCGCGCCGCACGCGGCCGAGGTCGACAAGCGGGCCGAGTTCCCGTGGGATGCGGTGCGAGCTGCTGCGCCAGAACGACGTGTTCGCGCTCGGGTTCGCCCCGGAGTACGGCGGCACCGGCACGGGGACACTGACCTTCCTGAGGGCGGTGGAGGAGCTGAGCTGGGCCGACGCCACGGTCGGGCTGGTGCTCGCGGTGCAGTCGCTGGGCGCGATCGCGATCGAGCTGTCAGGCTCGGCGGAGCAGAAGCAGCGCTACCTGCCGCGGTGGGCCAGCGGCGAGTGGATCGGGGCCTACGCGCTGAGCGAAGCCGGGTCGGGCTCGGACGCGCGGGCGATGCTGACCACGGCGCGGCGCGACGGCGACGGGTGGGTGATCGACGGCAGCAAGCGGTTCATAACCAACGCGGGCGTGGCGCACACCTACGTCGTGTTCGCCCGCACGGGCGATGCCATCTCGGCCTTCGTGGTCGAGAGCGACGCGCCCGGGTTCTCGGTGGCGCGGATCGAGCCGAAGATGGGCATCAAGGGATCGACCACCGGCGAGCTGGTGTTCGACGGCTGCCGGGTGGGGGCCGGGGCGCTGATCGGTGAGGAGGGCAGCGGGTTCCGCACGGCGATGCGGGTGCTCGACCGTTCGCGGCCGGGGATCGGCGCCCAGGCGCTGGGCATCGCGCAGGCGGCGCTCGACTACTCGCTGCGCTACGCGACCGAGCGGGAGACGTTCGGGAAGCCGCTTTCGGAGCACCAGGGCATCCAGTTCATGCTGGCCGACATGGCGGTCAAGGTCGAGGCCAGCCGCGGGCTGCTCTACGACGTAGGCGTGATGCTGGATGAGGGCATCGACGGGCCGGAGCTGACACGGGCGTCGGCGATGGCCAAGCTGATGTGCTCGGACACGGCGATGGCGGTGACGACCGACGCGGTGCAGATCCTGGGCGGGTACGGCTACATCGAGGAGTACCCGGTCGAGCGGATGATGCGCGACGCCAAGATCACCCAGATCTATGAGGGCGCCAACCAGATCCAGCGGATGGTGATCGCCCGGGAGCTCCTGCGCGGGCTGACCTGACCGGCCGCGCGCGTGGCTACAGTGGACGTGTGCCCGATACTCACCGGATTCTCGAGTCCCCGATCGGCCCGCTGCTGATCGGCGCAGGCGACGGGGCGCTGACGCTGCTCTACACCTCGCGCTTCCCGGAGCACCGGCCGGGCGGCGGCGAGGCCGGCGACCGGGCGGTGCTGGACGAGACCGAGCGGCAGCTCGACCGCTACTTCGAAGGCACCCTGACCGAGTTCGACCTGCCGCTCGGCCCGCGTGGGACGCCCTTCCAGCAGCAGGTGTGGTCGGCGCTGTGCGACATCCCCTACGGTGAGACGATCAGCTACGGCGAGCTTGCCCGGCGCGTCGGCAGGCCCGGCTCGGCGCGGGCGGTGGGGGCGGCCAACGGCAGCAACCCGATCTCGATCATCGTGCCCTGTCACCGGGTGATCGGCTCGAACGGCAAGCTCACGGGGTACGGCGGCGGCCTGCCCCGCAAGGCCTGGCTGATCGACCACGAGGCCGGACACGGCCCCGGTCAGCTCGCGCTCGCCCCTGCGGCGCTCACCGCCGTCCGCTGATCATGCAGGACGACCCGCTCAGGCAGCGCCAGGCTGCCGTCTACAACCGGGCGCGCCGGCGGCTGTCATGGGCCGACTCGGCCGCCAGCCTGGTGGTGCTGGTCGGGATCGTGCACTGGGCGGATCGGCTGGGCGGGTGGGGTTGCGTGCTGGCCCTGGCCGTGGTGCTGCCGCTGATCTCCCTGCCCTTCGGGTATGCCGAAGAGGTGCTGTCGCGCCGCAACGGACTGTCCCGGCAGACCACCGGCGGCTGGCTGGCCGACCAGGCCAAGGCACGCGCGATCGGGCTGGTACTGGGTGGCCTGATCGCGCTCGGCCTGCTGGGGCTGGGCCGGCTGTGGCCGAACTGGTGGCCGGTTCCGGCCTGGGGCGGTGCGATGGTGGTGTCGGTGGCGCTGTCGGTGCTGTTCCCGGTGCTGCTGCTGCCGCTGTTCATGAAGAGCGAGCCGCTGTCCGACGGGCCGATGGCCGAAGAGCTGTGGGCGACGGTGCGCACCAGCGGCGTGCCGGTCAAGGAGATGCGGCTGCTGCACATGGGCGAGAAGACGTCGGCCGCGAATGCGATGGTGGCCGGCCTGGGGCCGACCCTGCGCGTGTACGTGGGCGACACCATCGCAGAGGGCGAGGACGCCGAGGAGGGCCTCACCGACACCCGCCTGGTGCTGGCGCACGAGCTCGGCCACCACGCCCACGGGGACGTGTGGCGGCTGCTCGGGATCACGGCGCTGACGCTGGCAGCCGGCATGGCGGGGGCATGGCTGGCCGTGCGCGAGCTGTCACCGGACGGCCCCGGACATCTCACGTCGCTGCCGTCGCTGGTGCTCGGCCTCACGCTCGGGTCGGCGCTGGTATCGCCGCTGGGCGCGGCCTACTCGCGCGCGCTGGAGCGGCGCGCCGACGCCTACGCCGTCGACGTCACCGGCCAGGGCGAGCGCTACGCGGTCACCTTCGAGCGGCTGGTCGACCAGAACCTGATGGAGCTTGAGCCGCCCTGGCTCTGGCACACGCTGACGGCCTCACATCCCATGCCGGCCGAGCGGATCGCCACCGCCCGCGCCCGCGCGCAGTAGCCGGACAACCCGGGAACCGGGCAGGAATAGACTCCGCAGGCACGAAACAGCGTTCCGATGCAGTTCGGAACCGGTGCAGCGGCCGCGGCTCTCGAGGGACGTACGCGGCCGGATCTCACAATCGTTGGAGGACTCGCTGTGGGGCAGGTCATCGCGCTCGCAAACCAGAAGGGCGGGGTCGCGAAGACCACGACCACACTCAACCTCGGCGTTGCCCTGGTCGAGCGCGGTAAGCGGGTGCTGTGCGTTGACCTCGATCCGCAGTCGAACCTGACCATGAGCCAGGGCGTCGACCCCGACGAGCTCGACCGCACCATGTTCGACGTGCTCGTGCACAAGACGCCGCTGGAAGATGTGATCCTGGAGCGCGAGATCGACCTGGCCGCCGTCCAGCATCGACCTGGCCGGCGCCGAGCTGGCGCTGTCGTCGATGATCGGGCGCGAGCGAGCGCTGCAGAAGGCGCTCCTGCCGGTGCGCGGCCGCTACGACTACGTGCTGATCGACACGCCGCCGTCGCTGGGCCTGCTCACGATCAACGCGCTCACCGCCGCGGACGGCGTGATCGTGCCGGTGCAGTGCGAGTACCTGTCGCTGCGCGGGCTGATCCAGCTCGAGAACACGCTGACCATGATCCGCGAGAACCTGAACCCGGACGTGCGCATCGCGGGGATCCTGCCGACCATGTTCGACGGGCGCACGCTGCACTCGCGTGAGGCGGTCGAGATCCTGGAGGAGAACTTCGGCGACCTGGTGTTCGAGACCAAGATCCGAAAGACGATCCGCTATGCGGAGGCGCCCGTGAAGGGCACCTCCGTGCTCAAGTACGATCCCAAGGGAAAGGCCGCCAAGGCCTACCGCGATCTGGCGGGGGAGGTACTCCGAGATGGCTAAGCGCAACAGCATGCGCGACGGCCCGCTCGCCCAGCTGTTCAAGGCGACCGAGGCCAGTCAGAGCGCCGAGAAGGACGCCGAGGAGACGGCAACGCCGCGTGGCCGCGCCAAGTCGAAGGCCGCCCCGGCCGCCTCCGCAGCGGCGGACGCCGTCCGTCCCCAGCTGATCGACCTGCCCGAGCCGACCGACACCTCGCGTTTCCCGCGCCCGGAGGGCCAGCCGTACCTGGCCGTGATCCGGGTGGTGGGCGTGGGCGGCGGCGGCTGCAACGCCGTCAACCGCATGATCGAGTCGGACGTGAAGGGCGTCGAGTTCATCGCCGTCAACACCGACATCCAGCAGCTGCAGATGTCGGACGCCCCGACCAAGATCCACATCGGCCGCGAGCAGACTCAAGGGTTGGGATCGGGAGCCGACCCCGAGGTCGGCCGGCTGGCCGCCGAGGGCAGCTACGACCGCATCAAGACCGTGCTGCGCGGCTCGGACATGGTGTTCGTGACCGCGGGGGAGGGCGGCGGCACCGGCACCGGAGCGGCGCCGGTCGTGGCCCGCATCGCCCGCGAGGTGGGCGCGCTCACCGTCGGCATCGTGACGTCGCCGTTCGGGTTCGAGGGCAGCCGCCGCGGGCAGCAGTCGCGGGGCGGCGTGGAGGCGCTGCGCGACTCCTCCGACACGGTGATCGTGATCCCCAACGACCGGCTGCTGGACGTGCTCGAGAAGGGCACGACGCTGGTCGACGCGTTCCGGATCGCCGACGACGTGCTGCGCCAGGGCGTGCAGGGCATCTGCGATCTGATCACGCTGCCGGGGCTGATCAACCTCGACTTCGCGGACGTGCGCGCCGTGATGTCCGACGCGGGCACGGCGATGATGGGGATCGGCATGTCGACCGGGCCGAACCGCGCCGCCGAGGCCGCGACGCGGGCGATCAAGAGCCCGCTGATCGACCACGAGGTGCGCGGCGCCCGCGGCATCCTGCTCTCGATCTCGGGCGGCAGCGACCTGTCGCTGCACGAGGTGAACGAGGCGGCCGAGATCGTGCGGGCGGCGTCCGACGACCGCACCAACATCATCTTCGGCGCATCCGTCGACGAGCTGCTGGCCGGGCAGATGTGGGTGACGGTCGTGGCCACGGGCTTCTCGTCCTCGGGATCTCCGGGCGTCGAGACTCGCGCGCGAGCGTCCGCAGGCACCGCCGCCGAGCGACCTGCTCGAGCCGCCCAGCTTCCTGCAGGGGTAGGAGCGGCGCGATGGCGCGGGGAGCGATCGCCGCAGGCCACGAGCTGACGGCGCGTGCCGGTGCGGCGGCGCTTGAGGCCGGGGGAACCGCTGTGGACGCGGTGGTCGCGGCGGGCGCGATGTCGTGGGCGGCGGAGCCGGCGCTGACCGGGCCCTGCGGAGGCGGCTTCGTGATGGTGCGGCCGGCGCGGGGGAAGGCGGCGCTGCTGGACGCGTTCACCGCCATCCCCGGCCAGGATCTGCCGGCAGGAAGGCGGCTGGTCGAGGTCGAGCACGTGCTGGTGCCGTTCGACCAGCAGACCACGCAGGTGTTCCATATCGGGTCGGCGGCCTGTGCGGTGCCGGGAGTGGTGGCGGGGCTGCACGAGGCGCACCGCAGGTACGGGCGGCTGGCGTGGGCCGACCTGGTGCGGCCGGCGGCGGCGACGGCGGCGCGAGGCGTGCCCACGAACGACGGTCAGCGAGCGGTGTTCGACGCGATCCGGGCGATCCTGACCAGCACGCCGGAGGCCTCGGCGATCTTCGCCCCGGGCGGCCGCTACGTCAGGGAGGGCGACGTGATCGTGCAGAAGGAGCTGGCGGGCACGATCGAGCTGCTCGCGGACAACGGGCCGGACGTGCTGTACCGCGGCCGGCTGGCGCGGGCGATGGTCGACCACCAGCACCGGCACGGCGGCCGTCTCACGATGGCCGATCTGGCGTCATACCGGCCCGTGTGGCGGCGGCCGCTGCGGTCGGCCTACGGCGGGCACGAGCTGATCACGAACGCGCCGCCGTCGTCCGGCGGCGCCCTGATCGCCTACATGCTGGCGGTGCTGGAGCCGTTCGCGCCGGGTCGCAGCGCCGGGCAGGCGGATGCGCTGCGGGTGCTGGCGGAGTCGATGCGAGCGGCGGGACGGCGGCGCGACGCGCGCTTCGCGCGTCTGCTGCACAGGGGCGGGCTGGCGGCGCACCTGCTGTCGCGGGAGCAGGTGCAGGCGGGGCGGCACGAGATCGAGCGGGCGCTTGCGGACGCGCCGTCCGGCGTGCCCGCCCTGGCGAGCGATCGCGGCACGACGCACATCTCGGTGATCGACGGTGAGGGAAACGCGGCCGCGTTCACGGCCTCGAACGGGAGCCACTCGGGCGTGATCGTCCCGGGCACGGGTCTGCACCTGAACAACATGATGGGTGAGGAGGACCTGGCGGCGGGCCGTCATCTGCGCCCCGGCCATCGGCTCACCAGCATGCAGGCGCCGACGGTGCTCGAGCGGGACGGGGCGGTGAGGCTGGTGGTCGGCTCGAGCGGGTCGAACCGGCTGCGCTCGGCGATAACGCAGGTGATCGTGAACGTGGTCGAGCACGGCATGGCGATCGACCAGGCCGTGGCCTTCCCCCGGGTGCACGTCGAGGGCGGCCGGCTCGACTGCGAGGGAGGACTCCAACCCGACCAGCTGCAGCAGCTGGAGCGCTGGGGCGAGCAGCTGGTCCGCTTCGACGGGCTGAACCTCTACTTCGGCGGCGCCAACGCCGTGCGTCGGGACGACAGCGGCGAGCTCTCGGCGGCCGGCGATCCCCGCCGCTCGTGCTTCGGCCTCGTCCTGGACTGACACGCCGCGCTCACGATCCGTGCCGGTGCCGTGCCGGAACACCACGGCGGTCGTGTCAAATTACGCGGGTTTACGCGATGGTTAAGCCAAACACCCCTCTCCCGCGCGCAACACCGGTGCCAGGCGCGGGTGTTGCCAACGGGCGGTGACGGCGCGGTTACGGGAAGGTCACGGCGGCCGTCACTCGCCCGGTCAGGGCATGCTTTCGGGCAAGCTCTCTGGCACCCGCGTCCGTGCCGAGGACGCCACGTAGACGCCCGCCAGCACCAGCACGGCGCCGGGCAGGAACGTCGCCGGCAGCGCGTCTCGCAGCAGCAGCCACGACAGCCCTGCCCCCAGGATCGGCTGGGCGTAGAGCGACGCCCCCACCGCGGCTGCCGGTAGGCCGCGCAACGCCCGGTTCCAGAGCGAGTAGGCGATCACGCTGTTGCCGATGCCGAGGTACAGCACCATCACCCAGCTCTGCGGCCCGGTGCCGTCGAACCCGTTACCCAGGGCGATCTCGGCCAGCATCGGCGCCAGCGCCCAGATCGCCCCGGCGACGCTGATCACCGCAGTCAGCTCGATCGGGCTGCACATGCCCAGGAACGACTTGCTGGCGACCGTGTACCACGAGAACGCCACCCCGGTGCCCAGCAGGAACAGCAGCCCGGCGAGGCTGGCGCCGTGCGGGCGGCCCAGCCCTGCCACGAGCAGCGAGCCGACCAGGCCGATGCAGAGCCCGGCCGCCGTCCTCGCCACGAACCGCTCGCCCAGGAGCAGCGCCGCCCACACCGCGATCATCACCGGCTCGAGGCCCACGATGATCGCCGCGATTGCCGAGTTGGAGTGGTTGATACCCAGGTAGATCAGCACCATCTGGCCCCACAGCCCGATCGACGCCACGGCCGCGATCCGCGCCAGCTGCCCGGTCGACAGCCGCCGGATCACCGGCACCGCGATCGGCGACAGCACCAGCGCCGCGATCGCGAACCGCAGCCCCGCCAGCGTCAGCGGCCCGATCGTGCGCAGCGCCACCTCGCTTGCCGGGAACGCCCCCGCGTACAGACAATTCGCGGCCGCGAGCGCCACCAGCGGGTGCCTCAGCAGCCCGCGCTTGCTACTCGCCGTGCGGGACCTTGCCGTTGGTCTGCGCCCGCTCGCGGATCTGCTCGATCTGGGCCAGCGCCTGCAGCCCGCGCGCCAGCAGATCGATGATCGCCGCCAGCCGGGATGACTCGGCGCGCAGCTCCAGCACCCGCTGCTTCTCCTCGGCCGGGAAGTCGACCCGTGCCATGATCGCGTAGCTGAGCGGCTGCCCGCTCGCCGTCAGATCCTCCTG
Source organism: uncultured Actinomycetes bacterium (assembly GCA_963797565.1). Taxonomy (GTDB): domain Bacteria; phylum Actinomycetota; class Thermoleophilia; order Gaiellales; family JAICJC01; genus JAICYJ01. The sequence goes on along the minus strand of CAWCPM010000010.1, from coordinate 95,315 downwards.
GGGGTCGCCGCCGCCCGCGCTCGCGATCTGCCGGAACAGCTCCATCACCGGCTCGGTCTCGTCGCCCGGGCTGAGATCCTCATCCGCGATGTCGGCCATCGCCGTCGTGTAGGCCTGGCCACGGGTCATCTCGACCACCCGCAGCACCTCCGTGCCCTCGACCATGATGTTCAGCCGGCCGTCCTCGAACCGCTCCAGCACCTGCTCGACGTGCGCCGCACAGCCCAGCTCGCGCGTCCCGCCCTCGTCCGCGTACAGCAGCAGGAATGGGCGATCCAGGTCGAGGCACTCGCTGATCAGCTGCTTGTACCGCTCCTCGAACACGTGGAGCGGCATCCGCTCGCCCGGAACGAGCACGGTGGGCAGAGCGAAGATGCCGATCTCGCGGGTGGCCATCAGCAGGTTGGTACTGTACCCGCCCGTGCAGGCACGCCCCGAGATCGAAGACCTGAGGCCGTATCAGCCCGGCAAACCGGCGTCGGCGCTGCGCCGGGAGCTCGGCCTCGAGCGCATCGTCAAGCTGGGCTCCAACGAAGGCCCCCACGGGCCGTTCCCGGCCGCCATCGAGGCCCTTGCCGCCGCGGCCCCCGGCCTCAACCGCTACCCGGAGGGCGGCGCCGAGCTGCTCGAGCGGCTGGCCGGCCGCCACGGCCTCACGCCCGACCGCGTGGCCGCCGGCAACGGCGCGGATGCCGTGATCGCGAACCTGGCGCTGGCCTACCTGCGCCCTGGCGATGAGGTGCTGATGGGTTGGCCGTCGTTCGTCAGCTACCGCCTGAGCGCCGTCAAGATGGGCGCCAAGCCGGTCATGGTGCCGCTCCGCGACGGCAGCTACGACCTCGAGGCGATGGCCGCCGGCGTCACCGCCGCCACCCGCATCGCCTACGTCTGCAGCCCCAACAACCCCACCGGCGGGATCGTCTCCGGCGATGCCCTGGCCGCGTTCCTCGACGCCGTGGGGGAGCGGGTGCTGGTCGTGATCGACTCCGCGTACCACGAGTACGTCACCGACCCCGCCCACGTCGATGCGATCGCCGCCCATGCCGGCCGCCCCAACGTCGTCGTGCTGCGCACCTTCTCGAAGATCTACGGGCTGGCCGGCCTGCGGATCGGCTACGGCGTTGCACCTGCGCCGGTTGTTGCCGAGCTGGGCAAGGTGCGCGGCCCCTTCGACGTCTCCGAGCTGGCGCAGGTCGCGGCTGTTGCCAGCCTGGACGACCAGGCTGAGATCGAGCGCCGGCGCGGCGAGAACGAGGGCGAGCGCCGGCGGCTGGAGGCCGAGCTGGCAGCGCGGGGCGTGAAGCTGTATCCGGCCGCCGCCAACTTCGTCTGCGCAGAGGTCGGGGACGGGGCCGCCCTGGCCGCCCGGCTCGAGCGCGAGGGCGTGATCGTGCGCCCCCTTGCCCCGTTCGGCGCACCCTCCTGCGTGCGCGTCACCGTCGGCCTGCCGGACGAGAACGACGCCTTCCTGACCGCCCTCGACAGGTCGCTGCAACCGGCATGAGCGGCCGCCGTGACTTCGACCTGCCGGCGCTCCGGGCAGGTGTGCTGGCCGGTGAGAAGCGGGCCGTGGCCCGCGCCATCACCCTCGTCGAGAACCGCGACGAGCTGGCCTACGAGCTCGTGCGCGAGATCTACCCGCACACCGGCGGCGCCATGGTGGCCGGGTTCACCGGCCCGCCCGGCGTCGGCAAGTCAAGCCTGTTGTCATCGCTGGTGACGCTGCTGCGCAGCGACCAGAAGACCGTCGGCATGGTCTCGGTCGACCCATCCAGTCCGTTCTCGCACGGCGCGGTGCTGGGAGACCGGATCAGGCTCAGCGACCACTTCCTCGACGCCGGGGTGTTCATCCGCTCGATGTCCACCCGCGGCCATCTGGGCGGGATCTCGGAGGCCACGCTGCAGGCGCTGCTGGTGCTGGACGCCTCCGGCAAGGATGTGCTGCTGCTGGAGACGGTCGGCGTCGGCCAGAGCGAGGTGGACGTCGCCACCAGCGCCGACACCGTCGTGCTGGTGCTGATGCCCGGCTCCGGCGACTCCGTGCAGGCGCTCAAGGCCGGCGTGATGGAGATCCCCGACGTGATCGTCATCAACAAGGCCGACCATCCGGCCGCGCGCACCATGCGCAGCGAGATCCGCTCGATCCTCTCGCTCGACCGCGACCGCCCATGGAAGCCGCCGATCGTCGAGACCGAGGCGATCCGCGGCGAGGGCGTCGATCAGCTATGGGCGGCGGTGCTCGAGCACCGCGCCTTCCTTGAGCGCGACGGCGGGCTCGAGCAGCGCCGCCGCCGCAGCATCGAGCACGAGGTGGTGGCGGTGGCCGTGGCGCAGGCGCGCCGGCGGCTCAGCCAGGCGGTGGAGGGCGACGCCGAGGTGCGTCGGCTGCTCGACCGCGTGCACGCTCGCGAGCTGGATCCGCTCACGGCCACCCGCGAGATCGCCGAGCGGGTGCTGAAGCTGGGTGGCTAGCGGGATGCGGCCGCGAACGCCGCGCGCCCCTCGGCGATGATCTCGTCGGCGTAGCTGCGGTCGTGCCAGCCGCCGACCACCGTGTCGGCGCCGTGCTCGAGGTCCTTGTAGACGTCGAAGAAGTGCGCGATCTCGTCGAGCAGCGAGTCGCGGATGTCGGAGATGTCGTGCATGTGGCTCCAGGTCGGGTCCTTGAACGGCACGCACAGCACCTTGTCGTCCTCGCCCTTCTCGTCGGTCATCTCGAAGACGCCGATCGGCTCGACCGGGATCACGCACCCCGGGAACGTCGGCGACGCCACCAGGATCACCGCATCCACCGGATCGCCGTCGCGCCCCAGCGTGTCCATCAGGTATCCGTAGTCGGCTGGATAGACAACGCTCGTCCAGAGCGTGCGGTCAAGCACCATCCGGCCCAGCGCGGGGTCGTACTCGTACTTGTTGCGGCTGCCCTTCGGGATCTCCACGAGGGCGTACAGCGGAGGCTGTTCGGGGTCGCCGGTCACGGTGCGAGCTTACTTGCTGAGCGCGCCGCGTAGCGCGACCCGATAGCCTTCGCGGTTCTCATGATCCCCCTGGACGACATCCGCGAGGCCGCCGAGAACCTGCACGGCGTCGCCCACCACACACCGGTGTACCGGTCGGAGACGTTCTCCCAGTGGGCCGGATGTGAGGTGTTCCTCAAGCACGAGAACCAGCAGCGCACCGGATCGTTCAAGATCCGCGGGGCCTACACCAAGATGCGCTCGCTGACCGAGGCGCAGCGCGCGGCCGGCGTGATCGCGCCCTCGGCCGGCAACCATGCCCAGGCGGTCGCGTTCGCGGCCCGATCGGCCGGAGTGGCCGCCACCGTCTACATGCCGGGGGCCGCCTCGCTGGCGAAGGTGGGAGCGACCGAGGGCTACGGCGCGCGCGTGGAGCTGGTGGGAGACAGCGTCGACGACGCGCTTGCGGCGGCGCGCGAGGAGGCCGCCGAGAGCGGCCTGACGCTGGTGCACCCGTTCGACGACGAGGCCGTGATCGCCGGACAGGGCACCGTCGGGCTGGAGATCATGGAGGACGTGCCCGACGTGGACACGGTGGTGGTGCCGCTGGGCGGTGGCGGCCTGCTGTCCGGCGTGGCCAGCGCCGTCAAGGCCCTGCATCCCCAGGTGCGCGTGATCGGCGTCGAGGCGGCCGGCTGTGCGCCCTACGTCAGCTCGCTCGAGAAGGGCGAGATCGAGCCCGTGCATCAGACCACGACCATCGCCGACGGCATCGCCGTCAAGCGGCCGGGCGAGGTCACCTTCCCGCTGGTGCGCGAGCTGGTCGACGACGTCGTGACCGTCACCGACGCCGAGATCGGCCAGACGATGGTGCACCTGCTGGAGCGTTCCAAGACCGTCGTCGAGGGCGCCGGCGCCGTGGGACTGGCGGCGATCCTCGCCGGCCGCGTGAGCGGGCGCAAGGTGGTGGCCGTCCTCTCGGGAGGCAACATCGACACGCCGCTGCTGATGCAGGTGATCCGGTTCGGCCTCACCAACCAGGGCCGCTACCTCGTGATCCGCACCCGCCTGATCGACCGGCCCGGTCAGCTGATGGAGCTGCTGAAGCTGATCGCCGACGCCCACGTCAACATCCTGGTCGTCAGCCACCACCGTGAGAGCGTCGAGGTGGCCGTCGCCGAGACAGGCATCGAGCTGATCCTGGAGACCCGCGACGAGGGCCATGCCGAGCAGATCGTGGCGCTCGTCCGAAGCAACGGGTACCCCGTCACCCGCACGCGCTGAGCTCACTTGCCGATGCGACGCACCTTGGCGGTCAGCGAGCGCCGGTAGGCCGCGCGCACCGTGCCCTCCGCGACGCCCAGCGCCACGCCGGCCAGCGCTGCCGTGAACTGGTCGATGATGACGCCCAGCGCCAGCGTGGCCACCGCCGCTGCGACCAGCACCAGCTGGCCGGTCGCCGTCACCGGTCGCGGCTCGATCCGCTCAACCTGCTGGAACACCTCGCCGTAGCTGGCGTCCCTGTGGAGGCCCAGCAGCCGCCGCACACCGTCGCGGTTGGCGTTGCGCAGCTGCCGCATCCGGATCAGGTAGAAGCCGCCGTAGGCGATCGCGATCACCGCCGCGTACGGCCACGACCTGTGGTGCGTGAACCGTGCCAGCAGCGCCAGCGGGGCGGAGGCGCAGCCCAGGATGATGCCGAGGTCCTCGGCGTTGCGACGCCATGACCCGGCCGGCACCAGCCGTGCCACGATCGTTCCCAGCACCACCGCCACGGCCAGCACCACGCCGCCGACGATCACCGACTGCTGGACGCTCACAGACCCAGGCCGCGGGCGATCACCAGTCGCTGCACCTCGTTCGTGCCCTCACCGATCTCGAGCACCTTGGCGTCGCGGTAGAAGCGGCTGATCGGGTACTCGTCCATGAACCCGTAGCCGCCGTGGATCTGGAGCGACTCGTTGCAGGCGCGGCGGGCCAGCTCGCCGGTGTAGAGCTTGGCGATCGCGGCCTGCTGCGCGAACGGCCGGCCCTGGTCCTTCAGCCATGCCGCCTTGTAGACCAGGTTGCGGGCCGCCTCGACCTCGGTCGCCATGTCGGCCAGCTTGAACTGGATGGCCTGGAACGACCCGATCGGGCGCCCGAACTGCTCGCGCTGGCGGGCGTAGCTGAGCCCCATCTCGAAGGCGCCCTGGGCCATGCCCAGCCCCAGCGCCGCCACGCTGATGCGGCCGCCGTCCAGGATCTCGAGGAACTGCCGGAAGCCCTCCCCGCGCGGGCCCAGCAGGTTCTGCTCGGGCACCCGGCAGCCAGTGAACGTCAGCTCCCGCGTGTCCGACGAGCGCCACCCCATCTTCTTCAGCGGCTGCGACTGGTCGTACCCGGCGGTGCCGTTCTCGACCACGATGTTCGACACCTCGTCGGGCCCTGTGCGCGCGGTGATCGTCACCAGCTTCGACAACGGCGTGCCGGCGTTGGTGATGAACATCTTCGAGCCGTCGATCACCCACTCGCCGCCTTCGAGCCGCGCGGTGGTGCGGGTCGCACCGGCGTCGGAGCCGGCGCCCGCCTCCGTCAGACCGAACGCGCCCAGACCGCGGCCGGAGGCCAGGTCGTCGAGCCAGCGCGCCTTCTGCTGCTCGTTGCCGAACAGGTGGATCGGCATGGTGCCCAGCGAGGTATGCGCGGCCACGGTGATGGCGAAGGAGCTGTCCACCCGCGCGAGCTCCTCGATCGCGATCGCGTAGGCGACCGTGTCGAAGCCGGACCCGCCCGCGCTCTCCGGCAACGGGATGCCGAGCAGCCCCAGCTCCGCCGCCGCCTGCACCAGGTCGGCCGGGAACCGGCCCTCGCGGTCGAGCTCCTCTGCGACCGGCGCCAGCCGCCCCTCCGCGAAGGCCCGCACCGTCTCGCGGAGCTGCGCATGCTGGTCGGACAGGTCGTAGCCCAGCGTCATCCGCAGAGCGCCTCGGCCAGCTCGACGAGCAGCCGCACGCCGAACCCGCTGCCGCCCTTGCCGATGTAGTCGCCGCGTGAGCGTGCCAGGTCGGCCGTTCCGGCGATGTCCAGGTGCGCCCAGGCACCCTCGCCCGCGAACTCCTGCAGAAACTGGCCGGCGTAGGGCGCCTGCGCCATCCGCATCGTCGAGGCGTTCGCCATGTCGGCGATCTCCGAGCGGAACAGGCGCTTGTAGGTCTCGTGCAGCGGCAGCTGCCAGGTGTGCTCGCCGGACCGCTCGCCGGCCGTCATGATGCGGTCGATCCACTCCTGGTCGCGGCCCATCAGGCCGGCGTGGTAGTCGCCAAGGGCGACGACGACACCGCCCGTGAGCGTGGCCAGATCGACCATGTGGGTCGCGCCCAGGGAGCGCGCGTGGTGCAGGCAGTCGGCCAGCACCAGCCGCCCCTCGGCGTCGGTGTTGGTGATCTCGATGGTCTTGCCGTTGGCGGCTGTGACAACATCGTCGACGCGCATGGCGTTGGTGTCGATCATGTTCTCGGTGGCGCCCACCACCGAGACGAACTTCAGCGGGAGCTGCAGCTGGGCGATCGCGTCCGACGCCTCCAGCACGGCGGCGGCGCCCGACATGTCGAACTTCATCCCGGTCATCGCGGTGGCCGGCTTCAGCGAGTAGCCGCCGCTGTCAAAGGTGAGACCCTTGCCGACCATGCCGAGCACCACGCCGCGGGCGGCCCGGGCGGTGCTGCGCGGGGTGTGGCGGAGCACGATCAGGCGCGCCGGCCGGCTGGACGCCTGGGCGACGGCCGCGAAGGCTCCCAGCCCGCGAGCGGCGATCTTCTTCTCGTCCCAGACCTCGACCCGCATGGTCGGGTGGGCGGCGGCGATCGCGCGTGCACGCTCCGCCAGCTGCTCCGGGCCCAGCAGGTTGGGGGGCATGTGCTGCAGGTCGCGGGCTCGGTTGACGGCGTCCGCCGCCACCGCGGCCCGGCGCCCCGCCGCGCCCGCCGCGCGCTCCTGCGACAGCAGCACCAGCGCGGTTGGCGGCTTCGGCCGGTCGGCCGTCTTCGACGTCTTGAAGCGGTCGAACCGGTAGCTGCCGATGACGGCGCCGTCGACGGCGCAGCGGGCCGCCTCGGCGGCGTCCACCGGCAACCCGTCCAGCACGAACGCGAGCGTGCGGCCGCGCACGCCGCCCAGGCTGCGCACCGCGGCGCCGGCGGCGTTGCGCACCGACTCGGCGTCGGCCGTCGCCAGCTTGCCGAGGCCGACCACCGCCACCCGGCGCGCGCGCACGCCCTGTCCGTCGGTGTGCAGCACGGTCACCTGGCCGGCCGTGCCCCGGATCTCACCGGCCTTGACCAGCCGCCCGATGGTGCCGCCAAGCGCGCGATCGAGCTCCGCGACGGCGCCCTCCAGGGCGACCGGCTTGGCGACGGCAACGGCCAGCATGTCCACGTTGGCCGTCGCCGGCGCTGCCGCAGAGGTGGAGATCTTCATGGGTCCTCGCTGTGGTCGGGAGAGGGAACCGCGCAAGGGTATCCTACGGCCCTCATGGGACCCCTCATCGTGGACAGGCGCAGCACCAGGCACCCGGTTTGACCTGCCCGGCGTGCGGCAGCGCCGTCCCGGACGGCGCACGCTTCTGTCCCAACTGCGGCCGTCCGCTGACCCCGGAGTCGGCCGGCGGCGAGGAGCGCAAGCTGGCCACCGTGCTGTTCGCCGACCTGGCCGGTTCGACCGAGCTGGCGATGCGGGTCGACGCGGAGCACCTGCGCGCGCTGCTGGCCGATGTCTACAGCGAGCTGTCGCAGGCGGCCGCCGCCTTCGGCGGGACGGTCGAGAAGTTCATCGGCGACGCCGTGATGGCCGTGTTCGGCGTTCCCCAGTCGCACGAGGACGACCCGGAGCGGGCCGTCCGCGCGGCGCTGACCATGATCTCGCGCCTGACCGGCGTCGGGCGCCGACACGGCGTCGACTGCGACCTGCGGGTCGGCATCTACACGGGCGTTGTCGTCGCAGGCACCACGCCCGGCCGCGACTTCCTGGTGACCGGCGAGATCGTGAACCTGGCCGCACGGCTGCAGCAGGCCGCCGAGCCCGGCGAGGTGCTGATCGGCGAGCCCACCTTCCGGGCGCTGGAGCCGATCGTTCGCACCGTGCAGCCACGGTCACTGGTCGTGAAGGGCCGCGGCGGGCCGGTCGTCGCGTATGCGGTGGCCGGCGTCGCGCCCGCCACCGCCTACCGGCGGCGCCGTTCCCGGGGCCCGTTCGTGGGACGCACCGGCGAGCTCTCGCTGATCACCTCGCTCGTGTCGCGCGCCGTCGAGCACCGGCGTCCGCATCTGATCACGGTGATCGGCGAGCCCGGCATCGGCAAGAGCCGGCTGGCCGAGGAGGTTGTGATCGAGCTGCAGCTGCAGCCGCAGCCTCCGGTCGTGTGGCTGGGGCGCTGCCTTCCCTACGGCGAGGGCGGTCCCTACGCGCCGCTGTCGGATGTGCTGCTGCGGGCCGCGGACATCGCCGGCGACGCGCCGCGCGATCAGGCGCGGAGGCAGGCCGAGGGGCACCTGCGGGCATTGCTGGGCGACGGCCGCGACCGGGAGATCGACGATGTGCTTCGCACTGCCGGACTGTCCGGTGATGACGACCCGTCGCCGCCCGAGGACGACTTCGAGGACATGGGCCGCGGCCGCGATGCCTGGCGGCTGGTGCTGACTTCGCTGTCGGGTCTGCAGCCGGTGCTGGTGGTGCTCGAGGACGTGCACTGGGCCGAGCCGGCGCTGCTCGACCTGGTGGAGTCGCTTGCCACCGGCGACGTCCGCGGGCCGCTCGTGATCCTGTGCATGGCCAGGGACGATCTGCTGCGGGCGCGGCCGGACTGGGGCTCAGGGATCCGTAACGCCACCGTCGTCACGCTGGATGCGATCGAGCAGTCCGAGATGCAGCGCCTGGCCGGAGCGCTGCCGTCCGAGGACGACGACGCGCGGCAGGCGGTCGAGCTGGCCGGGGGCAACCCGTTCTTCCTCGAGGAGCTGCTGGCGATGGCTGCGGAGGGCGGCGACGCGATGCCGCTGACCGTGCAGGGCGTGATCGCCGCGCGCCTCGACCTGCTGCCGGTCGAGGAGAAGCGCTTCATGCAGCGGGCGGCGGTGATCGGCCGCACGTTCGGCGAAGAGGAGCTGGCGGTGGTCAATCCGGAGGGCGTGCACAAGCGGCTGATCGCCAACCTGTCACGTCGCGACCTGCTGATCGCGCTCGGCTCCGGCTGGGGCTTCAAGCACGTGCTGATCCGTGACGTCGCCTACGAGACGATGCCGCGCAGCGAGCGGGGGAGGATCCACATGCAGCTGGCCCGCTGGCTCGAGGGCCGCCGCGACGCCGAGCCGCAGACCGTCGCCGGCCACTACGCGTCGGCCGTCTCGCTGGGCACGGCGGAGGCGCGCCCGGATGCCGTCCGCATGCTGCTGCGGGCAGCGTCGGAGGCACGCAAGGTGTACGCCCATGGCCTGGCTCTGCGCCAGGCGGGGCTGGCCCAGTCGCTGGCCAACGGCGAGCGCGACCGCGCGCTGGCGGCCGAGGCCGTCGGCGACGCCTACTGGATGGCCGAGCAGCTCGATGACGCGCTCGACGCCTACGGCCAGGCGCTCGAGCACGGTCACCGAGCCGGCCTGGGCGAGCACGACATGGCACGGCTGTCCTGGAAGTGGGTCGACCTGCCCACCCGCTGGGGTGGCCTGCACCTGCGGGCGGCACCGACCCGCGAGGCAATCGAGGCCGAGATCGAGGACGGCCTGCGAAATGCGCTGTCGGCCGATGCCTCGGTGCTGCAGGCCCGGCTGCTGGTGGCGAAGGCGCTGGTCGTGTGGCGGTTCGAGCACACCGATCCGCCTCAGGAGCAGGCGCTGGCTGTGGCCAACCAGGCGCTCGAGATCGCCGAGCGGCTGGAGCGTTCGGGGCCGCTCGTGATCTCAGCGGCGCTGGATGCGCGGGCGACGCTGCTGGTGGCGCTGCGGCGGTTCGACGAGGCGTCCGAGGCCTTCGAGCGTCGCATGTCGCTGATCCGGAGCATCGCGTTCCGCGAGGAGCAGATGGATATCTGCGCGGCCACGGCCCGCCACCGCACCGCGCTGGGCGACTACGCCGGAGCCGTGGCGGCGGCAGATCTCGCCGACGAGCTGGTGGCCGGCGGCGACCGCCGGTGGGTGGCGTATCCGGCGCGCACGCGCGTCGAGGCGTACTTCTACTGGGATCGCTGGGACGACGCGCTGCGCGCGCACGACAGCTTCCTGGAGGTGTTCCGGCAGGACGGCCCGGGCCGGCGCCTGAATGTGCCGGGCCTGGTCGGCGGCGTGGCCGCGGCGGTGCACCTGCTGCGCGGCCAGAACGAGCGGGCCGACACGATCGAGCGGCGGATCGGGCGCGTGCCGGCCCAGTTCGATCTGATCGTCGCGCAGGCGCTGCTCGGAGCCGGCGAGCCGCAGCTCGCCCTCGAGCGGGTGGCGTCGGTGCCGTTCTCGCGGATCTGGGTGCTGGCGATCACGGCCGAGGCGCAGGCTGCGCTCGGGCGCTGGGACGAGCTCGACGAGACGCTGGCCGCGCTCGACGCGCTCAGCGGCACCGATCAGCTGCCGCGGGCCGTTGCCCAGATCGATCGCGCCCGCGGCCTGGCCGGTGACGAGCTGGCGCTGGCCCGGGCCGAGGCCGGTTTCCGACGGCTCGGCTGCGTGTTCGAGCAGGCCCGCTGTCTGGAGCTGATGGGTCGCGTGGGGGAGGCCCGCGCCGTCTACGAGCAGATCGGCGCCGAGCCGGCGCTGGGCCGCTGTGCAGCGCGCTGAGCGCGGGTGACCTCAGGCGGGCGGGTCGGACGGTGGCGCCAGCGGCTGACCGGTCTGCGGATCGAACCGCGGTGCCGGGGACAGGCGCTCGCCGGTCTGCGGATCGAACTGCATGCGCGAGTCCGGTCCGGGTTCTGCGGGTTCGGGCCGTAGTTGTTCGGCCCGGGGTCGCCGGCCATTGCCCAGAATACGATCAGCACGATCCCGCCGATGAGCGGGATGAAGACGAGCAGGTACCACCAGCCGGTGCGGTTCGTGTCGTGCAGGCGGCGGATGCCGACGCCGAGGGTGGGCAGCAGCACGGCCAGCGAGTAGAGGTCGCCGACGGCCTGGCCGGTACTGCGGCCCGCGATGATGCCGACCACGATGTAGATCACGGCGAAGATGATCACGTTGCATAGCGCGAACCACCAGAACTCGGGACGCGCCGCACGCCCGTTGAACACCGCGTACTTCTTGATGACATCGGTGTACCAGTGCATGTCGGCAGCCTGACGCGCCGGTCGGACGGACTACAGTGCGGGACCTCAACGCGACCACTGGAGCCCGACATGGCCAACACCAATGCCACCATCGAGACCAACCACGGAACGATCGAGCTGGAGCTGTTCTCCGACGACGCGCCCAAGACCGTGGCCAACTTCACCAAGCTGGCCGGGGAGGGCTTCTACGACGGGCTGGTCTTCCACCGCGTGATCCCCGATTTCATGATTCAGGGCGGCTGTCCGGAGGGCATCGGCACCGGCGGCCCGGGCTACAAGTTCGACGACGAGATCAACGACCACCCGATCGTGCGCGGCACGCTGGCCATGGCCAACGCCGGCCCCAACACCAACGGCAGCCAGTTCTTCATCGTGACCGCTCCTGCGACGCCGTGGCTAGACGGCAAGCACACGGCGTTCGGCCAGGTGACGGGCGGCATGGACGTTGTCGACACGATCCAGGCGATCGAGACCGACGCCCGCGACCGCCCCGTCGAGGACGTGCGCATGGAGACCGTGAAGATCTCGGAGGGCTAGGTCTAGGCGAGCTGGGAGCGGATGTAGGCGGACGCCTCGAGCAGCGCGGGCTCGTCCACGCCGGTCTCGACGCCGAGGCCGTGCAGCCATGACACCAGCGTCTCGGTGGCCAGGTTGCCGGGTGCACCGGGTGCGAACGGGCATCCACCGAGGCCGGACGCCGAGGCATCGAAGGTGGTGATGCCGAGCTGCAGCCCTGCCTCGGCGTTGTCGATGGCGCGGCCGCGCGTGTCGTGGAGGTGCAGCGCCAGCCGCTCAGCCGGCAGCCGCTCGAGCAGCGGCGAAAGGACGCGGCCCACGGCGTCCGGCTCGGCCACCCCGATCGTGTCGCCGACCGAGATCTGGTCGCAGCCGAGCTCCGCCAGCGCCACCGCCACGTCCGCGACGGCGGCCGGGTCGACCTCGCCCTGGTAGGGGCAGCCGAAGGCGGTCGACACGTAGCCGCGCGTCCACATGCCGGCCGCCCGCGCCGTTGCCAGGACGGGCGCGAATGCCTCCAGCGACTCGGCGATGGTCATGCGGATGTTGGCCTGCGCGAAGGCCTCCGAGGCCGCGGTGAACACGGCGACCGCGTCGGCTCCGGCGGCCACCGCGCGCTCCATGCCGCGCATGTTCGGCACCAGCACCGGGTAGCGCACACCGGGTCGGCGGACGATCGCGTGGCAGCACCTGGTCGGCGTCGGCCAGCTGCGGCACCGCGGCCGGGTGCACGAACGAGGTGGCCTCGACCACCGGCAGGCCGGCCGCGGCCAGCATCTCGATGAACCGCACCTTGGCGGCGGTGGGGACGATCGCGGCCTCGTTCTGGAGGCCGTCGCGGGGCCCGACCTCGACCACGGTGACGCGGGCCGGGGTCACTCGACCTCCGCCAGCGGCTGGCCGGCGCGCACCAGCTCGCCGCCGGACACGTGCACCGCCGAGACGGTGCCGTCCGCCGGCGCGTGCACGGCCAGCTCCATCTTCATCGCCTCGAGCAGCACCAGCACCTGGCCGGCGGAGACGACATCGCCCGGTGACACCAGCACCTCGAGCACGGTTCCCGGCATCGGCGCCGACAGCGATCCGGCCGCGGCTGCGATGGCGACCGGCTCCTGGTCGTCCGCGGCCAGACGGTGGGCCCAGCCGCGGTACAGGGCGTGCTCGCCCTCGACGATCAGCTCGGGGTCGTCGCCGGCCGCGGCCGTCCGCCAGCTGGTGCCAGAGGTCGTCGCCGGCCGCCGCGGCGCCGTCGGGCAGCGGCGGTACCAGGTCCGGCGACCACTCCTCCGCGACGAACGCCGTGGTCGCCTCGCCGCTGCGGAAGCGGCGGTGGCCGATCGCCCAGCGCAGGAATCCGAGGTTGGTGGTCACGCCCAGGACGACCGTGTCGGCGAGGGCGGCCGACAGCTTCTCGACGCAGGCGTCGCGGTCACCGGCGTGGGCGATCAGCTTGGCGAGGAGCGGGTCGTAGCGGGTGCCGACGGTGTCGCCTTCCCGGACACCGCTGTCGCAGCGCACCCCGGGCCAGCTCGGCAGCCGGAAGCGGTGCAGCGTGCCGGTGGCGGGCAGGAAGCCGGCCGCCGGATCCTCGGCGTAGAGGCGGCACTCGACGGCGTGGCCGCGGGGGATGACGTCGGCCTGCTCCAGCTCCAGCGGCAGGCCGGCGGCGACCTCGATCTGGGCGCGCACCAGGTCGATGCCGCAGACGGCCTCGGTGACCGGGTGCTCGACCTGCAGACGGGCGTTCAGCTCCAGGAACCACCAGCCGCCGTCCGCGTCGAGCAGGAACTCGACGGTACCCGCGCCCTCGTATCCGGCCGCCGCGGCCACGGCCAGCGCCGCATCACCCAGCTGCGAGCGCAGCTCGCCGTCGACGGCCGGTGAGGGCGACTCCTCGATGATCTTCTGGTGGCGCCGCTGGATCGAGCAGTCGCGCTCGCCCAGGTGCACGGCGCGTCCGTGGGAGTCGCACAGGATCTGCACCTCGACGTGGCGGGCGGCGGCCAGCCGCCGCTCGAGGAAGACGCGGTCGTCGCCGAACGCCGCGGCGGCCTCGCGACGGGCCGCGGCGATGGCGTCCGGAAGGTCGGCGGGGTCGTCGACCTCCCGCATGCCGCGGCCGCCACCGCCGGCCGCAGCCTTCACCAGCAGCGGCGGGCCGAGCCGCAGGCCCTCGGCCAGCAGCGTGTCGTCGTCCAGCAGCACTCCGGCGTAGCCGGGCATGACGGGGACGCCGGCAGCCTCGGCCAGCCGGCGGGCCTCGATCTTGTCGCCCAGCGCCCGCATGGCGGAGGGCGGGGGGCCGATCCAGCGCAGGCCGGCGCGCGCGACCGCCTCGGCGAAGTCGGCGTTCTCGGCCAGGTAGCCGTAGCCGGGATGGACGGCGTCGCAGCCTTCGGCGGCCGCCACCAGCGCGTCGGCGTCCAGGTAGCTGTCCACCTCGCGCGCCTCGGCGGCCAGCGCGACGTGCAGGGCGCCGCGATCGTCCGGCTCGTAGGCGGCGATCGGGTCGATGCCGAGCTCCCGGCAGGCGCGGATCACGCGCACCGCGATCTCGCCGCGGTTGGCGATCAGGATGCGCCGGATGTCCATCCCGGGTCCCGTTTCTCAAGGAACGCGGTCAGGCCCTCCTGGCCCTCGGGGCCGGCCCGCACGGCGGCCAGCCGCTCGGCCAGGTCGGGCAGAGCCAGCGGCGCGGTGGCGTCGCGGACCAGGCGCTTGGCCTCGGCGATCGCGACCGGCCCGCCGCGCAGCATGTCGGCAGCGGCCTCGGCCACCGCGGCGTCCAGGTCGTCCGGCTCGACGACGGCGTGGACGAGCCCGAGCGACAGCGCCTCGTCCGCGCCGAAGCGGCGGCCGCTGGTGAACAGCGCGCGGGCGTGTCCGGGTCCGATCGCGCGCAGCACGTAGGGGGAGATCATGGCCGGGATCAGGCCCAGACGCACCTCGGAGAACCCGAACATCGCGCTCTGCACGGTGATCGCGATGTCGGCGCAGGCAACAAGGCCGACGCCACCGCCCAGCGCGTGGCCGTTCACGCGTGCGATCACCGGCTTGGGGAAGGAGTCGATCGTCTCGAACATGGTGCGGGCGGCGGCCGCGTCGCCGACGTTCTGCTCGTACGCCAGGTCGCGGCTGGCGCGCATCCAGTCGATGTCGGCGCCGGCCGAGAAGGCGCTGCCGGCGCCGGTCAGCACCATCACCCGGGAGTCGTCCATGGCCAGCGCCGAGAACATCTGCGTCAGCTGCGCGATCAGCGACGGGCCGATCGCGTTTCGCACCTCGGGCCGGTTGATGGTGAGGGTCGTGACCGGGCCGTCTCGTGTCAGCAGGATCTCGGTCACATCCGGAACACCCCGTAGGTGGTTTCGGCGGCCCCGCTACCGGCCGCGGCGGCCAGGCCCAGCGCGAGCAGCTTGCGGGTGTCGCGGGGGTCGATGACGCCGTCGTCCCAGAGCCGCGCCGTCGAGTACCAGGGCGAGCCCTCGCGCTCGTAGGTGTCGATGATGGGCGCTTCGAACGCGTCGCGGTCGTCGTCGCTCATCTCGCCGTGGACGGTGGACAGCACGCGAGCGGCCTGCCGGCCGCCCATCACCGAGATGCGGGCGTTCGGCCACATCCAGAGCTGGCGGGGCGAGTAGGCGCGGCCGCACATGGCGTAGTTGCCGGCGCCGTAGCTGCCGCCGATCACGACGGTGAACTTGGGTACCTCGGCGCAGGCCACGGCGGTCACCATCTTGGCGCCGTCCTTGGCGATGCCGCCGGCCTCGTACTCGCGGCCGACCATGAAGCCGGTGATGTTCTGCAGGAACAGGAGCGGGATGCCGCGGGCGGCTGCCAGCTCTACGAAGTGGGTTCCCTTCAGCGCCGACTGGGAGAAGAGAATGCCGTTGTTGGCGATGATGGCAACGGGCATGCCGTGCACGTGGGCGAAGCCGCAGACGAGGGTGTCGCCGTAGAGCGCCTTGAACTCGTGGAGCAGCGAGCCGTCGACGATGCGTGCGATCACCTCGCGCACGTCGTAGGACTGGCGGGGGTCGCGCGGGACCACGCCCAGCAGCTCCGAGGCATCGAGCGCTGGTGGCTCGGGGTCACGGTTGACGGGAGGCGGGGGAGCCGGCCGGTTGAGGTTGCGGACGATCTCGCGGGCGATGCGGAGCGCGTGCTCGTCGTCGTTGGCGAAGTGGTCGGCGACCCCGGAGATGCGGGTGTGAACGTCGGCGCCGCCCAGCTCCTCGGGTGTCACGTCCTCGCCGGTGGCGGCCTTCACGAGCGGCGGGCCGCCCAGGAAGATGGTGCCGGTGCCGTGGACGATCACGCTCTCGTCGCACATGGCGGGGACGTAGGCGCCTCCGGCCGTGGAGGAGCCCATCACGACGGCGATCTGGGGGATGCGGCGGGCAGACATGCGGGCCTGGTTGTAGAAGATGCGGCCGAAGTGGTCGCGGTCGGGAAACACCTCGGACTGGAGCGGCAGGAAGGCGCCGCCGGAGTCGACCAGATAGATGCAGGGCAGGGCGTTCTGCTCGGCGATCTCCTGCGCGCGAAGGTGCTTCTTGACGGTGACGGGGTAGTAGGTGCCGCCCTTGACGGTGGCGTCGTTGGCGACGATCACGCAGGGCAGGCCGGCGACGGGGCCGATGCCGGTGACGATGCCGGCGCCGGGCGCCTCGTCGTCGTAGAGGCCCTCGCCGGCAAGGGCGGAGAACTCGAGGAAGGCGGCGCCGCGGTCGACCAGGCGCTCGATCCGCTCGCGGGCGAGCAGCTTGCCGCGGGCGCGATGGCGCTCGACCTGGGCGTCGCCGCCACCGGCCCGCACGCGCTCGAGCCGGCGTTCCAGATCGGCAACAAGTTCCTGCATATGCTCACGGTTCTTGCGGAACTCGTCACCACGGACGTCGAGATGCGTGTCGATGCGCGGCATCCGTCCGGCAATCTACTCCGCAACGCGGCTCCCGCAGTCGTGTCCCGGCTCTGCCGCGAACCCCTCACGCCGCCCGATGCGGTGTTTGACACCGCCGACCGGCCGTTTGGCTGCCAGAGCCGAGCGGGTGTAAATCCGGTGTCACGAGGTGGTGCCGAAGTGCCACGGCGGCTGAAGCGGGGTTTGACACCTCAGCCAGCGCCCAGTTGTCGCGGCGAGGTCACGGCGGCGGGGGCGTTTCGTGACGGGTCAGGTGTCGCGCGGGCAGGCGAACGGTGAAGGTGCTGCCGGCGCCCTCGGTGCTCGTCACCGAGATCCGCCCGGAGTGGCGCGTGACCAGCTCGCGTGCGATCGCCAGGCCCAGCCCGACCCCGCCCGACTGGCGGTTGCGCGCGTCGTCGGCGCGGTAGAACCGCTCGAACACGCGCGGCAGCGCCTCCTCGGGGATCCCGATCCCGGTGTCGTGCACCGTCAGCACCGCCTCCTTGCCGTCGGCCCGGGCCTGCACGTGGATGCGCCCGCCGGCGGGCGTGTATCGCACCGCGTTGTCGAGCAGGATCACCAGCACCTGGCGCAGCTGGTCGCGGTCGCCCATCACCATCAGCTCGTCCGGCGACGCGTGCGTGAGCTCCAGCTCGTGGTCGGTCGTGACCGTCTGGAACGATGCGACGGTCGCCTCGACCACCTCGGCCAGGTCGACCTGCATGTGCAGCGCCCTCGCGCCGCGGTCGTCGTCCCGCGCCACCGCCAGCAGCGCGTCCACCAGCGCCGACAGCCGGTCGGTCTCGCTGACGATGTCGCGCGCCTCGACGTTCTCGGGCTGCTCCTGCTGCAGGAACTCCGCGTTGGCGCGGATCACGGCCAGCGGCGTGCGCAGCTCGTGCGACGCGTCCGACACGAACGCGTGCTGCCGGGCAAACGCGACCCGCACCGGCCGCAGCGACTTGCCGGCCAGCCACCAGCCACCGACCCCCGCCAGCACCAGGCCGCCTGCGCCTCCGATCAGCAGCCCCGCCAGCAGCTTGCTGAGCGCCTGGTGCTCGGGTTCGGTCGAGCGGGTCACCTGGATCAGCGCCACCCCGCCGCTCTGCGCCGTCACCCGCACTGAATAGACGCGCTGACGATCGCCCGAGCTGCCCGATGAGCGCAGGTCGGTGCCGTTGGGGTTGTTGAAGGCAGCTACCATCGATGCCATGTCCACATGCATCGCTCGAGCGGTGGTTTGACCCGAGTTGCGGCGCCGGATGCCGACCCGACGATCGGCACGATGTTGACCGTGTACGGCCCGCCGCTGAGCCCATTGCCGGTCGTGTCGGCGGCGATCCACTGCTCCGTCGCCCTCGCCGCCATCAGCTTTACGCCGTTGTCGACACCGTTCAGCAGCTGCTCCCGCACCACCAGATACAGCGCGGTGCCGAGCACGATCAGCACCGCCGCCAGCACGCTCACGTACCAGGCTGTCAGCCTGATGCGCGCGGGCGTGAAGAGGCGATCTTCAATCCCCGCGGCGGAATGCATACCCGAGCCCCCGCACGGTGCGGATCGGATCGGCCTCGAGCCCGGCCGCCTTCAGCTTCCGGCGAACGTAGTGCACGTAGATGTCGACGACGTTTGACGCCGGTTCGAATCCCTCGCCCCACACCTCTTCGCGCAGCTGGTCGCGCGACAGCACCTGGCCGGCGTTCTGCATCAGATACTCGAGCAGCGCAAACTCCGTGCCGGTCAGCTCGACCGGGCTGCCGTTGACCCGCGCCTCGCGCGCACCGGTGTCCAGCTGCAGCGGCCCAGCCTCGATCACCTGCGGCGTCGTCTTGCCGCGCCGGCCCAGCGCCCGCAGCCGCGCCGCCAGCTCGCCCAGCGAGAACGGCTTCACCAGGTAGTCGTCCGCGCCCGCGTCCAGGCCGCCGATCCGGTCGGGAACCGTGCTGCGCGCCGTCAGCATCAGGATCGGCACCGAGTTGCCCTCGGACCGCAGTCGCCGGCACAGGTCGACCCCGTTCAGCCGCGGCAGCTGCAGGTCGAGCACGATCGCATCCGGCCGGTCGTCCCGAGCCGCGCGCAGGCCGTCCTCGCCGTCGAAAGCAGACATCACCTCGAATCCGTTCGACTCGAGCGACTTGGTCATGATGCGGACCAGCGGCTGGTCGTCCTCAACAACGAGTACACGCATGCCGCAAAGCCTAGACCGTAGCGATTGAGGACATGTTGATAGTTGTCACTTGGTGATCGCGGTCGCCACCTCGGCCACGAACCGCTCCAGCCCCGCCGCGCCGCCTGCCTCGGACACCTCGATCGCCTTGCTGCCGATGACGACGCCGTCGGCGCCCGCGTCCATCACCTCGCGCGCCGTCTGCCCCGAGGCGATCCCGAACCCCACCAGCAGCGGCAGCTCGGTGTGCGGGCGCACACGCCCGACCAGCGGCGCCACCCGGTCGGACAGCCCCTGCCGCGACCCGGTGATGCCCGCCACCGACACCAGGTACACGAATCCGCCCGCGCCCCTGCAGGCCAGCTCGATGCGCTCGTCGGTGCTGGTCGGCGCCAGCATCGGCACCATGTCCAGCCCGTTCCGCCGGCAGGCCTCGATCAGGTCGCCGGCCTCGTCGTGCGGCACGTCCGGCACGATCATGCCGTTGGCGCCGGCCGCGGCCAGGTCGGCGCAGAACCGCTCCTCGCCGTACGCCATCACCGGCCCCGCGTAGGTCATCGGGATCAGCGGCACCGGGATCCGCGTCCGCAGCTCGCCGATCACCTCCAGCGCCCGCGTCGCCGTCATCCCGTTTCGCAGCGCCCGCTGCCCGGCCCGCTGAACCGTCGGGCCGTCGGCCAGCGGGTCGGAGAAGGGGATGCCGATCTCGAGCGCCGTGGCGCCGCCCCGCACCGCCGCCTCCGCCAGCTCGACCGTGTCGTGGTCGGCCATCAGGTAGATGACCAGCGCCGGCGTCTCGATCCTCACGCCTGCGACTCCCGCTCCTCGACCGCGTCCACGTCCTTGTCGCCGCGCCCCGAGAGCCCCACCACCACGACCTGCCCGGCCTCGGCCCGCTGCAGCGCCAGCCACAGCGCGTGCGCCGACTCGAGCGCCGGGATGATGCCCTCGCGCATGCACAGCAGGTGGAACGCCTCCAGCGCCTGCGCATCGGTGACCGGCGCGTACTCGGCGCGGCCCGTGTCCTTCAGCCACGCGTGCTCCGGGCCGACGCCGGGGTAGTCGAGCCCGGCCGAGATCGAGTGCGTCTCCAGCACCTGGCCGCCCTCGTCGGCCAGCACGTAGCTCTTCGACCCGTGCAGCACCGACACCCGCCCCTCCGACAGCGTCGCCGCCGTGCCGCTCTCGTCGCCGCCCGCCTCGGCGCCCAGCAGCCGCACGTCCGCGTCCTCGATGAACGGATGGAACAGCCCGATCGCGTTCGAGCCCCCGCCCACGCAGGCAACGACCAGGTCGGGCAGCCGCCCCTCGGCCGCCAGCACCTGCTCGCGCGCCTCGCGGCCGATCACCGACTGCAGCTCCCGCACCAGCACCGGGTAGGGGTGCGGCCCGGCCGCCGAGCCGATCAGGTAGTGCGTGTCCTCGACGTTCGTGATCCAGTCGCGGATGGCCTCGTTCATCGCGTCCTTGAGCGTGCCCGAGCCGGCCGTGACCGGGATCACCTCGGCGCCCAGCATCCGCATCCGCACCACGTTTGGGTGCTGCCGGCGGATGTCCTCCTCGCCCATGTAGACGTGGCAGTCCAGCCCGAACCGCGCGCACACCGTGGCGCTGGCGACGCCGTGCTGCCCGGCACCGGTCTCGGCCACGATCCGCCGCTTGCCCAGCCGCTCGGCCAGCAGCGCCTGCCCGACCGCGTTGTTGATCTTGTGCGCGCCGGTGTGGTTCAGGTCCTCGCGCTTCAGGTAGATGCGGGCGCCGTTTGCGTACTCCTCGAGCCGTTCCGCGCGGTAGAGCGGGGACGGCCGCCCCACGTAGTCGCGCGCCAGCAGGTCCAGGCGCTCGTGGAACGCCGGATCCGACCAGGCCGTCTGCCACGCCGCCAGCAGCTCGTCCAGCGCTCCCATCACGGTCTCGGGCACGAAGCGGCCGCCGAAGTCTCCGAAGCGGCCGCGGGCGTCGGGCATGGTGCTCATGTGGCGTCCTTTGCGTTGCGGATGAAGCGGCGCATGCGGTCGGGGTCCTTGATGCCGGGTGAGCTCTCGACGCCGCGGGCGGTGTCGACGGCCCACGGCCGGGCCGTGCGCACAGCCTCAGCCACGTTGTCCGGATCGAGGCTGCCGGCCAGGATCACCGGCGCGCGAACGCCGGCGGCCCGCAGCCAGTGCGCGCGCAGCGTTTCCTCGTCAGGGGTCGAATCGCGGGGCAGGTCGAGCAGCACCGGCACCTCGTCCGGCAGCTCGTCGTCCTTGTCCCCGCGCATGCCGACGATCGTGCGGTTGTTCGGGTGGCGGAACCGGCCGTACACCTGGACGAGGTCGAACTTGTCCCACGAGTGGCGGTGGACGGCGGTGTCGGCGTAGACGACGACGGTGCGGACGCCGCTCCGGGGCGCCGGCGGCGAGCTGACATGCGGTCGAGAACTCGACGCCGCGCTGGCTGGACGGCACGATGATGAACCCGACCGCGTCCGCGCCGGCCTCGACGGCCGCCGCGACGTCCTCGGCCCGCGTGATCCCGCAGATCTTGACCAGCGGCTCAGCCACGCGGCACCCCCACCAACTCGGCCAGCAGCAGCGGGTCGCGCATCAGCGCCGTTCCCACCAACACCGCATCGGCGCCGGCATCGCGGGCCCGCTCCACGTCTCCGCGGTCCGCGATGCCCGATTCGGCAACGCGGATCACGTCGCGCGGCAGCGACGACAGCAGCGCCAGCTGCCGGTCGCGGTCGACCTCGAGCGTCTCCAGGTCACGGGCGTTCACGCCCACCACGCGCGCGCCGACCGCCACGGCGCGATCGATCTCCTCGCGCGAGTGCGTCTCCACCAGCGCGTCCATGCCGAGCAGCGCCGCCGTCTCCATCAGCCGCCGCGCCTCGTCGTTGCTGACCATCGCCAGGATCACCAGGATCGCGTCGGCGCCCGCCAGCCGCTGGGCGGCAACCTGCTCGGGAAAGACCGTGAAGTCCTTGGCGATGGCCGGGATCGACACCGCCGCGCGGGCCTCCCGCAGGTGGTCGAGCGAGCCGCCGAAGTCGCGCTCGGCGCACAGCACCGACATGCACGCCGCACCGCCCGTCTCGTAGCGCACCGCCGTGGTGGCGATGTCCGCCTCCGGTGCGATCGCACCCTGCGACGGCGAGCGGCGCTTGACCTCCGCCACCACCGCAACCGAGGGGCCGGCCGCCAGCGCCTCGGCGAACCCGCGCGTCGGCTCCGGCGCGTCGCGGCGGACGTCGCCTCCGATCCGGGCCAGGTAGCCGCTCATGCCGCCGCCCCTGCCCGGGCGTTGGTGAACTCGATCAGCCGTCCCAGGGTGGCGGTCGCGCGGCCGTCGTCGATCGCGTCGCGCGCGGCGTACACGCCCTGCTCCAGGGTCTCGCTCAGCCCGGCGACGTACAGGGCGGCGCCGGCGTTCAGGATCACGGCGTCTCGCCGCGGCCCGGTCTCGCCGTCGAACACCGTGCGGATGATGGCGGCGTTGGCGGAGGCGTCGCCGCCGCCCAGATCCTCCGGCGATCCCGGCCCGGCGCCGAACTCGCGCGGGTCGATCCTGGTCACGGCGACCTGCCCGTCCCGCACCTCGGCTACCAGATTCTCGCCGGTCGGCGTCAGCTCGTCCAGACCGCCGGCACCGTGGGCGACCAGCGCGTGCTCGGTGCCGAGCGCGGCCAGCACCTCCGCGATCGGCTCCACCAGCTCCGGCGAGTACACGCCCACCACCTGCCGCTGCGCGCCTGCCGGATTCGTCAGCGGCCCCAGCACGTTGAACACCGTGCGCACGCCCAGCTGCTGGCGCACCGGCCCCGCGTGGCGCATGGCGGGATGGTGGGCCTGGGCGAACATGAAGCCGAAGCCGACCTCGTCGATGCAGTCGGCCACGTCGGTCGGCGCCAGGTCGATGCGCACGCCCAGCGCCTCCAGAACGTCGGCCGAGCCGCTGCGCGAAGATACCGCCCTGTTGCCGTGTTTGGCGACGTACGCGCCGCCCGCGGCGGCGACCAGCGCGGCCGACGTCGAGATGTTGAACGTGTGGGCGCCGTCGCCGCCGGTGCCGGCCGTGTCCACCAGCGTCTGGTGCTGCGGGACCGCCGGGGTCACGTGGGCGCGCATCGCGCGGGCGCAGCCGGTGATCTCGCCCACCGTCTCGCCCTTCATCCGCAGCCCCACCAGGAACCCGGCGATCTGGGCGGGCGTGGCCTCGCCGTCCATCACCTGCATCATGGCCGCGTGCGCCTCCTCGGGCAGCAGGTCGCGCCGCTCCACCAGCGCCGCTATGGCGACGTCGATCATCCCGCCGCCCCCATCTGCAGGAAGTTCTCGATCAGCGTGCGGCCCTGCGGCGTCAGCACCGACTCGGGGTGGAACTGGACGCCGTGGACAGCCCGCTCGCGATGCCGCACGCCCATCACCTCGCCGTCCGGCGTGCGCGCCGTGACGACCAGCTGGTCGGGTACCTCGATCGCCGCCAGCGAGTGGTAGCGGCCGGCCTCGAACGGGCTCGGCAGGCCCGCGTAGAGCGGGGAGGAGTCGTGGCTGACCTGGTCGGGCTTGCCGTGCATCAGCAGCGTTGCGCGATCGACGCGGCCGCCGTACATCTCGACGATCACCTGGTGTCCGAGGCACACCCCCAGCACCGGCAGCCGCTCCGCGAACCGCTCGATCATCGCCTGCGAGACGCCCGCCTCGCGTGGCGTGCCGGGCCCCGGCGAGACGACCAGGTGGGTCGGCCCCCAGGCGTCGGCCTCGTCGGGCTCGATCGCGTCGTTTCGCTCGGTGCGCACCTCGGCGCCGGCCGAGGCGATGTAGTCGACCAGGTTGTAGGTGAACGAGTCGTAGTTGTCGATCACGAGCACCCTCACGGCCCGTACACCCCTGTCTCGGCCTGGTCGATTGCGGCGCCCAGGGCGGCCAGCTTGTTCAGGCACTCCTGGTGTTCATCCGCAGGGTCGGAGTCTGCCACGATCCCGGCCCCCGCCTGCAGGTACGCGACGCCGTCGCGCATGGCGATCGTCCGGATCGCGATGCAGGTGTCCATGTCGCCGCCGAAGCCGAGGTAGCCGATGGCGCCGCCGTAGACCCCGCGGCGCCGGCCCTCCAGCTCCGAGATGATCTGCATCGCCCGCACCTTTGGCGCGCCCGACAGCGTCCCCGCCGGGAAGGTCGCGCGCAGCAGGGAGGCCGCGTCCTGGTCGTCGCGCAGCTGTCCGAACACGTTCGAGACGATGTGCATCACGTGCGAGTAGCGCTCGACCACCATCGAGCGTGCCACCCGGATGCTGCCGGGCTCGCACACGCGGCCGAGGTCGTTGCGGGCCAGGTCGACCAGCATCACGTGCTCGGCCCGGTCCTTCTCGGATGCCAGCAGCTCGTCGGCCAGGGCGTCGTCCTGGGTGCGGTCGGCCGAGCGCGGCCGCGTGCCCGCGATCGGCCGCAGCTCGCAGGTGCCGTCCAGGTCGAGCCGGACGTGCACCTCAGGCGAGGAGCCGACCAGCTGGAACTCGCCGTTGTCGAGCAGGAACATGTAGGGCGACGGGTTGACGCCGCGCAGCGCCCGGTAGATCGCGAACGGCGAGGCCCCGGTCTCGCGGCGGACGCGCTGGGAGGGGACGATCTGGAACGCGTCGCCGGCGGCGATGTGCTCGCGGGCGGTCTCGACGGCCGCCATGTAGCGCTCGCGCGTGATCTCGCGGTGCGCGGCGCCCTCCGGCCGGGGCGCCGCCGCGGCTGCCGCGGGCGGCTGTGACAGCGCCACCACCAGCCGCTCGACCGCCTTGCGCGGGCCGATCAGCGACATCGTGCGGCGGACGTGGTCGAACGCGACCACCGAGTCGGCCAGCATGAAGCGCATCAGCGGCAGGCCCGCGTCGTCGGGGTGGGCGGGCGGCAGCGGCACCGGCTCCAGCTGCGTCGCCCAGTCGTAGCTGAGGTGGCCGACCGCTCCGCCCACGAACGGCGGGTCGCCGGGGCCGGGCCCGGGGCGGGTGGCGGTGAACGCCATCGCCTCCTCCAGCGAGTCGGTGGTCTCGCAGCCGGCCGCCAGGAAGCTGTGCCTGCCCACCTGCTCGCCCCGCTCGACCGACTCGAGCAGGAAGGCCGGCGCGCCCAGCGCCTCGCGCAGCAGCAGGTAGGCGCCGACCGGCGTCAGCAGGTCTGCGGGAAGCGTTCGGATGATGCGGTCGTCTGTCATTGGGGCAACAAAAAAGCCCCCCGCCGGATCCGGCGAAAGGCCTGTGCGAGGAGCGGGTGCCGCGGCGCAGCTAGCGGTCCGTACCTCGCGCGGGAATCCACCACCAGCTGTTGGGCTTGGTCTGCATGGGAGTGGAAGTATGACCGGGCGGCGACGGCCGGTCAACCCGTTTGCGCCCCTGTGCTAGACCTCTTGGCAGTACACACCACTGCGATCAGGGACTGATTTCATGCCACGAACCGTCATCCTCGGTGCCGCGCGCACCCCGTTCGGCCGCCTCGGCGGCGGCCTGGCGTCGCTGCCCGCGCCGCAGCTGGGCATCCACGCCGGCAGTGCCGCGCTGGAGCGGGCCGGTGTCAGCCCCGACCAGGTCGGCTACGTGGTGATGGGCGAGGTGCTGCAGGCGGGTGTCGGCATGATCCCGTCCCGACAGGTCTCGGCCGGGGTCGGCTGCCCGGTCGGGGTCGGCTCCGACACGATCAACAAGGTCTGCGCATCCGGCATGCGCGCGACGGCCTACGGCGACCTGCTGATCCGCTCCGGCGACCACGACGTGGTGCTGGCCGGCGGCATGGAGAGCATGTCCAACGCCCCCTACCTGGTGCCCAAGGCCCGCTTCGGCTACACGATGGGCGACGGCGTGCTGGTCGACCACATGACCAGCGACGGCCTCACCTCAACCTTCACGCACCGGATCATGGCCGAGGAGAACTCGGTGGTATCGGCCGAGATCGCGTGCTCCCGCGAGGACCAGGATGCGTGGGCGCTGCGCAGTCACGAGCGCGCCGTGGCGGCCCAGGACGCCGGGTACCTGGCCGACGAGATCGTGGCCGTGACGGTGCCCGGCCGCAAGGGCGACACCGTGGTCGAGGCCGACGAAGGCCCGCGCCGCGACACGTCGGCCGAACGGCTGGCGGCGCTGAGGCCCGTGTTCAGCAAGGACGGGGCCACCACCGCCGGAAACGCGCCCGGGGTCAACGACGGCGCCGCCGCGCTGGTGCTGGCGTCCGAGGAGTGGGCCGTGGCGCAGGGACTGACGCCGCTGGCCCGGATCCTCAGCGAGGGCCAGGTCGCGGACGACTACCCCTACCTGGTGCGCACCCCGGCCGCGGCCGCACGCATGGCGCTGGAGCGCGCCGGCATGACCGTGGCCGACGTCGACCTGTTCGAGATCAACGAGGCCTTCTGCTCGGTGGTGCTGTCCACCATCGACCTGCTCGAGGCCGACCCCGACCGCTTCAACGTGCAGGGCGGCGCGGTCGCCTTCGGCCATCCCATCGGCGCTTCGGGAGCGCGCCTGGTCGGCACGCTGGTGCACCAGCTGCGGCGACGCGGCGGCGGGATCGGGCTGGCGGCGATCTGCTCCGGCGCAGCACAGGGCGACGCGATGCTGATCGAGGTGCTGCCGGCATGAGCGAGATCCGGCGGATCACCGTGGTCGGCGCGGGCCAGATGGGCGCGGGCATCGCTCAGAGCAGCTGCCGTCGGCGGCTTCGACGTCACGCTCAGCGACGTGGCGCCGCGCCAGCTGGAGCAGGCCGTATCCGGCATCGAGGCGTCGCTGGCGAAGCTGACCGAGAAGGGCCGGCTGGACGAGGCGACGCGCGACGCCGCGCTCGGGCGGATCCAGACGGCGGCCGAGCCGGCCGACGCCGACCTCCTGATCGAGGCCGCGACCGAGAACGTCGAGCTGAAGCTGCGCATCTTCGGGCAGCTGGACGAGCTTGCCGGGGAGGGGGCGATCCTCGCGTCCAACACCAGCTCGATCCCGATCACCCGGCTGGCGGCCGTCACGAAGCGCCCGCAGCAGGTCGTCGGCATGCATTTCATGAACCCGGTGCCGCTGATGCAGCTGGTGGAGGTGATCCGCGGCCTCGAGACCAGCGACGAGACGGTGACGAGCGTTGTGGCCGCCGCCGAGGCGATGGGAAAGACGGTGGCGGAGGCGAACGACTACCCCGGGTTCATCTCCAACCGGATCCTGGTGCCGATGATCAACGAGGCCGTCTACTGCCTGATGGAGGGCGTGGGCGACCGCGAGTCGATCGACACGGTCATGAAGCTGGGCATGAACCACCCGATGGGTCCGCTCACGCTGGCCGACCTGATCGGCCTGGACACCTGCCTGGCGATCATGGAGGTGCTGCACGACGGGCTCGGGGACGACAAGTACCGGCCCTGCCCGCTGCTGCGCAGCTACGTCGAGGCCGGGCGCCTCGGCCGCAAGTCCGGGCGCGGCTTCTACGAGTATTGAGCGCGGTCGTGGTGTCATCTGGCGCCATCCGTATCCTCTTCACCTAACAAACTTCTTACCGGGTATCACCCGAACGGTGGAGTGTGACTTCCGGAGACGCGCGTAAGGTGAAACTCGAGGGCGGTGCGGCACCTGCCGGCTGCCGGGGGATCTGATGGGCCACGGACGCGACACCAAGGGCGACCGAGAGCGCCGTCACCACGTGGTACAGGAGCGCCTGCGGACGCACCTGGCGGTGACGAGCGCACTTGCCGAAGCGCAGACGCTTGCGGAGGCTGCGCCGCGCCTGCTCGAGGTCGTCTGCCGCGGGCTCGACTGGGAGCTGGGGGCGCTGTGGCGCGTCGACGCCGATGAGCAGGTGATCCGCTGCGTCGACCTCTGGCATCTGCCGGGCACGCCGCTGGTGGGCTTCTCGCTGGCCACGCGCCATGCCGCGTTCGCCAAGGGCGAGGGGCTGCCGGGCAAGGTCTGGCAGGACGGCGTCGCGCTGTGGGTGCCTGACGTCGGGGTCGATCCCGGCCAGCTGCGCTCGTCGCAGGCGGCGCGCGAGGACATCCACGCGGCGCTGGCGCTGCCGGTCACCGTGCAGGGCGAGGTGACGGGGGTGATGGAGTTCTTCAGCTCGCGGGTGCGCGAGCCTGACGACGAGCTGATGGCCCTGCTGACGGGCATCGGCAGCCTGGTCGGCCAGTTCATCCGCCACCGCGACGCCGAGCGCGACGTGCGCGCCAGCGAAGCGCGCAAGAGCGCGATCGTGAACGCGGCCTTCGAGTGCATCATCGGGCTGGACGCGCACGGGCGGGTGACCGAGTTCAACCCTGCGGCGGAGCTGACGTTCGCACGTGCACGGGACGACGCGCTGGGCCTCTCGGTCACCGATCTGCTGGTGGTGGACAAGCTGGACGAGGAGCACCGCGCCGACATCGATGCGCTGCTGGCCGGGCAGCTGCCGCGGCTGCTGGGCCTGCCCACCGAGGCGACCGGGCGGCGCAGCGACGGGCGCGAGTTCCCGGTGGAGCTGGCGATCACGCAGATCGACCTGCCCGGGCCGCCGTCGTTCACCGTCTACCTGCGCGATGTCACCGCCAGCCGCGCCGCGCAGGCGGCCATGCGCCACCTGGCCGCGATCGTCGAGACCACCAACGACGCGATCCTGTCCAAGACGCTGGGCGGCACCATCCTCACCTGGAACCGAGGCGCGGAGCTGCTCTACGGCTACGCGGCCGAGGAGGCGGTCGGGCGCGCGGCCGGGATGCTGGCCGCCGAGGAAGGCGTCGACGAGACCTCCGACGTGCTGTCCCGCCTGGGGCGGGGCGAGCGGATCGAGCAGATCGAGACCGTGCACGTGCGCAAGGACGGATCGACGGTGGACGTGTCGCTGACCGAATCGCCGATCGTCGACGACTCCGGCCGGATCGTGGCGGTGTCGGCGATCGCGCGCGACATCACCGAGCAGATGCGGGCGCAGGCGCAGATCGAGCACCTCGCCTACCACGACCAGCTGACCGGGCTGCCGAACCGCTCGATGTTCCACGAGCACCTGGCGCTGGCGCTGGCGCGTGCCGATCGCCACCACTTCGGCGTGGCCGTGCTGTTCATCGACCTCGACAACTTCAAGCTGATCAACGACAGCTTCGGGCACGAGGCCGGTGACGCCCTGCTGCAGGATTTCGGCGCGCGGCTGAAGTCGGTCACGCGTGCCACCGACATCGTCGCCCGCCAGGGCGGCGACGAGTTCCTGGTGCTGGTGCCCGACCTGGAGCTGGACAGCGGCGAGACGATCGTGCCGCGTGCGCTGGAGGTGGTGTCGGCGATCGAGAACAAGGTGCGAAGCGTGCTGGAGACGCCGTTCCTGGTGGCCGGCACGGACGTGCACGTGGGCCTGAGCATCGGTGTCAGCATCTACCCGATCGACGCCACCGACCGTGACGAGCTGCTGCGGAACGCCGACACGGCGATGTACATCGGCAAGGGCCTGATCGAGAACGAGGCGGCTGCGATCGAACCCGGCAAGGCGCGGGGGCGGCTGGCGATGATGGGTGACCTGCGCCGGGCGGTCGAGCGGGACGAGTTCGAGCTGCACTTCCAGCCGATCGTGGAGCTCGAGAGCAGGCGGCTGATCGGGGCGGAGACGCTGGTGCGGTGGCGCGACGGCGAGGGGCGGCTGGTGCTGCCCGAGCAGTTCGTGCCGCTGGCGGAGCGGTCGGGGCTGATCGAGCCGATGACGCGGCGGGTGATCGAGGGGGCCTGCCGGCAGGCGCGCGAGTGGAGCGACCAGGGCGCGGATCTGGTGGTGTCGTTCAACCTGCCGCCCGGCCTCTGGGGGCCGAGCATCGTCGAGATGCTGCTGGACGCGACCGGCCGCGCCGGGGTCGACCCCAGCCGCATGATGATCGAGGTGACGGAGTCGACCGTGATGGTGCAGCCGGCCCGGGCCGCGCACACGCTGGCGCTGCTGCGAGCGCACGGCGTGCAGATGGCGATCGACGACTTCGGCAAGGGGCACTCGTCGCTGGAGCGGCTGCGGCAGCTGCCGGTCAGCACGCTCAAGATCGACCGGTCGTTCGTGGCGGATCTGCCACACGACCGCGGGGCCGCGGCGATCGTGGCCGCGATCATCCAGCTGGCGCACAGCCTCGACCTGCAGCCGCTGGCCGAGGGCATCGAGACGCAGGAGCAGCTCGACTTCCTGCTCGAGCACGGGTGCGACCTCGGCCAGGGCTACCTGCTCGGCCACCCGGTGCCGGCACGGGAGCTGGAGCTGACCAGCCGGCCCTAGCCGGTTTAGTTGGTCTAGCGGGCCGCGACGCCGACCGCCGCCCCCGTCCGTGGCCGCCGCATCCATGCCAGCGCGCGCCAGGCGAATGCCGCCCCGGCGGCCGAGGAGGCCGCGGCCGTCAGCCACATCACGTCGTAGCCGGCGTGCTCGGCGACCAGCCCTGAGAGGGGTGCGGACAGCGCGCCGGCGCCGAACACCATGGTCGATGCCACGCCCACCGCGCGTGCGGCCCGGTCGGGGCCGACCAGCTCGCCGGCGGTGACGTACAACACGCCGTTCCAGCCGAAGCAGCCGAAGCCGAGGGCGACGGTGACGGGCACGGCCAGCACGAAGCCGACGTGCAGCACGGGCGCCATCGCCAGCCCCGCCACCGCGGCCAGCATCCCGATCTCGACCAGGGTGCGCACGCGGCGGGTGCCGCCGCCGCGGTCGGCCATCCGGCCCCAGACCAGCCGCGATGCTGCGGCTGAGAGGTTCAGCACCACGAACAGCGCGCCCGCCTCCGGCTTGCTGAGGCCGTCATCGCGCGCCGCGGCGACGATGTAGGTGAGTGCCGCGCCGAGCGCGTAGACGTAGAGCAGGCCCACCACCAGCAGCGGGCGCATGCCGCGAGCGGTGAGCGCGCCGTCCAGCCGCATGCGCCGGGCGGTGCCGCCGCCGGCGGCCGAAAGCCACGCGAACACGCTGGCGGTGGAGGCGGTGGCGAAGGCGGTCACGATCAGTGCCAGCCGCACGCCGCCGACGTGGGCCAGCAGCGGCAGCGCCGCAGCGCCGATGGCGCCGCCCATCGGAACCGCCAGCTGGCGCCAGCCCAGGGCGATCCCGCGCCGCTCGGGCGGGAACTCGCGCAGCAGGCTGCTCATGCCGGCAACCGGGACGGCCGACGAACCGATCCCGGCCACGAAGATGGCGGCGGCGAACAGCGCGGCGTTCGGTGCGACCGAGGCCGCGAGGTAGGCGCAGAAGTTGATGGCGGCGCCGATCAGAAGCACGGGACGGGCGCCGAAGCGATCGACCAGCATGCCCGCCGGGATCAGCGCGACCGCGGAGCCGAGGCCCACGGCTGCGAACACGGCGCCGAACCCGGCCGGGCCCAGGTCGAACTTGTTCTGGATCTCGATGCCGATGGCCGGCAGGCCGAACTGCACGACCGAGACCGCCGCCTGGGCGATGACGGCGATGATCAGCGTCGTTCGCGGGCGGGGGCTCATCGCGACACGGTATCCGGGGTCCGCTGCTGCAAGTACCCTGTCTGCCGATGGTTCGCCTCGACCGCATCTACACGCGCGCCGGCGACGCGGGCGAGACCTCGCTCGGCGACGGTGAGCGCGTGTCCAAGAGCTCGGCCCGGATCTGGGCCTACGGCACGGTCGATGAGACCGGCGCCGCCATCGGCGTCGCGATCGCGACGGGTCTGGAGCCCGCCTCCGCCGATCTGCTTCGACGCGTCCAGAACGACCTCTTCGACCTCGGCGCCGATCTGGCGGTGCCGATCGACACCGAGCGCGGCCACGGCAAGTCGCGGCTCCGCATCACCGAGCAGCACGTGGCCGCTCTCGAGGCCGCCTGCGACGAGCAGGGCGAGCGGCTCGCGCCCCTCACCAGCTTCGTGCTCTCGGGCGGCACGCCCCAGTCGGCGGCACTGCACCTGGCGCGCACCGTCTGCCGTGGCGCCGAGCGCCACGTGGTTGCCTTGTCGGCCGAGGCAGCGGTCAACCCGCACGCGCTGTCGTATCTGAACCGGCTATCCGACCTGCTGTTCATCCTCGCCCGCGTCCACAACGACGAGGGCCGCGGCGATGTGCTGTGGCAGCCCGGGAGCTCGCTGGCCTGACCGTCAAGATTTCTTCCGGCGTGCCGATCTCAAAGGTATGCGCCGGCTGCGTCGTTTCGTGCTCCTCCCCGTGCTGCTGCTGGGGGTCCCGCTCTATAACCACTTCCATCCCACCCACTCGTGGATGGAGGGCAAGGTGCGCGATCAGGTCAACCAGGAGATGGCTCCGGTCAAGGCCACCGACGTGCACTGCGTCGTCAACGGCAGCGTCGCCGACTGCACCGTGAAGACCTCGAACGGCCACGAGTTCACCGTGCACGTCACCAAGAGCGGCCACACCTGGACGGAGCAGCGGGCCGTCTCCGTCTACTAGGAGACGTCGGACCAGCCGGAGGCGGGGTATATCCTGCCGCCATGGCGACCGCCCGCGTCCCCGACCCCGACGGCGCAGCCCCAGATCAGCACTCGACCATCTCCGGCATCCCGCTGGAGCCGCTGTATACGCCCGAGACGACGCCGATCGACTACGACCGCGACCTGGGTGATCCCGGCAGCTACCCGTTCACCCGCGGCGTCTACGAGTCGATGTACCGCGGCAGGACCTGGACGATGCGCCAGTTCGCCGGCTTCGGAACCGCCGAGGAGACCAACCGGCGGTTCCGCTACCTGCTCGACCACGGCCAGACCGGCCTCTCGACCGCGTTCGACATGCCCACCCTGATGGGCTACGACTCGGACCACACCCGGGCGCTGGGCGAGGTCGGCCGCGAGGGCGTCGCCGTCGACACGCTGGCCGACATGGAGGACCTGTTCCGGGGCATCCCGCTCGACCAGGTCACCACCTCGATGACCGTGAACGCGCCGGCCGCGATCGTGCTCGCCCAGTACGTGTGCGTGGCCGAGCGCCAGGGCGTCTCCGCCGAGCAGCTGGGCGGCACCATCCAGGCCGACATCCTCAAGGAGTACATCGCCCAGAAGGAGTGGATCTTCCCGCCGGAGCCGTCGATGCGGCTGATGATCGACATGATCGAGTGGTGCACCCACACCATGCCGCGCTGGCACCCGGTGTCGATCTCGGGTTACCACATCCGCGAGGCGGGAGCGACCGCCGCGCAGGAGCTGGCCTTCACGCTGGCCGACGGCTTCGCCTACGTCGAGCACTCGATCGCGCGTGGGCTCGATGTCGACGACTTCGCGCCGCGGCTGTCGTTCTTCTTCAACGCGCACATGGACTTCTTCGAGGAGATCGCCAAGTACCGCGCGGCCCGGCGGATCTGGGCGCGGGTGCTGCGCGAGCGCTACGGCGCCAAGACCGAGCGCGCGCTCCTGATGCGCTTCCACACCCAGACCGCAGGCGTCTCGCTGACCGCCCAGCAGCCGCAGGTGAACATCGTCCGCACCGCCATCGAGGCGCTGGCGGCGGTGCTGGGCGGCACTCAGTCGCTGCATACCAACAGCTACGACGAGGCGCTGGCGCTTCCCACCGAGCACGCCGCGCGCCTGGCGCTGCGCACCCAGCAGGTGATCGCGCATGAGACCGGCGTGACCAGCGTCGCCGACCCGCTGGGCGGCTCGTGGCTGGTGGAGTCGCTGACCGACGAGCTCGAGCGCCAGGCCTACGACTACTTCGACCGCATCGACCGGCTGGGCGGCGTGGTGGCTGCGCTGAACGAGAACTTCTTCCAGCGCGAGATCGCGGAGGCCAGCTTCCAGTTCCAGCAGGAGGTGGAGTCGGGCCGGCGAGCGATCGTGGGCGTGAACGCGTTCACCGAGGGCGACGACCAGCCGCTGGAGACGCTGCAGGTGCCGTTCGAGGTCGAGGAGCGGCAGGTGGCACGCCTGCGGGCCGTGCGCGACGACCGCAGCCAGGCCGCGGTCGACGCCGCGCTGGCCGACCTGCAGCGGGCCGCGGCCATCGACGAGAACGTGATGCCGCACCTGGTCGAGTGCGCGCGGGCGTACGCCAGCGAGGGCGAGATCTGCGACGCCCTGCGGTCGGTGTGGGGCGTGTACCGCGAGACGCCCGTGTTCTAGGGTTGGCGCCGTGGACGCCTACGAGATCGCAGAGGTCGAGGCCGACCGCGTGGCCGGCGGCCGGCTCTACCAGGAGTTCTTGCGCGTGCCCTCGATCAGCGCCGGGCTGTACGTGCTGGAGGCGGGCGCGGACGATCCGCAGGAGCCACACCGGCAGGACGAGATCTACTACGTGATCGCCGGCCGCGCCCAGATCCGCGTCGACGGCGAGGATCGCGCGGTGCAGGCGGGGTCGGTGGTGTTCGTCGCCAAGCACGTCGAGCACCGCTTCCACTCGATCGAGCAGCGGCTGGAGCTGCTGGTCGCGTTCGCGCCGGCCGAGACCGAGTGACTCCCCGCACTCGGTGCGCTCGGTAGACTCGCAGGCGGAATGGACCGCCCGATTCGAGTCGTCGTCGCGAAGCCCGGCTTGGACGGGCACGATCGCGGAGCAAAGATCATCGCCCGCACCCTGCGCGACGCGGGCATGGAAGTGATCTACACCGGCCTACACCAGACCCCGGAGCAGATCGTCGAGACCGTGATCCAGGAGGACGCCGATGCGGTTGGCTTATCGATCCTGTCGGGCGCGCACATGACGCTGGTGCCGCGCATCATGGAGCTGCTCCGGGAGCAGGGCGCCGACGACGTGCTGGTGGTGCTGGGCGGCACCATCCCGGCCGACGACATCCCGGTGCTGAAGGCGCAGGGCGTGGCCGAGGTGTACACGCCGGGGGCGCCCACCGCCGAGATCGTCGACTTCCTCGAAACCAGGCTGGCCTCCTGATGGCGGGCCTGCGGATCGTCGCGGAGGGGCGTGTGTCGGTGGTCACCGTGAACCGGCCGGACGTCCTGAACGCGCTGAACACGGTGCTCCTGGAGGAGCTGCTGGCGACGCTCGAGGATCTCGGCAGCGATCCCACCTGCGGCGTGATCGTGGTGACGGGTGCCGGCGATCGCGCCTTCATCGCCGGTGCCGACATCAAGGAGATGGACGGAAAGACGCCGCTCGAGGCGCGCGACTACTCGGAGCTGGGGCAGGAGATCGCCCACAAGCTGGAGACGATGCGCAAGCCCACGATCGCGGCGGTCAACGGCTACGCGCTGGGCGGCGGCTGCGAGATCGCGCTGGCGTGCGACGTGCGGCTGGCCAGCGAGAACGCCCGCTTCGGGCAGCCCGAGATCAACCTCGGCATCATCCCCGGATGGGGCGGAACGCAGCGGCTGGCCCGTGCCACGAACATCGGCTACGCCAAGGAGCTGATCCTGACCGGGCGCATGGTGGACGCGGCCGAGGCGCTGGAGCGGGGGCTGGTGCAGCACGTCTACCCGAGCGCCGAGCTGATGCCGCGGGTGATGGAGCTGGCGCAGCAGATGGCATCGAAGAGCCCGGTGGCGCTCTACTACGCGAAGGAGTCCACGAACCGTGCGCTGCACGGCGACATCGGCGGCAACCTCGTGCACGAGGCGGATCTCTACTCGCTGATGTTCTCGACCGACGACGCCCGCGAGGGGCTGCGCGCGTTCGTCGAGAAGCGCACGCCGACGTTCATCGGCAAGTAATGCAACCAGGACACGAAGCAGGGGGAGAGGGTTGAACATCGCAGTCTGCGTGAAAGAGGTGCCGAGCGCGACCAGCGCGAAGCGGCTCGACGCGTCCACCCACCGGCTCGACCGGTCGGGCGATAGCGAGCTGAATCCGTTCGACGTGCACGGCCTGGAAGAGGCGATCAAGCTGCGCGAGGCCGGCCATGAGGTGGAGGAGATCGTGGCCGTGTGCATGGGCCGCGAGAACGCCCAGCGGCCGCTGCAGAAGGCGCTGGCACTGGGCGCCGACCGGGTCGTGCTGCTGACCGACCCGGCGCTGGCCGGATCCGACATCAGCGGCACCGCGTACGCGCTGTCCGCGGTGCTCGAGCAGCAGAACGCCGACCTCGTGATCCTCGGCCAGCAGGCGTCGGACGCCGACTGCTACGTGATGGCGGCGGCCGTCGCCGACCACCTGCGCAGGCCGTTGGTAACGCAGGTGGCGTCGCTGTCGCTGGAGGGCGGGACGTTGCGCGCGAAGCGGCAGACCGAGCACGGCTACGACGTGATCGAGGCGCCGCTGCCGGCGGTGATCTCGGTGTCGGATGCGATCAACACGCCGCGGCTGCCGTCGATCAAGGCGATCATGGGCGCGAAGAAGAAGCCGACCGACCAGGTCTCCGCCGCGGACGCCGGGATCGACCCGTCGCGGGTGGGCGAGGCCGGGGCGAAGAGCGTGGTGCGCAGCGTGTCGCCGCCGCCTGCCAAGCAGGAGGGGCGGCGGATCGAGGATGCGGGTGGAGACTCGGCCGGCGCGATCGTCGAGTTCCTGGCCGAGAGGGGCGTGATCTAGATGACGACGATCGTGTTCATGGATCACGACGAGGGCGCGTTCAACCCGAACAGCCTGGGGGTGCTGGCGAAGGCCGCATCGCTGGGCGGCGAGGTGACCGCGTTCGTGGGCGGCTCCGGCATCGACGATGCGTGGGCGGGCGGGCTCGGCGCATACGGAGCGTCGAAGGTGCTCGTCGCAGACGACGCGGCGTTGAGCGGCCTGCCCCAGCCGTTGGTGGATGCGCTTGAGCCGCACGCGCGGGAGGCGGACGCCGTGCTGTTCGGGGCCGGCGTCGTCTCGGCCGACGTGGCCGCCGGTCTGGCGGCGCGGGTGGGCTCTGGCATCAACTGCGAGACGACCGACTTCACGCTGGGCGACGGCGGCGCGGTCGCGGTGCGACCGGCGCTGGGCGACACCGTGATGGTCGAGTCGACCTTCGCGTCGTCTCCGGCGATCATCCTGGGGCGGGCGAACGCGTTTGCCCCCGAGCCGACCGGCTCAGGCACGGCGGCGGTGGAGCGGGTGGCGGTGACGGTGCAGGACTGGTCGTCGGCGGCGCGCATGGCGGGACGCGAGCCGGCAGAGACGGGCGGGGTCGACATCACCGAGGCGGACGTGCTGGTGGCGTTCGGCCGCGGCATCGGCGGGCCGGAGAACATCCCGGTGGTGGAGCAGCTGGCCAAGGCGCTGGGCGGTGAGGTGGCAGCGACGCGGGCGGTGGTCGATGCGGGCTGGACCTCGTACTCGATGCAGGTGGGGCAGACCGGCAAGACGGTGTCGCCCAAGCTGTACGTCGCCTGCGGCATCTCAGGAGCGATCCAGCACAAGGTCGGGATGGCCAACGCCGGCGTGATCGTGGCGATCAACAAGGACGTGAACGCGCCCATCTTCGAGTTCGCCGACCTGGGCGTGGTCGGGGATGTGCTGACGGTGATGCCGAAGCTGACGGAGGCGCTGGCCGCGCGATAGCGCTAGCTGCGATCGTCACGATCCTGCGCTAGTGTCCGGCCATGGCCGAACGGCGGATCCTTGTGGTCGCCAACGAGACCGTGGCCGGACGCGAGCTGCTCGATGATCTGCATGCCCGCGCGGCCGACGGGGCCGAGGTGCTGGTCGTGGCGCCGGCCCTGAACACGCGGCTGCGGCACCTGTTCGCGGACGTGGACAAGGCCCGCGAGGGCGCGGAGCAGCGCCTGGCCGGGTCGATCGAGCACCTGCAGGCGAGCGGCATCCAGGCGCGCGGGGCGGTCGGCGACAGCGACCCGGTGCGGGCGATCGAGGATGCGCTGTTCGAGTTCGACGCCGACGAGATCGTGATCTCGACGCACCCGCCGAGCCGGTCGAACTGGCTGGAGAAGAAGACGGTCGAGCGGGCCGAGGAGAAGTTCGACGTGCCGATCACGCACGTGGTGGTCGACCTGGAGCGGGACTGGGCCGAGACCGGGTAGCCTCGCCGCCGTGAGGCTGCCGGTGCTCGAGACGGAACGGTTGCAGGTACGCCCGCTGTCGGTGGACGACGCCGCGGCGGTGCGGGCGGTGGTGGGCGAGCCCCACCCGGGCTGGCTGGAGTGGACGGCGGCCACCTACGGGCAGCTCGAAGCGCTGCGCCAGCCGCCCTACGGCGAGCGGGCGATCTGCCTGCGCGAGGGCGGCGAGCTGGTGGGCATGGTCGGCGTCGTGCCCTCGATGGGGCCGTTCGCGCAGCTGCCGAGCTTCGGCGGCGCGGTCGGGCCGGCGGATCGCATGCGACCCGAGGTCGGGCTGTACTGGGCGCTCGCACCGGAGCAGCGGGGGAAGGGCTACGCGACGGAGGCGGCGCGGGCCGTGATCGACCACGGCTTCACCCAGCTGGGCCTGGCCCGCATCGTGGCTACCACCGAGTACGACAACCTGGCATCGATCGCGGTGATGCGTCGGCTGGGCATGCGCGTCGAGCGGAACCCGCTGCCGGAGCCGCGCTGGTTCCAGGTGGTGGGCTGGCTGGACGCGCCCGTCACGGCCGCGTGACGCCGCGGTCACGCAACACCTGCGCCTGGCACCGGTGTTGCATTCGTGGCATTTGTTGCGAGCTGGATTACCCGCCCGGGTAGACTCGGCGCCGCATGCCCTACATGTTCGAGTACTCGGGGCCGCTGCCGCCCTCGGGCGGCGTCAGCCGGCCGCCCTTGGCGGTGATCGCCCCGCACTGCACGCAGTTCGACGGCGCCAGCTTCAGCTGCACGGTCGGCCCGCCGTCGTCGCGCCCGATCTCGTAGACCGCCGCCGGGCACATCGCCACCCACGCCTCGGCCACCTCGCGCGGCACGTTCTCCTGGATGCGGATGTGGTTGGGCTGGTCGTCGCGGCTGCGGTTGCCCGACAGGAACACGCTCGAGAGCTTGTCAAACGTGAGCTTCCCGTCCGGCGCCGGGTACACCCGCTTGCCCGGATGCGGCTCGACCGCCGCCTCCGCGTCGGCGTGGAACGCCCAGTTGCCCGGCGGCAGCGCGCCGCGGCTGATGTCCATCAGCCCGCCGATCGGGCCGCCCACCGCAAACCCCTTGCCCAGCGCCTGGCGCATGTTCCTCACCTTCTTGAGGTCGCTCCAGATGTGGCTCGACTGCACCCGCCGGTCGTACCCCGCCAGCGCGTCGGGCGCCGACAGATCCTGCCCCGCCTTCAGCTGCTCGTAGATCTCCTCCGCCGCCAGCATCCCCGACCGCATCGCGTAGTGGATCCCCTTCAGCTTCGGCACGTTCACGAACCCCGCGCTGTCGCCTGTCAGCACCGCGCCCGGCATCGACAGGCTCGATGGCAGCGCCAGGAACCCGCCCTCCGGGATCGTCTTCGCGCCCCATCCGATCCGCTCGCCGCCCTCCAGCAGCTGCCGCACCATCGGATGCGTCTTGAACAGCTGCAGCGAGTCGTGCACGGACAACGTCGAGTCGCGGTAGTCCAGCCCCAGCACCAGCCCGATCGCCACCATGTCCGGCCCCATCGGGTAGATGAAGCTGCCGCCGATCTCGCGATCCTTCCGCGTCGTCCGGAACGGCCAGCCCAGCGTGTGGATCACATGATCGAGCGGCTTCGCCACCCGCCACACCTCCTTCACGCCCAGGCTCCACGCCTGCGGGAACTGTCCCCTCAGCCCGAACTTCTCCATCGCCGCGCCCGCCAGGTGTCCCTGCGTCCCTTCTGACAACACCGTCGCCTGGGCGTGCACCTCGACACCCGGCTCGTATGACCCGAGCGGCTCCCCCTCGCGCCCCAGCCCCTTGTCGCCTGTCTTGACACCGCGCACCGCTCCATCCGCCACCAGCAGCCTCTGTGCGTCAGTCTCCGGCAGCACCATCGCTCCCAGCTCCTCCGCCAGCTCCGCCATGTGCCGTCCCAGCTGGGACAGCGAGAACACCAGGTTGCCCTTGTTGTGGAACGGCGGCGGCGTCGGGATCCGCACCTCGAACGACTTGCTCATCAGGTAGACGGCTTCCTTCGTGACCGGCCCGAAGCAGCCGGGCAGCGCCGCCACGTCCTCACCCGGCAGCAGGTCGCGCAGCGCCGACGGGTTCACCACCGCCCCCGACAGCAGGTGCGCTCCCGCCACCCGTCCCTTGTCCAGCACCGCGACCGGCGTCTCGCCCAGCCGCTCGGCGGTCGCCGGGTCCTCGGCCAGCAGCTGTCCCAGCCGGATCGCGCCGGCCAGCCCGGCCGGCCCGGCCCCGACGAAGACCACGCCGACGTCGATGCGCTCGTCTTCCTCCGCCTCCGGAGCCTGGACGAACTCGCCCACCTTGACCGGAGGTGGGTATGCGCTCGGGCGCCGTGCTGCCATGCCGGCGATGCTACCCGAGCCCGCTCGGCGGATGCGCGGCTACCGCCGCCGCGGCCGCGCCACCAGCTCGCCGCCGCAGTTGGGGCAGGTGTGCTGCATCTGCTCGGCGCATCCTGAGCAGAACGTGCACTCGAAGCTGCAGATCCGCGCGTCGTCGCCATGCCCCAGCGGCGTGTCGCACCGCTCGCAGACGGCTCGCATCTCAAGCGCCATCCGCAGAGGATACGCTCCCTCGCCATGCAGCCGATCGACCTCCGCTCCGACACCGTCACGCGTCCCACCCCCGCCATGCGCGAGGCGATGGCCACCGCCGAGGTCGGCGACGACGTCTGGGGCGACGATCCCACCGTGATCGAGCTGGAGCGCGAGGTGGCGGCCATGCTCGGCAAGGAGGCGGCGCTCTACGTCCCCTCCGGCACAATGGGCAACCAGATCGCGATCCGCTGCCAGACCAGGCCCGGCGACGAGATCCTGGTCCACGAGCTGGCCCACGTGATCGTCCACGAGGCCGGCGGAGCTGCGGTGTTGTCGAGCGTGCAGACGCGCATGATCGCCGGCGAGCGCGGCCTGCCCGGCCCGGATCAGCTGGAGCCGTGGCTCCGCGACCCGGCCGACGAGCACCACGCCCGCCAGCACCTGATCTGCATCGAGAACACCATCGGCGAGCAGGGCGGGCTGATCTTCCCGCAGGACCGGATCGACGCCATCGCGGCATTCGCCCACGAGCGCGGCATGCGCCTGCACATGGACGGCGCCCGGCTCTGGAACGCCGCCGTCGCCGGCGACGGAGACCCCGCGCGGATCGTGCGCGACGTCGACTCCGTCTCCGTCTGCTTCTCGAAGGGCCTGGGCGCCCCCGTCGGGTCGGCGGTCGTCGGAGACGCCGACCTGATCGCGACCGCCCGCCGCAACCGCAAGCTGCTGGGCGGAGGCATGCGACAGGCCGGCATCATCGCCGCCGGCGCGCTGCACGCCGTGCGCCACCACGTCGACCGCCTGGCCGACGACCACCGCAATGCCCGCACCCTGGCCGAGGGTCTGGCCGGCTCCCGTCGCTTGCAGGTCGATCCGAAGAGCGTCGAGACCAACATCGTGTTCGGCGCCGTGCCGGCCGGGGAGAACGCCGCTGCGCTGGTCGCGGAGATGGCGGCTGCCGGTGTGCTGTGCGCCGATCTCAGCCCACGCACCGTGCGTTTCGTGACCCATCTGGATGCCGGCGAGGAGGCCGTTTCGGCCGCCGTGGAGCGCTTGCAGCCGCTGCTACAGTGAAGACATGAAGACTGAGATCCATCCCGAATATGTCGTCGCCCGGGTGCACTGCTCGTGCGGCAACGAGTTTCTGACGCGTTCGACCAAGCCCGAGCTGTCGGTCGAGATCTGCTCCGAGTGCCATCCGTTCTACACCGGCAAGCAGAAGCTGGTGGACACGGGCGGTCGCGTGGAGCGCTTCCGCCGCCGCCAGGCCCGCAGCGGCTCCTAGCACGTAACGCCGGCGCTCATTGCGCGCCTGCGTCGTGCCGACAATGATTGCGAAGATGAGCGCGAATGTCGGTGGTCAGGCGGTTCTCGAAGGCGTGATGATGCGCACCCCGTCGTCGTGGTCCGTCGCAGTGCGGCGGCCGGACGGCGGCGTCTCGTGCGTCAGCAACCCGGTCACCAGCCCCGCCTCGCGCCGCCGCTGGCTGCGGCTGCCCGTGATCCGTGGCGTCGTGGCGCTGGGCGAGTCGCTGGCCATCGGCTTCCGCGCGCTCGCCATCTCGGCCAGCGTCGCGTCCATCGAAGAGGGCGACGACGGCCTGCCCACGGGTGAGATCACCCGCGGCCAGATGATCTTCGCCTTCGCGGTGGCGATCGGCTTCACGGTGATCGTGTTCAAGGTCTCGCCGGCGATCCTGACAGAGCTGCTGCCGATCCACGACACGATCCTGTTCGTGCTGGTCGAGGGCGTGATCCGCGTGTCGCTGCTGATCGGCTACCTGTACGTGATCGGCCTGATCCCCGACCTGAACCGCGTCTTCCAGTACCACGCCGCCGAGCACAAGGCGATCAACGCCTACGAGGACGGCGCCGAGCTGACGCCCGAGAACGTCCAGTCCTACTCCAAGATCCACCTGCGCTGCGGGACCGCCTTCCTGCTGTGGGTGATGGTGATCGCCGTGTTCGTGTTCGCGCTGGTGGGCCGCCCGGCCTGGCCGATCCTGATCGCCTCGCGGGTGCTGCTGTTGCCCGTGATCGCGGGGCTCGCCTACGAGCTGATCCGCTTCGGCGCCCGGCACCCGAACAACCCGATCGTCCGCAAGCTGCTGGCGCCGGGGCTGTGG
Source organism: uncultured Actinomycetes bacterium (assembly GCA_963797565.1). Taxonomy (GTDB): domain Bacteria; phylum Actinomycetota; class Thermoleophilia; order Gaiellales; family JAICJC01; genus JAICYJ01. The sequence goes on along the minus strand of CAWCPM010000010.1, from coordinate 52,988 downwards.
CTGCAGTCGCTGACCACGCGCGAGCCCACGCTCGACCAGGTCGAGGTCTCGATCAACGCCCTCCGCGACGTGCTCGCGGCGGAAGAGCGGTCTCAGGCCGAGCGCGGCGTCAGCCGCGTCGAAGTCATGGCGTAGTCACCGCTCGGTATCCTCCATTCCATCATGGAACCCCTGGTCGCCGAGATCGAACGCAGCTTCGCCGAGCTGGAACGCCAGCTGGGCGACCCCGAGCTGATCGCCGACCAGAAGCGCTATGCCGACGTCGCCCGCCGCCACAAGCAGCTGTCGCGTGCCCGCGACATGGCCCGCCGCTGGCGTGAGCTGACCGCCCAGCAGGCGGAGGCCGATGAGATGTTGTCCGACGGCGACGAGGAGATCCGCGCGCTCGCCCAGGAGCAGCTGAACGAGGCCCGCACCGAGCTGCCCGAGCTCGAGGAGGAGCTCCGCGCCGAGATGCTGGAGCGCGATCCCGCCGACGACAAGGACGTGATCGTCGAGTTGCGCGCCGGCACCGGCGGCGACGAGGCCGCGCTGTTTGCGGGCGACCTGTACCACATGCTGACGCGCTACGCCGAGTCGCTGGGCTTCAAGACCGAGACCCTGACCGTGTCCGGCGGCGACGCCGGCGGCTTCCGCGAGCTGGCCTTCGAGATCCGCGGCGACGCCGCCTACTCCATCTTCAAGTACGAGAGCGGTGTGCACCGCGTCCAACGCGTACCCCAGACCGAATCGCAGGGACGCATCCACACCTCGACGGCCACCGTTGCCGTCCTGCCCGAGGCCGAGGATGTCGACGTCGAGATCGGCCCCAACGACCTGCGCATCGACGTCTACCGGGCCGGCGGCCACGGCGGCCAGTCCGTGAACACGACCGACTCGGCCGTGCGCATCACGCACCTGCCAACCGGCCTGGTCGTCACCTGTCAGGACGAGCGCTCCCAGCTCCAGAACAAGGAGCGCGCGATGAAGATCCTGCGCGCGCGGCTGTTCGAGCTGTACCGCGAGCAGGCCCAGCAGGAGACCTCGGCGGCGCGGCTGTCGCAGATCGGTACGGGCGAGCGCAGCGAGAAGATCCGCACCTACAACTTCCCGCAGAACCGCGTCACCGATCACCGCATCAACCTCACCGTGCACAACCTGGAGAGCGTGCTGGCCGGCAACCTGCAGCCGTTCACCGACGCCCTGTCGGCGGAGGAACGACGCCTGAAGCTGGCGGCAGCGGCGGCGTGATCACCCTGGCGGAGGTGCTCCGCCGCTCCACCGGCTACCTGGAGCAGCACGGCAGCCCGACCCCGCGCCTCGACGCCGAGCTGCTGCTGGCGCACGGCCTCGGCATCTCGCGGATCGAGCTCTATACGCAGTTCGAGCGTCCGCTCGGCGAGGACGACCTGGCGGCCTGCCGGGAGCTGGTGCGGCGCCGCGGCCTGCGCGAGCCGGTGGCCTACGTGATCGGCAGCTGGGGCTTCCGCGGTCTCGATCTCGCGGTCGACGCGCGCGTGCTGGTGCCGCGGCCCGAGACGGAGCTGCTGGTCGACCGCTGCCTCGAGCTGCTGGAGGGCATCGAGCGCCCGCGCGTCGTCGACGTCGGCACCGGCTCCGGCGCGATCGCGCTGTCACTCAAGTCCGAGCGCCCGGACGCAGAGGTGGTCGCCTGCGACATCTCTCAGGATGCGCTCGACGTGGCCGCCGCCAATGCGGAGCGGCTGGGCCTGGACGTCGAGCTGCATCTCTCCGACCTGCTGGCGCAGGTGCCGGGTGACGGCTTCCGGCTGGTCGTCTCGAACCCGCCGTACGTATCGGAGCGGGAGATGGCCGACCTGGAGCCGGAGGTGGCCGAGTACGAGCCGCGGCTGGCCACCGTGGCCGGTGCGGACGGCCTCGAGGTCTACCGGCGGCTGCTGCCCGAGGCCGCGGGCCGGTTGGTGAACGGCGGCAGCCTGGCGCTCGAGTGCGGCAGCGGACAGGCGCCCTCGCTGGTCGACGAGCTTGCCGCCGCCGGATACGGCCAGGCGGGAATCGATGCCGATCTTGCCGGCATTGAGCGAGTGGTGTGGGCGCCGTGGCGGTAACCGTCCCCGCCGATGCGGCTCGGCTGCTGGCCGGCGGCGGTCTGGCGCTGCTGCCGACCGACACGGTGTACGGCATCGCCTGTGCCGCTGCCGATGTCGACGCCTGCCGGCGCCTGTACGCGCTCAAGCAACGGCCCGCGACCCAGGCCACGGCGGCGGTGCTGGGCTCGGTGCCGGCGCTGCTGGAGGTGCTGCCGGAGATGGGCTCGCAGGCCGCCGCCGCCTGCCGGGTGCTGCTGCCCGGCCCCTACACGCTGGTCGTGCCCAACCCGGCCGGCCGCCTGGCTCACCTCTGCGGCGACGCGCCCGATCGCATCGGCCTGCGCGTGCCGCTGCTCGACGCAGGCGTCGCCGACCTCGCAGACGGGGCCGGCGGCCTGCTCATGACCAGCGCCAACCTGCGCGGCGGGCCCGATCCATCCCGGCTCGACCAGGTGCCGGAGCAGCTCCGCGAGGCGGCCGCGTTCGAGGTGGACGGAGGCCGGCTCGACGGCGTACCGTCCACCGTGATCGACGTCACCGGCCCGGAGCCGCGGGTCCTGCGTGAGGGCCCCGGCCTGGAGCGTGCACTGGAGCTGCTGCGATGACCGACGACCCGAAGACGCCCAGCCCGATCGACCGCCTGCTCGATCAGGAGCGCCTGCTGCTGCGGCGGCTGGATCCGCACCAGGCCGAGGCGGCCGTGCGCGCGGGCGGTGTGATCGTCGACACGCGCAGCCACGAGCAGCGCCTGGCCGGCGGCGTCGTGCCCGGCTCGATCCGGGTGCACCGAAACGTGCTCGAGTGGCGGGTCGATCCCAGCTCGCACTGGTACGACGAGCGGTTCGCCGCCTACTCCGGCCCGCTGATCGTGATGTGCCAGCAGGGGTACTCCTCGAGCCTGGCTGCGGCCACTCTGCAGCGGCTCGGGCTCGACCGCGCCACGGACATGGAGGGCGGCTTCGAGGCCTGGGCGGCGGCCGGCCTGCCGGTGGAGCCGCTCCCCGCTGAACCGGATGCCGGGCCCATCGAGTAGCATCGCCGCGAGCCGATCCGACGAAGAAGGGGGCGGTGCCGGTGGCCACGGCCGAGCACACCTTGAGGCAGTTCCAGACGGCCGGGCTGGCCGAGACCGATCCCGCCGTCGCGGCGCTGATCGACAGCGAGCTGGGCCGCCAGCGTGATCAGCTGGAGCTGATCGCTTCGGAGAACTTCACCTGGCCCGCCGTGCTGGAGGCGGTCGGCTCGGTGCTGACCAACAAGTACGCCGAGGGGTACCCGGGGCACCGCTACTACGGCGGCTGCGAGTGGGTGGACGAGGTCGAGCAGCTTGCCATCGACCGCGCCAAGGAGCTGTTCGGCGCCGACCACGCCAACGTCCAGCCGCACGCCGGCGGGCCCGCCAACCTGGCCGCCTACTTCGCCCTGATCGAGCCCGGCGACGCGATCCTGGGCCTGCGCCTTGACCACGGCGGCCACCTCACCCACGGGCTCAAGGTCAACTTCTCGGGCCGCCTTTACGACGTGCACCCATACGGCGTCCGCCGCGAGGACTCGCTGATCGACTTCGACGAGGTGCGGCGGCTTGCTCACGAGGTGCGGCCGAAGCTGATCGTGGCAGGCGCCTCCGCCTACCCGCGGGTCATCGACGCGGCCCGCTTCCGTGAGATCGCGGACGAGGTGGGCGCCATGGTGATGGTGGACATGGCGCACTTCGCGGGGCTGGTCGCGGCCGGCCTGCACCCGAACCCGGTGGAGCACGCCGACGTGGTCACGTCGACGACGCACAAGACGCTGGCCGGCCCGCGCGCCGGGCTGGTGCTGTCGCGCGCCGAGCATGCCAAGGCCGTCGACCGGGCGGTGTTCCCCGGTCTGCAGGGCGGCCCGCTCTGCCACGTCGTCGCGGCAAAGGCCGTCTGCTTCAAGATCGCCCAGACCGAGGGCTTCCGCGACTACCAGCGGCAGGTGGTCACGAACGCGGCGACGCTGGCCCAGACCCTGATGGACGGCGGCCTGCGGCTGCTCACGGACGGCACCGACAACCACCTGCTGCAGCTCGACCTGCGCGCCACGCAGTGGTCGGGCAAGGACGCCGAGGAGCGCCTGCACGAGGTCGCGATCACGGTCAACCGCAACACCGTTCCCTACGACGAGCGCCCGCCCACGATCGCGTCCGGCGTCCGCATCGGCACCCCGGCCGCAACCATGCGCGGCCTGGATGAGGACGACATGCGCGAGGTGGGGGCGATCATCCTGGAGACGCTGGATCCGGCCGCCGACCTGAAGGCGCTGCGCGAGCGGACGCGGGAGCTGATGGCGGCGCGGCCGCTGTACCCGGCCTTCGCGCACGGGTATCTCAACCATCTAGTGCCGCATCACGATCGTCGACCACCCCCTGGTGCAGCACAAGCTGGGCCTGCTGCGCGACCGTGAGACCACCACCCGCGACTTCCGCCTGCTGGCCGGCGAGCTGGCCGCCTTCCTCTGCTACGAGGCCACCCGCGGCCTCGAGCTGGAGCCGACCGAGGTGCAGACGCCGCTGGAGCTGACGTCCGCGCATCGCGTGTCGGGCAAGAAGCTGGGCGTGGTGGCCGTCCTGCGCGCGGGCGTCGGCATGCTGGACGCCGTGCTCGACCTGATCCCGGTCGCCCGGGTCGGCTTCGTCGGCCTCTACCGGGACGAGCAGACGCTGCTGCCGGTCGAGTACTACTGCAAGCTGCCGGGCGACCTGGCCGCGCGCGACGTGATCGTGCTCGACCCGATGCTGGCAACCGGCGGGTCGGCCTCGGCCGCCATCCGCCTGTGCAAGGAGCAGGGCGCCCGCCGGGTGACGATGGTGGCGCTGGTGGCCGTGCCCGTCGGCGTGGCACGTCTGGAGGCCGACCACCCCGACGTCGAGGTGGTGGTCGCGGCGCTCGATCGCGAGCTCAACGACCAGGGCTTCATCCTGCCCGGCCTCGGCGACGCCGGCGACCGGCTGTACGGGACGAAGTAGCGTGCCCGACCGCTCCTGTACGCTTTTGCGCACATGAACGGCGGGCTGATCGACTATCAGGCGGCCGTGGTCGGCTTTGCGGTCGCGTTCCTGCTGGCGGTGCTGCTGACGCCGGTCGTATCACAGGTGGCCTGGATGACGGGCATCGTCGACCGCTCGGTCGACGAGCGTCGTATGCACCAACGCCCGACGCCGTTACTGGGCGGCCTGGCGATCCTGGGTGCGATCGTGATCCCGTCGGCCGCGCTCGGCCACAGCCACGGGTTCTGGGGGATCATCGCCGGCGCTGCGCTGATGTGCGCTCTGGGCGCGCTGGACGACATCCGGCCGCTGCACCCGGGCGCCAAGATGCTCGGCATCGTCCTGATCGCGTGCATTCCGGCGGCGCTCGGGGTGACCATCGACCACGTCACCCTTCCGCTCGTGGGCGTCTTCGACCTGGGCGTCTGGCAGTACCCGGTGACGGTGTTCTGGATCGTTGCGATCGTCAACATCGTGAACTTCATCGACGGCCTGGACGGCCTCGCCGCCGGGTTCTGCGGCATCGCCTCGCTCACGTTCGCGGTGCTGTCCGTGTCGCTGGGGCGGGCCGACGCGGCTGCCATCAGCGCGATCGTGGCCGGAGCCGCCTTCGGCTTCCTGATCTACAACTTCAACCCGGCCACGATCTTCATGGGCGACTCCGGGTCGCTGATGCTGGGGTACCTGCTGGCCGCGCTCGCGATCCAGGGCGTCCTGAAGACGGCGGCGGCCGTCTCCCTGGTGTTCCCGCTGATGGTGCTGGCGCTGCCGATCCTCGACACCTCGTTCGTGATCCTGAAACGCATCAAGCACGGCCAGCCGATCTACCAGGCCGACCGCTGGCACTTCCACCACCGGTTCGCGAACATCGGCTTCTCGCAGCGGCGGACGGCCCTCTACCTGTACGGCTGGTGCTGCATCCTGTCGGCGCTGGCGCTGGCGATCCGGTTCGTCCCCAACCACCGCCACGACTGGAGCCCGGTGGCGATCGGGGTGCTGGTCGTCCTGGGGCTGCTGGCCGTGTGCACCTCGGTGTACGTCATCTACCTGCTCGAGATCCTGAAGGCGAGGCACCTGCGGGCGATCGGTCTGCTGCGATCGCGGGCTGGCGAGGACGTGCCACAAAGCAAGCGGGCCGCATGAGCTCCTTTTCGCTGTTTTTCCCGATCTATGCGGGTTTGCGGCCATCGCAACATGCATTCGTGGTTGTCACATAGTCGCCGTTTCTGGCATACTGCCTGCGCCCGCCGGATGTTGAGGGCGGCGAGCACGGGACCGACACATGGGTGAGCAGCGACCCGCCGCGAGGGCGGCGGGCGCGGGGATGTTCCTCCTCGCTGCGCTGATCGTGTGCGCGGCGCTCGGGCTCGGCGTCGGCTGGTTGGCGGGCAACGCGTTTGCAGGAGCGGCTGTCGGCTTCGCCATCGGGGTGCCGCTCAGCTTCTACCTCGTCTACCGCCAGTACCGGGACATATGAGCACCCAGACACCGACAATCCAGAAGCTCGCCCTCCACAACCTGGACGCCATCCTCGCGATCCTGGCCCTGCCGGTGTTCGCGCTGGCCGGCCTGCCGCTGGAGGGCTGGTTCTGGGCCGTGGCGATCTGGGCCGGGAACCGCGTGGCGCAGGTGATGGTGGAGCGCCGTGCCGTGCAGATGGGCGCGCTTCGCGCCGTCGGCGTGCTGGGCGCGAGCATGCTGCTGCGGCCCTGGATCGGGATGCTGTTGCTGTTCCTGATCACCCGCCACGACAGCACCGAGGCGATATCTTCGGTGGTGCTGTTCATGGTGCTCGTCACGATCGACATCGCCACACGCATCCTCACGCACCGCAACATCCGCACCCACGCCGGGAGGACCGCGTAGATGCTGTCGCTGCTGGCCGCCTCCGATTTCAACCCGGTCTCGGAGTTCACCGACTTCATCAACCACCCCTACGTCGACCTGCCGCTGGGGCTCGACATCAACAAGGGCGTCGTCTACCTGTGGCTGTCGGCCGCGACCGCGATCCTGGTGCCGCTGCTGATCATCCGCAAGGGCCTGAAGGCCAAGCCCAGCCGCTGGCAGACCTTCCTGGAGATGGTCTACGACACCGCCTACACCCAGATCGCCAAGGCCGGGCTGCCCGAGGAGGGGATGCGGATCTGGTTCCCGTACGTCGGCACCTGCTTCATCTTCATCTGGGCGATGAACGTGATCGGCTTCATCCCGCTGCCGTTCAGCGGCGAGAGCGTGGAGCTGCTCGGGGTCGACGTGCCAAAGCTGCAGATCTACGCCGCATCGGCGAACCTGTCGGTGGCGCTGACCCTGACGCTGGTCACCTTCGTGGCCACCCACGTCGAGGGCATTCGCTACAACGGCGTGCGTGGCTACTTCAAGAGCTGGATCCCGGCCGGCCTGCCGCCCGTGCGGCCGCTGCGGGCCGGCTCCTTCGGCGCCGCCATCCTGTTCGGCCTGATCGCCGTGGTCGAGGTGCTGTCCCAGTTCGTGCGGCTGGTATCGCTCAGCTTCCGGTTGTTCTTCAACATGCTGGCCGGCCACCTCGTGATCGCCGTGTTCCTGGGCGTCGGCGCCCTGATGGCGGCCTCGCTCGGCAACGCCGCCTTCGCGGTGCACATCATCGGCTTCCCGATGGGAGTCGCCCTCTACCTGCTGGAGGCGACGCTGATCGCCGCCCTGCAGGCCTACATCTTCGCCGCTCTTTCCGCTATCTACATCGGTGGAGCAATCCACCCCGACCACTAGGAGAACCATGGCTGTTCAAGGCAACGTCAACGACGCAGCAAAGACGATCGTGCTGGGTCTGGCGACCGGATTCGGCGCCATCGGACCGGGCATCGGCGTCGGCATCATCTTCGGCAAGACGATCGAGGCCGTCGGCCGCCAGCCCGAGCTGCGCGGTCAGCTGACCGGCATGATGTGGCTGGGCTTCGCCCTCACCGAGGCGATCGTGTTCTACGCCCTGGGCATGGCCTTCGTCGCATACGCGATCACCTAGGAGCGCTGGGCAGATGCTGATCCTGGAAGCCGCAAAACCGAGCCTGATCGACATCAACTTCGGGTTGATGTTCTGGACGATCGTGTCGTTCCTGATCGTCCTGGTCGTGCTGAAGAAGTTCGCCTTCGGCCCGATTCAGGCCACGCTCGACGAGCGGCGCAACGCCATCGCCGCCGACATCGACGCCGCCGAGCACGCCCGCGAGGAGGCGCAGTCGGCGCTGGCCGAGTACCGACAGGCGCTCGCCGACTCGCGCCGCGAGGCGACCAAGATCATCGACGAGGCGCGGCGCTCGGCCGATCAGCAGCGCACCCGCGACATCGCCGAGCTGGAGGCCGAGAAGAACCGCCTGCTGAAGCGGGCCAAGGACGAGATCGACTCCGAGACGCGCTCCTCGCTGCAGGCGATCCGCGACCAGCTGGCCGACCTGACCGTCGCCACGGCTGAGAAGGTCGTGCGGGGGCAGCTGGACGAGACCGAGCAGCGGCGGCTGATCGATGAGGCCATGGCCGACGTCGACTTCAGCCAGTTCGCGCCCGCCGAGTCGGGCACGACTGCGGAGGGCGGCGAGTAGTGGCGGAGCTGATCGATCACGGCGGGCGGGTCTACGCAGAGGCGCTGTTCCGTGCTGCCGATGAGGCCGGCCGCGTGCCTGCGGTTGACGCCGACCTGGGCGACTTCATGGAGTCGCTGGCCTCCGACCGCGGTGCCCTGGGCTCGTTGCTGAACCCGCGGCTGCCGCACGAGTCCAAGCAGCGGATCGTTGCCGCGCTGCTGAAGGACGCCGACCCGCTGGTGCGAAACGCGATGCTGGTGCTGGTCGACAACGGCCGGCTGGCGCTGTTGCACGACGTGTCCGTGGCCTACGCCGAGCTGGCCGCCGAGCAGGAGCGAATCCTCGACATCGAGGTCACCACCGCCGTCGAGCTCGGCTCCGCCCAGTCGCAGCAGCTGCAGCAGAGCATCGAGCAGGCCACCGGCCTGCGGGCACGGCTTGAGGCCAAGATCGACCCCGCCATCATCGGCGGGATCGTGCTGCGTGCCCGCGGCGTCCTCCTGGACGCCTCGGTACGGCGCGAGCTGGACGAGATCCACCGCGCACTGATCACCACACCCCTGCCAGTTGGGAGCGAAGCGTGAAGCTACGGCCAGACGAGATCGCCTCGATCCTCAAGTCCGAGATCGAGCGCTATGAGGTTGATGTCGACATCGAAGAGGTCGGCACGGTTATCCAGATCGGCGACGGTATCGCCCGCATCTACGGGCTGACGGCCTGCGTCGCGCTCGAGAAGCTGGAGCTGCCATACGGCGTCACCGGGCTCGCGCTGAACCTGGAGGAGGACAACGTCGCCGCGGTGCTGTTCGGCGATTGGGAGAAGATCGAGGAGGGCGACACCGTCAAGCGCACCGGCGAGGTGATGTCGGTGCCCGTCGGCGACGCGCTGATCGGCCGGGTGGTGGATCCGCTCGGAAACCCGATCGACGGCGGCCCCGCGATCGAGACCACCGAGACGCGCCCGCTCGAGTTCAAGGCCCCCGGCGTGGTCGACCGCCAGCCGGTGAAGGAGCCGGTGCAGACCGGCATCAAGGCCATCGACGCCATGATCCCGATCGGCCGCGGCCAGCGCGAGCTGATCATCGGCGACCGCGGCACCGGCAAGACGGCGATCTGCGTGGACACGATCCTGAACCAGAAGGGTCAGGACATGATCTGCATCTACGTCGCCATCGGTCAGAAGGCCTCGACCGTGCGCCAGGTGGAGGAGACGCTGCGATCGGCCGGCGCGATGGACTACACGATCATCGTCTCGGCGCCGGCCTCGGAGGCCGCCCCGATCAAGTACATGGCCCCGTACGCGGGCTGCGCGATGGGCGAGTACTTCCTCTACAACGGCAAGCACGCGCTGCTCATGTACGACGACCTGTCCAAGCACGCCGACGCCTACCGCCAGATGTCGCTGCTGGTGCGCCGCCCGCCCGGCCGCGAGGCCTACCCGGGCGACGTCTTCTACCTGCACTCGCGCCTGCTGGAGCGGGCGGTGAAGCTGTCCGACGAGCTGGGTGCGGGATCGCTGACGGCGCTGCCGGTGATCGAGACCCAGGCGGGTGACGTCTCGGCCTACATCCCGACCAACGTGATCTCGATCACCGACGGTCAGATCTTCCTGCAGCCGGACCTGTTCTTCTCGGGCGTTCGCCCCGCCATCAACGCCGGCATCTCGGTGTCGCGCGTGGGCGGCAACGCCCAGCGCAGGGCGATGCGCAAGGTGGCGGGCCGCCTGCGCCTCGACCTGGCGTCCTACCGTGCGCTGGAGGCATTCGCGCAGTTCGCGTCCGAGCTGGACGAGGCCACGCAGCAGCAGCTGAAGCGCGGCCAGCGGCTGGTGGCGACGCTCAACCAGCCGCAGTACGCGCCGTGGCCGTTCGAGAACCAGGTGGTGTCGATCTGGGCCGCCACCAACGGGTTCACCGACCCGGTCGATGTGGCCGACGTGCCCCGCTTCCAGGCCGAGCTGATCCAGTACCTCGAGGCGGGCGGCAAGGTGCTGACCGCGATCCGGGACACCGGCGAGCTGTCCGACGAGACCGAGGCCGAGCTGCGCAAGGCGGCCGAGTCCCTCTCCGAGAGCTTCCAGCCGACCGAGGAAGAGGCGACAGTCGCGGTCTGATGGCCACCCAGCAGGACATCAAGCGACGGATCAGCTCCGTCAACAACACCAAGAAGATCACCAAGGCCATGGAGCTGGTGGCGGGCTCGCGCCTGCGCCGCGCACAGGCCCGGATCGAGGCGCTGCGGCCGTACGCCGATCGGATGCAGCAGCTGACGGTGGACGTCGCGGCCGCCGCCGGGGACCTCAGCGACCAGCCGCTGCTGGCCCGCCGTGATGTGAAGACCGTGGCCGTGGTGGCGCTGACCGGCGACCGCGGCCTGGCCGGCGCGTTCAACGCCAACGTCGTTCGCCGCTCGCTGGAGATCGCGCGCGAGCAGCGCGCCGCCGGCCGCGAGGTGGTGTGGCTGGTGGTCGGCCGGCGGGGCGCCTCGACGCTGCGCTTCCGCCGCCAGACGCTGACCGCCGACTACACCGGCATCACCGACCGGCCGGCCTACGCCGATTCGCAGGCGATCGCCGAGCGGGTGGCCGACCTCTACAAGCAGGGCGAGGTCGACCAGGTGGTGATGGTCTACAACCACTTCGTCACGGCGCTGACGCAGCGGCTGGAGGAGGTCGAACTGCTGCCGGTGCCCGAGGAGGCGGTCACGGGCGAGGCGGTCAAGATCGAGGGCTCCTACATCTTCGAGCCGGACGAACGCGACGTGCTCGCCGACCTGATCCCCCGCTACCTCGAGGTCACCATCTACCGCGCCCTGCTGGAATCGACCGCGTCGGAGCACGGCGCCCGCATGACGGCCATGCGCAACGCCTCGGACAACGCCGGCACCCTGATCGACGACCTCACTCTGAAGATGAACCGCGCCCGCCAGGCGGAGATCACCCAGGAGATCCTCGAGGTGGTCGCAGGTGCGGACGCGCTGTCTTAGCCTGGCGGTACTCCTGCTGGCCGCAGGCTGCGGCGGCCGCGGCGCCGCGGCTCCGGCGCCGCCCGAGCCAGCGCCGGTGAACGGCGGCACGCTGGTCTACGCGCTGCCGGCCGATCCGGTCTCGGTGACCCCGCTCTACGGGGGTGACGCCGCCGGTCTCGTGATCGAGCGAAACGTGTTCGCGGGGCTGGCCGACGCCGATCCCTCCACGCTTCGCACGGAGCCGGTGATCGCCCGCAGCTGGTCGTCAACGCCGGACGCGCGCACCTACACGTTTCGCCTGCGGCCGCACGTCTCGTTTCCCGGTGGCGCCGGCGCCGTCACCGCCGCCACGTTCGTCGCCGACTGGAGGCTCCTGTGCAGCCCGCGCGTGGCATCCCCGAACGCCGCGGTGCTCGAGCCGGTGTCCGGCTACGCCGCCTGCGCGTCTGGGTCGGGAACGCTCTCGGGGGTGCGCGCCAGCGGGCCCCTGACGCTGGTCGTACAGCTGTCCCGGCCGGTCAAGGACTTCCCGTCGATGCTGGTGGATCCGGCCACGTGGGCGTTCCCGCCGCAGCTGGCCGCGACCGCCGGCGACCGGGCGGCATTCGAGCGGGCCCCGGTGGGCGCCGGGCCGTTCCGGGTGGTCAGCCTCCGCAAGAGCACGCATCCGGCCGGCAAGGCGGCGGTCGCCGGGCTGGCCGTGCTCAGCCGCAACCCGGCCTACTTCGGCGCTCGTCCACACCTCGATCGCGTCGAGATGCCGGTCGTGGCCGGGGCCGACGCCGGCTCGATCGCGGCGTACCGTGCCGGCCGCTACCAGGTGCTGCCGCTGCCCGCAGCGGAGGTGGACGTGGTGCGTGCGGACCCCGAGTTCGGCCGCCAGCTGCTGGACACCCCGCGGCTGAGCCTGATATCGCTGCAGCGACGCCCGGGCGCGACCTCGTCGCTTGCCGGTGGGCTGAGCGCATCGCAGGTGACCGAGCTGGCGGCGGGCAAGTCGGGGCAGGCCGCCGACGCGCTGGTGCCGCTGGGCATGCCGGGCTACGTGCCGGGCGTTGCCCACTTTGCGCCGTCGGCGGTGGCCGGCGAGACGGTGACGCTGACCAGGCCGACCGGCGCCACCGAGACGGCGTTCACGAACGCCGTCGCACGCGTGCTACGAAACGACGGCGCCCAGGTACGGATCGTCCCCCACGGCGACTGGGCGGTCTCGGAGCTGAACCTGCAGTCGGCCGCCCCCGCCACGGTCGTCGCGGCGCTGGCCGGCCGCGGGCAGAGATCCCTGGTGTCCCAGGTGGAAGCGGCCCCGCCGGCGACGGTGGGACGGACGCTGCTTCAGGCGCAGCGGACGCTGCTCTCGAGCGGCTCGATCGTGCCGCTCGCCTTCGGCCAGACACAGCTGCTGATCGCGCCGGGCGTGCGCGGGTTGCTGGTCGATGCGCTGGGTGCACCCCGCCTGGCGGGTGCCTGGTTGACAACCTCCGCGCTAATTCTGCGGCGCTAGAATCTTTCGCTATGTCTGCAAAGGTGATCGCCCTGTGGGATCAGCGACCGGTGCGGCTGGCGTTCAGCGCAGTGGCCGCGGTGGTGCTGGTGGCCGGGCTTATCTCGTTCGTTCTGTCGCGCCAGTCCAGCACGCCTGACTACACCGGCGGCGCGCCCTTCAAGGCGCCCAGCGCCACACAGCAGTTCGGCGCGAAGGTGAAGCTGCCGGTCGAGGCGCGCACGCTGGCCCGCTCGTTCATCCGCGACGGGGTGCTGCGTCACGACCCGCTGGCCGCGCGGGCGATGGTCTCGACGAAGCTGCAGTCGGTTGCCACCAGGCAGCAGTGGAAGGCCGGCACGATCCCGGTTCCGCAGTTTCCTGCCAGCGTCTTCGCCGGTGCCGCCTACAAGGTGCTGCGCTCGCGATCCCGCGACGTGCTGCTCGACGTTCAGATGGGCTCGACCAACCCCAGCGTGACCAAGAGCGTGGATCTGCTGATCGAGATGAAGCCGGTCGGCGGCCACTGGATCGTGGTTTCGGCGGCGCCGCGGAACTCCACCGCCGTGCCTTCCGCGTGACGCGTCACTGTAAACGTCCTTGCGTTTGGGGTATCATCTAACCAGATGGCTACCAGTAGCGAACGCCCGATTCTCTCTGGTGCGGCTCCCGGCGCGGCTGATGTTGCTGTCGGCGGGGGCCTGAGCACAGGTACCGGCGAGCCGACCGCCGTCAAGGCACGAGGATTCTGGGAGCAGGCCTGGCGCCGCTTCCGCCACGACCGCGTTGCGCTGGTCGGCGGGGTCGCGATCATCGTGATGATCCTGGTCGCGTTCGTGGGGACGCCGATCGCGAACCACCTGCTGGGCCGCACGGCCTACAGCCTGAACACCAACGCGCAGGGCTTCGAGCCGGCGCTGCCATGGTCGCACACGCCGACGGCGGCGGGCACCTGTTGCACGCTGTACGTCCTGGGCACGTCGGACACGGCCGGCCACGACGAGCTGCTGGGCATGATGGCCGGCGCGCAGATCTCGTTCGAGGTGGCCATCCTGGCCACGATCTTCGGGGTCGCCATGGGCGTCCTGCTGGGCATGATCGCCGGGTTCTACGGGGGGGTGGTCGACATGTTCGTCTCCCGAGCCACGGAGCTCGTGATGGCGCTGCCGCTGCTCCTGTTCGCCATCGCCTTCTCGTTCACCGCCGGCCAGCGCCTCAACGCCTACACCTTCTTCGGGTTATTCTCGCCCGGGGTGGTGACGCTCGTGATCGTGATCTCGGTGTTCTCGTGGTTCTACCCGTGCCCGGATCATCCGCGCCCAGGTGCTGTCGCTGCGCGAGAAGGAGTTCGTGGAGGCGGCCAAGATGGTGGGCGCGAGCAACCGCCGCATCCTGCGGTCGCACCTGCTCCCGCACCTGACCGGCACGATCATCGTCTACAGCACGCTGTTGGTGGCCACGAACATCCTGTTCGAGGCCGGCCTCTCGTTCCTGGGCGTCGGCATCCCGCAGGGCGAGCCCAGCTGGGGCAACCTGATCAACTCGGCCGTGAACTACTACACGACCATCCCGTGGCTGATGGTGTGGCCCGGCCTGGGCATCCTGTTCGCGACGCTCGCGTTCAACCTGCTGGGCGACGGCCTGCGCGACGCGCTCGATCCGCGCGGCACGTACTAGGTCTCCAGCCTCCCAACTAACTTTGCACCACCCCTGTCGTCTACCGACATGGATAGGTGGGGTCTCGGTCAGCCATCGAGCCCCGGAAACGCAACGGGAGAGGAACCGCATGAGACGACCTGGAATGTGGATAGCGCTTGGCGCTGTGACGCTCGGGGTGGTGTTATTTGGAGCATCCGGCTGCGGCAGTAGCAGCAGCAGCGGTAACGCCAGCAACGTCAGCACCGGCGCGACCGGCAGCGACCACCGGCAAGCCGGGCGGCACCATCAAGGCCGCGTGGCACGGCGGCATCGACTTCATCGATCCCGCCCTCGCCTACTACCAGGAGTCCTGGCAGATCGAGTACGCGACGTGCGTCAATCTCCTGGACTACCCGGACAAGCCGGCCCCTGAGGGCTACCAGCTGCAGTCCCGGAGGCGGCGTCGGCAATGCCGACCGTCTCGTCTGACGGCCTCACCGTCACGTTCACCGTGCCGCCCGGCAAGTACAAGTTCAACACCGGCGAGCCTGTCACCGCACAGACCTTCGCCGATTCGCTGATGCGCGACCTCAATCCCAAGCAGGTGTCTCCGTTCGTCAGCTTCGTGGCCAGCTCCATCGAGGGCGCCACCGGCTGGAACGGCAAGGGCACCATCCCGGGCGTCGAGGTCAACGGCGATCAGCTGATCCTGCACCTGACGAAGCCGAACGGCACGATCGAGGCCGAGATGGCCACGCCGTTCATGTGCGCGATCCCGCACGATCTCGCCGGTCAGCCCGCAAGGGCGTCACATCGATCGCAGGTGCCGGCCCCTACTACATCGCCAGCTACACCCCGAACCAGTCGCTGGTGGTCAAGAAGAACCCGAACTACACCGGTCCTCGTCCGCACCTGATCAACGAGATCGACTTCAGTCAGTTCACGATCGATCAGAACCAGGGCATCCTCGAGACCAAGAACGGCCAGCTGGACTGGTGTCCGGACTGCGTGACGGCAGCTCAGTCGCTGCCGCTCTCCCAGCAGTACGGCGAGGGCAGCACCGTTGCCGCGGCCGGTAAGCAGCAGATGTTCATCTCACCCGAGATCGAGGTCAACTACTACGCCATGAACACGGCGAACCCGGCGTTGTCGAACCCTCTGGTTCGGCAGGCGGTCAACTACGCGATCGACCGCACGGGCATGACGAAGCAGCTGGGCTACAAGGCCGGCATCCCGACCGACAAGTACCTGCCTCCGCAGGTGCCGGGTGCGTCGATCGAGAAGGCCGTGTACCCGCTGACGCCTGACCTGAGCAAGGCCCAGGCCCTGATGAGTCAGGCCAAGGCCGCGGGCGTCAAGACCCCGATCAACGTCCTCGTCTACTCGACACAGGGCGTGCAGTCGGCAACCAACCGCATGGCACTCCTGACCCAGGAGCTGAAGCCACTTGGCATCAACGTCACCGTCAAGTACTACCAGCGTGCGGTGCAGTTCCAGGAAGAGGGTGTCAAGGGCACGCCCAACGACATCGCGGACGAGGGATGGCTGGCTGACTTCCCCGACCCGTACGACTTCCTGAACATCCTGCTCAGCGGTCACAGCATCCTGCCGAAGAACGGGGACAACTTCTCCTACTTCGACAACAAGTCGTACAACGACCAGATGGATGAAGCTGCGGCCAAGACCGGAGCAGAGCGAGCACAGGCCTACGGCGACATCGCCACGTCCATGAAGACGGACCAGGCACCGTGGGCTGCATGGAGCAACCAGACCAACTACGACTTCTTCAGCTCGAAGATTGGGTGTCAGCTGTGGGAGCCGAGTTACGGGATGGACATCGCGGCGCTCTGCGTCCGCTAGCTCACAGTTGAAGTACCGGGCGGGGGTGCAAATGCATCCCCGCCCGGTATGCTTTCGACCAGGATCTGTTTCTCGAGAGGGTGAGGGTTGCATGGTCAGATACGTGATTCGCCGGCTGCTCTGGGCAGTGGTGCTGTTTCTCGCGATCACCGTCCTCACCTTCGTCATGTTCTACGTGATCCCGGTCAACCCCGGGGCTCTGGTCGCCGGCAAGGCCGCGACGCCGGCCGCGATCAAGCACGTCAGCCACGAGCTCTACCTCGACCGGCCGCTGTACGTCCAGTACGGCCACTTCCTGAAGGAGTTGGTCTGGGATCGCAGCCTGGGCTACTCGTACGGCAACCGCCAGAGCGTGAACTCGATCATCGCCAGGCGGCGCCGGTGACGGCGGCGCTCGTGATCGGCGGCGCCATCCTGTGGCTGCTGGTGGCGATCCCGGTCGGCATCTACTCGGCCCTGCGGCCGCGCTCGAAGGGCGACCGCGTGGCGATGGTGGGCGTGCTGGCCGGCATCTCGGCGCACCCGGTGTGGGTCGGCTACATGCTGTCGCTGATCGTCGGCTACAAGCTGAACCTGCTGCCGATCCAGGGCTACTGCAACTTACGCGGCGCCAGCGAGGGCCAGACCTGCGGCGGGCCGTACGACTGGTTCATGCACATGCTGCTGCCATGGTTCACCTTCGCCATCCTCTACTCGGCGTTCTACGTGCGGATGATCCGCTCCAGCGTGATGGAGACGCTGAACGAGGACTACGTGCGCACGGCTCGTGCCAAGGGCGCTCCCGAGCGGACCGTGATCCGGCGGCACGCGCTGCGAAACGCGATGCTGCCGGTGGTGACCATGCTGGGCATGGACGTCGCCCTGGCGCTGGGCGGCGCGGTGTTCGTCGAGATCGTGTTCGGGCTGCCCGGCCTCGGTTGGTGGACGATCCAGTCGACCTTCACCTTCGACCTGCCGATCATCATCGGCGTGGTGATCTTCGCCTCGATCATGGTGATCGTCTTCAACCTGCTGATCGACCTCCTGTATGCGGTGATTGACCCACGGATCAGGCTGGCCTGATCCGGCGCCCGTCGATACTGGCCCCGACCCGGTACAATTTCTCGCATGCCGCTGCTTGACGTCAAGGATCTGAAGACGTACTTCCGCACGGATGACGGCATCGTGCACGCGGTGGACGGCGTCTCGTTCAGCGTCGAGAAGGGCAAGACGCTCGCGATCGTGGGCGAGTCGGGCTGCGGCAAGAGCGTCACGTGCATGACCATCATGGGCCTGAACTCCAAGAGGAACACCATGACCGAGGGCCAGGCGCTCTTCAAGGACCGGGATCTGCTGAAGATCGACCCCGACGAGCTGCGCAAGATCCGCGGCAACGAGATCTCGATGATCTTTCAGGACCCGATGACGTCGCTGAACCCGGTCTACACGATCGGCTCGCAGCTGCGCGAGGCGGTGCAGCTGCACGAGAACGTCAGCAAACAGGTCGCCAACAGCCGGTCGGTGGAGATGCTGAAGGCCGTGGCCATCCCGCGCGCCGAGACGCGCATGGACGACTACCCGCACCAGTTCTCGGGCGGTATGCGCCAGCGCGTGATGATCGCGATGGCGCTCGTCAACAACCCCGACCTGCTGATCGCCGACGAGCCCACCACGGCACTCGACGTGACCACGCAGGCCCAGATCCTGAAGCTGATGAACCAGCTCCAGCGCGACTTCGGCAGCGCCATCATCCTGGTCACGCACGACCTCGGCGTGGTCGCCGAGACGGCCGACGACGTGATGGTCATGTACGCGGCCAAGGCGGTCGAGAAGGGCGGCTACGAGGACATCTTCTACCGCCCCGAACACCCCTACACGTGGGGCCTGCTCAACTCGCTGCCGCGGCTGGTCGTGGAAGGGGCCGACCTGAAGCCGATCCCGGGCACGCCGCCGTCGCTGCTGCAGCCGCCGTCCGGCTGCCGGTTCCATCTGCGCTGCTCGTACGCGTTTTCGCCCTGCATCCCCGAGGTGCCCGAGCTGTTGCCGGTGGGTGGCGAGTCGGCCAGCGATCATGCCGTCGCCTGCCACCTCGAGCCCGAGTTCCGGCGTCGCGAATCCCACGACCTGCTCCATGAAGTGATGGCGGAGCAGCAGACCTAGCGAGGAATGTTGGAAGAGCCGCTGCTGACAGTCGAGAACCTGGAGAAGCACTTCCCGATCACCCGCGGGATCATCTTCCAGAAGGAGATCGGGCGCGTGCGCGCCGTGGACGGCGTGTCCTTCTCCGTCAACAAGGGCGAGACGCTGGGCGTGGTGGGGGAGTCCGGATGCGGCAAGTCGACGATGGCCCGTTGCGTGATGCGCCTGCTCGATCCGACCGGCGGCAAGATCACGTTCGACGGGCAGGACATCACCAACATCAAGGGCAACGACCTGTTCAAGGTGCGCCGCGAGATGATGATGGTGTTTCAGGATCCCTACGCGTCGCTGAACCCGCGCAAGCGCGTCGGCTCGATCGTGGGCGAGGCGCTGGAGGTGCACAAGATGGGCACCGCGGCCGAGATCAAGCGCAAGGTGCAGGATCTGCTCGAGGTCGTGGGACTCAACCCGGAGCACTACAACCGGTTCCCGTTCGAGTTCTCGGGCGGCCAGCGCCAGCGCATTGGTGTCGCCCGGGCGCTGGCGGTGCGGCCCAAGCTGATCGTCTGCGACGAGCCGGTGTCGGCGCTGGACGTCTCCGTCCAGGCCCAGATCCTGAACCTGCTGAAGCGGCTGCAGCGCGAGTTCGACCTCACCTACGTGTTCATCGCCCACGACCTGGACGTGGTGCGCCACATCTCGAACCGGGTGGCCGTGATGTACCTGGGAAAGGTGGTCGAGGTGGGCGATGGCAGCCAGCTCTACAACCGGCCGCTGCATCCGTATTCCGGCGCCCTGCTGTCGGCGGTGCCGGTCCCGAACCCGAACGTGGCCCGCAGCCGCAAGCCGATCGTGCTCGAGGGCGATGTGCCCAGCCCGATCAACCCGCCGTCCGCCTGCCGGTTCCACCCGCGCTGCCCGCGCTTCCAGGCGGGCATCTGCGACGTCGATGAGCCCCAGCTGACGGAGCGTGAGGACCGCCACGAGGTTGCCTGCCACTTCCCGCTGGAGACATGGCCGATGTCCGACCTGCGCCTCGAGCCGGGTCGGGTCGCAGCCTCGTAGGGAGGCGGGGCCGCCATGCTGGTCGCCGGGCTGAAGCGGCTCGCGCAGGTGGTGGGATTGGTGCTGGCGGTGGCGCTCGTGGTGGGAGTGCTGGGAGCGCTGCTGCTGCACGTGCCGTTCCGCCGCTCGCTGTCGGTGACCTGCTACGGCCTCGGTGCCTTCTTCCTCCTATCGGGCTTCTTCCACGGTGTGCGCCCGGTGATCCGGGTCGAGGACGACGCGGGGGTGATGAGCATGTTCGGCCTGCTCCTGACGTCGGGCAAGCTGCGCACCGCCTCGATGGACGAGCGGTACGAGGCGATCTCGTCGTCGGCTCTGTTCGTGGGGGTGGCGCTGGTGCTGATCCTGATCGGCGGCCTCGTCGACCCGGTGCACCACCTGTTCTGAAGCCGGCGCCGTGGGAACAGCGCCCGGGCGTCGCTACCATTCGTGTCATGGCATTGATCTCAGCCGTCTCATCGCGAGCTTGACATGTCGATCACGCCGCCCGTGTGGCGGTGGCGCTGGAGGCGCAGCGGCTGCATGCCGATCCGTCACGCCGGTCGCTGCGCGGGCGCATCGCGAGAGGGCTGCACCTGGGCGGTGAAAAGCCGCTCGAGTCGCCACCGGCTGCTGCCGATGACGGATCCGGGAGCGACGGGCCGCAAACTTCGGGCCCGAAGCCACGTCTATCGTAGGTACTCATGAGCCATCCACATCGAATCTGGTTTCGCAGGCTCGAGCGCCAATGTGAGGCGGTGCGCGAGACGATCTCCGCCGAGCTCGACGGCGAGGTCAGCGAGATCGAGGCGGCCTCTGCCCGCCGGCACCGCGCCGAGTGCGCCGACTGCGAGCAGTTCGCGTTGTCGGTGGCGCACACGACCGACGTGCTGCGAGCGGCACCACCGGTGCAGCCGACACGCCGCCTGATTCCGGCACCGGCGCGGGTGGTCTCGCGCGGGCTGGCGGTGGCGGGGTTCGCGGCCGCGATGTTCGTCGCCGCACTGCTCGGGGCCGGTCTGGCGTCCCGCGACACCAGCACCCCGGCGCAGACCCACCACCACGAGATCGTCGTCGCCAATGGCGGCAGCCGCGATTCGATTGCGCGCGAGCAGATGCTGATCCGCCAGATGCTTCAGAACGTGCGCACGCTGGATCACCAGCCCGGCCACGAGCGCCTCGGCTAGGTCGCTTTCGCCTCTCAGAGGCGTGTCACGAACTCCCGCCCCGAGATGGCCGCCAGGTTGCTAGAATCCCTGTCCACGCGCCAAAAAATGCCGCTCATCCGCTCGAGCAAGGGAGTTACATGTCAGCCGCCAACGGCCACAACGTCGGGAAGATCGTCGAGATCAAGGGCGTCGTCATCGACGCGCAGTTCGAGGGACAGCTGCCCGCGATCTACAACGCCCTCGAGATCAGCGTCCCGGCCGCCGACGGCGCCGCCACCACGCTGGTGGCGGAGGTGCAGCAGCACCTCGGCGACGACCGCGTTCGCGCGATCGCGATGGACGCGACCGACGGCCTGGCCCGCGGCCTTGACGTGGTCGACACCGGTGGGCAGATCACGGTGCCGGTTGGCGAGGTGACGCTGGGCCGGATCTTCAACGTGCTGGGCGAGCCGGTCGACCACGGCGACCCGCTGGCCGACAGCGAGCGCTGGGAGATCCACCGCAAGCCGCCCGCGTTCGCCGACCTGTCGTCGACGGTCGAGATCTTCGAGACCGGCATCAAGGTGATCGACCTGCTGGCCCCGTACGTGAAAGGCGGCAAGGTCGGGCTGTTCGGCGGCGCCGGCGTGGGCAAGACGGTGCTGATCCAGGAGCTGATCAACAACATCGCCCAGGAGCACGGCGGGCTGTCGGTGTTCGCCGGCGTGGGCGAGCGCACCCGCGAGGGCAACGACCTGTGGCTGGAGATGACCGAGTCGGGCGTGATCGAGAAGACCGCGCTGGTCTACGGGCAGATGAACGAGCCCCCGGGAGCGCGCCTGCGGGTCGGCCTCAGCGGGCTGACCATGGCCGAGTACTTCCGAGACGTCCAGAACCAGGACGTGCTGCTGTTCATCGACAACATCTTCCGGTTCGTGCAGGCCGGCTCCGAGGTATCGGCGCTGCTGGGCCGCATGCCCAGCGCCGTGGGCTACCAGCCCACCCTGGCCACGGAGATGGGCGAGCTGCAGGAGCGCATCACCTCCACCAACAAGGGCTCGATCACGTCGGTGCAGGCCATCTACGTCCCGGCCGACGACCTCACCGACCCGGCCCCGGCCGCGTCGTTTGCCCACCTCGACGCCACCACCGTGCTGTCGCGGTCGATCTCGGAGAAGGGCATCTACCCGGCCGTCGACCCGCTCGACTCGTCCTCGCGGATCCTGCAGCCGGGCAGCGTCTCGGAGGAGCACTACAGCGTGGCCACCCGGGTGCAGCAGGTGCTGCAGCGCTACAAGGACCTCCAGGACATCATCGCCATCCTGGGCATGGACGAGCTGTCCGACGAGGACAAGGTGATCGTGCAGCGCGCCCGCAAGATCGAGCGTTTCCTGTCGCAGCCGTTCCACGTGGCCGAGCAGTTCACCGGCACCTCGGGCAAGTACGTGCGGCTCGAGGACACGATCCGCTCCTTCCAGGAGGTGCTGGACGGCAAGCATGACGACCTGCCCGAGCAGGCCTTCTACCTGGTGGGCGGCATCGACGACGTGCTGGCCCGCGCCGAAGAGCTGAAGGCCACCGCCTGATGGCGGACCACGACGCACAGCGCGTCGACGTGATCACGCCGGAGGGGCCGGTGTTCGAGGGCGAGGCCGAGATCGTGGTCGTGCCCGGCAGCGCCGGCCAGCTCGGCATCATGGCCAACCACGCGCCGCTGGTGTCCAGCCTGAAGCCGGGTGAGCTGCACGTCACCGACATGGAGGGCCAGCGGCACGAGTTTGCGACCGACGGCGGCTTCGTCGAGGTGCGCAAGAACGAGACGCTGGTGCTGGTCGGCGAGGCGGTGCCGCGCGACCAGATCGACGCGGGCGAGGCGCGGGCACGGCTGGAGCGTGCCCAGGCGCAGCTGGAGCAGGCACGCAACGGCGAGGGCGACCTCTATCGCGCGGAGCGCGAGGCGGCCTTCGCCGAGGCGCTGGTTCAGGCCTCCAGCTAGAGGGCGCTACCCGCCTCCGGTCGTATCATCAGGACCGATGGCCGTGAGCGAACCAATCGCACCCGCCCGCTTCTGCACCAACTGCGGACGGCCGCGCCTTGGCGACGCCCGGTTCTGCGTGGGTTGCGGGCGGGCGTTCGACGTCGCGGCCGCGGTGGCCGCGGCGCCGCCTGAGCAGTGGATGGTTGAAGAGGCCGCCGAGCCGGCCCGCCCCTACCCGGTCGTCTACCGGGCCGCATACGTCGAGTACCCGTCCCGGGCCGGCACCATCTTCCGACTGGTGCTGGCGATACCGCACCTGGTGGTCTGGCTGCTCCTGGCGGTCGTGTCGATCGCGCTCTCGGTGGTCGGCTGGCTGGCCGTGCTGGCGCTGGGCCGTCTGCCCGGGCCGATCCACCGTTTCCAGGCAGCGACGGTGGTGTACGTGACCCGCGTCGCCGCCTACGTGGGTCTGGTCGACGACCGCTTCCCGCCCTTCCCATGGCAGCGGCGCGACGGCCTGCCGGTCGACGTGCGGGTGGCGCCCCCGGCGCGGATGTCGCGGCTGCGCACGCTGGTGCTGTTGCCGCTGAGCCTGCCGGCCTTGGTCACGGCGTGCTTCTTCGGCATGGTCGCCTGGCTGCTCGCGATCGGGGCCTGGTGGGCGATCCTGTTCACGGGCAGGATGCCGCGCACGATCCACGAGATGCAGGGTCTGACGTACGCCTTCCAGTGCCACACGCTTGCCTACGTGCCGCTGCTCCTGACCGACGCCTATCCCTGGTACGAGACCGGCCCACTGGCCCTGCGACGACCCCCGGAAACACGAAACCCCGAAGCGGGCCTTCCCCCGACGGAAGGGCCCGCTCCGGGCGATCGTGTCAGCCAAGACGGGCAACCCGGGGGTTTTCTTCCACCGCCGCCGCAGGTTTAACAACTTTGCCTACGGCCGCGCGAGCGCCAGCCGCCTGGCGTGCTCCCGGCTGCGCCCTTTTTCCAGCTGCTCGACGGGCGAGGAGAGGTCGAACCGGCCGACGTCGAGCGCGGGTGCCTGCGGGTGCATGCCGGTCGCGATCAGGTCGGCGGCGATGCCGCCGCAGAGGTGGCCGAGCACGTTTCCGACGCCGCTGTAGCCGCCGGCCACGTTCAGGCCGGGGCTGCCCGGCAGCTCTCCCACCACCGGCAGCAGGTCGGCCGAGAAGCCCATGATCCCGGCCCAGCGGTGGGTTACCCGGGCGCCGCCGAGGCCCAGCCAGTCGGCCAGAAACGCGTCCAGCCGGGCCTGCACCCCGGCCGTGACGGTCTCCTCGTCGGTGTACTCGTGCTCGAGCTGCTCGAGCCGGCCGCCGCCGACCACGACCCTGCCGTCGTCGGTGGGGCGGTAGTACATGAAGCCCGACTGGGAGTGGGTCGGGCATGCGAGTGGGCCCTGCTGCAGCGGCTCGGTGGCGAGCACCTGGCCGCGCACCGGGTAGACGATGCCGTCCAGCTGCGGCAGCAGGTGCGGAATCAGCCCGTCGCAGGCCACCACCACAGCCTGAGCGTGCACGGTCCCGCCGGCCGGCGTGCACGACCCAGCCGTCACCCCGGCGCCCGAGGCCGGTGACCGGTGAGTGCTCGAACAGCGTGCGCGCCGCGGTCGGCGGCGGCCGCCGCCAGCGAGCGCACCCAGGTCGCGGGCAGCAGTTCGGCGTCCTGCGGGAAATAGGCGGCGGTGTCGCAGCGATCGCGCATCGGCTCCGGAATCAGATCGGCGGCGGGACGGCAGGGGATGCCGGCGGCCGGGGCTGCCAACAGCACGCGATCGATCTCGGCCCGCTCATGCTCGTCCTGCGCCACCCACAGCGAGCCGGTGCGGCGCACCGCCTGCGGCACGCCCAGCTCGGCCGCCAGGGCGATCATCGCGTCCAGCGATCGCCCCGTCGCGGCCTGCAGATCGCGGGCGCCGGCCTCGCCGAGGCGGCCCGCCAGCTCGTCGTGATCGAGTCCGGTGCCGGTCACGGCGAGCCCGCCGTTGCGGCCGCTGGCGGCGGCGGCAGCGCGCCTGCCGTCGACCACGGTCACGCCGACGCCCGTGCTCGAGCAGCCGCCAGGCGCAGGATGTTCCGGTCACGCCAGCGCCGACCACGCAGACGTCGGCCCGGTGCTCCGAGTCGAGCGCGGGAAATGTCCGGCCCGGGTGCTGCTCCTGCCACAGAGATGGCGTGCTCAAGCTGACGCCCACCCTACAATCGCGCCCGTGCCCAGCGCCGACGAACTCGCCCTCGCAGAGCGGCTGATCTCCTACGACAGCTCTCAGCCCGACGGCGTGAAGGCGGCGATGGGGTTCCTGAAGGGATGGCTGGAAGGGCAGGGCATCGCCCACCGCACCTACGAGGTGAACGGCCTGCCCTCGATCGTGGCGGCCGTCGGCGACGGCCCGGTCACGCTGATCTGGAACGCCCACGTGGACGTCGTTCCCGCCCGCAGCGAGCAGTTCTCGCCGTGGCAGGTGGACGGCCGCCTGTACGGCCGCGGCGCCTACGACATGAAGGGTGGGCTGGCCGGAATGCTGGCCGCGCTGGCCGACCTGTCACAGGCGCGCGAGTTGATCCCGGGCGTCAAGGTAAAGCTGCTGATCGTGCCCGACGAGGAGTCGGAGGAGGACTCGAATCAGCCCAAGTCGTCCGCGTTCCTGGCGGCCGAGGGGCACCTGGGCGAGTTCGTGGTCTGCGGCGAGCCGACAAACCTCGAGATCGGTGTCCAGGCGAAGGGCGTACTGGTCGTGCGGGTCGATGTGGAGGGCCGGGCCGCGCACGGCTCCACCCCCTGGCTGGGCGACAACGCGGTGTTGAAGGCGTTCGAGATCTACCGCAGGATCCTGGAGCTGCCGTTCGCGTCCGGCAGCTCGGAGCTGTACGAGCACCCGTCCATCAACATCGGCCGCATCCGCGGCGGCGACGTGGTCAACATCGTGCCCGACCGATGCCGGATGGACGTCGACATCCGCTACCTGCCCAACCAGGCTCCGGACGAGGTGCTGCGGCAGCTGCGGTCGCTCGGCGCCGAGGTGACGCCGATCTACGAGATGCCTCCGGCCACGCTCGATCCGGGCGAGCCGCACGTGCAGGTGCTGCGCGAGGCCGTGGGCGCGCTGGAGGGCGGCGAGGCCCCTGCGGTCGGTCGCCACGGCGCCTCCGACGCGGTCTTCTTCCTGGAGCGGGGCATCCCCGCGATCGAGTTCGGGCCGGCCGGCGGAGGACACCACGGGCCGGAGGAGTACGTCGAGATCGAGTCGCTGCGGCGCTACCGCCGGATCCTCGTGGAATTTGCGCGGCGTCTCTCATCGACTCCCAATCGGGGGTAGGGAACCTGCACCTCCGCGACGAATCGGGCGTTTATACTGCTGCCTTGCCCGCGACCCGCCTGCGGGCGCTCGTCTGTCAGGAGCTCTTTGCCGACCGAAACACCGCCACAGCCCGCTCCACCCAGCACCGGTTCGGACGGCGGCCCGCCCCGGCGGCCCCCGGTCAACATCTACGACACCCGGACGCTGAAGCGGCGACGGCCGCGGTGGGTGCGAATCATGCTGTGGACGGGTGGTTCGCTGGTTGCGCTGGTGCTGGTCGTGGCGGCGGTGGTCGGCTGGTGGGCTCACAACCTGGTCAACGACATCAGCAACATCACTCCGGGCGTGAACGCTGCCAAGGGCAGCCTCGATCCGCAGCTGCCGATCAGCAACGCCCCGGCGATTGCGCTGGTGATCGGCTCCGACTACCGGGCAGGAGACGCCGCCGGCGGGTCGCGGTCGGACACGCTGATGCTGGTGCGGATCGATCCCCGCACCAAGTACATCTCGCTGCTGTCGCTGCCGCGCGATCTGTACGTCAACATCCCCGGCTACGGCGTCGACAAGATCAACGCCGCCTACTCCGACGGCGGCTACAAGCTTGCGCTGAGGACGGTCGAGGCTGCCACCGGCGTCAAGCCGAACTACCTGGTGACCGTCGACTTCAAGGGCTTCCGTGACCTGGTGGACAAGTTCCACGGGGTCTACGTGCCGGTCGACCAGCGCTACTACCACGTGAACGTCGTCGGCCAGGAACAGTACTCCCAGGTGGACATCCCACCCGGCTATCAGCTGCTGAACGGCACCAACGCGCTGGCATTCGCGCGCTACCGCCACACCGATTCCGACTTCTACCGCAACGCCCGCCAGCAGGTGTTCCTGCACGCCTTCTCGCAGCGCGCCTCCAGCCAGTTGCACGGCATCGGGATCTCACAGCTGACGACGCTGCGCGACGTGGCCGAGACGGTCGCCAAGAACGTCCAGGTGACAGGGCCCAACGGCCCGCCCAGCGTCCAGACGATGATCGAGCTGGCGACCACCGCCTATGCGATCAAGGACCGCGTGATCACCTCGCGGCTGAATGCCAGCGTGGCCGGCGACGCGACCAACTCGTACGTGGTGGCGACGCCGGAGGCGATGCGCACGGCCGTATTCGCGTTCATGCACCCCGAGAGCATGAGGCCGCCCATCAACACGCTTCCGGGCAACGCCTCGAAGGGCCCCAAGGTGCCCAAGTTCAAGCCCAAGGTCGACCCGACCACCACGCCGGTGACCACGGTCAACGGCAGCGGTACGACCGGCGCGGCCGCCAAGGGCGGCGCGGCGCTGGGGACGTGGGGCTACCCCGTGACGGTCTCGCTGAACCCGGCGCCGACGTTCTCCTTCCGACCAGAGCGTCGTCTACTACCGGCCCGGCGACCAGCAGGCTGCCACCGACGTGGCCGACATCCTGGGCGGCGCCGTGGCGAAGCCGATCACGGCCACCTACAAGACATACGCCTCACAGGGCCTGGTCGTGGTGCTGGGCAAGAGCTTCACCGGCAAGCTCGCGCACGAGGCGTCCAAGAGCACCGGCGGCCTGCCGTCAGACGTGACCCGCGACAGCACCACCTACCGCGCCGATTTCCAGGGCGCGAACGGCCCCGCCAACTTCCCGGTGCTGTACCCGACCGTGCGCCAGGACGCGTCCACGTTCGTGCCCTGGATCAGCTCGCCGATCCGCACCTACCGGATCGCGGAGGCCGGCGGCGGGACCAACTCGCTGTACGCCTACTGGGGCTACAACGGCATCGCCGGCGCCTACTGGGGGATCGAGGAGACGAGGTTCACCAAGGCGCCGATCCTGGCGAATCCCGACCAGCGGCGTACGCTGGACGGGCGCACGTACCAGTTCTACTTCAACGGCTCGCACATCCACATGGTCGCCTTCATCGAGCACGGCACCGCGTACTGGGTGCAGAACACGCTTCGCGATGACATGTCCAATGCGGACATGATCGCGATCGCGCGGTCGCTGAAGCCCGTCCAGTGAGCCCGCCGGCGAAAAGCGCCGTCGGCGTGATCGGGGTCGGCTACGTGGGGCTGGTGACGGCGACCTGCTTTGCCGACCTCGGCCACCAGGTCGTCTGCCGCGATATCAACCCGCGTCGCGTGGCCGACCTGCGCCAGGGCACGGTGCCGATCTACGAGCCGGGGATCGAGCGGCTGCTGGAGCGAAACCGCGACCGGCTCACCTTCACCGAGGACAGCGCCGAGCTGTTCGGCCGGTGCAGGGTGGTGTTCGTGTGCGTGGACACGCCCCCGACGCACTCCGGGGACGCGGATCTGTCGCGGGTGCATCGCGTGATCGACGAGCTGCCCGCAGACGGCGAGCGCTTCGTGCTGGTGATGAAGAGCACGGTGCCGGTGGGCACGGGGGACAAGGTGCGGGCGGAGCTGGACGCGCGCGGCCGCGGTCACGTGGGCTACGTGTCCAACCCCGAGTTCCTTCGCGAGGGCCGCGCCATCGCCGACTTCATGGAGCCCGACCGGATCGTGATCGGCGCGCTCGACGACGCCGACGGCGCGGCGGTGGAGGCGCTGTACGCAGATCTGAACGCGACCGTCGTGCGCACCGACCCGGCCAGCGCCGAGATGATCAAGTACGCGTCGAACGCGTTCCTTGCGACCAAGATCTCGTTCATCAACGAGATCGCGAACGTCTGCGAGGAGGTGGGGGCCGACGTGTCGGTAGTGTCCCATGCGATGGGACTGGACGAGCGGATCGGCACGCACTTTCTGCGCCCCGGAATCGGATACGGCGGCAGCTGCCTGGCCGGCGACGAGCTGGTCACGGTGCGCCATCAAGACAGCGTCGAGGACGTCTCGCTGGCCGATCTCTACCGGCGGCACGAGGGGCCGGGCGACGTGGTGCATCCGCAGGGCCTGGAGGTGCTTTCCTGGCCGATCGGCGACGAGACGCCCGAGTTCCTGCCGGTGTCGACGCTGACGGTGCGCGACTACGACGGGCCCGGCGTGACGGTGCACCTGCGCGACGGGGCGGCGGCCGTGACCGCCACCAGCGACCACCCGTTCGTGGTGTTCGACGAGGTCGAGGGGACGCGCATCGTGCTGGGCGGCGAGCTGTCCGAGGGCATGCGGGTACCGCGCGTGGTCAGCGCGCCGCTTCGGATCGACCCGATCCCGGGGCTGGGCGGCCCCACGTCCTCGCTGCCGGAGCCGCTGGTGCAGCGCGTCGCCTGGGTGTCGGTGACGCGCGTCGAGGCGGGCGACCTGGAAGCACCCGTCTACTCGCTGGAGGTGCCGGAGTCGGGTACGTTCGTGACCAGCGGCGGTCTGGTCGTGCACAACTGCTTCCCCAAGGACGTGCAGGCGCTGAAGCAGCTCGCCGGCAACTCCGGGTACCACTTTCAGCTGCTGACGTCCGTGATCGAGGTGAACGAGCTGCAGAAGCGCCGCGTGGTGGGCAAGCTCGAGCGGCACCTGGGCCCGCTGCGGGGCCGCAAGATCGCGATGCTGGGGCTGGCGTTCAAGGCCAACACCGACGACATGCGCGAGGCGTCGAGCCTGGTGTTGTCGGCGAGGCTGCTGGCCGAGGGGGCGCAGGTCGTGGCCTACGACCCGGTGGCGATGGATGCGGCGCACGACCACCTCGGCGAGGGCGTGACGCTGGCCTCCTCGGTGCTGGAGGCGGTGCGCGGGGCCGACGCCGCCGTGATCGTGACGGAGTGGGGTGAGTTCCGGACGCTGGCGTCGGGCGAGGTGCGAGACGCGATGGCAACCCCGCTGATCGTGGACGGGCGCAACCTGCTCGACCCGGACCAGGTGCGGGCGGCGGGGTTCCTGTATGAGTCTGTGGGCCGGCCCAGCGTGGAGCCATCGGGGTGATCGCGGTGCTGCTCGTCGGCGGCGAGGGCACCCGCCTTCGCCCGCTCACCGAGTGGCTGCCCAAGCCGATGTTGCCGATCGCGAACCGGCCGTTCCTGGAGCACCAGATCGGCCAGCTGCGCGGGCATGGGATCGACCGCGTGGTGCTGTCGTGCGGGTATCTGGCCGAGCCGATCCGCGAGCACTTCGGGGACGCGCTGGAGTACGCGGTCGAGCCGGAGCCGCTGGGGACGGGAGGGGCGATCCGGTTCGCGGCCGGGAGCATCGACGAGACGTTCGTGGTCTGCAACGGTGACGTGCTGACCGACCTCGACCTGGGAGCGCTGATCGCGGCCCACCGCGCCCACGGCGGGCGGGCGACGATCGCACTGCACCGGGTGGCGGATCCCAGCGCCTACGGGCTGGTGCGAACGGGCGAGGACGGTGTCGTGACGGCGTTCGTCGAGAAGCCGGTGCCGGGGACGGCCGACGTCGACACCATCAACGCCGGCACGTACGTGTTCGAGCCGGACGTGCTGGAGCTGATCCCGACCGGACGGGCGGTGTCGGTGGAGCGCGAGGTGTTCCCGGAGCTGGTGGGCGCCGGGCTGTTCGCGTTCACCGGAGAGGGGCGGTGGCGGGATATCGGCACTCCGGCCAGCTACCTGGCGGCCAACATGGAGTGGATGCCGGCGGGCGGGCTGGTCGATCCGACGGCGGTGATCGGGGCGGGCGCCGACGTGACAGAATCGGTGGTCGGTGCCGGGGCCAGGATCGCGGGCGGCGCGAGCATCCAGCGCAGCGTCGTCCTGCCCGGGGCGGGCGTCGCGGCCGGCGCGGTGTTCCGCGACCAGGTCGTGGGCAGGGACGGGAGGGCTGTGTGGTAGACGACGGAGGCATGCGGTCGGCGATCGAGGGGATGGGCGAGCAGCTGCTCGAGGGCGACCGCATCGGCGGAGAGGCCGGCCGCGACATGGCCATGCCGACGGCGGTGGTGATCGCGGGGATGGGTGGCTCGGCCATGAGCGGTGAGCTGCTGCGGGCGTTGGTGATCGGCGACTGCGCGGTGCCGATCACGCGCGTGCGCGGGTTCGGTGTGCCCAGCTGGGCGGGGCCGGGGACGCTGGTCGTGTGCTCGAGCTACTCGGGCGAAACGGCCGAGACGCTGGCATGTGCCGACCAGGCGCACGACAGGGTGCGAGCCTGCTGTGCGTGGGCATGGGCGGGGCGCTCGAGCAGCGGGCGCGGGCGTGGGGCGCGCCGTTCGCGCAGGTGCCGGGCGGGCTGCACCCGCGCGCGGCGCTGGGGTACCTGTTCGGGGCGATGGCGGGAGCGTTCGCAGCCTGCGGCCTGTCGCGGGCGGGGATCGCGGGCGAGTGCGCGCAGGGGGTGGCGGCGGTCGACCGGGACGCGGCGGCGGCGCTGGGAGCCAGGCTGGCGAGCACGATCCCGCTGATCTATGGATCCGGCCCGATGGCGGCGGTGGCCTACCGGTGGAAGACCCAGCTGAACGAGAACGCCAAGATGCATGCCTTCAGCCACGCGTTCCCGGAGCTCGACCACAACGAGATCGTGGCCTGGGAGGGCGCGCCGCCGGGGACGTTCGCGGCCGTGCTGCTGCGCGACCCCGGCGAGCGTGACGAGACCAGGCGCATGATCGAGGCCACGGCCGAGCTGATCGCGCAGGACGCGGTGCTGGTCGAGCACGTCGAAGGACGCGGGGACACGGCCGCCGCCCGCGCGTTCTCGATGGTCGCCCACGGCGACTGGGTCAGCTACCACGCGGCCCTGGAGCGAGGCGTCAACCCGACGCCGGTCGACCGGATCGGCACGCTCAAGCAGCGCATCGGCGAATAGCCCGCGACACATGTGACGGCGGCGGTACGGAACGCTCACGCCGGCCGAGCCGGTGTCAAACACCGACTCGGGTGGCGTTGGAGCGTCGCGACGCAGGTGTCACCGGTCTCGGCAGAATCGATGCGGGTCGCGATCTGTCCGGTCGGCTGATCGGGGTGCCGCGGGCCGTATGGCGGCGACGGTGGACCACCCTGCCCGTGAATCGTGATCAGTGTCGTCACCCCGCGGGATCGCCCGTGACGGGTCGAGTCGGTGATCGACACGGATTCGGCGCACCGGACTGCCCGCGGGCTGTCTTGCGATCCTGTGAGTGGGCTGCTAAACGCCTGCTCAGCTGCCGTACGCGATCGGCTAGAGTCTGCCGCGCCATGAGCACCACCACCCCCAGCGACGTCCGCGATCTCGCGCTTGCCCCGGAGGGGGTGCGGCGGATCGAGTGGGCCGACCGGCAGATGCCGGTACTGGCCCTGATCCGCGAGCGGTTCGCGGCCGAGCGGCCGCTCGACGGCATCCGCATTGCCGCCTGCCTGCACGTCACCAGCGAGACCGCCAACCTGATGCGCACGCTCAAGGCGGGCGGCGCCGACGTCGTGCTGTGCGCCTCCAACCCGCTCTCCACCCAGGACGACGTCGCGGCCGGCCTCGTGGCCGAGTACGGCATCTCCGTCTTCGCCCGCAACGGCGAGGACAACGACACCTACTACTCCCACATCGAGGCCGCCGCCGACCACCACCCGCAGCTGACCATGGACGACGGCGCCGATGTGATCGGCGTGCTGCATGCCAAGCGCCCCGAGCAGCTGAGCGAGATCCTGGCCGGCACCGAGGAGACCACGACCGGCGTCATCCGCCTGAAAGCGATGGAGGCCGACGGCACGCTCGGGTTCCCGATCGTGGCAGTCAACGAGGCCAACACCAAGCACCTGTTCGACAACCGCTACGGAGTCGGCCAGTCGACGCTGGACGGCATCATCCGAGCCACCAACGTGCTGCTGGCCGGCAGCACCTTCGTCATCGGTGGCTACGGCTGGAGCGGTCGCGGCCTGGCCGAGCGCGCCCGCGGCATGGGCGCCCACGTCACCGTCGTCGAGGTCGACCCGCTGCGCGCGCTGCAGGCCGTGATGGACGGCTTCAACGTCTCCACGATGGCCGAGGCCGCCCGCCACGGCGACATCTTCTGCACCGCCACCGGCGACAAGCACGTGATCCGCCGCGAGCACTTCGGCCTCATGAAGGACGGCGCCATCCTCTCCAACACCGGCCACTTCAACGTCGAGATCGAGATCCCGGCACTGCAGGAGATGGCCGTCGCCGTCACCGTCGTGCGACCGATGGTCGAGCAGTTCGAGATGCCGGACGGCCGCCGCCTGTTCCTGCTGGCCGAGGGCCGGCTGGTGAATCTGGCCGCCGCCGAGGGCCATCCCGCCTCCGTCATGGACATGAGTTTCGCCAACCAGGCGCTGTCCGCCGAGTGGGCCGTCAAGAATCACACCGACCTCGAGCCGAAGGTGTACGTCGTGCCGGCCGACCTGGACAACGAGGTGGCCCGCCTCAAGCTGGCCAGCATGGGCGTTGAGATCGACTCCCTCACCGCGGAGCAGGAGAAGTACCTGGCCTCGTGGGACGAGGGCACCTGACACCCAGGGTGGCCGGCGCCGCATCACCGCTCACCCCTGACGCGATCGTCCGGCTCGAGGACGGCCGCCTGGTGCTGCTCGACCAGACCCTGCTACCGGGCGAGCGCCGCGAGAACAGCTATGACGACTGGCCCGAGATGGTCGACGCGATCCGCGCCATGGTCGTGCGCGGCGCGCCCGCGATCGGCGTCGCCGCGGCCTACGGCACCGCCGTGGCCGCCAGGG
Source organism: uncultured Actinomycetes bacterium (assembly GCA_963797565.1). Lineage (GTDB taxonomy): Bacteria > Actinomycetota > Thermoleophilia > Gaiellales > JAICJC01 > JAICYJ01. Next base: position 19,223 of record CAWCPM010000010.1, on the reverse strand, counting down.
GAGGACGCGACCACTTCCACGAGGCCTGCAACGGCCTGGCCGCCGCCCGCCCCACCGCCGTCAACCTGGCCTGGGCGATCCGCGGATGCGCGATGCCGCCGCCGAGGCCACGGACGAGCAGCTCGTCCCGCACCTCGAGCACGCGGCCCGAGAGCTGCACCGCGAGGAGGTGGCCCGCTGCGTCGCGATCGGCGATCACGGTGCCGGGCTGCTCGACACCGGCGCGCGCGTGCTCACCCACTGCAACGCCGGCGCCCTCGCCACCGGCGGCTACGGCACCGCCCTGGGCGTGATCCGCAGCGCCCACGGCCGCGACCCCTCCCTGCAGGTGTGGGTGGACGAGACGCGCCCGCTGCTGCAGGGTGCCCGGCTGACAGCCTGGGAGCTGGCGCAGGACGGGATCGGCGCCACGCTGCTGGCAGACTCGATGGCCGGCTGGGTGATGGCGCAGGGCCAGGTGGACGCCGTGGTGGTGGGCGCAGACCGCATCGCCCGAAACGGCGACACCGCGAACAAGATCGGGACATATGCGCTGTCGGTGCTCGCAGCGGCGCACCAGGTGCCGTTCTACGTGGCCGCTCCCACCTCGACCATCGACCCGGCGGCCGCCGACGGCAGCGCCATCCCGATCGAGCACCGCGACCCGGACGAGCTGGCCGGCGCATCCGCGGTCGAAGGTGTCGCGGTCTACAATCCCGCGTTCGACGTGACGCCAGCCACCAACATCACCGCCATCGTCACCGAGCTCGGCGTACACCGCCCGCCCTTCCGGTTTGCCTGACTCCTGCCTGGACGACGACCTGGCCGGCCTCGATCCGGCCCTGCTCGCCCAGCTCCAGAGCCAGGGCTTCGACGCCGCGCGCCTGCGCGCGTGGGAGCATGACCTGCTGCGGGCCGGCCCCGAGGTGAACCGGGTGGCCGGCGTCGTGGCTCCGCCCGCGGCCGGCGACGTGGTCGACCTGCCGGAGCGCGGCTCGCACGAGGGCAGGCGGCTCGAGCGCCTCGGGCTCGACGCTCTGGCCGAGGGCCGCGTTGCCATGGTGGTGCTGGCCGGCGGCATGGCCACCCGCATGGGCGGCGTCGTCAAGGGCCTGGTGGAGGCGATCCCGCGCGTCACGTTCCTGGATGCGCGCCTGGCCGAGCGCGAGTACTGGCAGCGCATGAGCGGAGCGCAGCTGCCGATGTGGCTGATGACGAGCCATGCCACGGACGGCCCGATCCGCGACGCGCTGGGCGGCCGGATCGACGGCGAGCGGGTCGACGCCTTCGTGCAGGGCGCCTCGCTGCGGCTGACCCCGGACGGCTGCCTGTTCCGCGGTGACGACGGCCTGCCCAGCGTCCATGCCACCGGCCATGGCGACCTGCCCGAAGCGCTGGCCGCGGCCGGGCTGCTGGATCGGTTCCTCGCCGCCGGCGGCCGCTACCTGTGGATCATGAACCTCGACAACCTGGGCGCTGCGGTCGACCCGCTGGTGCTGGGCTGGCACATCGACCACGGGGCACCGCTCACGGTCGAGGTGGTCGACAAGCAGGAGGGCGACCGCGGCGGCATCCCGGTGCGGCTGGACGATCGCCCGGTGGTGCTCGAGAACTTCCGGCTGCCCGACGACTTCGACGAGGACACGGTGCGGGTGTTCAACACCAACACCTTCGTAGCCGACGCCGCCGCGCTGCGCGACCTGCGGATGGACTGGTCGTGGTTCCGGGTCGAAAAGACCGTCGACGGCCGTCCGGCGATCCAGTTCGAGCGCCTGGTGGGCGAGCTCACGTCCGTGCTCGAGAGCCGCCTGCTGCGGGTGCCCCGGCTGGGAGCGGAGTCGCGGTTCCTCCCGGCCAAGAGCTGGGACGAGCTGGACGCCCACCGCGCGCAGATCGCCGCCCGCATCGAGCCGATGCTGGCAGAGGTTCGCGACAGCTCGTGACGCCCTCGTGGCGGGCCGTGCTCGTAGCCTTGCCGTGTGCACGCCCTGCTCGACCTGCTGGTGCCGCCCCGCTGCGCCGTCTGCCGCCTGGCCGGCCCGCTGCTCTGCGCCGCCTGCCTGGGTGAGCTGCCGCTGCTCGACGGGTCCACCTGCGCCCGCTGCGGTCTGCCCGCGGAGCGCCCGGTGGACGACTGCGCGAGCTGCCGCGGCCGTCGCGTGGGGTTCGAGTCGGCGGCCGCGGCGCTGCTGTTCGACGGCGCCGCCCGTGACCTGGTGCACGCCTTCAAGGACGGGGGCCTGCGCGGCCTCGCCGAGCCCGCCGGCGCGCTGATGGCGCTGGTGCTGGGCAGGCCCGCGGTGGACGTCGTCACCTGGGTGCCGGCCGATCCGCTGCGCGAGGCGATGCGCGGCTACCACCCGGCGCGGCTGCTGGCCGAGCAGGTGGCGCTGCGCTGGGATGTGCCCTCACGTGCCGCTGCTGCGCGCACCGCTGTGGCGCCGGCCGCAGCGCGGGCTGACACGCGCACAGCGGCGCGCGAACGTGCGCGAGGCCTTCACCGCGCCGGTCGCGGTCGCCGGCCGAGTGGGCCTGATCGACGACGTGCACACGACCGGTGCCACCCTCACCGCCGCCGCGCTGGCGCTGCGCCGGGCAGGTGCCGGGGCGGTGGTGGCCGCAACCCTCGCCCGTGCCGAGCACGCATAGGGGACACCGGGTAGTCTGTCTGGGAACCACGAAAACGGGAGGTCATGCCATGCGTTTGCAGGTGAAAGGCAGGCACGTCGATGTCACCGACTCCCTGTTCCAGTACGCCGAGAAGAAGCTGGGCAAGCTGGCACGCCACCTTTCCGACGAGAGCCGCTGTGAGCTCGAGTTGATCGTGGAGCACAACCCCAGCATCAGCGACAGCCAGGTGGCCGAGGCGACGGTCTGGACGAAGGGCCCGGTGCTGCGCGCTCGCGAGTCGTCCACGGACATGTACGCGTCGATCGACCTGGTCGCCGAGAAGCTCGAGCGGCAGGTCAAGCGCTACCGCGAGAAGCGCACCCGCCGCCAGGCCGAGCACATGGCCCACCACCACACCCACCAGCCCGATCCGGCATCGATTGCCACGCTGCCCGAGGAGGACGAGGCGATGATCGTCAAGACGAAACAGTTCAACATGAAGCCGATGAGCGACGAGGAGGCGCTGCTCCAGCTGGAGCTGATCGGCCATGACTTCTTCGTCTTCGTGAACGCCGAGTCCGACGAGGTGAACGTGATCTACAAGCGGCGGGACGGCAACTACGGGCTGATCGAGCCAACCCGCGCCTAGGGCGTCCGCACGAGCGGATCCCATGGTGCCCCAAGGTCCGGTTGGTACCATCCTCCTACGATGAGCGTGTTCCACAAGATCCTGCGCGCCGGCGAGGGCCGCACCCTGAAACGGCTCGAGCAGCGCGTGATCGAGGTGAACGCGCTCGAGCCGGAGTACGAGGCGCTGTCCGACGACCAGCTGGCCGCCAAGACGATCGAGTTCCGCGAGCGCTTCGACCAGGGCGAGGATCTCGACGAGCTGCTGCCAGAGGCCTTCGCCGCCGCCCGCGAGGCCTCCAAGCGCGCCATCGGCCTGCGGCCGTTCGACGTCCAGCTGATCGGCGGCATGGTGCTGCACGAGGGCCGCATCGCCGAGATGAAGACCGGCGAGGGCAAGACGCTGGTGGCGGTGATGCCGCTCTACCTGAACGCCATCGCGGGCGTGAACGTGCACCTGGTCACGGTCAACGACTACCTGGCCCGTCGCGACGCCGCCTGGATGGGGCCGATCTACCAGGCGCTCGGCATCTCGGTCGGCGTGATCCAGAACATGATGCCCGACGACGAGCGCCGCGCCGCCTACGAGTCCGACATCACGTACGGCACCAACTCCGAGTTCGGCTTCGACTACCTGCGCGACAACATGGCCCCATCTGCCGAGTTCACGGTGCAGCGGGGCCACTGGTTCGCGATCGTGGACGAGGTCGACTCGATCCTGATCGACGAGGCCCGAACCCCGCTGATCATCTCCGGCGAGCCGGAGCAGGCGGCCGAGACCTACTACGCGTTCGCCCGCGCCATCAAGAACCTGGAGCCGGGCGAGGACTACGAGGTGGACGAGAAGTTCCACACCGCGTCGCCGACGGAGTCGGGAGTCGACAAGATCGAGAAGACGCTCGGCGTCGACAACCTGTACGCCCCCGAGAACGGGCAGCTGGTCAACCATCTGATCCAGGCGATCAAGGCCAAGGAGCTGTACAAGCGCGACGACGAGTACGTCGTGATCGACGGCGAGGTCAAGATCGTCGACGAGTTCACCGGCCGCATCATGGAGGGCCGCCGCTGGTCCGAGGGCCTGCACCAGGCGGTCGAGGCCAAGGAGAACGTGCGCATTCAGGAGGAGAACGTGACCGTCGCCACGGTCACGATCCAGAACTACTTCCGCATGTACGAGAAGCTGGCCGGCATGACGGGCACCGCCGCGACCGAGGCGGCCGAGTTCCACGAGATCTACGGCCTCGAGGTGGTGCCGATCCCGACCAACGTCGCGGTCGCCCGCCTCGATGAGAACGACCTCATCTTCAAGACCGCCGAGGAGAAGTTCGAGGCCGTCGCCGACGACATCGAGGAGCGCAACGAGATCGGCCAGCCGGTGCTGGTCGGCACCATCTCGGTGGAGGTGTCCGAGTACCTCTCCAAGCTGCTGACGCGCCGCGGCGTCGAGCACGAGGTGCTGAACGCGAAGAACCACGAGCGCGAGGCCCACATCGTCGAGCAGGCCGGTCAGCTGGGCGCGGTCACGATCGCCACCAACATGGCCGGCCGCGGCGTCGACATCAAGCTCGGTGACGGCGTGGTCGATCTCGGCGGCCTGTACGTGCTGGGCACCGAGCGCCACGAGTCGCGGCGCATCGACAACCAGCTGCGCGGCCGTTCCGGGCGCCAGGGCGACCCCGGCGAGACCCGCTTCTACCTGTCGGCGCAGGACGAGGTGATCCGCCTGTTCGCCGGCGACCGCATCTACTCGATCCTCGACAAGCTGGGCCCGTCCGACGGAGCACCGATCGAGCACGGCATGCTCACCAAGCGGATCGAGTCGGCACAGAAGAAGGTCGAGGAGTTCCACTTCGTCAACCGCAAGAACGTCGTCAAGTACGACGACGTGCTGAACGAGCAGCGCAAGCAGGTCTACGCGCGCCGGCAGGAGATCCTGCGCGGCGAGGACATCCGCGACAGCGTGCTGGAGTGGCTGTGGGACGTGATCGAGGCGGCCGTCGACGCCCACGCGGGCGGCGACTATGCCGAGGAGTGGGACTGGGACGGCATGTGGGTGGCGCTGGGCTCGGTGTATCCGATCCGGATCCCGCAGGCCGAGTACGAGGGCGCCGCCACGCCGCGCGACGAGCTGATCGAGGTCATCTACAACGATGCGGTCGAGTACTACGAGGAGCGCGAGAAGCAGTGGGCCGCGAACAACCCGGACCTGCCGCGCGACCTCGAGCGCTGGATCACCCTGCAGGTGACCGACACCCGGTGGCGCGAGCACCTCGACAACATGGACTACATGCGCCAGGGCATCGGGCTGCGCGGCTATGCCCAGAAGGACCCGCTGGTGGAGTACCGCCAGGAGGGCCAGGAGATGTTCAACGAGATGAGCTTCCTGATCAAGCAGGAGGCCGTGCGCGTGCTGATGCACGCCGACGTGGAGGTCGACGCCGGCGACGGCAACGGCGCCCTCCCGCAGTCGCAGGCGCCGCGCGGCGACCTCACCTACCGCCACGAGGATGCGGCCACGCTGGAGGCGATCGCGGCCGGGTCGGAGGTGGGCGACCAGGAGCTCGACATGATGATGCCGGTGGTCGAGCAGCGCCAGCTCGACCCGGAGCGCGATGTCGGCCGCAACGACCCCTGCTGGTGCGGCAGCGGCAAGAAGTACAAGCGGTGCCATGGCGCATAGCGAGGCCACCGCCGGCGAGCCGCGGTCGCTGGAGGATCTGAAAGGCGCCGTCGAGGAGATCAGAGCCCAGTTGCACTGGGTTCGTGATTACCTTTGACCCGGATGCTCTGGCCGCGCGCCTGAGCGAGCTGGACAGCGCCATGGAGTCGCCCGGGTTCTGGGAGGACCAGCGGGCGGCTGCGAAGGTGTCGGCCGAGCGCGCCCGCACGCAGAAGAAGATCGAGACGTTCGAGCAGCTGCAGGCCGACTCCGGCGAGCTTGACTTCATGCTGGAGCAGGCTGCCGAGGATCCGGCCTGGCGCGACGAGCTGGACGGGGCCCTGGCCCGGCTCGGCCGTGAGATCGGGATGCTCCAGGAGCAGGCGCTGTTCACCGGCGAGTACGACTCCGGCCCGGCCGTGGTCGGCGTGCACGCCGGCGCCGGCGGAACCGACAGCCAGGACTGGGCCCAGATGCTGCTGCGCATGTACGAGCGCTGGGCCGACGGGCGCGGCTACAAGGTGGAGCTGCTGGAGCAGACGCCGGGCGAGGAGGCGGGCCTGAAGAGCGCCACCTTCACGCTGGCCGGCGAGAACGCCTACGGCATCATGCAGGCCGAGAAGGGCGTGCACCGGCTGGTGCGTCTGTCGCCGTTCGACTCCGCGCACCGCCGCCACACCAGCTTCGCCCAGCTCGAGGTGTCGCCGCTGGTCGAGGACGACGTCGACCTCGAGATCGACGAGAGCGACCTTCGTATCGACACCTACCGCAGCCAGGGCGCCGGCGGACAGCACGTCAACAAGACCGATTCCGCCGTGCGCCTGACGCACCTGCCCACCGGCCTGGTGGTGCAGTGCCAGAACGAACGCTCCCAGCTGCAAAACAAGGCTCAAGCGATGCGCATCCTCAAGAGCCGATTGATCGAGCGGGAAGAAGAGCTACGACGGCAAGCGCTCGCGAAGGAACGCGGAGAGGCGCAGGATATCTCCTTCGGAAGTCAAATCCGCAGCTACGTCCTGCATCCCTACACCATGGTCAACGACCACCGCACCAACATCAAGATTGGCAATGCCCAGGCGGTGCTTGACGGCGACCTGGACGAGCTGATCCACGCCTACCTGCTGAGCAAGGCGGCGGATGCCTGATCTTCCCCACCGAACGGGCTCCGAATGCGGCATAAATCGGCCTGCGCGGGCCGGGTCGCCGATTGCGTCGTTTCCCCCGGCCAGGTACCCTGAATGCCTTCTCGCACGCGCCCACAGAGGCGCCAACTGATCGCAGATGACCGACCAGCCTCACCTCCCCGACCTCGCTGCGTCGCCTGCCACCGCCCCCGTTGCGGTGAGCGAGCCGCCGCCGGATCCCGCCGTCGCCGCCAACGGCGCCGAGCCCGCGCGCCCGGGCGCGGCGATGATCCTGTTCGACCAGGTGACGAAGGTCTACGAGCCCAACATCGCCGGCCTCGACGACGTCTCGCTGCAGATCGACAAGGGCGAGTTCGTGTTCCTGGTGGGGCCGTCCGGCTCCGGCAAGTCGACCTTCATCAAGCTGCTCCTGAAGGAGCTCGAGGTGACGTCGGGCAACCTGATCGTGGGCGGCCGCTCGCTGCCGAAGCTGAAGCGCTCCAAGATCCCCGTGCTGCGCCGCAACATCGGCTGCGTGTTCCAGGACTTCAAGCTGCTGCCCAACCGCAACGTCTACCAGAACGTGGCCTACGCGCTGCAGGTGCAGGGCAAGTCGCGGGCGGAGATCCGGCGCAAGGTGCCCGACATCATCGGGCTGGTGGGGCTGGCCGACAAGAGTGACCGGTTCCCGAACGAGCTGTCCGGTGGCGAGCAGCAGCGCGTCTCGGTGGCGCGCGCGTTCGTCAACCACCCGCCGCTCCTGATCGCAGACGAGCCCACCGGCAACCTCGATCCCGACACCTCCGTCGGCATCATGCAGCTGCTGTACCGCATCAACCGCGCAGGCACCACCGTCGTGATGGCAACGCACGACCGTGAGATGGTCGACAAGATGCGCCGGCGCGTGATCCAGCTCGACAACGCCAGGGTCGTGCGCGACGATCGGCGCGGGGGCTACCAGGCGTGAGGTGGCGCTTCTTCGTCTCGGAGGCGATGAACTCGATCCGCGGCAACGTCGCCACCACGGTGGCGGCCAGCGTGACCGTGCTGATCGTGACCTTCCTGCTCGCGGTGTTCGCCTCGGTCGGGCTGTTCCTCTATGACAAGACGCAGGGCGTGCGCAACGACATCACGGTCAAGGCCTACATGAAGGTCGGCACCGAGAGCGATCCGGCCACGCTCGACAAGGTGCACAACCAGCTGGTCGCGATCCCGTACGTCAAGTCCGTGACGTACGTGTCGCCGGCAGAGGCTCTGAAGCAGCTCAACAAGGATCTGCAGAAGGACGCCGGCTCGCTCACACAGAACCCGCTGCCGCCCGCCTTCTACATGAAGCTGACCAATCCCGACAAGGCGTCGCAGGTGTCCGCCGCCGCCGGCCAGATCCCCGAGGTGCAGGACTGCGGATCGGCCCCGTGCGTCACCTACGGCAAGGAGATCGCCGACAAGGTGCTGTCGGTGACCAAGTGGGTTTTGGTGGTGCTGGGCGCGCTGATGGCCATGCTCGGGATCGCCGCGGTGGTCCTGATCGCGAACACGATCCGGCTCTCGATCTTCTCGCGACGCCGCGAGATCGAGGTGATGAAGCTGGTCGGCGCCACCAACTGGTTCGTGCGGGTGCCGTTCGTGCTGGAGGGGATGCTGACCGGGTTTGCCGGCGCCGCCGGGGCGGTCACGCTGCTCTCGATCGCCTACATCGGCCTGACCAATCTGAACGGCGGGCTCACCGACCCGGCGCGCAGCTTCCCGGCCGGCGTGGTCGGCCTCGGCGCCGCCCTGATCGCGTTCGGGATGTTCCTGGGCGCCTTCGGGTCCGGGCTCACTCTCCGCAAGTTCCTGAGAATCTAGCGGTCGCGAATCGGGGTAGAATCAAAGGTCGTCATGGGGCGTCGCGGACTCATCTGGCTCGTGGCCGTGATCTCGCTTCTGATCGCGTTCTTCGGCAGCTTTGAGCTTCACTCACGCGGGGTGTCGACGGTGGGCGGGGACGGAACCGCGCAGGCCGCGACCGTGCGCGACCAGGTCGTGCGGGCGCTGCAGCAGTCCTACTACCTGCCGATCAACAAGGCGGTGCTGCGGGCTCATGGCCTGCACGGCGTGCTGCGGGCGCTCCACGACCCCTACACCCAGTATCTGTCCCCGCACGCCTACCAGCTGGTCGTGACCGAGGAGCAGTCGCGGTTCGTGGGCGTGGGGATGGCCTTCACGCACGTGCGGGGTGGCCTGGCGGTGACGGCGACGCTGCCGGGGCTGCCGGCGGCCACAGCCGGGCTGCGTCCCGGCGACCTGATCACCCAGATCGGGCTGGAATCGCTGGCCCCGCTCAGCTACGACAGGGACGTGCGGCTGCTGCGCGGGCCGGTCGGTAGCAGGGTCTCGCTGGTCGTCCGCCGCCAACATCAGGCCACCGCGCACCCTCACGCTGGAGCGCACGGCCGTCAACCTGCCCAACGTGTTTTCGAGGTCGATCCGCTACCACGGCCGCGAGTACTCCTACCTGCGGCTGCCCGGCTTCGTCGCCGGCGTCGCGCGACGCATCCGTGAGGTGGCGCAGCGAGCCAGCAGGGACCATCGGGCCGGACTGATCCTCGACCTGCGGGGCAACATGGGCGGTCTGCTGGATGAGGCCGTCGACGTCGCCGACGTGTTCCAGGGCACAGGCGTCGTCGTGGCCCTGCACGGCCTGCACGAGCCACGGCACGTCTACTCTGCCGACGACCGGGCGGTCGCGCACCTGCCGGTCGCGGTGCTGGTCGACAGCTCCACCGCGAGCGCGGCCGAGGTGGTCGCGGGAGCGCTGCAGCGGGCTCACCGCGCGGTCGTGGTGGGCACGCGCAGCTTCGGCAAGGGGACTGTGCAGGCGGTGAAGCCGCTGCAGGGCGGCGGTGCGCTGAAGCTGACGGTCGCGGTGTTCTCGCTGGCCGGCGGTGAGCGCGTCAACCGCCGCGGCATCATTCCGGACGTGCGGGTCGTGAACCGGCCGTTCACCCGGGTTGACGAGGTGCTGCGCAGGGCGCTTGGCGTGCTCGCCCAGAAGTGACCGATCACGAGCGGCCGCCACCGGCGGTCTGTGAGGTAGCGCGGCGCGGCAAGCTGCTGGTGGCAGAGCCGTTCTTCGAGCCGGGCCTGCCGATCACGCTGGGCCGGCGGGGATCGGTGCCGGCCCGGGAGGGCGACCTGGTGGCCGTCGAGCTCGAGGGGCGCAGGGCGCGGCTGCTGGAGGTGCTGGGCCGAAGTGACGACGTCTCGGCGGTGCTTCGCGGAGTGCTGGTCGCGGAGGGCTGTGGCCGTCCCCTGGCCGCAGGAGGTGGAGGACGAGCTGGCCGCACTGCCGGCGGACCCGCTGCCGCTCTGATCCGGCCCGCGTCGACCTGCGCGATCGGCTCACGTTCACCATCGACCCACCGGACGCGCGCGACTTCGACGACGCCGTCTCGGTCGAGCGGGAGCAGGGCGGCCTGCGGGTGTACGTACACATCGCCGACGTGTCGGCGTTCGTGGTCGCGGGCGGGCCGATCGACGAGGAGGCGTCCTGGCGTGGCTGCTCCGTGTATCTGCCCGGCCGGGTGGAACCGATGCTGCCGCACGCGCTCTCCAGCAACGTCTGCAGCCTGCAGCCGGGGGTCGACCGTTACGCGGTCACGATCGAGGTCGCGCCCGACGGTTCGGCGACGGCCTACCGCAGCGCCATCCGCAGCGACCACCGGCTCAGCTACCCGCAGGTGGAGCGGATGCTTGCCGGGCACGAGCCGGCCGCGGACGACCTGCTGGAGGCGCTGCGGGACGCGCACGATCTGTCCGGCCGGCTGCGGGCCGCACGCTTCGCGCGGGGTGCGGCGCGCATCGACTCCCGCGAGGTCGAGTTCACCTTCGCGGAGGGCAGGGTGGTGGAGGCGGTCGCGGCCGCCGAGCACGAAGCGCACGCGCTGGTCGAGGAGCTGATGCTGATGGCCAACCAGCGGGTCGCGGAGATGCTCGCCGAGGCGCGCGTGCCGGCCCTCTACCGCGTGCACGAGGCACCCGACCCGGATGCGGTGGCGCTGCTCTCGGCACGCCTGACGGAGCTCGAGGTGCCGACGCCGGCGTTGCCCGACCTGCACACGCCTGCCCAGGCGGCGGCGCACGCGGCCCGCATCAGCGAGCGCGTCACCCAGTATGTGGCCGGTGCCGGCCGCGGCCGCGTGGCCTTCCCGACGCTGGTGCTGCGGGCGCTGGAGCGGGCGCGCTACGACCCCCGCAACCTTGGCCACTCCGGTCTGGCCAGCACCGCCTACTGTCACTTCACATCGCCCATCCGCCGCTACCCCGATCTGGTGGTGCACCGGGCGCTGCTGGGGCTGATCGGCGCCACCGAGCGTCCCGCGGATGACGCCGAACTGCTCCAGCACGAGGCGGTGGTGAGCAGCGAGCGCGAGCGCGAGGCCGCGCGCATCGAGCGGCGCGGTGACGACGTCTGCCTGGCCTTCCTGCTCGAGCAGGTGCTCTATCGCAGGGGCTGGAACGATCCGTTCGAGGGCGAGGTGGTGGGCATGATCGAGGGTGCGCTGTTCGTCCGCTTCGGCGAGGTGTTCGAGGGATTGCTGCCGGTGAGACGCCTGGGGCGGGAGCGGTTCGAGATCGACCGGCTGGGAGTCGCGCAGGTGGGACGCACCACCGGGCGGCGTCACCGGCTGGGCGATTCGATGGGCGTGCGGGTGCAGTCGATCGACCGTGCGCGCGGCCGCGTGCTGCTCGATCGGATCGATCGGCAGGGCGGCTGAGGCACACTACTCGGGTGGCCGGCGCACGAAGCATCGAGCGGAAGAGGCCACGGCGATCTCCGCGTCGGCTGCTCGTCATCGCCGGTGGGGTGCTGGCCGTGGTCGCGGTCGGCGGTGTCGCGTTTCTGGCCTTCCACGACGACGCGGTGCCGCTGATCAGCTCCGGGCCGAACCCGCGGACGCCGGTGGAGGCGTTCACGGCCGCCTGGGTGGCCGGCGACTACCACGCGATGTACCGCCAGCTGGCGCCGCAGTCGCGGGCGGCCACCAGCTATCGCGCCTTCCGACGCGCCTACCTGCAGGCGGCGACGGTGTCGACGCTTGAAGTCGCTGAAGGTGACCGGGCCGGGTGTGATGGCGGCCGGCGTGGACACGGTGCCAATGGCGCTGCGCACCGGCGAGTTCGGGCGGCTGCAGGGCGAGCTGCAGGTGCCGGTGGTGCTGGCGGGCAGCCGCTATCTGATCAGCTGGGCGCCTGAGCTGGTGTGGCCGGGCCTGCAGCCGGGCGAGCAGCTTGTCAGCACGGCCAAGGCGCCCGACCACCGTGGAGCGATCCTGTCCACCAACCGGATGGTGCTGGCCCGCGGCGCAGCCGACGATCGGCTGTACCCGCAGGGAGCGCCCTTCTACACGCTCACCGGGTTCGTGCGGGCGCCGCAGACGGCCGCGGAGCGCAAGCAGCGCGTTGCGCTGGGCTGGCCGGCGAACTCCATGTACGGCCAGGGCGGCCTCGAGCAGTCGCTGAACCCGGTGCTGGGCGGCGCCCCGTCGATCACGCTGCAGGCGCAGAGCGCCTCCGGCACGCGGCTGATCGCCCACCATCCCGGGCGCCGGCCGCGCGACGTGGTGACCACGCTCGACCCCACGCTGCAGACGGATGCGACCGACGCGCTGGACGGGCGCCTGGGCGGGATCACGATCATGGACGCCCGCAACGGCGCGGTGAGGGCCGCCGCCGGCATCGCGATGGACGCCGTGCAGCCCCCCGGATCGACCTTCAAGATGGTCACGGCATCGGCCGCCCTGACAAAGGGCGTGGTCACCCCGGAGAGCACCTACACCCCGACCCGCTTCGCGCTGGTGGGCGGCTTCAGGCTGATCAACTTCCACCACGAGCTGTGCGGTGGCACGCTGGTGCAGGCGTTCGCCCAGAGCTGCAACTCGGTGTTCGGGCCGGTCGCCGTCGCCACCGGCGGCAAGCAGCTGGCGCGCACGGCGGTGGCGTTCGGGTTCAACACACCCTCGCACATGGCCTACCCGTTGGATGAGAGCGTGATGCCGTCGCAGAGCGCGCTCCAGAACCCGGTCGTCCTGGGCGTTTCCGGCATCGGCCAGGGCGGCGTCTCGGCCACGCCGCTGCAGATGGCATCGGTGGGGCAGGTGATCGCCGACCGCGGAGTGCTGCATCCCCCGTGGATCGCGCGCTCACCGTCCCGCATCCACGACCGCCGCGCCAGCCGCCGGGTCATCACCAAGCACGTCGCCGACGATGTTGCCGAGATGATGCGGGCGGTCGTCAGCTACGGCACCGGCACGCTCGCATCCAGCTCGATAACCACGGTCAACGGCAAGACCGGCACCGCGGAGCTGGGTCCCGGCATCAAGAGCGACGCCTGGTTCGTCGGCTACGCGCCGGCCGAGGCGCCGCGGGTGGTGGTCTCGGTGCTGATCGTGCACGGCGGCGTGGGTGGCCAGACCGCTGCGCCGATCGCGCGGCAGATGATCGAGGACGCCCTGCAGTGAAGGGTGTGCGCGGCATCGTCCTTGACATGGAGGGCGTGCTGCACGTCGACTGGTCGCCGATCGCGGGGTCGGCGGCCGCCGTAGCCGAGCTGGCGGGCCGCGGCATCGAGCTGGGCGTGCTCACGAACACGACGGGCAAGACGCGAGCGGCGATTGCGGAGCGGCTGGCCGGCATCGGCTACGAGCTGCCGGTCGAGCGGATCACGACGGCCGCGTCGGCTGCCGCCGCGCACCTCCGCTCCGAGCACGCGGGCGAGCGCGTGTACGCGCTGGTCGAGCGGGGTGCGGTCGGCGAGCTGGACGGGATCGAGCTGGTTGATGACCCGGGCATGGCCGAGGTGGTGCTGCTGGGCGGCCCCGACGAGGACTGGACGTACCGGCGGCTGAACGCCGTCTTCAGGGTGCTGCTGGGCGGTGTGCCGCTGGTGGCGATGCAGCAGAACCGGTGGTGGCCGACCGCCGACGGCCCGGCGCTTGACGCGGGCATGTTCGTCGTCGGCCTGGGTTATGCGGCGGCGACCGAGCCGGTGGTGGTGGGCAAGCCCTCCACCGAGATCTACCGCAGCGCCTGCCGTCTGCTGGGGGTCGAGCCGGCGGAGGCGATGATGGTGGGCGACGACCCGGAGTCGGATCTGGCGCCGGCCGCCGGGATCGGTATGCGCACCTGCCTGGTGCGCACCGGCAAGGGCTCATCGTTCGGCGCCGCCGACGTCGACCTCGACCTGGCCGACCTGGCGGCGTTGCCGGCGGCGTTGGGCTGAATGGCGTGATGGCCGGCCCGGGTGAGGACCCGGGCCGGCCATCAGCGGATCAGGCCGGCGCCTGCTGCGCCATCTCAAGCGTGTGCAGCTCTAGGTATTCGACCGGCGGCATCGCGCCGCCGATGCCCATCTCCTGCCGTACAGCGCGGACCTTCTCGCCGAATGCCTCCGCCTGCTCGCGCGTGTCCCAAACCTCGATGATCCGGATCGTCCCGTCCGTGCCCTTCGCAGCGATGTGCAGCTGGCCGCCATCACGGGGGCCAACCTTGTCGCGTACCTTCTCATACTGCTCGGGAGAGACGCCCGTCTCGATGATCCGACAAACAGCCATGTCGCGGCCTCCTGTGGTGGGAACGGGTCCAGTCTAGACCTCCCGTACGGCCGGTCGGCAGTGCGGGCCTGGGCTTCGGCTGAAGGCTGCTAGTCCCAGGCGACCGACGACGCGCCGGCAGCTTCGAGCGCCTCCGCGCGGTGGAGGTAATCATGCATCCGCACGATCTTGCCATCAGCCAGCGTGTACACAACGGTCGCCTGTCCGCGAGGCTCATCCTCATCCTCATCGCTCGGCGGTCCGATTCCGGCGCCGCGGACGGTCATGACCACGTGATCGCCTGCCGCGATCAGTTCGATCGCCTCGACCGGCGGCACTCGACCAGCCCGCCGACCGACCATGTCGATCACCTGCTCGCGGTTGCGGCAGATCGAACTCGGGCCTGACCCCTTGATGAACGACATCCGGCGCGAGCCGGCTGGCCATTGTCTCGAGATCGCCCCGTCGCATCGCGTCGAGCCAGTCCGCGAAGATGATCTCGATGTTGCTCTCGGGCGCGCGGGCGGGTGACACGCTCCAAGCGTAGCTGCTCTCGGTACCTTGGCTGTTCGAAACGCTCCTGATATCCTGCCCGCCGATGCACCACCGCAGCCCCAACATCGAGTTCGCCACATCGGTGATCCGCCGGTTGCGCTTCTGCATCTCGCGCGTCTCGCACTGACGAGGCCGGGTCCCAGGGAGTGGTGCGCCCAAAATCGGCGTGCCGCTCAGCTGATCAGTCCGGCTTTCCGATCACTCGAGGGGTTTCATGCACGCGCGCACGCTGACAATCTTCAGGCTCTACCAGCTCTTCAACGGCATCATCTTCACCGGCCCGGTGTGGGCGGTGTACCTGCTCTCGCGAGGGCTGACGCTGACCCAGTTCGGCCTCGTCGAGGCCGCGCTGCACGTCGGCATGCTGGTGGCGCAGGTGCCGACCGGAGCACTGGCCGACGCGCTCGGCCGCCGCCGGCTGCTGGTCGCCGCCGGCTTCTTCACCGCGGTGGGCGAGCTCGGCTACGTCTACGCGCCCGGGTTCGGGCTGATCTGCCTGGCCGGCGCCATCCACGGCGTGGCATTCGCGCTGCGCACCGGCGCCGACGAGGCCTACCTGTTCGACGCGCTCGCGCACGACGATGCCCAGGCGCAGTTCCCTCGCATGCTGGGCGGCCTGTGGGCCGTGTTCCAGTTCGCGAGCGCGATCTCGTTCGTGGCCGGCGGCCTGATCGCGACCTGGTCGCGGCCGGCCGCGTTCTGGCTGACCGCGATCTCCTCGCTGATCGCGAGCGGGATCGCCAGCCGGTTGCCGGACGATGCTCGCGGCAGCGCCCGTCAGGGCGTTTCGGTCGCGCGCAGCGGGCTGTCGGCGCTTCGCCGCTCGCCGCGGCTGGCGGTGCTGACGATCGCCTGGAGCATCTACTGGGCGGCCTTCACCAGCGCGTGGTTCTACGCCGCGCCGCTGTTCGCCGAACGGGGCGCGTCCGATGCCATGCTCGGGTTCGCCCTGGGCGGCGGGATGCTGGTGGGCGCGGGGTTCAGCTGGTTGGGCGGCCGCATGCACGACCGCACGTCGCTCACCGCCACCGTCGGCGGGACGTCGCTGGTGGCCGCGGTTGCGCTGGTGCTGGGCCCGGCGCTGCCCGGCCTGGCGCTGCCGGTGCTGATGCTGCTGGTGGTGGCGGGCCTGCCGGAGCTGGTCTACGTCACGCTCTCGACGTACCTGCAGCACAACACCCGTTCCGAGTACCGGGCCACGTCGATGTCGATCGCCGAGGGCTTCTTCTCGATCCAGATGCTGTGGCTGTTCCCGCTGGTCGGCTACCTGATCACCCGCAACGGCTACGTCACCGGCTACGCGGTCTGCGCCGCAATGTCGCTGCTGGCGGCGGGGCTGTTCATCGGCTCGCAGCGGCTGGCGGGCCTCGATCAGGCGGCCGAGCCGACGGCGGCGACCGCGTAAAGTCCACCTGATGTCCGCGCCCGCCCGCAAGATGATCGCCGAGAACCGCAAGGCCCGACACGATTTCCACATCGTGGAGCGGGTCGAGGCCGGCATCGCGCTCACCGGCACGGAGGTCAAGTCGCTCCGCGACGGCGGCGGCAACATCCGCGAGAGCTACGCGCAGCTGCGAAACGGCGAGGTGTTCCTGGTCGGCGCCAACATCGCCCCCTACCGGCAGGGCAACCTCCAAAACCACGAGCCGGTGCGCGACCGCAAGCTGCTGCTGCACCGCCGCGAGATCCACCAGCTGGGCGTGAAGGTGGCGCAGCGGGGCATGACGCTGGTGCCGCTGGCGCTGTACCTGACGAACGGCAAGGTCAAGCTCGAGCTGGGCCTGGCCCGGGGCAAGGAGGGCGTGGACAAGCGCCGCTCGATCGCCGAGCGCGACGCTCGCCGCCAGATGGAGCGAGCGGTCAAGGAGCGCAACAGCCGCTGATCAGTGGACGCGCACTCGCGCCGGCCGCGGCCGGTCGTGGGGGCGCGTGTCGTGCGGGCTGCGGCGATCACGGGCACCGGTCGGGTGCGGCCGGGGAGCGGGTGGCGCCGGCCGGCGCCACCATCCGCCGCCGCCGCCACCACCGCCGCCGTCCGACGGGCCGTCATCGGACGATCCGCGGTCGGCCAGCTCGACCACGCGGGCCAGCAGCGCCGTCAGCACGCCTGCCACACCCAGGTCGACCAGGAAGTGCACCAGCGTCACAGGCGGAATCTACCCGCGATCGGCACGCCGGTATGCTCGGCCGATGCGAGCTGTGCGCACCATCACCGTCGTCGGCTGCCATGCGGGCGGCGAGATCGGAAACGTGGTGGTGGGCGGTGTGCTGCCGCCGCCGGGTGCAACCGTGTTCGATCAGATGCGCCACCTGCAGCAGCACGGCGACGGCCTCCGCAAGCTGCTGCTGCGCGAGCCTCGCGGCAGCGTCGCCTGCCACGCCAACCTGGTGGTGCCGGCCACGCAGCCGGATGTGATGCCGGCTTCATCATCATGGAGCCGACCGAGTACCCGCCGATGTCGGGCTCGAACACGATCTGCACGGCCACGGTGCTGCTGGAGACGGGGGCGGTGCAGATGCTCGAGCCGGAGACGGTGCTGCGGCTGGAGGCGCCGGGCGGAGTGGTCGAGGTGCGCGCAGCCTGCAGGGACGGCCGCTGCGAGAGCGTCGAGTTCAGCAACGTGCCCTGTTTTGCCGACCGCCTCGACGCGCCGCTGGAGGTGGATGGGCTGGGCACGCTCGCGGTCGACGTCGCCTACGGCGGCATGTGGTACGCGATCGCCGACGCGCGCGCCCTGGGCTTCGCGATCGAGCCCTCGGAGGCGCGCGAGCTGTCGCTGGCCGGCGAGCGGATCCGTGCGGCCGCTCGCGAGCAGCTGCCCTGCACACACCCCGAGAACCCCGAGATCTCCGGCGTCAGCATCGTCCAGATCGCCGAGCCATGGCGTGGGGTGGGGAAGGTCAGCCGCAACGCCGTGGTGGTGTCGCCGGGGCGGCTCGACCGCTCGGCGACCGGCACCGGCCTGTCGGCGCGGATGGCGGCGCTGCACGCGCGCGGCCAGATGCGCGTCGGCGACACGATGTCCCACGCCTCCGCGATCGGCACGGTGTTCGAGGGCCGGATCGTGTCGGAGACCACGGTCGCCGACCGCGCTGCGATCGTGCCCGCGATCCGCGGCAGCGCCTGGATCACCGGCATCACGCAGCTGACGGTGGATCCCAGCGACCCGTTCCCGGAGGGCTACCTGCTGTCGGACACGTGGGGCGTCAGCGGCCGCGACAGTCAGTGAGGTCTGGGGATGACCACGGTGCCGGCGATCTTGTCCTGCAGGGTCTGTTTCCGCTTCGTCCAGATCACCATCAGGTAGCCGATGCCGAAGGTGAGGCTGGTCAGGAACGTGGCCAGGTAGCGGCCGCTGGCGCGGGCGAAGCTGATGCGGTTGCCGTCCAGGTCGGTGATGGTCAGCCCCAGCGCCCTCTGGCCGACCGTGGCCTGGCGCGACGAGCTCTGCAGGATGGACGTGTAGAGCCAGGTCGTCACCGTCGAGGCCAGCAGCAGCAGGCCGAGCGTGCGCCAGTCGCCGTGCCAGTGGATGTGAACGTTGTTGCCGGCATCGGTGGTGGTGGTCACCGTCGGCTGCTTGTAGGACACGAGCAGGTCGGTGACGATGTTGAACGGGATGGCGATGATGAGCTGGTCGATCAGCCAGCCGCCCAGGCGCGGCCAGAAGCCGGCGTAGCGGGCGGCGGCGACGGGAGCGGCCGGCAGGCTGCCGACGCTGGCCACCCATGACCCGCACTGGGGACAGAACGTGGCATCGTCGAGATGGGGGCTCCCGCAGTGCTGGCAGTAGGGCACGGCGCGACCCTACCAGCGGTCGCCGATGTGGCCGCGTGTTACCCGCCGCCTCACGGGCGTCTGCGCAGAACGCCAGCTGCGACCACTCCGCATGTGATAGGTGTTGCCCATGGCTGAAACGCTGCCCGTCTCCGAAGGCCGGATCCCGTTCGGCGGAGCCGAGACCTGGTACCGGATCGTTGGCGAGGACGAGCGCCCGGGCGCTTTGCCGCTGCTGCTCCTGCACGGTGGACCCGGCGGCACGCACGACTACATGGAGCCGATGGCCGAGCTGGCGCGGGGCGGCCGCCGCGTGA
>CAWCPM010000009.1:0-107479 GCA_963797565.1 uncultured Actinomycetes bacterium | reverse complement strand
GAGCGTGTCCGACACCCTGCCCATCGAGAGCCGACTCCCCGGCTTCGAGGGGGCCACCGGTTGGCTCAACTCGCCGCCGCTGACCGCAGCCGGCCTGCGCGGACAGGTCGTGGTGCTGGACTTCTGGACGTACACGTGCATCAACTGGCTGCGCACGCTCGGGTACGTGCGGGCCTGGGCCGAGAGGTACCGAGACGACGGCGTGGTCGTGGTTGGCGTCCACACACCGGAGTTCCCATTCGAGGGTGACGTCGAAAACGTGCGCCGTGCCGTGAGCGCCATGCGGATCGACCACCCCGTCGCGCTCGACACCGACTACGCGGTGTGGCGAGCATGCAACAACCACTACTGGCCCGCGCTGTACATCGCCGATGCCGAGGGGCGGATCCGGTATCACCACTTCGGAGAAGGTGCCTACGACGAGTGTGAGCGGGTGATCCAGCGCCTGCTGCGCGAGGCGGGCTCGGGGAGCGTCTCCGACGACCTCGTCGCGATCTCTCCCGAAGGCGTCGAGGCACAGGCCGACTGGGGGAACCTGGAGTCGCCGGAGACCTATCTCGGCTACGACCAGGGACGGAACTTTGCCGCTGGCGACGATGTGCCGCGCAGCTACGCATTACCCGACGAGTTGCCCCGAAATCGGTGGGCACTCGCGGGCGAATGGACGATCGAGGAACGGGCGAGCGTGCTCAACGAGGCCGGAGGTGGCATCGCGTTTCGCTTCCACGCGCGGGACGTGAACCTCGTGATCCGGTCACGCGAAGGAACCCAGATCCCCTTCCGTGTGATCCTGGACGGCGAGGCGCCAGGTTCGGCGCACGGTCTCGACGTCGACAGCGAGGGCAACGGCACCCTGGTAGAGCCGCGGCTCTACCAGCTTGTGCGCCAACCGGGACAGGTCGTCGATCGCACGTTCGGGATCACCTTCAGCGCTCCGGGGGTCGAGGCATATGTGTTCACCTTCGGGTAGGCGCGGCATCGGCGATATCGTGTCGGGGTGAGGGTTGCGGCGCTTTATGACATTCACGGCAACGTTCCGGCGCTGGAGGCGGTGCTCGCGGACGTATCTGGGTCGGGTGCCGACATGATCGTGGTGGGCGGAGACGTGGTGGAGGGGCCGCTGCCGGCCGAGACGCTCACGGTGCTGGACGCGGTCGCCGCCCCGCTGGTCTGGGTGCGTGGGAACTGTGATCGCGACCCGAGCGAGTGGGTGCGCAAGCGCGTCCCGAAACAACGCGCCGCGTGGCTGGCGGAGTTGCCCGCGACGGTCACGATCGACGTTGACGGCCTCGGTGCGGTGTGCTTCTGTCACGGCTCTCCACGCAGTGACGAGGACATCGTCACGGCCGTGTCGACTGTCGCACGGATCGAGCCGATGCTGGAGGGCGTCGACGAAGCCCTGGTCGTGTCCGGGCATACCCACGTCCAGTTCGACCGTACGGTGGCAAACCGGCGCCTGGTCAACGCCGGCAGCGTGGGGATGCCCTACCAGGGCGAGTCCGGCTGGGCCTACTGGTCCGTGTTTGGGCCAACCGTGGAGCATCGCCGCAGCGCCTTTGATGCCAACGCGCTGGCTACGGCACTACGCGAGAGCGGGTATCCGAATCCAGAGTGGTTCGAACCAGAAAGCCCCGAGGACGCGGCGGCCGAATACGAGCAGATGGCCCAGGAAGCGCGCAACTAGGCGGCCAGCTCGACTGGGCTGACTTCCAGTTCCATCAACGCTCCGGAACGCACCACCGTCAGCGATTGCGGCGTGCCGATCGCCTCTGCAGACAGCTGGCGCTGCAGCTCCTCGACGCTCTCGATCGGCTTGCCGTTGACGGCCACCACGATGTCCTCCGGGAGCAGCCCGGCCAGGCCCGCGGGGCTGCCGGGAGCGATGTCGATCAGCTCGATGCCGGCTGTACGGCCCAGCGCCGCCACAGCCTTGGGAGGCAGCGGCCGGGGAGCGGCGCCCACCCCGATGTAGGCCCGCCGGACACGCCCCTCCCGCATCAGCGTCGCGATCAGGCCGCTCGTGTGGTCGTTGATCGGCACGGCCAATCCCAGCCCCATGCCGGCCAGCGCGGTGTTGATCCCGACCACGCGGCCGTCGCTGGTTGCCAGCGCACCGCCGGAGTTACCGGGGTTCAGGCTCGCGTCCGTCTGGATCACATTGTCGATCATCCGCAGCGTGCCGCCGGCGCGGGCAGGCAGGGACCGGCCGACGGCCGAGACCACCCCGGCGGTCACGGACCCCGCGAACCCGTGCGGATTGCCGATGGCGACCACCAGCTGGCCAACCTGCAGGGTCGACGCATCACCCAGCTCCGCCGGACGCAGGTCGCTCCCGTCGACGCCGATCACAGCCAGGTCGCTGAAGGGATCGCGCCCGACCACCGAGAAGCGAAACTCGCGCCCGTCCGGAAACGACGCCCACCCTTCCCGCGTCTCCGCCGGCACCACGTGCGCGTTCGTGACGAGCCGGTCCTCGGTGATCACGACAGCCGCCCCACCCGCCTCACGAACGCGCGAACGCGAGCGCAGGCGCACACGCAAGTTCGCCACCGACGGCGACACTCGCTCCACCACGCTGATCACCGCACGGGAGTATGCATCCAGAACGTCATCCATGGCTTGAGCGTAGCTTCGGCCTGCAAACCGGGCAATGTGACGCCCGGCACACGTGGCATCGGGTACATGATGGCAGGGAGGCGCGTGCTACGGACGACGACGGCCGGGACCGTGCGCGGGACGGCGCGGGCCGTTGCCTGCGCTGCGGCGATGATGGCGGCGGCGCTTGCCCTGCCGTCGGCGGCATTCGCCTCGTTCCCGATCGTTGAATATCCCACGCCGACGACCGACTCATCGACCTGGGGCATCGCGCTCGGTTCGGACGGCAACGTCTGGTTTACGGAGAACGTTGGAAACGCGATCGGCAGGATTACGCCGCTCGGGCAGATCACGGAGTTTCCGATCCCAACCGCTGACAGCGCACCGCAGGGCATCGCCGCGGGGCCCGACGGCAGCCTGTGGTTTACCGAGTCGGCGGGGAACAAGGTCGGCCGGATCACAACGAAGGGCATCATCACGGAGTTCACGGTTCCGATCGCGAACGCCGAGCCGGAGGGCATCACTGCGGGGCCGGACGGCCGCCTGTGGTTCGCGGAGCAGGGCAGCAACCGGATCGGCCGTATCACCAGCGCCGGCACGTTCGCCGGAAGCTTCAAGCTGCCGACGGCGAAGTGTCGTCCGTACGGAATCACGGCCGGCCCTGACGGGAACCTGTGGTTCACCGAGAGCCAGTGCGGGGCGATCGGGCGGATCACCCCGACCGGGACGATCACCGAGTACCCGATAGCCTCCATCGTCAGCAATCCGCAGCAGATCGCGCCCGGCCCGGATGGGAACGTCTGGTTCACGGACATTGGCACAACCAGCATCGGCCGCGTGACGCCGGGCGGGGCGCTCACCGAGTTCCCGGCACCGGTGGCAGCCGCGGGCGTATTCGGCATCGCTCCGGGGCCCGACGGCAACATGTGGTACTCCGGCGTGGACAACGACAAGATCGGCCAGCTCGCGACCAACGGCACGACGCTCAGCCTCAGCACGACGCCGACCGTCGGCGTCCAGCCGGGCGATGTGACAGCCGGTTCCGACGGCAACATCTGGTTCACCGAGTTGACCGGAACTGCCGTCGGGCGGCTGAAGCTGACGCACCTGAACCTGCTCAACGTCTACTACATCCCCAACCGCTTCTTCATCCCCAACATCGCCCGGCTCCAACACCGCGGGGACACCGTCAGCTGGCTGGTGCTCGCACCCGGAACCCGGGGCATCCTCGATACCACCGGCCTCAACCTCTACGGGAGCACCCCTGCGGGCGGCCCGACACGGACTCGGATCGGCTCGATTTTCTCGTTCACGTTCCGATGGGCCGGGACGTACGGCTACGACGACCCGTTCCACACGGTCTCGCACGGCCGCGTCTCCGTGCCGATCAGTGCCACGCGTGCAGCCGGCGCGACGAGCGTCGCCAACGTTACCTGGGCTTCCGGCGACGCACCCGGCGGCGACGTATTTGACGTCGAGGTCGAGGCTCCGGGTAGCAGCAGCTTCGTGCCCTGGCGGACAGGGACGACGGCGTTGGGCGGGTCATTCGGGCCGGCCGACCCGCTCTGGGCGGGAGCCGGTACCTACCGGTTCCAGGCACGCCTCCGAAACATGTCGAGCGGGGCCGCATCGGGGTTTTCGGCGCCGCATGCGATCGCGCTCTCCTGAGCGTCCGCCACCACTACTCTCCTCAGGCCTGTGCGACCGTGGTGGGATCTGGCGCGGGTTCGCTCGTGGGCGGTGGGGCCGCTGCCCAGAAATCGGAGCGCCGAACGAGCCCCGCGCAGAGCGCGCCGAGGAGCACCGTGGCCGCGCCGATCAGCAGGATCGTGTTCATCCCCGAAACGAAGGCCTGATGGGATGCCGTTTCGATCGCGGGGTTGTGGGGTCGCAGCGCTGCGACGGCACGGGTGCCGCCCGAGGCGATCGTCTTGGCCAGGGTCGAGGCGGGCACGCCGAACCCTCCGCGTGACGCCAGATCGCTGGTCACCTGGTGTTGGAAGACCGCGCCCAGAGCGGCGACACCGGTGGCGAGTCCGCCGATCCGGAAGGTGTTGCTGATACCCGAGGCCATGCCGCTTCGCTGGGGCTCAACGACCCCCAATCCGATCTTGGCGATCGCGGGATTGACGATGCCGATACCGAAGCCCGTGAGCAACAGGCCGGGGATCAGGTGCGTCCAGCTCGACCCGGTTGAAAGATTCGCCATCGAGGCGATTCCGATACTGGTCACCAGCATGCCGAACCCGAGCACCGCACCGGGCGGGAACCGCTCGACGACCGAGCGGGTTGCGAGCGGCACGATGAAGAGCAGTACGGTCGAGGGGAGAAGCCGCACGCCTCCCGCGAGGGGCGAGTAACCCAGATCGTTCTGCAGGTACAGGGTGATGTACGGGTACATGGCAAACATCCCCGCGCCGATCGCAAACGTCGCCAGCGACACGCCGACGAACCCGCGTTTTCGAAAGAGGGACAGGTCGAGCATCGGCCGCTCCTGGCGAAGCTCGGCCACGATGAACGCGATCGCCAGCAGCGCTGAGCCGGCAAACAGCGCGAGGATCGTCGTGCTGCCCCAGCCGTCGTCATTCCCGCGCAGGAGCCCCAGGATCATCAGGAACAGCGCTCCCGCGAAGGTCACCAGGCCGGCGATGTCCAGGCGCTTGGCATCCGGGTCGCCGATGTTGACCATCTTGGCGGCGGCCAGCGCCACGGTGGCGATACCGATCGGCACGTTCACGAAGAAGATCCACCGCCAGCCCAGAGTGTCGGTGAGAAGGCCGCCGACCAGTGGTCCGGTGGCCACCGCGGCGCCGACGGTCGACCCCCACGCGGCGATCGCGCGTCCGCGATCGGGGCCCTGGTAGGTCTGCCCGATCAGCGCCAAGCTGGTGGCGAACATCGCAC
The DNA here is from genome assembly GCA_963797565.1 of uncultured Actinomycetes bacterium. Lineage (GTDB taxonomy): Bacteria > Actinomycetota > Thermoleophilia > Gaiellales > JAICJC01 > JAICYJ01. Next base: position 101,980 of record CAWCPM010000009.1, on the reverse strand, counting down.
CACCGCCCAGACCCTGGAGGGCACGCGCCCAGATCAGGACGCCCGTCGTCGGTGCCAGCCCGCACGCAAACGACGCCGCGGTGAACACCACCACGCCGACGATGAACACCCGCTTTCGTCCGTACCTGTCAGCCAGGGCACCGCAGGTCAGAATCACGCTGGCCAGCGACAGCGCATACGCGTCGATCACCCACTCGAGATCGGTAAAGCCCGAGTGCAAATCCCGCTGGATCGTCGGCAGCGCCACCTGCACCACGGTCACGTCGACGAGCAGCATGAACGTCGCCGCGCACAGCGCAACCAGCGTCCACCATCGCCCCCCGCCGGAGTCAGCCGAGCTCATACCTGCACGGTAGCCATCAAGTCGCGGCTCGCAAAACGAAACACGCCGCGGGCCGGCGACGAGTTCAGGTTGGCGTTGGCACGCCCGCGCCGCTGCGCGACGACAGGCGGCCGGCGTTGACCAGCGCCAGGGTGACGACCGTCCCGAACACGAATCCACCGACGTGGGCGAAGAAGGCGACCCCGCCGCCGCTGCCGGGCGAGAACAGGCCGAAGCTCGCCTCGAACAGCTGGTACAGGAACCAGAAGCCGAGGAAGAACCAGGCCGACACACGCACCGGGAAGATGACGACCAGCCCGCGCACGGTCGAACCCGGGTACAGCACGAAATACGCGCCCAGCACCGCCGCGATCGCCCCCGACGCGCCCAGGTTGGGTGTCTGGGCTGCCGCCACCGAGCCGAACGCCAGCGTCAGCAGCGCCTGCGTGAGCATTGCGGCGAAGCCGCCGGCGACGTAGAAGGCGAGGTAGCGGAGGCTGCCGAACGCGTCCTCCACGTTCTTGCCGAACACGGCCAGGAACAGCATGTTGCCGAGGATGTGGTCCCAGCTGCCATGCATGAACATTGCGGTGAACCAGCTGATCCACCACGGCTCCGGGCCGTGGCACGAGCCGTTCACGGTGCACGGGTAGAACGACGCGTGGTAGATGGACGAGTTCAGGTGCGGCAGCTCGTAGAAGATCCAGACCGCGAAGTTGGCCACGATCAGAGCGACGTTCACGATCGGAAAGCGCCGCGCAGGGATGCCGTCGGAGAGAGGCAGCATGTCGCCCATGCTCGCGGCTCGCGGTTGGCCCGTCGTCGGCGACACCGCCGATCCGGTGCGGAAAACCGCGATGGTGGCTCGGCCGCAGTCGGTCGGTGGCTCCTCCGATGCCCGCCGCGCGTCAGCGCGCCAATCATGGATGCGATGGCCCGGCGTGCGGGCCGTGAACGAAGGAGAAACACATGACCGACGACACACTGCAGCTCTGGGTTGGCGACGAGCTCTTCTGGGAGCCTGCGATCGACAGCCGGGAGGTGGCCGCCTCAGCGCACGATGGCGAGGTGACGCTGCGCGGGACTGTCGGCAGCTTCCGCGAGAAGCGGATGGCGCGCGCGGCGGCGCAACGCGTCGTGGGCGTCACGTCCGTCCACAACCAGCTCGAGGTGCGCCCGCTGCACGGATTCGCTCGCGATGACGCGGATGTGCGCGGCGCAGTGCTGCAGGCGATGATGCTGAACTCGGCCGTTCCATCGACGGTCGACGCCCGCGCTGAGGACGGCGTGGTCACCCTCACCGGCGAGGCGGACTGGCAATACCAGCGCCAGGAAGCGGAGATCGTGGCGGGTAACGTGCCGGGCGTCCTCCTGGTCGACGACCAGATCGAGCTGACTCGCCGGCCGCGCGCCGGCGACATCGAGAAGTCGATCGAGAAGGCGTTCAAGCGCAACGCCAAGATCGACGCGAAGCAGCTCACCGTCGGGACATCGAACGGCACCGTGATGCTGTCCGGCGTCGTGAGCTCCTGGGCCGAGCACGATGAGGCGGTCGCCGCCGCCTGGTCGGCCCCAGGCATCATCGAGGTCAGGGACGACATCCGCGTCGTGGCCTGACAGTGACGGAGGGCGGGCGGCTGCACCCGCAGGTGTGCAGCCGCCCGTTTCCGCGCGCCGGGCGGCGTCGCGGGAGCCGTAGTTTTCTGCGACGTCTCCGAGCCATCGCCGATGCGGTGACGGTCGGGACGGCCGAATCTGCAGGTGTCATCTCACATATAGGAGGACGTGTCATGGAATCGAGTCAAGGGATCGCAGAGCTGAAGCGTCTGCGCTGGGCGATCGGCATCAACGGCGCCCTGTCCATGGTGTTCGGCGCGGTGATTCTGATCTGGCCGAGCATCAGTCTCTACGCGCTGACCATCCTGTTCGGCGCATACGTGCTGGCCGGCGGGATCGTTGGCCTGTACAACGCCTTCAGCGTGGAGTTCGGCCGTGGCTGGTTGGCGGTATGGAGCCTGCTCAGTATCGGCCTCGGACTGGCCGTGCTGTTCTGGCCGAGCATCTCGGCGCTGGCGCTGCTGTATGTGATCGCGGCATACGCGATCGCGGTCGGCGTGATCGTCATCGGCGGCGCCTTCTGGCTGCCTATCAGCAACGGCGACTCCCTGCTGCTCACGCTGAGCGGCCTGGTCGCCATCCTGTTCGGCGTCGTCATGTTCGCGAAGCCGGGCGACGGCGCGCTCGTGCTGCTGGCCCTGATCGCGGCCTTCTCGCTGGTCTTCGGGATCACCGAGCTGATCGTCGCCATCGGCGGCCCGCGCCTCATCAGGCGCCAGGTCCAGAGCGCTACCCGGGCGGCCGCGTAACCGCTGCCCGTTCCGGTGCGGGGGGCACCGTTGCTGCCCTCCGCACCGCGCGTCCGTGGTGGTGCGTGAAATCCGCAGCGTGTCAGAGAATCCGCGGTGGCCGCGCGGCGCCGGGTCGGCGACCGTTGGGTGGTGAACCACCGTCTGCACCAACGAGGCCCGACAGCTCCACCAGAGACCACGTTCGAGCGCGCCAAGCCGATCGCCCTGGGGCTGATCCTGGCCGCCCTCGCGTTGGTCGGCCTGCGGATCGTCGCGGAGCTGCGCGAGGTGCTGATCCTGTTCTTCATCGCGGTGCTGTTCGCATCGGCGATATCTCGCCCGGCGGCGATGCTCGAGCGGCGCGGGCTGTCCCGCGGCCTGGCGGTCGCGATCGTGCAGCTCCTGGCCGTGGTAGTGATCGCCGGGCTGTTCTGGCTGGTGGTGCCGCCGCTCGTCAGCCAGCTGGCCCAGTTCGCCCAGGACTCGCCTAGCTACGTAACCCGCTTCCAGCACCTGCGGAAGGAGTACGTCTCGGTGAAGCGGCACTACCCCGGTGCCGGGAACCTCGACTCCGAGATCTCCGCCCTCGCCGGCCAGGTGACGTCCGGCGTGGGCGGCCAGCTGGTGAACCTGCCCACGACCGTCGCCAAGCTGCTGTTCGACCTGGCCATGATCTATGTGCTCTCCACGCTGCTGGTCGTGCGCCGGGAGCGATTGCTGGACAGCATCCTGCTGCTCGTCGCGCCGGCGCAGCGCGACCGCACGCGCGACGTGATGGAGAAGGTCTGGGGGCGCCTGGGCGGCTACCTGCGGGCCAAGCTGATCATCATGGTACTGGTGGGGGCGCTGATGTACGTCTCGCTGCGACTGATCGGCGTGCCCTTCGCGGTGCCCCTGTCGGTGATCGTCGCATTCGGCGAGCTGATCCCTAAGGTCGGGGTCTGGATCGCCCGAATCCCGCTGCTGATCGTCGCGGCGTTCCAGGGCTGGACGACCCTCGGTCTCACCTTCCTTGCGTCCTACGTGATCGAGGACATAAAGGCCTACGTGATCGGGCCGCGCGTCGAGGGCCACGCCCTCAACATGGATCCGCTCCTGACGCTGCTGGCGGTGCTCTGCGGCACAGCGCTGCTGGGGTGGGAGGGCGCCCTGATCGCGGTGCCGTTCGCGGCCATGCTTCAGGTCGTGTTCGAGGAGGTCGTGCTCCCGATGCGCCTGGCCCAGATCGGCGAGGCGACTCCGACCGGCGCTCCCACGAGCACGGCCGCTGCGACTCCTCGCTGGGCGCCGACGTCGACACGGCCGGAACTGCGCGGATAGATCGCAGGCGTTCGTGACATTCGCCGACGCCCGGCCGGCCCCGGCGGCGGAGACTTCCTCCGGATATATGCAAATGACGGCGCACCGGGAGGCCCCAGATGAGCACTGCCCCGATCCTGATCTGTTACGACGGCACCGACGAGGCGCGCCACGCCATCGAGAGCGCCGCGGCGCTGCTCGGCCCGCGACGGGCGATCGTCCTCGACGTAACCCCCATCCTGACACTGTCCGAGAGTGTGGCTGCAACCTCACCGGTCGTTCCCGGCGCCGCCTTCATGGAGCTGAACGAGGACGACGCGCAGGCACGGGCGGCGGAGGGAACGGCCATCGCCAGGAGCGCGGGGTTCCAGGCCGAGCCGCGAAGCGATGTCTCGGAGCCGACATGGGAGGCGATCGTCGACGTCGCGGAGGACCTCGATGTGGCCGCGATCGTGATGGGCACGCGTGCGCTTGCGGGCGCGCGCGAGCTGTTCGAGGGAAGCGTCTCCCACGACGTCATCCGCCACGCGGGGCGCCCGGTGGTCGTGGTGCCACCAGCGAGGACGTGATCTCCATGGTGATGCGATGCTCTTCGCACCCGACCCGCGGAGTCGCCGATGCCCGGCCCGTTTGTCCCGGACGACCCTGTCGTCATGTACGAGGGCACACAGGTCGTGGCACTGGCGGACAGGCGATCGAATCACATCGACGTCGTGCTGCTCTGGGCTCGCCGGACCGGCCGGCTCTGGGTCAAGGTCACGCATCGCGCGACCGGCCGCATCGCGCGTATGGACGCAACGCCCGCCAACGCGCTCGACGTGTTCCACCATCCGTTCGCTCATGCAGCTAACTGAGACATCCCGCGGCCGAGTGCCGCACGTGGTCAACCCGGCGCTGCTCGATCACGCCCGCGAGCGCCGCGAGCGCTTCGAGAACCGTGTGGCCGATCGCATCACCGCATTCAGCGGCTCGATGCGGTTCGTATACCTGCACATCGCATGGTTCGCGGCCTGGATCATCTTTCGCGTCGAGTCGTATCCCTACGGCCTGCTGACGATGATCGTCTCCCTGGAGGCGATCTTCCTCTCGACCTTCGTCATGATCAGCCAGAACCGTGCGGACTCCAAGCGCGAGGTGCTGGCGAACCAGCAGTGGGCGACCGTGCAGGAGGAGGATCAGCAGAACGAGGAACTGCTCCAGATCTCCCGGCAGATCCTCGACCTGACTCGGGCCGTGCACGACGCGACCAGCCGGCGCAAGGCAGGCGTGCGGTCCGGTGAGCCGCGGTAGCGCCGCCCTCGCCGCGACTGAGACGGCGCGGCGATCTTGGGTACGCTGCCGAGGACCGCTTGTGATCTCTGACTCGAACCGGGACATGGCCGACACGGAGGCACGCGAATCGCTGGCACAGCTCGCCGACGAGCAGGCGGCTCTGCGGCGCGTGGCGACGCTGGTCGCGCAGGCATCGCCACCCACCGGTGGCGGGCCCGAGCCTCTGTTCCGCGCCGTGGCCGAGGAGGTGCAGGCGCTGCTGGGCGCCAGTCTGTCGGTCGTCGTGAGGTTCGAAGATGACGGGACGGCGACGACGCTGGGGACTCCCAGCGGACTCGCGGCCGCGGGAACGCGCCACCCGCTGGATCCGAACTTTGCCGTCGGCGCCGTTCGCAGGACACGACGTGCGGCGCGGTTTGAGACGGACGACCCGGCCGCCGCCGGCATGCCCGCGGTTGTCCGGGAGACCGGCCTGCGCTCGGCGGTCGCGAGCCCGATCTTCGTCGAGGGCGAGGTGTGGGGGGCGATCTGCGTCGCATCGGTCGTTCCTTCGCTTCCGCCGGATACGGAACGCAGGCTGGACGACTTCACCGAACTGGTCGCGACGGCGATCGTCAACACCGGCTTCCGCGAGGCTCTCGCACGGCTTGCCGAGGAGCAGGCTGCGCTGCGACGTGTGGCGACGCTGGTCGCAGAGGAGGTTGCGCCAGAACAGATCTTCACGGCTGTCTGTGAGCAGGTGGGACACCTGCTCGAGGCTGACATCACGGCCCTGGAGCTCTTCCCAGGCGACGGCACGACGACGTTGATCGGCGTCTGGAGCAACGAAGAGCTGTCCGCGCCGGTCGGGAAGCAAGTCCCTCTCGAGCCCGACACGGTCGCCGGCCGGATCGTCTCGACCCGGGCGCCGGCGCGGAGGGAACGCCACGATACAGATGTAAAGGTTGGCCCGTTTGCCCGCGACCTGCAGCTGGCCTCGACCGTGGGGGTGCCGATCCTGGTCGGCGGCCGGCTCTGGGGCGCGCTGATGGCAGGCACCAATCGCAGTGATCCGTGGGCAGAGGAGGCCGAAACCCGGCTGGCTGCATTCACCGAGCTGGTCGCCACTGCGATCGCCAATGCGGAGTCTCGCGATGTTCGCTTTCGGCTCGCCGACGAGCAGGCCGCCCTGCGCCGCGTGGCGACGCTCGTCGCTCGCGATGCGCCACCCGGCGAGGTGTTCGACGTCGTTGCGATGGAGGTCGGCACGCTGCTCGACGCGGACACCACGGTCGTCGGCAGGTATGACGGTGACGGCGCGGCAACGGCGATCGGTAGCTGGAGCGCATCGCCAGGCGGGGTGACGGTGGGAACCCGTTCGGTCGTAGGCGGCCACAACGTGTTGACGCTCGTTGCGGAGACGGAAAGGCCGGCGAGGGTCGACGGGTACGACGACGCAACGGGTGAGGCTTCGGAGATCGCGCGCCACCACGGCTGGCGCTCGTCGATTGCGGCCCCGATCATCGTCGAGGGTCGCCTGTGGGGTGTCACGCTGGTAGCTACGCAGCGCACGGAGCCGTTTCCCGCCGGCGCCGAGGAGCGACTGGCAGCGTTCACCGATCTGGTTGCCACGGCGCTCGCGAACGCGCAGGCGCATGACGAGGTTCGTTGGTTTGGCGAGGAGCAGGCCGCTCTCGGCCGGGTCGCGACCCTCGTCGCCGCCGGCTCCGCGCCGGAGCAGGTGTTCTCGGCCGTCGTTGAGGAGGTTTCGAGCCTGCTCGGGCTGGAGCGAATCGAGCTCGTCCACTACGACGGGGACGTCAGCGGAACTGTGATCGCCGCATCGGGCGACCATCCGTTCCCGGCCGGAACCACCTGGTCGCTTGACGACCCGAGCGTGATGGCGACGGTGGCCCGGACCCGAGGCGCCGCCCGAGTTGACGATTACGCCAACCTTGAGGGAGAGATCGCGCAGGCGGCACGCGCCGGCGGATTCCGATCGGCGATCGGCGCACCGATCACGGTCGAAGGCCATCTTTGGGGAGTGATCATCGCGATCTCTACCGATCCGGAGCCGATTCCCGAACGGTCGCAAGCCCGTCTCGGCCAGTTCACCGAGCTTGTCGCGACCGCAGTCGCAAACGCCGAGGCGCGCGATGCTCTCGCTCGTCTCGCCGACGAGCAGGCTGCGTTGCGGCGCGTAGCAACGCTGATCGCACAGGGAGTGCCGCCCGAGACGATCTTCTCGGCGGTCGGCGTGGAGATCGGTCGCCTGTTCGGCTCGACGATCACCACCGTCGGCCGCTTCGAGCCCGACACGCAGGCGCTGGTCGCACTCGGCGTGGGGACGGGCAACAAAGGGATCGCGATCGGGTCTCGCTGGGAGCTCGACGATGCCCTCGCCGCAGCCCAGGTCTTCCGCACCGGGCGTTCAGTTCGTGTGGACGAGCTGGACTGGTCGGCGCTAGAGGGTGGGCTCGCCCAGATAGGAAGTCGCCTCGGCGTCGCCTCGACGGTTGCGAGCCCGATCTTCGTCGAAGGCCGTCTCTGGGGCGTCGTCAGCGTCTCGGACGACAAGCCGCTGCCGCAGGAGTCCGAAGTGCGGCTCGAGAAGTTCAGCGAGCTGATCGCAACCGCAATCGCCAATGCGGAAGGCTCGGCGGAGCTCGCCGCCTCGCGCAGAAGGATCGTCGCCGCCGCCGATGAGGCGCGGCGTCGGATCGAGCGAGATCTCCATGACGGGATCCAACAGCGGCTGATTGCGCTTACCTTCCGGGCACGCGCGATGATGCGGAGACCGCCGGCCGAACTGCCGGGCCTCGCCGCCGAGCTCTCGGAGGGTTTGAAGGAGGTGTCCGACGAGCTTCGCGAGGTCTCGCGCGGCATCCACCCCACGATCCTCACGGAGGCCGGGCTGGGGCCGGCCCTGAGGGCGCTTGCACGGCGCTCCAACGTCCCGATCGACGTCGACGTGAACCTCGACGAGCGGCTGCCGGCGCCCGTCGAGGCGGCCGCCTACTACATCGCCTCGGAGGCGCTCACGAACGTCGAGAAGCACGCTCAGGCGAGCGTGGTCGAGCTGACCGCCGCGTACGATGACGGCGCTTTGACTATCGACGTTCGCGACGACGGCGTCGGCGGCGTCGACGCAAACCGCGGCTCCGGCATCCTCGGCCTCACAGATCGCGTCGAGGCGCTCGGTGGGACGATCTCGATCGCCAGCCCTCCGCACGGTGGCACGACGTTCTCCGTCCGTCTGCCCACCACGGCGTGAGCACCTAGTTCGAACCGAGAAAGGCGATCACGGCCAGCACTCGGCGATGATCGTCCGGCGCGTCCGGAAGCTCCAGCTTTTGGAAGATGTTCCTCACGTGCTTCTCGACAGTGCCCTCGGCGATCCAGAGCGTCCGCGCGATGCCGGTGTTCGAGCGCCCTTCCGCCATGAGCGCCAGCACCTCGCGCTCGCGCGCCGTCAGCGCTTCGAGCGGATCGCGGACCCGCCTCGCCCGTACGAGCTCCTCGACTAGCGCAGGGTCGACGACGGACCTACCCGCGCTGATCCGGTCGAGCGTCCCGCATAGCTCGTCGATGTCTCCGACCCGCGTCTTCAGCAGATACCCGATGCCACTGCCCGCGCCGAGCAGGTCCATCGCGTGCTCAACCTCGATGTGCGCGGACAGCACGAGGATCGCGATCTGGGGCAGCTCTCCGCGGATCGTCCGTGCCGCCTCGAGCCCCTCGGTCGTGTGAGTCGGCGGCATGCGGATGTCGATGATCGCAATGTCCGGCTGCTCCCGCCGAACGAGCTCGATCAGGCCGTCAGCGTCGCTCGCCTGGCCGACGATGTCGTAGCCCCCTTCGCGCAGCAATGCCGCGAGACCCTGGCGAAGCAGCACGTCGTCGTCGGCGATCGCGACCCGTTGTGCGCGCTCCCCTTCCGGCATACCGTGGGTGTCTACTCCGTCCGGCCGTGATTGGCAACCGGCGGCACCGTCTACCGGCTAGCCGGTACCGTCTATACCGAAGAACCGCGTCACAATATGGACGTTGTCCGTCTGGCGTGGAGGGCCGGCTGCGGCGATTCTTCGCTGCGATGACAGACCCAGCGCCCGACATGCCGGTCACCTGCGTGATCGTCGATGACAGCCCGCAGTTCTACGAGGCTGCCAGACAGCTGCTCGCCGACGACGGGATCGCTGCCATCGGCTTCGCCGCGACCTCCGACGAGGCCGTCAACGAGACGCTGGCCCTGCGGCCCGATGTCGTGCTCGTCGATGTCGACCTCGGCATCGAAAGCGGTTTCGACGTTGCGAAGCGTCTGGCCGGGCTCCCGCGCGGCGGGCCACCCGTCGTCCTGATCTCGGCGGAGTCCGGAACCGAGCTGGCTGAGCTTGTCGTTGCGAGCGGCGCGCTCGGCTTCATCTCGAAGACCGACCTCTCCGGGGACTCCATCCTGGAGCTCCTCGCCAATACCCATCCTGAGGGCTGACCGATGCAGGCAACCGCATCACGAACGTCGACGGAGGAGCAGCTCGCGGAGCATGTGGGCCGGCTTGCTCGAAAGACCGAAGCGCTCGACGACTTCGCGGGCCTCGTAGCGCACGACGTGAAGTCGTCGCTCCTGGATGCCCTTCACGACGAGGATCCGCGGCAGGGAGTGGTGCGGGCGCTCGCGCTCGTCGATTCGATCCTCGAGGCGGTGCGAACGGATTTTGCTGCGTCCGGCATGTCTCGAGTGGCCGACTGCGTGCAACAGGCGATCTCCGATCTCGGGGACATCGACATCGAGATCGTCGCCAGCGCCACGGGCGAGTTCCCGGTCCCGCCAGAGGCGCTCCGTCTCGTGCTCCGTAACCTGCTGGCAAACGCCGTTGCGGCAGGCGCCGATCAGATTCACGTCTCGGCTCTCGCTCGAGGAGACCAACGCATACTCGTCATCGACGACGATGGTGTTGGGGTGGCCTCGGCCACCGGCTATGCCACCGGGGCTCAGCTGGGACTGCGCCTGTGCTGTCGCCTCGTAGAACGGTGCGGGGGCATGCTCGAGCTGAGGCCGCGAGCCGTCCGCGGAACACGTGCCGTGATCATCGCAGCGGGAGCACAGGCATGATCCGCGTCCTCCTCGTCGACGACCACGCGGTCTTTCGCTCCTCACTGCGCCTGCGGCTCGAGCAAGAGGACGGAATCACCCCTGTCGGCGAGGCCGGAACCGCCGAGCAGGCGATCGGAAGAGCACGCGTCCTCAAGCCCGACGTCGTCCTGATCGACCTGCTGCTGCCGCGCAAGAGCGGCTACCAGGCGATCCCCGAGATCTTGAGTGCCTCCCCGGAGAGTCGAATCATCGTCGTGTCGTCTCAGACCGGGCCGACACCGGTGAGGCAGTCGATCTCCGCGGGCGCGCACGGCTACGTGCCCAAGCGGGCATCCGACACCGAGCTGATCGAGGCGATCCGCCGCGTCGCTGCCGGCGAGCGCTACGTCGATCCGGATCTCGGCGCGCAGCTCGTCGTCGCCGACGGCGTGCCTGAGCTCGACCCGCTATCGGGCCGGGAGCGCGACGTTCTGCACCTGCTGGCACTAGGGCACACGAATCAGGAGATCGGCAAGCAGCTATTCATCTCGGTACGGACCGTGGATACGCACCGCGCACACATCATGCGCAAGCTGCGGCTCGACACGCGAGCCGAGCTCGTGCTGTTCGCGCTGGCGAACGGACTGATCGGGGCCACGTGATGCTCGGTCCGTGCGACCTTGCACAGGGCGTGCTCATCATTGGTACCCCGACCCCCCGCGCCATGTCGCAGGAAGCTGCATGACGTCGAGATTACATGCGCGCGCATGTATCTGCTATGCTTGAGGGGTCAAGGAAAGGTGAGGAAATGCAGTTCGGAATCTTCTCCGTCAGCGACATCACGCGGAACCCGGTCGCCGGCTATACGCCGAGCGAGGCCGAGCGGATCCAGGCGATCGGCCAGATCGCCCGTCGCGCCGACGAGGTCGGCCTCGACGTGTTCGCGATCGGCGAGCACCACAACCCGCCCTTCGTCTCGTCGGCGCCGACGACGCTTCTGGCGCACATCGCTGCGCTGACCGAGCGGATCATCCTCAGCACCGCCGTGACGCTGATCACGACCAACGATCCGGTCAAGATCGCCGAGGACTACGCCATGCTGCAGCATCTCGCCGGCGGCCGTGCCGACCTGATGCTCGGCCGCGGCAACACCGTCCCCGTCTATCCCTGGTTCGGCCAGGACATCCGGGAGGGTCTCCCGCTTGCGCTCGAGCACTACAACCTGCTGCACCGGCTGTGGCGCGAGGACGTCGTCGACTGGGAGGGAAGCTTCCGGACGCCGCTGCAGGGCTTCACGTCCATCCCGCGCCCACTCGACGACGTGCCGCCGTTCGTGTGGCACGGCGCGATCCGCACACCGGAGATCGCCGAGCAGGCCGCCTACTACGGGAACGGCTACTTCGCGAACAACATCCTCGCGCCGAACCTCCACTTCGTGCCGCTGGTGAACCTGTACCGGGAGCGGTTTGCGTTCCACGGGCACGGCACGCCGGAGCAGGCGATCGTCGGGCTCGGCGGCCACGCATTCATCGCCAAGCGCTCGCAGGACGCGATCCGAACCTACCGCCCGTACTTCGAAGGCTCCCCGATCTACGGCCACTCCTACAGGCTCGAGGACTACATGAACGCCACGCCGATGAGCGTCGGCAGCCCCCAAGAAGTGATCGAGAAGACCCTCACCTTCCAGGAGGGCTTCGGCGACTACCAGCGGCAGCTGTGGAACGTCGACGCCGGCGGGCTCCCGCTCGAGATCGTCCTCGAACAGGTCGAGCTGCTCGGCACCGAGGTCGTGCCGGTGCTCCGCCGCGAGATGGAGGCGCGCCGCGCGCCCGGGGTGCCCGACGCACCGACCCACGCCAGCCTCGTCAAAGCCAAGTATGGCGACGGCGACGCGCGCCAGGCTCGGCCCAACCCGAACCGCGGCGACAACCTCACCGGGCCGACCCCCTACCAGGACACGGAGGTCGCCGCATGACGGCCACCCTGAGCACGACGAAGCTCGCGAACGACGCCTGGGAGGCGCTTTTCCGCGCGCAGTCGACGATCGCCCAGGAGCTGACCGCCAGGGACGCCTGGGAGGATCTGGTGCCGCGCGAGTACGGCGTGCTCTACGCGCTGTCGTCCGCCGACCCGCAGGGTCTGCGTATCACCGAGCTCGGAGAGGACGTGCTGCTGACCCAGCCGGGGATGTCGCGCCTGGTCGCTCGGCTCGAGGCGCGCGGGCTGGTGCAGCGCGTCGACGATCTCGACGACGCGCGCGCCTGTCTGATCCGGCTGACTCCGGCCGGCGCCGCCACGCAACGACGTATCGGGCGGGTGCACGCACGGCACGTGGCGGAGGCGATGACCCGCCACCTCGACCGCCCGGAGCTCGAGCGGCTCCTCGATCTGAGTGGGAGGTTGATCTGATGCGGCGCCTTGTCATCGTCAGCGCGGGCACGAGCCGGCCGTCCACGACGCGCATGCTGGCCGACAGGATCGCCGCAGGCAGCCTCGAGATCCTGCGCGAGATGGAGACCACCGCGACGATCGGGGCGGTCGAGGTCGCTCCGCTGGCTGTGGACGTCGCCCGCGCGTCGGTGACCGGCGTACCCTCGGCGGAGCTCCAGGCCGCGATCGAACAGATCGCCTCCGCCGACGCCGTCATAGCCTCCGCACCGGTGTACAAGGCCGGGATCAGCGGGCTGTTCAAGACGTTCGTTGACGTGCTCGACAACGACCTGCTGATAGCAAAGCCGGTCGTGCTCGCCGCGACGGCGGGCAGCAGCCGGCACGCGCTCGTCGTCGACGAACAGATGCGCTCCCTGTTCGCCTACATGCGCGCGCTCACGATGCCGACCGCGGTGTTCGCCGCTCCGGAGGACTGGGGTGCCGCCGAGCTGGGCGAGCGTGTGCGACGCGCCGCGACCGAGCTCGCCGTCGTGCTCCACGGCCAGGTCGAGAAGGCAATCGCCGATCGCGGCTGGTCCGGCTATCGGCACGAGTTCGCGGGGAACGCAACTCGTGCCGGGCAGACGGCCGCCGACACCGACTTCGACTCGCCGCTGATGCGACTCGCCGCCGGCGGCCGCGCAGACTGAGCGATCTCGCACGAGTGGTATCGCCGGGTTCCCGGGCCGAGTGAGGACATGGCGATTATCCGCATCGGATCGGGTTCGTCGCCGATGTCTCGCGCGTCGCAGCGGCCCATGCTTCACCCATGAACGCCGACACGTCGACAGATCCTCCCTTCCGCCGGCACGCGGACCCGCGCTGCCGGTCGTGCGGGCAGCTGGAGATCGATGTCGCTCACGCGCCGGTAGAGCCCGCCGTTGCGCATACCCGCCACCATCCCGTGAGCGACGAGTTGCGCCACCTGCGGGAGATTGAGGAGGAGGGGCAGAGCCCCGCCACTTCGGTGATCATGGCCGGCTCCGTCTGGATCGTCGCGGCCGTGATCGTGGTGTTCGTCACGGCGGCCGTCTACCTCGCGGTGCGGCTTGGTTTGTGAGCGTTCGATGGCTCGTGGGGTGCCCGGGCAATGGCAAGGATTCTGTGAAGATCGATGGCCGGCGCGGCCGTCTGGCTACCCTTGACCGTTGGTGTCCAAGTCTCTGAGGACGGTGTCACGTGACAGACGAAAGCGGCGCAGATACCCAGCAGTTCTCGGTCGTCAGTGATGCTCAGGCAAGCGCGATGGCGTCCGCGCAGCAGGTGCAAGATCAACTTGACGCGGCCACGTCGCGGATCGATGACCTGAACGCAGCGCTGTCAGAGTCGGAAGACCAGGCACGACGCGTCCAGACCGAGGTGGAGGAACTCAACGTGGCGGTCGCAACGGTGCAGACCACGGTTCGCGACGCGGTCGAGCAACTCGCCGGGGTCTCCGCGACCGTTAGCGATGCCTCACGAGTCGTTGCGGATGCGACCAGCGATGCCGCGGCGAGCGCGGCTCAGGTCAATCGTTTGGCCGATCAGATGGCCGTGGCGGGACTGCTCGAAGGGTCGAGTGGGCGTCTCCTCGTCTGGCAACAGGCGCCGGCGTGGGCGCTGGGGATCGGGGTGCTCGGCCTCGCCTTCTACCTCGTCTATGCCCGCATCTCAACCGCAGGCCCATGGATCGCCGTGGCAGTCGGATTGATCATCGCAGTCGTCCTCGCCTATCGAACCAAACTCGAAGCCCTGGGAGCGGTGTCCAAACGCGCAACGTCAGCTGATCCGGATTGACCGGTGCCGGCAACAGCGAGTCGTCAGACCGGTGAGCTCCGACGGCCACCTGGGACGTATCCGGTTTCTGCCCCTGTCAACCTCCGCCCCGCCTGTTGAGGACCGCCTCCCGGTGAACTAGGGTGGCGGTGCCAAGCCCACGGCCTCAGCGAAGGAGGGCAAGACATCGACCCGCGCGTGGATGTGGTCACGCTGGCGGTGGCCGACCTTGAGCGGGCACTCGCGTTTTACCGGGACGGGCTCGGCCTGGAGTCCACGGGCGTGATCGGCACCGAGTACCTGGACGGCGAGACGGATGCCGCCGGCGCGATCGCCCTGTTCCCGCTCGCCAGCGGCATGATTCTCGCGCTCTACCCGCGCTCCGAGCTCGCGAAGGACGCCGCCGTTTCGCCGGGACCCGCGCGGAGCGGCGAGTTCAGCCTGGGCCACCTGGTTGAGAGCCGAGCTGCGGTCGATGCTCTGCTCGGCCGCGCCGAGGCGGCGGGCGCGGCCGTAACGTCGCCGCACGACCGGCCCTGGGGCATCTACTCCGGATACTTCCGCGACCTCGACGGACACCTGTGGGAGGTCATCCACAACCCAACCGGCGCAAGCGCCGGCGAGTAACACGAGGAGAGTGAACGCCGATGCCACTGATCAAAGGTGGGACGCTTGCGACGGGTGACCTCGAGGGCCGGGAGCACGGCGCGACCGTCTCGCTGATCCTCGACGAGGGCGAGCCCGGCCACGGGCCGCGGCTGCACCGCCACCCCTACGACGAGACGTGGGTCGTGGTCGAAGGGAATCTCACGTTCCAGGCGGGTGATGAGCGGCTCCGCGCGGGTCCGGGCGACCTCGTGATCGTGCCGCCGGGTGTGGCGCACAAGTTCAGCAACGACGGCCCCGGAAGCTCGAAGCTCGTATGCATCCACGCCAACCCGACGTTCGTCACGGAATGGCTGGAATGAGGGTTCAGCTCCGGCGCCCCGAGGCCGGTGCGTGCGCCGCCCCGTCCGCGTGTCCGTGATCGTGTCGGTGGTCGAGCCAGGAGTCCTGGGCTGGATAGGTTGCAAGCGCGAGAATCACGCCGGCGAGGAGGGCGCCGAGCAGCACGACGCGGCGGCTGCGGTCGCCCGCAACACCCGGGCCCGCATGGCGGCGCCAGTCCGCCAGGCCCACCCGTAGCACCCGCGTCAGATACGCGAGGATATGGATCGCGATCGTCACGCCCCAGACCGCGAAGCTGACCGCGTGCAATTGGAGCAGCGGTCCGCCGCCGTGTCCCACGATGATGAGGGCGACGCCGCTCCCGAACAGCGTCAGCGTGGATACGACGAGGATCGGCGCCAACACGCGCAGGAACAGCCGCGGCGGCCCTTCCAGGCGGTATGGCCTGCTGTTCGTGTAATAGCGGAAGAATCGCCAGCCGGTGCTGGCGAGCTTGAGGGCCACGGGCGGGATCAGGAGCAACCCCAGGAAGATGTGCTCGGGCAGATAGGAGCTGAGCGCCACCGTCGTCAGCGTCTCGATTCCGAGTAGTACGAGCAGCACCAGCCCGGCGGATGACGTCAGTCGCTCGTTCCCCGGCGGCCCCCACGCGCGAGCGTGCGCGGCCCAGGGCTGCCACCGCGCTTCCATGTCTGTGGGGGCCGGGGTGTCTTTCATGCGTCGGGGACGTTCCGATCGTTTGGCGAGCCGCGGGCCCGCCTGCGAACGCTAGCATCGCAACGCCCTCAGAAAGGCTCGTTTCAGGCGGGCGGAGGCAACGCGTCGGTGACATGACCGCGTGGCCGGGTCACCTCGGTGGCGGCGCTCTCCATCGCCGGGCGCCGCTCCCGGGGATGGGACTCGTACCAGGTGGCATAGCGGCCGGCGAGCGGGCCGGCCGTGAGGCCGTGCAGGAGCACGGAGAGGCCGACGGTCAGGTAGACGGCGAGCACGATCAGGTGCTCGTGCGGCAGGTGTGACTCCTCGACCACGATCACTGCGAACACGATCGACGCCAGGCCGCGAGGGCCGAACCAACCGAGGAAGCCCAGCGTGGGGCGTCCCGCGTGCGTGCCCCACATCGCGATCGCGACCGGAATCATGCGCACCAGCGTCAGGCTGAGCACCGCGTAGAGGATCAGTTGCCAGCTCAGCGCGGTGAGCGTGGGGCCCAGCAGGAGCGCGCCGAAGAGGATGAAGGTGACGCCGTTCAGGACGTCGCCCACCTCGTCGGTCAGCCGATTCAGCTGCTCCGGGTCGCGTCCCAGCGCGAGCCGGAATACGACACCCGCCACGAACGCTGCGATGAAGCCCGACCCACCAAGCGCGCTGGCGATCCCGTAGGAAAGGCCGGCGCCGGCTGCCGGGATGACGGGATACCAGCGGCCGGCGATCAGGCCCCGCTCTCCCGCGGCGCGGATGATCACCGCGATCAAGACGCCTGCAATGACTCCGCCGGCCACCCCGTAGCCGATCTCTTCGAGCAGCAGCCTCCCGGCGCTGCGGCCCCCGGAGATGTCGGACTCCAGGTCGGCCAGCGCGACGGCCGCGAACAGCAACGGCACGCAGATGCCGTCATTCAGTCCGCTCTCGACGTTGAGCCCCTGGCGGATTCGTTCCGGGACGCGCGGCTCGGTGACGACCGCCTGCCCCAGCGCGGCGTCGGTCGGCGCCAGCACGATGCCCAGGATCACTGCCTCCCCAGCGGTGAGGGGGCCGAACAGCACGGCCGCCGCAACCGCGCCCAGCAGGATCGTCAGCGGCAGGCCGATCGCCAGCAACCGCAGCGGCACGCTCACCGCGCGGCGTAGATGGCCGAGATCGACACGCGACGCGTCGCTGAACAGGACCAGCGCCAACGTCGCCTCCGCCAGGACGCGCACCACCGAGTCCGTACTCGAAAGGTCGATCCCGTCGAGTGCCTTTGGCCCGACCAGCAACCCAAAGCCGACGAACAGCATCGCCGGCGTGATCGGCGTGCCGACCAACCTCCGCGAGACGGCGGCAACGCCGAGGAACGCAAGCGACACCATGACCAGGGCCCACTCCATCCGGGACATCATGCCGGTTAGCGCGGATCCGCGGGATGGCTCCGAGCGCGGCTGCCTCACCCACCGATCGCCGACGGGCCGTGCCGGCAGAACCGCGACGTGCTAGCGCAGCCTCCAGAGCAGCTTTGCCGCGCGGACTGAGGCTCTGCTACGCGAGAGGACGGCAACGGCGACCAGGCCGGCGGCAGCGACGGGAATGATGATTCGTGCCTCCCTGCGCAGCTCGGCCACGTCGTCGACGAGCCGTTGCCGCTCGGCCGCGATCTCCAGCCGGATCTCCTCAGCGCTGCGATCAGGCATGAGTCTTCAGCGTGTCGGCAGTGCGCCTGGTCTCGTCGATCGCCTGGCTGGGCATTGGTGGTGAGACCGCGCGGGCAAACCGACGCGCCAGCAGGACGAGCACGACCGCGACCAGCAACACTGCGACTGCGACGATCAGCAGCGAAAGCCACAGCGACAACGTCTCGTTCAGCCCTGCGGCCGCCGCCGCAAGCAGGAGTCCGATCGCGTAGAAGACAAGGACGCCGGCGGTGATGCCAAACGCAGCTGCCTTGCCGAGCGTCGCGGCCTTGCGTTTTGCCTCGAGCTGACCCAGCTCCAGGATCAGATTGGCCAGCGATCTTGCCGTCGCCTTGACCTGCTTCGCCTGCCTCACTATCCCCCGCATGTGCGGATCCTATCGGTCCCGTGGCGGCGCACGAGCGTGGTTGTCAGCCCGATCGCCGTGAGCAGAGCGACCCATGCCCCGCCCAGCGCGTAGCCTCCCAGCACGTCGGTGAACCAGTGCGCGCCGAGGTAGATCCGCGAGGCGCCCACCACAAGCACCACCGCCGCGGCGGCGGTGACCCACACCCGCAGCCGAGCCCGACCGGCGAAGCAGGCGAGGACGAGCAGCATGGCAAAGAACGCCATGCACTGCGTGGCATGACCCGAGGGGAATGACCAGTGCGTATAGGTACCGAGTGCGTCCTTCGCCGGCGGCCTTGGTCGCTCGATGATCCGCTTGAAGATGTTATAGAGCACGGTCGATCCGGCCAGGCTCGCGGCCAGCATCGCTCCCGACCGCCAATCGCGGTCGCGCCGCCACCAGTAGAACGCGAGCACGAGCGTCGCCGGGTAGAGCACGGCGGCGGATCCGAGCCACGTCACGGTTCGCATCGCCGACGTCAGGGCGGAACCGCGGTGCTCGCCGACCCACGTCAGCACCGATTGATCGACCGACAGGGTGTTGCTCATCGAGACAACGATCGCCAGCGCCACGAACACGATCCAGCACGCCGCCGAGATCGCGACCGCAAGGATGACGGCGGATGATGTTCGCACCCTCCCGATCGTATAGGGGGCCCGACCGCTCGAACGCTGCGCGGATGCCGGGTCCTGTGACTGTGAGATTCTTTACCTTCGCGCGCCGCATGTCGCCACACCGATGAAACGAACCGAATGAGAAACGCCGATCGTTGTCGCCGTGGCTGACACGGCTGGGCAGAAGGCACCGAGCTCGGTCGCCGGCCCGGCCGGCGTTCGCATGCTGCGCGAGTATCGGCGGGAGTGGCTGCCGAAGGACGTGGTCGCAGGCCTGGTGCTGACGACGCTGCTCGTGCCGCAGGGCATGGCGTATGCGGAGCTCGCCGGTCTTCCGGCCATCACCGGCCTGTACACGTCGATCCTGTGTCTGGTGGGCTACGCGATCTTCGGCCCGTCGAAGATCCTCGTGCTCGGCCCGGACTCCTCGCTGGGTCCGATGATCGCAGCGACGACCCTGCCGCTGATCGCTGCGAACGGCGACCCCGCCCGAGCTGTGGCGCTGGCGTCGATGCTGGCGCTGATCGTGGGTGTGATCATGGTCGTGGGAGGCATGGCCAGGCTCGGATTCGTCGCGGACCTCCTCTCGAAGCCGACCATGATCGGCTACATGAATGGGCTCGCGATCACCATCCTGGTCGGGCAGCTCCCGAAGCTGTTCGGCTTCTCGACCGATGCGAACGGCCTCGTGGACGAGACGCGGGCGTTCGTCGACGGCGTCCGCGCCGGTGAGACGGTGGGGGCCGCGCTCGCCGTCGGCGTGCTGGCCCTGGCGGTGATGGCGGTCCTGCGGAGAACGCTGCCGCGCGTGCCGAACGTGCTGGTGGCCGTGATCGTCTCGATCGCCGTCGCCGCCGGCTTCGGGCTCGAGCAGCACGGAGTCAAGCTGGTGGGCACCCTTCCCGAAGGGTTTCCGCCGCTGACCATCCCGGATGTGCACCGCTCCGACCTGCTCCCGCTTGTGGCCGGCGCGTTCGGTATCGCACTCGTCTCGCTCGCCGACACCATCGCGACATCGTCGGCCTTCGCCGGCAGATCGGGTGAGGAGGTCGACGGCAACCGTGAGATGGTCGGGATCGGTGTCGCCAACCTCGGCGCCGGTCTCTTCCAGGGCTTCCCGGTCAGCACGAGCGGGTCGCGCACGGCTGTTGCGGAGCAGGCCGGTGCGAAGACGCAGGTGACCGGCCTGGTCGGCGCGATCCTGATCGCGGCCATGCTCCTGTTCGTCCCCGGCTTGTTCCGCGACCTCCCGCAGCCGACGCTCGCCGCAGTGGTGATCGTGGCGTCGCTGTCGCTCGCTGACATACCCGGCACCGTCCGGCTCTGGAAGCAACGGCGTTCCGAGTGTGCGCTCTCCATCGCCGCCTTTCTTGGCGTCGCCCTCCTGGGCGTGTTGCCGGGGATCGTGGTCGCGGTGGCGCTCTCGGTGCTCAACCTGTTCCGGCGCTCCTGGTTGCCCTACCACGCCGTGCTCGGTCGGGTGCAAAACCTGCCCGGGTACCACGACGTCTCGAGCTACCCCGATGCGGAGGTGCTGCCCGGATTGGTCATGTTCCGTTTCGATGCGCCGCTGTTCTTCGCGAACACCCGCACCTTTCGTGAGCAGATCCTGCTGCTGGCGGCACGCGAGCCGACGCCCGTCTGGATCCTGATCGCGGCCGAACCGATCACCGACGTCGACACGACGGCGGCCGACATGCTGGAGGATCTCGACGAGGCGATAAACGCCCGGGGGATCTCGCTCGTGTTCGCCGAAATGAAAGATCCCGTCCGAGCCAAGATCGTGAGCTACGAGCTGACCCGCACCATCGACCCGAACCACTTCTACCCGACGCTTGACAGCGCCGTCGCCGCCTATCAGGAGCAAACCGGCGCTGGCTGGACGCGACAGGAGCCATGACCCAGGTTGGCCCCCACCAGCGTCCCCTGCCTGTCGCCGCGGTGGGTCCACGCCGTCCCGCCCAGGAGCTGACGTGCGAGGTGCGCTGGATTCGCCCCGGCCGCCACGGAGCCGAGATCGCCCGCTGGTTCTCACGATTCCCGCAGGTGTCCGAGTCGCGCGACGACGACTACCTGATCTCTCCCCGCATGCCCGGCCTGTCCATCAAGATCCGCGGCGGAGCCAGCTTCGAGGTGAAACAGCACCGCGCCACGGTGGGAGCGCTCAACGTCGCGGACGCGGCGGAGGCCAACATCGACTCGTGGATCAAGCGGTCGATTCCACTTCAGGGCGGCGTCGACCTCTCGCGTCCGCTGGAGGGGTCGGCATGGCGGCGGGTGAGCAAGCGCCGGCAGATCGCCTCGTTCCCGATCGGAACCTCGGGCTCACCGGGTGCGGCCGTCTGCTCGGTGGAGCTCACCGACGTGGAGGTGCTCGGCCAGACGTGGTGGACGCTCGGATTCGAGGCCGGTGGCAGGGGTGCTCTCGGAGGCATCAAACGCACCGCGGCCGTAGTCTTTGCCGAACCGCTTCCCACGGCTTCGGCGTTCGGGGCAGAGGAGGCCTGTTCCTACGCGGAGTGGATCCACGAGCTCGGCGATCGGGAGGTACGAGATGAGTAAGCACAAGAAGCAGGACGAGCACCGGGATCGCGCCCGCCCACAGCCCACTGAGGCCGGCCGCCCGGCTCGCATGAAGCGCAAGCCGTACGAGGCCGAGATGCGACGGCTGCACGGCGAGCTGGTCGCGATGCAGGAGTGGGTGAAGGCCACCGGCGCGAAGATCTGCATCGTGTTCGAGGGGCGAGACACGGCGGGCAAGGGCGGAACCATCAAGCGGATCACCGAGCGCGTGAGCCCGCGCGTGTTCCGCGTCGTCGCACTGCCGGCGCCGAACGAACGGGAACGATCGCAGCTCTACGCGCAGCGCTACATCCAGCACCTGCCCGCCGGCGGCGAGGTCGTGATCTTCGATCGCAGCTGGTACAACCGCGCCGGCGTCGAGCGGGTGATGGGCTTCTGCACCGAGGAGGAGACGGCCAGATTCCTCGAGGGCGCGCCGCTGATCGAACGCACGATGGCGGACTCCGGCATCCTCCTCATCAAGTACTGGCTCGAGGTGGACGCCGACGAGCAGACCCGGCGCCTCGAGGCCCGGATCAACGACCCTCGCAAGGTGTGGAAGCTGTCGGACATGGACCTCAAGTCGTACAGCCGCTGGTACGACTATTCACGCGCCCGCGACGCGATGCTGCAGGCGACCGACACGGCGTGGGCTCCCTGGTACATCGCCGACACCAGCGACAAGCGGCGGGGCCGGCTGAACATCATCAGCCACCTCCTCGACCAGATTCCCTATGGTCCGCTCACGACCAGCGAGGTCAAGCTTCCGCCGCGGCAACGGCCGGGCGGCTATGCCGAACCCAATCTGCCTTTGCGATGGATTCCGGAACCGTTCTGAGTACCGCTCCCAGCGCTCGCGACCGCGTCATGGCAGCCGTCGCGCTGCTTGCGGCAGCGGCCGCGGTGTTGGTGGTGGTCGTCGCGGCGCTCGACAACGGCAGGGGGCTGGTCGTCGCCCTGCTGGGAGCGGTCGTGGTGGTCGGCGCGGGCTGGACGGCCGTGTCGCGGCGAGGCCCAAGCCGCGCAGTCGCGCTCCTGGTCGCGGCCGCCGGGCTGGCCCTGCTGCTGGCGTCGATCGGGATCGCGGATGTCGTGTGGTGGCGAGGATTCGGGGCGGCGGCGCTCGGCGTGTTGTCGATCGCTGCAGCCAGGTCGGCGCTCCACACCGGCATCGATGAGCTTCGGGCCGCACCCACCCCGGGCAGCCCCGTGCCGGCTGCGGTGCATCCGGTGCTGCTGATGAACCCGAAATCCGGTGGCGGAAAGGCGGTGCAGTTCGATCTGGCCGGCGAATGCGCGGCTCGCGGCATCCAGGCCGTGGTGCTTGGCCCGGGCGATGACCTGCTCGTGCTCGCCGAGGATGCGATCGCCGCCGGCGCCGATGTGATCGGTATGGCGGGAGGCGACGGTTCCCAGGCGTTGATCGCGACCGTGGCCAGCCGCCACGGGATCCCTCACGTGGTGGTGCCGGCGGGAACGCGGAACCACTTCGCGCTCGACCTCGGCCTCGACCGCGATGATGTCGTCGGCGCTCTCGATGCCTTCGCGGACGCGGTGGAGCGCACGATCGACCTGGCCACCGTGAACGGCCGCGTGTTCGTGAACAACGCCTCGCTTGGCCTGTACGCGAAGATCGTCCAGGCGCCGGAGTACCGGGACGCCAAGATGCGGACGGCAGCCGCCCTGCTGCCCGACCTGCTCGGCCCGGACGCCCAGCCGCTTGACCTGCAGTTCACCGGTCCCGACGGGACGGCCCACGAGACCGCTCACATGGTGCTGGTCTCCAACAACGCCTACCAGCTCGCGGACTTCTCAGGCAGAGGTACGCGTGAGCGGATCGACCGCGGGCTGCTCGGCGTGGTCGCGGCTCGCATCGAGGGCGTGCGAGCAGCGGAGCAGTTCGTGGCGCTCAACGCCGCCGGCCAGATCCGCCGGTTCTCGGGATGGCACGAGTGGACGACGCCGCGGTTTCGCATCGACTCCGGCGCGCCGGTCGAGATCGGTGTCGACGGAGAGGCCATGACCCTCGACCCGCCGCTCGTCTTCGAGAGCCTGCCGGCTGCGCTCCGCGTCCGGCTACCCGGCCACGCTCCGGGCGTATCTCCGGCCGCACGCCGCCTCTCCCGCTCCACGCTCGGCGAGCTCTGGGCGATAGTCGCCGGTCGCAGCTGACTGTACGTTGATGTAGATCGCCCGCTAGCTCTGACCGAGGGGCCGGCCGACCAGGCGGAACGGTTGCCCGGCGTATGAGAGGCCGAGCGAACGCGTGCCCGCCACCTCCAGCCGAAGCACGGCTCGCAGGCACACGACCTGTTGGTGCCAGGTCGAGCTGTCATACAGGCACCGCACGATTCGCTGCTGCACCTGCTGCAGACCGGGAACGACACGCCCTTGCAAGGGCTGCTGGCGAGGTGGGTTTGCATCCGAGCGGGGCGGTGTCGTCGCCCCTGCCGCGACATGGCCGTGGTGTGCCCGCGTCGTTGCCGCCTTATGGGCATGCTCGAACCCCCGGCCGGATACCCAGCCGGCCGCGACGCCCACGGCAAGCCCGACCAGCACGGCCGCCACATAACGCACCCGGAACATCACGTCCGAGCCTACACCACCGTCTTCGGGTTCAGTTCGGGCGATACCTGGCTCGTTTCCAAACCAGATCGGCCACCAGGCCGAAGCGCACAGTCGCGGCGACGATCACCGACCCGCTGTTCCGCCGGCGGAGTTGCGAGGCGGTACGCTATCGACGAAGTCGATCCTCGAACGAGAGAAGGCACCGATGAGCAGCAGCACCGTTGAGATCTTCGTCGCAGCATACGGAACCGAGCCGGAGGCGGCCGCGGCGCTGAAGGACTTCCAGGCAGCACAACGAGGCGGCGCGATCGATCTGATCGACGCTGCCGTGATCGTGCACACAGCCGATGACAAGATCCGGTTCGAGGAAACCGCCGACCCCAGCGGCAAGAAGTGGGCGAAACGGGGGGCGATAGCAGGCGGCGTGGCCGGGTTGATCTTCCCACCCAGCATCATCGGCTCCGCAATCGTGGGTGGTGGCGCCGGGGCGATCTGGGGCAAGGTCCGGGACAAGGGCTTCAAGGATGAGGACCTGAAGGCCATCGGAGAGAGCCTGCCCGCAGGCTCGTCCGCCATCATCGCCATCGCCGAAGACCGGATGGTCGAACAGCTCGAGCGCGGGCTGGAGGGCTACAACCGGATCGCGCGCCACACCGTGTCTGCGGACGCAGCTGCCGTCATCATGGCCGAGGTGCAGGACGAGAGCGCGGCCGACTGACCCAGATGGGTCGGGGCGACCGGGGGCGCCTGCCTCACTCAAACAATCCGCTGATCACCGGTCGGTACCCGCCTCTCCGAATCGGCCTTCGGGGATGTGATCCCTGACGGGGCGACGACATAGCCATGACCGATGCTCCCGACACAGCCACGGAGGCCGACATGCTCCCTCCCTACGCACGTGAGGCGCTGGACGTCGTCGCAACGGCGCGCTCGGATGCCGACGCGGGCCTGACCGGCGCGGAGGCCGCAGAGCGGCTGGCCCGGTTGGGCCCGAACCAGATCACCGGCGAACCGCCGCCCTCGGTATGGGAGGTGGCCGTAGCCCAGCTGCGTGACCCGATGAACATCATGCTGATCGCGGTCACCATCGTCAGCGTGGCGATCGGCCAGGTGTCGACCGGCATCATCGTCGCGCTGCTGATCCTGCTGAACGTCGTGCTCGGCTCCCGCCAGGAGCTGAAGGCGCGGGCCAGCATCGATGCGCTGGCCAGCATGCAGGTGCCGCAGGCAAGGGTGGTGCGAGACGGCTCGGTGGAGCTGGTGCCGGCTGTCGACGTGGTGCCCGGCGACATCGTCCAGCTGGAGGCGGG
Source organism: uncultured Actinomycetes bacterium (assembly GCA_963797565.1). Lineage (GTDB taxonomy): Bacteria > Actinomycetota > Thermoleophilia > Gaiellales > JAICJC01 > JAICYJ01. The sequence continues at coordinate 76,724 of CAWCPM010000009.1, read as the reverse complement.
CGACATCGTCCCGGCGGACGGACGGATCCTCCACTCGGCAACCCTGGAGACCCAGGAGGCGGCTCTCACCGGGGAGAGCGCGCCGATCGGCAAATCTGCGGCGACACTGCCGGGCGCCGAGGTCGCGCTGGGCGATCGCTCGAACATGCTGTTCCAGAACACGGCGGTAACCCGGGGCACGGGAGCGATGGTGGTGACCGCCACCGGGATGCAGACGGAGATGGGTCAGATCGCGACGATGCTGTCGTCGATCAGCCGCACGCGCTCGCCGCTGCAGAAGGAGCTGGGATCGCTGACGAAGGTGCTCGGCATCGTCGCCTGGGGCGCCGTGGCCTTCATCGTGATCGTCGGTGTTGCGCGCGGAGAGGAGTTCAGCGACGTACTGCTGCTGGGCACCGCGATGGCGATCTCGGCCATCCCGACCGGCATGCCCGCGTTCGTCTCGGGGCTGCTGTCGATGGGCGCCAAGCAGCTGGCCGACTCACGGGCGGTGGTCAAGAACCTCACCGATGTGGAGACGCTCGGCGCCACCAGTGCGATCAACACCGACAAGACGGGCACGCTGACGATGAACGAGATGATGGTGTCGGTGGTGTACGCGGCCGGTGCCTGGTTCAACGTCGAGGGCGAGGGCTATCGCAAGACCGGGGCGATCACCGCCGTGGCCGGCCAGGCGGTGCCGGACTTCACCAGGCTCGGCCTGGGGCTGGCGCTCGACAGCGACGCCACCGTGGCCGACGACGGCGCGGTGGTCGGCGATCCGACCGAGGCCGCCCTGGTCGTGCTGGCGGCGAAGCTGGGCGTGGACACGGAGGAGACGCGCCGCACCTACCCGCGTCTCGCCGAGGTGCCGTTCGACTCCGACTACAAGTTCATGGCGACGTTTCATCGCGTAACGCTGGACGGTGCCGAGCACGTGATCCAGCTGGTCAAGGGCGCCCCCGACGTGGTGCTGGCGCGCTGCAGCGAGTCGGGCGGCCCGCTCAGCGGCTCGCAGGAGCCGATCGAGGAGACTCGAGCCGGGATCGAGGCGGCGAACACGCGGATGGGCGAGCAGGGCCTGCGGGTGCTGGCGTTCGCCGCCCGACTGGTTGCCGACGACGAGCTGCAGGCGATGGCGGACGACCCGATGCCGCTCACGCAGGAGCTGTCCTTCGTGGCCATGGTCGGCATCATCGATCCGCTGCGCACCGAGGCCAGGGCGGCGGTGCAGACGGCGCTGGGCGCCGGCATCGATGTACGCATGATCACCGGCGACCACGCCGTCACCGCCCGCGCCATCGGCGAGAAGCTCGGCCTCGGTCCCGGCGCGATCAGCGGTGCCGAGCTGCAGGCGCTCTCGGACGATGAGGTGGTGCGACGCCTGCCCGATCTGCACGTGTTCGGCCGCGTCACGCCCCAGGACAAGCTGCGGCTGGCGCGGCTGATGCAGGAACAGGGTCTGATCGTCGCGATGACCGGCGATGCGGTCAACGACGCGGCCGCGCTCAAGCAGGCCGACATCGGGGTGGCCATGGGCAGCGGCAGCGAGGTGACGAAGCAGGCCGGACGCATGATCCTGACCGACGACAACTTCGGCACGCTGGTGCACGCCGTCGAGATCGGCCGCAGGGTCTACGAGAAGGTCGTGTCGTACGTCCGCTACCAGATGACCCAGCTGCTGGCGCTGGTGTTCCTGTTCCTGGCGGCCAGCGCCTTCGACGTCAATCACGGCGTCGCGTTGACGCCGCTGATGGTGCTGTATCTGCTGGTCTTCGTGACGGCATCGGGCGTCGTTGTGATCGCCGTCGACCCCGGCGCGCCGGACGTGATGCACCGCCCGCCGCGCGACCCCAGCCTGCCGATCACCAACCGGCAGGCGATCACGCTGTGGGTCGTCTACGCCGCCACCCTGTTCATCGCCGCCATGATCCCGCTGGTGGCCGGCCCCGACGACCCGCGTACCGATGTCGCGTCGGCGTCGCTGACCATGACCTTTGTCGTGATGGGGCTGGGCACCATCTTCAACGCCCTCACCAACCGGCGAGACCCGGCCAGCGGCCTCGACCCGCCGCTGATGAAGGCGCTCGCGATCTCGCTGTTCCCACTCGCCATGGTGGTGCTGGCGACCGAGTTGCCGGGCTTCCAGAAGGGTCTGCTGACCACCTCGCTGACCGGCCATGAGTGGCTGGCATGCTTCGGCCTGGCCGCGCTGCTGCCGCTGGTGATCGAGACCAGCAAGTTCCTGCGCCGTCGCGCCGCCCCGCAGATCTCGACGCTCGACGCCCGGCGCGCGGTCACGCCCGGACGCGCGGCTGACGGCCGGTCTCCTGCGAACTAGAGCGTCCGCGCCGTCGTGGGGGCGGTGCGATAGGTCAGCCGGGCGAACACGATCAGGTTCTCGTCGTAGTGGCCGGTGCTTGGGTCGAAGCTGCCGGCGCAGGTGATCAGGCGAAGCCCAGGGTAGGGGAGCGGGCCGTAGACGAGCCGTGTCGGGAAGCTCGACTTGGGGTAGACGGCGGTGGTGGTTACGCGGAAGTGGTCGGTGACGCCGTTTGGGTGAGTGACGAGCACGTTTCGACCGGGCAGGATCTCGTGGAGACGTCCGAACACGCCGTCGGTTCCACCCCAGTTGACGTGACCGACGATGACGGCGGCGCCGCGCCTGCCCGGTGCGGCGCCGCCGCTCCACCAGCCGGCGTCGGTGGCGTTGGTCGGCACCTGAAGCGTGGAGTCGCTGTTCAGGCCGAGACTGACGACGTTGGCGTCGACGCCGATCACGGGCACGCGGACGCGCATGCCCGTGCGCGACAGGTGAACACGATTGCTGACCGGCAGGATCGGAGTGGTCCGCGCCGTGTGACCGGTGGCGGTCGCGGCCGGAGTGTCGGAAGGAGCGGGGGCGCCGCCTGGAAGCGCTGTTGCGACGATCGTGGCGACGACCAGGCCCAGCGCGGATCCGCCCAGCAGCCGCCACCGCAGCCGCCGTGTCCACAGCCAGCGCGGGAGCCCGTACCAGACCACCACGATGCCGACTCCGATCAGCTCCAGCAGCCGGGATCGGCGACGCCTCACACGCAGCGCCAGCACGAAGGCCAGCACTGCTGCCAGGCCGCCGAGCGTGACCAGCGCCTCGCCGGGCACGGCGTGACCGGCCGGCGCCGGGCGGCCACCGGTCTGCACGCCGCCGACCGGTGCTCCGCCGTTGCCTGCTCCATTGCCGGGGCCGTTGCCGCCGCCTGTATGTGTCATCGGCGGCACCGTCGGGATGGTGACGGTCGAGGGGTCGGACGGAGAAGAGGTTCCGCCGCTGACGCCGGCGCCGGTGGCCGTGGCGGTATCGACCACCTGGCCGGCCTTCACGTCTGCCCGGCTGACCGTGTGCGTCTGATCGGCCGTGCAGGTCAGCGAATCGCCGGGGGAGAGCCCGGGCGGAGCCGGGGCCGGGCACGTGACCGAGCCGAGCGCCGGGTCGTCAACCGCGACCGATGCCAGGTCGACGTTGCCGATGTTCGTGACGAGGTAGGAGAAGCTGATCGTGTCGCCACGCCGGGCACCCGCCTGATGGGAGGCGGGCGACACCGTCCCGTTCTTGACGATTGCGACCAGCGGCGTCGCCGGCTCGGTCGGGATCGTTGCCGTCGCGGAGTCGGACGTGTCGGAAGGGCCGCCGATCAGTCCCGTGCCGGTGGCCGTCGCGGTATCGGTCACGAAGCCGGCGTCGACGTCTGCCGTGGTCACCGTGTGGTCGTTGTCAGCCGTGCAGACGACCGAGTTGAGCGGGGCCAGCGGCGGCGACGGTGTGGGACAGGTGACCGGGCCGATTGTCGGATCGTCCACCGTCACCGCAGTCAGGCTGACGTTGCCGGTGTTGGTGACCAGGTAGGAGTAGTGGATGGTGTCACCGACCTTGGCGCCAAGCTGGTCGCCGATCGGATCGACGACGGCGAGCTTGTCCAGCGAGACCGAGACCACGGTCGCAGCTGGGACCGTCACCGTGGACGGGTCGGATGGTGGTGACTCGCCGCCGCGGACTCCGGTTCCGGTGGCGGTCGCTGTGTCGGTGACCCGGCCGGCATCGACGTCGCCCTGGGTGACGGTGTGCGGCGTGTCGGCGGTGCATGTCACCGAATCGCCCGGCGCCAGTGACGGCGACGGCGCTGGACAGGTGATCGGGCCAGCCGTGGGATCGTTGACCGCCACCGATGTGAGGCTGACGTTACCGGTGTTCGTCACGACGTAGGTGTAGGCGATCGTGTCATCGACGAGCACGCCGCCCTGATCTGTTGCGGGTGAGACGTCGCCGCTCTTCACGATCGAAACCCGCGGGTCGCCGGCCACGGTCGGAACCGTGACGGTCGCCGGGTCTGACTGGGGACTGGTGCCGCCCGCCTCTCCGACCCCGGTGGCCGTGGCGGTGTCGGTCACCTCGCCGGCATCGAGATCGTCCTGGGTGACGGTGTGCGTCGTGTCGCCGGTACAGGTCACAGAATCGCCCGGCGCGAGACCGGGTGGCGCGGGCGTGGGGCAGGTGACGGAGCCGATGCTCGGGTCGTCGACCGCCACCGAGGTCAGGTTGACGTTTCCGATGTTGGTGACCAGATAGGAGTACTGGACGGTGTCGCCCAGCTCGGCTGCGTCCTGATCGGCCGCGGGAGATACGACGGCCAGCTTGTTGATCGCCACCTCGGGCGCGGGCGGCTCGGTCTTGATGATCTCGGTCGACGGATCCGATGGAGGGCTGGTGCCCCCGGTGCCGCCCTCGCCGGTCGCGGTCGCGGTGTCGGTCACGGACCCGCGTACGACATCGGCGGCGGTCACGACGTAGTCGCTGTCGGCGGTGCATGTGACCGACTGTCCGATGTCGAGCCCGGGTGGCGCGGGCGTCGGGCACGTGACGGAGCCGAGCGTCGGATCGTCCACCGCGACCGAGGTCAGGACGACGTTTCCGATGTTCGTCACCAGATAGGTGTAGGAGATGGTCTGACCCGCCCGCAGCGGGCCCCCGGGCCCGCCTGACGCGACCCCCGTCTTGATGATCGACACCAGCGGCCGGGGGCTCTCCGTCGGCGTTGTCGTCGACGATGGCGGCGAGCTGGTCGGGAGGGTCGTGCCCGGCGGCACGCCGCTCGCGGTGGCCGTGTTCGTGACCGATCCGGCGGCCTCGTCCGCCGCGGTGATCGTGTACGCGGTGTCCGCGGTGCAGGTCTCCGATTCGCCGGTTGCGAGGGTCGGATCCGGGCATGTGATCGATCCGATGGTCGGGTCGGAAACGCTGATGTTCGACAGCGGCAGGACGCCGGTGTTGGTCACCGTGAACGTGTAGGCGATCGTGTCTCCGGCGTCGGTGAGGCCGTTCCCGTTCACGTCGGTGGGCACCCCCGCCTCCTTCTGCAGCGCGATGCGGACAGCCTTGGACGTGTTCGTGATCGTGCAGTCGACGAAGTCGCCGATGCCCAGCGTGACCGTCGCCGAGGTTCCGATGTCGCCGGCCGGCAGCTCCGGATCGGAGGCGCCGTTTCGGGTGCACGACCACGACTCCATGTAGCTCGAGGGAAGCCCGGAGGTGATCTGCTCCGCGAACGTGAAGCTGGAACCGACGTCGCTGGTGAGGACGGTGATCGGGCCGGTCGAAGCCGTGTTCGTCGTGCCGGTGTTGGCCGAGCCCAGCAGGTCGTTCGACGGCAGCGAGTGGATGCTGATCCCGAACGCGTCGGAAGGATCGATCCGGCTCGACACCTTCTTGTTCAGCTGGACGGTGGACACGAGCACACCGAAGGCGACGCCCTGATGGCCTCCACCAACCATCTCCTGGGCGATCGAGCTGGGCGCCTGAGCGGCCAGCATCGCCGTGCCCGTCTTCGTGTTCGATACCGTCGCGAAACACGTGACCGTCTTCGTGCCGACTCCGGTCAGCCGCGAACCTGAGTTGCATGCGTTTCCAACCGGTTCCAACAACGTCAACGGCGTGTTCGCCGTCCACGTTATCGACTCTTGGCGGTCCGTCGACTCCGCGTCCGCGCCCACGAACGCATACCCCGTCTCCGGCGCGCCACCCGGCCCGGTCACGGTGATCCCGTCCAGCGTCGCCGTGGTCGTGGTATCGGAGGTCGTCTGGTTCAGCGCCGGCCGCCCGGAAACGCCGGTGTAGTGGCCGTTGTTTCCCAGGAACGCATCCGTGAACGTCGGGAAACTGGTCGCCGCCACCGGTCCGCCGGATACGTGCAGGTTGAACGTGATCGTATAGCCGCCGGGCAGCGTCACGGTCATGGGCTGGCCGGCCGGCTTCGAGGCCGAGTTGGGGTTGTAGGCGGAGAGATCGAGCCAGCAGAGCGTGCTTGCGAACGTCCCCGTCCCGGCCTGCGCGAAGCTGCATCCGGCAGGCGCACTCACCGCCGCGGCGGAGGGCGCCGCCGACCGCACAGGAGCCGCAGCGGCGGTGGTGATCCGCCCGATCCCGACGACCATGCACGCGCACGCCGCCACGCGCCAGGCCAGTCCCCATTCTGATGACCGAGGGCCCACACCCTCCCCGATTCGGCTCCCCATGCGCCGGTTGCCACTTGGCGCGTGTGCGCGACGCTAGCACCGCTCGGATGCATGAGCAACTCACCCGGCGGGCAGCCTAGACTCCTACGCCGGACCTGATCCCGACGCCAAGGAGACGCCATGCAGCTGACCAGGAACAGCATCGAGACCGCCAGCGGGCCGGCCGACTGGTTCAGCGGTGCCGTCCACATCGACACCGTCGCCACCCCGTCGGGGCCGTCTCGCCTGCACGCGGTCAGCGTCCACTTCGCGCCCGGCGCGCGGACGGCTTGGCACACGCATCCCAACGGCCAGACCATCTACGTGATCGAGGGCATCGGCCGGGCTCAGCGCCGCGGCGGCCCGGTCGAGGCGATCCGCCCCGGCGACCGCGTCTTCTTCGAGCCGGGAGAGGAGCACTGGCACGGCGCGGCACCCGATCGCTTCATGACCCACCTGGCGATGCTCGAGGTCGACGAGGAGGGCAACACGGCCACCTGGGGCGAGCACGTCAGCGACGCCGAGTACACCGTCGCGCCCGGCTCCTAGTTCGCCCGAGATGATTGATCGATATCTCCGTGGTGTCCTGGACGGCGAGAATCGAGTCTCGCAAGGACGCAGGGAGCGTCAATATCGGGAATATTGGCGCGACCGAGGACGCCGCGAGGCGACGGTTCGCAGCCGTAGCCACCCCCGCCACTTCTCACGCTCAACCTCTCGCAGCGGCCAGGCGCGCGAGAGATATCGATCAATCATTTAGAGCCGCGCGGCCAGCACGATCAGCAGCGCGAGCATCATCGCGGCGACGAGGGCGCCGCGGGAGAGGCGCGTCAGCCAGCGCCCGGCGTGGTACCGGGCGACCTGCCCGCCGACCGCGATCACCCGGCCGCTCGTCAGCGCCTCCAGCGGCGCTGCGGGGACATCGTGCACGGCGCGCTCCTGCCAGACCCGGATCATCTGCTCTGCCTCGCGCCGATCGCCGCGGCGGTAGAACGGCAGGCGGCGCCGCCGGTCGATCCAGTAGCCGAGCGCGTCCAGCGTCTCGGCCGGTCGCGGCCGCAGCAGCTCCGAGACCTCAGGGCCCTGATCGGCATGCCACGTGCGGGACTCGCGCAGCAGCGGCGCGACGATCGCGGCCACGCCTGCCAGCCGGTATCCGATCTTTGCGTACCTGATCACGACACCAGGAACGGTAGCGCGGGAATCACCCGTCTAGTGATACGCGTGCATCACGGCATGGCCCTGCCCGCGGCCGATCAGCCAGCGGTTGACCGGAACGGTGAGCACGAACGCGATCGCCAGCGACACGACCAGGCTCCACCAGAACAGGCCGTCCGCGAGGCCGGCGGCGAGCGCCCCCGGGACTGCCACGATGAACAGGTTGTCGACGATCTCCATGGTGGTGATCGACACCGTGTCGGACGCCAGGGCCAGACGCGTCGCCCGCCGCAGGCTCATCACGGCGAGCAGGGGGCGGATCGTGAGCCCGTAGCCGAACGCGAATGCGAGCACGATCGAGAGCGCGATCGAGGCCGCGTTGCCGAGCCCGATCGCGGTCGCGATCACCATGCCCAGCACCTCGCCGATGGCACAGCCGGTGAGGCAGTGCAGCGTCGCCGCCACGGCCAGACGCCACGTTTCCCGCCCGCCGGCAGGAGCGTGGTCGTGAGCCATTTCGTGGGCCGGATCCATCCTCACATCTCCCCCTCGCGTTATACCCCAGGCGAGGTGAGGCGCTCCACCCCGTGGAAGTGGCCGGTTCTCCACTGCCGTTTCGGGCTGAGAATGGCATCATGTACGTACCGGAGCGGGTTTTCCGGGCCTTTTCGAGCTTTGAGGGGAGGTGATCGGATATGCGGAAGAAGCTGACCCGGCTGACCCAGCCGATGGTGCGCGAGAACGGCGCGCTGCGACCCGCCACATGGGACGAGGCGCTCGATCGAGCCGCCGGCGGTTTCGATGCGGTGCGCGCGGCCGGCAACCCGAATGCGTTCGGGCTGTTCAGCTGCTCCAAGGCGACCAACGAGGTGAACTTCATGACCCAGAAGTTCACGCGCGTCGTCATGGGCACCAACAACATCGACAGCTGCAACCGGACTTGACACGCACCCAGCGTCGTCGGTCTGGCGACGGTGTTCGGGGCCGGGGGCGGTACCAGCTCCTACCGGGAGGTCGAGGAGACCGACCTGATCTTCCTGTGGGGCTCGAACGCTCGTGAAACCCATCCGATCTTCTTCCACCGCGTGCTGAAGGCCGTGAACAACGGCGCGCGCCTGTTCGTCGTCGATCCCCGGCGGACCGGCTCGGCCCAGTGGGCCGACACCTGGCTCGGCCTCGACGTGGGCAGCGACGTCGCGCTCTCAAACGCGATGGCGCGCGTGATCATCCACGCCGGCCTGCACAACCGCCAGTTCATCGACCGCGCCACCACCGGCTTCGAGGAGTACGCCGCCAGCGTCGAGCCCTACACGCTGGAGCGGGCCGAGCGTCGACACCGGCATCCCCGCCGACGCGATCCGCGAGTGCGCGCTCGCCTACGCCCGCGCCGACCGCGCCATGATCTGCTGGACGCTTGGCATCACGGAGCACCACAACGCGGTGGACAACGTCTTCGCGCTGATCAACCTGGCGCTTCTGACCGGCCACGTCGGTCGCTACGGATCGGGCCTGAACCCGCTGCGCGGCCAGAACAACGTGCAGGGCGGCGGCGACATGGGCGCGATCCCCAACAAGCTGCCGGGGTTCCAGGACGTCGAGTCCAACCACGAGGCCCGGGCTCGCTACGAGGCGGCCTGGAACACGACCATCCAGCCGAAGTACGGCTGGCACCTGACGCAGATGTTCGAGGCGATGGAGCGCGGCGAGCTGCGCTCGCTCTACGTCGTCGGCGAGAACCCGGCGCAGTCCGAGGCCGACGCCGCCCACACGCTGCACCTGCTCGAGAGCCTCGACCACCTGGTCGTCCAGGACATCTTCCTGACCCGCACGGCCGAGCTGGCCGACGTCGTGCTGCCCGCGTCGGTCAGCTGGTGCGAGGCGGAGGGCACGGTCACCAACAGCGAGCGCCGCGTGCAGCGCGTGCGCAAGGCGCTCGATCCGCCCGGCCAGGCCCGCGACGACATCGAGATCGTGGTCGAGATCGCCCGGCGGATGGGCCACGAGTGGAGCTACGACGGCCCCGAGGACGTGTGGACCGAGCTGCGGTCGCTGTCGCCGATGCACCGCGGCATGACGTACCCGCGGCTGGCCGAGCTGGGCGGCATCCAGTGGCCCTGCTGGGACGAGCAGCACGAGGGCGAGCTGTTCCTGCACGCTCGGCTGTGGGACGAGCCGAAGGCGAGCGGTGAGCCGGCCCCGTTCAACGTCGTTGTCAACGTGGAACCGGTGGACGAGCTGTCGGACGAGTTCCCGATCCGGCTGACGACCGGGCGCCGCCTGGACTCCTACAACACGGGTGTACAGAGCGGCGGCTACAGCTCACCGCTGCGGCGCGGGGAGTCGCTCGACCTGTCGCCGGAGGACGCAGCGCGCCTGGCCGTCGCCGACGGAGAGCGCGTGCGCGTGAGCTCGCGCCGCGGCTCGGTCGAGGCGCCGGTGCGGATCGATTCGTCGCTGCGGCCCGGCCTGGCCTTCATGACCCTGCACTTCCCGGACGAGGTCGAGACGAACATCCTCACCATCGACGCGACCGACCCCAAGTCCGGCACCGCCGAGTTCAAGGCCAGCGCGATCCGCGTGGAGAAGCTCACCGCCCCGGCGGCCGAGCAGCAGACCGCCGCCGGTGCCAACGTGGCGGCCCGCTAGCCGATGGACCTACGTCTCACGAACCAGGAGCCGACGGAGGCAGAGCGCGCGGCGGTCGACTCCGTGCTGGGGCCGCCGGCCTCGGCCTGGGTGGGTGGCGAGCGTGGAGATGACGGCCACGCCGCCCACGGCGGCCATGCCGCCAGGGCGCAGCGCCACCTGCTGCTGCCCGTGCTGCACGCGCTGCAGGGGCGGATCGGCTGGATCAGCCAGGCTGGGCTCGGCTACGCCTGTCGCCGCCTGACGGTGCCGCCGGCCGAGGCCTACGGCGTGGCTAGCTTCTACGCCTTGTTCGCGCTGGAACCGCGGGCGCCGGTCGTCGCACACGTCTGCACCGACATCGCCTGCATGTGCAGCGGCAGCGGCGAGCTGGTCGCCGAGCTCGAGGGCACGATCGGGCCGTCCGGCGAGCGCCCCTCGAACGGCTCGGCGATCTGGCTGGAGAGCCCCTGCCTGGGGCTGTGCGAGCAGGCTCCGGCGGTGCTGGTCACCAGAGCGGGGGAGACCCCCGGCGACCACTCGATCAGCAACGCCACCGCGGCGGACGTGTCGGCGGCGCTGGCCGGCACCAGCGAGCAGCGCACCGAGACGCTGGCACCGCAGACCGGTGACGGCGGTGACGGCCTGCGGCTGCTGCACCGCGTCGGCACCGTTGATCCGGGCAGCCTGGACAGCTACCGCAGCGCGGGCGGCTACGAGGCGCTGCGAACCGCGTTCGACATGGGGCCCGCCGGGGTGATCCGCGAGGTGACCGACTCGAAGCTGCTGGGCCGCGGCGGCGCGGCCTTCCCGACCGGTCGCAAGTGGGATGCCGTCGGCCGCAACCCCTCGATGCCGCACTACATCGTCTGCAACGCCGACGAGTCCGAGCCGGGCACCTTCAAGGACCGGGTGGTGATCGAGAGCGATCCGTTCGCGCTGATCGAGGCCCTGACGATCGCCGGGTTCGCCACCGCCGCCGAGCACGGCTACATCTACCTGCGCGGCGAGTACCCGCTGGCCTGGTCGCGGCTCGAGCATGCGATCGAGCAGTGCCGGTCTCGAGGGCTGCTCGGCGACGACGTGATGGGCCGCGGCTTTCGCTTCGACATCGAGCTGCGCAAGGGCGCCGGCGCGTACATCTGCGGCGAGGAGACCGCGCTGTTCAACTCGATCGAGGGGTACCGCGGCGAGCCGCGCAGCAAGCCGCCGTTCCCGGTCGACAAGGGTCTGTTTGCCAAGCCCACCGTCGTCAACAACGTCGAGAGCCTGCTGAACGTGCTCGGCATCCTGCACGACGGCGGCGCCGCGTTCGCCCGGATCGGCACCGAGCAGTCCACCGGCACGCGGCTGTTCTGCCTGGCCGGATGCGTCGAGCGGCCCGGCCTGTACGAGGCGCCGTTCGGCGTCACGCTGCGAGAGGTGCTCGAGATGGCCGGCGGAGTCCGCGACGGCAACGACCTCAAGGCCGTGCTGCTGGGCGGCGCGGCCGGCGGCTTCGTCGGCCCGGACATGCTTGACCTCGAGCTCTCGTTCGAGGCGACGCGCGCCGCCGGGGCGACGCTCGGCTCGGGCGTGGTGCTGGTGTTCGACCAGACCGTCGATCTGGTGCCGATCCTGCTTCGGATCGCCGCCTTCTTCCGTGACGAGTCGTGTGGGCAGTGCGTTCCCTGCCGTGTCGGCACCGTCCGCCAGCAGGAGGCGCTGTTGCGCCTCGCCTCCGACCGGCCGCGCGGCAGCGTGGCCGACGAGACCGCGCTTCTGGCCGAGATCGCGCAGGCGATGCGTGACGCGTCCATCTGCGGTCTCGGGCAGACTGCCGCCAATGCCATCGATTCCGCAATCAAGAGCCTTCGTGTGTTCGAGCCCCAGGGAGCCTGAGTGAGCGTCGTCCCGGTCACCATCAGCCACACCGTCGAGCTCGAGATCGACGGCGAGAGCGTCCGCGTCCGCGAGGGCGCGACCATCCTCGACGCCTGCCGCGCGCAGGGACGCGACCAGCCGACGCTCTGCTACGGCGACACCCTGACGCCGATCAACGCCTGTCGCGTGTGCGTGGTCGAGGTTGAGGGCTCGCGCGTGCTGGTGCCGAGCTGTGCCCGCAAGGCCGAGGACGGCATGGTGGTCAAGACCGACAGCGAGCGCGTCCGCCACAGCCGCAAGATGGTGCTCGAGTTCCTCGGATCCAGCGTCGACCTGACGACGGCGCCGAACGTGGACGGCTGGATGGACGAGTACGAGGCCAGGCCCGAGCGGTACGGCCCGCCGGCGCCGCCCGCCCCGGAGGGCGCGCGCGACCGCGCCCAGGCCGGGCACCACCACGCCGGCGACGGCCAGACGGCCGCGACGGTCGCCCAGCCTGTGAAGGTGGACAACGAGAGCTACATCCGCGACTACGCGAAGTGCATCCTCTGCTACAAGTGCGTCGAGGGCTGCGGCACGGACTGGCAGAACACCTTCGCGATCGCGGTGGCCGGGCGCGGGTTCGACGCGCGCATCTCGACGGAGTACGCGGCCCCGCTGCCCGACTCGGCGTGCGTCTACTGCGGCAACTGCATCGCCGTCTGCCCGACCGGCGCGCTGATGTTCAAGAGCGAGCACGACATGCGCGAGGACGGCACCTGGGACGAGAGCGAGCAGACCGTGACCGAGACGATCTGCTCCTACTGCGGCGTCGGCTGCAGCCTGGAGCTGCACGTGCAGGACAACTCGATCGTGAAGGTCACCTCGCCGCTCGACCACGGGATCACGCGCGGCAACCTCTGCGTCAAGGGGCGGTTCGGCTACCAGTACGTGCAGAACCGCCCGGACGAGGAGTGATCATCGGTCAGCCGCGCCCCAGACCGCCCACCGCGGCGCGGGTAGAGTACGCCTGAACCCCGAAGGATCGGGCCAGGCGCGTCGCGTGGAGGTGTGTGGTGGGGCTTCTATCTCGCCGGAGCACCGGCCAGGAGCTGCAGTTTGTCCTGGCCAGTCATGAGTGGTCGGCGGGTGGCTCGATCGGCGGCGAGGTGCTGGGCGCCGACGAACCCGTCACCATCACGGTCGTGCGGCTCGAGCGCTCTCCCTCGGCCACGCTCTCGTTCGGCGTCAGCGACTGCGAGGTGGCGCCGGTCGACGGCCGCGCGGAGTTCGAACTGCCGCTGCCGGAGTGGCTGCCGCCGGGGTGGTCGGGTGAGCGGACGGGGCTCGGTTACGCGGCCCGTGCCCTGAGCGGCTCGCGCCGCAACCGCCGGCATGGGGCCGTGCCCCTGATGATCTCAGGCGGTGAGCAGGCGATCCACCAGAGCGCCCACATCGACCGTGTGATCGCGTCGCACCCGGGGCGCCGGTTTCACCTGGAGCTGTCCGACGTGCGGCTGCAGGGCGGTGGTCACATCCAGTGTCGCGTGCACGCCGAGGAGGGGCTCGACGAGGGTAAGGTCGTGGTCGTGGCCCGCTTCGAGGAGGCGTGGCGTACGAACCTGCGGGTCCGCAACCGCCGGCACCCGCCGTTGTGGCGCAGCCGGTCGCTGTGGCAGGAGGAGGCCACGGTCGAGCTGGGCATCGACCGGCGCTGGTATCCGTGCAGCTTCGACATCCCGGTCGGGCTGCCGCCGGCCGTCGAGGGTCGCACGCTGGCCTGGCGGTACGAGATCGACGCACGGCGCGCGCCCCGGCGGGGAGTTGCGGATCGCGCCGCGCTGACGCCGCTGCGCTTTGATCTCGCTCAGCCGCCGTCTGCGTAGCGCACGATCAGCTGGTCGGTCAGCCACTCCACGGGCGCCCGGTCATCGGTCAGCGGATCGTCCGATGGCGGCTGCGGTTGCAGCCCCTCGGCCAGGTCGGCAGCGGGGTCGAGCGCGGGCACCGCAGCGGCCAGGCGCGAGCGCAGCTGGGAGGCCGAGACCGGCCCCGTGAACCCCGCCACGATCTCGTTGAAGCCACCCACCCGCCAGCGGTAGACCCGGGGAAAGACCGTGGCCATGGTGCCCGCGATCGCGCTGGGCAGGCGCTCGTCGCCGGGGATCGTGCCGACGTTGGCCATCACCATCCCGCCCGGCTGCAGCCGCTCAAGCGCCAGCTTCCAGAACTCCTGGGTGGTCAGGTAGAACGGGATGTAGGGCTGGCGGAACGCGTCCAGGAAGATTGCGTCGTACCGAGCGGCGTGGGCGGCCAGGTAGGGGCGGCCGTCGGCCGTCGCCACCCGCACCCGCGGGTTCGACGCCAGACCGAAGTAGCGGCGCCCGATGGCGGTGACCTCGGGGTCGAGCTCGATGCCGAGCACGTTCACCGCGGGCCAGTAGCTGCCGTAGGCGCGGCCGACGGTGCCGCCGGCGTACCCGATCATCGCCAGCGACCTGAACCCGGGGCCGTGCATGACGGGGGCGAGCAGGAACTGGTCCCAGTATCCGCCCGTGAGCACGCGGTGCCGGTGCCAGACCGAGTGCTCGGCCCAGCCCTCGTTCAGGTGCAGCACGCGCCCGCCATCCGCGGTCGCCTGCACCTGGATGAACTGGTATGCCGACTCGCCCTCCCAGATCACGCCCGCCCCGGGCTTGACCAGGCCCGGCGGCACCAGAGCCAGCACCACGACCGCGGCCGGGGCCAGCACGTACCGCCGGCCAAGCGCCGGCGTCGCCGCCAGCGCCAGCACGGCGGCCGTGGCCAGCATGGTGCGGCGGGTGCCGATCAGCGGGATCAGCACCACCACCGGCAGGAACGTGCCCAGGATCGACCCGGCGGTGGACAGCGCGTACAGGCGCCCGGCGATCTCGCCCGCGCGCTCGACCGAGTCGACCGCCAGCCGCACCGCGAACGGCGAGACCATCCCGAGCAGCGTGATCGGTACCGAGAACAGGGCCATCGAGGCGAAGAAGGAGCCCAGGAAGGCCCCCACCGACGCCGCGGCAAACGCGCCCACGGCCCGCGAGAGCAGCGGCTCGGACACGAACGGGATCACGGCTATCGCAATCGCCGCGCACATGATCAGCCGGCACATGTACGAAAGGCTGGGATGGCGGTCGGCCAGCCGGCCGCCCCAGAAGTACCCGATCGACAGGTAGATCAGGATCAGGCCGATGATGTTCGCCCAGATCAGGATCGATGCCCCGAAGAAGGGCGCGAGCAGCCGTGAGGCGCACATCTCGGTCGCCATCGTGCCTGCACCTGCCACGAACACCAGCGGGTAGAGGAGTCGGTTCACCTCGCGCGCAGCCTATCCGCGACGCAGTCGCGGCGACATGCGCCGGGTCACGGCCGTCTCGGCGCTACTCGGAGAGCATCAGCGCGAAGGCGGCGAAGACGAGCAGGATGCAGGTGACGCTGAGCCCGACGCCCAGCCACGCGACCGTCTGCCACCGAGACGTGAACCGGTTGCCGAGGCGGACGATCGCAAGGACGCCCAGGATGATCCCCACGAACGGCGCCTGCAGCTCGAGGTGCAACGGGATCGACGGGAGCAGCAGCGACGCGGGCAGTAGCAGGGCGCAGGCCAGCGAGGCGATCGCAGCCGTCCTCGCTCCCGCCGACGGCGTTTCGCCGCCGGTGCCTGCAGCCACCGTGCCCGCTTCCCCGGATGTGGCCGCAGCCTGCCGCTGCATCGAGCGAAAGGTCATGGCAAAGGCCACGATCAGCACCAGTCCGAGCTCCATGATCATCACGCACCTCCTCGTCGCCGACATCGATGGTGCCGCCACGGTAGGTGGCGAGGCACGGCGTCCGCGTGAGGGATATCCCTACGCCTGGTCGGCCAGCACCTCGCGGATCACGTGCCGGGCATCGCGCACGAACACGGGGTTGGTGTGCATGTAGTAGGGCAGGGCGATCAGGGCGAAAGAGAGCGCCCAGCCGCGACCCCGCGCCCAGGTGGCGTCATCGACCACGAGGGCTGACCGGAACGCCTCCCGGCCCTCGGACGAGAACAGCGTCCAGGCGGCCATCACGTCGCAGGCCGGATCGCCCACGACCATGCATCCGAAGTCGATCACCGCGCTCAGCCGGCCGCTGCCGTCGACCAGCACGTTGCCCGACAGCAGATCGCCGTGGATCCAGACGCCGGGATGCTGCCAGGTCGGAGCCTGCACGGCCGCTTCCCAGGCGGCGGTGACGGCGGGGCTGTCGACGACGCCGTCGAGCGCGACGATCGCCTCCCTGGTTGCGGCGTCGCGCTGGGCCAGCGGCGCGCCCCGCGACCCGTCCCGGCCGGCGATCGGCCCGCCCGCAGTATCGATCCGACGCAGCGCGGCCACGAAGCCGCCCAGGTCCTGCGCCAGGCCGACGGGATCGGCCATCCGCTCGACGTTCACGCTCTCGCCGTCCAGCCACCGGTGCACCGACCAGTGCCACGGATAGCCCTGCCCGGGCGAGCCCTTCGCGAGCGGCTGGGAGATCGCGACGGGCAGCAGCGGTGCCAGCTTCGGCAGCCAGCGCAGCTCCTTGTCGATGGTCGCGGTGCCGCCGGGGACGCGGGGCAGACGCGCGGCCATGTGCTCGCCCAGCCGGTAGATGGCGTTGTCCGTACCGGATGATTCGACCGGCTCGATAGGCAGATCCGCCCATTGCGGGAGCTGGTCGGCCAGCAGCCGGCGCACCAGCGATGGGTCGGTATCCACCTCGTCGGCATGCATCTTTCCCGGCATCGGCGCGTCGATCCTAGCGGGGACGTGCTTCTGGTAGAACCCGGAGCGAACGATGAGCCTCCCCATGCCATCCTGGAACGACGGCGCCGCCAAGCGCGCCATCCTCGACTTCGTCGAACGCGTCACCGCCGAGGGCGGAGGCGACTTCGTGCCTCGCGCTGAGCGTGTTGCTGTATTCGACAACGACGGCACGCTCTGGTGTGAGAAGCCGATGCCGGTCGAGCTGGGTTTCGTTCTCAAGCGGCTTGGGGGCATGGCCGAGGCCGACGCCGAGCTGCGGGAGGAGCAGCCCTGGAAGGCCGCCTACGAGCGGGACTACGCCTGGCTGGGGGACGTCGTGACCAGGCACTATCACGGCGACGACAGCGGCGTGAAGGTGCTGTTCGGCGGCATGCTGCAGGCGTTCGACGGGATGACCGTCGACGAGTACGCCGATGCCGCCCATGCGTTCCTGCACGACGAGCAGCACCCGACGCTCGGCCGCAGCTTCCGCGACACCGGGTACCTGCCGATGGTTGAGCTGCTCGGCCACCTGGAGGCGAACGGGTTCGCGACCTACATCGCCTCAGGCGGCGACCGCGACTTCATGCGGCCGGTGACCGAGGCCATCTACGGCATTCCGGCCGAGCGCGTGGTCGGCAGCGCCACCGGCCTGCGCTACCTCGAGGACGAGGAGGGCGGCAACGTCGTCTACCAGGCGGCCATGGACGTGTTCGACGACGGCCCGATCAAGCCGGTGCGGATCTGGAGCCGGATCGGCCGGCGGCCGCTGATCGCCGCGGGAAACTCCAACGGCGACATCGAGATGCTGCAGTACGCCGGCGGCCGCTCGCGGCCCGCACTGCGGCTGCTGATCGATCACGACGACGATCAGCGCGAGTTCGCGTATACGGCAGGCGCCGAGAAGGCCCTGGAGCAGGCGGCAGCGCAGGGCTGGACGGTGGTCAGCGTCAAGAGCGACTGGAGCACGGTCTTCGCCGACCTCTCCGGCACGTGATCGACACCGGCATGGGCGGGCGGCGGGTGCAGTCGTTCCGGTCGCTGGCCGAGTCGATTCTCGCCCTGCCCGGCGGCGTGCGACTGGTGGCGGTCGACGGCCACGGCGGCGCCGGCAAGTCCACGTTCGCGGCGCGGTTGGCGGCCGCGCTGGGCGGGGCCGCGGTCGTGCACACCGACGACTTCGCGACCGGAGAGCCCGGTGTGGAGTGGTGGCCGCGATTGGAGCGTGAGGTGATCGTGCCGCTCTCGTCGGGGGAGACTGCGCGCCCCATGCCGGCGGTCGTGATCGAGGGCGTCTCCAGCGCCCGGCGTGCGGCCGCCGACCGGCTGGCCTACGCGATCTGGGTCGATGCTCCCGCGGAGCTGCGCCTGGAACGGGGGCTGGAGCGGGATGGCCGGGACGCGCGGCCGCTCTGGGATGCGTGGATGGCCGAGGAGGACGCCCACTTCGCGCAGGACGGCACCCGGGCTCGCTGCGATCTGGTGGTCGACGGCAACCCGGGCATCGACCACGATCCGGAGACGGAGTTCGTTCGGATCGGCTGAGCCTATGATCCGGGCATGTCAGCTGTCGAGCGCCCGCCGTTTCCGCCGTTCACCGAGGAGGATGCGTGGAAGAAGGTGCTGGCGGCCGAGGCGGCGTGGAACACCCGTGATCCCGACCGCGTCGTCCTTGCCTACACCGAGGACACGCAGTGGCGGAACCGCGACGAGTTCCTGTCCGGCCGCGATCAGGTGCACGCGTTCCTCGTGCGCAAGTGGGAGAAGGAGCTCGACTACGTGCTGCGCAAGGATCTCTGGACGTTCGCCGGCGACCGCATCGCCGTGCGCTTCCAGTACGAGTGGCGCGACGCCGGCGGCAGCTGGTGGCGGTCGTACGGCAACGAGAACTGGGAGTTCGAGGACAACGGGCTGATGCGGCGCCGCGAAGCCAGCATCAACGACGTGTCGATCGCGGAGAGCGACCGTCGCATCAACGGCCCCCGAGCGGAGGGCGACGGCGACGGCATCCCGCTGCGCTGACGATGACGTGACCGATCCGGCCCCCGCACTGACGCTCGAGATCTGGTCGGACGTGGTCTGCTCGTGGTGCTACGTGGGCAAGCGCTACCTTGAGCAGGCGCTCGAGCGGGTGCCCGACCGTGAGCTGATCGACCTGCGCTGGCGCAGCTTCGAGCTGGATCCGACGCTCCCCGCCGACGCCGGATCGGCCGATGAGGAGCTGGCCCGGCGCCGCGGCATCAACCTCGAGGAGGCACGCGCAATGCACGAGGAGACGGAGCGGATGGGTGCCGAGATGGGTCTCACGTTCGACTTCGCCCGTGCCCGCCGCGGAAACACCTTCGACGCCCACCGCGTGCTGCACATGGCGCACACCGCCGGCGTGCAGAACGCCGTCCAGGATCGGCTGATGTCAGCGTACTTTGGCGAAGGGGAGCCGATCGGAGACCCGGCGGCGCTGGCTGCCGCGGCGGGCCGCGGCGGGCTTGACCCGGCGGCCGTTAGCGCGATGCTTGCTGGGGACGACTACGTCATGGACGTCCGCACCGACGAGACCGACGCGCTCGAGCTGGGCATCAGCTCGGTGCCCTTCTTCGTCTTCAACCGCCGCTACGGGCTGGCCGGAGCCCACCCGCCCGAGGCGATCGTCGAGACGATCGAGCGCGCCCGCCGCGGCGACCAGACGGTCTGATTCCCGCCGTCCGTCACGCGCCCGCAACAACGGCTGACGCCGCCCGCTCAACTGCGCAACGCCCGGCGCGCTCTTAACAGTGTCAAACCCCGACTCGGGAGCCGTGGGCGGTCCGGCACGGGATCGTGACGAGTCGTTGCCAGCCGGTGATGCGCGTCCGCATGGTTGCGCGGTGGCCGGCCCGGTGCCGTGATGTTCGTGCCGGCCCGGTGGGGCGAATCGTTGCTGATGGCGGGGGGATCGTCGCTGCGGCGTGAGGTTTGTTGCACGATCCGGTGTCACGCGCCGGTCACGGTGTTGCGGCGTCGGGTGACCCTTACTCGGTCGAGAGCACCAGCCGGTTGCC
Source organism: uncultured Actinomycetes bacterium (assembly GCA_963797565.1). GTDB lineage: Bacteria > Actinomycetota > Thermoleophilia > Gaiellales > JAICJC01 > JAICYJ01. The sequence continues at coordinate 56,776 of CAWCPM010000009.1, read as the reverse complement.
GGACGGATCGGACACGGCGGTGCCGTGCTCGCCGGTTTCGGCGGCGTGGCCGGCTCGCTGCCAGGCGGTCGAGCACACGGTCGCGGGCGGCGTCGTCGGGCAGCACGATCGTGGCGTGACGCAGGGCGGCCGTGCCGGCCGGTGGCGGTGAGGCGCCGCGGCTCTCCCAGGTGTTCGCGCCCAGGTGGTGGTGGTAGCCGCCGGCCGCCAGGAAGGCGGCGCTGTCGCCCAGCTGTGCCATCAGGCCGAAGCCGAGCAGGTCGCGGTAGAAGCCGACGGTGGACTCGATCTCGGCCACCTGCAGGTGCACGTGTCCCATGGTGGTGCCGCCGGGCAGCCCGTCGAAGGGCTCAGACCCCGGGTCGTCCAGCTCGCCCAGCAGGCTCTCCACGTCCAGCGGCTCGGTGGTCATGCGCACGGCCCACCTGGTCCTGCCAGACCTCGCGCGGGCGGTCCCAGTAGATCTCGATGCCGTGGTGGTCGGGGTCGCGCAGGTACAGCGCCTCGCTCACGTAGTGGTCAGACAGCCCCACCAGCGAGACGCGGTCGCGGGCGGCGTGGGCCAGCCAGCGGGCCAGGTCGTCGCGCTCGGGCACCAGCAGCGCGAAGTGGTAGAGCCCGGTGTGGCCGCGTGAGGGCGGCGCGCCCGGCAGCTCGGTCAGCACCAGCAGGCCGCGGCCGTCCGTTCCGAGCGTGGCCACGCCGTCGTCCCGCGCGACCACCGCCAGGCCGATCTGCTCCTCGTAGTAGCGGATCGAGCGCTCCAGGTCGGCGACGGTCAGGTGCACCGCGCCCATGTGCGTCTCGGGCGCGATCTCGGCGGTCGCCGTGGTGGCCGTGGCCTCGAGCTGCTCGGGGTCGCGCGGTCCCGTGCCGGCGTCGTCCATGATCGGCTGATCGCTCATGCCACGAAGGCTAGCGTCTCGGCCGTACGATGCCGGAATGGGACGGACGCTCCGGGCAGCAGCTGCAGGTGCCGCCGCGGCCGGCTTGTGGGCCGCGGTGGAGCCGGGCCTGCGCCGGTTCACGCGCTCGCCCCACAGCGAGCCGCGGCTTGTTGGGCGGATGCTGGCGCCAGAGCGGTACTGGCTGCCGGTCGGGCTGGGCGTGCACGTCCTGAACGGGGCCGTGTTCGGCGTCGTGTTCGACCGTCTCGGCGGGCGCGGCGTCCGCCAGGCGGTGGCCGCCGCCCAGATCGAGAACGCCTGCCTGTGGCCGTCGCTGCTGGTGTTCGACGCACTGCACCCCGATGTGCGCGACGGCAGCTGGCCGGAGCTGTTCGGCGACCGGCGCGTGCTGGTGCACGAGGTGGCCGGACACGTGGTGTTCGGCCTGGCGCTGGGCGCCTTGCTCCGCGACTGAGCGGCGGGGGCGCGGCCGCAGCCACGCCCCCGCGTGATTGCTCAGGCCGCCGCGCGCAGCTCGGCCGACTCGGCCGCCTGCTCGGCCGCGCGACGACGCCGCGGAATCGCCAGTGCGATCCCTGCGCCGACGGCGACCACCGCGGCGCCCACGGCCACCGCGGGCACCAGCCCGTCGACGAAGTGCTGTGGCGCGCCGTACCCGCCCCTGGTCGAGAAGATGGTGCCGAGCACGGCCACCCCGAACACGCCGCCCAGCTCGCGGATGGCGTTCGCCGCGCCCGAGGCCTTGCCCTCGTCGCGCCGGGCCACGGAGCCCAGCACGACGTGCGCCGACGGGGCGAAGTAGAGCGCCATTCCGACGCCGGCCATCATGAACGGGATCACCATCTCCAGGTACGGGGTGCTGGTGGAGGTGATCATCGCCAACCAGGCGAGAGCGCCCGCCTGCAGCGCCATCCCGGTTGCCATCAGCGGCCGTCCGCCGATGCGGTCGACGTACGCGCCGGCGATCGGGGCGATCAGCATCGGCATCGCCGTCCAGGGCAGCGTGGCCACGCCCGCTCGCAGCGGCGAGTACCCATGCACCAGCTGCAGGTACTGGGTGAGCAGGAAGATCGAGCCGAACATGCCGAAGTACATGAGCAGCGATGCGGCGTTCGACGCCGCGAAGGCGCGGCTGCGGAAGAAGCGCATCGGCAGCATCGGGGCGGACGTGCGCAGCTCCCAGGCGACGAAGCTCGCAACCAGCGCGGCGCCGGCGCCCAGCGCGACCAGGATCTGGGGATCAGTCCAGCCCAGGCTATTGCCGCGCACCAGCCCCCAGACGATCCCGAACAGCCCGCTGCTGACCAGTGCCAGCCCGGGGATGTCCAGGGAGCGATCGGGGCCGTGGCTCTCGCGCAGCCGTGTCGCCGCGAACGGCAGCACGGCCAGCCCGATGGGGACGTTCAGCCAGAAGATCCACTGCCACGAGATGCCCTCGACCACCGCGCCGCCGACCAGCGGCCCGATGGCCACGCCCAGCCCGCTGATCGCCGACCAGAATCCCAGCGCCAGGCCGCGGCGCTCGACCGGGACGGCGTCCGACAGCAGCGTCAGCGTCAGCGGCAGCACCATCGCGCCGCCGAATCCCTGCGCTGCGCGTGCCGCGATCAGCCAGTTCACGTCGGGCGCCAGGGCTGCGGCGGCCGACGATGCCGTGAACACCGCCAGGCCGATCACGAACATGCGGCGGCGGCCGAACCGGTCACCCAGTGCTGCGCCGGTCAGCAGCAGCACCGCGAAGGTGAGGGTGTAGGCGTTGACCGTCCACTCCAGCTCCTGAATGGACGCGCCCAGGCTGCGCTGGATGGTGGGCAGCGCCGTGGTCACGACCAGGTTGTCGAGCACGACCATGAACAGCGCCGCCGAGGTGATGGCGAACGTCCAGAGGGTGCGTGTGCGAGATGTCATTTCCGGTTCCTCCTTCGAATGTAGTGGTTACTCACTCACAAACTTTGCTAAATAAAAAGGGCGGAATCACTCATCAATGCTTCAGCTTCTCGAGCATCAGGTCGCCCATCAGCTCCTTCATCCAGGCGCCCTTGACGGACGGCGCGTCCATCGCTGCCATCACGTTCAGGAACATGCCGGTCGAAAACCAGGCTCGGATCTGCTCCGCGTCGGCGCCGGCCATGTCCGTGACCTCGCGGTGGAGGTGCTCGTAGCACCGGCGCACGGTGTCGCGCACGTCCGGGTCGTCGCAGGCGGCGTAGGCCTGCATCTGCATCATCAGCTTGGGCCGGTCGGCCAGGAGCTCGCAGTAGGCGATGCCCATGCTCTGCAGCCGCTGCTCGGGCGTATCGCCGGTGACGGCGTCGCGGAACGTCTGCTCGGTACGCCGGAAGCAGCCTTCAACCGACGCCAGAAACAGCTCCCGCTTGGTCCGGAACAGCCGGAACAGGTAGGGCTGGGAGATACCGGCGCGCCGGGCGATGTCGTCGGTGGAGGCGCCGTGCAGGCCCTTCAAGCCGAACTCGATCATGGCCGCTTCGAGCACGGTGTCGCGGCGCTGGTCGGCGGTCTGACGGGTGGTGGTGGCGGCCATACGAACTAAGTTAGCAGTCACTCACAACAATGTCAAGGCGAGGGCTGGATCGGGTAGCGGCCGGCGATCAGGCGTTTATGGTGTCGCCGTTTCGCGACACAGCTGCCCTGCCTGCTGGTCGCCGGGTTCGCAGAGCTGGTGCCAGTCGCCTTGCGTGTCGGTGATCACGGTGATCGTGTAGGCGCCGGTCTGATCGTTGAAGAGGATGGTGCAGGTGAGTTCCGTCGTGACAGCCGGGTCGGCCTGGCACATTGCCTGCTGGATGACGCCGGTTGCGTTGCCTGCTGGCGCGTAGGCGACGGTCTGGGCTCCGCTGAGCTGCGACTCGACGGCGCCGCTGACAGCCAGCGGGTCGGTCGGCTGGGGTTGGCTATGGCCGTGCGTGGCGTAGACCATGTAGAGCAGGGTGACGCACAGCGAGATGACACCGAGACCGGATAGTGGTCGGTATTGGCGTGTCGGCCAGGGCCACATGGTTGTAGTTATCTGCCGAAATGCTGCGACCCCATCTCCCCCACATGGGTGAGTCGGTACAGCACGTCTCAACACCACGCGGCACGATAGGCTCGCGCGGTGATCGAGCCCTTCCACGCCCAGCTGCCTGTGCGCATCAGGTTCGGCCCGGGCGTCCTCGCCGCGCTGGCCGAGGTGATCGGCGGCCGCCGCGCGCTGGTGGTGTCCGAGCCGCCGGTGCTCGCGATCGACGCCGTCGCGGCGGCGGTGGCGGGCCTGCCGCTGTACGAGAAACAGCCCGGCGAGCCGACGCCGGCGCTCGTCGCCGACGCCGCCGCACGCGTCGCGGCCGAGCGGCCGGAGGTGCTGGTGGCGGTGGGCGGCGGCTCGGCCATCGACCTGGCCAAGGCGGCGAGGCTCGTGGCCGGCCAGGGCCGGCCGATCGAGGACTTCCTGGAGGGCCAGGCGGACGTCGCTGTCCCGACCGTCGACCTGATCGCGGTGCCAACCACGTCGGGGACCGGCAGCGAGGTGTCTGGCGGGTCGGTGGTGGTCGACCCCGAGCAGGGGCGCAAGCTGGGGGTGGCACATCCGCTGATGCGTGCCCAGGACGCGCTGGTCGACCCGCTGCTGACCCTGGGTCTGCCGCCCGAGCCAACCGCCTACACCGGTGCCGACGCGCTCGCCCAGGCGATCGGCGGCGCGATCGTCTCGAACGGCAACCCGATGTCCCTGGCCGTCGGCCTGGAGGCCTGCCGCCACGTCGCGGCCGGGTTGGAGCGATCGGTGGCCGACGGCTCGGACGTCGACGCCCGCACCGAGCTGAGCCTGGGCAGCCTGATGGCCGGCCTGGCGATGAACCTGTCCGACTCCGGCGCCGACCACGCACTCGGCCACGCGATCGGATCGACCCTGGGCCTGCCGCACGGCCTCACGGTCGGCTTGGTGCTGGCCGAGACGCTGGAGGTGAACCGTCCTGCCTGCGCCGGCCGGCTGGAGCGGGTTGCGGATGCGCTGGGCGAGCCGGACGACGGCAGCGGCGACGGTTTGCGGGCGGTGCGTGCGGTGCGCCGGTTGCTGGCCGCGATCGGGCTGCCCACACTGCGCGAGGCCGGCGTCCGGCGAGGGACACATCGACCGCCTGGTGGAGCTCTCGCTCGCCGACTACTGCCTGACCGTCAACCCGCGCACCTGGACGGAGCGCGATGTCCGGGCCGCCTACGCGGCGGCGATGGCGCTCGACCGCCGCTGACCTGTAGCGCGGCTCATGACGGGGGCCGATTCAGCCGATGCAATCCCCAGACCCTTGAGCAAAGACATGGCTCCGAACCATCCCTCAGACCAGGACGCGGCCGTGGCCGCGCTGCTTCGGCGCGTGGCGGCCACCGCCGGCCTGCACATGTACGAGATGGTGCTGCGCGACGACTTCGAGTACGAGTGCCAGGTCTGGATCGGCCAGGCCCTGGAGAGCCTGCTGGGCGGCGTGCCGGAGGGGATGGACAAGGAGGCCGCCTGGGAGGCCTGCATCCACCCCGACGACCGCGCCACCTACCAGGCCGCGTTCGCGCCGCTGCAGAGCGGCGATCCGACCGAGATGGTGTACCGGCTGGTCGGATTCGACGGCGTCACCCGCTGGGTCTGGGAGCGCTGCATCCCCAGGCCGGTGGTCGACGGCAGGCGCCTGGTGGACGGCATCGTTACCGACATCACCGACCGCCACCGCGTCGAGCGGGAGCTGGCCGAGGCACACGCCCGTCTGGCGCACCTCGCCTACCACGACCACCTGACCGGACTGCCGAACCGCGCGCGGTTCCAGGAGCATCTGGAGGTCGCGCTGGCCCGTGCGGGCCGCGACGGCTCCTGCGTGGCCGTGCTGTTCATCGACCTGGACGGGTTCAAGCAGGTCAACGACGCCCACGGGCACGCCGCCGGTGACTCGCTGCTGCGCGCGGTCGGCGATCGCCTGTCGATGATCTCGCGCGACGGCGACGTGGTCGCACGGCTGGGCGGCGACGAGTTCCTGATGCTGGTCTGCCTGCCCGCGGCCGACCAGGCGCAGCTGGACGCGCTCTGCAACCGCGTCTACCAGCAGCTGCTGACCCCGGTCAACGTCGACGGGGCCGACCTCGAGGTGTCCGGCAGCATCGGCCTGGCGCTGTTCCCGCGCGACGCCGGCTCCGGCGACGACCTGATCCGCGTCGCCGATGTGGCGATGTACAGCGTCAAGCAGCACGGCCGCCGCCGCGCCGCCTGAGCGCCGGCCGCTTCAGACGGCCAGGTCGACCCCGTCCCGCGCCAGGTTCTCCGCGAAGACCGCGGCCCGCTCGCCCCGAGGCTGCGACAGCTCGCCGGCGCTGCGGAACTGCGGCCCGATCTGGCGCCCGCACTCCAGGTACAGCGGATAGGTCTCGTTCACCAGCTGCTCGGCCGTCTCGGGCGGGAGCGCCTCGGCGGTCACCACCAGCAGGTCGATGTCGGAGTGCATCGGCGAGCCCGCGTCCCACATGTCGCCGCGGGCGGCCGACCCGAACAGCACCAGGCGCAGCAGCGAGCCGCCCAGGCGCTCGCGCAGAAGCGCGCAGTAGCGGAGCAGGCAGTCGCGCTCGAGCGGGGACAGGTGCCGGAGCGGATCTTCGGTGCCCGCGGCCGGCGTCACATCTCGACCTGGATCTCGCCGTCCTGCTCGCGCACCGGGTAGGTCTCGAGCGAGGCCACCGCGGGGCCCACCAGGGCCTCGCCGGTGCGGATGTTGAAGACGGCGCCGTGGCAGTAGCACTCGAGCTGCTGGTCGGTGAGCGTGCCCTCCGCCAGCGGGCACTCCTCGTGCGTGCACCAGCCTTCGAACGCGTAGAGGCTCCCGCCGCTGCGGGCCACCACCACCGGCTCGCCGCGGTTGTCGGCCTCGAGCATCTCGCCCTCGGGCAGGTCGTCGGCCGCCGCCACGGTCGTCCAGTCAGCCATGGGTCACCTCAGTCCCATCTCGCGTGCAGCGCCAGCGGCGCCCGGAACTCCCAGCCCGACAGCTCCACCGGGTGCTCCGTGTCCAGCCGCAGGCGCGGCAGCCGCTCCAGCAGCAGCCGCAGCGGCAGGCGCACCTCGTGGCGGGCCAGCGACGCGCCCGCGCAGTGGTGCGCCCCCAGGCCGAACGCCGCGTGCGCGCCGGTGCGGTGGATGTCGAACCGCTGCGGCTGCTGCCAGTGGCGCTCGTCCTGGTTGGCCGACGCCAGCACCGCGGCGATCACCGTGCCCGGCCGAAGCGCCACGCCCGCGACCTCGGTGCGCTCGGTCACCTGGCGCGTCTGGGTGCCCACCGGCGAGTGCCAGCGAAGCGCCTCCTCGACCGCGCCGTCGAGCAGCTCCGGGTGCGCCCGTACCTCGGCCAGCGCCTCGGGATGCTGCAGCAGCGCCCACAGCGCGATGCCGAGCGCGTGCCCCGGCTCCTGCATGCCGCCCAGCAGGATCAGCTTCAGGTTGGCCAGCACCTCGGCCTTCGACAGCCGCTCGCCGTCCGGCGGCTGGGTGTGCAGCATGTCCGACAGCACGCTTCCGTCCGGCTCCTGCTCCAGCCGGTCGAGCAGCGGCAGCACGCGATCGTCGACCTCCGCGCTCGCGGCGTCGGCGATCGCCTGTTTGTCGGGATCGGACTCGAAGTTGGAGCCGCCCAGCGCCAGCGCTCCGAACCAGCGCCGCAGCGTGTCCGCGTCGGCGTCGCCGAGGCCCATCACCGAGCCCAGCGCCAGCACGGAGACCGGCTCGCAGTAGGTCGCCATCAGCTCGCCGCCGCCGGCTGGCTCGATCGCAGCCAGGTGTCGCTCCGCGATCGGCTCGATCACGGCCGCTGCGTAGCCCGCCACCACGCGCGGCCGCATCGCCGGGTCGATGGTGGCCCGGATCCGGCGCTGCTCGGCGCCGTCCACGGTCAGCATGTTCTGCCCCAGCGTGCGGGTCAGGGGAGAGGAGCCGACGTCGGCGGTGAACAGCTCCGGGTGGCGCGCCACGTGGTGGACGTCCTCCCAGCGCGTGACCAGGGTCAGCTCGACGGCAGGCACGTGGCAGACCGGCGCCTCGTCGCGCAGCCGCCGGTAGATCGGGAACGGATCCCGTTCCAGATCCGCGACCGTGATCGACCCGGCGAACGTCTCGATCGAGCTCATAGGTGGTGCGTGTACTCCGCGAACTCCCAGTCGGTCGTCCACAGCCGAGCGCGGTTGAGCTCGTACTGTTTGATCTCCAGGAACGTCGAGACGAGCTCCTCGCCCATCACACGCCGGAGATACTCGTCGTTGTCGAGGGCTTCCAGTGCCGCCTCGAACGAACGCGGCAACGGAGGGGAGTTCGCGGCGTTGGGATCCTCGTAGACGAGCCCAGTGAGCGGAGGCGGCGGATCGAGCTCCCGCTCGATCCCGTCGAGCGCCGCGAACAGCGCCGCCGCGGAGGCGAGGTAGGGGTTGGCGGCCCCGTCGGCGACGCGCATCTCGATCCGGGTCGCGGCTCCCCGTTCACGGGGGATGCGCACCTCGCACAGTCGGTTGTCGTGCCCCCAGCTGACGAGTGTCGGAACCTGTCCCTCCTCCTGGATGCGGCGATAGGCGTTCGTCGTCGGATTCATGAACGCCATCAGTGATCGGCCGTGCTCGAGCAGGCCGGCAACGGCGTGATGTGCCAGGCTCGAGAGGCCCTCGGGGCCGTCCCCGTTCAACAGGTTGGCTCCCGATTCGTCGGCGAGTGAGATGTGCAGATGGAACCCCGACCCCTCGTCGTCGTTCCACGGCTTGCCGACGAACGTCGCCAGAAGGCCCTCCATCGCCGCCATCTCCTTGACGGCGTCCTTGAACAGGAATGCCCGGTCGGCGGCGTCAAGCGCGTCGGAATGTCGCAGGTTGATCTCGTACTGGGCGCGCCCGTACTCGTGGTTCGCGGCGTAGGCGCCCAGCCGCATGTCGGCGAATGCATGCAGCATCTTGCGCAGGATCCCGCGGGGATCGGCCACCGCTCCGACCGTGTAGACGTGGCTGTCGTTGTCGACGTAGCGCCGGTAGCCGTTGGGTGCGGCCGCGTCCGGCTCGCACAGATAGAACTCGAGCTCGGGGCCGAGAATCGGTACCAGCCCGCGGTCGGCGAATCCGGCGATCGCGCGCTTCAGCACCCCGCGCGAGTCGACCCCGTAGGGCGAGCCGTCCATCCGCTCGAGGTCGGCGATGTAGACCGCCACCTCGGGATCCCACGGGACACGGCGGAGCGTCGCCGGATCCGGCCGGGCGATGATGTCCTGGAAGCCGTGCTCGAACCCCGACACGACGTTGTGGCGGAGGTCGACCGTCATGATCGCCTCGCAGTACCCAGCGCCGTCCGCGAGCAGGTGGTCGAAGAACGACGCCGGGAACTCCTTGCCGCGCGCGATCCCGTGCAGGTCGGGATAGCTGAGGCGCACCGTGGTGACGCCGTCCTTGATCAGCTGATCGAGCGTTTCGGCCATCTACCGCCCTTTCCGAGAGGTGGAATTGCAGTGTTTCACGCCGGCGTGACCCGTACCGGCATGGTCTTGTAGGCGTTGGTGAAGTTCGAGTGCATGCGGGTGGCGGGCGCGGTCGGCTCGACCGCGGTGACGCGCGGCAGCAGCTCCTCGAACATGATCCGGGTCTCCAGCTTGGCCAGGTGGGCGCCCAGGCAGAAGTGGGGGCCGCCGCGGCCGAAGGTGACGTGGTTGTTGGGCTTGCGGGTGATGTCGAACCGCAGCGGGTCGGGGAACTGCTGCTCGTCGTAGTTGGCCGACACCAGCCAGGTGACCACCTTGTCGCCCTCGCGGATGCGGACGCCGTGCAGCTCGGTGTCGGCCGTGGCCGTGCGGCGGAAGTGGATCACGGGCGAGCTGTAGCGCATGATCTCGTCGGTGGCGGTGCCCATCAGCTCGGGCTGCTCCTTGAGCCGCTGCATCGCGTCCGGGTTGTCCATCAGCGCCTGCATGCCGTGGGCGATCGACTGGCGCGTGGTCTCGTTGCCGGCCACCACCAGCAGCAGGAACATGGTGTCGAACTCCTGCTCGGTCAGCCGGTTGCCGTCCTCGTCCTCCCACATCACCAGCTTCGAGACCAGGTCGTCGGTGGGTTGCTCGCGCCGCTCACGGGCGATCTCGTGGCCGTAGTTGTAGAGCTCCATGGCGTACGGGCTGCGGAACGGGTAGAGGCGGTACTGTGCGCTCTCCGGGCTGGCCGGGTGCAGGCCGCCCAGGTCGGGATCGGTGTTTCCGATCATCTTGTCGCCCCAGGCGATCAGCCGCTCGTCGTCGGACAGCGGCACCCCCAGGATCCGGCACAGCACCTGGATCGGCAGCTGCTTGGCGACCTCCTCGACGAAGTCGAACTCGCCTCGGGGCAGCGACTCGTCCAGGATCTGGCGCGTGAGGTCGCGCAGCAGCTGCTCGTAGGCGGCCACCGCCCGCGGCGTGAAGCCCTTGTTCACGATCGCGCGCAGGCTCGAGTGCTTGGGCGGGTCGGTGTCCAGCATCGACTTGCGGGCCTCGATCTGGTCGGGGTCGAGGTCCTCGAGCGCCGTCGCGCCGGTCTCCGACGAGAAGGTGCGCCAGTCCTTCAGCACGGCCACCACGTCGTCGTAGCGGGTGATGCACCAGAACCCCTTGCCGTACTCCCAGTCGTACCAGTGCACCGGCGCCTCGTGGCGCATCAGCGTGAACGTCTCGTGCGGGATCCGCTCCGCGAAGGCATCGTTGTCGAGGTAGACATCGGCCAGGGTCTGGGTCATGCGGTGCTCCCATCCAGGATCTGCAGCGTCTTCAGGTCGGAGTAGAAGTCGAGCGCGTAGTCGCCGCCCTCGCGGCCGATGCCGCTGATTCCGACCCCGCCGAAGGGCGCCGTCAGGTCGCGCACCAGGAAGGTGTTGACCCAGACCGTGCCGGCGCGGACGGCTCGCCCGACCCGCTCGGCCCGCTCCTGGGTGCCGGTGTAGACGATCGCCGACAGGCCGTAGCGGGTGGAGTTGGCCAGCTCGATCGCCTCGCGCTCGTCGCGGAAGGTCTGGAACGTCAGCACCGGCCCGAACACCTCCCGCTGCACCACCTCGGAGTCGTTCGACCGCGGCTCGATCAGCGTCGGCTCGTACCAGAGGCCGCCCATGTCCGGCTGCCTGCCGCCGCGCACGATCGTGTCGCCGTTTGCCCGCGCCCGCTCGACGAAGCCCGCGACCCGGGCCAGGTGGTCGGGGTGGATCAGCGGCGAGATGGTGGTGCGGTCGTCGCGCGGGTCGCCCAGCACCTGGGCGTCGACGCCGGCGTGGAACCGCTCCAGGAAGGCGTCCCTGACCGACTCCTCGACCAGCAGGCGGGTGCCGGCCAGGCACACCTGCCCGGCGTCGTCGTACTGGCCGGCGGCCTTGGCGGCGGCCGCGTCCAGGTCGGAGTCGGCGAACACGATCAGCGGCCCCTTGCCGCCCAGCTCGGCGGTGAACGGCACGATGTTGGCGGCGGCGGCCAGGCCGATCGAGCGCCCGGTCTCGGGCGAGCCGGTGAAGCTGATGCGGCGCACGCCGGTGCTCGAGACCAGCGCCGCGCCGGCCTCCTCGCCGATGCCCTGGACGACGTTGAACACGCCGGGCGGGAATCCGGCCTCGGCCGTCAGGTCGGCCAGCAGCGAGCACGACAGCGGCGCCCATTCCGGCGGCTTCAGGATCACGGTGCAGCCGGCGGCCAGTCCCGGAGCCGTCTTCCAGGTGGACAACATGAACGGGGCGTTCCAGGGCGTGATCACGGCGGCCGGGCCGCTGGGCATGCGGATCACGCGGTTCCGGGTCGAGTTCGAGCCCCACACCCGCTCCTGGTAGGACGCGGCCAGGTCGGCGTAGGCGCGGAAGTTGCGGGCGCCGCGGGCGATCACGCGTGCCTTCAGCGAGCGCTCCAGCATCGCCATGTCCAGGCACTCGACGGTGGCGATGCGGTCGATGTTCGGCGTCGATCAGCTCTGCCAGGCGGTGCAGGTGAGCGGCGCGGCCCTCCGGCCCCAGCGCCGCCCACTCCGGGAAGGCGGCGCGGGCCGCGTCCACGGCCCGGTCGACCGCGCTCTGATCGCCGCGGGCGACCTCGGCGATCACCCGCTGGTCGATCGGCGAGATCACCTCGAACGTCTCGTCGCCGTCGACGCGCTGGCCGCCGATGAAGTGGCCGGACGGGACGGTGATGTTGGCGACCGTGCTCACGTCCGGAACTCCATCAGACCCAGGTCGAGCACGCTGACGCCGCCGTCGACCGGGATCGCGGTGCCGTTGACGTACGCGGCCGCGGGCGAGAGCAGCCAGGCCACCAGCCCGGCCACCTCGTCGGCCTCACCGGCGCGGGGGATGGGCATGTGGGCGTGCGCCAGCCGGTAGGCGCCCTCGCGGTCGGTGCCGTGGACGGCGGCCAGCTCGTCCATCGCGCCGTCGGCCATGGGGGTGCGGATCCAGCCCGGGCAGACCGCGTTGGCGCGCACGCCGCGGGGGCCGAAGTCGACCGCGATCGACTGCACGAGCATGTTCAGGCCGGCTTTTGATGTGCAGTACGCCGACGAGTCGGGACCCGCCCGCAGCCCGGCCAGCGACGAGACGGCGACGACCGAGCCGCCGCGCTGCTCGAGGTGGGGGAGGGCGGCGCGGGCGGTCAGGAAGGCGCCGGTGAGGTTTGTGCGGAGCACGGCGTCCCAGCCGTCCGGGGTCTGGTCGACCACGCTGCCGGAGTGCGACACGCCCGCGCAGTAGACCAGCGCGTCGAGGCCGCCCAGCTGCTCCACGGCCGTGCGGACGGCGGTCTCGGCGCCGGCCGGCTCGCCGCAGTCGCCGGCCACCGCGATGCCGCCGATCTCGGCCGCCACCTCCGCCAGCGGATCCAGCCGGCGGCCGGCCACGACCACGCCGTAGCCGTCGGCGGCAAGGCGCCGCGCGACGGCCGCCCCGATGCCCGTGCCGCCACCGGTGACCAGCGCCGCCGGGCTCATTCCGGGATCGTCTCGAGGTCGTCGACGGTGTAGGCGAACTGGAACCGGAAGCCCTTCCCGATGCGCACCGGGGCCAGAGCGTCGTGCTCCTCGCCGGGCGCGGGGTACAGCGCCAGCGTCGCCGCTCCCTCATGGATCTGGGAGGCGGAGCGGTCGCTGGAGCGGGCCCGCACCAGCTCATCGACCGCCGGGTCGTCCCATCGGCCCGCCGCCAGGCGCGGGAAGTGGCGGTGGTTGACCAGGGGCGGATCGTTGTGGGTGGGGCCGGCCTCGCTCAGCCGGTCGGGCGTGACGGTGCCCTCGGCCAGCAGCCTGCCGTTGGCGGTGAGCGTGCCGGCGAAGGTGCGGCCCTCGGCCCGGGTGTCGAGCCCGAAGCTGCGGGTCATGTGCACCTCGCCCAGCTTCTTGGGGAAGCCCTGGATCCAGCCCCGGATCAGGGCGAAGTCGCGGTCCACCCAGATGTAGGGGCAGGTGGTGACGTGCTCGTCGCCCAGCATCGCGTTGGCGACGATGAAGAACTCCTTGTACTGGCCGCGCACCGGGTCGAGCAGCTCCTCGCCTGAGTCGGAGCAGGACTGCCAGTCGACGAACAGGGCGGCACAGCGACCGGGGTCGTCGGTGAAGGGGGACAGCCGCGGCGGCAGCACGGCGGCGACCGCGGCCGGTTCGGCCCAGAACTCGATCACCAGGAAATCGCCGACGTAGTGCCATGGCGGCGAGGGGATGATGGAAGCGCCGCCTCCCGGCGAGAGCGGCAGCGAGTATCCGTGCGGGCCCGTGCTCATGGGCGCTCCAGGGAGCCGACCACCTCGTACATGATCGCGTCGTCGGCCGGCGACACCTCGATGCCGAGCCGCTCCCGCGCCTCCTCGATCTTCGCCATCGCCTCGTCCGCGGCGTCGGCGTCCCGGAACACGGTGACGGACACCGCGGAGCCGTCCTCGGCCAGGCAGTGGTAGAGCGCGGTCACGCCCTCCACGCCGCGCAGCGCCTCGATCACCCACTCGGAGCGGTCGAGGCCGAGGTCGCCACGGCCCGCCTCGAAGCGGGCGACGCGCACGATCACGAGGGCTCCTGGAGGAACTGCTCGACCAGCGACTCGGGGAACGCCTTGTCGGCGATCTTGTAGGCCAGCGCCGTCATGCGGTAGGAGTCGGACAGGTAGAAGCGCTCGTAGAGCTCGCCGCGGCCGCCCAGGTCGCTGCCGATGTAGTCCCAGGCCAGGCGGAACAGGCGGATGCGGCGCTCGGCGTCGGCGCCCGCCGCCTGGTAGTACTTCGCGATCTCGTCGGCCAGCGGGCCGTCCATGTCGGCCCGCGACGGCGTGGCCATGAAGCCGCCGCCGCCGATCAGCTGCAGCAGCTCGTTCACGTAGGGCAGCCACTTGGGCATCTCCCCGCGCAGCGCCAGGAAGGGGCGGTCGTCCGGATACCAGACGCCGCCCTCGTCCAGGTGCGAGCCGGCCTCGGCCGAGATCAGGCCGGAGCGGGTCAGCTCGGCCATGTTCCAGATCTGGCCCAGCTTCTCCTGGATGTGGTCGAAGCGCACGACGCCGGTGGTGTTGGCCAGCATGTGGCCGAGCCCGAGCGCGAACGACAGCTTCACGTAGGCGCGGGTGAAGGCCTGGTGCATGATGTGGCCGCGCCAGCCGGTGTCGGTGATCACCTCCGAGTAGGCCTCGGTATCACCGCACAGGAACAGCCGGTCCTTCGGCACCTCGACGTTGTCGAAGATGACGACGGCGTCCATCTCGTCGAACCGCGACGACAGCGGGTAGTCGAACGTCGAGCGCTGCTTGGAGTAGCTGTCACGGCAGATGAAGCGCAGGCCGGGCGTGCCCATCGGCAGCGCGAAGGCGAGCGCGTAGTCGCCGTCCTGGGGGCGGATGTCGGAGCCGGGATAGATGGTCAGCTCGTCGGCGTAGGGGGCGAGCGTGGCCAGCATGCGGGCGCCGCGCACGGTGATGTGGTTCTCGGTCTCACCGACCTTGTGCAGGGCGACCTCGCCCGCAGCCTGCTCGGCCTCCGGCTTGCTGCGATCCACCTGCGGGTTCATGATCGAGTGGGTGGTGGAGAGGTCGCGGTCGCGCATCAGCTTCTGGTAGGCGACCAGGTTGGCGGCCCCCTGCTCGTTGCCGCGGCGGGCCCACACGTCGGCGCGGCCGGCAAAGCAGGCGAAGGTGACGTTCAGGTAGTCGGGCGTGCGGCCCATCATGCCGGCGGTGAGGGCGGCGGTCAGCTCGATGGCGCGGCGGCGGCGCTCGAGGTCTTCGCGGCTGCGCGGGATCAGGTGGGTGACGTTGACCAGGCGGCCGTCGTCGGGCGAGGGCGCCAGCATCTCGTCGGCGTGCTGGTGCTGCAGGTCATAGACGCGGGCCATGGTGCGCGCCGCCTCGGCCAGCTGCGGGTGCTCGAGCGGGTGCGTGATCTTCTCGCCGTTCAGCCAGATCTCGCGGGCGTCGCCGCGCAGGCCGTCCAGGAACTGCTGGCCGGTGCGGGCCGCGGTCGGCGTCTGCTGCTGGGCGGTTGCCATCAGGCCTCCTGGTCTGTCAGCGGGGGCAGCTGCTCCCCCTTGGCGAGCAGGCCGTCGCGTTCGTAGCGGACGGCCTCGGCGTCGAAGCGGAAGTATGACCGCGGCGGCAGGATCCCCCAGACGTTGCTCGAGTGGGGGGTGTCCTCCCAGTCGCGCGGCTGGTGGTCGGGCTCGAGCTGCTCCATGTCGCAGTAGCACTCGACGATCAGCTGCTCGTCGGGGATGCGCACGTAGCCGCACAGGTTCTGGGCCAGCGCGTGGCGCAGCGGGCCCCAGACCAGCCAGCGGCCGTGCTGGCCGAGGTGGTCGAACAGCACCCGCAGCTCGCCCCAGTCGACGTACTCGAAGGCGAGGTGGTGGAAGTGGGCGTAGTCGTGCTGCACCAGCGCCATCGAGTGGTGGTCGGTGCCGATCGAGAGCCAGTTGCCGGCGCCCAGCAGGCGGTCGGAGATGCGCATGCCCAGCACGTCGGTGTAGAAGGAGGTGGCGCGGTCGAGGTCGGTGGTGAGCACGTTCACGTGGCCGAGCTTGCGCGGGTGCAGGCCCGGCAGCGTCTCGGTCGAGCGCGCCACCGGCGGACGGCGGTCGTCCTCCTCGCGGAACGGCATCAGCTCGATGCCATACCCGTCTGGGTCGGCGAAGTGGAGGGCGCCGTCGTGGTGCTCGTAGGCGACGCCGTGGTGGTCGAGCTGGGCGGCCGCGTGCTCCAGCGGGCAGCTGCGGCGAAGCTCCCAGCCGGTGTGGTCGTGGCCGGGGGCACCGGCGCCGATCAGCTGCAGCGAGTAGGGCTCGTAGGCGCAGCGCAGGAAGGCGTGGTGGCCGACCCGCTCCACCTCGGTCAGGCCGAACTGGATCGCCCAGCGGTGCTCGGCCTCGTCCAGGTTGGCGACCCGCAGCGCCACGTGATCGATCCGTCGGATCTCGATCATGATCCCGTCACTCCCTCCTGTACGGCTCGCTCCGCCTCGTCCTCGGGCATGGCCAGAGCGACGTGCAGCGTGTTGGCCGAGACCTGCAGCTGGTCGCCCGGCCCGGACAGGTCGACGTCCCAGTCGACCACGGTGTTCGAGAGCCGGCCGAGGCCGGTCACCTCGACCTCGACCAGGTCGCCCGGCTCCATCGGCCGCGAGTGGGCGGGGGTGCCCGAAAGGACGACGTCGCCGGGCTCGAGCGTGATCAGGCGGCAGAGGTCGGCCAGCAGGTAGGAGATGGGCCAGATCAGGTCGGCGGCGGAGCCCTGCTGTGCGACCTCGCCGTTCAGGTAGGTGCGGATCTCGAAGTCGGTGGGGTCGAACTGGTCGGCGGGCACCAGCTCGGGGCCGATCGGGCAGAAGCCGTCCTGGCCCTTGACGCGCAGCATCGAGCCGCGGTCGGCGTGGCGGAAGTCGTGCAGGCCGACGTCGTTTGCGCAGGCGTAGCCGGCGACGTACCCGAGCACGTCCGCCTCCGGCACGCCGTGCATGGCGCGGCCGATCACGACCGCCACCTCGCCCTCGTAGTTGAGGAAGCGGGCGCCGCGCGGGCGGCGCAGCTCGCCGCGGTGGCCGTTCAGGGTGGTGGGCGGCTTCATGAAGTAGGAGGGCTCGGGCGGCGTGCGCGCGGCGTACTCCTCGACGCGGCTGCGGTAGGTGAGGTGCGTGGCGATGATCTTGGTCGGCTCGACCGGTGCCAGGAAGTGTGCACCGGCCTCGTCCAGGCGCTCACCGGAGTCGAGGACGACGCTGCCGCCGTCCAGCCGGCCCCAGCTGGGAGACCCCTCGACCAGCACCCGAACCCGTCGCTCAGACACGATTGGATACAATATGCGCTTTGCTGCTGGAGGGCAAGCCCGGCTCCCCGGCCTGGTGGACGCGGTTACCTGACCGAGTCTATCCCTGGTTCGGCGCGAGCTCGTCGCGCCAGCGCCGGAGGGCGGCGACGCCGGTCTCGAGCTGGTCGCGGGTGACGTCGTGGCGGGTGACGTTCGGGATGCGCTGCAGCGGGCCGGTCAGCGGGTCGTCACCCGCGGCGGCGTTCAGGAGCATGCGCAGCGGCAGGTTGTGGCTGACCACCAGCACCACCGGGCCGGGCAGCCTCAGCACGCGTCGCCAGCCGGCCAGGAAGCGGGTGGTGGCGTCGAGCGCGCTCTCGCCGCCGGGCGGGGCGGCGGTCAGCGGGTTGTTGCGAAGCCAGGTGGTGTAGACGGAGACGGGGCCGTCCTCGAACGGGCCGACGCCGATCTCGGCCAGCTGGTCGACGACGTGGATGGGGACGTCGCGGTCGGCGACCAGCGCGTCGGCGGTGAGGCGCGTGCGCAGGGACGGCGCCACGGCGACGGCGTCGATCCGCTCGCCGGCGAGTTCGCGGCCGAGGCCGCGGGCGGCGCGCTCGCCGGGGGCGGTCAGGCCCACCTCGACGGTCGAGTCGGGGTTCATGCGGCCCTGGGCGCTGTACGGGGTCTCCGCGTGGCGGACGAGGATGAAGCTGTTGACCATGCACTCATCGTGTCGCATTGGTCGGCTGTCCGTCCAGCGCGGCGCGTGCGGCGCGGGCTGGATATGGTTGGGCGGTGACCGAGCAGGAGGACGGAATGGAGCGCGCGACGCGGCACGAGCGGGGCCTGGCGCGGCTGAAGGAGCTGGGCGACGAGCCCGGCGGCGACGCCTTCATCGAGCGGATGGGCAGCCCGATGGGCGACTGGCTGGTGGACTGGGTGTTCGGCGAGGTGCACACACGTGACGGGCTGACGGCGCGCGAGCGGGAGCTGATCATCGTGGCGGTGCTGACGGCGATCGGCAGCTCGGATCCACAGGTCGCGGCCCACATCCGGGCGCTGCGGGCGATCGACGTGCCGTGGCAGGAGATCGAGGAGACGATCCTGCAGACGGCGCCCTACGCCGGCATCCCGCGGGCGATCAACGCGCTCAAGGTGCTGCGGACGGAGCAGGGACGATGAGGGCCGTGCGGTTCCTGGATCCGTCGGGCGACGTCAAGCTGGGGCGGCTGGACGGCGAGGTGATCTTCGACGCGGGGCCGGCGGGGCCGCGCGGGTTCGTGCCCAGCGAGGAGGGCTGGCGGACGATCGCCGATGCCTCCGGGCTGGCGCATCCGATCGAGGACGTGCGGCTGCTGCACCCGACCGAGCCGGTGAAGCTGCTGGCGATCGGCCTCAACTACCGCGATCACGCGGAGGAGGCGGAGCTCGAGATCCCCGACGTGCCGGTGGTGTTTGCCAAGTGGACAACGTGCCTGATCGGCCACCGCCAGGCGATCGTGGTGCCGCGCGAGGAGACCAGGCCGGACTACGAGGGAGAGGTGGCGGTGGTGCTGGGGCGGGACGTCTACAGGGCCGACGACGCAACGGCGCGGGCGGCGGTGGGCGGGATCACGGCCTTCCACGACGTGTCCGGGCGGCGAGCGCAGCTGGAGACGCCGCTGCGGCAGTTCACGCTGGGCAAGAGCTTCGACACGTTCGGGCCGATGGGGCCATGCGTGGCATCGGCCGACGGCTTCGACCTGGCCGACATCGACGTCTCGACGAAGGTGAACGGCGAGCAGCGGCAGTCGTCGAACACGCGCAACCTGATCTTCTCGGTGGTGGAGCTGATCGTCTACCTGTCGCGCGGGATGGCGCTGCAGGCGGGCGACGTGCTGGTCACCGGCACGCCGGCCGGAGTCGGCGACTCGCGCGTGCCGCCGGTCTACCTGCAGGAGGGCGACGTGGTCGACGTCACCGTGGGCGGGGTGGGGACGCTCTCGAACCCGGTCACGCTCGAGCGCTGATCGCACCGCACACTCGTCACCCGCCTCAGGGCTCAGAGCCCGACTCGGCCTGCGTTGACACTCCGGCACCCAATCTCGACAGGTGTCACAGCCGCCGTGACCACGATTTGTGGAGAACAGCGGGTTCGCCCTCCAGCAGGGCTCAGAGCCCGATTAGGTCCCGGGCACGGATTCGGCACGGCATCGTTGCATGCCGTGACACGGCCGTCACCGCCGGTTGGTGTCAAACACCGCCCCGGCGGCCGTGGCATCTCGGCACGCGATCATGACGTATGTCACGGCCGCCGTGACAACGATTTGTGGAGAACGGCCGGTTCGGCTCCGAACAGGTGTCAAACACCGCTCCCGCCGCCGTGCGACCTCGTGGACGGGGTCGTTTCAGGTCGTGACGCGCCGGTGATGGCTCAGGCGCGGTGGACGGCGCGGCCGTCGACCACCGTCAGCAGCACCGGCAGGTCGACCAGGTCGTCCGCGTCGCAGTCGACCGGGTCGGCCGCGAACGCCGTCAGGTCGCCGCGGTAGCCGGGCATGATCCGGCCGGCGACCGCCGTGTCGTTGACCGCCAGCGCCGCCTGGGTCGTGTAGCCCTCGAGCGCCTCCAGGGCCGACAGCCGCTGGTGCTCGCCGTAGCCGCCCGCGTCGCGGTTGCCGGGCCGCCGCCGCAGCCGCGCCCAGGCCATGCACTCGCGCGGGTCGAACCCCGCCACCGGCCAGTCGGAACCGAGCGCCAGCACCGCACCCGACCGCCGCAGCTCGGCCGTCCGGAACCCGCGCCCCGCGCGCTCCGGCCCCAGCGACCTGCTCCACGGATCGCTCATGTCCGGGGTCATCCACTGCAGGTGGCTGACCTGCTGCGATGCCACGACGCGCTCCGGTGCGAACCGCGGCAGCTGGTCGTCCTGCAGCGTCTCGATGTGCTCGACCCGGTGCGGCCCACGCACCACCGGTCCCGCCCGCCGGTAGGCGTCGAGCGCGCAACGCACGCTGCGATCGCCGATGGCGTGCGTGATCGACGGCATCCCGGCCTCGGCGAAGCGCGCGATCACCGCGGCGTAACGCTCCGGATCCGGCCAGTTCGGCTCGGTGCCCCGGCCCTCTGTGTCCGGTAGCTCAAGCCAAGCGGTGCCCGACTCGACAACGCCATCGATGAAGAACTTCGCCCAGCCCGACCGCCACAGCCGCCCGGACTGCGCGCCGGCCGCGATGGCCGCGCCGATCTCGTCGTCGCCCATCGCCGGTTGCACCGTGAACGGCACCACCTGGCGCAGCGTCAGCCGGCCGCTCCGCTCCAGCGCCCGGCAGTCGTCGGGCGTGGCCAGCGTGCCGTCCATCATGTGCGAGGCGGTCAGACCGACCCGGTTCATCGCCGCCAGCGCCTCCGCGATGTAGGCCAGACGCTGCTCATCGCCCGGCACCGGCATCGCCTCCACCACCAGGCCGATCGCCTCCTCGCGCAGCTCGCCGGTTGGCCGGCCGTCCGGGCGGCACACGATCTCGGACGCGTCGTCGAAGCTGCGTGCGCCCGTGATCCCGGCTGCGGCCAGCGCAGGCGGCGTCGCCAGCGCGGTGTGGAAATCGAAGAACGTGAGCAGCGCCGGATTGCCGCCGACCGCCTCCTCGAACAGCTCCCCGCTGGCCTCGATCCCGTCGAACACCCTGTACTCGAGCGAGAAGCCGGTCACCCAATCGCCCTCGCCGCAGTGACGCCGCTGGGCCGCCAGTCGCTCGCGCACCTCGTCCACCGTGGCGGCGCCGGCCAGGTCGGCCCCGCGCGTCTCCAGCGCCCCCAGGAACGGATGCATGTGGCTGTCGGTCAGCCCTGGCACCACCGCCAGGCCCGCGCCGTCGATCAGCTCGGCGCCGGGCCCGCTCGCGCTGCGCACCTCGTCATCGTCGCCGACCGCGACGATCACACCGCCGCGGATCGCCACCGCGCTCGCCCACGGCCGGTCGGGATCGAGCGTGCGGATCCGCGCACCCAGGATCGCCAGGTTGCCGCCGTCGCTCACGACGGCGCCACCGGCGGATGCGCCGACACGTGCTCGCGCGTCAGCCGCTCGGCCGCGTCCGCGTCGCCGGCCGCGATCGCGTCGACGATGCCCTCATGCTCGTCCGCCCAGCCCCTTGCCCCGCGCGGCTCCGCGGCCTGCGCCTGGTAGATCGGGACGCCGATCCGCGGCACCCACAGCATCTCGGCGAACCGCGTCAGGTGCGGGTTACCCGACGCCGCGGCCAGCGCCAGGTGGAACGACCTGTTCGCGCCGAAGCTGTCCATGCCGTCTCCGGCGGCCTGCCGCTGCAGCTTGACCGCGTCGCGCATCACCGCGATCGACTCCGGGTCGCGCCGCTCGGCCGCCAGCCGCGCGGCGCCCGGTTCCAGCGCCACGCGCGCCGACCAGGCGTGCCGCATGTCACCGAAGTCGAGCTCCGATACGGTCGCGCCGCGGTTGGGCGAGAACTCCACCAGGCCCTCGGTGGACAGCCGCCGCAGCGCCTCTCGCAGCGGCGTCCGCGATACGCCCAGCTCCTCGGCCAACGAGGCCTGGCGCAGCTTCGTGCCCCGCGGCAGGTCGCCCGACAGGATCCGCTCCCGCAGCGCCGAGTAGACGTGGTCGACGACGCTCTGGATCTGGAGGGGGGCGATGGCCGGCTGGGCGCTCATGGTCTTTGCATACATTACGCCGTCGCCCTGGCGGGTCAAGGCGAGCGTCTTGACAGCCATCCGCCTCTGATGCGAATGTATCCAATCCAATCGATCCGAGGAGGGACGTCATGGCAGCAACCTCACCGCCGCCCACCGATGGCGGGGGATTGGGCGAACGGCGGCTCGGCACCATGGCCGCCGTCGCGCAGGCCCTGGCCATCGGCCCCATGTTCTCGACCGCTCTCGTCCTCAGCCTTGTTTCCAATCCTGATAACGGCTCCACGTTCAACACCGCACTGAGCGTGCTGATCGCGGGCCTGGGCGTGCTCGCCATCGCCTACGCCATCGCCCTGTTCGCCCGCAAGTACCAGGGCGCGGGCGCCATCTACGAGTACCTCACGCACGGCGCGCACCCCGCGGTCGGCGTCTTCTTCGCGGGCGTCTTCTTCGTCGGCACCCTGTTCCTGGGCGGCGGCGGCATCTACCTCGGCCTGGGCATCCTCACACAGGGCTTCTGGGCGCAGCACATGGACTGGCTGACGTCCACGCTCCCGGCCTGGTGGGTGTTCGCCCTGTTCTTCCTGGGGCTGGTGCTGATCCTGAACTATGTCGGGATCCGTCTGGCCATCGGGCTGATGCTGACCTTCGCGGCGATCTCGTTCACCGTGATGACGATCCTGGCGCTGGCGATCATCTTCCAGGGCGGCGAGAACGGGAACACGCTGCAGATGTTCAACCCCGGCACCACCTCGGTCAGCACCGTCTTCAACGGCGTGATGCTGGGCATCCTGCTGTTCGTCGGGTTCGAGGCGGCGGCATCGCTGGGCGAGGAGAGCCACGACCCCCACAAGTCGATCCCGCGCGCGCTGCTCTGGACGGTCGGCGTGTCGGCCGCGTTCTACGTGCTGATGTCCTACGCCATCTCGATCGGCCTGGGCAAGTCGGCGGTCGACCAGGGCGCGTGGCTCGACCCGGCCGCGCTCGACAACCTGGCCACGCAGTACATCGGCAAGTCCTACGCCGGCCTGGTCGACCTGGTCGTGATCCTCGACGCCACCGCCCTGGCGCTGGCCATCTGCGTCACGATCGGGCGCGGCTACTTCGCGCTCGGCCGCGACGGGCTGCTGCCGTCGGCGTTCGCCAAGACCTCGCGGCACAACACGCCCTGGGTCGGCAACCTGATGGTGGTCGTGGGCGGCGTCGGCCTGATCCTGATCGGCATGTACAGCCACACGATGGATCGCTTCATCCCGATCGCAGGGTCGCGTGAGTTCAGCGCGTTCCTGGTCTCGGCCACGGCCGGGTCGTTCGCGATCGAGCTCGTCTACATCGCGCTCTCGGTGGCGGCGATCGGCCTGCTGGTCAGGGACAACGGCGCCTGGTGGCAGTACCTCGTCGTGATTGTGGCCGTCGCCACGCCGGTGCTGGGCTTCTACGGCGCGCTCAACCCGGCCCCGCACGACACCACCAACCTGAACTGGCTGGCGATGTGGTGGGCGCTGGGCGTGGTCTTCCTGTCGCTGATCTGGTACATCCTGATGCAGGTCTGGAAGCCGGAGCGGATCAAGAACGCCGCCTCCCATGCAGCCGCGCATCACGGCGTGGCCCCGCTCGACGAGAACGTCGACTTCACGCCGGCTCCGCCGGACACGACGGTCTGAGCAACAAGCTGAAGGCGCCGCCGCCGGCCACGTGCCGGCGGGCGGCGCTGTGCTACAACTCCTGTGAGGCTTGTAGCAGGAGGTACAAGTGCGGATCGCGGAGATCATGCAGACCGACCTGGTTTCGGTCCCACCGGTGACCACCGTCGTAGAGGCGGCCGGTGTGATGAAGCAGCGGCGGGTGGGCGCCTGCCTGGTGATGGAGGGGCCGGAGCTGGCCGGGATCTTCACCGAGCGTGATCTGCTGCTCGCGTTCGCCGATGGGCTGGACGTGCGGAAGCGGCCGGTGACCGAGCTGATGACCCGCCAGGTGACGCTGGCGCCGCCGGATGCGGATGTGGTCTGGGCGGCGGACACCATGAAGCGCATCCGGGCGCGCCACCTTCCGGTCGGCGAGGACGGCAAGGTGGTGGGCATCGTCTCGCTGCGCGACCTGTTCGCCGCGGCCGAGGCCGTGCTGCGGCTCGACCCGCGCGGGCGCGATGTCGCGCGCGAGATGCTGCAGGCAGCCAGCCGCTGACCAACCGCGAGGAACGGAGGCAGAGATGCAGACATCGGACAGGACGATCGCGCTGATCCTGATCGGCGTGCTGGCGGTGATGCTGTGGCCGGTGTGGCTCGCGGCGGTGGCAGCCGAGCGGCAGTTCACCTGGACGGTGGCGGCGACGGCGCTGCTTCCGCTCGCGTTCACCCTGCTGGTGGTCGCCGCCGCGCTGCGGCTGCCCTCACGGCTGGCGCACCGCTACCAGCACGGTGTGCACGCGCTGGGCGAGCGGCTACACGCCGGTACCCACCGACACGCCTGACAGCGTCTCGGCGAATACCTCGGCGATGCGGCCGATCTCGGCCTCGTCGATCACGAACGCAGGCGACACCTGCAGCGAATGGCCGGCCAGGCCGCGCGTGAGCACGCCCCGCTCGCGGCAGCCCTTGACGATGCGGTCAGCGATCCCGGGCTCGGCGGCGCGCGCCTCCGGCGCGATCTCGACCGCGGCCAGCAGGCCGACGCCGCTTCGCACCTCGCTCACCTGCGGCAGCTCAGCCAGCGGCTGCATGGCCGCGTCCAGCACCTGCTCGAGCCGCGAGACGCGCTCCAGCAGGCCCTCACGCTCGAGCACGTCGAGGTTGGCGAGCCCGGCCGCGCACACGCTGGGGTGGCCGGAGTACGTGTAGCCGTGGCGGAACAGGGCCGCGCCCGGCGTCGTCCAGAACGGCTCCTGCAGGCGCGGTGAGGCGATCACGGCGCCCAGCGGCAGGTAGCCGGAGGTGATCCCCTTCGCGCAGGTGATCATGTCGGGCGTGATGCCGAAGCGGTGGCAGCCGAACCAGGTGCCGAGCCGGCCGAACCCGCAGATCACCTCGTCGGCGATCAGCAGCACGTCGTGGGCGCGGCACAGCTCCTGCACCCGCTGCCAGTAGCCGGCCACCGGTGCGTAGATGCCGCCGGCCCCGATCACCGGCTCGCCGATGAAGGCCGCGATCTGGTCGCCGCGCTCGCTGAACAGGCGCTCCAGCGCGTCGGTGTCGTCGCTGCCGACCGAGGCCGTGTCGGGGATCAGCGCGCCGATGCCCTCGCGGTTGGCGGCGATCCCGGCCAGGCTGGTGCCGTACGCGTTCATGCCGTGATAGCTGCGCTCGCGGTGCACGATCGTGCGCTTGTCCGGCTTGCCGAGCGCGTGCCAGTAGCGCAGCGCCAGCTTGCCGGCCGTGTCGACCGCGTCCGAGCCGCCGCTGGTGAAGAACACCGCGCCGTCCGCGAACGGGGCCAGCGCCGCCACGCGGTCGGCCAGCTCGATCGCCGGCCGGTTGGCGGTGCTGGCGAAGATGTCGTAGACGGCCAGCTCGCGCATCTGCGCCGAGACGGCGTCGGCGATCTCGCCGCGGCCGTGGCCGATCGAGCAGTACCAGAGGCCGCCCTTGGCGTCGATGTACTCTCGCCCGGCCTCGTCCCACACGCGTGCGCCGCTGCCCCGGCTGATCACGAACTCGTCGTCCTTCACGCTCGCCATGTCGGCGAACGGGTGCCAGAGGCTGCTCATGCCGTGGACGATACCAACGCCTGGAACAGGCTCGCGCCGGTGCCCTCGGCGTCAGCGTCGGGATGCCAGAGCACGCCGACGCAGAAGCGGCGGCTGGGATCCTCGAGCCCCTCCACGGTACCGTCGGGGTCGGCATGGGCGGCCGCCACCAGGCCCTCGCCGATGCGGTCGATGCCCTGGTGGTGGTGCGAGTGCACGGTCGCGCGCTCGCCCACGATCGCGCGCAGCTTGCTGCCGGGGACGGTGACCACGTCGTGCACGCCGTAGGTGGAGTCGTCCTCGCGGTGGGGCCGCTGGTCGATGTGATCGGCCAGGTGCTGGATGAGCGTGCCGCCGCGGGCCACGTTCAGCACCTGGATACCGCGGCAGATGGCGAGCACCGGCAGGTCGCGGTCGAGCGCGCGTCGCATCAGCGACAGCTCGACCGCATCGCGGCGCTCGTTGCGGGGGCCGGTGCGCGGGTCGCGCTCGGCGCCGTACAGCTCGGGGGCGACGTCGTCGCCGCCCGACGAACACGATGCCCTCCAGCAGGTCGAGCACGTCATCGGGGTCGTCCGCCAGGTAGGGGTCGGCCGGGATCACCAGCGGCCGGCCGCCGGCCAGGCGGGTGCCCTCCACGTAGCCGTGGAACGTGACCGTGGCCCGGCCCGACCACTTCCCCAGCTGGACCGGGGCCCAGTAGCTGGTGATGCCGATGGTGGGGCGGCTCAATCTCCTGCCGCCGGCGCCGGCGTTGCCGCCAGCGGCACGTCGACGACCTGCTCGCGCACCGACCTACCAGCCACGTAGCCCACCACGGCGAACGCGATCACCACCGCCAGCGTGCCGAGCGTGAACACCTCGAAGCGCAGGCGCGAGACGCCCCAGTAGCCGACGAAGTTGTAGTCGGCCCCGAACACGTACTCGAGCGTGTCGGGGAAGATCGCGACCCACGAGCCCATCAGCGTCCACGCAGTACACAGCAGGCCGATCGCCCACAGGCCACCCTTGCCACCGGGCACGCTGAAGACACGTGGCACGGCGGCGTGGCTGTAGCGCAGCTTGATCAGCGCGGGGAAGATCAGGATGTAGGACACGAGCGTGGTCGAGATGGCCATGTACAGCACCACCGCGAAGGTGTCGGCCTCGCTGCTCGAGAGCAGCTTGACCGCGGCCACCATGAAGATGGTGGAGGTCACGCCCGACAGGACGTTCACCCGCACCGGTGTGCCCAGCTTCTCGTTGAACACGCCGAACCAGGGGAAGAAGGCGCCGTCGTAGGCGGCCACCGCCTGGATCCGGTCGGAGCCGATCATCCACACCGCGCCCGAGGTGAGCAGCGCGAAGATGAAGCCCAGCGCCATCAGATCGGTGAGGAAGTCCTGGGCGCCGCCGTAGACGCCGAACATCTGGTGGACAGCGTCCATGAAGCCGCTGATGCCGGTGATCTTTGATGACGGCAGCACCGCCACGATGCCAAAGATCGGGATGGCGTAGGCGAGCGAGGAGATGACCGCGCTCTTGGCCACCGAGCGGGGCACGTCGCGCTGCGGATCCTCCATCTCCTCGGCCGCGCCGTTTTGGAGCTCGAAGCCGACGAACCCGAAGATCAGCAGCGGCACCAGGCCGATGAAGATCCCGGCCGTGGGCGAGAAGTCGCCGAGGCCGTAGCCGTGCACGCCGTGCTTGATGGCGTACACGATCACCGTCAGCGAGAAGAACCCGAGCACCAGGAACCGCACGATCGCGCCGGCGTTCGGGATCCACTTGCCGTGCTTCAACGACACGATCGCGACGCCGATGCTGATCCAGATGAAGATGAACTTGAACCCGTAGTCGCCGACCGTGCCGCTGCCGACGCCGTGGATGTTTGAGCTCCAGGTGTCGGTGGCGATGAAGCAGAGCGATCCGCCCACCCAGAACGGGTTCGTCACCCAGTACAGGACGGCGCCGATGCCGGCCGCCAGCCGGCCCCAGGTCAGCTTCATCCACTCGTACGGGCCGCCCTCCTGCGGGAAGGCGGTGCCCAGCTCCGCCATCAGCAGGGCGTACGGGAACATGAACAGCACGACCAGGACGACGACCCACGTGAAGGCCTGTGCGCCGTAGCTGGCGGCCTGCCCCAGCAGGTCGAGACCGACGATCGCGCAGACCGTGAAGAAGACCATGTCGAGGTGGCCAAGGCTCTTGACCAGCTTGCGCTTCTCCGAGAGTGCGAGCTCGGTGGTGTGCTCTACGGGTGCTGCTGGCGTGGCCATCGGAGTCCTCCGGATCGGACGCGGAACACCTTGACGCTACGCCTTGCGCCGCTCGCTGTCCAGATGGGAGGTCAGTCGGTGACGAGCGCGCTCAGCGAGGCCGCGCCGCGCTCGACGCTGGCCGGCTCCAGCCGGCGCAGGCGCCTGGTGACCTTGCGCTCGAGCCGCTGCCCTGCCGCGGTGGCAAGGTCGCGGCCGGACTCGGTCAGCAGCGTGCTGCCCTGTGCGCCGCTTCGCTCGACGTAGCCGCGGGCGGCCAGGCGCAGGGCGATCTGCTTGGCCTGGCTGGTGCTGGCGGCGAGCAGCTCGGAGAGGGAGCGGGTGGTGACCGCCTCACCCTCGGGAGCGTCGCTCAGGAGCAGGAGCGCGTAGAGCTCCATCGGGCGCAGGTCGACGTCGCGTGCCGTCTCCAGCACGGAGCGGTCGAGACAGCGAAGGAGCCGCAACCCCGCAGGCACACCGGTGGGTGCCGCCGGCGGAGCGTCGTGGGGGGAAGTAACAAGCGCGAGCCTGACGGCGCTGCGGCTGGTGGAGTGGGGCGCACCCATGCCGGGCATCTTCCCGTACCGACCGGTTTCGCGCACTAGCCGTTTTGCGGTATTTGCTCTGCGGATTCTGGGCAGCTGATCGGACTCAGGCTGGTCCCTGAGCGCACGGATCGACCGCCCAGAAGAAGAACGCCAGCACCGCCACGAACGCCGCCGCCATCAGCACGGTCAGCAACACCCGCCGGGTCGTCGACATGGCGGTCGAGCGCCTCGCCATCGAGGTGGAGACGACGCCGATGCCGGTCACCCCGGCCACCGCGGCCGAGATGAAGCACTGGGTCTCCCAGGTGGAGGCGGCGGGCAGCGAGGCAATCACGGGCTACATGCGGATGAGAGGACTTGAACCTCCACGACCTTACGGCCACACGGACCTGAACCGTGCGCGTCTACCAATTCCGCCACATCCGCGCGGGGAGAGCTGATTCTAGCGAGGCTTGCAGGCGCCCGTCAGCAGCTCGGCGATCTCGCCCTCGCCGTAGCCCAGCTCGGCCAGCACCTCGGCGGCGTGCTCGCCCAGCCGCGGTGGCGGCAGCCTGCTGCCCGGCCGGTCGGCCTCGTAGCGGATCGGCGAGCGCACCAACCCGATCTCACCTGCCGCCGGATGCTGTACCCGCTCCACCATGTGCGCCGCCGGCCCCGCGAACGTCTCGGGGATCGAAAGCACCGGCCCGCCCGGCACGTGCGCGCGCTCCAGCACCTCGCTCCACTCCGCCACCGTGCGGCCCGCCAGCAGCTCCCGTAGCTGCGGCACCAGCACGTCGCGGCCCTCCACCCGCCCCGCGTTCGTCTGCCAGCGCGGATCCGCTGCCAGGTCGCCGCGGCCGGCCTCGGTGCAGAAGCGCCGGAAGTGGTCATCCGTGCCGACCGCCAGGTTCACGTACCCGTCGGCCGCCCGGAACGTCTCGTAGGGCACGATCGACGGGTGCGCGTTTCCCAGCCGCTTCGGCTCGATCCCGCTGATCAGCCAGTCCCCGGCCCGGTTCGCCAGCCACGCCACCTGCGCATCCAGCAGCGACACCTCGCAGCTGCGTCCCTGCCCGCTGTGCTCGCGCTCGTGCAGCGCCGCCAGCACCGCCGAGCTCGCGAACAGCCCAGCCACGATGTCGGAGATGGCAACGGACACCTTCATCGGCTCGCCCTCCGGCTCGCCGGTGATGCTCATGATCCCGCCCAGGCCCTGCATCAGGAAGTCGTACCCGGGCCGCTCCGCGTCCGGCCCGTCGGACGGGTAGCCGGCGATCGTGCAGTGCACCGCCATCGGGTTGACGGCCCGCACCGCCTCCCAGTCCACCTCGTAGCGCAGCGCCGCCGCCGGCAGGAAGTTGTGCAGCAGCACGTCGCAGCGTCCGATCAGCCGCCGCACCACCTCACGGCCGGCGTCGTCGCGCAGATCGACGGCGATCGACCGCTTGTTGCGGTTGACCTGCATGAAGTACGCGCTCTCGCCGCCCTCGAAGGGCGGCCCCCAGCGGCGGCTGCCGTCGCCCTCGCCGGGCCGCTCGACCTTGACCACGTCGGCGCCCAGGTCGCCCAGCATCATCGTGCAGTAGGGGCCCGCCAGCACCTGCGTCAGGTCGAGGACGCGCAGGCCAGCCAGCGGGAGCCCGCCGCTCAGCTGGTCGCCCTCGCCGTCAGCTTCTCCACCTCGGCCAGCGCCCAGGCGGTGTGCTCATCCGGCTTCACCCTGCGCTTGATCGCGGCCAGGTTGCCGTCGGCGTCGATCACGAAGGTCGAGCGCTCGATGCCCATGTAGGTCTTGCCGCGGTTCTTCTTCTCGACCCAGACGCCGTAGTCGTCGGCCATCGTGTGCTCCGTGTCTGCCACCAGCGGGAACGGCAGCCCGTACTTCTCCTTGAACTTGCGGTGCGACTTGGGCGACTGGGGGCTGACGCCGATCACGTTCGCGCCGATCCGCCCGAACTCCGCCCAGCTGTCGCGGATGCTGCAGGCCTGTCGCGTGCAGCCGGGCGTGTCGTCCTTGGGGTAGAAGTAGACGACCGTCGGCCGGCCCTTGAGATCGTCGAGCGACAGCGTCTCATCGGTGTCTGACTGCAGTGAGAACGGCGGAGCCGGCTGGCCAACCTCGAGCATCGGTACTCCTTGGAACGGGTGCGTTTGCTGGGCCGTACTGTAGTGCGGGGTTGGGAGCAAACCCGCCTGATAGCGTGGCGCCATGCCCGAGGTGCACATGGTGGTGGGGACGCTCCTGATCGTGACCAACGCGATCGTGGGCATCTGGGGGCTGATCGCCTACCGCCGGGACAGGCCCCCCGCCGGCATCTACATGCAGCTGCTGGCGCTCTCGCAGACGATGGTGATCGCGCAGGCAACGCTGGGCCTGATCCTGCTCTCCGACGGCTACCGCCCGGGCGACAAGCTGCACTTCGCATACGGGCTGCTACCGCTGCTCGCGATCGCCTACCCCTATGCTTTGCGGGGTGAGGACGGACGCAAGAACCTGCTCTACTTCGCGATCGGCGCCACGGTGGTGGCGGCGCTGGGAGTGCGCGCCTACATGACGGGGCCTGCCTGATGGATCGCGACAACCTGCGCGGGTTCGCCATCGTCATCGCGATCGCGGCCGTAGCGACGGTGTTCTTCGAGGTTTCCTCGACCATCTTCAGCGCGATCCTGGGCGCGATCAGCCTGATCTTCATCTGCCTGCTCTGGTACTTCGGCTACGGCTGGTACCACCGCAACCGGATGGCGATCTCGCTGATGCCCGATCGCCAGCGCAACATCCTCTACCTGGGATTGGGCGCTGTCACCGTGTCGGCCGCGCTCTACTCGCTGGCGCAATTCCAGCTGATCGACCTGGGCGCGTTCTCGGTGCCGGTGCTGGCCGCGTTCTTCGGCGGGCTGTTCGCCATGTACTACGCCTGGAACGAGTCGAAGCGCTACTACCTGTAAGTCCTCGGTAGCCTCCCGCGCATGCCTGCTCCACCATGGCCGGCCGATCTGCCGACTGCGATCACCTTTCCGCACGGCAACGAGACTGCCCTTCCCGCCCCGCTCGCTGAGGACGACGTGCGCTACTCGGAGGGCCTGGTGCGGTTCTTCATGGATCGGCTGACTGAACCGGGCGATGCCGTGCTCGACCCGTTCGCCGGCTTCGGCACAACGCTGGTCGTTGCCGAGTCGCTGCGGCGGGAGGCGTTCGGCGTCGAACTCGACCCCGATCGCGCTGCGTACATCCGGTCGCGCATGCGGGCGCCTGACCGTCTGTTCACCGCCGACGCTCGCGAGTTGGACGCCCTGCCGATCCCACCTGTCAGGCTCGCCATCACCTCGCCGCCGTACTCCTCGCCGGGCGATCCGGAGGAGGCTCTGTCCGCCTACCGCGACCCGAATCCCGGCTACGACCGCTACCTCGCCGACCTGCAGGGTGTCTGCCGCGCGGTCGGCTCGCTGCTGAGGCCTGATGGCTGGCTCGTGATCGAGGCGGCGAACCTTCGCCGCCCCGATCGGGTGGACACCCTGGCCTGGGACATCGCGCATGCGGTCGGAGAGGTGCTGCCCTTCGCCGGCGAGATCGCGGTGCGCTGGGAGCCGACCTACGGCTATGGCTACGACCACAGCTACTGCCTGCTGTTCTCGCCCCCAGCGGGCTAAGCCCTTGCCCTAGCGTCGCATATACTATATAGCATGCATGAGATACACGCGGGCCGTGATTGCTGCGATCGCCTACGCCGCTCTGGTGATCTCGGGCAGACCGACATCTACCAGCCGTTGCCACCGCTGCCCTTCGCCGTGTTCGTAGCGCTGGCGCTGGTGTCCACCATCGCGGTGGGCATGGCGGCGCGTACGTGGTGGGTGCTGCTGGCCGCGGCCGCTCCGCTGTTGTGGGCATCCCAGGGGCCGCTGGGGTTGATATTTGGCGGCTTCGCAGTCCCGCCTGTCGCGCTCGGCATTGGAATAGGCGTGACGATGGGGCGCCACTTCGGCCGTCGCGGAGCACTTGCCGGGTGCGTGCTCCTGGCGCTTGCCTTCCTGCCACTCGCTCGGCAGTCGCGCTGGCGCGGTGGCCACATGACCCCCAGCCGGCGCACCCTGTGCGATCGACCTCGCCATGGGGTCGTTCGCGGCGTGAGCTCGGCGAAGGAGCAGGAGGCTCTTCTTCACGCCAAGGAACCGCTGGTCGGCCGCGGGGTCAGGCAGCTGTGGAAGAGCGGAGGCGAACGGTCAGACCCGTTCGCCTACAGCTCCGCGAATGACGCGCTGATCTACCGCGACCACGCGCTCCTGCTTCTCGACGGCACCGTGGTCGCGATCGTGGTCACCAATCCCGACGCCGAGACGCCTGAGGGTATCGGCCCCGGTGATGGGCTCGCGCTGGTGCCGCAGCGCTATCCGATGCTGCACTGCGAGGCCCACGACGGCTACAGCGACGAGGGGCCGGCCGGGCCGCCTGACTGTCACGGCCACGTCGGCGACGTGGGGCTGTGGACGTCCGGCGATCCAGTTGAGCTGGTCACCTTCGCTCCGTCGCGCCGGATCGCCTCGGCCTGCCGCGCTGACCCGCGCGGCGTGATCAACCCGGCCGACCCACCCGTTCCACAGCGCGCCGCATAGCCACCGGGCACAATGCAGGCATGGCCGCCGACGCGTCCGACAGAGCCAGGCCGTTCTCCGGCAAGACCGCGTGGGCGCGCAACCTGGAGACGCCGCTTCGTGAGTTCATAGGCACCGAGACCGGCAGCGCCGGCGTGCTGCTGCTGGCCACGATCGCGGCGCTGCTCTGGATCAACGTCGACTCGTCGTCGTACCGCAGCGTCTGGGAGACCGACCTGGTCGTCCGGCTGGGCGACCACGCGATCAACCTCGACCTGCGCGGATGGCTGAACAGCGGCCTGATGACGCTGTTCTTCTTCGTGGTCGGCTTGGAGGCCCGGCGCGAGTTCGACATGGGGGAGCTGCGGCAACGGCGGCGGGTGGCGCTGCCCGTGCTGGCAGGGATCGGCGGCATGGTCGTGCCGGTGCTGATCTACCTGGCCTTCAACGCCGGGTCGTCGACCGCCCACGGCTGGGGGACGGCGATGTCGACGGACACCGCGTTCGCCCTGGGATTGCTGGCGCTGGTCGGGCCGCGCTTTCCCGACCGGCTGCGTGTCTTTCTGCTCACAGTGGCGATCGTCGATGACGTCATCGCGCTGACCGTGATCGCCCTCGTGTACAGCGGCCACATCGTCGTCGGCCCGCTGCTCGTCGCGCTGGCGGTGCTCGCCCTGATCCTGGTGTTGCGCTTCCTCGGGATCCGTGCCGGCCTGCCCTACGCCCTGCTCGGAGTGGCGGCCTGGCTGGCGGTCGAGAGCTCGGGAATCGACCCGATCGTGGTCGGGTTGGTGCTGGGTCTGCTGGTGTACGCGTCGCCTGCCGCGCGCGGCGACCTGGAGCGCGCCACCGACCTGTTCCGTGCGTTCCGCGAGCAGCCCACCCCGGAGCTGGCGCGCACCGCCCAGTCGGGCGTTCGCACGGCCATCTCTCCCAACGTGCGCCTGCAGGGGGTGTTCCACCCCTGGACGAGCTACGTGATCGTGCCGCTGTTCGCCCTGGCGAACGCCGGCATCGAGATCAACGGCGACTTCCTCTCGCGCGCGTTCACGTCGACCATCACGCTCGGCATCCTGATCGGGTACGTGGTGGGCAAGCCGATCGGCGTCGCCGGCACGGCGTGGCTGGTCACCGTTTTCAGCCGCGGCCGGCTGCGTCCGCCGGTCGGATGGGCGGCCGTCGTCGGCGGGGGAACGATCGCCGGCATTGGATTCACCGTGTCGATCCTGATCGCCACGCTGGCGTTCAGCGGCGACCGGCTGGAGGAGGCCAAGCTGGGCGTGCTCAGCGCGGCGGTGGTGTCCTCGCTGTGCACGTGGCTGCTGTTTCGCGCTACCGCGCGGCTCCCGGTGCAGCTGCGCGTGCAGGCGTTGCTCGGATCGTCAGAGGCGATCGTCGACCTGTCGGACCCCGTGGACGACGAGCGCGACCACATCCGCGGACCCGCCGACGCGCCCGTCACCGTCGTCGAGTACGGCGACTTCGAGTGCCCGTACTGCGGCCAGGCGGAGGCGGTGATGCGCGATCTGCTCGCGGGCCACGGCGACGTGCGCTACGTCTGGCGCCACCTGCCCCTGAACGACGTCCATCCGAACGCCCAGCTGGCGGCCGAGGCGGCGGAGGCGGCCGCCGAGCAGGGGTCATTCTGGGACATGCACGACCTGCTGCTGTCCCATCAGAGCGACCTGCGGCCGCGCGACCTGGTGGGCTATGCCGAGCAGCTCGGCCTCGACGTCGACCGCTTCCGCGACCACATGCGCCGCAGCGCCGGCGCGGAGCGGATCGACCAGGACGTCGACTCGGCGGATCTGAGCGGCGTCTCCGGCACGCCGACGTTCTTCATCAACGGCCGCCGCCACAACGGTGCCTACGATCTGCCAACGCTGTCCGCCGAAGTCAGGGTCGCCCGCGCACGGACGCTGGTGGCGCCGGCCCGCTAGTCCTGGCGGCCTCAGGATTTCGTCGCGGCCGGTCCCCAGTTGGGATCGGTACCGTTGAACACGATCCGGATGCGGTTGCTGCCATCGGCGTTCATCACCCAGATGCCGCGCGGCACCGCGGGCCGCTGGTTGTTAGAAAACTGAGACTGAAATGCGATTCGAGTCCCCGAAGGAGAAAACGCGGGCGCTTCGTCGTAGAACCACGTCGGGATTGTGCTGCTGCGGTTGACGAACCTCCCGTCCAGGAACAGGCTGAGGATGTCCGAGCCATCGTATTCGCCCGGTTCGGCAGCACCGTCCATGATGTTGTACTGCACGGCCAGGACCGAGCCACCGCCCGGCGCCCAATCCAGCTGGTTGACGTAGCACCGGCAGTGGCCGAACGCTCGCTTGTGTGATCCATCCGCATTCATGATGAATGCCTCCGGGTGAGAGTTGAACTCGTCGCAGTAAAACTGATCGTGGAAGAACGCGATCTTGCCGTTGTGCCCCCAGGCTGGGCCATAGTTGGCCGGACATTCCCATTCGCCGAACGCGAAGTTCGTCAGACGCACCACGTTGCCGTATGGCACGGAGCTGCGCAGCTTGTAGACGTTCCAGGCCAACGGGCCGACTCGGTCGCTCTGAAATGCCAGCCAGCTGCCGTCCGGCGACCAGGTCGGCGAGCCCTCGGTTGCGGCCGATGAGGTGACCTGCGCCTGGTTGTCTCCGTTGGACCTCATCGTCCAGATATCGCCGGCTCGCACGAATGCAATGCGCCTTCCGTTCGGCGACCACACCGGCTGCGAGTCGCCGGCGGTCGTCGTCAGGCGCACCACGCCGCTCCCATCCGGCTTCACGGAGTAGATACCGCCGCTACGGACGAAGGCGATTCGGCCGTTCGCGCCCGGGTATGAGGCCTGCGCCGCGGACACCGACACCAGCGACACGAGCAGGGTCAGGACGGCTACACGACGTGCACGCACGAAGCCACGCTCCCTCCACAGGGTTGACGAGCTTGCCCACGCACCCGCCGAGTTCCACCCTACTCCTTTGTGACGACAATCACAATCAGGTGCCCTGAGCCGCCCGCTCAGGCGTCGACCGGCGTCGCCGCCGCAGCCGCGCCCAGCGTGTCCAGCACCTCGCGGATGTCGCCCGACCGGCAGGTGAAGATGGGCGTGTCGCGCTCCGTGTAGCGGCTGGCCTCGGTCTCGCGCAGCGTCATCATCAGATCCAGGAAGTCGCCCACGAAGTCGGTCTCGAACGCCACCACGAACTCCTGGTCGTCGATCCCGAACGAGTACGTGGTGTTGATCTTCACCGTCGGGAACTTGTGCCCGGTGGCGATGTGCTCGTTCATGATCCCCTGCCGGGTCGGCTTCGACAGCTGGTACCAGGCTCGCGTCTTCACCATCGGGTAGATCAGCAGGTACTTGGAGTCGGGGTTCCACATGATCCGCCCGCGCTTGTGCATCGAGCGGCCCTCGCCCTTCACGTACTG
Source organism: uncultured Actinomycetes bacterium (assembly GCA_963797565.1). Classification (GTDB taxonomy): domain Bacteria; phylum Actinomycetota; class Thermoleophilia; order Gaiellales; family JAICJC01; genus JAICYJ01. The sequence goes on along the minus strand of CAWCPM010000009.1, from coordinate 20,498 downwards.
CGAGCGCCGCGTCATCGAGAGGTAGGCGTAGGGCGTCTCCAGGTGAGCTCCCAGCGCGGTGCCCAGGAGGGCGGTGCCGAGCTCCTGGAAGTCCTCCAGCCGCTCCGACACCTTCCACAGCATCACGTCGGCGTCGGCACGCAGGCCGACCATCGTGTAGGCCCGGATCGGGAACCGCTCGCCGTGCTCCTCGACCACCGCCGCGAACTCGGCCAGCGCCGCCTCGCGCTCGGCGGCGGGCAGCAGCCGGAAGCCGCGATCGAGCTTGTAGAACGAGAAGTGCACGAACTGCCGGTCCTCGCCGGACGAGTTGTTCGGAGCCTCTCCGTTGGCCTCGCTCATGGTTCGATGGTAGCAGTGGGATGCCGTTGCCAGGCCGTCACCGCTTCGGCACATGTCCGGTCTGGTTTCGTGACGGCCACCCGGCCTAGCGTGGGCGCATGGATCGCTCCCGGGGCCAGGCAAGCATCGAGACGGCGCTGCTGCTGCCGGCGCTGCTGGCCCTGACGCTCGGCTGCTGGCAGGCGCTGCTGGTGGGCTGGACGGCGATCTCGGCCGAGCACGCGGCCCGTGCCGCCGCCCGCGCCCGGCTGGTCGGAGCGGCGGTGCAGCCGGCCGCCGCCGGCGCGCTGCCCGGCGCAATGCGGGGCGGGCTGCAGGTGCAGACCGCGAACGGCACGGTGACGGTGCGCGTCTCGGTGCCGCGCGTGATCCCCGGCTTCTCGCTGTCGCTGACCGCCGACGCGCCGGTGGTCGAGCAGTGAGGCGCCGGCAGGCCGGGCAGGCGAGCGTGGAGATGATCGGCTGCGCCGTGCTGCTGGCGCTGGCGACGGTGGCCGTGCTGGAGGCGCTCACGATCGTGCGCGCTCGCATCACCGCCGAGCGGGTGGCAGACCAGGCGGCCGTGCTGGTGGGGGAGGGCAGGCCGCTGCCCGCGTCATTGCGTGGCGCCGCGCGGATCGAGCGGCGCGGCGACCGCGTGGTGGTGACGGTGCCGCTGCCGGTTCGCCTGCCGGCGCTGCCGGCCGCCGCGGTGGTGACTGCAACGGTGCCGCGGTGAACGAGCGCGGCCAGGTCTCGGTGATGGCCTGTGCGCTGGTGCTGCTGCTGGTGCTGGCCGGGTTCCTGATCGGCATCCTCGGCGGCATCGACAGCGCCGGGGCGAACGCCCAGCGCGCGGCCGACATGGCCGCCCTCGCGGCCGGTCAGCGGCTCTCGAGCGACCCGGCCGCCGCGGCCGCCGACCTGCGCGCCGTCGCCGATGATGCCGCCCGCGACAACGGCGGACGGCTGGTCTCGCTGACCCAGCTGACCGAGGAGGGACTGCCCAGCGGTGTCGAGGTGTCCGTTGCCGTGGACGGCGAGCACCCCGTGCAGGCGCGGGCGCGCGCCCGGGTCGAGTTCACGGCGGCGGAGCCGACCGGCTCGTTCCGGCCGGTCGACCTGCACGGGCTGGCCGGCCGCGCGGCCGTGGTGGCCGCCGCCGCCGCCCAGGTCGGATGGCCCTACCTGTGGGGCGGCGAGAGCCGCGCCGAGGGCGGCTTCGACTGCAGCGGCCTGGTCGACTACGCGTTCACGGCAGCCGGCGCGTCGCTGCCGGGCCGCCCCACCGCCGCCGATCTGTGGCGGATGGGCCGGCCGATCCCGGCTGCCGAGCTGCAGCCTGGCGACCTGGTGTTCGTCGGCACCGCCGGCGGCGCGCCTCACCACGTCGGCATCTACGTCGGCGACGGCACCGTGCTCTCAGCTCCGCACACCGGCGCACGGGTCGGTTACTCGCCGCTCGCGTACGGCGGCTGGGATGGCTACGCGAGCCTGCTGCCGGCCGGGCCGGCGCCGCTCGACGATCCGGTCTCGGCCGCCGCCCGCCGCAGCGGCGTGCCCGGCCACGTGCTGGCGGCCGAGCTGCGAATGGGTCTGGCGAGCGACCCCGAGACGGCCGCTGTCGCACTGGCGCGCGCCCAGGCCGCGCACCCGGGCTCGCTCCAGGAGGCGCTGGCGGCGCAGCTGGGTAGTGCGTCCGCTGCGGCGCTCGTCCTGCGGGACGGTGGCGGCGCCGGCGTCGGCCTGTCCGGGGCTGTGCGGCTGGTGCCGGTGCCGCAGGGCGGCGCGGACGCCGACCACGACGACGAGCCGCTCCCGGCAGCGCCCGCGCAACCGCCGGGCGGCCGACCCGCCAACGGCCCAACGGCGGCCGGCTCGTCGTGGAGCGACGACCTCGGCACCGCCCTCGACGCCGGTGGGCACACCGCCGAGCAGTTGGGCGAGCGCGGCCGTGCGGTGCCGCTGCAGGCGGCGGCCGCGCTCCAGCACCTGTCCCGGTTCGGCCTGACGGCGCTCGGAGGACTGCTGCCCGACCCGGACTGGCGCGACGCCGCGAACCTGGTTGGTTCGATCTGGGACACCTACAGCGCCGTCGGCGACCTGGTGACCGCTGCCGCCCCCGGCGGGCTCGAGCTGAGCGGCGTCGGCCTCTGGGCGGCGAGGTTCAGCGTGCTGGGCGGGGCGCTTTCGACCGGGCTGTTCGCAGCCCAGGCGTACTCCGCGCGCCGCCGCCGCGACCGCGTCGGGTACGGGCTGATGGCGATCGGCAGCGCCGCCACCACCGCCGGGCTGATGACCGCGGGCGGATCGCTGATGGCAATGGGGGCGACCACCTCGGTGGTGCCGCCGGTGGGGCTGACGCTGATCGCGGTGGGCGCCGGCATCTGCGTCACCGGATACCTGGTGCGCCATCCCGAGTGGTGCCGCAGCGCGGTGCGGGTCGGGGGGCGGGCGCTGGATCTTGCCTGGCGCGCGCAGACCGCTCCCGTGCGGGCGGTCGCCGCCGTGGCCTCGGGTGTGGCCGACCGGGCACGGTCGCTGGCCGGCTCGATCCCCACCCCCTGGTAGCGGCCGCGATGGCGCGGATGGGCACGGCTACGATCAGGGCAGGATGCCCACCATCGCCCGTAACGAGAGGCTCGATGCCCAGCTGAAGGAGCTGCCCGACAGCCCCGGCGTGTACCTGTTCCACGACCGCGACGGCGTGGTGCTGTACGTCGGTAAGGCCAAGTCGCTGCGCAAGCGGGTGCAGTCGTACTTCCGGCGCGAGGCCTACGCCACGATCAAGACTGCCGAGCTGGTCGACCGCATCGAGGAGATCGAGTTCCTGGGGGCCGGCAGCGAGCACGAGGCGCTGCTGCTGGAGCAGAACCTGATCAAGCGCCACCGGCCGCCGTTCAACATCCGGCTGCGCGACGACAAGTCCTATCCGTACATCGCCGTCACGACATCCGACGAGTACCCGCGGGTGATGTTCACGCGCGAGCGGCACCGCCGCGGCGTCCTCTACTTCGGGCCCTACTCCAGCGCGAAGAAGGTGCGGGAGACGCTGGACGTGCTCAACCGCGTGTTCCCCTACCGGCCCTGCGAGGGCCCGCAGCCCGGGCGCCGCTCCGGCGTCCCCTGCCTCGACCACCACATCGGCCGCTGCGCCGCTCCCTGCGTGGGCCTGATCTCGAAGGAGGACTACGCGGCCGTGATCGACAGCGTGGTCGAGTTCCTGTCCGGCCGCGTGCGCCCGCTGGAGCGGCGGCTCGAGGAGCAGATGAAGGACGCCGCCGCCCGCCACGAGTTCGAGGAGGCGGCCCGCTACCGCAACCGGCTTACCGCCGTCCGCCATCTGTCCCAGCGCCAGGTGGCCGACCACGTCGGCTCGCAGACCGGCGACGTGCTGGCCGCCGCCGTCTCCGACACCGCCGCCAACGTGCAGCTGTTCCAGCTGCGCGACGGCCGCCTCGCCGATCGCCGCAGCTTCTACCTGGACAACGCCGGCGGCGAGCGCGAGTCCGAGGTGCTGTGGGGCTTCGCGCTCGAGTACTACGGCGGCCAGGTGGCGATCCCGCCGTCGGTGATCGTGCCGAAGGGGTTCGAGGACGCCGACCTGCTGGCCATGTTCCTGTCGGACCGCCGCGGCAGCGCGGTCGAGGTGCGGGTCGCGCAGCGCGGCGAGAAGCGGCGCCTGGTGGAGCTGGCCGCCGGCAACGCCGAGATGGCGCTCGAGCACGACCGCCTGGTGGCGCTGCGCACGCGCGCCCGCCGGGTGGAGGCGCTGGAGGAGCTGCGCGAGCAGCTGAACCTGGAATCGCTGCCGGTCCGGATCGAGTGCTTCGACATCTCCAACCTGGGCGAGTCGAACACGGTCGCATCGATGGTGGTGTTCGAGGACGCCGTCGCCAAGCGCGCCGACTACCGCAAGTTCACGATCCGCCACGGCGGCGGGCAGGACGACTTCGCCAGCATGGCCGAGGTGGTCGGCCGCCGGTTCGCGCGAATGGCCCGGGTCACCGACGACGAGTTCGACGCCAGCTTCTCGTCGCCGCCGAACCTGGTCGTGATCGACGGCGGCAAGGGGCAGCTGACCGCGGCGCTGAAGGCGATGGCGGAGCACGACCTGCCGCGGGTGGCCGTGATCGCCCTGGCCAAGCGCGAGGAGGAGGTGTTCGTGCCGGGACGGCCGGACCCGATCCTGCTCGAGCGCGGCTCGGCCGGCCTGCAGCTGCTGCAGCGGATCCGCGACGAGGCGCACCGCTTCGCGCTGGGCTTCCATCGCCAGCGCCGCGCGCGCTCATCGGTGGACACGATCTTCGCCGGGCTGCCGGGCGTGGGACCGGCCCGGCGCCGCGTCCTTTTGCGCCACTTCAAGACCGCCGACGCGCTGACCGGCGCCAGCCGCGAGCAGCTGGAGGCCGTCCCCGGCCTCCCGCCCAAGGTGGGGCGCCGCATCCACGAGGCGCTGCACAAGACCGGCTGAGTCAGCCCTCCGCGGCCGGCGTCGCGATCACCCACTGGAACGTGACCGTGCCCTCCGGCTCGTGCAGCGGCACCACCTCGTCGACATCCAGCCGGAAGCCGGCCTCGCGCAGCAGCTCGCGGTTGCGGTCGGGGCCGTAGCCGCTGAAGTGCATCTGCACGCCCAGCCACTCGTCGCTCCCGTCGGCGTTGTCGCCGGAGGCGAGGCTGGTCAGGAACCACCCGCCCGGCCGCAGCCAGCCGCGCACCGACCGGAACACGCCGCCCAGCTGCTCGCGCGGCAGGTGGCCGAGCGCGTAGAAGCTGGTGACGCCGTCGAAGCTGGCATCGGGGAACTCGACCGACGCCAGGTCGGCATGCACCAGCTCGGCGTCCGGCAGGCGCTCGCGGGCCAGCCGCAGCTGCTCCCGCGAGATGTCGACGCCGGTCACCCGGTGGCGCTCGGCCAGCCGCACCGTCGACGGCGCACCCGCGCCGCAGCCGAGGTCGAGCACGTCGCCGCTTGCCGGCAGCCGCTCCAGCAGCAGCTCCAGCATCCGGGCGCGGCCGGGGTCGTCGATCCCGCCCGCCCAGGCCGCGTAGCGCTCGGCGATGAGGTCGTATCCGGATTCGACCAGCTGCTTTCGCGGGTCGCTCGAGGCCGGCTGCGGCATGGCCGCCAGCCTACCGTGCGCCGTGGGCCGACCCATCACGCACACGCTAACCTCGACCGTGGAATGCCGCTGATCCCCGACCAGCCGCCGCACTTCGAGTTGGTGCCGACCTCGCGATCGCGAAACCGCGTGCGCGTCGTCTGCCTGGGTGGCGGTACCGGCCTGTCGATGATCCTGCGCGGGGTCAAGCGCATCTCGAACGTCACCGCGGTCGTCACCACCACCGACGACGGCGGCAGCTCCGGACGCCTGCGCCGCGACTTCGGCATGCCCGCTCCCGGCGACGTGCGCCACTGCCTGTCGGCGCTGGCCGAGGACGAGTCGCTCGTGAACCAGCTGTTCGAGCACCGCTTCACCAACGGCGAGCTGGCCGGCCACAGCTTCGGCAACCTGTTCCTGGCCGGGCTCACCGACCTGCTGGGCAGCTTCGACCAGGCCGTGTCCGAGTCGGCGCGGGTGCTGGCGGTGGTGGGCCGGGTCGTGCCCAGCACCACCGACATGGTCGAGCTGGTGGCCGAGATGGAGGACGGGCGCACGGTCCGCGGCGAGACCGCGATCGCGGCCGACGGCTCATCGATCCGGACGGTGCGGCTGGATCCGCCCGACCCCAGCGCCCACCCGCGCGCGCTGCAGGCGATCGAGCGGGCCGAGCTGATCGTGATGGGCCCCGGCAGCCTGTTCACGAGCACGTTGCCGCCGCTGCTGGTGCCGGGCATCCGCGAGGCGGTGCGGGCGGCCAAGGTGCCGCGCATCTACGTCTGCAACCTGCTGCAGCAGCCGGGCGAGACCGAGGGCTACCGCGCCTCCGACCACATCGCGCGCATCTATGAGCACGTCGGCGACGACCTGGTCGACGCTGTGCTGGTCAGCCGCAACCGGGCCGAGCACGGCGTGCCGGTGCCGGTCGACCGCGGCGGGCTGCGCCGCCAGGGCGTGCGCGTGTTCGGCGCCCGCCTGGCGGGTGAGTGGCAGCACGATGCCGACAAGCTCGGCCGCACGCTGGTGCGGCTGTCGCGCTGGAACCGCGATGAGCTTCAGTGAGGACGTCCGGCACGAGCTGGTCGAGCGGCCGCCGGCCAAGAGCTGCTGCCGGCTGGCGTTCCTCTCCGGCCTGATCCGCCACGCCGGCAGCCTGCAGGTGCGGAGCGGGGGAGAGCTGGCGGCGGTGGCCGAGCTGGCCGATCCAGCCGCCGCCCGCCTGGCCTTCACGCTGCTGCGTGAGCGCGGGGCCGACTGCGAGATCCTGTCCTTCCGCGAGCACCGGTTCCAGCGCCGCAACCGCGTGCTGCTGCGGATCGCCGGCGGCACCAGCATCCAGCTGCTGCACGAGGCGGGCGTGCTGTCGGAGGCGCTGACGCCGCTGGAGCGGCCGCCGCGGCGGCTGCTGAACCGTGCCTGCTGTCGAGGCGCCTACCTGCGCGGCGCGCTCGTGGCCGCCGGCTCGGTGTCGGCGCCGCGGCAGCCGGCGCACCTGGAGGTGCGCACCGCCGAGCTGGAAGCGGCCGAGGCGCTGGCCGAGGTGGCCGCGGCGGAGGAGATCCCGATGCGCACCGCCACGCGGCGCGGCCACGCCATCGCCTACCTGAAGTCGCGCGACGCGATCCGCGACCTGCTGGCGCTGGTCGGCGCCCATGACGCGGTGCTGTCGCTGCAGGAGGCAGAGGTGATCAGCGCCACCCGCGAGGCCGCCAACCGGCTGACCAACTGCGACCGCGCCAACCTGGGCCGGACGAGTGCCGCCGCCCACCGCCAGAGCGAGGCGATCGCGCTGCTCGACCTCGAGCTGCTCGATCCCCAGCTGCGCCGCGTGGCCGAGCTGAGAATGGCCAATCCATCCAGTTCCCTGGCCGAATTGGGGGAGCGCGCGCACCCGCCGATGACCAAGTCCGCGGTCGCCCGTCGCATGAAACTTCTCATTTCCCTTACAAAAACCTAAAATATCCCCCAAGTGGGTGTTACCCGAAAAACGGCCTCCAGCGATCATAGGTAGACAAGGCTTGTGGGTGACCCGGCATCCCTTGCGCGACAGACCTTAGACCCCATCTGACGCTGCCCGATCTTGCCGGTCACCCACAAGCTGAGGGCTCCCATCCCGACCCCCACGGCCGCCGAGTGGATACACTGGCGGCCGTTTTCCATTGCGATTTGGGGGGAGCCGAATGAGCGCACGTGTGGCGATCAACGGGTTCGGCCGCATCGGCCGAAACGTGTTCCGGGCGGCCAGGGACCGGGGGGCCGGCTTCGAGATCGTGGCCGTGAACGACATCACGAACGCGCCCACGCTGGCCCACCTGCTCAAGTACGACAGCATCCACGGCGCCTACCCCGATGACGTCTCCGTCGACGGCGACGGGCTGTCGGTGGGCGGCAAGCACGTGGCAGTCGTGGCTGACCGCGACCCGGCCGCGCTGCCCTGGGGCGATCTCGGCATCGACGTGGTGGTCGAGTCGACCGGCTTCTTCACCAAGCGCGAGGGCGCGGCCAAGCACCTCGAGGCGGGCGCCCGCAAGGTGATCATCAGCGCTCCCGCGACCGACCCCGACATCACGGTCTGCATCGGCGTCAACGACGACCTCTACGACGCCGACAGCCATCACATCATCTCGAACGCCTCATGCACGACCAACTGCCTGGCGCCGCTGGCGAAGGTGCTGCTGGACCGCTTCGGCATCCAGCGCGGCTTCATGACCACGACCCACGCCTACACCGGCGACCAGGCGCTGCTGGACGCCCCGCACTCGGACCTGCGCCGCGCCCGCGCCGCCGCCATCAACGTGATCCCGACCACGACCGGCGCCGCCAAGGCGATCGGGCTGGTGATCCCGGAGTTGCTGGGCAAGCTGGACGGCATCTCCCTGCGCGTGCCGGTGCCGTGCGGATCGGCCACCGACCTGGTCGCGGTGCTCGACAGGGAGGTCACGCGCGACGAGGTCAACGAGGCGTTCGCGGCGGCCGCGGACACCGGCTCGATGACCGGCATCCTGCAGTACACCGACGATCCGATCGTGTCCACCGATGTGGTCGGCAACTCGTTCAGCTCGATCTTCGACTCCAAGCTGACCATGGCCAACGGCAACCTGGTCAAGGTGCTCTCCTGGTATGACAACGAGTGGGGCTACTCCTGCCGGGTGGTGGACCTCATCAACAAGATCACGTGAAGGGCGTCCGCGACCTGTACGTCGCCGGGCGGCGCGTGCTGGTGCGCTCCGACCTGAACGTGCCGCTGGATGCCGGCCACGTGGCCGACGACACCCGCATCCGCGCAGCCGTGCCGACCATCGAGCTGCTGCTGGACGAGGGTGCGCAAGTGGTGGTGTGCTCACACCTGGGCCGGCCCAAGGGCGAGCCCAAGCCGGAGCTGTCGCTGCGGCCGGTGGCGGAGCGGCTGTCCGAGCTGCTTGGGCGCGAGATCGCGTTCGGCGATGAGCAGGGCGAGCTGCGGATGCTCGAGAACCTGCGCTTCGACGCGCGCGAGGAGGCCAACGACCCCGGCTTTGCGGCCGAGCTGGCCGCCAACGCCGACGTGTTCGTGCAGGACGCCTTCGGCGCCGTGCACCGCGCGCACGCGTCCACGGTGGGGATCACACGACAGCTGCCTTCGTCGGCGGGGCTGCTGCTGGAGGCCGAGCTGGACGCCTTCGCGAGCCTGCTGGACAGCCCGGCCCGGCCGTTCGCCGTGGTGATCGGCGGCGTCAAGGTGGCCGACAAGATCGGTGTCATCGACCGCCTCACCCAGCTGGCCGACTCGATCCTGATCGGAGGCGCCATGGCCTTCACGTTCCTGGTCGCGGACGGCCTCGCGGTGGGCGCGTCGCGGCACGAGGACGAGGACGGCCAGGCGATCGCGCGCAAGGCGATGGGCGACGCCCTGGAGCGCGGGTGCCGGCTGCTGCTGCCCGACGACGTGGTGGTGGCGGATCGCTTCGCCGCCGACGCCGAGACGCGGGTGGTTCCGGTCAGCGAGATCCCCGACGGCTGGATGGGGCTCGACATCGGCCCGGCCACGACCGAGCTGTACGCGTCGCGGCTGGCGGCCGCCGAGACGATCTTCTGGAACGGGCCGATGGGCGTGTTCGAGCTGCAGCCGTTCGCGCAGGGCACGCTGGCGGTGGCCCGCGCCGTGGCCGGCTCGAGCGCCGCATCCGTGGTGGGCGGCGGCGACTCGGTGGCCGCCGTGAACGTGGCCGGGGTGGCCGACGACATCACCCACGTCTCGACGGGAGGCGGCGCCGCGCTCGAGCTGATCGAGGGCAAGCCGCTGCCCGGAGTGGTCGCGCTGCAGGGATCGCCGGCGTGAGCGGGCGACGGCCGTTCGTGGCCGGCAACTGGAAGATGCACAAGACCGCGAGCGAGACCGGTCCCTTCGTGGCCGACCTCGCGGCGCGGCTGCCGGACGGGCCCGAGGTTGCGGTGTGCGTGCCCTTCACGTCGCTGGCCGAGGCGGTGCGGGCCGCGGCCGGATCGCAGCTGCGTGTCTACGCCCAGAACATGCACCAGGCGGCGCAGGGCGCCTACACCGGCGAGATCTCCGCGGCCATGCTGCTCGACCTGGGGGTACACGGCGTGCTGCTCGGGCACTCGGAGCGGCGGCAGTACTTCGGCGAGACCGACGAGGCGCTGGCCGAGAAGCTGGCCGCGGCCGACGCCGCCGGGCTGGACGTGATCCTGGCCGTGGGCGAGACGCAGGGGCAGCGAGAGGGCGGCGAGACCGAGCAGGTGCTGGCCCGCCAGATCGCCGGCTCGGGCGCCGCTTCCCACGCCGCCCGCCTGACCATCGCCTACGAGCCGATCTGGGCGATCGGCACCGGCCTCACGGCCACGCCCGAGATGGCCGAGGAGTCGCACCGCTTCATACGCGGACTGCTTCCGGCCGAGATCGGCGAGCGGATCCGCATCCAGTACGGCGGCAGCATGAAGCCCGACAACGCCGCCGAGCTGCTGGCGCAGCCGGACATCGACGGCGGCCTGATCGGCGGCGCCAGCCTGGAGGCGGACGCGTTCCTGGCGGTCGTCGCCGCGGCGACGTGAGCGGCCCCGTCTGCCTGGTCGTGCTGGACGGCTGGGGGCTGGCCGCGCCGGGGCCGGGCAACGCCGTCGATCTGGCCGACACGCCGGTCTTCGACCGCCTCTGGGCGGCCGGGCCGCGCACCACGCTGGCCGCCTCGGGACGGGCTGTGGGCCTTCCCGAGGGCCAGATGGGCAACTCCGAGGTCGGCCACCTCAACCTCGGCGCCGGGCGCGTGGTGCTGCAGGATCTCGTGCGGATCGACGAGGACGTCGCCTCCGGGGGGATCTACCGCAACCAGGTGCTGCTGGACGCCTGCGCGCGCGGCCGCGGCTCGGCCCTGCACCTGGTCGGGCTTGTGTCCGACGGCGGCGTGCACAGCCACATCCGCCACCTGCTCGCGCTGATCGAGATGGCGCGCCGGGAGGGCGTCGAGCGGGTGCACGTCCACGCGTTCACCGACGGGCGCGACGTCTCGCCCACCAGCGGCGCGGGGTTCCTGGAGGCGGTGCCCAATCTGGCAACGGTGTGCGGGCGCTACTTCGGCATGGACCGCGATCGCCGCTGGGATCGGACAAAGCGCGCCTACGACGCGATCGTGCACGGCGTCGGTGCCGTGACCGACGATCCGGTGGCGGCCGTGCGGGCCGGGTACGAGAGCGGCACCACCGACGAGTTCATCGAGCCGATCGTGGTCGGCGACCCGGCGCAGGGTCGGGTGCGCGGCGACGACGCCGTGGTCTTCTTCAACTTCCGGCCGGATCGCTGCCGGCAGCTGTTCCGGACGCTGCTCGAGCCCGGCTTTGACGAGTTCGACCGCGGGGACGACCCGCCGCTGCCGGCCCTGGTGCAGATGACCGAGTACTCGGAGGACTTCCACGCGCCGGTCGTCTACCCGTCGCAGCCGGTGACGTCGGTGCTGGCGCAGGTGCTGGCGTCAAGCGGCGTGTCGCAGCTGCACGTGGCCGAGACGGAGAAGTACCCGCACGTCACCTACTTCTTCGACGGCGGCAGCGAGCACCGCAGCGAGGGCGAGCGCTGGTCGCTTGTCGACTCGCCGCGCGACGTCGCCACCTACGACCTGAAGCCGGCCATGAGCGCCGACGGCGTCTGCGACCTGTTCTGCGACGGCATCGCGACGGGCGCGTACGGATTCGGCCTGGTCAACTTCGCCAACGCCGACATGGTCGGCCACAGCGGCGTGATCCCGGCCGTGGTGGAGGCGGTGGAGACCGTCGACCGCTGCCTGGGCCGGGTGACCGCCGTGGTCGAGCGAGCCGGCGGCGTCTGCCTGGTCACCGCCGACCACGGAAACGCCGAGCAGATGCTGGAGCCGGACGGCAGCCCGCACACCGCGCACACCACCAACCCGGTGCCGCTGATCGCCGTCGGCTACGCCGGTTCGCTGCGCGAGGGCGGCCGTCTGGCCGACATCGCACCGACGGTTCTGGAGCTGCTGGGGCTGGCCCAGCCGGTGGAGATGGACGGCCGCAGCCTGCTGGCCGGTGTCCTGTGAGGAAGGCTTTGCCCGCTCGGCATGTACCTGGTGTACAGTTCCCGCGGTTTTTCGTAACCATCCCGACACAACTTGGCACTCCCGCAGCCAGACCCCGACGTCCTGAGGCTCGCACGGCACGGAGACGAGCGTGCGTTCGCTGTGATCGTGCGCCAGTACCAGGTGCCGCTCCTGAACTACATCACCCGCGTGCTGTCGGGTGACCAGGCGCTCGCCGAGGACATGTGCCAGGAGGTGTTCCTGCGGGTCTACCAGGCGCTTCCCGGCTTCGATGCGCGCTGCCAGTTCACGACCTGGATGTTCCAGGTGGCAAAGCACCGCGTGGTGGACGAGCTGCGGGCGCGCGAGCGGCGCGGCCGGCCGGCGTTGGAGCTGGACGTGGTCGCGCACCTGCACCCGGTGCGGATCGAGACCGATGCGATCGAGGAGATGGACACGGTCTGGCGGGCGATCGGAGCGCTCCCGCTCGACCTGAAGATGGCGCTGCTGCTGCGCGACGTGGTCGGCCTCAGCTATGCCGAGATCGCGGAGTCGCTGGACACGACGCTGGCCACGGTCAAGTGGCGGATCTACAAGGCCCGCGAGACCGTGGCCGCCGAGCTGCAGCTGCAGGGCTACGGCCGCGCCGCCCCGCGCGGCAGCAAGCGCACCGCCTGACGCCAAGACCGTCGAATTACCTCCCCTCGCCCAGCCTCCACGCGAGGCTCGCGGGCAGCCCCGCGTCCGTGATCGCGCGCTGCGCGCGCTCGATGTCGTAGTCCACCCGCCGCCAGGTGGCCGTGGCCGCGTCCAGGTCGAGCACCATGTACGCGGCGCGCGGGTCGCTGTCCCGCGGCTGGCCCACCGAGCCCGGGTTCAGCAGCCAGCGGTCGCCGTCCAGCGCGCGCGTGCCCGGCTCCGAGTAGCCGCCGTTGGCGCGGCCGCCGCGGCCCGGCGAGTACGCCAGCGGCACGTGGCTGTGGCCGATCAGGCAGATGTCCCGGCGGGTCACCTCCAGGCAGCTCTGCGCCGTGCGCTGGTCGATCACGTACTCCCAGACGGGATCGCGCGGGCTCGCGTGGTGCATCTCGACGCCGGCCCGCTCGCCGCTCGGCTGCAGCGCCCGCAGCTGCTCCAGCGCCTCGGCGCTGAGCGTCTCCTTGGCCCAGCGCGCGGCCACCGCGGCATCGTGCGCGAACACGCTGATGTCGACGGTGCCGTTCACGACCAGGTCGTGGTTGCCGGCCAGGCAGACGTCGGACACCTCGATCACCGCGCCGGTGCATGCCTCGGGGTCGGCGTTGTAGCCGACCAGATCGCCCAGGCACCACAGCTCCTCGGCGCCCTCCTGCTCGGCAGCCTCCAGCACCGCCTCGAGCGCCGGCAGGTTGCCGTGGACGTCGGAGAGAATGACCGCTTTCATGGAACCGGGTGCCGCGTCGGGGAGAGAGGGTCGACCGGCATGCGTCGGTACTCTACCGACGCCGTGCGCCGCATCCTTCTGCCCGCCCTGCTGCTGATCGCGCTGAGCGTGTGGCTGTGGACGTCGGCGGTGCTGCCCGGCACCTCACCGGTGCCGCCGGCCACGTCCGTCTTCAGCGCATCGCAGATCCACCGCGCCCAGGACTACCGCAACCTCGGCTACGCGATCACGCTGGCGGCGCTGGCCGCGCAGCTGCTCGCGGCCTGGCTGCTGGCGCTGTGGGCGCGCCCGCTGGCGGCCCGCATGCCATCGATCCTGGCGGCTGCGGCCGGCGCGTTCGTGATCTCGGCGGCGGCGCTGCCGTTCGACTTCTGGGCGCACCGCCGTGCGGTGGACGTCGGCCTCGACGTGCAGAGCAACGCCGGCTGGGCGCGCGACGCGCTGCTGGCCTGCGCCGTCCAGGCGGTGGCCGTGGCCGTGGTGTACGGGCTGGGGCGGATCGCCTACCGGCGGTTCGGGCCGGCCGGCGTTGCCGTCGCGGCCTGGATCGCGGTCGCGGTCTTCACCCTGCTGCAGCCGGTGCTGATCGACCCGCTGTTCATGTCGACGAGGCCGTTGCCCGCGGCGGCAGCCGCGCAGGCCGCCGCGCTCGAGCACACGATGGGCGCGCACCCCGCCTCGATCAGGGTGGCCGACGCGTCGTCGCGCACCACCGGCGAGAACGCCGAGGTGGACGGGCTGGGGCCGACCGTGCGCGTGGTCGTCGACGACACCGCCCTGCACGCCCCGCCGGCCCAGCTGCGGGCGTTGCTGGCACACGAGCTCGGCCACGTGCAGCGCATGCACACGCTCAAGGGCGTGCTCTGGTTCGGGGTGATCGGCGTGCCCGCGATCCTGCTGGTGCTGGCGGCGGCCTCCCGGCTCTGCCGGGGACGGCTGCTCGAGGCCTCCTCGGTGCCGGTGATCCTGGCCTGCGCCCTGACCGCGGCGATCGCGCTGCTGCCGGTCGAGAACCTGATCTCGCGCCGGATCGAGGCCGAGGCCGACTGGGCGGGCCTGCGGGCCACGCACGACCCGGCCGGGATGGAGGCGCTGCAGCGGCGGCTGGCCATCACCAACCTCTCCAACCCGGCGCCGCCGCGGTGGGTGGTGTGGGCGCTGTTCGACCATCCTCCGGTGATGGACCGGATCGCGGTCGCCCGCGGCTACTCCTCGCCGTCCTCTTCCTCGGCGCCGTAGTCGTCGTCGCTCTCGCCGTCGAACTCGGGCAGGTTCTTGATGCCCTCGCGGGTCTTCCACTTGGAGTAGTTGTCCTCCATCGCCTCGATCAGCTCCTGCATGAAGCGCGGTGACAGGTTGACGCGGGCGACGACGACGCCCGGCACCTCCTCCTCCTCGACCTCGTGGTCGACCCGCGCGAACGTGATCGTGAACTCGTAGGGCGAGTGGCTGACGTTGGCGAAGTTGGCGTAGACGCCGGCCATGATCTCCGGCGTGAAGTGGATGTTCAGATGCCGTTCGCCTGGGGCGTCGTCCATCGCGCCACCCTACTACGATGGTTCCATGAGCGGTAGCGTTCTCAGCGAGCTGGCCGAGCCCCTGCGGGCGGCGGTCAGCGCGGCCGGCGGCGACGGCGAGCCGGTGCGGCTCGACCGCCCGGCCGACGCCGCGCACGGCGACTACGCGAGCGCGGTCGCGCTGGCGCTGGCCAAGCCGATGAAGGCGGCGCCGCGCCAGATCGCGGAGCGGATCGTGGAGCAGCTGCGGTCGCCCTGGATCGAGGGTGCCGAGATCGCCGGGCCGGGGTTCATCAACCTGCGGCTGCAGCCGGGCTGGTACGGCCACGTCGTCGAGCGCGTGCTGGACGACGGCGCGCGCTTCGGCGCCGGCGCGGCCGCCCATCCGCAGCGTCTGCAGGTCGAGTTCGTGAGCGGCAACCCGACCGGCCCGGTGACCGTTGGCAGCGCACGCAACGCCGCCTACGGCGACTCGCTGGCGCGGCTGTTCTCGTTCGCCGGGCACGAGGTCGAGCGCGAGTACTACTTCAACGACGCGGGCCGCCAGGTCGATCTGTTCGGCGAGTCGCTGCGCGCCCGCGCCCGCGGCGAGGAGGTGCCGGAGGACGGCTACCAGGGCGAGTACGTGGCCGGGATCGCGGCCCAGCTGGGGCTCGACCCGGACGCGCCGCTGGAGCAGTGGACGCGGGCCGGAAGCGATCTGATGATGGCGCAGATCCGGGCCACGCTGGAGCGGTTCCGGGTGCACTTCGACTCCTGGTTCCTGGAGCGGTCGCTGTACGAGGACGGGTCGGTCGAGCGCGCCATCGAGCGGGTGCGTGCGGCCGGGCACACCTACGAGCGGGACGGCGCGCTGTGGCTTCGCTCCTCGGAGCTGGGCGACGACAAGGATCGCGTGATCGTCCGCTCCAACGGCGAGCCCGGCTACCTGGCCGGCGACATCGGCTACATCGTCTCCAAGATGGAGCGCGGCTTTGACACCGCCGTCTACGTGCTCGGCGCCGACCACCATGGCTACATGCGGCGCCTGAAGGCGGCCGCCGTGGCGCTCGGCTACGACCCCGACCGCGTCGACGTGCAGCTCTACCAGCTGGTGCACCTGACCGAGGGCCGGATGTCGAAGCGGGCGGGGCTGGTGGTGACGCTGGACGACCTGATCGACGCGGTCGGCGTGGATGCGGCCCGGTTCGTGCTGGTGCAGCGGTCCCACGACCAGACCATCGATCTCGACCTCGACCTGCTGGTCCAGCAGAACGCCGAGAACCCGGTCTACTACTGCCAGTACGCGCACGCCCGGATCGCGGCCGTGCTGCGGAACGCCGGCGACGCGGCGCAGGGTGCGCGCCCGGCCGCGTCGTGGGTGCCGGAGCCGGCCGAGGTGGCGCTGGTCAAGTCGCTGGCCGAGTTCCCCGACATGGTGGCCGAGGCGGCCGAGTGGCGTGGGCCGCACCGCGTGGTCAGCTTCATGCAGGACACGGCCAAGGAGTTCCATCAGTTCTACGGCCAGTGCCGCGTGATCGGCGAGGCGCCCGACATCCAGGCCAGCAGACTGGCGCTGTGCAAGGCCGCCAAGCAAGTGCTGGCGACCGCGCTCGACCTGGTCGGGGTGGACGCACCGGAGCAGATGTAGGGGCCCGCGGGGCGCTGCTACCCTGACGCCCATGAGCGTTCCCGAAGCTCCCAGCGTCTACGAGGTCGACGAGCTCGCCGACCTGCTTTCGGGCGACCACGCCGACACCGGTGACGGCGAGTGGTACGCGATCCGGACAGATCCCTGGCCCTGCCCGGCCTGCGGAGACGTGTTCGACTACATCACGGCCTGCCACCACGTCGTGGTCACGCCGGAGCGCGACGACCTGATCGACCACGCGGCACGCGCAGCCCAGGTCGGCCGCAACCCCAAGATCGTGCGCTACGAGGACTCGCTGCCCACGATCACCCTGTGGCAGTGGCGAGCGCTGGGCCGGCCGGTGCACGGCGTCAAAGCCTGACCGGCGATGATCGGACGCCGCACGCAGAGCCTGGTGGCCGTGACCGTCGCTCTGGCGGGCATGGCGGTGCTGCTGGCGGCGGGCGGCGCGCCGGCGCAGGTCGAGCAACCGCTGCAGCCGACCGATCCCGGCGAGTTCGTGCCGTCCAGCCTCAGCCACCACGCCTTCGCCCTGTGGGCGCGGGCTGACGTGGACGCGGAGCAGGCGGCGGAAACGTTCGGCGCCCGCATCGAACGCTGCCGTCGATCGGTCACGGACCCGAATCGCCGGGGCGGGTGCATCGGCCGTATCGTGAACGGCCTGCACCTGCGGGTCACCGCCGCCGTGTCGAACGCCCACGTGCTGTTCCCGGCCGGAGGCCCCTGCGAGCGCGCGCTGCGCATCTACGTGCACCGCCTATCCGCCTACACCGCCGCGCTGACCTGGTTCGACCAGGGCACCGGCCCGCGGCCCTACAGCCGGGTCGGCCTGATGGGGTTGCGTCAGAACAGCCGTGGTGCCGCGGGCAGCGTGTTCAGCGCCTGCGGCTCGTTCCTGTAGCGGTTAGCGCACACCCGAACGGGGCAGGGTTCTCATGACCGGCCGCGAATCGGTCGATGATTTTCTCATGCTCGAACACGTCGACAGCACCTCCATCGCCGCTTCGCCCGATACCGTCTACAACGCCGCCTGCGCGCTGGACTGGCTCGACCCGGAGATCGCCGTCACCCTGATCAGCGACGGCGGTGACGGCGTCAGCGGCAGCTACCGCCTGCGGATGCACGTGCTGGGCTCCGAGCACACGGCTGTGCTGGAGGTCGAGGCGGGGGCCGACGGGCGGCGGGTCGGGTTCAGCAGCGTCAACTGCAAGGAGTGCACGATCGACGGCATGTACCTGCTGGAGCCGTCGGGATCGGGGACGCGGGTGACGCTGCGGATGCAGGCGGAGCCGCACGGCCGTTACCGGTTCATGAAGCCGCTGATCATCCCGGTCATGCACAAGTCGGTGGCAGACGCGCTGGCACGGCTGAAGGCGCACGTCGAGGAGCGCCTGGCCGAAGCCGCCTGATCGTCGCCCGACCGCATAGCATGCGGTGATGAGCGGCGGCGAAGGGGAGCAGCCGGCCAGTTTCCAGCACCTGGTCGACACGATGCCGGGGGCGGTATTCCTGCGCGATCAGGCGGCGCTTGCCGAGCGGCGGATGAGCTACGTCAGCCCCCAGACCGAGCGGGTGACGGGCGTGTCGGCCTGGCGCTGGCTGGCGCCGAATGCGCTGGACGTGCTGGGTGAGTTCCTGGACGAGCCGACGCTGGCGGAGCACCGCGCCCGGGCGGACGCCGCCGCCGAGCGAGCCGAGCAGTACGACGCCGTCTTCCGGATCCGCGGCGACGACGGCCGCATCCGCTGGGTGCGGCACCACAGCGTGGTGCTGCCGGACGCGCCGCACACGCGGATCGGGTTCTGGCTGGATGTGACCGAGAACCGCTACCACGACATGGTGGAGGGCCTGCCCGCGATCGTGGCCGTGCTGGACATGAACGCCGACGAGGCGCTGTTCGTGAACCCGCAGGTGGAGCGGATCACGGGCATGCCGCCGGCCTACTGGACGCGCCCGGGCGGGCTGGACGAGTTCCGCAGCCGCGTGCATCCCGACGACTATCCGGAGCAGGGCGGGCTGCCCCGGTTCGGGCGGACGCGGTCGGCCGAGTTCCGCTGGATCCGGCCGGACGGCCGCACGCGCTGGCTGCGGAGCGTCTCCGCGAGGTTGCCGGGCACCGACGGGTTGGTGCAGGCGCTGGCGTTCGACGTGACCGCCGAGATGAGGGCCGCGGAGGGGCTGGCCCAGCAGCGGCAGCGCTACCAGACACTCGTCGAGCAGCTGCCGGTGGCCACCTTCGTGACCGACGCCGAGGGCGTGCTCACTTACATCAGCCCGCAGATCGAGCCGATCCTTGGCGTGACGCCGGAGCAGCTGGTCGGCATGAGCGCGGAGTCACGCCAGGACCTGGTGGTCGAGGATGACCGGCCGCTGATGGAGCGGGCCGGCGGGCGCCTGTACCGCGGTGAGACCGATCGCTACGACATCCAGCTGCGGATGCGAAACGCCGCGGACGGCAAGGTCCGTCACGTGCACATGATCGCCCGCGATCTGCGCGACGGCGAAGGGGTACGCATGGCGCTGCAGGGCGTGATCGTGGACGTGACCGACCAGCGCATGGCGGAGCAGCGGCGGCGCGAGGCGCTGGAGGCGCTGGTGACCGCGGCGGAGGCGGAGCAGACGCGGATCTCGGCCGAGCTGCACGACGACACGGTGCAGGTGATGACGGCGATGCTGATGCAGATCCGCAGGCTCGGCGGCGACGAACCGCGCGTGGCCGAGCTGGAGACGATGCTGGCCGGCGCGCTCGACCGCACCCGCCGGCTGATGTTCGAGCTGCGGCCGCAGGTGCTGCAGCGGGCGGGGCTGGCGGCGGCGATCGAGGAGCTGGCCGCGGAAGGGCCGTGGAGCGGCCATGTGGTCGAGATCGACGTGCCGAGGCAGTCCGACACGACCGAGGCGCTCGTCTACCGCACGATCCGCGAGTTGATCATCAATGCCCGCAAGCACTCGCAGGCATCGGAGCTGCGGGTGTCCGGCGCGGTGCAGGACGGCGAGCTGGTGTTCGACGTGCAGGACGACGGCGTCGGCTTTGACCTCGAGCGCGCGCTCGACCGCGACCTGATGCGGATGCACCTGGGGCTGGACACCAGCGCCGAGCGGGTGCGGGTCGCGGGCGGGGAGCTGCGGATGGAGAGCGAGCCGGGGCAGGGTGCGCGGTTCCAGCTGCGTTTGCCGGTGACGCCGGCCGAGACCGGTTAGGGTGCCGTGATGCGAACGGCACCCTGGGGGAGGACGCGTGCACGCAGGCTGGGCGGGCTGTGTCTTGCGATCCTGCTCTCGGCCGTGTTGGTGGTCGGCTGCGGCGGAGGCGGCGGCGGGTCGTTCACGCTGCCCTCGAATGCGACTCTGCCGACCGGCGCCGGCGGCGGTGGTGGGGGCGGTGGCCAGACGACGACCGAGACGGTGTCTCCGCCGCCCGAGACGCAGAAGACAAACGCGAACAATCAGGACGAGTCGACCAACTGGGCGCTGATCGCCCTAATCGCCGGCGCGGTGGTGCTGGTGGCGCTGATCGGCTGGCTGATAGCTCGCAGCCGCGGCGCGCGCGGGCGCTACAGCCGTGCGGTCAACGACATCTACGCCGAGGGCGTCACCGTGCACGACCGGCTGGCGACGCTGGGGCCGCAGCCCGGGGCCGCGATCGCCGGAGTCGATCCGATGCTGGACAAGCTGACGGCCGACGCCAGGCGGCTGCAGCCGAGCGCGCCGAACGACCAGGCGCGCGCGGCGCTGGAAGACCTGCTGCGCGACCTGGTCGCGATCCGCTCGGCGGTGAGCGCGATCGAGACGACCGGCGCGGCGGCCGAGACGGTCGACCTGCCCGGCCGGCTGGCCTCGCTGCGGGCCTCGCTCGACCGGGTGCTGGCGGCGCGCTGAGCGAGGGTGCGGTTCGCTAGAATGGCGGCCTCGCGGACGTAGCTCAGTTGGTAGAGCGTTGGCTTCCCAAGCCGAAGGTCGCGGGTTCGAGACCCGTCGTCC
>CAWCPM010000008.1:0-236309 GCA_963797565.1 uncultured Actinomycetes bacterium | reverse complement strand
CATCACGCGGATATGGAATCAATCATCCAGTCCGCGGGAGGCATCCAGCACCGCCGCGACCAGACCCTCCACGTCGTGCGGATCAGCCTCGACCACCGGCTCGACGCCGTGCGCTCGCAGCGACCCGCTCGTGACCGGCCCGATCGAGACCGCCCGGATCGCGGCCAGGTCGGCCGGCGCCAGCGCTCCCAGCACGTTCTCGACGGTCGATGACGACGTGAACGTGACCAGGTCGGACGCGACCACCGCCTCGCGATCGACCGGCTCGCGCAGCGTCCGGTAGAGGTGCAGCACGTCGACCGCCGCGCCGCGCGCCCGCAGCTCGTCGGGCAGCACCGTTCGCGCTCCCTCCGCCGTCGCCACCAGCACCCGCTTGCCGCCGACCTCGCCCAGCGCGTCCGGCAGCGCGTCCGACACCGCCTGCTGCGGCACGACGTCGGCGACGATCCCGCGCGCAGCCAGCGCATCGGCGGTGGCGCGGCCGACCGCCGCCACGGTCACCCCGTGCAGCGTCCGCACGTCCCCGGCCAGCAGCCGCCCCACCCCGTTGGCGCTGGTCAGGCAGACGATGTCGTACGACGCACAGGTCGGGCGGCCGGAACTCGAGCGGCTCGATCGCGATCCCAGGCGCCTCCACCACCTGCGCCCCCAGCTCGGACAGGCGCGCGGCCAGCCCGCTGGCCTGTGCCCGCGCCCGCGTCACCACCACCCGCAGCCCGAACAGCGGCCGCCGCTCATACCAGGCCAGCTGCTCGCGCAGCGACGCCACGGCGCCGACCAGCGTGATCGCCGGCGCCGGGAGGTCTGCCGCTGCCTCGGCGATCTCGGACAGCGGCGCCACCACCGTGCGCTGCCCGGGGCGGGTGCCGTGGGAGATCACCGCGGCCGGCGTATCCCCGGCCATGCCCTGCTCGATCAGGCGGGCCGCGTTCGCCCGAAGCGCGCGCACGCCCATCAGGAACACCAGCGTGCCCGGCGTGGACGCGAGCGAGGCCCAGTCAAGGTCGCTCTCGGGCTTGGTGGGATCCTCGTGGCCGGTCACGACCGTGAACTGGGCGGCGACCCCGCGCTGGGTGACCGGGATGCCCGCGTAGGCCGGCACCGCGTAGGCCGATGAGATGCCGGGCACCACCTCCCAGTCGATTCCCGCCTGCGCCAGCACCTGCGCCTCCTCGCCGCCGCGGCCGAACACGAACGGATCTCCGCCCTTCAGCCGCACGACGCAGGAATGCCGGCCGGCCAGCTCGACCAGCAGTGAGTTGATCTGCTCCTGGGAGAGCGCGTGCCGGTCCGGCTCCTTGCCGGCGTAGACCCGCTCTGCAGACGGCCGGCGCGAGCGCCACGATCCGGGGATCGGCCAGCCGGTCGTAGACGAGCGCGTCGCAGCGGCCCAGCAGCTCCCGCCCGCGCACCGTCAGCAGCCCGGGGTCGCCCGGTCCCGCGCCCACCAGGTACACGGTCACGGCGCCACCCACGACTGCACGTGCAGCTCGCCCCGCTCGAACCAGGCGTGCGCCGCCACCGGCACCGTGCAGCCGCCGCCCAGCTCCGCAACCCGGGCGCGCTCGGCATCCACGCGCCGGTGCGACGGCGCATGGTCGAGCGCCGACACCAGCTCCGCCTCGCCGCTTCGCACCTGCAGCGCCAGCGCTCCCTGGCCGGCCTCGGGCACGAACTCGGCCGGATCGAACAGGAAGCCGATACGGCTGAGCAGACCCAGCCGCACCAGCCCGGCGGCGGCCAGCACGATCGCGTCGGCCTCGCCCGCGTCCAGCTTTCGCAGCCGCGTGTCGACGTTGCCGCGCAGCGGCACCACCTCCAGGTCGGGCCGCAGCACGCCAAGCAGTCCCGCCCGGCGCGCCGACGATGTGCCGATGCGGGCGCCGGCGGGGATCTCGGCCAGCGAGCCGTACGGCCCGCAGCAGGCATCCCGCGGGTCCTCACGCTCTGGCACGGCCGCGATCTCGAGGCCGGCCGGCATGTCGCCGGTCAGATCCTTGGCGCTGTGCACCGCCACGTCGATGCGGCCGTCCAGCAGCGCCTGCTCGATCTCGCGGGTGAACACCGCGCGCCCGTCGCCGATCTGGTCGTAGCGGCGCTCGCGGTCGCGGTCGCCGGCCGTCTCGATCACGACCAGCTCGGCGTCGTCCAGACGGTCCGCCACCCATCCCGCCTGGGCCCGAGCCAGCGCGCTGCCGCGCGTGCCCAGCCGGATCACGGCCGTGAGCTGAGGCCGAACAGCTCGTTCATGGCGGCCACGTGCGCGGCATCGCCGTGCTCGGCGGCAAGCTCCTTGAGCCGCACGGTGGGCCGGTGCAGCAGCTTGTTCAGCATGCTGCGCGTGAGCTGGTCGACGCGCTCGCGGTCGGCCTCGGAGAGCGACTCCCAGCGGCCGTCCATGCGCTGCAGCTCGTCGCGGCGGATCTGCTCGGCCAGCGCCCGCAGCTGGGTGATCGCCGGCACCACCTCGAGCGCGGCCAGCCAGCTGCGGAACTCGTTGGCCTGCACGGCCACGATCGCATACGCCTGCGCGGCCTCGACCTGGCGCAGGCCGATGTTGTGCAGCACCGTCTCCTCGAGGTCGTCGATGTTGACCAGCGTGACACCGTCGATCGCTGCGACGGCCGGATCGATGTCCCGGGGCAGCGCCAGGTCGACCAGGACGCGGCGGCCCGGGGGGACGTCGCCGGGGCCGATCAGGTACCCATCCGACACGGTCGAGCTGACCACGACGTCGGCCTCCGCCACCGCCTCGGCCAGCTGGTCGAGCGGGACGCTGGTGCCGTTGAACCGCTCGGCCAGGGCGGCGCCGCGCTCGACGCTGCGGTTGGCCACCACGATCTCGACGCCGCCCCGCGAGGCCAGGTTCTGGGCGACCAGCTCGGCCACCTTGCCCGCCCCCACGATCAGCACGCGGGCGCCGCCGAGGTCGCCCAGCCGCTCGCGCACAAGCTCGGCGGCGACGGATGCAACCGACGCGTTCGAGCGGCCGATCGCGGTCTCGTGCCGGACGCGCTTGCCCGCCTCGAGCGCCTCGTGGAACAGCCGGTTGGAGACCGTGCCGGTCGATCCCATCTCGCGGGCGTGCTGGTAGGACTCGCGGATCTGGGCCAGGATCTGGGCCTCGCCCGGCACCAGCGAGTCGAGGCCGCCGGCCACCTCGAACAGATGCTCGGCCGCGTCGCCGCCCTCGCGCACGTACAGCAGCGGCTCGAGCGCGCTCTCGCTGCGGTGCGCGTAGTCGGCCAGGCGCCGCAGCGCCGCCTCGCGCATGGCCTCGGGATCCGACCCCACCATGTACAGCTCGCAGCGGTTGCAGGTGGAGAGACCCACCGCCTCGATCACCGCGTCCTCGGCGATCACCGCCTCGATCAGCCGCTGCCCGTGAGCCTGCGCCGCCAGCTGCTCGCGCACCGCGATCGGGGCATGCCGGTGGCTGGTGCCGACCAGCAGCAGGTGCACCTGGTCAGGCATCCCTGGCCGCCCTGCGCTCCATCAGCGCCGCGATCTCGTCCAGCTGCCGTTCCATCCGCCCCATCTTGGCGTTGAGGATGCCGATGTAGGCCAGCGTCACGACCCAGGCCAGCCCGTAGACGGCGGCCACCGACTTGACCGCGAACTCGTCGATCACGCCTCGCCCCCGGCCAGCCGGCGGATGGCGCGCAGGCGGTCGTCGATCCGCTTGCCGCGCAGCTCGATCAGATACATGGTCACCGCGAGCGTGATCATCGCCGCCAGCGCCACAAGGAACGTCAGGAACATGCTGCCGTCCATGTTGACACCGTTCTCGTTGAAGGTGATTGGATGGATCAGGTCGTTGGTCTGGGCGACGTGCACGCCGATCACCGACAGCGGGATCAGGCCCACGCCCAGCACCGCGTAGACGGCCGAGAAGGTGGCCCGGCGCTCGCCCGGCTCGACCGAGAAGCGCAGCATGAAGTAGGCGCAGTTGAACAGGAAGATGATCAGGAACGTGGTCAGCTGGGTGTCGCCCCAAAACCACCAGGTGCCCCAGGCGATGTTGGCCCAGATCGAGCCGGTGACGAGCGTCAGCGAACCGAAGATCACGCCCAGGTGCATGGGCACGTAGCTCTTCAGGTCGAGCGACATGTCGCGCTTCAGGAGGTAGCGGGCGCCGTTCACCGCCCCCCAGGTGAACAGGAAGTACGTCGTCAGCGCGATCGGCACGTGGAAGTAGAAGATGCGCTGCGAGTAGCCCTCGCTGACGTCGGTGGGGACGTAGAAAAAGATCATCGCCAAGGCCAGCGCCATCAGCAGCGCGGCCGCCGTGGCGGCGGCAGTGGCCCGGTCCGGGCGGGCCCTGTGCGAGCCGTTCACCAGCGTTCAGTCCTCCACGACGTACTCGAAAAGCGCCCAGCCCAAGAGCGCAAAGATCGTATCATAGAGAGCCAGAAACCCGAGCCCCTGAAGTGCGCCCAAACCGCCATTTTGCGGGGGAATTGAGTCCACCGTCATGCGCACCGCGACGCTCACAAGCGGCAGCGCGAAGGGCAGGAACAGCACCGGCAGCAGCACCTCGCGGGCGCGCACGTTGGAGACCAGCCCGGCCAGCAGCGCGCCCAGCATGGCAACGCCCAGGTCGGCCAGCGCCAGCGCCGCCGCCAGCACGGCCAGCGACGGCGAACGGCCGTCCTGGAGGAAGAACAGCCAGAACAGCGGCAACGCGACCGCCTGCGTCACGCCCAGGAACAGGAAGGTGGCGCTGGCCCGCGCGGCCCAGATCGCGGAGCGGTCGGCGGGGGCCGAAAGCAGGCCGTCCCAGATGCCGTGCTCGCGCTCCTGGGCGAAGCTGCGCACCAGCGCCAGCATCGAGGTGAACACCACCACCACCCACAGGAGGCCGGTGGCAGCGCGGGTGCCGCCGGCCAGCCGCTCGCCGCCCAGGCCCAGCCGCACCAGCACCAGCGCGCCCACCACGAACACCACCATGGCGGGCACCAGCTCGCGGCCGCGCAGCTCCAGGAGCAGGTCCTTGCGAAGCAGCGCCCGGTAGGCCCTCATGCCGCCCGGCCCGCCGCCAGCCGCAGCCGGCCGTGCTCCAGCCCGGCGAACCAGTCCGGCTCGTGCGTGGCGATCACGGCCGCGCCGCGGTGGGCGTCCAGCACGCCGCGCAGGCGCTCACGACCGTCCTCGTCGAGCCCGGTGGTGGGCTCGTCCAGCAGCAGCAGCGAGGGTGAGTGCAGCATCGCCCGCGCCAGGCCCAGCCGCTGGCGCAGGCCCCGCGACAGCTCGCCGGCCGGGTCGCCGCCGCGGCCGCCGAGCCCGGCCAGGTCGAGCACCTGCTCGATCCGCTCGCGGCCCACGCCGTACAGCGCCGCGTACAGCTCCAGGTTCTCGCGCGCGGTCAGCACGGGGTAGACCAGCGGCTCGTGCCCGACGTAGCCGATGGCGGGGCGCACCTTGCGGGCGTCACGTGGCAGGGCGTGGCCGTCGATCGCCACCTCGCCGGCGTGGGGACGCAGCACCGTTGCCAGTACGCGCAACAGCGTCGTCTTGCCGGCGCCGTTGCCGCCGGTCAGGAGCAGTCGCTCGACCGGGCGCCACCGTCAGGCTGACCGCGTCCAGCGCCACCCGCTCGCCGTAGCGGCGGGTGAGGCCGTCGCAGCGGACGGCCGGCGCAGGCTCAGGCGAGGACATCGGCCAGCACCCCGGCCAGAAAGACGACCGAGATGACGCCGTTCAGCGTGAAGAAGGCGACGTTGACGCGAGACAGGTCGTCGGGGTGGACGATCGAGTTCTCATAGCCCAGCAGTGCCGCCACCACGGCCAGCCCCAGGTAGTAGAACGGGCCCAGCCCCAGCGACACGCCCACGGCGATCAGCAGGCAGACGGCGAGCAGGTGGCAGATCCGGGTCACCATCAGGGCCGGGCCGATCCCGAACCGCGCGGGCAGCGAGTACAGCCCCTCGCGGCGGTCGAAGTCGACGTCCCCGGTGGCGTAGATCACGTCGAACCCGCCGATCCAGAGCGCCACCGCGAACCACAGCAGGAACGGCGCCAGGTCGGCGTCCCCGCTGACCGCGAGCCAGGCCCCGATCGGGGCGAGCCCGGTGGCCAGGCCCAGCGCAAGGTGGCAGAGCCAGGTGAAGCGTTTGGTGTAGGGGTAGATCACGAACGCCAGCACCGGGATCGGCCACAGCCACCGCACCACCGGGTCGAGCTGCCAGGTGGCGAACAGGAACACGGCCAGCGCCAGCCCGCAGAAGGCCAGCACCTGGATGTTGGACAGGAGGCCGCTGGGGATCTCGCGGGCCGCGGTGCGCGGGTTGCGGGCGTCGATCTCGGCGTCGATCAGGCGGTTCAGCGCCATGGCCAGGCTGCGCGCGCCCACCATCGCCAGCGTCACCCAGCCCAGCGTGGCCGCCGAGGGCACCTCGCCGATCGACAGCATGGCGCCCACGAAGGCGAACGGCAGCGCGAAGATGGTGTGCTCGAACTTGACCAGCGACACGAACCGCCGGGCGATCACGGTCGTGGTCACGGATGCTCCGTGGGCCGCGATGTGAGCAGATCGATGCCGTGGCCGAGCGCCGGTGCGATCGCGTCGAAGCACTCGGCGCAGGCCCGCGGGCTGCCAGGGAAGTTGATGATCAGCGCGGCGCCGCGGATGCCGCTCGAGCCGCGCGACAGCAGGCCGTGCGGCGAGGCTCGGCGGGACACCTCGCGCATCGCCTCGTCCAGGCCCGGCGTTGGCCGCTCGACGACCGCGGCGGTCGCCTCGGGTGTCACGTCGCGCGGTGCGAACCCGGTGCCGCCGGTGGTCAGCACCAGCTCGGCCAGGCCGGCGAGCTGCTCGAGCGCGCCCGCGATCTGGTCGCGCTCGTCGGCGACGGTGCGCCGCTCGACCACCTCGAACCCGGCCGAGGCGGCCCGCTCCGCCAGCACCTCGCCGCTCGTGTCCTCACGCGACCCCGACGCGACGCCGTCGGACACCGTCAGCACCGCCGCCCTCACTCAGGTCTCCGCCAGTGCCCCGACTTGCCGCCGTCCTTCTCGAGCAGGCAGGCATGGTCGATCGTGATGGCCGGGTCGAGGCCCTTGGTCATGTCGTACACGGTCAGCGCCGCCGCCAGCACGGCGGTCAGGGCCTCCATCTCGACGCCGGTCTGGGCGGTGGTCTCGGCTGCGGCCGTGATCGTGACGCCGTCCTCGACGACCACCGGGGTCACGTCGACGCGCGTCAGCGGCAGCGGATGGCACAGCGGCACGATGTCGGGCGTGCGCTTTGCGGCCATGATCCCGGCCACGCGCGCCACCGCCAGCACGTCCCCCTTGGGCAGGCTGCCGGCCACGATCCGGTCACGCACCTCGTCGCCCATGGTGACGTGCGCGACCGCAACCGCGCGCCGCTTGCTGACGGGCTTGTCGCCCACGTCGATCATGCGGATCTCCGACATCGCGCGAAGTCTACGGGCTGAGTCACGCCGATGCCAGCGGACTGCAACTGAGGATCCCGGTCTGCTGCAAGGCCGTGCTGGAGATCAGGTCAGCCGATACGACTTGGGGACGTCGTAGAACAGCAGGGTGCCCTCGTCCGCCACATAGGGGTGCGAGCCGAGGTGCCATCGGCGATCAGGTCGAGCCGCATGAGCGACCGCCAGAGGCCGACGCCGCCCCAGACCACGATATGGCCGTCGCCGCCCAGCCTGAGCTGGACGATCTCCTCGTAGTGTACTGGGCGAAGGTGGTATTGGCCCAGTCGGCGGGCTCCAGTGTCCAGGAGAAGACGACCTTGCGCCCAGCGTTCATGATGCGGCCCACGGATGGTCGGGATTGCCGGGAGGTTGACGGCCAGACCCTGTAGGCGGTGCGGCCCATGACGTGCGCGTCAGCGGTCTTGAGAAAGTCGAATGAATGCTCAGATCGTCGCGCCACCCAGTTCGACGAGCAACTCAAAGCAGAAATCCCAGTACTCGGTGCTGCGGTCGTCAAGAAGGCCGTTGAGCGAGTAGTGGAACACCAAGGATAGTTGCGCTCTAATCTCGGTTCGGGTCAAGAGTTCAAGCCGGTTGCCGAACGGGTCGTGCACGTAGAACCGGGCGGTGCCGGCGATCACGTCGTCCCACTGCACCGTGTACCCGGCCGCCTGCAGCCGCGCCGCCAGCGTCTCGAGCGCCGCGCGGTCGCCCGCGCCCAGGGCCGGATGGGCCTTGGCGGACGGGGTGAACGGCTGGGCCACGCCCACGTGCAGCTGCTGGCCGCCGACCGCGAACCAGCATCCGCCGCGCGCGGCCAGGGCCGGCGGCTTGTCCACCTCGGCCAGCTCCAGCAGCCCGCCGTAGAAGCTGCGGGCGGCCGCCTCGCATCCGGGCGGCGCCGCCACCTGCACGTGGTCGATCCCCGTGATCACGCCTTGACGGGGCGCAGCGCGGCCAGGTCCTCGAGCTGCGTGTCGATCCAGAGCGCGATGTCGTGCTCGCGCACCTGCCCGCGCAGGCCCTCGATCCGCTCATGCCGCTCGGTGGCGTGCATGGTCAGGGCCTGGTAGATGGCATCAGCCTGGGCCTGGATGTCGAACGGGTTCACGCACAGCGCCCAGGGAGACAGCTCCTGGTGCGCCCCCGCGTTCTCGGACAGGATCAGCACGCCGTCGCGCTGGTTCACCAGCGGCGCCTCCTTGGCCACAAGGTTCATGCCGTCGAAGATCGCGTTCACCAGCAGCACGTCGTAGTGCTTGTACGCGGCCACCGCCTGCGGGAAGTTGTCGGAGATGCGCATGTCGACCGGCGTCCACATGCCCGTCATGTACCAGCGGTCGTTCACCTCGCGCACGGCCCGCTGGATGGCGCCGACGTACTCGGCGTACTCGGGGATCTCCGGCCGGGACGGGTCGAGCAGCGCCAGCATCGTCACGCGGCCGCGCCACTCGGGGTGCTGGGACAGGAACAGGTCGTAGGCGCGCAGGCCGCGCACGACGTTCTTGGAGGGGTCGGTGCGATCCACCCGCAGGATCATCTTCTCGGGCCGCGCCTGCACCACCGACTCCTCCTCCTCGCGCACCTCGTCGGAGGCCGCCAGCCGCTCGAACTCGGCCGGGTCGACCGAGATCGGGTAGGCGCGCACCTGCACGTCGCGCCCTTGAAAGCGGACGGTGCGGGTGGCGAAGTCGACCTCGCCCTCGGTCAGCTCGTTGCAGCAGTGCAGGAAGGCGCGCACGTAGCGATCGGTGTGCAGCCCCACGATGTCGCAGTTCAGCAGCGACTCGTGGATGGCCCTGCGGATGTCATCGGGCAGGATCCGCCAGTAGTCGGGCATCGGCCAGGGGATGTGCGTGAAGTGCTGGATGCGGGCCCGCGGCGCCCGCTCGCGCACGCCACGCGGCACCATGAACAGCTGGTAGTCATGCACCATCACCACCGGTGAGTCGTCGGGCGACTCCTCGATCTCGGCGGCCACGGCCTCGGCAAAGCGCTCGTTCACCGGCAGGTAGCCGGCATCCCAGGCCAGCCGGATGTTGCGGTCGACGTCCGGCTCCATCGCCAGCCCCCACAGGTAGTGGTGGATGAACCAGAGCGTCGGGTTGGCAAAGACGTTGTAGTAGCGGTCGTACTCCTCGCGGTCGTGCGCGACCAGGCTGAGACGCAGGTTGCCGTCCTCGTAGATCCCCTCGGCCGCCACCTCGGCGTCATCGTCGGAGAGCGCACTGGCCACCCAGGTCAGCGGCCGCTGCGTCGTCAGCGCCGAAAGCGCCGTGACGAGGCCGCCGCCGCCGCGCTTGGCGCTGTGCGACCCGTCGGGGAGCGTTTCGAACCGCATCGGGCCGCGGTTGGACACGATCAGGAGAGGAGGCTCTTCCATCACGCATGACAGGGTAGTCCATGCCCGCGGGCGAGCGCCGTTACGCGGCGAGCGTCGTGGAAGTCGAGGTCGACCTGCTCGCCCTCGAAGTGGTGCATCAGCGCCAGCCAGTTGCGCATCAACCGCGGCGTCAGGAACCGCAGGCGCACCTGCTCCTTGCCACGCCGGGCCATCTGCCGTGCCTCGGCCGGGTCGGCCAGGATCTCGAGCGCGCGCTGGGCGCACTCCTGGGAGGAGCTGACCAGGTGGCCGGTCACGCGGTCCTCGATCTGGGAGGTGATGCCGCCGACCTTGCCGCCGATCACCGGGCGCGACTTCCACAGCGCCTCGGAGACGGTCAGGCCGAAGCCCTCCTTGATCGACTTCTGGATGCAGGCCGCCGCGTGCACCTGGAACGCGTTCACCTCGACCGCGCCGACGTTGTTGAGGTTGCTGAGGATGTGGACGTCGGGGTCGTCGCCGGCGAACTCGACGGTCTGGTTGTAGAACTCCCAGCCCTCGGGGTCGTCGTGCGCCATCGAGCCGACCAGCGCCAGCTGCATCCCGGGGTGCTGCGCCTTCACCTCGTGGTAGGCCTCGATCACGCCCAGCGGGTCCTTCCACGGGTCGAAGCGCGAGACCTGCAGCAGCATCGGGCGGTTGGCGTCGATGCCGAACTGGTCGACGATGTAGGCCGCATCCTCGGGAGCCAGCGCCATGTTCTTGGGCGCCAGCGGGTCGATCGCGGGCGGCCAGATCACCGCGCCGGTGAGCCCGGCCGCCGACGGGACGTACTCATGCATGTGGAAGATGGAGGCGTCGTAGCTCGAGATCGACGGCAGCAGGAAGTCGAGCACGTCCGGGTTCGGCTCGGACAGGTCGATGTGGCAGCGCCATACCCACCGCGGCCGGGTGGTCGTGAGCATGCTGCGGATGGCAGCCGGCTGGGGATCGTGCACGACGATCAGATCCCACTCGTCGGCGTCCTCCAGGTCGTCGGCATTCAGCCGGTTGTAGCGCATGAACACGTCCTTCTGCTCGTCCGTCAGCGACTGCGGGTTGCCCTGCAGGCCGTTGTGGATCGCCTTGGTGACGTCGAAGAACTCGTCGCGGCCGTTGATCACGCGCCACTCGGCCTCGATGCCGACGTCGTTCAGCAGCGGGATCAGCGTGTACTGGATCTCGGCGACGCCGCCGCCGAAGGCGGTGGCCGACAGGTGCAGCATGCGCTTGCCGCGCAGCGGCTCGGCCAGGGTGCGGATCTCGTCGGCCAGCGACCGGCCCACGATCGACGCGTAGTCGGCAAGGGTCTTGTGGCCCACGTTGACGCGTTGCATGGGCGCGGACACTACCAACCGCCCTCGACGTGGGGTGCACCGAGGTGATCCCCTTGACCCGGCCTACTAGAGCGGTCTCACACCCAGTGTCACGTTGACCGAGCGCGACTGGTCGCCACGCTGTACCCGCAGGTGCAGCACCTGGCCCGGAGCGGCTTCCGCCACCAACCGCACGAACTGGTCGGAGCCGAGCACGGGATGGCCGTTGACGGCGGTGATGATGTCGCCGTCGGGCCGGATCGAGGTGTCCTGGAACTGCTCCAGGTCGCCCCCCACCTTCAGCCCGGCGTTATCGGCGGGCCCGCCCGGGGTCACATCCACCAACAGGGCGCCGTGCTTCACGGCCAGCCCGAACCGGTCGGCGATGGCCGGCGTGACCGTGCTCAGCCGCACGCCCAGCCAGCCGTAGGAGACCTTGCCGTGCTCGACCAGCTGCTGCATCGAGTGGCGGGCCAGATCGATCGGCACGGCAAAACCGACGCCCTCGCCCCCGCCGCTGGTGGTCTGGATCTGCGCGTTGATGCCGATCACCTCGCCGGCCGCGTTGAAGAGCGGTCCGCCCGAGTTGCCGTGATTGATCGCGGCATCCGTCTGGATCGCTCCTGGGATGGCGAACCCGGTACCGCTCGACAGCGAGCGGTTGATGGCCGAGACGACGCCGACCGACAGCGAGCCTGCCTCGAGGAACGGGCTGCCGATCGCCGCCACCGGCTCGCCCACGCGCACCTGCGAGGAGTTGCCCAGGGGCACGGGCTGCAGCTTCTCGCCGTCGGCGCTGACCCGCAGCACGGCCACGTCGGCGAACAGGTCGTAGCCGACGATGCTGGCCGAGATCTGGTCGCCGTTTTGGAACCGCACGAAGACGTGGTCGGCCGGCTTCACGTCGCTGGCCGGCACGTTCTGGTCAGCCGAGTCCGTGACCACGTGCGCGTTGGTCATGATCAGCCCGTCGTTCGAGACCACGAAGCCGCTGCCGCCGGCCTCGCCGCTGGGGAACACCGAGGTGATCGTGACCACGCCGCGGATGCGGGCCCGGTAGATGGCGGCAGGATCGAAATCGCTCCGCGACGCGGTCACGTTGACCGGGGCGACGGTTGCCGCGCCGGCCGTGATCACGGTGGTCGATCCGTCGAAGGCGCCGTTCGAGGACGCGAGTGCGACGGTCACGATTGCAGCCACCACGCCGGCCACCAATCCGGCGAGCGCGGCGATGATTGCGGTCGGTCGCATGTGCGCAGGTTAGCTTTGCTCGGCCGGAAGGCTGAACGTGAACCGCGTCTCGCCATCGTCGCTCAGCAGCTCCAGCCGCCCGTCCATGCGTTCGGCCAGCTCGCGGGCGATGGCCAGACCGAGGCCGCTGCCGGCCGCGCTGGTGGCCTCGCCGCGGTAGAACCGCTCGAACAGGTGGCGGGCGGTCTGATCGTCGATGGCGGGGCCGTTGTCAGCCACATCCAGACGCACGCTGCCGTTGTCGGCGGTGACCGCGACGCGCACCTGTGTGCCCGACGGGTTGTGCCGGATGGCGTTGTCGAGCAGCGCCCTGCCCACCTGCTGCACCCGCAGCTCGTCCCCGATCGCGTGCGGCAGGTCGGCCTCCGGCTTCACCAGCGAGATGCGACTGCCGTGGCCGACGGCCAGGCCCCGGAACTCGCGCACCAGCCCCCGCGCCGCCGCAGCCATGTCGATCGGCTCGTGCTCCACCGCCACCGCGTCGGCGTCCAGCCGGGACAGGTCGAGCAGGTCGGTGGCGAGCTTGGTGAGGCGGTTCACCTGCTCCCGCATCTGCTGCATGAACGCGGCCCGCGTCTCGTCGTCGAGATCCTCGTCGTCCAGCAGCTCCATGAACCCGCTCAGCGAGAACAGCGGCGTGCGCAGCTCGTGCGAGGCGTTGGCGACGAACTCCTTGCGCACGCGGTCGGCGCGGTCAAGGCGGATCTGCATCAGGTCGAACGCGCGCCCCAGCTGGCCCAGCTCGTCGGGCGACTGGTCGCCGATGGGACGGTCGAACTCGCCGAGCGCGATCCGCCGCGCGCCCTGCTCGAGGTGCGAGAGCCGGCGGGTGACGGCGTGGGCCGACGCCCAGCCCACCAGCATCGCCACCAGCAGGGCCAGCGCGGCCGCGATCAGGATCCGCCGCTCGACCAGGTCGGCGGTCTCGTTGACGTCGCCGACCTGCTGGCTGAGCGCCACCAGGCCCGCGTCGCCGACCGTGAAGGCCACCACCAGCGTTCCGCCGCGGTGGCCGCTGGCAAAGCCGGTTTTCGCGGCGCGCAGCACGATCGGATCGGTGCGGGTGACCCCGGCCTGGCCGTTCAAGCGCGTGTCCAGAACCTCGCCGCCGTGTAGCTGGAAGACGCCCACCTGGGCGTTGGCGAGCCGCCCGATGCGATGCACCGTCTTGTGGGTGCTGGGCGGCAGCACGTTGGTAGCGCCAAGATGGGCGATCTCGCCGCGCAGGGTCGAGTCCCGCTCCTGCTCGGTGTGCGACACCTGCTCCAGCCGCTTGAGACGGCCGGCGACCAGGTTGTCGCGGAGCGTCGGCACCACGTACAGGAACACGACGCCCATGGCGGTGGCGACAACGGCCGCCAGCACCAGGATCAGGCGCAGGCGCAGCGACCTCACGGCACGGACGGTGCGGGCGCGATGTCGCGGAAGTGGTAGCCGGCTCCGCGCACCGTCAGGATGAACGACGGATCGGCGGGGTCGGCCTCGAGCTTCTCTCGGAGATGGCGGATGTGCACGTCGATGGTGCGCGGCTCACGGTAGGCGGAGCCGCCCCACACGGCTTCCAGCAGCGACTGGCGGCTGTACACGCGGCCCGGGTGCGTGGCCAGCGTCCGCAGCACCTCGAACTCCACGTAGGTCAGCTGCACCGGCTCGCCGTCGACCTGGACGGTGCGCTTGGCGGGATCGATCACGAGCCCGTCGACGGCGATCGCCTCGGTGCCGAACGGCCGCAGCTCCGAGAGCAGCGTCGCCCGCCGCAGCATCGCCCGGATGCGGCTGCGGAACTCGCGGATCGAGAACGGCTTGGTGATGTAGTCGTCCGCGCCCAGCTCCAGGCCCAGCACCTTGTCGACCTCGTCGTCGCGCGCCGTCAGCATGATGATCGGCACCGCCGAGGTGGTGCGCAGCCTGCGGCAGACCTCGAGGCCGTCCAGCTTCGGCAGCATCACGTCCAGCACCACCAGATCGACCGGCCCCTCCTGGAAGCGGAGCAGAGCCTCCTCCCCGTCCCGGGCCTGAATCACGCGGTAGCCCTCGCGCTCGAGCGGAAAGGTGAGCAGCTTCTGAATCGACTCCTCGTCGTCCACGAGCAGGATGGTTGCGTCACCGGTCACCCCCACATCGTAGTGCCCCACCCCCCGTGCAAAGGGCGATTGCGTGCTATAAGGCCGCGTGCCGCGCCGTGCCGCCAACACCCGTAGGGGACTGGTCTCATGGCCGCTGTATCGCCTGCTGCTGGTGATCGCACTGGTTCCGGTGCTGGTCGCGGCGCTGGCCACGCGAGAGCCGGCCCTGCCGCCCACGCCGCCGACGCCACCCACGCCGTTCAACGGAGGCGCCGCGGCCACCCGCGCCGCCTACATGCTGTCGCTGCCGAGGATGCGCGGACCCGGCGGAAAGGGCGACCTGGCCGCGGCCGGCTGGATCAGCTCCCAGCTGGAACGGTTCGGCTACAAGGTGAGCGAGCAGACGTTCGCCGCCGACCTGCCCGGCCAGCCGAACGTGCCCATGAAGAACGTGATCGGCTACCTGCCGGGACGGCTGCCCGACCTGATCGCGGTCGTCGCACACCACGACGGCGTCGGCACCGGCGCCGATGACAACGCCTCCTCGGTGGGCGTGATGCTGGAGCTGGCCAGGGAGCTGCGGCAGACCAGCCCCGAGCACGGGCTGCTGTTCCTGTCCACGGACGGCGGCACCACGGGTGGGCAGGGCGCCTCGTACTTCGCCGATCACTCGCCCCTGGCCGAGCCGGGTGGTATCCGCCATCGTGCTGGACTCGGTCGCAGCGCCGGACGGCACCCCGATCCGGATCGTGATCAGGCCGGACACGACCAGGGGCACGTCGCCGACGCTGTTTCGCACGGCACGCAGCGCAATCGAGCGCACCACCGGACGATCGCCCGTGGTGCCCGGCCTGCTCGACCAGCTCTCCGGCCTGGCCGTGCCCTATGCCCTGGGCGAGCAGGGGCCGTTGCTGGCCCGGAGCGTGCCCGCACTGACACTGACCGCCGGCCCGCCGCCCGACCCACATGCCACGTTCACCAGCTACAGCCCCGCTCAGCTGACCGACGTCGGCAACGCGACGGCCGGCCTGGTGCAGCAGCTGGACGGCGCGTCCGTGATCGAGCCGGGCGGACGCCCGGACATCTTCCTGGGCACCCGCACGATGCGAGGGTGGCTGGCCGAGACGGCCCTGGTGGCCCTGCTCGCGCCGGCTCTGGCGTGCACGCTGGACATGGCCGCGCGCTGCCGGCGCCGGCGGCTGCCGCTGGCGCCCGCGGTGACGGCGCTGTGCTGGCGGGTGCTGCCGTGGGCCGCGTTCCTGGTCACGCTGTGGCTGCTGCCGGTGCTACCGGGGGACCTCGCGTCCGGCCTCAACCTGGCGCCGCGGCCGCACGCCCTCGGCATCACCTGGAGCGGCATCCTGCTGGCCGCGCTGGCAGGCCTGGCCGTCTGGAGGTTCGCAACCCGCCCGCGGACGGTCGTGACCACGACCGTGTCCGGCGGCGAGCGCACCAGCGGCCTGGTGGCCGGCCTGCTCGGGTTGGCCTTTGCGTCCACGCTGCTGGTCGCGTTCAACCCGTTCGCGCTGATCCTGGTGCTGCCGGCTGCGCACGCCTGGCTGCTGCTGCCCACGGCGGCCCGCGCCGGCCGCCGCTACATGGTGCTGGTGTACCTGATCGGGTTCCTGGGCCCGGCGCTCCTGCTATTCGAGTATGCGACGCAGTTCCATCTCGGCCTCTCCACCCCACGGGCGATGCTGGCGATGACCGCGAGCGGCTACCTGTCACCCGCGATCGCGGTCTGCCTGATCCTGACCGCCGCCGCCGCGGCGCAGCTGGCGGCACTGATCGCGGGCCGGTACGGACCTGCGCATCCGCCGGATCGCCTGTATAACTGAGGTATGGCGACTCGCACCATGGCGGACGGCGCCGCCGCCCGATCTCCCGGCCGCCGGCTCCGCCGCATCTCCAACACGCTGATCGTGGTGGGCGTTGCCGTGATCCTGTACGCCGGCCTGATCCTGGCCTGGGGCGACCCGGTCACCTGGCTGTGGGCACACTGGCAGCAGCGCGCGCTGACCTCCGAGTTCCACAAGACCCAGCAGCATTTCACGATCGTCACGCCGCCGCCCGACAACAGCGCCGCCCTGGCGCTGGTGCGGAAGGACGCGATCTCGTTCAAGCACAGCGTCCAAGGAGGGACATGCATTCGGGCGGCTCACGATCCATCGCATCGGCCTGTCCGACGTGGTGGTGGTGCAGGGCACCACGGCCGGCTTCGACGCCGACCTCAGCAAGGGCCCCGGCCACTACATGAACACGTCCTTCCCGGGGATGGGATCTACGGTGGCGATCGCCGGTCACCGCACCACCTACGGCGCGTGGTTCCGGCACATCGATGACATCCGCAACGGCGACACCATCACGCTGCAGATGCCGTACGCCACGTTCACGTACCGCGTGCAGATGCACCAGGTGGTGTCCAACACGGACTGGGGCATCATCAAGCCTCAGGGCTACGAGCGCCTGGTGCTCTCGGCCTGCCATCCGCTCTACAGCGCCTCGCACCGCTGGGTGGTATTCGCCCGCGGCGTCTCGGTGACGCTGCCCGGCAAGTACGGCCGCACCGTCGCGCTGCCGTCTAAATAACCATGTAGCTGACCAGGTCACCGGCCGCGGCCTCGCCCTCGCCGGCCGCAACCAGCGCCACGGCGTCGGCCAAAGCAGCGTGCGCGATCATGTGCGAGTCCTGTGCGTCCTGCGGATGCAGCTGCATGCCGTCATCACCCGGTTCCAGGCGGCAGCGGACTGCGTGATCTCGCAGGCGCAGCCGCCGCACCGGCGCCGCCAGCCGTGCCACCGGCAGCGGCCGCGCCCGGGCGCCCGTCATCCTGTCCAGCGCGACTCGCACGAACAGCTCGAAGCAGACCAGGCTGGAGACCGGGTTTCCGGGCAGGCCGAACACGAGCGCGCCTGAGGGCGCCGCGCCGAACCAGAGCGGCTTCCCTGGCTTGTGGGCGACTCGCCAGAACAGCTCGCGCACGCCCAGCGCCTCCATCGCCGGCTTGACGTGATCGTGGGGGCCCACGGACACACCGCCGGTCGACACCACCACGTCGGCGGCGGCTATCGCGTCGGCGAAGGCGCGCTCGGTGGCCGCCGGGTCGTCGGGCACGACTCCGGATGAGATCAGCTCGGCGCCGGCCCGCGCGGCCTGGGCGGCCAGGGCCGTGGCGTTGGACTCGTAGATCTGCCCCGGCTCGAGCGGCTGCCCGGGGGGCACCAGCTCGCTGCCGGTGGCCAGCACCGCAACCCGCGGCCGGTCTGCCACCGTCACCCGGTCGCAGCCGGACGCGGCCAGGGCGGCCAGCACCGCCGGCGAGAGCGCCATCCCGGTCGAGGCGACCAGGCCGCCGGCGGCGATGTCGCCGCCGGCAGGTCTGATGCAGGCTCCCACCGCCGGCCGCTCGGCGATCAGGCCGTCCTGCTCGCGCGCGTCCTCGATCGGCACCACCGCGTCGGCGCCCTCCGGAAGCGGAGCGCCCGTGGCGATGCCCGCGCTGCTGCCCGGCGGCAGGCGCCCCGGTGGGTCGCCGGCGGCGACGCGGAACGCGATCGGCACCGGCGCACCGCCCAGGTCGGCGGCATGCACGGCGTAGCCGTCCATCGCCGAGGTCGCGAACGGCGGCAGGCTCACGGCGGCAAACACGTCGGCAGCCAGCACGCGGCCGGCCAGCGACCATGCCAGCGGCTGCTGCGACGTGCGCGGCCGCGGGCTGGCGCCGCGGATCACCTCGAGAGCTTCGTCAACCGACAGCACCGACCGATGCTAGATGATTGACTCCATCATCCGGATGATCAGGTCGGGGGCGGTGGCCCGCCGCTGCCGCCGCCACCACCGGTTCCACCGCCACCGCTGGTCCCGCCGCCACCACCGCTGCTGCCGCCACCTCCGCCGCTGTCACCGCCGCCACCACCCTTGGTGGTCTTGGGGTTGCACTTGACCGTGCAGGGCACGAAGGTGGGGAACTGCGAGTGGAACGGCACCCACTGCACGGGGTGCTTGGGTAGCGGCCAGTCGTAGACCGCCGGGAACTTCTTCGGCTCGAGCGCGAACGCCCGCTCCATGTAGGTGCGCCAGATCGTGGCCGGGATGTCGCCGCCGAACGGGGTGTGGCCGTTCAGGTTGGTGAGGGTGATCTCGCCCTTGGGGTAGCCCATCCACACGCAGGTCGTGAGGTTGGGCGTGTAGCCGCAGAACCAGGCGTCCTTGTAGTCGTTGGTGGTACCGGTCTTGCCGGCCTCGACGCGGCCGTCGGGGAACTGCGCCGTGGCGGCGGCGGTGCCGCAGCAGATCGGCCCCTCCAGCACCTTGTTGGCCTCGTAGGCGACGCCGTCCGACAGCACGCGCTTGGTCTGCGGCTTGTTGCTGACCAGCGTGCGGCCCGAGGCGATGCTGTCGATGCTGGTCACGAACTGGGGCTCGTGGCGAACGCCGTTGTCGGCCAGGGTCGAGTAGGCGGCCGTCATCCACAGCGGCGAGACCGGGCTGACGCCGAGCGTGATCGACGGGTAGGGCGCCAGCTTGACCGACTTGGGTATGCCCATCTTGTGGGCGGTGTTCACGATCGACGGCGCACCCAGGTCGATCGCCAGCCGCGCGAACACGGTGTTGTCGGACTGGGCGGTGGCGTCGGCGATCGTGCGCGGAGCGTTCAGCTCCTCGCTGTCCGAGGCGGTGTCGACCACCCATGGGTTGCCGGGCCCGAGCGCCGTGTTGGGGAAGAGGTAGGACAGGTGCGCCGACAGCTCCGAGGTGGTGTTCGGGTTGTAGCCGTCGGCGATCGACGTGACCAGGGTGAACATCTTGAACGTGGATCCGACCTGGCGGTAGGCCTCAGCCGGGATGTTGAACTGCGAGGTCTTGCTGAACGGCACCGACGCGTCCATCGCCAGCACCTGGCCGCTGCGGGGGTCGATCGATACCAGCGCCGCGGCCGGAGCACCCGACCAGCTCATCATGTTTCGGAGCGTGGTGTGCGCGGCCGACTGCAGCCGCGGGTCGAGCGTGGTGTGGATGGCCAGACCGCCCTTCTTGACCGTGTTTCGGCCGAGCTTCTCCTCGAGCGTCTGGCGCACCCACGACACGAAGTAGCCCTCGTCGCCCCCGGTCTGGTCGAGGTAGCGGCCGGGGTGGGTGCCGAGCTTCGATGAGGAGGCCTTGTCGTACTGGGCCTGCGTGATGTGGCCGGCCGAGAGCATCGCCGCCAGCACCTCGTTGCGGCGGGCCCGGGCGGCGGCCTTGTTCGACAGAGGGTTGTACGTGATCGGGTTCTGCGGCAGCCCTGCCAGCAGCGCCGCCTGCTTGATCGTCAGCTTTGCGCAGGGGCGGTCGAAGTAGCGCAGCGCGGCAGCCTGGCAGCCGTACGTGACCGCGCCGTAGGGGACGATGTTCAGGTACTCGGTCAGGATCTTGCGCTTCGACCAGTCGTCGGCCATCTGCGTGGCCAGCCAGGCCTCGCGGATCTTGCGGGTGGCCGACTGTTCGTCGGACAGGTACAGGTTTCGCACCAGCTGCTGCTCCAGCGTGGAGCCGCCCTGCGTGATCTGGCCGGCCTCGAGGTTGTCGAGCGCGGCGCGGATGATGCCGGGGTAGTCGAGGCCGCCGTGGTGCCAGAAGCGCTTGTCCTCGACGTCGACGGTCGCGATCTTCAGCCACGGCGAGATCTGGCTGGCCTTGACCGGCGTTCGGTTCTCGGTCGACGAGATCGTCTCCAGCAGGTGGCCGTCGCGGTCGTAGATCTGCGAGTTGATCCCCGGCGGGTCCGCCTCGAGCGTGTTCAGGGACACGCCCGTGAGGACGCCGTGCACGTAGATCGCACCCGCCACGGCGCCCGAGACCAGCAGCGCCATCACCACGAACACCGCCAGCAGCACGAGCGTCGCCATCGCCGACCTGCGGCCGTTGCGGCGCTCCCGTGAGCGGCGCTTGCGGCGCTTGGCGGCGACGTGGGCGAGGACGTCGTCGTAGGAGCGGTTGCCGTCGCGGGGCGTCACTTCGCCACCGAGGCCTCGATGCCGCGGAACATGCCGTCGTCGGCGAGTTGTGCGAGCGTCTGCTCGCGCAGCCAGGCGGACGTCTGCGCCGCCGTCTGCGGATCCGCGACCCACACGCCGAGGCTGAACACCGCGCTGTCGGCGGTCAGCTCGGCCACGGCCACGCCCGGATCGGGACGGTCACCGAGGCGGCCGGGCGCGACCAGCACCAGGCCCGCCAGCAGCTCCCGCACGCGCGCCGTGTCGGCGCTCAGCGGCACGGTCACCAGCACACGCGCCAGGCTGACGGCGTCGATCAGCGTCTGGTTGGTGACGCGTGAGCTGGCCAGCTCCTCGTTGGGGATCAGCACGCGCCGGTTGTCCGCCGTGCGCAGGCGCGTGTAGGTGAGGCCGATGTCCTCGACCTGGCCGTCGGCGTCCCCGATCTGGACGCGGTCGCCGAGCCGCACCGGCTGGGTGATCGCGATCATCACGCCGGCCACGAAGTTGGCGATCGTCGACCGGGCGGCGAAGCCGACCGCAAGCCCCAGCACCGCGGAGGATGCGAACACCGCCTGGGCGTACTCGCGCGTGGCCGGGACGCTGAACAGAAGTGCGCCCACGGCCAGGAACAGCACCACCGCCGACGCCACACGCCGCAGCAGCCGGTAGCGGGTCTCGAGCATGGGGCGGTCGGCCACCGGCAGGCGCTCCGACCAGCGGTGGCCGTAGCGGACCAGCATCCGGTCGACGGCCCACAAAACCAGCAGGCCGCCGCACGCGATCGCAATCGTGGGCCAGTTATTCTGCAGCCAATCGCCCGTCGTAAATCACCCTTCCGGTGGCGAGGTCGATCAAGCCGACGGTTACGTTGGGGCCATCTCGGCCCCGGCGCCCCGTCACCTTCCAGAGTAGCTGGGACTTCGTCGTGAGCTCTTCGTTTCCCTGCAGCGTGCGCAGGCGCACGCGACGGTCAGGAAGCCACAGCAGGTCGACCCGGGTCGGGCGCAGCGTGCCGTCGTCGAACGTGCGCAGTGCGATCTGACGGGCCTCCGCCGGCGTGCCGGCAACCGCGCCGGGCCGCTCGCGGGCCGCGGTCAGCATGAACTGCCATCCCTGGAGCGGGTGCGACAGGAACGAGACCGGCTCGTCTGGCGCTGTGGAGCGCACCGCCAGCTCCGCCGGCAGGTAGAGCACGGCGCCGGTCACCAGCACCAGCAGGAACGCCCAGAACAACCAGCTGTGTCGTCTCACGATCGAACAGTACAATCGCGCTCCATGCTGCCCCGGGTGACCGCGCTTGCGCTGATCGTTCTGCTCTGCAGCTCGTGCGGGTTCAAGTCCGAGCCCACGGGCGCACTGCCCGCGTACCCGCAGACGGTGCGTGACGCGCTCGGCCGTCAGGTGCGCATCGACACCGCTCCCCAGCGCATCGTCTCGCTCGACCCGGGAATGACCGCGGCGCTGTACTCGATCGGGGCGGAGAAGCTGCTGGTCGGCCGCAGCGGCCTCGAGACCTACCCCAAGCGGTCGCTTCACCTGCCCGTCATGGCGACCAACGGCAAGCCCGATCTGAAGCGGATCGTGCACGCCAGACCCGATGTGGTGCTGGTGCCACAGTCGATGGTGCCGACCGCGCAGGACATCGACAAGCTGCAGCTGAAGGCGGCAGCCGAGGTCTACGTGGTGGGCGGCAACTCGGTCGGCCAGGTCGAGAACGACATCGCCGCGATGGGCCTGATCACGAACCGTGCGAATGCGGCGAGCTCGCTGGCCAACTCGGTCGCCGCGTCCGTCAAACGTGTGCAGCAGTCGGTGCGCGGCGAGCCGCCGACCCGCACCTACGTCGACGTCGCGCTGGTGCCCGGGAAGAC
Organism: uncultured Actinomycetes bacterium; assembly: GCA_963797565.1. Lineage (GTDB taxonomy): Bacteria > Actinomycetota > Thermoleophilia > Gaiellales > JAICJC01 > JAICYJ01. The sequence goes on along the minus strand of CAWCPM010000008.1, from coordinate 214,028 downwards.
GTACACCATCGACCCGGTCAGCATGACCGGTGACCTGGTGCGACTCGCAAACGGCACCAACGTCGCCTCCGAGGTGCCGCCCGCCCAGCCGGTGACGTTCGCCCAGCTGGCGGGGCTGGCACCGGACGTGTACCTGTCGGAGCATGGCCAGGGCGCCACGCTGTCGGATCTGCGCAAGCACAAGACCACCCGCACGATCCCGGCCGTCGAGAACAAGCAGGTGATCCAGCTACCGGCCTCGGTGCTGAACGAGGACGGACCGCGGGTGGCGCTGGCGCTGGCGCAGATCGCCAAGGCGCTGCATCCGGGCGCAGCCGCTCCGCAGTGAGCGGGTACCGGGCGGTGCTGTTCGATGCGTTCGGCACCCTGATCGAGCTCGACCGTCCCGCGGCCAGGCTGCAAGCCGCCGTGCACAGGCACCTCGAGAGCGAGATCTCGCACGAGCAGGCGGCGGAGGCGATGCGCGCCGAGCTGACCCACTACGCGGCTCACTGCAGCACGGCGCGCGACCAGCCCACCCTGCTTCACCTGCAGCGGGAGTGCGCGGCGATCGTGCTCGACCACCTCGGACTCGACGCCGGCGACGCCACCGCACTGGCCGTGCTGTCGGATGCGATCGCCTTCCGCGCCTACCCCGACGCCACGCCGGCGCTGCGCATGGTCGGCGAGCTGGGACTGGCCACGGCCGTCGTGTCGAACGGCGACTGCTCGCTGCCGGGCGCGCTGCGCTCGGCCGGCATCGAGATGGGCGTCGTGGTCGACTCAGCCACCGGCGGCGCCTGCCAAGCCCGACCCGGCCATCTTCGAGCTGGCGCTGCGGCGGCTGGTGGTGGACGCGGCGGAGGCTCTCCATGTGGGTGACATGCCGGACCTGGACGGCGCGGGCGCGCGCGCCGCGGGCATCGACGTCGTGATCGTCGACCGCGGCCCTGCGCCGGCGGCCGGCACGATCGCATCGCTGCTCGAGCTGGAGCAGCTGCTGGCATGAACGACGGCCCGCGCATCTCCCCATGGTGGCTGGTCCCGCCGGGGGCGCTGATCGCGCTCAACCTGATCGCGCTCAACACCACCTCTCCGTCGGACATGCGTAACGGCGTCTACCAGGGATCCGTGGTTGCCTCGGCGGTGGTCTCGGCGATCGCGTTCGGCGGCTACTCGGTGATGGCGGCGTGGTTCGCACGCACGAACGTGCGCGAGGCGCTGGCGCTGCGCCGGCCGCGTGACCTGCGGCAGGCGGCGCTGATGTCGGCCGGCTGCGTGGTGATCGTCTCGGCCGTCAGCCTGGCTCTCGACCCGTTCCTGCACGGCGACCGCGACCAGGGGCTGACGCCGACGCGGTCGCCGCACGGCAACGAGTGGCTGGTGCTCGCGCTGGCGCTGCTGGTGCTGGGCCTGCTGGTGCCGCTGGGCGAGGAGCTGCTGTTCCGCGGGCTCACGTTCGCCACGCTGGGACGCTACGCGGTGCCCGGCAGCGCGGTCTTCTTCGCGCTGGCCCACGGGCTGCCGCAGCTGCTGATCCAGGTGCTGATCGCCGGGCTGCTGCTGGGCGAGCTGCGCCGCCGCACCGACTCGCTGTGGCCCGGTGTCGCCACCCATGCCACCATCAACCTGCTCGGCATCCTGCTGGCCCTGGCGACCGTGTCCCACTAGAGGCCGGTAGACTCGGACACGATGGATGCCACCCAGGATCCGGTCGTCGCCTCCTACCGCGAGCGCATCAGCGCCGTCGACGACGAGATCCTGGACGCCGTCAACCGGCGGGTGACGCTGGTGGCCGAGCTGCACAGGCACAAGCGTGAGCGGGGCTACCCGATGCGCGATCCCGCCCGGGAGCAGACACTGATCGAGAAGCTGAACACCACCAACACGGGACCGCTGTCCGAGCAGCGGCTGGCCGATCTGTACCGGCTGTTGCTCGAGATCTGCACGAGCGAGGCCGCGCGGCTGGCCGACCAGCCCGGCTGAACGTAGGGATAACCGTACCCCGCTCGTGGGCTACCCCACCCGCGAGCACCGGCCGCCTGCACGACCATGCCGTGACGATGAACCTTCGGGAGGATGAATTGAGCGCACCAGCCGAACCCACTGCCACCACGATGGTCGTGGCCGCCCACGCGGTCACCCGCGACTACGGCGAGGGCGACACGATCGTCCAGGCGCTGCGCGGCGTGGACGTCGAGATCCCGCCCGGACAGTTCACCGCGGTGATGGGTCCCTCCGGCTCCGGCAAGTCGACGCTGATGCACATCCTGGCCGGGCTCGACCGGCCCACGACCGGCACCGTCGCCATCGACGGCCAGGAGATCACGGCGATGGGCGACCAGGAGCTGACGCTGCTGCGGCGCCGCCACATCGGGTTCATCTTCCAGTTCTTCAACCTGCTTCCGATGCTGACGGCCGAGGAGAACATCGTGCTGCCGCTGCGGATCGCAGGCCGTGACGCCGAGCCCGGATGGGTGGACGAGGTGATCAGCAAGGTCGGCCTCTCCGACCGCCGCACCCACCGCCCGGCGCAGCTCTCCGGCGGCCAGCAGCAGCGTGTCGCGATCGCCCGCGGACTGGTGTCGAAGCCGACCGTGATGTTCGCCGACGAGCCCACCGGCAACCTCGACTCCACCACCAGCGAGGAGATCCTGGTGCTGCTGCGCGAGGCGGTCGAGAGTTACGGACAGACCACCGTGATGGTCACCCACGACGCCCGCGCGTCGGCGATGGCCGACCGCATCCTGTTCCTGGCCGACGGCCTGATCGTGCGCGACCAGAGCCGCGCCAGCGAGCAGGACGTGCTATCGGCCATGGCGGAGGTGTCCGACCAGTGATCCTGGTCGCCCTGCGAGGCCTGTGGGGCCGCAAGACCCGCGCCGTCCTGACGGCGATCTCGATCGTCCTGGGCACGGCCATGATCGCGGGCACATTCGTCGTCCGCGACCAGATCACGGGCGCGTTCGACAGCATCTTCCAGACCGGCCTCGAGAAGACCGACGTGCTGGCGTCGAAGCGCACCGCCTTCACCGACAACAACGGCGCCCAGGCCGGGCCGCTGCCGGCGTCGCTGATCGGCACGATCGCGCACGTCGACGGCGTCGCCAGGGCCGAGGGGCAGATCCAGGCGGCCGGCGCCCTGGTCGTGAACGGCAAGTACGCCGGCTCGAGCAGCGGCGCGCCCAGCCTGGTCATCTCGAGCCTGTCCGACACCTTCAACCCCTACACGTTCTCCGCGGGCCACGCGCCCACGGCCTCGGGCGAGGTCGTGGTCAACTCGAAGCTGGCAGACGACAAGCATCTGAGGGTGGGCCAGCACGTCCAGCTGGCCACCGCGGTCGGCCTCAAGCCGGTCACCGTCGTGGGCATCTTCAACCTCGGCAGCGCGTCGTCGATCGGCGGCGCCACCATCGTCGGCACCACCTTCGCGGACGCCCAGCAGTGGTACGACCGTGTCGATCAGACATCCACGATCTCGGTCAAGGCCGACCCGGGCGTCAGCCAGCAGGAGCTGAAGCAGCGCATCATCGCGGCCGTGCCCCACTTCGTGAAGGTGCAGACCGGCCCAGAGGCGGCCAAGGAGCAGGCAAACCAGGTAGCCAGTGGGATCAACGACTTCCTGACGCCGCTGCTGCTCGCGTTCGCGGGTGCCACCGTGTTCGCGGGCGCCTTCATCATCTTCAACACGTTCTCGATCACGGTCGCCCAGCGCAGCCGCGAGTTCGCCCTGCTGCGCACGATCGGCGCCAGCCGCCGGCAGGTGCTGCGCTCGGTGCTGATCGAGGCGCTGGTGATCGGCCTGCTGGCGTCGCTGGCCGGGATCGTGGTCGGCATCGGCTTCGCGAAGCTGCTGGATACGGTGTTCGACAAGACCGGGTCAGGGCTGCCGACCTCGGCGATCGCGCTGAAGCCGCTGACGGTCCTGCTGCCGCTGTTCGTGGGCACGGCGGTCGCCATGCTGGCGGCGATCGGGCCCGCCTTCCGGGCCACGCGCGTGCCCCCGATCGCAGCGCTGCGCGAGGGCGCCGAGCTGCCGCCCTCGTGGATGGCCCGCCACCGCGGCCTGCTCGCATCGCTGATGGGCGCGGTCGGTCTGGGCCTGCTGGTGGACGGCGTGTTCGACAAGGGCGGGATCGTGCACGCGCTGTCTGGATTCGGCAGCACGCCGAGCATCCTGCTCAGCATGGCCGGCGGCGCGATCCTCTGCTTCCTGGCCGTCGCGATGCTGTCGTCCTACGTGGTGCAGCCGCTGGCGAAGGTGATCGGCGTGCCGTTGGGGCTGCTGATCCGCCTCGGGGACTGGATCGGCATGCGGGTCATGCGCGTGCCGGGGCTGGGACGCACGTGGTACGTCGTGCGCCGGGTCGTCTCCTACGTCCTGGCGTTCCTGCTGTTCATGCTGCTGGGCGGCATCGTCTGCGGCATCCTGGCGCTGATCTCCGCCCCGCTGGCCCTGTTCGGCCTGCTGGTGTCGGCGGCGCTCTCGATCTACGCCGTGTTCCGGATCTGGCGGCGCACCGAGACCGAGTGGCCGCCGGAGCAGCCCTCGCCGCTGACCAGCCAGCTGGCGCGCGAGAACACCGCACGCAATCCGGCCCGCACGGCCGTCACCTCGTCGTCGCTGATGATCGGCGTGGCCCTGGTCGTGTTCGTGGCCGTGTTCGTGAACGGGTTCAAGGACTCGTTCCTGGGCGCGCTCGACAACTCGATCACGAGCGACCTGATCATCCAGTCGGACAGCTTCTCGCCGATCCCGGCGCAGGCCGTGCCTGCAGCGCAGGCCGTGCCCGACGTGCAGACCGCGACCGGCATCCAGTTCACCGACGCCAAGATCAACCACGGCGGGATCGACACCGTCAACGGCATCGATCCGGTGGACTTCCCGCAGCTCTACAAGTTCGACTGGCAGAAGGGCGGGTCGGACGCGCTGCTGGGGCACTTCCAGGGCGACGAGGCGCTGATCGAGGAGCAGTTCGCGAAGTCACACCACCTCAAGATCGGCGACCACTTCCAGATCACCAGCATCGAGGGCAACAAGCTGAACATGAAGGTGGTCGGCCAGTACAAGGATCCCGTGCTGATGACCGGCATCTCGATCCCGACGTCGACCTTCGACACGTGGACGACCAACAGCGACCCCGGCGTGCTGCTGGTCAAGTTCAAGCCCGGTGTCAACCTCGATCAGGGCAAGGCTGAGGTGGCCGCCGCGCTGAAGCAGTTCCCGGTGGCGACGGTGCGCACCAACGCCGAGTACAAGCAGCACACCGAGAGCCAGGTGAACGGCTTCCTCACGTTCCTGTACGTGCTGCTGGCGATGATCGGCATCATCTCGCTGGTCGGCATCATCAACACCCTGGCGCTGTCGGTGTTCGAGCGAACGCGCGAGATCGGCATGCTGCGCGCCGTCGGCACCACCCGCCGGCAGCTGCGGCGAATGGTGCGCTACGAGAGCGTGATCACCTCGGTGATCGGCGGCGTGATCGGCGTCGGGGTCGGGCTCGTGTTCGGCTGGATCCTGACCAAGGGCCTGAGCGACCAGGGCATCGAGTTCTCGGTGCCGGTCTCGTTCATCATCGTGGTGCTGATCGTGGCCGCCCTGGCGGGCGTGCTGGCGGCAATCCTGCCCGCCCGGCGCGCCGCGCGGCTGGACGTGCTGGAGGCGCTGCAGTACGAGTGAGGTGCTAGACCTGGGCCTCGGTCGCAGCCGCGGCCGCAGCTACGACGGCCTCAGGCACCGCCGCAGACTCGGCATCCGCCCGGTCGGCGGCGAACACCTTCGGGTTTCGCAGATTCGCGTACAACCGCTGGCCGGCCTCGACACCTTCGATCTCGTCGTTGGGTAGCTGGGCCACCAGTGGCTGTCCGTCCTCGAGCCGCAGGTGGAGCTTGGACATCCACCCCATGTCGGTTCGCCGTTCGACCGCCACCGGGAAGGACGTGGAGCCGGCTTCGCCGGTGATCTCGACGTCGTGGGGACGGATGTAGGCGATCGCCTCGGCGCCATCGGGGATCTCGTGCGCCCCGGCGACGATGGAATGGCCGAAGTGCACGTGCCGCTCCCAGACCGTCCCCCGGAGCACGTTCGAGGAGCCGACGAACGCGGCCACGAAGGGCGTGGCGGGCTGGTTGTAGATCGCGTCGGCCGGGCCGACCTGCTCCACGCGGCCGTGGTTCATCACCACGATCTCGTTGGCAAGCTCGAGGGCCTCCTCCTGATCGTGGGTGACGAACAGGCTCGTGACGCCGAGCTCCCGGTGAAGGTGGTCGAGCCACGATCGCAGCTCCTGCCGGACGCGTGCGTCCAGTGCCCCGAACGGCTCGTCCAGAAGCAGCACCTTCGGCCGGGGCGCGAGCGCCCTTGCCAGCGCGACTCGCTGGCGCTGACCGCCGGAGAGCTGATCGGGATACCTGTCTCCGAAGGGGGCCAGTCCGACCAGCTCGAGCAGCTCGTCGACCCGGTCGCGCTGTGTCGACTTGTCCACCCGCCGTACCGACAGGCCGAACGCAACGTTCTTGCGCACGGTCATGTGCCGGAACAGCGCGTAGTGCTGGAATACGAAGCCAAGACGCCTGTCCTGGACGCTCGCCTCCGTCAGCTCCTCGCCTGCGACCCACACGCTGCCGGCGTCCGGCTGTTCCAGGCCGGCGATCATCCGCAGCACCGTGCTTTTCCCCGAACCGCTGGGGCCGAGCAGCGCGGTGATCGTCCCCTCCGCCGCCTCGAACGTGACGTCGTCCACAGCACGAAACGTGCCGAACGACTTCGTCAGCCCTCTCACCTGGATACTGCCCGCCACCTAACCCGCCTCCCTCGAAGCTCTGCGTTTCAATGTCTCGATTCCGATCAGCATCACGATCGAGAAGCTGGCCAGCGTGAGCGCCACGATGTAGGCCTGCTGCTCCTGGTACTGATCGAATGCGCGCAGGATGTAGAGCGTCGCGGTCTCGGTCTGCCCCTGCAGCGACCCGCTGACGATCAGAACCGCTCCCACCTCGCCGATCGAGCGTGCGGCGGAGAGCGCGATGCCATACAGCAGCCCCCAGCGGATGTTGGGAAGCGTCACGCGACGGAACGTCTGCAGCCGCGAAGCGCCGAGCGTCCAGGCGGCCTGCTCCTCCTCCATGCCCAGCTCCTGCAGAACCGGGACGACCTCGCGGATCACGAACGGGATCGAGATGAAGATGGTGACCAGGATCATCGACGGGAGCGCGAAGATGACCTGGATGCCGCGCGCCGCAAAGAAGGGTTCGAACCATCCACCTCGGCCGAACAGGAGCACGGCCATCAACCCGACGATGACGGGTGAGACGGCCAGCGGCAGGTCGACCAGGGCCGACACCAGACGCTTGCCGACGAACCGGTCGCGCGCCAGCACCAGCGCGACGATGATCCCGAAGAAGGTCGTGACGATCACCGTGACCACCATGATCACGGCGGTCAGGTAGAACGCGTGCCGGACATCGGACTGGCGGAACGTGTGACCGACCTCACCCAGGCCCTCCTTGAGCGCGTAGTAGATGATCCCCCCGAGCGGCGCGAGCAGCAGCACGGCCACGTACAGCAGCGCGACGGAGAGCATCAGCACGCGCCACAGCCGCGCCTTGCGCCGGTCTGCCCTGGCTGAGGTGGAGATGCTGCTCACAGCTCCGACGCCCGTTGCAGGGAATGCGAGCTGACCCGTTCCGTGATCAGCACCAGCACGAACGAGAAGAGGAACAGCAGCGAGGACACCGCCGCCGCCTCGCCCGGGCCGGCGACGGCACCGAAGGTGGTCGGGTTGAGCAGCTGTGTGATCAACACCGGCGCGGTCAGCGTCTTGTTGGGGATGTTGCCGGACACGAACACGATCGCACCGAACTCCCCCAGGCTCCTCGCGAACGCCAGCAGCGCGCCGGCCGTGATGGCCGGGCGCAGCGCCGGAAATACGACCTTGCGAAACGTCGTCAGACCCCCGGCTCCCAACACCCGTGCCGCCTCCTCCTCAGCCGTGTCCAGCTCGATCAGCACCGGCTGCACGCTTCGCACGACCAGCGGCAGCGTCACGAACAGCAGCGCAAGCAGGATGCCGAGCGGCGCGAAGATGATGTGGATACCGTGACGTTCGAGCCAGCCACCAACCGTGGAGTGAGGCCCGTACAACGCCACGAGCATGACTCCGGCGACCAGCGTGGGCACCGCGAACGGGAGATCGACCACGGTCGAGAGCAGGTCCCTCCCGGGGAACGGCACCCGGACGAAGATGTAGGCAAGCAGCGTCCCGAACACGCCGTTGATGATCGCCGTCAGAAAGGCCATCATCAGCGTCAGCTTGATCGCGTTCTGGGCGCCGAACGAATTCAGCGCATCCTGGAGGTTGCCCAGGCCGTTGCCGAATCCACTCTGCAGCACCGCCGCCACGGGCAGCAGGATGAACAGGCCGAGATAGAGGAACGCCGTCCCCCGAAGCGACCAGCGGCCCAGCGCCGCCCCCGGCCGAAGCCGGGAGCGAGCGCTGGACCGCTGTGGAACTGTCGCCTGGACCGTGATGGTGCTAGCCCTTCGCTGCCTGGAACGCCTTGGTGAACGCTCCGCTCGGGCCAAACACGGTGTCGCTGGTCAGCTTGTCCCAGCCGCCCAGGTCGTCCGTGGTGAACAGGTCGGGCACCGGCGGGTACTCAGAACCGCTGCCCTTCGCGGCGGCGGCGACGCTGATCGGCCGCTGGTAGCCCACCGACTGGAAGACGTCCTGCGCCTCAGCCGTGTGCAGGTACTTGACGAACGCGGCCGCGATCGGCGCGACGCAGTGCTTGTCCGCATTTGCGTCGACCACGACGGTGGGCGTCTGGATCGAGACGGTCGACGGCGGGATCACGAACTGATCCTTGCTACCCGCCGCGATGCCGGCGAGCGCCTGGTTCTCGTAGGTGATCGCAACGTCGCCGTTGCCGGACTCGAAGTTCTTGAAGGAATCGTTTGCGCTCTTGTCGAGCACGGTCACGTTCTTGAAGATGCCTTCAAGCAGCTTCTCCGCGCTGGCGGGGTCGTTCGCCGTGTAACCGGGAACCTTCCCACGCATCGCTGCACCGTACGCGCCGACGATGTTCCACCGTGCGCCGCCGCTCTGCTGCGGGTCGGGCGTCAGGATCTGAAGCCCCGACTTGGTCAGGTCGTTCCAGTTGTGGATGCCCTTCGGGTTGCCCGGCCGCACCATGAATCCCACGACCGATGTGGCCACGATCGACCCGTCCTGATCCTGCTTCCAGTCGTGCGTGATCAGGCCGGCCTTCTGCACCAGTTCGATGTCGGTCGCCGTTGACGCCGCAAAGACATCGGCCGGGAAGCCGTTCACGATGTTCTGAGCCTGGGTGGTGCTGCCACCGAAGGACATCTGGAAGATCAGGCTCTGGCCGTTGTGCGCGTCCTTCCACTCCGACGCGAACATCGACGTCAGCTTGCCGTACGCGTCGTACGGGTTGCTGTAGGCGGCGAGCGTGATGACCGGGGACTTTGCCGGGGTGCAGGCCCCGCCGCCGGTTCCACCGCTTGTGGCAGCGCTGCTGCTGCTGCCGCAGCCCGCGGCGAGCGCCGCGAGCGCTACCGCTGCCACCACCACCGCAGTTCGGATTTGTATTCTATACAACTTGTCCCCTTTGTCTATTGACTTTGTTGACTACTGCACAGTAACCTTGCCTCAATGACTCGTCAAGAGGGAACTGACCAAGGGAGCTATCAGCCAGTGCCAGAGCATGCGATCGGAACGAACCTTCGGCATCTGGTGGGCATGCACGATCTGCTCCAGCGCGAGGTCGCCGCCTTCATAGGACTGTCCCCGCAGGGGCTGTGGAACATCCTGAACGGCCGTTCCGAGCCGCGGTCGCGCACGGTGCGCGACTGCGCGCACGCGTTCGGCGTCTCCATCGACGACCTGTTCGCCGACACGGGCACCTGCGTGCGGGCCGCGGCCCGCTGCTACGAGCGTGCCCCGATCCGGCAGCTGGCCGCGCCGGAGCCGCTGGCGAACGGCACCGAGGGCTGACCGGCCGCGCTATCCGGCTGCATAGGCCGCGTAGTCGGCGCTCACCTCGTCCACCATGCCGGTGACGTACGCGCCACCGGCGCAGCCGTGGCACCAGTTGGACTGGTTGATCGCACCCGCGGTCACATCCGGGTCGGCGCAGGTGGCCAGCCGGTACAGGATCCAGCCGTAGCCCTGGGTCACGTAGCCACCCCGCAGCGTGGCCACGGTGGCCGCGATGCCGGTCGTGGATGACGGGTAGTTCTTGACGCCCACCGAGTTGTAGTCCGTCGCCCCCGGCGCCGGCTGAGTGGTGGCCAGCGGGTTCCAGGCGGCGGTCGTGTTCTCGGCCGTCTGCCAGGTGACCAGCGACACCAGGTTGTTGCCGCAGACCGGCGCCGCGACCGCCCGCAGCAGCGCGGTCGCCCACTGCTCGCGGGTCTCCTCGCCCGGGCCGGCCGTGGCCGGCACCGCGGCGCCGCTGAGCGCCTCGGCCAGCGCCCGCTCGCGCCGCCGGGCTGCCGACAGCCGGTCGATCCGCCGCTGCGCGGCTGCCAGCCGCGGGAACCCGTCGGTGACGGCGGCCTCGCGCTGGGCCTGCTTGAGCGCCACCACGGCCGCTCGGTAGTCCGGTGTCGGCACGAGCCGCGGGTGATGCGTCCAGTGCTGGCCGGGGCGACCCGCGCGGGAGGCGTAGCGCAGGGTGCCGCCCTGCGCCTGCAGACGGGCCACCCGCTCGGACCCGCGCTCGAGGCGCATGGCGTTGCGCCGGATGTCGACCCGTGCGGCACGCAGCTGCACTCGCGCGCCGTCCAGGCGGGCCGTCAGCGCGTCGGTCCGCTGCAGCGCCGACCACAGCGAGGGCGGCGTGGCAGCCAGGGCGGCCGAGGACTGGATGGCCGCCAGGGCGGCGGCCGTCAGCGCCGCCGCGAGCAGGCCTCGCCTCACGGGGACGCGCCCTCCAGCGCCGACACCTGCACGCGGGCGTGCACGGAGCCGACGTGGTAGGTGTAGCTGAGCGGAAGCGTCGGCCGCCACGTGAACGTGCCGCCCGGCGGGATCGCGCCGGAGTCGACGGCGGCGTGATCGAATACCACCCGCTTCGTCGTCGAGGAGACGTTGCGGAAGGTGACCGGCTTGCCGACCAGCGACACCAGCCACAGCGGCCTGGCGCTGTTGGCGGTCACCAACACGGTCTGGCCGGTGTCGAAGTTGGGGTCGATGCTGTGCGACACCGAGGACACGGGAGCGGTGGCCGCCCCGCGTCCCCCGCCGCCACATCCGCCGGCCAGCAGCGCTGCCACAAAGACCATGCAGGCGAGCTTCCTCACAGCGTCCCCGGCAGGAAGCGGTCGAGGCTGATGAAGGCCAGATACAGCAGCATCAGCAGCACCGGGGTGGTCACCAGATGGGCCGCGGTGCGCGGCCAGTTGCGGTAGGCGAAGACGGCTGCCACCGCGACCGCGGCCAACGCGATCAGCCAGATGATGGCCAGATACAGCCCGGCCACGTCGCCGACCGTGCCCAGCTCGTCGGAGCCGGCCGTGGCCGGAGGCCGTGTGGCCACGCCCACCGGGTTTCCGATCAGGGTGGCCGTGACGGCGCGGCGGTCAGAGGACAGGGCAGAGGTGGACGTGACCAGGGTCAGGCGGCTGTCGGCGGTGGGGCCGATCACGTCGGACTGCCCGGGCTGCACGGTGGCAACGTGCGTGACCTTGTAGGCGAACCGGCCCTGCCCGGTGAGCACCGTGATGGTGTCGCCGGTCGCGAGCCGGTCAAGGTGGGCGAACGGCCCGCCGTATGTGAGCCGGTGCCCGACCACCACGGAGTTCCCGAACTCGCCGGGCAGCGGCGTGCCTGGCAGGTGCCCGGGGCCCTTCTTGAGATCCTCGGGGGAGCTGCCCTGGACGACCACCTGGTCGCCGCCCAGCGCCGGGATCCGCAGCACCGCCACCGGGCCGCTCTGCACGGGCTGGTCGGGAGCATTGAACTGCCCCGCCGCCAGCCGGTGCCGGAAGGTGGCCATCAGCGCGCGCTGGCTGCGGCCCTCCAGCTGGCCGGTGTAGAGGAACTCGAAGGCCAGGAACAGGGCGATCGCAAGGCCGAAGCCAACCAGTGCCGCCCCTGCCAGCCGCATCGGGCGGATGCGCGCGGTCGCGGCAGGCTCGGGTGCAGCCTGTGCCCGCGCCGGCGCCGCCATCTCCACGGCGCGGAGGTGCGGCTCGCGCAGAGCCAGGTCGTCGATCACTGCCCGGATCCGTGCCGCCGCCTCCACCAGCCTGCGGCGCTGCTCCTCGGCGGACGCGGGCTTCGATTCGGAGGCGAGCACCGCCGACTGCTCCCGGTCGCCGCTCACGAGGCCGTCCTGCCCGGATGCAGCTTGTCGAGCCATCCGCGCACGGTGGCGCGCACGCCCGGACCGTCCGAGCCGGCGTTGATCAGCATCAGGCCGCCCACGACCGCGGCCAGACAGAGCGCGATCAGGGTCGGCAGCACCAGCCGCCCGGCGGTCTCGGCCAGCGTGGCCGTTGGCACCGCGCGCACCGTCGGCGGTCGGCGACGAGCCGGACGGGTTGGTCGCATCGCCGGCCGGTGGCGGCGGCGTCGGCGCGCTGTCGGTGGGGCCGGTGGCGGGGTAGGTGGTGCCGCCCGGGACCGTCGACGCCGCCGCCGGTGCCATCGCCGGTGGGGGTGCCGCCGCCTGAGCCACCCAGGTCGAAGAGCGGCGTCGTGCCCGGTATCTGCTTGATCACGGCCGTCGTCTTCGAGCCCAGGAATGCGGGCAGCGGCACGTAGCCACCCGGGATCCGCGTGCGGCCCTGGTTGATCGCGTAGTTCATGAACCCCCGAAGGGTGGTGCCGCTGGCGGTGGAGATGCCGGCCGTCGGTGCCGTCACGTAGGACACGAACGGCATCGGGTAGGCCTTGGGATCGCTGGTCGAGTAGTCCGGGGTGACCATGCCGTCGTCACCGGTCTTCCCGTCCTTCAGCGCCGCGGTGATGCTTGCCGGCGTGGCCGCCACGAACTTCCCGGCCGCGTTCTCGATCCTCGCCACCGGCAGGCCGTAGTACGCGGCCTCGCTGGAGTCGATGAAGCCGATGTAGCCGATGCTGAAAAAGTCGTTGTTGTTCTGGACGCTGCTGGGATCGGCGATGGCGTCGGCCAGCGCGTCGCCGCCAACGATCCCCGAGTCCTGGGTCAGGTAGTTGAGCGGGTAGTCGACGCCCGCTCCCGGCCAGTCGCTGGGCAGGCCGGAGCCGCCCTGCGCCGTCAGCCAGGACGTGAACTCGAGGTTGGCGGCCGAGTGGTCGCCGCGCACCAGCGGGCGGACGGTGGGCGGGAAACACGTGGCCCGGGTTGAGCGCATTGATCTCCGCGTCGGCGTGCCAGTTGCTGATCTGGCCGGTGAAGATCTTGGCCACCAGTTGCGGCGTCAGCTTCAGGTTGGAGACCTGCGAGCCCGGCGATCCGTGTTCCGGGTCCTGGTTGAAGATCTTGTATGCGACCACCAGCCCGGAGGTCGTGATCGGGGCGTACTTCACGGTCTTCCCGGCCGCGGTCAGCGCGGTCTGCTGGTCGGCAGTGAAGGGCAGACCGGTGACCGCGAAGTCGTTCAACCCCTTCACGAAGTTTTCGAGCCCGTCCTGCGAGTTGGCAGGGATGTAGTTCACGCCCAGCCTGGCGGGCGGCTGGCAGACCTGCACACCCCAGTCGAACATGGCGTGGTTGGCCTGGTTGGCGCCGCCCCCGGCGATGGCGGCGCCACTGGGCGTGGGACAGCCATCCGGCGTGGGCGCGAAGTGCAGCGGCGCCAACTTGCCGGAGCCGAGCGACGCGCCGGTGAACACGCCGAGGCTGCAGGGCGTCGAGCTGTCGCACTGGAATTTGCGGCCGCTCTCGCTGCGCACGTCGCCCTCGGCCACGTGCTCGTAGAGCTGGCCGGTACCCTTGCCGTTGGTGAAACCGGGGTCGGAGTAGATGGCGGTGCAGTCCTTCGTGACCGACGTGGGATGGGCGGTGCACTGGCGGAAGAAGACGACCTGGAAGGGGGCGAAGTGCTGCCAGCGCACCCGCACGAACTGGTTGTTGCCGAGGCCGGTCGAGGGCTTGAGGCCGATGCCGCCCTTGCCGTAGACGGAGTCGCGTACGCTGGTGCGGCCGGCAAGGGCGCTCGACCCGAGCGCGATCGAAAGCCCCGCGGCCAGGGCCAGGATCACCAGCAGGTGACGCCTAGACATCGGCACCGTCCGGGGACGGGCGCCGGCGGGCCGCGAAGGCAAGCGGGCCCAGCAGCACGAGCAGCCAGCACGGCCGCCGTCAGGAGGGTCGAGGGCGCGCTATCGGCCTCCAGCTGCTTGGCGGCACTCAGCGCGGCGACGTAGGCCGCGCGGCGCTGCCCGGCCGTCAGCGGGGTCACGGTCAAGGCGCTGGTCTGGCCGAGCGCTGCCGCCGTGGCCGGGTCGATCGGCTGGCTGGTCTTGGACGTCTTGGCGGCCTTGGTGGGCTGATTGCCGCCGCCGTTGCCCGACTGGGTCGTTGCCGTCGTGCCGCTGCCACCAGCCGGCGGTCCGCTGGTCGGGTTGTTGTCACCCGGGCTGCCGCCGTAGCCCTGGCCCGTGATGGTCGGGTTGGGGCAGGCGCTCGCGGTCAGCGGCGGCGGCGCGGGAGCGCCCGGGATCCGCCGTACGGCGGCAAACACGTCCTTCACCAGGTTCGGCGACAAGGGCGAGTAGCCCAGCGGCGCCGCCTCCTTCTGGCCGGCGCAGGCGATGTAGATGATCCACTTGCCGAGCACCGCGCCCTTGGCCCGGTCGAAGCCGGTGGTCTGGGTGATCAGGTAGCTGTAGCTGGCCAGCGGGTAGGCGTTGGCTCTCGGGCGCGTTGTAGACGCCCAGCAGGTTCTGGGTGAGGTCGCGGTTGAGCGTGGCATGGCGCAGCGCGACCGCCACGTTGGTCGACGAGGGCGACGCGTAGTTGCCGCTCGCGTTGCGGATGTAGACCGGCGTCATCGAGTGCTCGTATACGTAGCCGGCCTCGACGTAGCCGATGCTGCCCGAGCCCACCGACGAGTTCGAGATGTAGTTCGCCATGCCGTCCGATCCGCGCACGGCCACCATCCCCGGCAGGTTCGGCCAGAACTGCACCGGCAGGGTGACGCTGTTCTGCGAGGCGAACGGGTTCCAGATGGACGGCGCCTCGTGCGCCAGGTAGTCGGCCAGCTTCGCCGACGTGCCCGAGCCGTCTGAGCGGATCACGGGCGTCAGGTGCTGGGAGGGCAGGTGCAGGCCCGGGTTGTCGGCCTTGATCGCGGGGTCGTTCCAGCTCGTGATCTGTCCCGTGAAGATCTTGGCGATGGTGGGCGCCGACAGCCGCAGGTTGTTCACCTGGTGCCCCGAGGCGTCCTTCAGGTTGTACATGAGGGCGGTGCCGCCGGCGACGTCGGGCAGGTACTGGAAGTGCTTGTGCTTCGACCGCAGCTGGGCCAGCTCCTCGGGCAGGAACGGGATCTCGGAGGCGGCGAAGTCGACCTGGTTGATGATGAAGAACTGCCGCCCGGCGGTCGAGCCGACGCCCTGGTAGTTGATGCTGAGGCCCTGGCGCGAGGCGTCGGCACGCCACTGGTCGAGCGCGATCTGCACCCAGGTCGACCCGGCACCGAGGATGGTGGGGCCGCTGGCCGACGCGCTGCCGGCGGGCACCAGCAGCAGCAGGGTGAGCACCAGCGCGGTGAGGGCGGCTCGCCTCAACCGAACCGACCCTGGACGTAGTCGGCCGTGCGGGGATCGCTGGGCGCCCCGAAGATGCGCTCGGTGTCGCCCGCCTCGACGATGTAGCCCGGCTGGTTCTCTGCGGCCAGGAAGAAGGCGCAGTGGGACGACACGCGCTGGGCCTGCTGCATGTTGTGGGTGACGATCACGATCGTGACCTCGCTGGCCAGCTCCAGCACCGTCTCCTCGATCCGCCGTGTGGAGGTGGGATCGAGCGCCGAGCAGGGCTCGTCCATCAGCAGCACCTGCGGCCGCACCGCCAGGGCGCGGGCGATGCAGAGGCGCTGCTGCTGGCCGCCGGAGAGCGCGCCGCCAGGGTGCCCGAGCCGGTTTCGCACCTCGTTCCAGAGGCCGGCGCGGGTCAGGCACTCCTCGACCAGCTCGTCGTTGCGGCGCACCCGCTTGCCGCTCAGGTGCAGCCCGGAGGTGACGTTCTGGTAGATGCTCATGGCGGGGAACGGGTTCGGCTTCTGGAACACCATCCCGACCCGGCGGCGCACCTCGATCGGCCGCCGGCCGGGGGCGTAGATGTCGCCGCCGTCGAGGTAGACGGCGCCGCCCAGGGCCGCGCCCGGCACCAGCTCGTGCATGCGGTTGAGGATGCGCAGGAAGGTGGACTTGCCGCAGCCGGACGGCCCGATCAGGGCGGTCACGGCCTGCGAGGACATCGTCAGCGACACCCGCTCAAGCACCTTGTGCGACCCGAACCAGGCGCTCACGCCCTCGGCCACCAGGTCGGCGCCGGCGACATGGGCGGGCGCCAGCGCGGGGAGCTCGATCGTGTCGGTGGGTGCGCTCATCGGTGTCCTCTCAGCTCTCGGTGGTGGATGACATGGCCGGAGCGATGCGGCGCTTCTGCGCCCGCGACGCGCTCCACCCGATCAGGCGGGCGATGGTGAACAGGATCAGCACCATGGCCATCAGCACGAACGCGCCTGCGAAGGCACGGGCCTGCACGTTCGGCGACGAGCTCTCGGTGACCAGCTTGTAGATGTAGAGCGGCAGCGCCGCCTGCGGGCCCGAGAAGGGGTTGCGGTTCATCACGGACGATCCGAACGCGGTGGCGATCAGCGGCGCCGTCTCGCCCACGGCCCGCGCGACGCCCAGGATCACGGCCGTGATCAGGCCGCTGCGGGCGGTCGGCAGCACCACCGACCAGGTCGTCCGCCACTCGCTGCCGCCCATCGCCAGCGACGCCTCGCGCAGGCCGTCCGGCACCAGCCGCAGCACCTCCTCGGAGGTGCGCGTGATGATCGGCAGCATCGAGATCGAGATCGCCAGCGCGGCGGCGAACCCTGAGAACCCGAACAGGCTGACCCACGTGGCGTAGATGAACAGGCCGGCCAGGATGGTGGGCACGCCGTTCATCGCGTCCACGAAGATCCGCACCGGCCGCGTCAGCGGGCCGCCGATCTCGTTCAGGAAGATCGCGCACAGGAAGCCCAGCGGCACCGAGATCAGCACCGCCAGCCCGACCTGCTCGAGCGTGCCGACGATGGCATGCCTGGCGCCGCCCACGGTGACCGGGTCGAGCGGGCCGACGGCGGCCTGGGTCTGCGTCAAGGTGGCCACGTGGATGCCGTGGATGCCGCGCACCAGCAGGTAGCCGAGGATCAGCACCAGCGGCACCACCATGGCCACGCGCGGCGGTGGTGACGACCACCGCCATCACGCGGTCGCCGGCCAGCACCGGGCCGTCCAGCTGCCGCACGACCAGCCAGTAGACGATCAGGAACATGATGTACCAGGACACGGCGAGCTCGGCCGGCGAGCTGAACCCGCCGGCCTGGGCCAGCAGCAGCCACATCAGCGCGAAGCCGGACAGCACCGAGCCCAGCAGCGCCGCCAGGTCGGACGTGGCGAACGTGTTGACGCGGATGCGGCGGTCCGGGGGCGCCTCCTCAGAGGTTGCCGGCAGGCGGCCGGCCAGCGAGACGGCCATCAGATCTCCACCCCGGCGCCGGAGCGCGACCGGCGGATGATCTCGGATGCGCCGATGTTGACCAGCAGGGTGGCGGCGTACAGCACCAGGCCGGCCGCCATCAGCGCGGGCAGGCCGTGAGCGGCGTCGGCGTCGCCCAGCCGGTTGGCGATGTGGGCGCCGATCGTGTTGCCGCCGGTCTGCAGGATGTAGGGCGTGATCCGGAACGACGCCGATAGCAGGATCGTGACCGAGATCGATTCGCCCATCGCACGTCCCAGGGCCAGCATCGAGCCGCCGATGATGCCGCCGCGGCCGAAGGGGATGACGACGGTGCGGATCATGCGCCAGCGGCTGCCGCCCAGGGCCAGCGCCGCCTCCTTCTCACCCGGCGGCGTCTGCGAGAACACCTCGCGCATGACCGCGGTCGCGGTCGGTGTCAGCATCAGCGCCACCACCACCCCGGCCAGGAACGGCGACAGCGAGTAGAAGGGGCCCTGCGGCGTGTTGAAGAAGGGGATGAAGCCGAGGTTGTCGGCCAGCCAGGCGGAGACGCCCAGCAGGTGCGGCTGCAGGAAGAAGAAGCCCCACATGCCGTAGATCAGGCTGGGCACCGCGGCCAGCAGGTCGAGCACCGTGACCAGCGGCCCCCGCAGGCGCCGCGACACGTACTCGGTCAGGTAGAGCGCGGTCAGGATCGAGATCGGCACCGCCAGCACCAGCGCGATCATCGCCAGCTCGATGGTGCCCACCATCAGCGCGGCCACACCGGTCTGGTGCGGCACGGCCGGGTTCCAGCCGGTGGTGGTGAAGAAGCTGAACCCGTTGTAGTGGAACGCGGGCAACGATCGCAGGAACAGGAACAGCCCGATCAGGAACAGCAGCACGAGGGTGGCGAGCCCGGCCCCTCCGGTCGTCAGCCGGTACGCGCGGTCTCCGCGCGTCCGCTGCGGCCGGATCGAGCGGGGAACGTCCGCCGCCAGTACCTCGTTCGCTGTTGCCATCTCGGGTCTGTTCCTGTCCCTGCGGTTAGCCGGTTACGAGTGCGTCGTCAGCCGGCAGTAGTTGGTGAGAGTCGTGCCACCGCCGGTGGCACCCGTGGGCAGCGCCGCGAAGCCGTACTTCTTGATCGCATTGGCGATCTCGGTGCGGTAGGCGACGCCGGTGGTCGGATCCTTCACGTGCACGCCGCTGCCGGCCTTGCAGATCCAGCCGCCCTCACCCACGTAGCGCTGCGTGGCCGCCGAGGCGGGCGACGCGTTGCCGCACTTGTTGCCGTTGGTGGGATCGCCGGCGCAGAACACGTTGTAGATGAACCGGCCGAACGGGAAGCTGCCGTTGCCGATGGTGGTCAGCGAGGGCACGACGCCGTCGATGGCGCCGAGGCCGCTGCCGGCGGGCTTGGCCTTGTAGCGCTCCGTCCAGGAGCCGACCGACACCGGCACGATCGCGTTCTTCAGGTCCGTTGCCGCGATCTCGGCGTTGTTGGTCTGGTGGATGGCCTTGGCACCGCAACTGGTGCTGCTGCCCCCGCCCAGCGACAGGTACCAGAACTTGCTGGTGCCGTACTGGGGCAGGATCGTGTAGATCTTGATGGGCGCGTTGGCGCCACCCACCTGGTTCCAGTTGGTGATGGTGCAGTTGACGAAGATGCCCTGCAGCTGAGCCGTGGTCAGGCACAGCCCGGTCTTCCCGGCGCAGGCGCCGGAGGTGTTGTGCTGGCTGGCCACCGCGGAGCCGGTGACGCCCGGGAATGCCTCCCAGGTGACGGCGTCGCGTGCGTAGGCCACGAAGTGCAGGCCGGTGCAGTTGGTCGACGCGTAGGGCGAGGTCTGGCGTGCGTAGTCGATGCTCGCGACGTTCGGCAGACCCTGGTTGCAGATCTGGTTGACGCCGGCGCCGCCGCCGATCGGGAACTCCTCGCTGACGATGTCGTGGTTCTTGTTCTCGGTGGTGACGTCGGGGTTGGCCGGATCGGCAACACACTCCTGGTCGAGCGGCTGGGTGCCGCTGGGAGCAATCACGTTGCAGCCCGGGCTCTCGTTGTAGAGCTGGTCGAGCGCGCTTGCGACGTGGAAGGTCACGTCCGAACCGCTGCCGATCACGGTCGTCGGCAGCGTCACCGCAGCAGATGCTGTGGCCGTCACCGCGACCACCGCAGCCACGACGGCAACCGCCGCCAGGCCCTTGATTCCGCGGCCGCGTGGCAGCCGCCTGATGGTGTTCATGGAAAGACGCACCTCTCTGTTGTGATGGTGGGAGTGGAGCGGGGGTGTGCTGCCTGCACGTTTCCCCCTTTGTCGACCGACTTCCTGGAGATTACCGGTGTATACCAGGCCGTCAACCCCCTCCCCGGCGCACTGGTTCGGGCCGCTATCCCGCGTGGTTGTGCGGAATCGCAGCGCGCTGGAATGGACTCACCGAAACCGGTCGCGCGCTCCCATCGCCGGTCGATTGCACCCCAGTTGGGCCGCAACTGTTAAGCCGGCGTTGCCTGAGCCGCCGCCGCGACGCGGCTCTCGGACGGTCGCGGCAAGATCGGTAGACTGCTCCACCCGGGGCGATTAGCTCAGCGGGAGAGCGCCCGCTTCACACGCGGGAGGTCGCTGGTTCGATCCCAGCATCGCCCATACCCCTCCGGCCCGCACCGTCTCCCCGGCATGTCCGGCGCGCCACCTGCCACAATCCAGGCATGACGCTGACCGAGGGCGACCGCACGCCTCCACGTCCCGCTCTGGCGGGATCGCGCGTGCGTGAGCTGGCGGGATCGCGGCTGGCCGCCCCGGGCATGGCGCTGCTGCTGGTGGCGGCCTCGACCGCGATGGTGGAGCTGGTGACGCCCACGGTGCCCTACGACGCCGGCGGCGTCATCTACCTGGTGGGCGTGCTCGGCGTGTCGTCGATCTACGGCCTCTGGTGGGGGCTCGCCACCAGCCTGGCCTCGGCGCTCGCCTTCAACTTCTTCTTCCTGCCGCCGGAGCACACGCTGGTGATCAACTCGTCCAGCGACTGGGCGGCGCTGGCCGCGTTCGCGTTGACCGCGCTGGTCACGTCGAACCTGGCCTCGCGGGCGCGCCATGAGCGGGACGAGGCCGCGCGGCGGGCGGCGGAGGCCCGTCTCAGCGAGTCGTTCGCAACGCTGATCGCCGACTCCGACGAGCTGGCCGCGGTGCTGCCGACGCTGGCCAGCCAGGCGTCGCGGGCGCTGGGCGCCTCAGATGGCGTCATCCATCGCGGATCGCCTTCGCCGCCGGAACGGCGCCGCTCCGTGCTGACGCTCGACTTCAACGGCCGTTGGATGGGAGAGCTGCGCCTGATCGATGTGCCGCCGGGAGCGCTCGACGACCCGGCCGCGGCCCGCATCGGGCGTAGCCTGGCCGGCCTGATCGCGCTCGGCGAGGAGCGCGAGCGGCGGCTGCAGCAGCAGGTGCAGGCCGAGGCGCTGGCCCGCTCGAACGAGCTCAAGACGGCGCTGCTACGCGCCGTCTCCCACGACATGCGCTCCCCGCTGATGGCGATCACGACGGCCGCGGGCGGCCTCCGCTACGCCGGACTGGACGAGGATGACCGCGAGCTGCTGGAGACGATCACCGACCAGAGCGCGCGCATGAACCGGATGATCGAGAACCTGCTCGACCTGTCCAAGCTGCAGGCGGGCGTGGTCGCGCCCCACGCCGACTGGCTGGATCCGCGCGACCTGGTGGAGGCCTCGGCCGACGAGCTGCAGCGAAACCAGCCGGAGGGGCGATCGTTCCAGCTCCGGTTCGCGCCCGACCTGCCGCTGGTGCGAGGCGACGCCTCGCAGCTGCAGCGGGTGATCGTGAACCTGCTCGAGAACGCGCGCAAGTTCTCGCCGCCGGACGCGCCCGTGCAGGTGGAGGTGTCGGCGACGCCGCGGATCGTCCGGATCGCGGTGCAGGACAGTGGGCCGGGCGTGCCGGAGGAGGAGGCCGAGCGCATCTTCGAGCCGTTCTACCGCTCGCCCAGCCAGCGCGAGGCGCCGGGGTCGGGGCTGGGGCTGGCCATCGCCCGCGGGCTGGCCGAGGCCAACGGGTGCCGGCTGGCGGTGGCCCGCCCGGCGGAAGGCGGCAGCCGCTTCACGCTCGAGGTGCCGGTGCCGGCTGCCGGGAAGCCCGCGTGACGGCGGGCTCGACGCGGATCCTGGTGGTGGATGACGAGCGGCCGATCCGGCGCGCGCTGGAGGTCACGCTGGCGAAGGCGGGATACACGGTCAGCACCGCGATCGACGCGTCCGAGGCGCTGACGCAGGCGGCCCTGCAGCCGCCCGATCTGGTGATCCTCGATCTGATGCTGCCCGATGCCGACGGCGCCGATGTGTGCCGGCAGCTGCGCGACTGGATGCAGGCGCCGATCCTGCTGATCTCGGCCGTGGGCGAGGAGCAGGACAAGATCCGGGCGCTCGACGCCGGCGCCGACGACTACCTGACCAAGCCGTTCGGCATCGGTGAGCTGCTGGCACGCGTGCGCGCGCTGCTGCGCCGCTCCGAGGGCACCGTGTCGGGCGAGCAGGTGATCGAGGTGGGTGAGCTCACGATCGACCTGCCCCACCGGATCGTGACGGCGGCCGGCAACGAGGTGCACCTCACCCCCACCGAGTTCGACCTGCTGAAGGAGCTGGCGCTGGCCGACGGCCGGCCGCTCACCCACAAGATGCTGCTGCGCAAGGTGTGGGGGGCCGGCTACGCCCAGGAGATGCAGCTGCTGCGCACCCACATGGGCAGGCTCCGCGACAAGCTGGAGGCCAAGGGCGTGCCGCGCACCTCGATCGAGACGCTGACCGGCGTGGGGTACCGGCTGCGCGGGTAGCAACGGCCTTGATGAAAACGTGATGCCATCGTGATCGAAACGGTGTGCAACCACGCCCGATCGTAATACCGGCGTGACGCGGTTGCTGCCAGGCTTCGATCATGGCATTCACACATTCCGACACGGCGAACGGCACCACGCACCTCATCACCACCGGGTTCCGCTCGATCCTGATCCCGGTCAACACCGCGCAGCCCGAGCTGCCCTGCGACATGCTGGACGTGGCCGCGTATCTGGCCACCGAGCGGCGCTCGTCGATCGTGCTGCTGGCGTTCACCGAGATCCCGCTCTGGGAGGAGATGGACGTCGAGCTCCCCGACCTCGAGGGCCACGTCGGAGAGATGGCCAAGCAGGCGCGCGCGATCGCAGCCCGGCGCGGCGTCGGCGTGCACGTGACCGCTCCGCGCACGCGCCAGCCCGCCGACCTGATCCTGCGCGAGGCGCAGCGGCGCAAGGCGCAGCTGATCGTGCTGGGCGCCACCGGACGCGAGCGCACGTCCCACCGGGCGCTCGCCCACGACGCCGTCACGCGGCGCATCTCCGATCAGGCAGGCGTTCCCACCATGTTCATCCAGGCGCCGGTAGCGGCGTGAGGCCGAGGCCGGCAGCCGCCGGCGTCGTCGCCGGATCCGCTCCCCGCCCGGCACCGGCCGTGCCGGACGCGCACCTGCCGCGCGTCGGCCGCCTGGGCGCCCTGGCGCTGTCGCTGGGCGCGCTGGGGGTGGTCTACGGCGACATCGGCACCAGCCCGCTCTACACGGTGCAGCTGGTGTTCACGCTGCACCCGCTGGCGCCCACCGCGACGCACGTCTACGGCGCGATCTCGCTGATCTTCTGGTCGCTGATCATGGTGGTGACGCTCAAATACGTGCTCCTGATCCTGCGCGCCGACAACCACGGCGAGGGCGGCATCATGGCGCTGGTGGCACTGATCGAGCGCTGCGTGCAGGGCCGACGCAGGGCCGCGCTGATCATGGTCGGGATCCTGGGCGCCTCGCTGTTCTACGGGGACGGCATGCTGACACCGGCCATCTCGGTCGTGTCGGCGGTGTCCGGCCTGAACGTGGCGTCGCCGGCGCTGGCCGCGCAGATCGTGCCCTTCTCGCTCGCGATCCTGGTGGCGCTGTTCGCGCTGCAGCGGTTCGGCACCGGGACGATCGGCGTGTTGTTCGGGCCGATCATGCTGATCTGGTTCGCGGTGCTCGCGTTCATCGGCACGAAGCAGGTGGTGCTGCACCCGGACATCGTGAAGGCGCTCTCCCCGAGCTACGGAGCCTCGTTCCTGTTCGGCGAGCCGAGGGCGGGCTTCCTGTCGCTGGCCTCCGTGTTCCTGGCGGTGACAGGCGCCGAGTCGATCTACGCCGACATGGGGCACTTCGGCCGCCCCGCCATCACGCGCGCCTGGCTGGTGGTGGCCCTGCCGGCGCTGGTGCTGAACTACCTGGGGCAGGGCGCGCTGATCCTCCAGCACCCGGGCACGATCTCGAACCCGTTCTTCCTGATGGTGCCCGGCGGGCAGACGGCGCAGACCGCCATGGTGATCCTGGCGACGATGGCGACGGTGATCGCCTCGCAGGCCGTCATCTCGGGCGCCTTCTCGGTGACGCAGCAGCTGGTGCAGCTCGGCTTCCTGCCGCGGATCTCGATCCGTCACACATCGAAGCGGATCATGGGCCAGATCTACATCCCACTGGTGAACTGGTTCCTGCTCGCGGCGGTGGTCACGCTGGTGCTGGTCTTCCGCAACCCGCAGGGCCTGGCCGCCGCCTACGGCGTTGCCCTCAGCGCCATCTTCGCAACCAACACGCTGCTCGCGTTCACCGTGTTCCGCTCGCTGTGGCGGAAGCCGCTGTGGATGGTGCTGCCGGGCGCCGCGGTGTTCCTGACGGTGGAGCTGACCTTCTTCGCGGCCAACCTGGGCAAGCTGTTCAGCGGCGGCTGGCTGCCGCTGGCCGTGGGAGCGGTGTTCTTCGTGATACTGACGACCTGGCGGCGCGGGCGCGCCAACCTGCATCGCCAGGTGCGCGAGGGGCACATGCCGCTGCGCCGCTTCATCAACAGGCTGATCGACGAGCGGCCGCTGCGCGTCCCCGGCACCGCCGTCTTCCTGTCGTCGGCTCCCGGCACGGTGCCGGCCGCGCTGCGCAACAACCTCGTGCACAACCACGTGGTGCACGAGCAGGTGATCCTGCTGACGGTGGTGACCAGGGGCGTCCCGCACGTCGCGGACGACCGGCGGCTGGAGATCACGCGGCAGCGGCTGGGCTTCGTCGGCATCACCGCCAGCTACGGGTACCAGGACGAGCCAGACGTCCCCGCCGCGATGCGCCAGGCCCAGCGCGACGGGCTCGAGATCGACCTTGAGCAGACGTCGTACTACGTCAACCACGTCTCGCTGGTTCCCGCCGGCGACGCCCCGATGTCGGGCTGGCGCACACGGCTGTTCATGCTGCTGTACCGGAACTCGACCCCGGCCGCTCGCTACTTCCACATCCCGCCCGACAGGGTGGTCGAGATGGGCGTGTACGTGGCGGTCTGAGCAGCCGGCCGGCCTGTCACGGCGCGGTCACGCCAGCGTCACGGCTGATACGACGGTGCCCGGCACCTCTGTATCAGGCGCCCGTCACGACGAGGTCACGCCCGGGTAACGTGTGTACGACGGTGCCCGGCACCTGCGTTCCACCGCCGTCCCGGTCACAGCCCACCCGCTGCCGAAACCCGGCCCCTCTCATACCCTTACCCGCGAGCCTCAACCCTGGCCCGGGCGCACCTGCAAACGGAGAGGGCGGGATTCGAACCCGCGAACGAGGAATCCCCCGTTACGCGATTTCCAGTCGCGCTCCTTAAGCCAACTCGGACACCTCTCCCGTGACCCAAGTATGACATCGCATCGCAGTCCCTTGCTCCCGGGTGTCCAGTCCGCTGTACTATGCGCTCCGCCCGCAAAGAGAGGAGTGGCATGGCAGACGAGCGCATCGAGATCCTGGGACGAGTACCGCTCTTCGACGGCCTACCGGAGCGGGAGCTCGCGGCGGTGGCCAACGCAGCGAAGGAGCGCCGCTACGACACGGGCGACGTGATCGTGGGCGAGGGCGAGGGCGGCATCGGATTCTTTGTGATCGCGGAGGGCACCGCTCGCGTCGAGGCGCACGGAGAGCGCCGCGGCACGCTGGGCCCGGGCGCATCGTTTGGTGAGGTGGCGCTGCTGGACGAGAGCGGCGGCCGCCGCACGGCGTCGGTGATCGCCGAGTCTCCCGTGCGCGCGTTCGGCCTCACCTCCTGGCAGTTCACGCCGCTGCTCGAGCAGCATCCGCAGATCGCCGTCAAGGTCGCGAAGATCCTGGCCCGCCGTCTCCGCGAGGCGGAGGAGCGGGCCGCACCGGCAAGCTGATAGCATCCTGCGCGACCGTGCTAAGCGGGGAGATAGCGGTTCCCTGTACCGGCAATCCGCTCTAGCCGGGCCGAATTCCCGCCCAGAGGGGTAGCGTGTTCGGAATCAGGGTCTGTGCGTTCGGTGTTGATCGCCAGGTCCCACGCAACGGAGGCTTGCGAACCGCGTCAGGTCCGGAAGGAAGCAGCGCTAAGCAACGTCACCCGGGTGCCGTGGGTCAGCCTGGAAGGAGCCAGCGTCACTGACACCGTCCGGGTGCGTCACTTCGAAGGCGGGTGCACGGTCGCTTTTAACCCCGCGCGGGGATCCCTCTAAGCTTCGGAACGTGTCAGCTCTCTACCGCACCCATCGACCGCAGGACTTCGGCCAGGTGGTCGGGCAGGCGCACGTGGTGCAGACGCTGCGAAACGCCGTCGAGCTCGACCGGGTCGCGCACGCCTACCTGTTCGCCGGCCCGCGCGGCACCGGCAAGACCTCCATGGCCAAGATCCTGGCCAAGTCGATCAACTGCGAGCAGGGGCCGACGGTCACGCCCTGCCTGGTCTGCGAGTCGTGCCGCAGCATCCACGACGCCACCTCCATCGACGTGATCGAGATGGACGCGGCCAGCCACCGCGGCATCGACGACATCCGCGAGATCCGCGACCGGGTGGCGCTGCGGCCCGCCCGCGGCCGCATGAAGGTCTACATCGTGGACGAGGCCCACATGCTCACCAAGGAGGCCTCGAACGCCGTCCTGAAGACGCTCGAGGAGCCGCCCGACCACGTCGTGTTCGTGCTCTGCACGACCGAGCTGCAGGCGATGCTGCCGACCATCCGCAGCCGCTGCCAGCGGTTCGTGTTCCAGCGGCCGGGGCTGGGCGAGATCTCCGAGGTGGTGCGCCGGATCGCGACGGCCGAGGGAATCGAGATCGACGACGCCGCCGTGCAGCTGGTGGCCCGTGCCGCCGGCGGCAGCTTCCGCGACGGCGTCACCATCCTCGACCAGCTGTCCACCGCTCAGAGCGCCGCCATCGGCGCGGAGGACGTGCGCGCGCTGCTCGGCACCGCCGACGAGGCGTCGCTGTTCGACGCGATCGACCTGATCGGGGCGGGCGACGCCGCCGGCCTCCTGCGGCTGGTGGACGACCTGGCCGAGTCGGGTACCGACCTGGCCTCGTTCACGACCGGCCTGCTCGGGCACCTGCGGGGCCTGTTCCTGACCCAGCAGCTGGGCCAGCCGCCGCTCGACCTGGGGCTGTCCGACCACGAGCAGGAGCGCATGCGCGAGCAGGCCGAGGCGGTCACGCCGCGTGCGGTGGTGCGCCTGATCGACCTGCTGCGCACCGTCGTCGACGACGTCAAGGAGGGCGGCGACCCGCGACTGCCGCTGGAGCTGGCGCTGGTCAAGGTGTCGCGCCCGGCCAACGAGCTGGCGCTGGAGGCGCTCGACCAGCGTCTGTCGCAGCTGGAGTCGAACGGCGCGTCGCCCGCGCCCCCGAAGCCGCCGCAGGCGGCCGCGCCGGCCCCGGCGGTCGCAGCCGCTGCTCCGGCCCCGCCGCCCGATCCTGATCCCGCACCGTCAGCCGACCCCGACCCCGACCCCGCGCCCGAGCCGGAGCCGGAGCCGGAGCCGGAGCCACAGGCTGCGGCCGCGCCGGTCGCCACCGCGGTGGCCGAGCCGGCCACTCTGGACGAGGTGAGCGCGCGCTGGTCGGAGGCGATCGTGCCCGAGATCGGGCGCCGCTCGGTGCCGCTGCACTCCCTGGTGCAGTCCGCCCGCCCGGTCTCCTACGAGGACGGCACCCTGGTGCTGGGACTGACCGCATCGAAGGCGTTCGCCAAGAGCATCATCGAGGCGCCCCAGAACCTGCAGACGATCAGCGACGTGGTCGGGCAGGCGCTCGGCGGCAGCCCGCGCGTGCGGTTCGAGGTGCTGGGCGCCGAGGACGCGCAGGACGCACCCGAGGTGGCGGCCGCACCGGCCGCGCAGGTGACCGAGGACGAGCTGGTCTCGCGCCTCACGGAGGAGTTCGACGCACATGAGGTCTGACCAAGGAGCAAGGCGTTGACCAAGATGGACCCGAACAAGATGATGGCGCAGCTGGGACAGATGCAGGCGCAGATGGAGAAGGCGCAGGAGGAGCTGAAGACGGCCTACGTCGAGCACTCCGCCGGCGGCGGAGCGGTGACGGTGAAGGTGTCGGGAGCGCTCGAGGTGGCCGACATCACGATCAAGCCCGAGGCGATCGATCCTGACGATCCGGAGATGCTTCAGGATCTGCTCGTGTCGGCCGTGAACGGCGCCATCAGCGCGGCCCAGCAGCTGCAGCAGCAGAAGATGATGGGGCAGATGGGCGGGCTCGGCCTCCCGGGTATGTAGCCTCCCCAGGGTGTACTCACCCGCAGTCGAGAACCTGATCACGCAGCTGGCCCGCCTGCCCGGCATCGGCCGGCGCACGGCCCAGCGGCTGGCCTTCTTCATCCTGCGCTCGACGCCCGATCAGGCGCTGGCGCTGGCCGACGCGATCCGCGAGGTGAAGGAGAAGATCGGATTCTGCGAGGAGTGCTTCAACCTCGCGGAGGGGCCGCTCTGCTCGATCTGCGCGGATGCGCGGCGCGACCGCACCGTGATCTGCGTGGTCGAGGACCCGAGCGACGTGGTGGCGGTCGAGCGCACCCACGAGTATCGCGGCGTCTACCACGTGCTGGGCGGCGCGTTGTCGCCGATCGACGGCGTCGACCCCGAGCACCTCCGGATCGCCGAGCTGCTGCGTCGGGTGGAGGCGAACGGTGCGGTCGAGGTGGTGCTCGCGACCAACCCGACGATGACCGGCGAGGCCACCGCCGTCTACATCGCCGACCGGCTGCGCGGTCGCTGCCGGGTGACGCGGCTGGCCAGCGGGCTGCCGGTGGGCGGCGACCTCGAGTACGCCGACGAGGTCACCCTGGGCCGCGCGTTCAGCGGCCGCCGCGAGATGTGAGGTACGGGCAAGACTGAAGTCAGACCCTTCTCCGACGCCGTAGAGTGCGCAGCCATGGACATGCACCGCTACTCGCAGGAGACCGAGGCGCTGGCCCAGTCGATGATGCGCATCGCCCTCGACCGGCTGCGGATGGACGCGCCGCTGGACGGGCCGGTGGACGCGCAGGAGCTGTGGCGGCGGGCCGGTCAGACGATCACGGCGTCCGGCCTGGGCGGCGAGCAGGCGCTGCGCGTCTGGACCGACGCGCTGGCCCCGGCCACGATGTCGGTCGACCATCCCCGCTACCTGGCCTTCATCCCCGGCGCCCCGACCGAGGCGGCGACACTGTTTGACCTGGTGCTGAGCGTCTCGTCGCTCTACGGCGGCAGCTGGCTGGAGAGCTCAGGCGCCGTCTACGCCGAGAACCAGGCGTTGCGCTGGATCGCCGACCTGGTGGGCATGCCGGCCGAGGCCGGCGGCTGCTTCGTGCAGGGCGGCACGGTCGGCAACCTGTCGGCGCTGGTGGCGGCGCGGCAGCGCATTCGCGAGCGGCTCGGCGTCGCACTGCCGCCGCGGCTGCGGGCGGCCGTCACCGACCAGACCCACAGCTCCGTTGTCTATGCGCTTCGCGACGTGATGGACGTCGACCCGCTGTTCGTTCAAGCCGACGAGCGCGGCCGCATGACGGGCCCAGCGCTGCGCGAGGCGCTGGTGCGCGAGGGCACCGACGGGGTGTTCGCGGCCGTCGCCACGGCCGGCACCACCAACCTCGGCATCGTCGACGACCTGGCCGGCATCGCCGAGGTCTGCCGCGAGTACGGGCTCTGGTTCCATGTCGACGGCGCGTACGGCGGTGCCGCCCTGGCCGCCCCCTCGGTGCGCCACCTGTTCACCGGCATCGAGCACGCCGACAGCTTCATCGTCGACCCGCACAAGTGGCTGTTCGGCCCGTTCGACTGCTGCGCGCTGGTCTACCGCGACCCCGAGGTGGCGCGCCGCGCGCACACGCAGCACGCCGGCTACCTCGACCCGATCAACAACGCCGGCGAGTGGAACCCGTCCGACTACGGCGTGCACCTGTCCCGCCGCGCCCGCGGGCTGCCGTTCTGGTTCTCGCTGGCCATGCACGGCAGCGACAGCTACCGCGACGCGATCGAGTCGACGCTGCAGGTGGCGCGCCGCGGCGCCGAAGAGATCCGCAGCCGCCCGTACCTGGAGCTGCTGGTCGAGCCCGACCTGACCGTGCTCACCTTCAAGCGGGTCGGGTGGACGGCCGAGGACTACGCCGCCTGGACGCAGCGGCTGCTCGACCAGGGCTACGCGTTCGTCACCCCCACGACGCACCAGGGCGAGCCCTGCACGCGGTTTGCGATCATCAACCCGCGCACCACGGTGTCCGATCTGACGGGCATCCTGG
Source organism: uncultured Actinomycetes bacterium (assembly GCA_963797565.1). GTDB lineage: Bacteria > Actinomycetota > Thermoleophilia > Gaiellales > JAICJC01 > JAICYJ01. The sequence continues at coordinate 183,781 of CAWCPM010000008.1, read as the reverse complement.
CGACCATGTCCTAGGACACCCCCCTTTACACTGCACGCGTGAAAGACCCTGCATCCGCACAGGTCGGGCGCGTCAACGTGATGAAGTTCGGCGGCACCTCCGTTGCCGACACCGACAAGATCCGCAACGTCGCCCGGCGTATGGTCGCGACCCACGAGACCGGCCGGCCGACCGTCGGCGTGGTATCGGCCATGGGCGAGACCACCGACACGCTGGCCGCGCTGGCGGCCGAGGTGTCGCCGCGCCCGCATCCGCGCGAGATGGACATGCTGCTCTCCACGGGAGAGCGCATCACGGCCGCCCTCTGCGCGATGGCGATCGAGGACATGGGTCACCGGGCGGTGTCGCTGACCGGGTCGCAGGCCGGCATCGTCACCGACACCCGGCACACGAACGCGAAGATCGTGGACATCCGGCCGAAGCGCATCAAGGAAGGGCTGGAGGCGGGCATGATCGTGCTGGTGGCCGGCTTCCAGGGCGTGTCCACCGCCTACGACGTGACCACGCTGGGGCGCGGCGCATCCGACCTGACCGCCGTCGCGCTGGCGGCGGCTCTGGGCGGCGACTGCGAGATCTACACCGACGTCGAGGGCGTGTACACCGCCGACCCGCGGATCGTGCCGGACGCGCGCAAGCTGACCCGGGTGTCGCCGCTGGAGATGCTCGAGATGGCCGGATCAGGCGCCCGCGTGCTGCAGCTACGATCGGTGGAGTTCGCCCGCAACCACGGCGTTCCGATCCACGTTCGTTCGACCTTCTCCGGCGCGGAGGGGACCTGGATACGGGAGGACCCGAGCATGGAAGACGCGATCATCTCCGGCATCACCCACACCGTCGACGAGGCGTACGTGACGCTGACCGACGTGCCCGACAAGCCAGGCACCGCCGCCGGCATCTTCAACGCCGTGGCCGCCGCCGGGATCAACGTCGACACGATCATCCAGAACGCCGTCACCCACGGTGACGCCGACGTCACGTTCTCGATCCCGCGCGACGACCTGCCGCTGATGACCGACACCATCGAGGGGCTCTGCCGTGAGCTGGGGCTGCACTGGGGCGTGGACGACACCGCCGGCAAGATCAGCATGATCGGGGCCGGCATGAAGAGCCATCCGGGGGTGGCCGCGCGCATGTTCCAGACGCTTGCCGAGCACGGCATCAACGTGCGCATGATCGCCACCTCCCCGATCAAGGTGTCCTGCGTGATCGCCCGCGACAAGGTGGACGAGGCGGTGCTCGCGCTGCACGACGCGTTCCAGGTCGAGCTGGAGCTGGCCCAGAGCGGGGCGGCGCATGCCTGATCCGCGCGTGGCCGTGGTGGGGGCGACCGGCGCAGTCGGTCCCGAGGTGCTGGCGATCCTGGCCGAGCGCGGGTTCCCGGCCTCCGAGGTGGTGCCGTTCGCCTCCGCCCGTTCCGCCGGCAGCCGGGTCGGCTTCGCCGGAGAGCAGCTGGAGGTGCGCGAGCTGACCGACGACTCGCTGGCAGGCTTCGACCTGGCCCTGTTCTCGGCCGGCGGGGGCACCTCCAAGCGCTATGCGCCGGAGGCTGTGAAGCGCGGCTGCATGGTGATCGACAAGTCCAGCGCCTTCCGGATGGACCCGCAGGTGCCGCTGATCGTGCCCGAGGTGAACCCGGAGGCGATCGAGGGCCACCGCGGCATCATCTCCAACCCCAACTGCTCCACCATCCAGCTGGTGGTGGCGCTGAAGCCGCTTCACGACCAGGCCCGCATCCGCAGCCTCACGATCGCCACCTACCAGGCCGTGTCCGGCACCGGCAAGCAGGCCATGGAGGAGCTGCGCACGCAGTCGGAGGCGGTGCTACGGGGTGGCGATGTCCAGGCGACGGTGTACCCTCACCCGATCGCGTTCAACGTGCTGCCGCACTGCGACGCCTTCGACGGGCCCGACACCTTCGAGGAGACCAAGCTGATCAGGGAGACCCACAAGATCCTGGGGGACGACAGCATCGGCATCAGCGCCACGTGCGTGCGGGTGCCGGTCTGGCGCTCGCACTCGGAGGCGGTCTGGGTCGAGACCGAGCGGCCGCTGACCGCCGACGACGCACGGCAGCTGCTGGAAGCCGCGCCCGGCGTCCGCGTGGTGGACGACCCTTCCGCAGCCGGCTATCCCATGCCCAGCGAAGCCGCCGGCGGCGACGACGTGCTGGTCGGCCGCATCCGCGAGGACCGGTCGCGCCGCAACGGGCTGGCGCTGTGGGTGGTCGCCGACAACCTGCGCAAGGGAGCTGCGCTGAACGGCGTGCAGATCGCCGAGCTGCTCGTGCAGCGTAACCTGATCCATGTCCCCCAGCAGGAGCGCGTGGCTTGAGGTTGGCTGCGCGGGGTCACCTGTGCCCGGTCTGCATCCGGCCGGCACGCGCGGGCACGTGCGATGAGCACGGGACGTGGAAGGCCCACCAGCTCCTGACCACCGCCGACCGGCGGCGTTGCGGCCGTCGCCGCTGGCAGCCGTTCCAGCCGGCCGCTCAGGCCTGCCCCCGCTGCCTGGGTGAGGTGGCCGAGTCGCGAACCGGATTCACCTGCCTCGACCACGGCCACGACCAGGATCCGCACGGGCCGTTCCGGGTCGACGAGCTGCTCGCGCCCACGGCTCAGCGCGTGTCCGCGGCCGCGCGCCTGCGCCTGACGCGGCGGCGCCAGGCCCGCAAGCGCGAGCCGATCTCGGTGTCGCTGCACCTGCCCGACCCTGCCCGCAGCGCGCGCGTGCTGATCTCGGCCAGCATCGTGGCCGGCACGCTGGCGTTCCTGGCCCGCTAGCAGCTCGAGGGTCCGGCTTCAGCCTGACGCCGGCTAGATCGACGTCTTGCCCACGACCGGACCCTTCGGCGCCGAGCCGCCGGTGCCCGGCTCGAGGGTGATCACGATCGTGTCGCCGGCAGAGGCGTTGCGCGTGAGCGTGAACGACATGTCGTTGCCGCCGGCGAACGTGCCCGCCGCCTGCGGCACGGCCTCGCCCTTGGGGATCACCCAGGCCTCGTAGGTGTGACCGGCAGGCGCCGGCTTCAGCCCGCCGACCACAGTCGCCTGGCCGCCGCTGAACGAGACGACGTTGCCCACGTCGGCGATCGGGGCCACCGAACGCACCTCGCCGTTGTTGACGTCGCTGCGCAGCGAGATGTTCCAGACCGCGAGCGCGATCACCGCCAGTCCGAGCACCGGCACGGCCACCGCCGAGACGCGCGGCCACCACGACCAGCGGGCGCGAGGCTGCGGCGGTGCCTGCGGCGCGCTGGGCACCACCTCCGGGCCGATCGCCTCCAGCAGCCGGTCGCGCAGCTCCGGCGGCGGCTCAGCCTGAGGAGCGGCGAAGGCCAGCGCCGCGGCCACCGCCTCCATCTCGCGCAGCTGCACGCGGCAGCGCTCGCACGTCTCGACGTGCTCGAGCACCAACCGCTCGTCGGCGGCATCGAGGCCGTGCAGGGCGTATCCCGAGATCAGCTCGTCGACGTGTTCCACTCATGCTCCGGGTTCATGCCCGACTGGGTCAGCAGCTCGCGCAGGGCGGCCATCGCGGCGAAGGTGCGGCTCTTGACGGTACCGATCGGCAGCGCCAGCCGCTCGGCCAGCTCGGACTGCGTGTATCCGGCGAAGTAGGCCAGCTCGAGCACCTCGCGGTGGGGATCGGGCAGCTTCGCCATGGCCGCCCGCACCTGGTCGCGGGCCACGCTCTGCCAGGCCTGCTGCTCCACGGCAGGCGCGGGGTCGACGCTCTCGCGCACCTCGTCGAGCGCCTCGGCCCGGCGGCGCTGCTCGCGGCGCACGATGTCGACGGCCTTGTGATGGGTCAATGTCAGTATCCAGCTCGAGGGTTGGCCACGCGCGGGGTCGAACTTCGATGCCTGCCTCCAGACGGTCAGGAATGCATCCTGCACCACGTCCGCCGACAGCTCGCGATCACGCACGATGCGCAAGGCGAGCGCGTAGGCGGCGCCGCCGTACATGTCGTACAGACGGGCGAACGCCTCCCGATCGCCTCGCGCCGTGAGCGCGAGCAGTCCGTGATCGGACAGATGTTCCGTGCTGGGATCCCTTCCTGGCCTGCGATCGGTCATTCGTCGATTGTGCACCGATGGTTCATCTCACGCCAGCGGGGGTCGCCGGCACCACGGCCAGACGGCTCCGCAGGCGGGCCAGCCGGCTCTCGTCCGGAGCCCGCTCGATGGCGCGCAGATCCAGCCGCTCCAGCGACACGTGCCCGGCGCTGCGCTGGGGATGGAAGCCGAGGTCGCGCAGGAAGTCGGCGGGGAAGATCGTGCGATGGCCGAGGAACCGTGCGGCGAACCCCTCGTCCGGCGGGTACCGGTAGCCGAACGCCTCCAGCGCCGGCAGCCCCCGGTCGCGGCACTCCCCGATCGCGGCCAGGAACAGGCTCTGCAGCACCCACGGGCTGTGGGCGTCGGTCAGGTAGGCGCACGTCACAAGCACCGCGTCGCGGCCCGGTGGTCCGGCCGGCAGATGGCGGGCACGGGCGAACCGGTCGCTGGGGCCGTACTGGATCAGCCCGATCACCCGGTCGTCCTCGACGTACAGCTTGCCCCACGGTCCGAACCCGTCCTCCAGCTCCCGCTTCCATCGCTGCCGGTCGCCCGGCTTGCCGGCGGGGCGCGTCTGCCACCACATGCAGTCGCGGCACGGCACCGGCGCGACGCCGACCGTGGCACCGTTGAGATGCTCGACGCCGGTCACGATGCGGGCGGCGCGACGTCGTCGATCACGACCGCCACCGAGGAGGGCTCGAGCTCGATCATCGACACCAGGTAGTCGCGCACGTGGCTGCTGACCTCGCCGGCCACCGCCGGGATGCTGGCCCCCCACTCGGTGACGAGGTGCAGCTCCAGCCCGACGACGTCGCCGTCGGCGCTGATGCGAACGCCCTTGGGGACGCGGTCGGGGTCGACGCCGCCGGGCTGACCGCCTGCGATCGCATGCACGCCCGTCACCTCGATCGCAGCCGCCGCCGCGTAGGTGGCGATCACGGCGTGGCTTATGTGCGCACTGGCGGCGGCCGAGTGGATCGACTCGACCGGAGCTTCGCCGGGTCCTTCGTGCATGCGTGAATTCTACACCGGCGTCACGTTGACACTTGACAGACGCCATAATGATGTCATAATGACGTCATGAATATCGCCGGACACATCGAAGCCCTCCGCGCCGACCTGATCGCGACCGCCGGCATCGGAGACGAGGGCACCCTGCGGGTGGCTGAGCAGCTCAGCAGGGCGCTCGACCCCGCCATGCGCCTGCGGCTCCTGGACATCCTGTCCGAGGCGGCGCTGGAGGTGAACGGCCAGCTCACCAGCGGTCAGATCGAGGTGCGGCTGGCGGGAGGCGACGTCGGGTTCACGTACTCGGAGTCGTCGCACGAGGCGGAGCCGGCCGGCGACGACGCCCAGGCCGCCCGCATCACGCTGCGCATTCCCGAGCAGCTGAAGACGCGCGCCGAGGCCGCCGCGGCGGCGGACGGCGTGTCCCTGAACACCTGGCTGGTGCGCGCGACCTCCCGCGCCCTCGACCGCGGCCGCGGCCACAGCGGCGGACCCGGCCGGCGCATCACCGGCTACGCGACGAGCTGAAACGGAGGAGCCATGACCGATCCACGCGATTCCATCACCCCCCGACTGCCGGCATCGGCAGCCGCCATGTACACGCCCTGGACGCAGCCGGTGCGGGAGCCCACGACCCGCAAACAGCAGTCCGTGATCCGTTCGCAGCAGACGCTGCGGCTGACCGGCTTCGCCCGTTCGTAAGAGAGGAGCATCCGATGACGACCTATCAGACACCCACATCCCGTGCGCCTGCGGCTGAAGCTCGAGGCCGGACGCATCGACGTCATCACCTGGGACGAGCCGCGCGCCGAGGTGGAGGTGACGCCGCTTGGCAACGACCAGGCGTCGATCGAGGCAGCCGAGAACGTGCAGCAGGAGCTGCGCGGCAGCGGCGAGAGCCAGGAGCTGTCGGTCGAGGCGCCCAGCGGCCGCTCGCTGTTCGGGCTGCGCCGCGGGCCGGAGCTGCGCTTCGCCATCTCGGTGCCGCACGGCAGCTCGATCGACTCCACCACGGTGTCCGCCGACGTCACCTGCCGCGGCCGCTTCGCCGCGGCGAAGGTGAACACCACCTCCGGCGACGTCTCGCTGGGGGCCGTTGCGGGCGACGCCAACGTCAAGACCGTCAGCGGCGACCTGGACGTGGAACGCGTCGACGGGTCGGCCAGCCTCAGCAGCGTCTCCGGCGACCTCGAGCTGGGGCCCGTGGCGGGGGAGATCTCGGCCAACACGGTCTCGGGCGACCTGCACGTGACGTCGGCCGGCTCCTCGCTGAGCGCCAAGGGCGTCTCCGGCGACGTCACCGTCGAGAGCGTGCGGCGCGGCGAGGCCCGGATCCAGACCGTGTCGGGCGACATCGCGCTGGGCGTGGCCGCGGGCGCCCGCGTGTGGATGGACGTCAGCTCGATGAGCGGCACCACCCAGTCCGACCTCGAGCCGGACGACACCGGCGCGGGCGGCGACGTCGACCTGCGCATCAAGGCCAACTCGGCCAGCGGCGACATCCGCCTGCAGCGGGCCGCTCCGGTGGCCTCGGCCTGAACGGGCCGGGCGGCGCCCTCAGGGGCGTCGCCCGGTCAGCCGGCCGTGAGGCGCAGCAGCGAGGCTTCGGGCCGCGCCAGCAGCCGGAACGGCACCAGCGTCGTGCCGGTGCCGCGCGAGACCACCAGCGTGGTGTCGCCAACGCGGTGGATGCCGTCCAGGTAGCGCCAGCGGGTGTGCGACAGCCGCAACCGCCCGCCCGGCCTGGGCAGGCAGATCTGGCCGCCGTGCAGGTGGCCGGCGAGCACCAGCGAGCAGGTCCCGGGTGGCAGGTCGTCGACCACGTCCGGGAAGTGCGCAAGCAGGATCCTGAGGCCACCCGGGCCGGTGAACAGCCGCTCGGGTCGTGACAGTCCCCGGATCCACGGCTCCGGCTCCAGCCCCGCCACCTCGATCGGCACCCCGCCGCGCTCCACCATCACGCTGCGGTCGCGCAGGAGCTGCACGGGGGCGCTGCCCCAGCTGTCCGGAACCACACCCCGGGAGAACGGGTCACGCGTGGAGCCGGTGTCGTGGTTGCCCAGCGACGCATACATGCCGAGCGGCGGATCCAGCCGCGCCAGCTGATCGAGCACGGGCTGCTGCCCGCGCGGGTGCGCGATGATGTCGCCGGTCACGACCACCATGTCGGGCTGCTGGGACACGCCGTATGCAACCGCCGCCTGCATCGTGCGCAGGTTCAGCGAGGGCGTGCCGGCGTGGAAGTCGGAGAGGTGCAGGATGGTGAGACCGTCCAGCTCCGGCGGCAGCCCCGCCACCGGCACGCGCAGCTCGCGGCGCTCGAGCCACTGCGCCTCGAACAGGCCCCACCCGGCCAGCAGCCCACCGCCCGCGAGCAGCGCGCCGAGCGCGCGTCTAGTCGCTGCCACGCACGCTGTCGAACTCGTCGCGAAGCCTGCGACGCGCGGCTCCGATACGCTCGCGCAGCATCTCGACGCGCTCCTGGTCCGCCGTGTGCCCGTTGCCGCTGGCGGCGACCGGGTCATCCCGGTTCGTCAGCAGGCGCGCGATCACCGCGGCGGTCGCGGCGATCACAGCTATGCCAATCAGACGGCGCATGAGCGCAGTCTACCGGTCCTCAACCGCAGGCCGACCACAGCCCGCGCCCGGCCAGCGCCGCCTCCCGCTCGAGCGCTGAGAGCTCCGTCGCATGGGCCGTGTTGGGCGGGATCGAGAGCGTCCGCGCGTACCCGGCCGACACCAGCCGGGCGTTCACGAACAGATCGGGACGCCCAGGGCGCTCCAGGTAGATGTACGCCAGCCAGCGTCCGTACTTGTCGTGCAGCTGGCGGTCGTAGACCAGCCGCACCCGGCCGCCGGTCAGCAGGTGCTTGGTGTAGGCGGAAGCCTCGGGACCGAAGCAGCCCACCGGCCGGTGGGGGTCGACCGTCTCGGGCGTGTCGATGCCCAGCAGCCGCACGTCCAGCGAGCGCGATCCGGCCCGCACCCAGACGGTGTCGCCGTCGACCACGCGGGACACCGTGGCCTCGGCCGGCGGCGGCCCGGCTCCGTGCACCCACCACCAGCCGGCGGCAGCTAGCGCCGCGACGATCAGGATCGGGATCAACCGGGACATGTCGCCAAGCTACCGGCGGACGCCGCAACGGCGTGGTCACGGATGGTCGCGAAACGGTGCCGGACTCAGCCGCCGGCCGGCAGCGGCCAGAGCAGGTCGAAGCGCTCGAGGACGACCTCGGTGTCGTCCTGCGGCGGCGTCCCGGAGGCCGTGAAGAACCTGACGTGGGCTTCGCGCCAGTACGCGAGGCTGCGGTCGCCCTCGCCCTCGGTCCATGCGAACTCCTCGTCCACATCGGCGAAGCGGCGGATCTCGACGTGGGTGGTGCGGATCACGCACAGCGGCTCGCCCTCCCCGTCGAGGATCACGCTCAGCTCACCGGCCCGCGGGATCGGCTCGCCGTCCCCATAGGCAGAGCGCAGGCTCGCGGTGGCCCGCTTCGGCCCGTCGCGCACCAGCAGGCCGAGCTCGGTCGCCATCCCGGGATCATTGCCGAACCCCCAGGCGGTGTGGTCGCCGTCCGTGCCGGTGGCCGCGACGAACGCGGCCCAGAACCGGCTGACCCGGTCGTCCTCCATCAGGCCGGCGCACGGCGCACGACCGGGTACCTGCCGTCGGTCTTCACCAGTGTGCCGTCGGCGATCAGCCGGTCGATCACCTCCAGCACCTGCGCCTCGTTTCGGTGGGCGAGACGGGCGTGGCTCTCGATCTTGTGGTGGCCGGCGGCCAGCAGATCGCGGCCGCGGCCGCCGCGCAGGATCTGGGTCAGCCGCGTGCGCCCGACGGCGCCCCGGGTCTCCTCCACGCAGAGCAGCACCGCCTCGCGCTCGTCCACCTGCAGCGGCGAGCGGGCCCGGGTGCCGTGGTTGTCGCAGCACAGCTCGTCGGGCCGCGGCTCCGGCGTGTCACCGAAGTAGCCGAGCAGGGCGGCGCGGCGGCAGCTGTCGCCGGCCGCGTAGCGGTCGATCGCCTTCAGCCGGTCCCAGCGCAGGTTCTGCTGGCGCTTCATCGCCACCATCGCCGCGGCCGAGTGGCGGCGGCTGAGCGATGGCTCGGCCAGCCTGCCCGAGAAGCCGCCGCTTCGGGCCGGGAACAGCTCCAGCGCGCCGGCCCGCTCCAGCACGGCGACGGCGACGCGGGGGTCGTCGGCGGGCACGTCCGACTCGGACACCCGGAACACGCCCGACGGGTCCGCATTCGCCGCCAGCAGCGCGTGCACCGATCGCAGCTGCGCCTCGGTCAGCTTGGCGCGGTCGATGAAGTAGGCGATCAGGCCCTTGTCGGCGGCGGTGTAGAGCAGCGTGCAGACCGCCGGCGCGCCGTCACGGCCGGCGCGGCCCGCCTGCTGGTAGTACTCCTCGGGCGAGGACGGGATCGTCCAGTGCACGACCGAGCGCACGTCGGCCTTGTCGATGCCCATGCCGAACGCGGTCGTGGCGGTGACCGCCTCCAGCTCGCCGGCCAGGAACTGCTGGAGCGTGGCCGTGCGCTCGTGGGAGGGCAGGCCGGCGTGATACGGCGCGGCGCTGATGCCGTCGCCGAGCAGGTGCGCGGCCACCTGCTCGCAGGTCTTGCGGCGCCCGCAGTAGACGACCGCCGGGAGGCGCTTGCGGTCCTTCAGGTGCGCCAGCAGCATGCGCGGCTTGCCGGCCTCGCCGGCGACGTGCAGCACCTCCAGGAACAGGTTCGGGCGGTCGAAGCCGGTGCTCGCGATCACCGGATCGCGCAGCTCGAGCGCGGACACGATGTCGCGGGCGACCCGCGGCGTGGCCGTCGCGGTCAGAGCCAGTGTCGCGGGGGTGCCGAGCCGCTTGCGCACATCCGACAGCCGCAGGTAGTCGGGCCGGAAGTCGTGCCCCCACTCCGACAGGCAGTGCGCCTCGTCGATCGCGAGGCGGTCGACGTCGGCCTGGCCGATCGCGTCCAGGAAGCGGCGGCTGGAGAAGCGCTCGGGGGCGACGTAGACCAGACGCGCGCGGCCGGCGGCAATGCGGGCGAGGGCCACGCCCACCTGTTCGCCGGTCATGCTCGAGGCGATCATCTCGACGTCCTCGTGCCCGCCGGCGCGAAGCGCGGCCGACTGGTCCTGCATCAGCGCGATCAGCGGCGAGACGACCAGCGTGACGCCGTCGCCGAGCAGGGCGGGCAGCTGGTAGCAGAGCGACTTGCCCGAGCCGGTGGGCATGATCGCGAGCACGTCGCGGCCCGACAGAGTGCCCTCGATCGCCTCGCGCTGCCCCGGACGGAAGCGCTCGAAGCCGAACAGCCGCTGCAGGTCGGCCGAGAGATCGGTGGTGGCAGTGCCCGCGCCCATGCCTGTCAGTGTCGCACGGATCACGGACACGCCGGACGGTGTGACAGCACTGTGAGAGGCTCGTGACAGCTATGCGGCGGCGCGGTCGGCGCTGGGTGCCACCGCGTGGCTGGGCTCGCGCCGCAGCCAGTAGCACGCCACCAGCCCGATCGCGCTCAAGAGCGCGGCCGCGATGTACGTGTGCCGCGCTGCCGGCACCACGGCCGGCACGTGTGCTCCCTTGCGCTCGGCCGCCTTGATCGCCTGATCGGACAACGAGGCCAGGAACACGATGCCGGCCACGGCCGTGCCGAGACCCGCTCCCACCTGGCGCGCCAGCGGGATCGACGAGGTGGACTTGCCCTCGCGTCCGGCATCGCCGTCGGCCAGCACCACCTCGAACAGCGCCGGGCTGGCGATGCCCATGCCCAGGCCGGATACGGCGTAGCACACGATCGGCAGCACCACCCCGCCCGCGGGCAGCGCCATCATCAACGTGCCCACGAACACCAGCAGCGAGCCCAGCACGATCTGGTCGCGGGGCGGGGCTCCGATCCGCGCCGCCACCATCGAGCCTGTCGTCCACCCGAGCGTCGTCAGCACCAGCGCCACCGCCACCACCGCCACCGGCTCTCCAAATCCGACCTGCAGCTGCAGCGGCAGGTAGACCTCTGCGCCCAGGAACGCGGAGCCGGCCGCAAGCGCCGTCACGTTCGCGGCGATCGACACCGGGCGGTGTGTGAACACGGGCACCGCCGTGCGGCGCTCGTGCGCCAGGAACGCGATCGCCGGCACCAGCGCGGCCAGCGCGATGGCCGGCTCACGCGCGGCGGCCAGCAGGAACAGGACGGTGGTGCCGAGCAGCACCGGTCCCACGACGTTCAGCGGCTGGGCATCGTGCTTGGGCTCGCGGGCGGGGTGCGACTGCAGCGCCAGGCGCGCCGCCCAGGCCACGATCACGATCAGGGGCAGGTTCACCCAGAACACCCAGCGCCAGCCCACCGAGCCGGTCAGCGCGGCGCCCAGCGCCGGCCCGATCAGGGCCGAGACGCCCCACATGGCCGCGTTCAGGCCGAACGCCCGCGGGCGCAGCTCGTTCGGCACGTACAGCGCGAACAGGCCCAGCGGCACCGCGAACATGAACCCGGCGCCCAGCCCCAGCACGCCCCGGGACAGGGCCACCACCGGCATCGACGGGGCCAGCCCGCCCAGCACGTTCGCGGCCGAGAACAGCACGCAGGCGATCGCGAAGCTGCGGGCCACGCCGTAGCGGTCGATCAGCGCGCCGGCCAGCGGCAGCGTCATCACGATCGTCACCATCGTCGCCCCGACCGCCAGCGAGATCAGGTCGACGCCGCCGATGTCCTGCGCCGCGCTGGGCAGCGCGGTCACCACCATCAGCGCGTCCAGCGACCCCAGGAAGGTGGCGCCCAGGGCGGCGACCATCAGCGCCCGGTAGGGCGAGCGGAACAGCGCGGCGTAGCTGGGGCTCACGCGCCCCCTCCGCGTGCAGACCGGGAACCCACCGGGGTCAGACCCCCTGGTAGATCTTGTCCGTGACCGGGTAGGCCTTGACGATGTGCCGCTTGAACTGGAGCTCGTCGTAGCTGAGCCCGGCCGCCGCGCCGACCAGCTGGGCGAGGTGGAAGATGGGCAGGTCGAACTCCATGTCGGCCTCGCGTGAGGCCTTTCCCTGCCAGGCGTCGAGCGACAGGTGGCAGAGCGGGCACGGGGTCACCATCGCGTCCGCACCGGCCTCCTTGGCCTCGGCCAGAGGCTGGATCAGCTCGCCCAGCGCCACCTCGGCGCGGGCCAGCACGATCGGGAACCCGCAGCACTTGATCTTGCTCGGGTAGTCGACCGCCTCCGCGCCGCAGGCCTCGATGATCCGCTCCAGCGACTGCGGCCGGTCGGGATCCTCGAATCCCAGCAGGCGCGAGGGCCGCAGGATCTGACAGCCGTAGAACGGCGCGATCTTGATGCCGGTCAGCGGCTTCTCGGCGATCTGCTTGAGCCGCTCGTAGCCCTCGCCCTCCGCGATCTCCCACAGCAGGTGGCGGACATCGACGCCGCCCGAGTAGGACGCCGCGCCGACCTCCTTGAGGTTGCGGTTGACCCGCTCCAGCAGCTCGGGGTCGGCCTGCAGCTTGGCGTTGGCCTGGCGCAGGTTGAGCGTGCACACGTTGCAGATCGTCATCAGCGTGTCCTGGCCGAGCTGCTCGGCCTGGCCGAGGATGCGGGCGTTCAGGTGCAGGTAGTACTCCGGGCGCGCCTCGTGGACGTCGCCGGCGCCGCAGCACGTGAACCCGGGGATGTCGACCAGCGTCATCCCCAGCTTGTCCGCGATGGCGCGTGTGGAGGTGTCGAGCTCCTTCTGCGACAGGCTCGCGAGGCAGCCGGGGTAGTAGGCGTAGCTTGACTTCACTCGGATTCCTTTGCTTGTGCCGGGTCGGCGGGCGGTCTGGTCGGCCCGGCGTTTGCGGCCTCGAGCGTCGCCTGCTCCTGGGACTCGATCAGCTTGTGCAGCTTGCGCACCTCGTCCAGCTTCTTGGCCTTGTGCGGCTTCAGCGGGTTCGGCACCTTGCCGGCCCGGGCCAGCCGCAGCGCGAACGGGATCTCCTTGATCGCGTTCACGGGGCCCACCGTCTCGGGCACCAGGTGCGTCTCCAGCAGGTAGCCGGTCTGGTGCGTGGACTTCACGAACACCTTCGCGTGGCGCGCGCCGCCGTCCGAGTGCATGCCCTCCTGGTAGATGGCCGCACCCAGCTTCGCGATCGCGTCTCGCGGGTGCACGCCCTTGGGACAGCGCTGGTTGCAGAAGTAGCAGCGGGTGCAGTCCCAGACCCCGTGCGGCCCGTTGTAGATCTCAAGCCGGCTCTTGCCGCCGCGGTCACGCACGTCGTTCACGAAGCGGGCTGCCTTGGCGAGGGCGGCCGGGCCGAGGAAGTCGGGATCGGCCTCCATCGAGTTGCACTCCGACACGCAGCAGCCGCACTGGATGCAGAGCGCCTCGGTCATGACGCGGTCGAGCTCCTCCTGCTGGACGCGCCACTCCTTGACCGGCGGCTCCTCGCCGCCGTCGTCCAGGTACGGCTTGATGGCGCGGAACTTCTCCCAGAACGGCTCCATGTCCACGACCAGGTCCTTCAGCACCGGCAGGTTGCCCATCGGCGAGATCACCGGCACCTCGCCGGCCTCGACGACCGGGCGCATCGGCGTCTTGCAGGCCAGCACGGCGGCGCCGTCCATGCGCATGCCGCAGGAGCCGCACACCGCCATCCGGCAGGACTTGCGGTAGGTGAGCGACCCGTCCACCTCGTCCTTGATCACATCCAGCACGTCCAGCAGGGTGGCCTCCTCGACCACGTCCACGCTGAACGTCTCCTGCCGGCTTTCGTCGGATTCGCGGTTGTAGCGCTCGATCTTGAGGGTTACCTGCACTCGTGCTCCTAGTAGCTGCGGACGGCGGGCTCGTACTCGGTGATGGTGACGGGCCGGTAGTCGAGGCGCACCTGGCCGTCGTCGTAGAACGCCAGGGTATGCCGCAGCCAGGCGTCGTCGTCGCGCTCGGGGTAGTCCAGCCGGCTGTGGGCGCCGCGGCTCTCGGTGCGGGCGATCGCGCCGGTGACCAGGCAGTCGGCCATCTCCAGCATCGAGCCCAGCTCGATCGCCTGGATCAGGTCGGTGTTGAAGTCCCGGCCCTTGTCCTGCACGACCACGCCGCGGGAGTAGCGCTCGCGCAGCTCCTCCACCTTCGCCTTGCAGGCCTCCAGCCCCTCGGCCGTTCGGAAGATGCCGGCGTTGTCATACATGGCATCGGCCAGCTCCTGGCGCAGCACGTGGGGCCGCTCGCCGTCGTTCTTGTCGAGCATGCGGCCGATGCTGCGCTCGGCGAGAGCCTGCCGCCGACGGCGAGAACACGCCGCCGGTGCCGTTGCGCCGCACGTCCTGCGCGGCCGCTGCGCCGGTGCGCCGGCCGAACACGACCGTCTCCAGGAGCGAGTTGCCGCCCAGCCGGTTGGCGCCGTGCACCGACACGCAGGCGCACTCGCCGGCCGCATAGAGCCCGGGCATGGCGGTGTGCCCCCAGACGTCGGTGTCGATGCCGCCCATGTGGTAGTGCGATCCCGGCCGCACCGGGATCGGCTCCTCGATCGGATCCACGCCGGCGTAGTCCATGGCCAGCTCGCGGGAGCCGTGCAGGCGCTCGTTGATGCGCTTGGCGCCGAGGTGGGTGAGGTCGAGCAGCACGCAGCCGTCGACCCCGCGGCCCTCGTCGATCTCGGTCTGCTCCGAGCGCGACACCACGTCGCGCGAGGCCAGCTCGCCGGCGTTGGGGGCGTAGTTGAACATGAAACGGTCGCCCTCGCTGTTGCGCAGGTAGCCGCCCTCGCCGCGGGCACCCTCGGTGATCAGCACGCCGTTGGACTTGAGCGTGGTCGGGTGGAACTGCATGAACTCCATGTCCTTCAGCGGCACCCCCGCCCGCCATGCCATCGACATGCCGTCGCCGGTGCAGGCGTACGCGTTGGTGGTGCCGCGGTACATGCGCCCCAGGCCGCCGGTGGCCATGATCACCGCCGACGCCTCCACGCCCTGCACGCCGCCGCGCACCAGATCCCAGGCCGTCACGCCGACGCAGCGCTCTCCGTCGGTCACCAGATCGAGCGCGAACCACTCCTCGTAGACCGTGACGCCGCTCTTCACCAGCTGCTCGTAGAGCACGTGCAGCAGCACGTGGCCGGTGATGTCGGCCGCGTAACAGGTGCGCGGTGCGCCTCCGGCGCCGAACGGGCGCTGGGCGATGCGGCCGTCCTCGGTGCGCGAGAAGATCGCGCCCATGTGCTCGAGCTCGTAGATGTCGCCGGGCCCGTCCTCGCACATGATCGCGATCGCGTCCTGGTCGCCCAGGTAGTCGGAGCCCTTGACGGTGAAGAAGGTGTGCTTCTGCGGGTCGTCCTCGCCGGCGTTGCCGAGCGCGGCGTTGATCCCGCCCTCTGCGGCGCCCGAGTGGCTGCGCGTGGGGTGCAGCTTTGACACCACTCCCACGTCGACCCCGTAGCGCGATGCCTCGATGGCAGCCCGCATACCGGCCAATCCGGCACCGACCACCACCACGTCGTGACGCACCATCAACGCCTCCGCTGCTCGAGGGAATCGCTGTCTGCAGCCTACCAAGCCGCACCGGCCGGCCGCGCTGCCAGGCGGGTACGAAGCCGTTGTTACAAGCTTTGTCACAAGCAAAGACAAACCCTCCACCTTGGGGTATCCTGGAGGGGCGCGCGACCGCCTCGTCGCGCTCTCACCTGGGAGGAACGTTGGCGAAGATGGCCTATGCGCTGCCTGCTGCACGGCAGGTGCACCACGACCTACCGCAGTCCGAGCTGCTCGGACGAGCGCTGGCCATGCCCACCGCGCGCCCCACCGAGTACGGCGCGCCCAACGTCCAGACGCAGGTGCTGGCCCGCTCCAAGGGCAGCACCTTCATCGTCGCCGACGACCCCGATTCGTATCCGCACCAGGCCATCGACCGCGACGAGTGGCAGCGGGTGACCGAGCTCCAGAACGCCTACATCGCCGACCAGGAGATGATCGTGGTCGACGGCTACATCGGCGACACCGCCGAGCGCCGCGTACCGGCCCGCCTCTACGTCGAGGCCGCCAACGCCAACATCGCGGGCATGCAGGATGTCCTCTACTTCCACGATCCCGAGTCCGGCGAGTTCGAGCCGGAGCTGCTGGTGATCTACACGCCCAACCTGTCCGTGCCCGGCTACCCGGACGATCGCCTGATCGCGGTCAACCTCGACCTCTACGTCACCCGCGTCTTCAACTCCGACTACTTCGGCGAGTCGAAGAAGGGCGGCCTGCGCATGTGGAACCACCTCGTCTTCGAACGAGGCGGCCTGGCGCTGCACGCCGGCTGCAAGATGATCCCGACCGACGCCGGCGTCAAGACCGGCCTGATCGTGGGGCTGTCCGGCACCGGCAAGACCACCACCACGTTCACCCGGCAGAACGGATCGCTCCCGGTGCAGGACGACTTCGTCGCCTGGTGGCCGGACGGGTCGATCTCGGCCACCGAGGCCGGCTGCTTCGCCAAGACCTTCGCGCTCAACCCCAAGGACGAGCCGACCATCCACGGCGCGGTCACAAAGCCAAGCGCCTACCTCGAGAACGTCAGCCAGAACGACCACGGCGTCGTCGACTTCTTCGACGAGAGCTACACCAAGAACGGCCGCGCCGTGTTCTCGTTCGCGGACATCGAGGCGGCCGAGGCGTCCTCCATCGAACAGGCCGACTTCCTGCTGGTGCTGAACCGCAACGAGAACGTGATCCCGGCCGTCGCCAGGCTGGAGGGCCCGCAGGCAGCCGCCTTCTTCATGCTCGGCGAGACCACCGGGACGGCCGCCGGCGGCAAGGACGAGGAGGGCGTGTTCCTGCGCGTGCCGGGCACGAACCCGTTCTTCCCGATGCACCACGACGGCCAGGGCAACCGTTTCCTGGAGCTGCTCGAGCAGCATCCGATCGACGTGTACATCATGAACACCGGCCGCGTGGGCGGGCCCGAGAGCGAGAGCGGCTCGAAGAAGGTGCGGATCCCCCACTCCTCAGCCATCGTCAAGGCCATCGCCGAGGGCACCATCGAGTGGGAGGTCGACCCCGACTTCGGCTACAAGGTGGCCTCGCACGTGCCGGGCATCGACGCCTCCGACATCGACCTGCTGCAGCCGCGACGGCTCTACGAGGCGACGGGCCGCGGCGACGAGTACCGGCAGCGGGTGGAGCGGCTGAAGGCGGAGCGGGCGGAGTTCCTGGCCCAGTATCCGAGCCTCTCCGCCGAGATCGTCAACTCCGTACGCTGAACGCGGCGAGGCGGCTCGGTAGGCTGCCTGGGTGACCATCAAGGAGCCGATCTGCGGGCGGCTGGTGTGCCTGGCCACGCTGTCCACCGACTCTGTCGGCGACTGGGTTCGCTGGATGGACGATCCCACCACCACCCGGTACCTCTACGCGCCGGGTGACCAGCCGGTGCAGCCGCACTCCCCCAGCTCCCTGCTTGACTGGGGGCGGCGCATCCTCAGCGATCCGCAGCGGGTGGTGTTCGCGCTACGGCACCGTGAGAGCGACCGGCTGATCGGCGATGCGCGTCTCACCCCCGTCGGCCGCCGCCGGGCCAAGTTCTCGATCATGATCGGAGCCGCCGAGTTCCGCGGCCGCGGCATCGGCACCGAGGCCACCGGCATGGTCTGCCGGTTCGGTTTCGAGCAGCTGGGGCTGCGCGAGATCACGCTCGAGGTCGACCCCCGCAACCAGGCCGCGGTGCATGCGTACCTCAAGGTCGGCTTCGAGCATGACGGCACCACGACGATGCGGCTGATGCCCGACCGTCTGGCTCGGCTTGAGCACGCGCCCGCCGCTCAGTAGACTGGGCGACCCAACCAGGAGCGCACACACACATGACGTCGTCCACGCAACACCGCGACCCGATCGCCCGGGCACTCTCGCTGGGCACGGATGGTCGCTCCGTCAAGGCCTGGGCCGACGTGCTCAGCACCGTCCCCCTGTTCGCCGGCCTCTCACAGCGGCACCTGCGGCGCGTGGCCGGCCAGGCAACGATGAAGCGCTATGCGCCCTACACGGCGATCGTGCGGGTCGATGATCCCGGCGACGCTTTCTACGTGATCCTGGACGGGGCGGCCGCGGTGCGCCGCGCCGGCAAGCGCTCGGTGAAGCTCCACCGCGGCGACTTCTTCGGCGAGCTGGCGCTGCTCGATGCGGCGCCGCGCACGGCCACGGTCGAGGCCGAGTCCGAGGTGCTGACGATGCGCCTGGGGCGGACGGCGTTCCAGAAGGTGCTGGAGAGCGAGCCCAAGGTGGCGCTCGCCATGCTGCGGACGCTGGCGGCGCGCACGCGAGAGTCGGCTCCCTCGGCAGTGGACTGACCCGGCGTCGGCCATGCGGGCACTGACCCCCGTGGCGCGAGCGGTGCGGCTGGTGGGCCGGAGCCGCCAGCTGACCTGGGCGGAGGCCGCCTGGGCGGCGTACATCACCGCCGAGCAGGGCCTCGAGATCGCGCTCGTGGTGTTCGCCTACGGCCACGGCGGCATCGCCGCGGCGGGCCTGCTGGCGGCCGCGCGGTCGGGCGCCTCCGCGGTGACGGCACCGTTTACGGCGGGCCTCGGCGACCGCTTCGACCGCCGGCTGGTGCTGGTCGGGGCGGCCCTGCTGACATCGGCGGTGGTGGCTTCCATGAGCCTTGCCGTGGCGATGGCCGCCGGTCCCTGGCCGGTCTACGTGCTGGCCCTGATCGCGGCGGTCGTGATCCCCGTCTACCGACCGGTGCAGGCGGCGCTGCTGCCGAGGCTGTCGGACACGCCGGCCCAGCTGACGGCCGCCAACGTGATCGTGTCGATGCTCGAGGGCGTCGGCAACCTGGCCGGGCCGGCGCTGGCCGGCGGCCTGATCGTGTGGGCGGGGGCCGCCCCCGCGTTCGCTGCGCTGGCGGCGCTGTCGTTTGCCACCGGGCTGGCGGTCAGCCGCGTGCCGACCACCCCGGCCGCTGCGATCGCCGCCGGAGTGTCACGGAGCCGGCGGCTGCTGGCCGGTTTCGCGACCGTCGCCTCCAACGCCGACGTGCGCGTGCTGATGGGCACCTTCGGGCTGTCGATGGTCGTGTGGGGTGCCTTCTTCCAGGTGCTGGTGGTGGCGGTCGCGGTGCAGAGGCTGGGTTCCGCAGAGGGTGGCGCCGGGCTGCTGGCCTCGGCGGCCGGCGTCGGCGCCATCCTGGGTGCGATCGGATCGGCCGGGCTGGTCGGGCGGCCGCGCCTGGTGCCGGCCATGGCGGCGGGGGTGATCGCCTGGTCGGCGGCGCTGGTGGCGCTGGCCATCACCACCGCCACCGTGGTCGCCTACGCGATGGTGATCGTGACCGGCACCGGCCTGGTGCTGATGGACGTGGTCACGTTCACCCTGTTGCAGCGAGCCGCCGACGACCGGCTGCTGGCGCGCGTGTTCGGGGTGCTGGAGAGCCTGATGCGGGCGGCAATCGGCATCGGCGCGTTGACGGTGGCGGCGCTGGCCTCGGTGACGTCGCTGACGACCACGTTGGTGCTGGTGGGCGCGCTGCAGCCGATCGGCCTGCTGGTGGCCTGGCGCGGCCTCAGCCGGGTCGACAGGCTCGCGGCGGCGGACCCTGCCCGCATCCGGCTGTTGCGCGCGGTCGAGCTGTTCTCGTTCCTGCCCCCGGCCGAGCTTGAGCGCGTGGCCAGCCACCTGCAGCGGATCGACGCCGAGCCCGGTGAGGTGCTGATGCGGCAGGGCGATCGCGGTGACCGTGTCTTCCTGGTCGAGCGCGGCGTCGTCGAGGTGGTCTGCGACGGCTTCCACGTGACCGACCTCGGCCCCGGCTCGCTGGTGGGCGAGATCGCACTGCTGCGAGACGTGCCGCGAACCGCCACGGTGCGGGTGGCCGACCCCGCGGAGCTGTACGTCCTCGACCGGGACGAGTTCCTGCGGATCGTGACCGGCGACGTGACGGTCGCCGGCCAGGCCGGCGCCATCGCGGATGCCCGGCTCGGCGAGCTGGGCGAGCTCCAGGCCTGAGCCGATGGTTCCTGGACACGCCCGCCACGTTTACACTTGACCGAACCGCCGTCCTCAACCGAGGTACCACGTGGCCAACGTCTCCACCGATCGCTCGTCGAAGCTGCGGCCGTTTTTGCCACGGCTGACAATTCGCTGGATCAGCGAGGAGCCGGACGTGCGCGTGCGGGCGCTCGAGGGCACGGTCGTGTTCGTCGATATCTCCGGGTTCACCAAGATGTCCGAGCGGCTGGCACGGCTGGGCCGGGTCGGCGCCGAGGAGGTGACCGACGTCGTCGGCTTCGTGTTCCGCCAGCTGCTGGGCACGGCCTATGCCAACGGCGGCGGCCTGATCAAGTTCGGCGGAGACGCCCTGCTGCTGTTCTTCTCGGGTGAGCACCACGCCGCGGACGGCGTCGCCGCCGCGATCGGCATGCGGCGCACGCTCAGCGAGATGGGTGCGATCGACACCTCGGCCGGCAAGGTTCGCCTGCGCATGTCGGTCGGCGTCCACTCCGGCGAGTTCCACTTCTTCCTCGTCGGCGAGCGCCATCGGGAGCTGCTGCTGACCGGCCCCGGCGCGAGCGCCGTGGTCGCCATGGAGGGAACGGCCGACGCCGGCGAGATCGTCGTCAGCCTTGACACCGCCGCACAGCTGCCGGCCGAGCTGCTGTCCCAGCCGAAGGGCGACGGCATCCGGCTGCGGCGTCACCTGCGGCCGGACGAGGCCAAGAGCTATGAGCCCGATCCTCAGCACGTGCCGCCGTCGGTCGACCTCGCCGAGTGCATCCCGGTCAGCCTGCGCGAGCTGCTGCTGACCGGGCACGGCGACCCGGAGCACCGTCGCGTCACCATCGGCTTCATCCACTACGACGGCCTCGACGAGATGGTCGCCGCCCGGCCGGCCGAGGAGGTGGCCGATGCGCTGGAAGCGTTGGTGTCAGCCGCCCAGGTCGCCTGCGAGGCGCACGGTGTCACCTTCCTGGGCACCGATGTCGACCACGACGGCGGCAAGCTGATCCTGGTGGCCGGTGCGCCCACCGCCAGCGGGGACGACGAGGCTCGCATGCTGGCGGCGCTGCGCGAGGTGCAGGCCGCCGAGCTGCTCATCCCGATCCGGGTCGGCGTCAACACCGGGCCGGTGTTCGCGGGCGACATCGGCCCCTCCTACCGGCGCACCTACACGGTGATGGGCGACGCCGTCAACCTGGCCGCCCGCGTGATGGGCAAGGCCGAGCCCGGCCAGATCCTGGCCGCGCAGAGCGTGCTGGACGCCTGCTCGGTGACCTTTGAGACGACCGGGCTCGACCCGTTCATGGTCAAGGGCAAGACGCTCCCCGTGTACGCATCGGTGATCGGCCGGCCGCTGGGCGCGAAGTCGACCGCCGACGAGCGCGAGCTGCCCATGGTGGGACGCGATTTCGAGACCGCGATCCTGCAGCGCGCCGTCCGCGCCGCCCTGCAAGGAGAGGGCTCGATCGTCGAGATCGTCGGCCCGCCCGGCATCGGAAAGACGCGGATGCTGGCCGCGATGCGGGAGGTGGGCGGCGAGATGCGGCTGCTGTCGGCCAGCTGCGACCTGTACGGCGCATCGACTCCCTACGCGGCGCTGCGCCCGTTGCTGCTGCAGGCCCTCGAGCTGGACCCGGACGCATCGCGCGAGGCGATCGTGTCGAGGTTGATGCAGGTCGTGTTGAGCAGCGCCCCGGAGCTGTCTCCCTGGCTGCCGTTGCTCGGCGTCCCGCTCGACCTGGACATGCCCACGAACACGGAGGTTGAACAGCTCGGCCAGGAGTTCCGCCGGACGAAGCTGAACGACGTCGTGACGGAGTTGCTCGGCCGCATCCTGGCCGGCTCCACGCTGATTGCGATCGAGGACGGGCACTGGATGGACGAGGCGTCCAGCGACCTGTTGCTCCAGCTTTGCCGGGAGGTGGACGGAAGGGCGTGGCTGATCGGCGTCACCCGCCGCGACGAGGACTCCGGGTTCATCGCGCCCGCCGGCGCAGCCACAGTGTCGCTGCGGCTCGACACGCTCTCCGAGGAGAAGGTGGTCGAGCTGCTGATCGCTGCCACCGAGGATTCGCCTCTTCGCCCGCACGAGATGTCGATCCTCGCCCGCCGGTCGGGCGGCAACCCGCTGTTCCTGCAGGAGCTGCTGAATGCGACGCGTGTGGCGGGCACCACCGAGGGGCTGCCGGACACGGTGGAGGCGATGGTCACTGCGCAGATCGACCAGCTGGCGTCTGACGACCGCCGCCTGCTGCGCGTGGCATCGGTGCTGGGGCTGCGGTTCCGCTCTGCACTCGCGGAGCAGCTGCTGGACGGGCCGGCCACGGCCGGCGCGGCGGCTTGGCGGCGATTGGGCGACTTCGTGACCCAGGACGGCGCCGGGTTCTATCGCTTTCGTCACGCACTGATGCGCGATGCCGCCTACGAGGGGCTGTCCTATCGCCGGCGTCGAGACCTGCACTTCCGGGCGGGCGAGACGATCGAGCACCAGCGGACGGGCGACGACGCCGACTTCGACTTGCTGGCACTGCACTTCTTCCACGGCGGTGTCCACGACAAGGCCTGGCTGTACTCGCAGCGCGCGGGCGAGGCAGCCGAGGCGAAGTTCGCTACCGTTGAGGCGGCGGAGCATCTGGAGCGAGCGCTGCAAAGCGCGCGCCACGTACCCAGCGTGGAGCCGGCGACACAGGCAGCGCTGTAC
This sequence comes from uncultured Actinomycetes bacterium, assembly GCA_963797565.1. Lineage (GTDB taxonomy): Bacteria > Actinomycetota > Thermoleophilia > Gaiellales > JAICJC01 > JAICYJ01. The sequence continues at coordinate 161,067 of CAWCPM010000008.1, read as the reverse complement.
GAGCAGCTCGGCGATCTCCGAGAACGACTTGGCCAGTATCCGCAGGCAACCAGGGCCTACAGCTCCGCACGCGCCCTGCTCTCGTCGACTTCGGAATCGCTTGGCCGGCTCTATTACAAGCACGCCACGGTGGCCGAACGGACCGGCAACTATCCGCAGGCGCTCCGCTGGCTGCGGCGGGGCATGGATCAGCTGGATTCCACGGCCGAGGGGTCGGACGCCCGGCAGTACGCGCGGCTGATGGCGTTTTACGGCCTCATCCGCCATGTTCAGGGGCGCCGGCTGGATGCGGAACGGTGGCTGCGGCAGGCCATCGAGGCCGCGCAGCGATCAAACGAGCTCGAGGCGCTCGCACACGCGTACTTCGTGCTCGACTGGGTACTCGTCGAGCTTGGGCGCAGCAGCGAGGCCGTCTATTCGCAGCGGGCGCTCGACATCTATGAACAGCTGGGCATCCTCAGCACCCCAGCCTCGATTTACATCAACCTTGGAATGTTCGCGACCATGGAGGGACGTTGGGACGAGGCGATCGAGCTGTACGAACGTGGGCGCGACCTGAACCGCCGGATCGGCGCTGAGGTGGACGCCGCGTTCGGGACGTGCAACATCGCCGAGGTTCTTAGCGACCAGGGTCGTCTTGAGGAGGCACAGGCGCTGTATGAGGATTCGCTGCGGATCTGGCGCGCCGCCGACTACCGGATCGGCGTGGCACACGCGCTCAGCGGCCTCGGCCGCGTCGCCAGCCGAAGCGGCGACTTCCTGCGGGCAGCCGAGCTGTTTGGCACCGCGCGCGAACAGTTCCACTCCGGCGCCGGCGAGGCCGAGCTGATCGAAACAGATGCCCGCATCGCCGAGGCGATGGTGTTCCAGGGTCGCTGCGATGAAGCCGTCGAGCTCGCCTCAGGCTGCCTGAAGCTGACAGCGGCCGCCGGCGGCGCGCCGCAGGACCCCCTACTGCGTCGGGTACGTGGCTACGCATACGTTCAGCAGGGCGACGACGACCGGGCGCTGACGGATTTCCAGGAGGGCCTTGGTCTTGCGCGGGGACGCAATGCCCGCTACGAGGTCGCTCTCACGCTGGACGCGATCGCACGCGCGTCTGAACGTCAGTGCGCTCCCGACGTGGCGTCACGCCAGCAGGCGGACGAGCTTCTCTCTTCCCTCGGTGTGATCCTGGTGCCCACCGTGCCGCTCGAGCGTGATCCGTTCGTAGTCGGCTGAGCGCGCTACTTGCGGGCGCCAATGAGGTCGCTGTCCGAGGTGAAGTTGATTACAGCCTGGACATCGCCCTTCTGGTTGGGCCGGCCAGGAAGCCCGGTCAACACCGAGAAGTTGGCGAGGCAGACGCTTCCGGCCGAGTCGGTGTAGCCGTTGAACTGTGGCAGTCCACCGCTGGTCGGCTTGGGGCGCGCGAACGCGGCATTGCCCGCACCGCCCTGCGACACCGGGTCCCGGCAGAAGTGCATGCTGCCAGGCAGGTTCAGCGGAGTCGCCGCCTCCAACGGGAAGTTCAGCAGCGTGAACGAGATCTCGTAGTAGAGCGGCAGGTTGTTCGGGAAGCAGTTGATGGCGGTCGAGTTCGTGGAGCAGATCGGATTGATCGGCCAGTTGGCCGGGATCGTGCTGGAATCCCACGTGACCACCTCGACCAGCGGATGGGTGGGATCGTTGTAGCCGTCGAGCGAGCCGGTCGCTTCGGTTCCGGTATTCGGGATGCACGCGCCCTGGCAGAAGTTGTCCGGAGAGCTCACCGCGCTTCCGCCCGCGACGCCGAAAACGCCGCCGGTCCCGCTGGGAATCTGGTACTGGACACATGTCGGCTGGGTCGTGGTGGCGGTCGTGCAGGTAGAAAACACCGTGGTGGTCGAGTTGGAGACGATCTTCGACGCGTTGTTGATCGACGGCGTCGCCGACAGTTGGCTGGCGTCGCTGTAGCCGACAGAGTTGTGCGCCTGGACGGCCAGCGTGTAGGTGGTGCCGTTGTTCAACGGGTTGACGTCGACTCGGAAGCAGTCGGAGCTGGTTCCGTTGGGGCACAGCACCTGCGGACTCGTGGCCGCGTCGATCGTGATCGGCGAACCACCGTTGACGGTCACCAGGTACTGGTCAACCGGATGTCCGCTGTCGTTCGCGGGCTTCTGCCAGGTCAGGATGACGTTGCCGTTGCCGGGCACGGCCTGCAGGTTCTGCACCGGCGAGGGCACGGTGTCGATCTGGAACGACGGAGCCGGGCTGGGGCCGCTGTCGTTGGCGCTGTTCGGGTCGGTGGTGGGCGCTGGCACGGACAGCAAGAACGGCTGGGCATCCGTCAGCGGTCCGTTCCGGTCGGAGGCGAGTGCCTGCGCCCGAACGACCACGTTCGTGGGCGTCGGCCCCGGCGCGAGCTGCCCGAGATCGGCGCCGGCCGAGAGATCCATGGCGGTGAACTGATTGTTCTGGGTGCAGTTGACGTTGCCGGCCACCTTGCACCACGTCGCGCTCCCCAGCAACGGGCTCAGGTGCGGGCTGAACTTGAGGGTGGTATGCCGTGCGTCCGACGGTCCCGCGTTGTGCAGCGCCACTGAGAACGCCAGCGTGTTCTGTGAGGCGACGTCGTTGCCGAACGCCGTTGCGGGCGCCACGACTGCCGAGTCGAGCACGAGATCCGCCACCGGCGTCAGCGTGTCGATGTCGGTTGCCGTGTTGTTCGCCGGAGTCGGGTCGGTCGAGCCCTTCGGTGTCGCCGCGTTAGCCGTGTTCGACAGCGTCGGGAAGGCCGACGGAGCGATGGTGCCGGTCGCGGTGAACACGGCGGACGTGCCGCCGTTGAGGTCGACGGTGGTGTTGATGTTGCCGCTGCCCGTCGCGGCACCACAGGCACCGCCCGCCCCCGGCGCACAGCTCCACTGGACACTCGAGAGCACGCTCGGGAACTGATCCGTGACCGCAATCTTCTTGATGTTGCCGGTGCCCGGGTTGGTCACCGTGATCGTGTAGCTGACCGAGGTGCCGGGGACCGCCGTGGCCGATCCGTCCGTGACGGCGATGCTGACGTCGGCCGACACGCCCAAAGCGGATGAACCACCCATGAGAGCGACCACTGCGACAGCCGCTGCCGCGGCAGCGCTCTTCAGGAACATCGATCGCATGGTTACGCCCTCCTGGTCACGGAGCTTGGAGCCTCAGCCAGCATCAAGCATGTCGCACACCTCAACTGTTGTCAACCGCGCGCAGATGAAGATGCGGTTACGCCGCCGCCGGCGCCTTGCGCTGCTCGATCGGCTGGTAGGGCCGAAGCGCCGGTCCCACGTACTCCGAGCTGGGCCGGATCAGGCGGTTGTCGCCGTGCTGCTCGATCACGTGCGCGGCCCAGCCCACCACCCGGCTCATCGCGAAGATGGGCGTGAACAGCCCGGTCTCGATGCCGAGGTAGTGGTAGGTGGAGGCGGAGTAGAAGTCCACGTTTGGGTACAGGCCCTTCTCCTCCATCACGGCCTTCTCGATGTGCTCGCTCATCGAGAACCAGTGCGGCTCGTCCGAGCGCTCGGCCAGCGACCTGGAGTAGCGCTTGAGGATCACGGCGCGCGGGTCGTAGGTCTTGTAGACGCGGTGGCCGAAGCCCATGATCCGCTCCTTGCGATCCAGGCGGCCGCGGATCTCCTGCTCGATGTTCTCGTCGCCGCCGATGTCCATCAGCAGGTGCATCACCTGCTCGTTGGCACCACCGTGCAGCGGACCCTTGAGCGCGCCGATGGCGCCGGTGATGGCCGAGTGCATGTCCGAGAGCGTCGAGGCGATCACGCGCGCCGTGAACGTGGAAGCGTTCATCTCGTGGTCGGCATGCAGGATCAGCGCCACGTCGAAGGTGCGGGCCGCCTGCGGGTCGGGCCGCTCGCCCGACAGCATGTACAGGAAGTTCGCGGCGTGGCCGAGAGCCGAATCGGGCTCGACCGGATCCAGCCCGCGGCGGCGGCGGTCGTAGCGTGCCACCATCGTCGGCATCTTTGCGATCAGCCGGGTGGCCTTGCGGAAGTTGGCCTCCTCGGCGTTCGAGTCCTTGTCCGGGTCGTCGAACGAGTCGGCCGAAACGGCGGTGCGCAGCATCTCCATCGGGGCTGCGTGACTCGCAAGCATGTCGATCACGGCTGCGGTCTCATCCGACAGCGGACTGGCCGCGGCCAGGTCGGAGGTGAACGCGTCCAGCTCGTCGCGGCGGGGCAGGCGGCCGCGCAGGATCAGGAAGCACGTCTCCTCGTAGCTCGAGTGCTCGGCGAGGTCGCCGACGTCGTAGCCGCCGTAGATGAGAACGCCCTTCTGGCCGTCGATCGAGCAGAGACGGCTGCGCGCGACGACGATCCCCTCGAGTCCACCCTTGTCCGCCATCACGTGCCTTTCCAATCGCTTCGACTTCGACCGGATGGTAGCCGTTCGTGCGAAGATGCCTGCCGCAATTTGAACCACGAGCAACCGTCTCCACCCCGGGGGGAACCACCACTATGAGTCGTCTCAAGATCACGGTCGTCGGTGCGGGCAACGTCGGCGCGACCACCGCCCAGCGACTGGCCGAGCGGGACTATGCCGACGTCGTTCTCGTCGACATCGTCGAAGGTCTGCCGCAGGGCAAGGCGCTCGACCTGAACGAGACCGGTCCGGTGCTCGGGTACGAGCCCAACGTGGTCGGCACGAACGGGTACGAGGAGACGGCGGGGTCGAACGTCTGCGTGATCACGTCCGGGATCGCGCGCAAGCCGGGCATGAGCCGGGATGACCTGCTCACCACCAACCAGAAGATCGTCGCGGACGTCACCCAGAACCTGGTGTCACGCTCCCCCGACACGATCCTGATCGTGGTCACCAACCCGCTCGACGCCATGTGCCAGGTGGCATTCGCCGAGGCCAAGCTGCCCAGGCGAGCGGGTGATCGGAATGGCGGGTGTGCTCGACTCGGCCCGCTTCCGCACCTTCCTGGCCTGGGAGCTGGGAGTGTCGGTGCGGGACGTCACCGGCTTCGTGCTGGGCGGCCACGGCGACCAGATGGTGCCGGTCACGTCGTACACCAACGTGGCCGGGATCCCGATCACCGACCTGATCGGGCAGGAGCGCCTGGCCGAGATCGTCCAGCGCACCCGCGACGGCGGCGCCGAGGTCGTGAAGCTGCTGAAGTCGGGATCGGCCTACTACGCGCCGTCCGCGTCGGTGGCCGAGATGGTCGACTCGATCGTGCACGACCAGAAGCGGGTGCTCCCCTGCGCCGCCTACCTGACCGGCGAGTTCGGGCTGGACGGCATCTTCATGGGCGTCCCCTGCCGGCTGGGCGCAGGTGGGCTGGAGGAGATCATCAAGCTGAACCTGACCGACGACGAGCAGGCGCAGCTGAACCGGTCGGCCGAGGCCGTGCGCGAGCTGGTCGGCGTCATGGGGCTGTAGCAGCCGCGCCGCCGCGCCTCACGGCGAGCAGCGACAGCATCTCGAAGCAGGCGCTGGCCGCAACCCAGGCGGTGATGTTGGCCGGCTGGTCGTAGACCGGCGCCACCTCGACGCAGTCGAAACCGCGGAAGTCGATACCGTGCAGCGCGCGCAGGTACGCCAGCGCCTGGCCGCTCGACGGCCCGCCCACCTCGGGCGTCCCCGTTGCCGGCGCGAACGCCGGGTCGACGAAGTCGATGTCGAACGACAGGAACGCCGGGCGGTCACCGATCCGTGCCCGCACCCGGTCGCCGTACGCCGCCGGGGTCAGCTGCTCGAGCTCGTCCCAGTAGATGGCGTCGTACCCCAGCCGGCGCGGCTCCTCGATGTCGCTCTCTCCGTAGAGCGTCCCGCGCATCCCCGCCTGCACCGATGACGAGGCGTCGACCAGCCCCTCCTCGACGGCGCGCTTGAAGACGGTGCCGTGGAAGTAGCGAGCGCCGTAGTACGACTCCCAGATGTCGGCGTGGGCATCCAGATGCACCAGCGCAAGCTGACCGTGCACCGCGGCTGCCGCGCGCAGCTCGGCCAGCACCATCGAGTGGTCGCCGCCGAGGCACAACGGCACCACCCCGGCGCGGTGCACCGGCTCCAGGTGCTCCTGGATCAGGTCCAGCGTGCGCTCGTGATAGCCCGGCACCGTCGGCAGGTCGCCGTGGTCGATCATCGAGAGGTGCTCGGTCACGTCAACCCGCAGGCGCTGGTTGTACGGGCGGAGCAGCGCCGACGCGCTGCGGATCGCCTCCGGCCCGAACCGCGCGCCCGACTTGAACGACACCGCGTCGTCGGTCGGCACCCCGATGATGGCGACATCCACGTCCTCGAGCGTCTCCACGAAGGGCAGGCGCATGAAGGTGCGGACCCCGGTGAACCGGGGGGTCTTCGAGGAGTCGGCGGGGCCGTAGCGCATGGCTCGTTATCGTACCGGGCATGGATCTCGGTCTGGAAGGAACGGCGGCCATCGTAGGAGGGGCATCCTCGGGGATGGGCCTGGCGATCGCCGGAGCGCTCGCGGCCGAGGGCTGCGCCGTGACGATGCTGGCGCGCACACCGGAGAAGCTCGAGCAGGCGGCTGCGGGAATCCCGGGAGCGATCGCGGTACCCGGGGACGTCCGTGACCTGGGCGCTCTCGAGCAGGCCGTCGGCCGCACGGTGCAGGAGCGCGGCCGGCTCGACATCATCATCAACAACGCCGGCGGCCCGCCACCGGGGACGTTCGAGTCGACCCCGGCCGAGGCCTGGGCGGAGGCCTTCGAGCTGTCGCTGAACTCGGCCGTGCGCCTGACGCGGCTCGCGCTGCCCCACCTCAAGCAGAGCGGCCGCGGCCGCATCATCAACATCACCTCGTGGTCGGTGCGCGAGCCGATCCCCAACCTGATGCTGTCCAACGCGATCCGCCCCGGCGTCGTCGGGTGGGCGAAGACGCTGGCACAGGAGGTCGGCCGGGAGGGCATCACGGTCAACACGATCGCCCCCGGCAAGATCGACACGCCGCGGGTGCGAGAGCTGTGGAGCCACTTCCCCGACCCCGAGGCCGCTGCAAAGCGCGACGTCGAGGCGATCCCGGTGGGCCGGCTGGGCGCCCCCGCGGAGGTGGCCGCGCTGGTCACCTACCTCTGCTCTCAGCACGCGGGGTACATCACCGGAGCGGTGCTGCCAATCGACGGCGGCGCGCTGCGGGGAATCTGGTAGCAATCTGGGGTCCGTACAATTGGGATCCATGGCCACCTGCTATCGCCATCCCGATCGCGAGACAAACGTCAGCTGCTCCAACTGCGGCCGGCCGATCTGTCCCGACTGCATGCGGCAGACGCCGGTGGGCGTGCGCTGCCCCGAGTGCGCCGGCCAGCGCACCCGCAGCCAGCTGCCCGCGTTCATGATGGGTAACGAGCCGCGCGTGACCTATGGCCTGATCGCAGCCAACGTGGTGCTGTTCATCGCCACCAACAACATCAACGGCGGTGGCGGCGGTGGCGGCCTGTTCGGCAGCGGCGGCCAGCTGAACTCGCTGGGGCTGCACCTGGCGCTATGGGGTCCGGCCGTCCACCACGGCCAGTACTACCGGCTCGTGAGCTCCGCGTTCATCCACTACGGGCTGCTGCACCTCGGGTTCAACATGTACGCGCTGTACCTGCTGGGCAGCTCCCTGGAGCGCTACGTAGGCAGCTTCCGCTTCGGCCTGATCTACCTGCTCTCGGCGTTGTCCGGCAGCTTCGGTGCCCTGCTGCTGTCGCCGAATTCCCTGACGGCCGGCGCCTCCGGGGCGATCTTCGGCCTGATGGGAGCGATGCTGGTGCTCGAGCGACACCGTGGCATCCAGCTGCTGGGTGGATCGATCGGCGGCCTGCTGGTGGTCAACCTGATCTTCACCTTCGCCTACTCCGGGTCGATCTCGGTGGGCGGTCACATCGGCGGGCTGATCGGTGGCGTGCTGACCGGCGTGGTGCTCTCGGGCTACGGGCGCGGCCACCTTGCTCACGGACGGCTGACGCCCGCGGTGGCGCTGGGGCTGATGCTGATCGCAACCGGCACCATCGCAGGGTCGCTGGCGGTGGCGGGCGGATGAAGCTGCTGCGTCGTGTGCGCTGGTCGCTGGTTGGCGCGGCGGCCTTCTTCATCGTGCTGGCGGTGGGTGTCTACGGCTGGACGACCCAGTCCGGCTACTTCGCGCTCCTGCCCGACAACGCCCACCCGGCCGCAAACGTCGTCCACGCACCGGGCGGCAAGCCGCCGGCCGACGGATCGGGCTTCTACTTCGTCGACGTCAACGAGCTGCAGGCCAACCTGATCCAGAAGCTGTGGGCGGAGCACCTCGTCGAGGGCGCCCAGCTGGTGCCCGACAACGAGGTGCTGGCGCCGGGCAGTCCGACCAGCAGCACATCACCGAGGACGCGCGGGCGATGACCAACTCACAGCAGACCGCGCAGGTGGTGGCGGAGCGCGCGCTGGGCAAACACGTCCCGATCGAGAAGCTGGGCGCGCAGCTGCTGGCCGTCGAGGCGGGTTCTCCGGCCGCCAAGGGCGGCCTCAAGCCGGGCGACATCGTGACCGCAGCCAACGGTCGCCCGGTGCACACGGCGGGGGATCTGATCACGGCCATGCATCCGGTCAAGCCGGGGCAGTCCGTGCATCTGACGCTGAAGCAGGCCGGGAACGTCACGCTCACCACCATCGCCAGCAATGACCACCCGCCCCGCGCGCTGATCGGCGTTTCGATCGGCGACGCCGTGCACGTCGGCCACATCCCGATACCGGTCAGCTTCTCGACCGGCTCGATCGGCGGGCCGTCGGCCGGGCTGGCGTTCGCGCTCGAGATCTACGACTCGCTGAGCGGCCGCCACCTGCTGCGCGGCCACAAGATCGCGGTCACCGGCGAGCTCGACCTGGCCGGCGGCGTGCACGAGATCGGCGGCGTCAACCAGAAGACGATCGGCGCCATCAACGCCGGCGCCGACACCTTCCTGGTCCCGGCCGGCGATAATTTCAAGGATGCGCGGCGCACCTCGCACGGCCGAATCCACGTGATCGCCGTGACCAGTTTCGACCAGGCGCTGTCGGTCATCCGCGGGTTGCCGCCACGGTGACGAACCGGTGAACCGATCTGCCGCAAACAGCGCCATTTCTCGCTAGACAACGCTGGATCGGAAGGGGGGCGATTGCGTACACTGCGCCCTCGGCACGGTCGGTCTCATCAAACAGGAAGGTCTCCACGTGGTACAGAAGGCGCGACGCGTCACCTGCAACGATTGCTTTTTTCGCAAGACAAGCCTGTGCGCACTGGATCTGAGCGAACCGTGTCCGACCTTCCGGCCGGCCGTCAGAGGCGAGATGGTGGCGCCTCCACAGGCGCGCCTGGTCGAGCCACTCCCCGCGCTGCAGGCACCCGTCTGGATGGCGGGACCGCGCGTCGCCGCAGCCGGCGCCGCCTGACCGATCTCGAGGTGCTAGACGCCCGCGGGCGTCAGAGCTTCGCTGAAGAGCGCGCCCAGCCGGGCAACGCCCTCGCTGATCTGCTCGGGCGTGACGGCGCTGAAGGCCAGGCGTAGCGAGGAGCGGCCGCGGGGGCTGAACTCCTTCCCGCTGATGTAGGGCACGCCGCGCTCGGTGGCCTGCGGCAGCAGCTCGGCGGTGTCGATCTGCTCGGGCAGGTCGACCCAGTAGAAGTAGCCGCCCTCGGGCGTCGTCCAGCGGGCGCCCGCGGGGAAGTGCTCACGTAGCGCCGCCTCCATCGCGTCCCGCCGCTGCTTGAGGGTGGCCGTCGCCCGTTCGACGTTGGGCTCGAACTTGCCGGCCCGGCAGTACGCCGCCAGCGCCGCCTCTGCGAACGTGTTGGGCGCGATCAGGGTGTTCTCCGACAGACGCGCCATCGCTCCCGCCATCTGCTCGGGCAGCACCAGGTAGCCGGTGCGGATCCCCGGCGCCACCGTCTTGGTGAACGAGCAGGAGTAGACGACGTTGTCGCCGCCGTCCAGCTCGTGGAGGGTCGGCGCCGGCTCACCCTCGAACCGCAGCAGGCCGTAGGGATCGTCCTCGACCACCAGCACCTCGTGCCGGCGGGCCAGCTCGACCACACGGCGCCGGCCCTCTTCCGGCAGCGACACGCCGGAGGGGTTCTGGAAGGTGGGGATCAGGTACAGCATCCGCGCCTGCCGCTGCGCCAGCGTCTGCTCGAGCGCGTCCACGTCGACGCCGGCCGGAGTCACAGGGACGGCGACCAGCTCGGCGCCGAACGTGCGCAGCGAGATCAGGGTGCGGTCGTAGGTGGGGTCCTCGGTGATCGCGACGCCGCCGCGGCCCAGGAACAGGTGCTGCGCCAGGAAGGCGACTCCCTGCAGCGAGCCGTTCACCAGCAGCACCCGCGCCGGATCGACGCGGTGGCGCTCGCCGATCCACTCGCGCAGCGGCATGTATCCACCGGGCGAGTAGGCCAGTGCGCGCGCTCCGTCCTCGCGCAGCGCCGTGACCGCCGCCTGCTCCAGGTCGGACACCGGCAGCATGTCGGCCGACGGGACGCCGCGGGTGAAGGGGATGGCGGTCATGGCTGCATCGTATCGTCCATGTCGGGCACTCTCAGCCCAGCCGCTCCGCCGCCAGCCGGGCGGCCGCGGTGGGGCTGTCGCCGACCGGGATGCCGCGCGCCTGCAGCGCCTCCTGCTTGCCGGCGGCCGTGCCGGACGAGCCCGAGATGATGGCGCCGGCGTGGCCCATGGTCTTGCCGGCGGGCGCCTGGAAACCGGCGATGTATGCCACCACGGGCTTGCTGACATGCTGGTCGATGTAGGCGCCGGCCTTCTCCTCCTCGTCGCCGCCGATCTCGCCCACCATCACGATCAGGTCGGTGCCGGGGTCGGCCTCGAACCGCTCCAGGATGTCGATGAAGGAGCTGCCCACGATCGGGTCGCCGCCGATCCCGACGATGGTCGAGTTGCCCAGGCCCAGGTCGGCCAGCTCCTTGCCGATCTGGTACGTGAGCGTGCCTGACCGTGACACCAACCCCACTCGGCCGGCCGCAAACACCTGAGCCGGGATGATCCCGACGTTGGCGATCCCGGGCGACAGCGCACCGGGGCAGTTGGGCCCGAGCATGGTCACCCCGCGCGGGCGGATGTAGTTGTAGACCCGCAGCATGTCGTGGGCGGGGATGCCCTCGGTGATGCAGATGATGGTGCCGCAGCCCGCATCCACGGCCTCGTAGATCGCGTCGGCCGCGAACCGCGGCGGCACGAACACCATCGCGGTGTTCGCATCCCGCTCGGCGACCGCCTCGGCGACGGTGTCGTAGACGGGCACGCCGTCCACGTCCTGGCCGCCCTTGCCCGGCGTCACGCCGGCCACCACGGCGGTGCCGTAATCGCGGTTTCGCAGCGCGTGGAAGCTGCCCTCACGGCCGGTGATGCCCTGCACCACCAGACGCGTCTCGGCTGTCACGATGATCGGCATCAGGCGGCGCTCCCCTCGACCAGCTCGACCACGCGTGCGGCCGCCCCCAGCATCGTCGCCTCCACGTGGAGGTTGGGCGGCGCGGCGTCGGCCAGGATGCGGCGGCCCTCGTCGGCGTTGGTGCCGTCCAGCCGCACCACGATCGGCAGCGTGGCGCCCAGCCGCTCGAGCGCGGTCAGGATGCCGTGGGCGACCTCGTCGCCGCGGGTGATGCCGCCGAACACGTTGAACAGCACCGCCCGCACGTTGGGGTCGGACAGCAGCACCTCCATCGCGGTGGCGATCGCCTCCGCATCGGCGCCGCCGCCCACGTCCAGGAAGTTGGCGGGGCGATGGCCGGCGGCCTCGCCCGCGGCGGCCACCACGTCCAGCGTGGACATGGCCAGCCCGGCGCCGTTGGCGAGCGTGCCGATGTCGCCGCCGTCGAGCTTCACGAAGTTGACGCCGCGCTCGCGGGCCAGCCGCTCCTGCGGGTCGCCCTCCTCGACGTCGCGCATGCCGGCGATGTCGGGATGGCGGTAGAGCGCGTTGTCGTCGACCGTGTACTTCGAGTCGAGTGCGCGCACCACCCCATCCGGGGTGACGATCAGCGGGTTGATCTCGACCAGCATGGCGTCGGTCTCGATGAAGGCGCGATAGGCGCCCTCGATGATCGCGCCCACCTGCTTCACCTCGGCGGCGGGGATGGCGGCGGCGAAGCAGAGGCGGCGAACGTGGAACGGCTGCAGGCCCATGAGCGGGTCGACGTGCAGGCGCGCAAGCTTCTCGGGCGACTCCTCAGCCACCGTCTCGATCTCGACACCGCCCTCTGTTGTCAGCATCAGCAACGGCTGCTTGGCGCCGCGGTCGAAGGTGATCGAGAAGTAGTACTCGCTGGCGATGTCGGAGGCGCGCTCGATCCAGAGCTGCCGCACGGTGTGGCCGCGGATGTCCATTCCCAGGATCGCGGCGGCGTGCTGCTCGGCCTCGGCCGGGTCGGCCGCCAGCTTGATGCCGCCGGCCTTGCCGCGCCCACCCACCAGCACCTGGGCCTTCACCACGACCGGTCCGCCGAGCTGCTCGGCCACGGCCCGCGCCTCGTCGGCGGTCGCCGCCGGCGCACCCTCGGAGACGGGCAGCCCGAACCGCGCGAACAGCTGCTTGCCCTGGTACTCGAGTAGATCCACGCGCCCCCGCCTCGGTCGATGTCACGAAGAGCTTTGAGTCTATCCAGCGTCCGCTCGGCGCCCTACCACCTAAAAGACCGACGACCCGCAGAGCGGGCCGTCGGAGGAGGCAGGTAGCTGCGAGGTGTGGGCACGTTCGATCGCAGCGTCCGGAGGCGATTCTCCATGCGTGTTGTCAGGAAAGATCGCCGTTTCGGTTAGGTATTTGTAAAGGCAGTACATACCGCCTGCGCCTCGCTCCCATGGTTGCCCCGGTCACGGCGACGGGCGATAGCCGGCGGCGGCGATCGCGCCGCGGATCGCCTTCACATCTAGACGGGCCGGGTCGAACATGACCTCGACCTCGTCGCCGATGTGCTCGGCCGTCACCGATACCACCCCGGGCAGCGCCATCACGGCGTCGTGCACGCGTTGCTCGCAGCCGCCGCAGCTCATGCCCGCCACCGCGATCGTCTCGGTGACCATGACGCTACTGGGTGCTCGCGCCCGGCGGCAGGGGAACCGCTGCCACCGAGGCCACGTAGGCGGCGACGTCCTGGGCGTCCTGGCCCTTGAGCAGGTTCGCGGGCATCGGTGTGGGGTGCGCGAAGGGAAAGCCCAGCATGATCTGCTCGCGCACCAGCGCCTCGAACGACGAGTCCTCGAAGCCCTCGGCGCGCGGCTCCATGTATGCCTGGTCCAGGTTGGGGCCGATCGTGCCCTTGGTGCCGGCGTCGGCCAGCGTGTGGCAGCCGCCGCAGGTGGTGATGAACAGCTTCTTGCCGTTCGCCAGATCGGCTTCCCCTGACCCGGCGACGCCGCTCTGGACGCCACAGCCGGACGCGGTGAGTCCCGCGGCGCCCAGCACGGCGGCGGTTACCAGCATTGCCAGAGGGCGTCTCACGGAGGCGAAGCCTACCAACTCACTCGGTGGCCCTGCGAGGGATATGCACCACGCCAGGTGACCGCCTCGGCGGCTTGCTCGGCCGCCAGCGCCAGCGCCTCCGCGAGCGGCCGGCCGTCCGCCAATCCGAACAGCAGCCCGGCCACGAACGTGTCACCGGCGCCGTAGCTGTCGACCCGCGGAGCCGGCGGCGGCACGGCCCGATAGCCGGTGCCTCCGCGCTCGCCGTCGGTCACGATCACGTGGCGCGGCTGAACGTCCAGGAGCCCCAGGTCGTACTGTTCCCCGCGGTCGTTGGCGCTGCCGACCAGCACGTCGGCCTGCACCCCGCTTGAGGCCAGCACGTCGAACCGGCGCGCCGTCACCACCAGCACCCGGGCCTGCCTGGCCAGGCGCAGAGTGGCCGGATCGGAGCCCGTGAAGTAGACGCCGTCGCAGTCCGCCAGCGAGGCCCAGGGCAGCGGATCCGCGGCGGCGGGATGCAGGTTCGCGCCGATCACGCAGATCGTGCGCTCGCCGCTCGGGTCCCGCATCACCAGCGTACGCGTGTGCCGGCCGGGCCGCGGCGCCGCGTACGTCCGCACCCCCAGCTCCTCCATCGCCTCGGCCACCGGCACGTCGCCGCCGGCGGCCGTAAAGAACTGCACGCCCGCGCCCATCCGGACGAGCGCAGCCGCCGTCACCGCTCCGCCGCCGGCCGGCTGGATGAGCGGGTCGGTCAGGTGCACGATCTCGCCGGCCGGCGGGATGAACGGCGCGTCGGTGTGGGTGACCCACTCGACGTGTCCCACGACGGCGAGGTTCAGGTTGTTCGTCATCGCGTCCTCAGATGCTTCGCGTTCGCCGCCGCCGGCGGCTATCGCGCCTTGCGCCTACGGCACATAGACAACCTTCCCCTGCACCTGCAGGTCCTCCATCAGCTGCTGCCCCGAGGCCACGTCGGACAGCGGCAGTACACGATCGATCACCGGCTTGATCGCGCCCGCCTCGACCGCCCGCAGCGCCGCCGACAGCTCGGCCTTGTTGGACAGGTGCGAGCCGAGCAGGTTCTGCTGCTTGTTCCACAGGAAGCGCAGATCGGTGACGGCCTCGAAACCGGTCGACGCGCCGCACACGACCACGCGCCCGCCCCAGCGCAGCGCGGCCACCGAGGTCGGCCAGGTCTCCTGGCCCGAGTGCTCGAACACGATGTCCACCCCGGCCTTGCCGGTGATCGCCTTGACCTCGGCCAGCACGTCCTGGCTGGAGCGGTCGATCACGTTGACCGCACCCAGCTGCTCGGCCTTGGCCACCTTCTGCGGGCCGCCCACCACCGGGATCGGGTTGGCGCCGAACATCCGGCAGATCTGGATGGCCATGGTGCCGAGGCCGCCCACGCCGCCCCAGATCAGCACGTGCTCGCCGGGCTGCACCTTGGCCCGGCTGACCAGCATCCGCCAGGCCGTCTCCAGCACCAGCGGCATCGATGCCGCCTCCTCGTGGCTGAGGTTGGCGGGCTTGGGCAGCACGTTCACCGCCGGCATCGTCACGTACTCGGAGTGACCGCCGTCGTTGGGCCCGCTCTGGAAGCCCCAGATGCGGAACTGGCGGCAGAAGAACTCCTGCCCGGTGACGCAGAAGTCACAGGTGCGGCAGGAGAGGCCGGGGTGCACGACCACCTCGTCGCCGACCTGCAGCGACGAGGAGCCGAAGCCGGTGCCCGTGACCTCCGAGCCGAGCGCGGCCACCACACCCGACACGTCCGATCCGGAGACGTGCGGGAAGATCACCTTCATCCCCGGCATCCCCCGCCGGGCCCAGATGTCGTTGAAGTTGGCGCCGGCCGCCTTCACCTCGATCAACACCTCGTAGGGCCCGGGCTCCGGCTCGGGGATGTCGGTGTAGCTCAGCACCTCGGTGCCGCCGTGCTCCTCGAAGACGACCGCCTTCATGCGGACAGCGCCTTCCCGAGATACTCGAAGTTGTCGACGTAGCGCCGCACGTCTTCCTCGCTGTGCTGCACCGTCAGCGTCCAGTTCTCGGACTTGCCCCACGGCGCCATGAACACGCCGCGGTTGAACTGCGCCAGCCAGTTCACGTACGCGAGCTGGTCGGACACCTCGAGGTAGTCACGGTAGTTGCGGACGCGCTCGGCCCGGTAGGTGACGGCGCCGCGGGCACCCAGCACGGTCGTGTAGCCGGCCAGCCCGTTGCTCGCGATCACGCCGTCGCACCCCTCGCGCAGGATCTCGCTCAGACGCGAGAACTCGGTGTAGGCGTCCGGCACCAGGATCTCGGTCAGCGTCGCGTTCATCGCGGCCATGGTCAGCGGGTTCCCGTTGAACGTGCCGACCTGGTCGATCTTGCCGTCCGCGATCCAGCCCATCACCTCGTCGGTGCCGCCGATCGCCCCACAGGGCAGCCCGCCGCCGACCGACTTGGCCAGGCACAGCAGGTCGGGCGTGACGCCGAAGGCCTCGACGGCGCCGCCGTAGGAGAGCGTGGCACCGGTCTTGACCTCGTCGAACACCAGCAGCGCGCCGTGCTCGTGCAGCAGGTCCTTTACCCCCTGCAGGTAACCCTCCTCGGGCAGCACGAACCCGGCGTTCATCATCGCCGGCTCCACGATCATGCCGGCCACCTGGCCCTTGTAGCGGTTGAGCGTGCGCTCGAGCGCCTCCAGGTCGTTGAACGGCACCACCCTGGTCAGCTTCACGTAGTCGGCCGGCAGGCCCAGGGTCTGCGGCACCGACACGGGATCGTCGTAGGGGCCGATCTTGTCGGCCGGCGGCGCCACCGACACCATCAGCGCGTCGTGGTGCCCGTGGTAGGAGCCCTCGATCTTGAACAGGATGTCGCGTCCGGTGTAGGCACGCGCCAGCCGCACGGCGTCGAGCGTCGACTCGGTGCCGGAGTTGCCGAACCGCCACAACGGCAGGCCGAAGCGCTTCTGCAGGTGCTCCGCGACGGCGATCGAGTCCTCGGTCGGCTGCGCGAAGTGCGTGCCCAGGCGGACGCGCTCGGAGACGACCTCGGCGATGCGCGGATGTGCATGGCCGACGGCCATCGCGCCGTAGCCGTTGTGGAAGTCGACGTACTCGTTGCCGTCGACGTCGATCACCTTCGACCCGTGCCCCTCGGCCAGGTAGATCGGATGCGGCTCGGTGTCCTGCCAGCTGGAGGCGACGCCCCCGGCCAGCGACCGGCGGGCCCGCTCGGTCATCTCACGCGAATGCTTGTGCCGCTCGTTGAACGTGGCCTCCTCGGCCTCGATCACGCTGGCCAGCCGGGCGGGATCAATAGTGCTTGTTGCGCTCACGACTTCACACCCCCTAGTACCTCTCCATAGCGGTTGTCACGCCAGGCGAGCGCGGCCTTCAGCCCACTCGACTGGACGATCTGCATGAACTCTCGCTGCTCCGGCGCGTCGGCCGCGTTCAGCATGGACGATAGATCGAGATTCGTGTTGACCGCCTCCCGCAGCCCCATCGCCTCGTACGCCCGCACCAGCGCGATCTTGGTCAGGCGCAGTACCGGCAGCGGCGTCGGCGCGATCTTGCGCACCAGTGCCTCGACCTCCGCGTCCAGCTCCTCCTCGGCCACGACGCGGTTGATCATCCCGGCTCGCTCCGCCGTCTGGGCGTCGATCATGTCGCCGGTGAACAGCAGCTCGTTGGTCTTCTTCTGGCCCAGCAGGAACGGCATCAACAGCGTCACCGGCCCCGATCCGTACCGGATCTCCGGCTCCCCGAAGCGGCCGCTCTCGGTGCTGATGATCATGTCGCAGGCCATCGCCAGCTCACAGCCGCCGGCCAGGCAGTAGCCGCGCACGGCGGCGATGGTGGGCTTCGGCAGCGCCCACAGCTTCATGGTTGCGTCGATGTCGGTGGCCAGCACCGCGTGCCACTCATGGGCCGGGATGTCGGAGTGGGCGGCTTCGGCAGACAGGTCGTACCCGGCCGAGAACGCGCGCTCGCCGGACCCTGTAACCACCACCACCTTCACCTCGTCGTCAGCCACCGCCCGGTCGAGCGCGGCGTGCAGCCCTTCCAGCACCGCCCCGTTCAGGGCATTCAGCTTCTCGGGGCGGTTCAGCGTCACCCAGGCCGCGGGGCCACGGGTCTCATATAGAACGGCTTCGCTCATGCGGCTCGCTCCTCGGGATTGTCCAGCACGATCAGGCAGTCGAGCGCGACGGCGCGCTCGGGCGAGACCAGCAGGGGGTTGACGTCGATCTCTGAGATCTCGGGGTGCTCCGCGGCCAGGCGCGAGACGGCCACGATCGCCTCGATCAGGTGATCGGGCACCTCGCCGCCCAGCAGCCGCTCGATCACGGGCAGAGACGCAACCAGCTCGCGGGCGCCGTCGGCATCCAGCGGGGCCAGGCTGTGCGTGATCAGCTCCAGCGCCTCCGCCAGGCCGCCGCCGACACCGACCGATACGGTGGCGCCGAAGTCGGGGTCGCGGGTGACGCCGATCAGCAGCTCGACGCCGCCCATCACCTGCTCGGCCACGATCACGCGGCCGCCCATCCGCCGGGCCGCCTCACGCACTCCGGCGGCGTCGGCCAGGCCCAGCGCCACGCCCCCGACCCTTGCCTTGTGGGCGACGTTGTCGATCTTGACGACGACCGGATAGCCGATCTGCTCGGCTGCCGCTGCGGCCTCGTCAGCCGACGCGCAGCGCTCGGCTCGCACGTACGGGAGGCCGTATGACGCAGCGATCCGGGCCGACTCGAGCTCCGGCAGGTCGCCGGCGCCGGGCAGCGGCGCGGCGGCCGGCAGCAGACGCGACGCCGGCACGCGCTGCCGGTGCGCGAGCCGTGCCGCCAGCGCCCGCAGGCCCGGCAGCGAGCCCTTCAGCAGCGGGATGTCGTGCTGCCGCGCCCACTCGATGTCCTCGATCGGCGGGTCGGCGGTGGTGACCGTGATCACGCACGGGAACAGATCGGTCTGGTGGCAGGCCGCGCGCAGGTCGTTGGCGATGTTCGTGGCCAGCTCGCGCTCACCCGCGTGCAGCCACTGGCTGTGGTCGATGTCCGACACCAGCACGTCGAACTCACCGGACTCGGCCATCAGCTCGAACACGCGCGGGAACACGATCCGGTCGTCGTCGATGGCCCAGCAGTCGATCGGGTTTCCGACGCCGCTGAAGTTCGGGAACTCGGCCACGATCCGCGCCTTCAACTCGGGCGAGAACTCCTGCAGCGGGATGCCCGCCTGCTCGGCCTTGTCGGCGAAGTACTCGCCCTCGCCGCCCGAGTTCGTGACCGCGCCGATCCTGCGGCCGCGCGGCGGCGTCGCCCGGGAGAACACCTCCAGGTGCTCCAGCCAGTTGCCGAAGTCGTCGACCCGGATCGCGTTGTAGTACCGCAGCATCCCGGAGAACACCTCGTCGCTGCCGACCATCGCTCCGGTGTGCGTGAGCGCGGCCCTGGCGCCCATCTCCGACGTGCCCACCTTCAGCACGATCGCGACCTTGCCGGCCTCGGCCACCCGCTGCAGCGCCTGCTCGAAGGCGGCCGGGCGGCGCACCGCCTCGAGGAACAGGCCGATCACGCGTGTGTCCGGGTCATCGGCAAAGAAGGCCACCATGTCGGCCACGTCGGTGACGGTCTCGTTGCCTGCCGAGACGACGGTGCGGAAGCCGATGCGCGGGCCCAGCGACACCAGGATCTCGCCGATCGACCCCGAGTGGGCGATGGTCGCCACCGGTCCCGGCACAAAGGTGGGATGCAGGCTGCCGATCCAGGGCGACGGGTATCCGGGTGTGGCCACGCCCATGCAGTTGGGGCCGATCATCGCGATGCCTGCCTCGCGCACCCGGTCGCTGACCAGGGCGCTCATGCGCGGCCCTTCGACGGGGCCGGCCTCGTTGCCCAGTCCCGGCGTGATGATCGCCCGCACGCCGGGCACCGACAGGACGTCGTCGATGGCCGTCTCGATGCGGCCGTGCCCGACGCCCATCACGACCATCTCGGGCACCTCGGGGCAGTCGGCGATCGTCGGGTAGCAGCGCACTCCGCAGGCCTCGGTCTTGGTCGGATTGATCCCGTAGAAGGGCACGCCGGGCACCGTCATGTTCTCGGCGATCCGCTGCGACGTGCGCTCCGAGATGCCGTAAATCGCAACCGAGCGCGGCCGGAAGACTCCGTCCAGGTCGGTCCGTAGCAGGGGCGAGATGGTAGAACTCATGCGGTCTTTGGCCCAGTGTGGGAGGTCTCTGCGGGCACCGGCACAAGTCTACGCAATTCGTATTGACTGCGCTGGTTTCTACGAATATCGTAGTTCGTGACATGACTGACGATCTCGACCACCGCATCGTCGACTCGCTCGTCGAGGACGGCCGCAAGTCGTTCGTCAAGATCGCGGAGGAGCTGGACGTCTCCGAGGCGACCGTGCGCCAGCGCGTCGCCCGGCTGACCGCCGACGGCGTCATGCAGATCACCGCCGTCACCAACCCGCTGCTGATCGGTTACGACGCGATGTGCATGCTGGGCCTGCGCGTCGACAAGGCCCAGCTGACGGCCGCCGCCGACGCGCTGACCGCGCTGGACGAGGTCACCTACCTGATCGCCAGCACCGGCCGCTTCGACTACCTGGCCGAGATCACCTGCCGCAACAACAAGCACCTGCTCGACTTCCTGCACCGCAGGCTGCCGAAGGTGCCGGGGGTGCAGGACAGCGAGTCGTTCGGGTACCTGTCCGTGCTCAAGGAGAGCTACCGCGGCAGCGCGTGATCGGATGGTTGACTCCACGAGCTAGCGATCTCCCTGCTCGGTGAAGAAGCGGCCGGTCTCGCCTCCCGAGAAGAACCGCGATGTGACCGTCTTCTTGCGCGTGTAGAACTCGACCGCGTCGGGCCCGTGGGCGTGCAGGTCGCCGAAGAAGCTGCCCTTCCAGCCGGAGAACGGGAAGAACGCGACCGGCGCAGCGACGCCGACGTTGACGCCGATCATCCCCACCTCGACGTCGTGGCGATAGCGGCGGACGGCCGCGCCCGACTCGGTGAAGATCGACGTGCCGTTGCCGTAGCGGCTGGCGTTCACGATCTCGATCGCCTCGTCCAGCGACGCCGCGTCGATCACCGACAGCACCGGCCCGAAGATCTCCTCCTGGGCCACGTCCATGTCCAGGCGTCACCGCGTCGAGGATGGTGGGGCCGACGAACGCGCCCTCGCTGTTGGCAGACGGGCGGCGGCCGTCGACGGCCAGCGTGGCGCCGTCACCGATGCCGCGCTCGATCCACTCGAGGATGCGGTCGCGCGACGCGCACGAGACGACCGGTCCGACGTCGGTGCCCTCGTCGAGGCCGTCGCCGACGGCCAGCGCCTGGGTGCGGGGCACGAGCTCGTTCATCAGCGGCACCTTGGCGTCGCCCACCGCGATCACGACCGAGCCGGCCATGCAGCGCTGGCCGGCGGCGCCAAACGCGCTGCCGATGATGTTGCCGACGGTCTTCGGCATCACGGCGTCGGGCATCACCACCATGAAGTTCTTGGCGCCGCCCAGCGCCTGCACCCGCTTGCCGTTGGCCGCCGCACGCTCGTAGACGTAGCGGGCGACGGTGGCCGAGCCGACGAACGAGACGGCGTCGATGCCGGGGTGGTCGAGGATGCCGTTGACGACGTCGACCGAGCCGTTGACCAGATTGACGACGCCGTCCGGCAGCCCGCCGTGCTCGTGCAGCAGGTTGAAGACCAGCTCCTGCGTCAGCGGCACCTGCTCCGAGGGCTTGAGGATGAACGTGTTGCCGCAGGCGATCGCGAAGGGCAGGAACCAGAACGGCACCATCGCGGGGAAGTTGAACGGGGCGATGGCGGCGCAGACGCCGACCGGCTGCCGGAAGGTCTCGCAGTCGACGGCGGTGGCCACGTTCTCGAGCACCCGGCCCTGCATGGTCTGGGGGATGGCGGTGGCGGCCTCCACCATCTCGATCGCGCGGCCGACCTCGGCCCGCGCATCCGGGAAGGTCTTGCCCATCTCGCGTGTCACCGCGCGGGCGATCTCGTCCTGGTGGGCCTCCAGCACCTGTCGGAAGCCGAACAGCCAGCGCGCGCGCTCGATCGTGGAGCGGCTGCGCCAGGCGGGGAAGGCCGCGCGGGCCGCGGCGACGGCGGCGTCGACGTCCTCGGCACCCGACAGCGGCACCCGCGCCAGCACCTCGCCTGTGGCCGGGTTGGTGACGTCGAGCTGGTCTCCGGCCGCGGCCGGGCGCCAGTCGCCGTTGATGTAGTTGCCGAGCAGTCGCGTCTGGATGGCGGCCTGGGACATCGGGGTTCCTCCGTGGATCGGGTCGCCCCCAATGCTGGCACCCCGGCCGTCGCGGCACCAGCGTACACTGTGTCTCAAATGGCCGAAGAATCCGGACACTCTGTCCTGACCGTCGCGGACGTGCTCGCGCTGGAGCTGCTTCGCAACGCGGACGTGAGCGTGGCCGCCGCCGGTCACCGGCTGGGGAACCGGGTGGAGTGGGTGCACGTGTTCGAGACGCCGGCCGTGACCGGGATGCTGCGCGGCGGGGAGTTCCTGCTCACGACCGGCATCGCGCTGGGGGCGATGGCACCGGCCGAGGTGGACGCCCTGGTCGCGTCGGTGGCCCGGGCCGGCGCGGCCGGGATCGGGCTCGAGCCCAGCCACGTCTCGCCGGACGCGCTGACCGCCGCCTGCCGCTCGCACGACCTGCCGCTGCTCGTGTTCGGCAGCCCGGTGCGGTTCGTCGACATCACCCACGTGCTGAACGAGCGCCTGGTATCCCGGGAGCTGGCCACGCTGCGACGGGCGGTGTCGCTGCAGGCTCAGCTGCGGGAGGCGGCGCGCGAGGGGCTGGGACCGGCCGGCCTGGTGGCGGCGCTGGGTGAGGTGCTGGAGGCGCAGGTGCTGCTCGAGCGCGCCGACCGCACGCCGATCGCGAGCGCCCCGGAGGCCGGGCTGGACGTCGCCTTCCTCGAGGCGCTCGACCGCTACCGCCAGCGCCTGCCGACCGCCCTGCACTCGCGGCCGGTACAGCCGGGAGCGCGGCTGCACGTGCTGTCACGGCGCGGTGACGAGCTCGACCTGCTGGCGGTGGACGAGGCGGCGTTCCTGCTGTCGGTGGCGCTGGCCGCGCAGCCGCCGGCCGAGGAGGTGCCGTCGGCGGAGCGGGCGCGATTGCTGCAGCGGCTGGCCGAGGGCCGGGCGGGCAGCCGCCAGGAGATCATGCGGCGGGCGCGGTCGGTCGGCGTCGACCTGTCGCGCGGCAGGCTGTGGGCGATCCACGGCCGCGGATCGCTGGCGCGGCTCGAGCGATTGGGGATGGATGCGCTGGTGGACGGCCCGCGTGGATTGATCGCGATCGCGCCCGGAGCCGATCCACGCGCCGTGGCGCGCGACCTGATCCGGCGCGGTCAGGTGACGGCGGTCGGGCTGGAGGCCTGCGGGACGGAGCCGTGGCACATCACGGAGGCGCTGGCGACGGCCGAGCGGGCCTGCCTGGTGGCGGCGGCGGCCGGCCCCCAGGTCAGGTTCGGGTCGGATCTGGGCGCGCTCGCGCCGGTGGCACGGGAGGTGCTGGCCGGCGGCCGCATGCAGTCGCGGTTCGACGAGGCGGGGCTGGCCGTGGTCGAGGCGCTGGTTGCAACCGGCTGGTCGAAGGCGTCGGCCGCCAAGCGGCTGGGCATCGCCCGCCAGCGCCTGTACGACCGCCTGGCCGTGCTCTCGGCTCGCCACGGCCTCGATTTCGACCTGCCCCAGACCCGGGTCGAGCTGTCGCTGGAGGCGTGGGCGGCGCGCATGAGCGAGCTGACCGAGACACCGCGGCCGTAGCCGCGGGCGATACAGCGGGCGCCACGTAGACTGCATGGCCGGATGAGCAACCTGATCGACACCGGCTGGGCCGCCTGGCTGCCGTTCGAGCTGATCGAGGCGCTGGAGGCCCGCTCCGGCCGCTCGGCCGATCGCCGGGCGCTGCGCGAGCGGCTCGAGCGAGGGCCCAGCGAGGCCGACGAGGAACGCTGGGAGCGGTTCCGCCTGGTCTGCCCCTCCCGCATCGACCTGCCCGCGGATGCCCGGGGGCTGACCACCGCGCACGCCGAGTCGCTGCTCGACCAGCTGGGGCTGCTGGATGCCGAGCCGGAGCCGGTCGAGCTGGTGCTGACGCTCGACAACGACGACGTGCGCGAGCTGGAACGGATCCGCTCCGCCCGCGACCTGGGTGCGATGGCCGAGACGCCGGCGGGAATGCCCTCGCTCGACGCCCGCTTCGGCGGCGGCAAGGTCGGCCGCAACGATCCCTGCCCCTGCGGCTCCGGCAAGAAGTACAAGCGCTGCCACGGCAGCTGACCTGCTCCGCGGTCACACCAGCCTGACCAGCTCCTGGCCGTTGGTCACCTGGTCGCCCTCACCCACCGCCACCGCGTCCACAGTGCCGGCGCGCGGCGCCACGATCTCGTTCTCCATCTTCATCGCCTCCACCACGGCCAGCACCTCGCCCGCCTGCACCTCGGCGCCGGCCTGCGTCGCCACCTTCAGCACCGTCCCCTGCATCGGGCTGCGGATCACATCGGCGGCCCCAGCCCCACCCGCAGAGCGCAGCGCCAGCTGCGCCCGCCGCCCGCGCAGCCGCGTGCGCCCCGGATGCTCCGGCGCCACCACCGTCACCTCGAACCGCTCGCCGTCGACCTCGGTGACCAGCGTACGCGCCTCGTTCCTCGGCGGCTCGGGCCCGGCGGCGGTTCCATCAGCCGACGGCTCCGGCTCCAGCGAACGGGCGTAACCGCCACCCTCGACGAAGTCGTGCATGGTGCCGCCGGCCGCAAACTCGGGATGCTCGAGGATCGCACGGTGGATCGGGATCAGCGAGTGCACGCCCTCCACCTCGAACTCCGACAGCGCCCGCAGCATTCGGCGCCGCGCCAGCTCGCGGTCCTCGTCCCAGACGATCAGCTTCGCGATCATCGGGTCGTACAGCTCCGAGATGAAGGCACCCTCGACCACCCCCGAGTCGACCCGCACGCCCGGCCCCGACGGCTCGCGGTAGCGGGTCACCCGGCCCGGCGTCGGCACGAAGTCCCGGGCAGGATCCTCCGCGTTGATCCGGCACTGGATCGAATGCCCACGCAGGGTCACGTCCGACTGCGCGATCGACAACGGCTGCCCGCTTGCGATCCGCAGCTGCTCGCGCACCAGGTCGAGGCCGGTCACCATCTCGGTGATCGTGTGCTCCACCTGCAGGCGCGTGTTCATCTCAAGGAAGTAGTAGGTGCCGTCGGCGTCGAGCAGCCCCTCGACCGTGCCGGCGTTCGTGTAGCCGACGGCTCGCGCCGCCTCCACCCCGATCGCTCCGATCCGCTCGCGCAGCTCTGGGGACACCGCCGGCGACGGCGTCTCCTCCACGATCTTCTGGTGGCGCCGCTGGATCGAGCAGTCACGCTCGCCGAGATGCACGATCGACCCGTGGCTGTCGGCCAGCACCTGTACCTCGACGTGCCGCGGCCGCTCCAGGTAGCGCTCCAGGAACACGCTTGAGTCGGCGAAGTACGCCTTGCCCTGCCGCCGCGCGGACTCGTAGCCGCGGCGCAGCTGCTCCGCGTCGGCCGCCACCTCGATGCCCTTGCCGCCTCCGCCGGCGGATGCCTTTACCGCCACCGGATAGCCGATCCGCTCCGCGATCTCGAGCGCCTCCTCGACCGTGTCCACCGCGGAGTTGGTGCCGGGGATGACCGGCACGCCGGCCCGCTCCATCAGCTCGCGCGCCCTGGTCTTCGATCCCATCGCCTCGATCGCATCGGGCGGCGGCCCCACGAACACCAGGCCGGCCGCCGCGCAGGCGCGGGCGAACGCGGCGTTCTCGGCCAGGAACCCGAATCCCGGGTGCACGGCCTCGGCGCCGCTCCGCAGGGCGGTGCGCACGATCGTCTCCGACATCAGGTAGCTCTGGACGGCCGGCCCGGGGCCGATCAGATAGGCCTCGTCCGCGTAGGCCACGAACGGCGACTCACGGTCGGCCTCGGAGTAGACCGCCACCGAGGCGATCCCCATTTCGCGCAGCGTACGGAAGATCCGGATCGCGATCTCGCCGCGGTTTGCCACCAGCACCTTGCTGAACATCGGCGGATTCTACGAGTGAAAGCCGCACCAGCGCCTGTTCAATCGCCCGGCGCTGGGCCGCCGAGGCCTGTGGCCGCACCTCGATCACAGCGGGATGTTGCCGTGCTTGCGCTCCGGCACGTCCGCCCGCTTGCCGCGACAGGCCTCCAGCGCGGCGATCAGCGCGGGCCGCGTCCGCCTCGGCTCGATCACGTCGTCGACGTAGCCGCGCTCGGCGGCGGTGAACGGGTTCGCGAACCGCTCGCGGTACTCCTCGACCAGCTCCGCGCGGCGCGCGACCGGGTCGTCGGCCGTCTCCAGCTCCTTGCGAAACACGATGTTCACCGCCCCGTCCGACCCCATCACCGCCACCTCTGCCGTCGGCCAGGCGAAGTTGAAGTCGGCGCCGATGTGCTTCGAGCCCATCACGTCGTAGGCGCCGCCATAGGCCTTGCGCGTGATCACGGTCAGCTTCGGCACCGTCGCCTCGCAGTACGCGTACAGCAGCTTCGCGCCGTGCCGGATGATGCCGCCCCACTCCTGTGAGGTGCCCGGCAGGAACCCGGGCACGTCCACGAAGGTCACCACCGGCACGTTGAAGGCGTCGCAGGTGCGCACGAACCGGCCGCCCTTGGTGGAGCTGTCGATGTCGAGCACGCCGGCCAGCGAGCGCGGCTGGTTGGCGACGATGCCAACCGGGTAGCCGCCCAGCCGCGCGTATCCACAGATGATGTTGGTCGCCCAGGCGGCGTGCACCTCGAGGAACTCGCCGTCGTCGATCACCCGGCGCACCACGTCGTGCATGTCGTAGGGCTTGGCCGACTCGTCGGGGATCAGCCGGTCGAGCTCGAGGTCCTCGCGGTCGACCGGATCGTCGGGCGGCTCCCACGGCGGCTGCTCGCCGTTCCAGCTGGGCAGGAACGAGAGCAGGTAGCGGCAGTCCTCGATCAGCGCACGCTCATCGGCCGCGGTGAAGTGGGCGACGCCGCTTCGCGAGGCATGCGTGTGCGCGCCGCCCAGCTGCTCGAAGCTGACCTCCTCGCCGGTGACCGTCTTCACCACCTCGGGGCCGGTGATGAACATGTGCGAGGTCTCCTCCACCATCATCACGAAGTCGGTCATCGCGGGCGAGTACACGGCGCCGCCGGCGCACGGCCCCATCACCAGGGAGATCTGGGGGATCACGCCGGACGACTGCACGTTCCTGAAGAAGATGTCGGCGTAGCCGGCCAGCGACACCACGCCCTCCTGGATGCGGGCGCCGCCGGAGTCGTTGATGCCGATGATGGGGCATCGGTAGCGCAGCGCCATGTCCATCACCTTGGTGATCTTCTGCGCGAACGCCTCGCCCAGGCTTCCCCCGAACACGGTGAAGTCCTGCGAGAACACGAACACCCGCCGGCCCTCGATGGTGCCGTGGCCGGTAACCACGCCGTCGCCGTAGGGGCGGTTCTCCATCATGTTGAAGTTCGGGTTGCGGTGCTGCACGAAGACGTCCAGCTCGACGAACGAGCCGGGGTCAAGCAGCAGCTCCACGCGCTCCCGGGCGAGCAGCTTGCCGCGCTCGCGGTGCCGCTTGACCGCGCTTGGCGAGCCCGAGTGCAGGGCCTCGCGGCGCAGCTGCTCGAGCGCCTGCAGCCGTTCCTCGGTGGTGTGCTCCGCCATCAGGCCGAGAGCCTACCGGAGCCCGGCGGGGCTACGGCGCGGGGACGCCTCGCAGCACGCCGTTGCCGGCCAGGCAGACCCAGACGGCCCCCGAGCCGTCGACCACCAGCCGGTAGGGCAGGAGCGCCGTGGCCCGGTAGGTGGCGTCGGCCACGTCCGTCCAGGTGACGCCGTTGTCGTCGGAGCGGAGCAGCCGGGCCGGCGTGGTGGCGGTCGGCTGCACGGCCAGGTAGACGCTGCCGCCGGGTGCGACCACCACCGGCCCCGGCTGCGGCACGGTCAGCACCGTCACCGGCGCCAGCGTCGCGGCCGTGACCTTGTTGGCGTTGGCGATCCGGTAGAGGGCGGTGCCGTTGGAGACCCACAGGGTGGTGCCGGTGGCGTCGGTGGCGATGAAGCCCTTGAGATCGCCCGAGGACGGCTTCGCCCACAGCTTCGCCCAGGTGGCACCGGCGTCGGTCGACCGCCAGATGCCGCTGCGGTGGTCGTACAGGTAGACGATCGAGGTGCCGGCCGGCCACACCATCTGGATCGGCTTCGCCCAGTTCTTGGTCGTCATCGCCGCCGCGGCGGCCCTCGTCCACTTATTGGTGCCGACCTTGCGGTAGATACCGGCCGCGTCGACGGCGGCCAGCAGCACCCTGCTGGAACCCGACTTCCCGACCGCGATCGCCAGCGGCCGCTTCACGCCCGCCAGCGCAGAGAGCCCCTCGTCCGTCCACGAGCTGGCGACCGCCGGGGTGGACGACGAGTAGATCTTGCCCTGCTTGTTGCCGTCGCGGTTGCCGGTGGCGATGTACACGCGTGAGGGCGTGACCGTCGAATCGATCGCGACGTCGAACCCCGTGGAGGCGGCCAGCTTGATCACCGGCGACGTGACGCTGGCGCCGGTGTCGCTCGAGGTCAGGAACGTCCAGTCGGTCGCAACCATGTCGACCGAGGCCGGGGCGTGCGGATCGACGGCCAGGTCCTGGATCAGCGTGACACCCATGTGGCCGACCATCGGGTACCAGTCACCGCCGTCGTTGCCCGACCGCCAGATGCCGGAGCGGCCGGCCACGAGCACCGCCGGATCGGCACAGGGCTGCGTGGCATCGATCGCAAGCGCGATCTGGGCGGGGGTGGAGCTCTTGCCGCCCAGCATGAAGCCGGGCCGGGTCGACAGCCACCACGGCGCCCCGCCGGGGCCGCCGACGTTGGGATGGATCTTGGTCGGATCGCCCGTGACCGAATGCCAGGTGGCGCCACCGTCGCCCGAGCGGACGATCGCATCCGGTGACGACTGATCCGCCCCCGCGTAGACCTCGGTGGCGCCGTCACAGCCGGTCCAGGCCGCGATCGACGTCCACATCGAGCCGGCCCGCAGCTGGCCGGCGCCCAGCTGCGACCAGGTCGCGCCGCCGTCGTTGGAGGCGAACACGCCGCTGGTGCCGGCGGCCGCGTAGATGGTGCCGCCCGCGATGCTCAGCTCCTCGACCGTGGCGGGGGCCGTTGCCAGCTGCGTGAACCCGCCCAGCCCGCCGGCATCGGTGGTCTCGTAGAGGCCCTGGCCGTAGCTGCCGGCGTAGAGCACGCTGGTGGCGGACGGATCGAGCGCCAGCGAGCGTAGGTGGAGGCCGCTCAGGCCCAGCGTCGTCCAGGTCGCACCGCCGTCGTCGGAGCGCATCACACCCTGGCTGAAGGTGGCCGCGTAGATCGAGCCGCTGACCGGGTCCTGGGCCAGCAGGTTGCCCGTCGAGCGGGGGTGCTCGGCCGGCAGGCCGGCGGTCTTGGCGTTGCCGCCGGCGAACTGGGGCACGGTCGACAGCATCCTCCAGGTCGCGCCGGAGTCATCCGACTCGAGCAGGCCGCCGCCTGTGCCCGCATCGCCCACCCCCGCGTACACGCGCCCGGCCACCGCCGGCGAGAACAGGAACGCCGCCACCTCGAGTTGGGGGCGCCCCACCAGGCCGGTGTTGACCGCCTGCCAGCTGGCGCCGCCGTCGGTCGAGCGCTCGATCCCGGACACGTCGCCGCCGGAGAGCAGCACGTTGGGGCTGGCCGGATCGACCGCCACCACGTTCTGGAAGCCTCCGCCGCCGGGGCCGGCCGGGCTGAACGACAGCGTTGCCGCACGAGCCGCTGAGGCCGACAAGGCGAACGTCACGGCAAGGAGCAGCGCGATCCACCTGGCAGCGCGCGTAGTCAACCAAAAGAGGGTACCAGCCCGCCGCCCCGGCGAGAAGTCCCGCCGGGGCCGCGAACTGGGGGCCGACGCCGATCAGGACTTGGTGAAGATCTGAGAGCCGTGCGCCGGCAGCGTGGCACCCAGCGCGAAGCTCCCATCCGGGCGGCGGTACGCACCGCCCAGATCGACCGAGACCGGCGAATCTGTCGTATTGACCATGACCTTCCCGTTGGTGAAGTTGCGTATGTAGACGCCGTTCTGCACCACGTAGAGCCCGGTCGGCGAGCCGATCTGCAGGTGGTACAGCGGATCGTCCAGCGTGGCCGGATCGGTCTTGTTGGCCGTGAAGTAGAAGTACGAGTTGCCGTCGTTGCCGAGCAGGAAGCTGGCCAGCGCGAACCTGCGGGCATCCTCCTTCTGATCGGTGGTGCCGGCCGTCCAGGTCTTGGTGATGGTCAGGGCCAGACCGCCGGTGGAACTCGCATCGCTCAGCATGTTCACGTCCTGCACCCAGGCCTTCGTCGGCTCGAAGCGGGACAGCGGAGCACCCGCCAGACGCGTCCAGGCCTCGGCGCTGACGCCGGTCGCACCGTTCAGCAGCAGCTTGCTGGGCGCGCCTGGTGCGAAGTACCGGGGCCCGTTGCCGATGCCGTTGCCGAGCACCGCCTTGCCGGTGAACGATGCCACGTTGGCGGCCAGCGCGCTGGTCGCATTCAGCCAGTCAAGCCGCGTCCAGACCTGCCCGGTGGCCGGGTTGATCGGCAGCCCGGTGGTGTAGCCGGGCCACAGCGGCGCCGTGCCCAGCATGTCGAGGTAACAGCCGTCGTAGACCGTCCCGGACAGCAGCTTCGCGCACGAATGCTGTACATAGGAGACCCAGTTGGGGTCGCCCGGATCGGCCAGGTAGTTGCCGTAACCGTGCGATGTGACCACATGGCCCTGCGCGTCGTGCGAGAGCATCGACGGGTCGACCGTGCCATAAAGCCGCTTGTAAAGGAACGTGCCGTTCAGATAGACGTACAGCTTGAGGTTGGGATTGGCGGCCTTCATCGCCGACGCATAGCCGCCCAGCTGAGCTGGATTGAACGTGATCAGGTCGAAACGCTTGGCGGCGTCCTCCGCAGCCGCCTGCGTTGTGAACCTCTGCGGAGCCGTGTGCATCGGAGCCCATAGATGGATGCCGTTCTCACTGCTGGCAAACCCCACGCTTGCCATGCTGATCGAGCTCGTACCGCTGGCGTTCGTGACCACGAGCATCGTCGCGATCGCAGCCACGGCGGCCGCAAGTAACCGTTTCAACGAATCCCCCCGTATGGTGTTGTGGCTGCTTGCGCGGGCACCCATCCGCGCACGCACCCCTGGATACGGGGGCTGTATCGGCAATCCCCACTACTTGCGTTACATGCTGGACGCTAGTCTTACTGATTATTTACAGCAAGCTTAAGATTCGAGAGCGCCGCGTTGTCGCATCCGGCGCCGCACCCGTTCTGCGACACTGCGGATCGTGCAGACTGAGAGCGGACGAGAGTCGCGCATGCGCTGGATCGGGATGCGCGTGCGACGCCACTGGGAGTGGGGCCGCGCGCACGGATTCCGGCGGCTGATCGAGGAGGATCAGCTGAACCCCATGGAGCGGGTGCCGCTGGCGCTGCGCAAGCGCCGGTGGCGGCGCACCCACTCGGTCGCCCCCGGCGCGGTTCCGGTCTATCTGGTGGGCGTGCAGCGCTCGGGCACCAACATGCTGGTGCGGGGGCTGGAGCGATCGCCCGAGTTCGAGGTGCGAAACGAGAACGACGGCGACGCCTTTGAGCGGTTCCAGCTGCGCCCGGATCCGGTGGTGCGAGACCTGGTGATGCGCTCAGGCCACCGCTATGTGCTGTTCAAGCCGCTCTGCGACTCGCACCGGGTGGACGAGATCCTGGACGGGCTCGGCACCCCCAGCCCGGGCCGAGCGATCTGGGCATACCGCGACGTCGACGGCCGCGTGCGCTCGGCGCTGGCCAAGTTCGGCACCAACAACCTCGATGTGCTGACCGAGATCGCAGCCGGCCGCGGCGACCACCGCTGGCAGGCGCGCGGCATGTCGGCCGAGAACCGGGCGCTGGTCGAGAGCTTCGACTACTCGACGATGACGCCCGAGTCGGCCGCCGCCCTGTTCTGGTACGTGCGCAACTCGCTCTACTTCGAGCGCGGGCTCGATCGGCGCGACGACGTCACGCTGGCCTGCTACGACCGGTTCCTGGCCGACCCCGACCGGAACATGAGCGCGCTCTGCGCGTTTCTGGACTTCCCGTTCGACGCCTCGCTGGCCGCGCATATCGAGCGTCGTGAAGCGCCCGAGCCGCGGCCGCTCGACATCGATCCTGAGATCCGGCGGCACTGCGACGACCTGTCCGTCCGGCTCGAACAGGCGCTGGACGTCTCCTCCTAGGAGGCGGCCGTACGGCGTCGCGCTGATAGGAGGGCGCACGTAGACTGGAAACGCAGATGACCCTGGACGACGCAGCCAAGCCTGAGACAACCACGCTCGTCCAGCGATCGGCAGTGAACTTCGTGGGGCTGGCCGCGGCCAACGCCATGCAGTTCGCCCTGGTGCTGATGATCGGCCGCTCCTTGAACCAGGATGCGGCGGGCATCTTCTTCGAAGGGTTCGCGGCCGTACGGCTGCTGTCGGTGCTGGCCGTGCTCGGCCTCGACGTGACCGCGATCCGCTACGTGGCGGTGCATCGCGCGCGGGGGGAGCACGACCGCGCGCGCGCGGCGGTGGCGCTCTCGGTGCTGCTGGCCGGCGGGGCGTCGATCGCGATCGCGGCGCTGGTGTTCGTGCTGGCGCCGCAGCTGTCCGACCTGTTCGGCGCACACCAGCTGCAGTACGTGCTGCGGGTGATGGTGCTGTCGTTGCCGGCGGTGACGCTGCAGATGGTGCTGATCGGCGCGACCCGCGGCACCGGCCGCATGAAGGCGTTCGTGGTGGTCGACCAGGTCACCGACGGCGTGCTGCGAGTGGCGCTGGTGGCCGTCGCGCTGGCGCTCGGCTACGGCCTCGACGGCACGGCGGTGGCCTTCACGATCGCGTCCTACCTGACGCTTGCCGCGGCCGCCTTGGCGGCGCGGGGCGTGACCGGCACGCTGCGGCAGGCCGCCACCGTCGAGACCGGCGCGCTGATCCGGTTCAGCGCCAACCAGTGGGGCGCATCGCTGGCCGGCGTGGGGCTGCTGTGGGCGGACACGCTCCTGCTGGGGCTGTGGCGCCCGCCCGCCGACGTCGCGGTCTACTCGATCGCGACTCGCACCGTCCTGTTCGGAATGATGTTCATCCTGCCGATCGGGATCGCGTTCCAGCCCCAGATCGGACGACTGTACGCGCTCTCCGACCACGCCGGGCTGGACCGCATGTACGGGTTCGCCACCAAGTGGTCGACCATCGCCGGCTGCCCGCCGCTGCTGTTCCTGACCCTGTTCGCCCTTCCGATCGTGACGCTCCTGTACGGCCCCACCTACGCGCGCGGCGCGTGGCCCCTGGCGCTGCTCGCGATCGGACAGACGGTGAACGCCGCCACCGGCCCCTGCGGCCACGTGGTTACGATGATCGGGCGCGCCGACCTGGTGCTCAAGAACAGCGTGATCGCGCTGGTGCTGAACGTGCTCCTGAACGTGGCGCTGATCCCGCCCTACGGCATGGTCGGCGCCGGCCTGGCCTGGGGAATATCGATCGTGATCTGGAACCTGATCAGGCTGTGGCAGGTGTACCGCGTGCTGGGCATGCAGCCGTTCGGGGACTGGTCACGGCCGGTGGGGCTAGCGCTGACGGTGTTCGTGCTGACCGCGGCCGGCCTGCGGGTGCTGCTGGACTCTGCGCCGGCCGCGCTCGCCATCCTCGGCGGCGCGGCCGGCGCAACCCTGGCCTACGCGACGGCCCTGCTTGCCACCTCGTCGTTCGACGACGAGGACAACCTGATACTGGGCCGGTTCGCCCGGATCGGTCGCGCATCCGGGCGCACGCGGCCCAGTTCGTGAAGATCGCTCCCTCTAGGGCGTCAGTTGCACGAGGTCGCGCGCACTGAGGTCCTCGACGAAGCCGGACACGTCCTCCTCGACCGAGGCCGGCGCATCCTCCGACTCAGCCCGCACTCCGTCCACCAGGTCGGCAAAACGTGTCTCATTCTCGATCAAGCCCCAGATCAGCGAGCCGAACTGGTTGAGGCCGTGGTAGGCGCCCGACTGCAGGTGCAGGAGTACGCCACCCTGCTCCTCCTCCAGCGGGCGGAAGACGACGTCCGGGTTGCGGCGGATTCGAGTGGTCGGGTCGATCATGCGTAGTCGCTCCTTGTCAGTACAGGCCGAGCGTACCGAGTCGCCGCTCGCGACGCATC
The DNA here is from genome assembly GCA_963797565.1 of uncultured Actinomycetes bacterium. Taxonomy (GTDB): domain Bacteria; phylum Actinomycetota; class Thermoleophilia; order Gaiellales; family JAICJC01; genus JAICYJ01. The sequence continues at coordinate 127,384 of CAWCPM010000008.1, read as the reverse complement.
GCCAGCCGGAAGGCGTACAGCCCCAGCATCAGCGTAAGCCCGGACAACGGCACCAGCTTGGCGATCGTGACAAGCGCATCGTCCCACCCCGCGCCGCCGATCAACTGCGCCCGCATGCCCGTGATGGCGATCCCGATCGGGTTGATCCTGGCCAGGGGCGCGACCCACCCCGGGAACAGCGTCAGCGGGAAGTACGCCCCCGACGTGAAGGTCAGCGCGAAGGTCAGAAACCCGATCGCCCCCGAGCCGCGCCGGAAGGTGAGCACGCCGGCCGAGGAGATCGACCCGAGCCCCCACACGAACGGGATGAACGCGGCCAGGATCAGCAGCGCGGGGATGTACCCGCTGGCGGCGAAGCTGACGTTGAACACGATCGACACGATGATCAGGAATATGACCGTCCGGAACGGGACGTAGATCAGGTCGTAGACGACCGAGCCCAGCAGGATCACGCTGGCGGTGGTGGGGGTGACCATCAGCGACTCCAGCGTTCCCAGCGACTGCTCCTGCTGTATGGCGCTGACCAGCCGCGCCAGCCCCACGGCCATGAAGCCTGCAACGGCGATCCCGACGGTGACGAAGGCGATGTAGGAGGTGCGACCGCCGCCGTTGATGTGGATCGGATGCACCAGCTTGGACACGAACGAGAACACCAGCGCCTGGGCGAACAGGTTGATCCAGTCGCTGATGATGGCCCCGCGGTAGCTCAGCCGCACCAACAGGTCGCGCCGCAGGAACGCCCCCAGCTTGTACGCCTCGGCGAGTGCGCCCGATCTCCCGGGGGTCACGTCCTTGCCGTCGTCAGCCGCAGGAACGACTCCTCCAGCTCGGAGCGCTGCTGGGCGCAGTCGAGCACGACGACACCGGTTGCCGATAGATCGGCCAGCACCTCGCCCAGCACCGCGTGCTCGGCCAGGTCGAGGCGGAAGTGTTCGCGGTCGACACCCACCCGCGCAAGCTTTCCGCGATCACCCAACGCCGCTCCGGCCCGCCCCAGAGCGTCGTCGTCGAGCGTCGAGTCGCCGGTTCGCAGCCGTAGCAGATACCCGCGCGCGCTCGACTTCAGCATCAGATCCTCGACGGTGCCCTGGAAGGTGGTGCGGCCCTGGTCGAGCACGGTGACCGCGTCGGCGAACCCACGGATCTCGTCCAGCCTCTGGGTCGTCCAGATCACGGCGGTGCCGTCGGCGGCGATCGAGCGGGTCAGGTCCTGCACCCGCCGGGCGCCCTCGGGGTCGAGCCCGTCGGTGGCCTCGTCGATCACCAGCACGGGTGGATCCATCAACAGGGCGCGGGCCATCGAGAGTCGCTTCTGCATGCCGTGACTGTATAACCCGACGCGCTGGTCGACGGCGTCGCTGAGACCGACGTCGGCCAGTCGCCGGCGGGCGCGCGTCAATGCCTCCTGACGGCCTATCCCGTACATGCGCCCGAAGAAGGCCAGGTTCTCGAGGCCGGTGATGCGGTTGTAGAAGGTGCGGTCGGCGGACGGGAAGAACCCGATGTGGCGACGAGCGGCCATCGGGTCGTCGCGCACATCGATCCCGGCCACCGACACGTGCCCGCCTTCTGCCAGGAGCAGCCCGGTCAGGATCCGCAGGAAGGTCGTCTTGCCGGCGCCGTTGGGGCCAAGCAGCGCAGAAATACGTCCGGCGCCGACCTGAAGGTCGACGCCGGACAGAACCTGCTTATCGCCGAACGACCGGGTAACGTCACGAGCATCCAGGACAGCGCTCAGGGGTGTTGCGCCCCCGGATGAACTGCCCGTCAATCCGGTCAGAACGAAGAGCGCCGGTTAGCTGGTCGAGCCGCCGTGGCTACCGCACGAATACTCGCCGAACTTGTCGGTCTCACACACGATGTGATCCTTGTGGACCTGGTGGCCCGTCTTGTTCGTGTGGATGAACGTGTGGTCAGCGATGGAACCGAAATCCACCACCACCGGTGCTACATACTTCACGGAGTACCCCCCTCTTCTGATGAACGACAACTAGGAAGCCAGGGCAACTATACCCCTAACCTCGGCCGTGTCAACCCTCATGGTGACGGGTTATCGGCCGCATGGTTGACTGGACAGACGCACGCCCATCACTACACTGAGGGAGGATGGGATCCCTGGCAGCACGACTCAGCAGGGCGGGACCGGCTGAGCCGGATCGCGTCCGCCAGATGCTTGACGCCGCACCGCATCGTGGCGGCCACCAGCAGGTGCGCGAGCACGGTGCGGTGGCGCTGGGCGTGTCCCAGGATGACGAGGTGGCCGACGCCTCCATATCGACCGGAAACGGCCTGGTTGCGGCGTTCTCGGGCAGGCTCGACAACGCCGCCGACCTGCGTCAGCAGCTGGCGGCGCACGGACGAGCGGCCGCCGGCGAGACGCCTGCCGACGTCGTCGAGGAGGCGTTTCGCGTGTGGGGTGAGGGCGCCCCCGCCCGTCTGCGCGGGCAGTTCGCCGCCGCCGTCACCGACGGCGAGCGGATCTGGAGCTTCCGAGACCAGGTCGGATTTCGCGCGGTGCACTACCGCGAGGATGGCTTCGCGGTTCACCTCGCGAGCGAAGCGAAACAGGTTCTGGCGGGCGCAGGCATCCCTCGCGAGCCCGATCTGGACGCCGTCGAGCACATCTTCTACGGGACGGGCGGCGGGGCCGACGCCGACTGTGCCGTCAAGGGCGTCAAGCGGATGGCGGCCGCCACCGTGCTTTCGCACGATCGCGGAGGTCGCCGGCGCGCCGACCGCTACTGGGAACCGGAGCAGCTCGTGGAGACCGGTCGCTTCACCCCCGCCGAGGCCGAGGAGCGTTTCACCGAGCTGTTCGACCGGGCGGTCGGGCGCTGCCTGACCGGGAACGACGGGGTGTCGCTTTCGGGGGGCATCGATTCGCCGGCCGTCGCCGCGTTCGCCGCTCGCGGACACGAGCAGCGGTTCGGCACACCGGTCGGGGCGTTGTCGGCCGTGTTTCCCGACCTGCCCAGCGTGGACGAGAGCGGCTGGATCGCGCTGGTGGCGGAGCATCTGGGCATGCCGCTGCACACCTACCGGCCGCAGGCCAAGGGCCTCGACGACGTGCAGCGCTGGGGTGACCTGCTGGACTGCCCGACGCCGATCGTGTCCGTGCCGGAGCTGGACGAGAACTACGCGCTGGCGCGCCGGCTCGGTCATCGCTCGCTTCTGACCGGCGAGCTCGCCGAGTACGTGATCGACAGCCGCGGGGACCTCGCCGGGCACCTGCTCATGCACGGGCGGCTCTCGGCCGTGGCGTCGCTTGTCCGCACCCAGCGCCGCCGGGGAGCCGGCTGGCCGTTCATCGCCAGGCAGTTTGTGCCGTCGCTGGTGCCCGGGCGGATGGCCAACAGCTTCCTCAACTGGCGCGGTGTCAAGCGTGCCGTCCCCCCGCCGGATTGGATCACCCACCGCGCCGTGACGACGACTCCGCGGCCCGACCTGCTGACGCCGGCGCGGCAGCGATGGGTGAACCTGCAGACCTCCTCATTCGGCGGCTCCTCGGAAACACTGGCCGCCGACGAGGTGGTGGCGGCGATCCACGGCGTGGACGTCCGCCGTCCGTTCGTGGACGTCGACCTGTGGGAGTTCTTCCTGAGCCTGCGAGCCGAGGTCAAGTATCCCGACACGCGCAGGAAGACACTGGTCAAACGCTGCCTGCGCGGGCGCGTGCCCGATGCGATCCTCGACCGCAGGGACAAGACCGTGTTCGGCGAACATCTGCTCACGCACGCCGATTACGACGTCATGCGCCACTACATCGCCGACCCGCCGCACCGGATCGCCGGCGTCGACTACCGGCGCCTGGCGGAGCGGCTCGACCAGGGCGGCTTCACGCTCTGGGAGTATTGCTGGGCACGCGACCTGACCTCCGCCCACGCGTTTCTCGCAAACTGGTGAACACCTCCGCTCCGCAGACGTGTTTCGGGTTCTCCATCAGGAGCGCAATCGACCTGCGCTTCACGCGGCCAGGGGTCAGCGCCGACCAGATCGAGGTGGTCGAGATGCGCGGCGCCGAACCGCAGCACGACGAGCCGCCTCTGCTGAACTGGACGACGTCGGCGGGCGTGACGGGAAGGCTCTACGGCGGCGGCCAGATCTTCGACTTCTGGGCCGAGAACGTCGGCTGGTACCGGATCGCGCCGTTCGACCGCACGATCGAGGTGCCGGCCGGCACCGACCCCTGGCGGCGCGAGATGCACCTCTGGGGGGTGCCATCCATGGTCACGTTCACGCGCCAGGGCGACCTCTCCCTGCACGCCGCTGCCATCGAGCGAAACGGCCGAGCCGTGATCGTGGCGGCGCCTGGTAAGCACGGCAAGACCACACTGGCGCTGGCGCTGCACGGCGCCGGCTGCCGGCTGCTCACGGAGGACATCGCTCGCGTGCAGATGCAGCCGCACCCGTGCGTGATGCCGGGCCCGGCGCTGCTGCGGATGCGGACGAACCCGGTTCTCCCCGACGGCATGCGGCTGGTCGAGATGGGCGCCAGCCGGGCCTACCTGGAGATCGAGCCGGACCGCCGCGGCGACGGCGGGCCCGTGCCCCTGACCGCGATCGTGTTGCTACACGTCGGCGACGGCCCCGATCTGCGCATGGAGCGGATCGACGGCGCCGCCGCCATCCGCGACATGTGGGCGTTGGCATTCCGCGTCCCAGACACGGCCGACCGCACCCGCGCGTTTCAGCAGCTGGCCGACCTCACCACCACGGTGCCCATCTACCAGTTCCACAGGCCGATGACGTTCGAGACGCTGCCCGACGTGGTGGCCCAGGTGATGGCGCTGTGCGACGAATGACCTCGCGGGCGCCCCTGCCCCTGACGCGGCGCGTCACTCTGGCCGTGCGCATCGTCGCGTGCTACGCGCAGGTGCGCGGGCGCCTGTCGCGAGAGCCGCTGCCGGCGCTGGCCGCGAGCTTCGGCGCGGTGCCGGTGCGCTCCGGCGAGCCGATCCCGGCGCGGCAGCTGGGCTGGGCGATCGACCGCACGCTGCGGATCGGCTCGCGCCGCCCCCGCTGCATCTTCAACGCGCTGGTGCTGTACCGGCTGCTGAGGGAGCAGGGCGACCCGGCGGTGCTGGTGGTGGGCCTGCCGGAGGCCGCGATCAACAAGGACGCGCACGCGTGGGTGGAGCTGAACGGGATGGACGTGGGACCGCCACCGGGCCGGGCCGGGCACGAGCCGATGGCGAGGTTCACGTGAGGCCGCCCGACCTGTTCGAGCTGCTGCGCCGATGCACCATCGAGCACGACTGGACGGCCGCGCCGGACGGCATCGAGGCGATGCTGGCGGGGGCCGACCCGCGGACGGTGGGGAGGGCTGCCGCCGAGCACGGTGTGGCGAACCTGCTCTACCTGTCGGCGCGCGAGCTGCCGACGCTCGACCCCGAGCTGCGCTCGCTGCTGGCCACCGTCTACCACCTCAACGTGACGCACCACATGAAGGTGATCGGCGAGCTCACCTCGCTGGCCGCCACGCTGGACGCCGCCGGCGTCCCGTTCATGGTGGTGAAAGGGCCGGTGCTGGCGGAGGTGATCTACCCGCGCAACGACATGCGGTCATACGGCGACCTCGACCTGGTGATCGACCGGCGGGTCTTCGGCGACGCCGTCACCGCGCTGCTGGAGAGCGGCTGCGACATGCTCGACCGCAACTGGCGCGTGATCCGCCGCGAGATGCGGGGCCAGGTGCACATGACGGCCCGCTTCGGCACCTGCGCCGACGTGCACTGGCACCTGATCAACCGCGCCTCGGTGCGAGGCAGCTTCGCCATCGACATGGACGAGCTGTTCGCGCGCGCCCGGCGCGTGTCGCTGGACGGGCCAGATGTGCTCACACTCGACCCCGCGGACACGCTGCTGCAGCTCGCCGTGCACGCGGGCCTGTCGGGCGGCGCAAAGCTGGCCTGGCTGAAGGACATCGAGCGGGCCACGGCCGACCCGGGTCTGGACTGGGAGCAGCTGGTGGCGCGCGCCCGCGCATGGCGCGTTGCCGAAGTGGTGGCCGTCAGCTTCCGGCGAAGCGCGCAGCTCCTTGACGCGCCGATCCCGCCGCAGGTGATGGACGCGCTTTCGGGCAGCCGCGTCTGGGAGCAGATCGTGCGCGGCAGCGAGCGGCTGTCGCCCCCCGATCGCCCGCCCAACCGGCCGTCGCTTTCACGCACGGTGGTGCGCGCCACCCGGCGCGGGCTGGGCGCCAGCATCACCGCGCTGCTGGCGCGCCTCGGCGGTGACGTGAAGGCGCGTGTCGGGCACCTGCTGGGACGCCGCCGGGCAATCCTGGCATCGGCCGGTGACGATGCCGACCGCGTGGCCTACTTCGACGCCGTCCAGCACGGTCGGCGAGCCGCCTGACGGCAGGCCGAGGCGCCCGGCCGGCCGCCGGGCGCCCCGATATCGCTAGCCGGTGAGCTGGAACACGTAGATGTGGCGAGCGTTATCGCTCACGTACATCAGGCCGTTGGAGTCGAACTCGATGAAGTTCGAGCCCAGCATCTGGTACTGCGCCGGCAGGTCGTTGCTCGTGACCACGACCTGGCAGACGTTGGTGGATGGGTTCCAGCGAACCACCCGCGCGTTCTTGACGTCGCCGATGTAGAGCCACGTCTTGCCGGGATCCCAGGTGATGCCCCAGGGCTGGGCCAGGCCCTTGCCGCCGCAGCTCGGCTTCACGGTCGTGGCCGAGTTGGTGCTCAGGTTCCACACGCTGATGCGGTTGTTGCCGGTCTCGGCAACGTACACGGTGTTCCCGTCCGGGGACACCGCGACGCCGCGGGGAGCCGTCATCTGGTTGACGCCCGATCCGCAGCTGCCCAGGTTCTCCAGCAGCGTCCCGGCCGGGGCGGTGGCGATGCTGGACGCGCTCAGCAGCTTCGCCTCGTCGAACACCTGCAGCCGGCAGCCGGCCACGTCGGTGGCGTAGACCCTGCCGTTCTCGACGTGGATGCCCTGCACCCCGCCCTTGAACATGCCGGGCTGCGGGCCCTGCGATCCGTAGCGGTGCACGAAGGTGCCATCCGGCTTGAACGTGATCACGGCGTTGTTGTTGTCACCGACCCAGACCATGCCGTCGCCGAACGTGAGCGCGCGCGGATAGCCGAACCCGTCCGACGCCGGGCTGGCCGGCTGCCGCGAGCCCCACTGCAGCTCCCAGGCCGGGCAGCTGGCCTCCGATGTGCACGTGGACGTGGAGTCGAACTTCTGCACGCGCTGCTCGAACGTGTCGACCACGAACAACGAGTTGTCCGATGGATCGATGGCGATGCCGTTCTGCTGGTTGAACCCGCCCCGCGGCGGCGGCTGCGGGCCGGTCGCCCACGGCAGCCTGGTGGCACCGGCACAGGTGGTCTGCGCGTTGGTGGCGGTGCACGACGGGAACGCGGAGATGCTGCCCGGCGCGTACTTCTCCACGCCGTAGCCGTACGGGGTACCCGTACACCCCGCGTCGCAACCCCAGGTCTCGCCCACGTACACGTTGCCCTGGCCGTCGACCGCCGGGAACCGGATCGAGTCCATCTGCTGGTGGCCGGAGGCGAAGTTGGTGCCGTCCATGTTGCGCCACTCGTTCACGAACTTGCCGACGATGCTGGAGGCGCCGGTGCCCGCGGCCACCTTGGCCGGGTCGTAGGAGAACTCGTAGGTGCGGTTCCAGTACGCGCCGACGGTGTAGATCAGGTGGTTCACCGGATCGATGTCCAGACCGCGCACGTCGTTCTCGTCGCTCTGCGGGCCGATCGAGCCGATGATCTTCTTCGTCGTCGGACCGAACACGAAGATCCTGCGGCTGTTGAACTCGGCCACCCAGATGTTGCCGGCCGCATCCTCGCCGACGCCGCGCGGGATCGGCGTGCCCACGCCGGAGCCGGTCCAGTCGAGCTGGCCGTGGAAGCCGCCCTGGTGGTCGAAGATGTAGACGTTGCGGCAGCGGGGATCCGACACGTAGATGTAGTGGGTCGAGAACACCGTGTCGACCGCGATGTGGGTCGGGATCTGCATCTGCCCGTTGTCGCAGCCCTGGCCGTAGCTGTGGCCGGGATGCTGGGCATCGCTGCCGGTGGGCTGGCCGGCGTTCATCTTGCCGATCGTCTGCAGCCACTTGCCGTTGTGGTCGAACTCGACGAAGCGGGAGCTGCCCTGGTCGGCCACCCACAGCGCCGCCTTGCCGCTCGAGTTGAGATCGGTGGGATCGGCCTCGATGTCGTAGGGGGCCGTGATGCCGCCGCTGAGGCCGCCCAGCGCGTGCTGGGAGACCGAGCCGACCAGCTGGCCGTCGGTCGTGTAGCGCCAGACCCGGTAGTTCCAGTAGTCGCCGACCAGGATCGTGTTGTCGGTCGAGTCCCAGTCCATGCCGTAGGCGTAGAGCCCGGCCGGCCCGCTGAACCCGATCGCCTTCTGGAACTGGACGAGGCCGGTGCCCGTGGAGTCAGCTCCCGGGTAGCTGGCGGTGACCGTGTAGTTGGCGCCGCCGGTGGCGGCCTTCACGCCGATCTTGTACGTGCCCGAGACGGTGGCGTTGTAGGCGATCACCTTCGGCTTTGCGGTGGTGGTCACGGCACTCACCTGCACGCCGTTGGGGTCGGTCAGGAACAGCGTCAGCTTGGCCGACGCGTCGTCCCAGTCGAGCGAGACGTTGATGGTGCCGGGCGCAACCACGGCGATCGTGTGCGTCCGGAACTTGGTGCCGGTCACCGAAACCGAGTTGGTAAAGGTGCTGTTGAGTGTGGCCGTGAGCGCGCTCGGCGCCGTTATCAGCCCCAGCATCGCGACGGCCAGGACGGCCATCGGCCAGCGCACGAACCTGCGGCGCGCAGTGTTCTCAGTCAATTTGGAGCGCTCCCCACTCGAGGTGAACCAACGGGTCATCCTGCCCCGACGACCGGGCTCGAGTATACGACGCCTCCGATCGTCACGCTAGGCCGCGCGGCGGACGGCGATCGACTCGTAGACGCGCTCCACCTGCTCGGCGACGTCGGCCCAGGTGGGCCAGTTCAGCCAGCCGGGCGTTCCGGGCTGGCCCGGCCAGGGCAGCCGGTCGATGGCACCGCGCAGCGCCACCACGTCTCCCGGCGGCACGAGCGTCAGCCGATCCTCGGCCACCGCGCCGTCAACCTCGTGGACGGCGGGGATGTCGCTGGCGATCACAGGCATGCCGTACGTGAGCATCTCCAGCAGCGACAGCGGCAGCCCCTCCTGGCGCGACGGCATCACATAGGCGCCGGCGTTCGTCCGCAGCTCGTCCAGCGCCACGCCGGACTGGAAGCCGAGGAAGCGGATGCGCGAGTCGCCGCCGGCCAGGCGCCGCAGGTAGGCGGCGTACTTGTCGGAGTAGCTGGCGCCGCCAACGATCGCCAGTTGGTAGGGGGTCTCGCTCTCGCGCAGCGCCCGGATCAGCACGTCGCAGCCCTTCTCGGGCACCAGCCGTGCCAGGAACAGCAGGTAGCGGCCGGCCTCGAGGCCATGTTCGGCGAGAGCCGGCCCGGGTGGCTGCACCGGCAGCGGGTCGTTGCCGTTGGGGATGTAGGTGACCCTGCGGCCGTAGACGTCGTAGAGGTGCTGCTGGAGGTAGCGCGCGACCGTGATCACCGCGGCAGCGTGGCGGCAGGCGCTGGCCTCGCCCGCGCGCAGCATCCGCTGAGCGAACCCCGACCACTTGTCCTTGTTGTAGTCCTGGTCGTGGACCGTGGCGCAGACGGCGCTGCGCCGGCCGAGCTTGGCAAACGGGATGGTCAGGCTCGGACCGACGCCGTGGAAGTGGACGACGTCGTAGCCGCGCAGGCCCGCCTCCAGCGAGCACACGGTCGAATGGGTGATCGCCTCCAGGTGCTTGCTGGGCACGGACGGGCGGCGGGTGACGGTGACACCTTGGGCGGGACGCACGGGATCGCCGTAGCGCCCGCGCGTGAACACGGTCACCTCGTGGCCGCGCTCGGCCAGCCGGTCGGCCAGCAGGCCGACGTGCCGCTCGATCCCGCCAAAGCGGGTCACGTTCGTCTTCTGGCCCACCATCGCGATCCTCATCGAGCCGCCTCGCGGATATCGGCCGCACGCCCGTATGCCTCGGCCACGGCGCTGTAGTGCGGACCCGCATCGTACCGTTCCATCACACGCTCGCGTCCGGCCCTGCCCATCCGCTGCGATCGTTCCGGATCGTTCTGCATGGCCAGCATCGCCTCGCCCAGGACGCGCGCGTCTCCGTGCGGCACGAGCACGCCCTCGTGGCCGTCGCGGACCAGCTCGGGGATGCCGCCCACGCGGCTGCCGATCACCGGCTTGCCCCAGGCCATCGCCTCGATCACGGCCAGTGGGCAGTTGTCGTGGCAGATGGACGGCATCACCACGGCCGCGGAGGCCTGCACGGCGGCGGCCAGCTCGTGGCCGCTGCGGAAGCCGAGCAGCTCGACGTCCGCGCCGGAGCGCTCGATCATGGCCTGCAGGTGCGGGCGCATCGGCCCGTCACCGACCAGCTTGACGCGCGCACCGGTTTCGATCGCCGCCTGCACGAGCACCTCGACGCCCTTTTCGCGCGACAGCCGGCCCACGTACAGGCAGTGATCCCCGGGCCGGTGCAACGGCTCGTAGTCCGCGGCCACCACGCAGTTGGGGATCACCACGATGCGGTCGGACGGATAGCCGCTCGTCACCATCCGGTCGCGGGCGAACGCCGAGGGCGTGATGAACAGGTCGATGCCGTCGCGGTAGAGCCGCAGCCGCCGGTGCAGCCATGTCTCGCCGGCCACCAGCATGCTGCCCGACAGCGATCCGCGGTTGCAGCGCTGCCGCACGGCGTGCGAGAAGCCGTGGCCGACGCAGCGCTCGCAGATCTGGCCGTTCGAGAGCAGGCTGTAGACGGGGCAGACGAGCTTGAAGTCGTGGACGGTCATCACCACCGGGATGCCGCGCTTGTGCAGCGGCGCCAGCAGCGAGGGCGACAGCTGGTGGTAGATGTTGTGCACGTGCGCCAGGTCGACCGGGCGATGCGCCAGCAGCACGCCCATCTTGCGCCTTGCCTCCAGCGAGTAGACCATCCGGCCGGCGACCTGAGCGCGGCCACGCACGCCCTTCGGCGGGTCCTCGAAGTCGACCTCCGAGACGAAGTAGCGATCGGTGTCGCAGGGCAGGTTGCGGGAGTCGTGCATGGCGAAGTAGTCGACGTGCGCGCCGCGGCCCTCGAGCAGGCCGGCCAGCCTGAACATGTAGTGCTCCGCACCGCCGCGCGGGTAGTGGAACTTGTTCACCATCAGCACGCGCTGGAAGGCGCCGCCCGCCCGATCGCCGTTCACGCTATTGCTCGGCCAGGTCGACGCGACCCGCGGCGTGGCCGATGGCGGCCAGCGTCCAGAACGTGCCCGACACGGCCACCTGGGTCATCAGGTTCGAGTCGGCGCTCATCAGGATGTACGCGGAGGCCGCCACCAGCGATCCCAGTGAAACGGCCTCGAGCACGCCGTCGCGGGCCTTGCGGGCGCGCCTGTAGCTGCGTCGGCACGCCCCCCACATGCCGAACAGGAGCCAGCAGAAGAATACGAACCCGGGCACGCCCAGCTCCACCACGGCGCGCACGAAGTCGCTGTGGGAGTGGGCCCCCTGCTGCACGTTGACGCCGATCGACCGCGTGGCCGTGGTGTCCTCGACGATCGACTTGAAGCCGTTGCCCAGCACCGGGTCGTGTTCGACCCTGGGCAGATTGGTGCGCCACAGGTCGAGGCGCGCGCGCAGCGAGTTGCCCGGGCCGTAGTGTGTGCGGCCGGAGGTGAGGTCGCTGAAGCGGTGCACGGTGCTGGGCACGGCCGCGGCCACCAGCACCAGCACCAGCGGGCCGATCACCAGCAGCGCGCGGTACCGGATCAGGGCCAGCACGAACAGCCCGAACAGGCAGCCCACCCAGCCCGTGCGCGTGTAGGAGGCGACCAGCGCGACCAGCACCAGCGGCGTCGCCAGCCACAGGATCCACCGGCCCTTCAGCTGCTTGCAGAGTACGAGCGGCACCATGAACGCCAGCATGAATCCCATGAAGATGCCGAACGGGTCGGGCTGCAGGAACGTCCCGGCCGACCGGCCGACCAGGCCGATCACCGTCGAACCGCCGTGGTCGAACTGCCACAGCGCCAGCAGGGTCGGCACGATCAGCGAGGCCAGCAGCGCGATCGTCATCCGTTTCAGGGACTGCCGGTCGCGGATCAGCGTGTAGGCCGCCAGGTACAGCACGGCCACCGAGGTCAGCCGCAGCGTCTCGGTGATGGCCCCGCCCTTGGAGGGCGCGACGGCGATGCTGAGGATGGCCATGGTGACCAGCCCGATGTAGGGCACCACACTCGGCGCCTCCTTGGCGCGCGACCAGTTCTCGAGCACGTAGGCGCCGCCGATCGCGATGAAGACCAGTGCCAGGGCCGACGCCGGGTTCACGCTGACCGATCCGACGTTCGCCAGCGAGCGGTCGGCCCACAGATCCATGCTCGGCCGGGCGATCACGATCGCGTACACCCCGTAGGCGGGGCGGATCGCGAACACCACGCCGAACACGATGCAGGCGGCCGCCGCCATGAACTCGCGGCCGTCGCCGAGCACCAGGGCCATCGCCACGGTCATCACGCCGACCGCCGCGGTCGCCGCCCAGGTGAAGTCGCCCCCCGGCCGCGGCCCTTCCCTGGCCGGGCGCAGGTTGCGCAGGTCGACCGACGGGACGTAGATGCCCACGGCTACTCCAGGTAGCCGAGGGCGCGGAGCGACCGCTCCAGGGTCGCCTCCTCCTCGGCAGACAGGGCGGCCTCGTCGTCGGCCGCGCGCTCCTGGTAGCTGCCGGCGCCCTCACGGACGGCCACCCCATCCCGCAGCGCCTCGGCCATCACCGCACCGTCCGAGTCGGACGGCACCGGCCGGCCGAGCAGCGCCAGCAGCGTCGGCGCCACGTCAACGATGCTGCGCTCGCCGAGGTCGACCCCGGCGGGAACGCCGTGCCCGGCGATGGCGAAGATCCCCTCCATGGCGTGCACGCCCGAGTAGCCGTCGAGGATCTGCTGGGGCACCGGCTCGAACAGCTCGTCCAGCCCCGAGGCCCCCTTGTAGGCGGGGTGGAACAGGGCCACGACGTCCGGTGCCTCGTCCAGGTGCGCACCCGAGTACAGCTGCTCGCGCCGCTTCGCCCACTGCACCACCGGCGCGCCGGTGGCGGGATCGCGCAGGCCCTCGAGCGCTGCGATGATGCGGTCGCGCACCTGCTCGTACTCGGCGCCGGGCTCGACGGCGCCCTGCTCCTGGCGGCCGCGCAGGTTGACCACGATGCCCTCGGCGGGCGGGTAGAGCGGGATCCGATAGGCCTGGCTGCGCGTCCAGTCGACCCGGCTGGCGCCGGTCGCGCGGGCGGCCACCCGGTCGCGGGCGCCGGCCGGCAGGCGGCCCAGCGTGCGCCGCAGCACTCGCCGCAGAGCCGGCGCGCGGCGCAGCGCGCGGGTCACGTGCTCTCCGCGTCCGGCCTCGCCGCCCGCGGACAGGAGGCCCGCGTCGGCCAGCAGCCGGTCGGTGCGCACGAACGTGCGCGGGTGCGGGCCGAAGCCGTGATCGGAGACGACCGCGACCGCGCCCTCCTCGCCCATCAGCTCACGGGCCTCGCCCACCATCGCGTCGATCCAGCGGTACATCTCGAGCAGCGCCTCCCGCAGCGGGTGGCCGGGCTGGTCGAGGTACTTCCAGAGCCGGTGCTGGGCGAAATCGGTGCTCTGGAACACGACCACCATCACCTCGTGCCGGCCCTCGCGCAGCCAGCGCATCACGATCTCGCGCTGCTGCTCGATCAGGGCCAGGCAGCGGTCGGCCAGCTCGCCGTCTGACAGCTTGCCGATGCGGTCGGCGAAGTCCAGCAGCGGCGGCAGCTCGCTCCGCCAGCTCCGGCGGCTGGGTGTGGTTGCGGTCGTAGTCGGGCAGCGGGAAGCCCGCCACCATGCGGCCGTCCACCTCCCAGGCGGGAAAGGTCATGGGCACCGACAGGATCGCGACCGGCGCCTCGGCCTGGTCCCAGAAGGCGGCGCCCGACCACCGCCGCGACGTGACGAAGTCGCGGCCTTCCTCGAACGATGACGAGTGGCCGGCGCCCCACAGCCGGCTGTAGCGCTCGATGCCGAGCGTGCGGAAGTCGAACATGCCGTGCCGGCCGGGGTTCCAGCCGGTCATCATCGACGGCCAGGCGGCGGCCGTGATCGGCGGGACGGTCGAGATCAGCGTGCCGGAGGCGCCCTGCTCGCGCACCTCGGCGATGTTCGGTAGGTCCGCGTCGGGAAGCCCGATGACGGAGTCGGTCCCGCCGTCGAGCCCGACCACCAGGAGCCGGGTCATCAGCTGGCCGGTACCTCGATGACCTGGTGCACGCGCTCGGCCGGCTCGAGCTTGAGCTCGCCCGCCGCCGGCACCGAGCTGCTGGTCGGCGCGCGGTCGTAGCAGATGTGCAGCGGCCGCTTGGCGACGCGCTGGATCAGCGACACGGCCGAGCCCAGCGGGTTCCAGCGGGTCGCGCCCGGGCGCACCGTGAGCAGCACGATGTCCGAGCACGCGATCAGCGGCAGCGCCTCGGAGTCCTCGAGCACGGCCGGCGTGTCGATCACGACCACCCCGGCGACGTCACGCAGATCGCGGACGATGCGCTCGACCCGCGGCGCCGAGAACAGCGTCTCGGGCAGCGCGTTGCTGGTGCCCTCGGGCAGCCACATCAGGTTCTCCTCGAGCCCGATCAGCGGCATGGATGTGGCGGTTCCGTCGAGCAGGGCGGACAGGCCCTCCTGCTCGCGCACCGTGCGCCCGCGCAGGTCGGCGCTGACCAGGATCGTGGCGGTGCCAACGCCGGCAAACGTGCGCGCCAGCGCCAGCGCCAGGCCGCTCGCGCCCTCGCTGCGCGTGGCGCGGGTGACGGCGATCACCGACAGGCGCGTACCCATGCCGGACAGCTCCAGCTCGGAGCGCAGCAGCTGGACGGAGGCCTGATCGACCTGGGAGTGGATGTCCACGACCGGGACGCCCACGACCTCGATGTCCTCGGGGCGGCGGACGCGACTGTCCAGGCGGCCCATGATCAGCGCCACCAGGGCGAAGAACGCGACTCCGGCAAGGAACCCGCCGATCACGGCGAGGATGGTCGGCGGGCCGCCGGCGGCGATCTTCTGCAGCTTGAACCGCCGTTGCACCCGAATCGAAGGTGCTGGTGAAGTTGCCATGCAGCTGCTGCAGGCCCTTTGGCAACGCCCCCTCATTGGCGATGAGACGCGCGAGTCTGCGGCGTGACCAGCTGAAGCTGGTTGATCACGGCCTGGATCGCAGCCTGCCTCTCGCTTCACCCGCTGGTTCAGGAGCGCCGTGGTGTAGGCCTTGAGGACAGCGACGGTCTCGTCGGGGTTGGAGCCGCCGGCGTAGTCGAGGCGCACGCTGTTGGTGGTGAGCGGCGTCATCGTCAGGTTCGCCACGATCTGGTCGCCGGTTGGCGAGCCCCCGAGGTTCTTCGACGCAGCAGCCCGCAGCGGCCGGGCTCACGAAGTCGTCCGGTGACCAGTCGCCGTAGTACTTCGGATTGTTCGACGCCAGCGCGTAGCCAGGGCGGTCAGCCCGCGGGACCGCGGTCACATCGTTGATCCCCAGGTCGGCGCTGGCGACGTAGTGGGCCTTCTTCTGGCCCGCCACGACGAACGCCAACGCCGCAAACAGCACCCCACCCAGCAGCAGCAGCCACCAGCGCTTGGAAATCAGCCGCAGAGAGCGGCGAAACGTCAGTTCCGGCTTCACGTTCTACCCACGCTCCTCGTGCCTTGGAAGGACAGAGACGCCCCGCCCGCCTCGAACGGACGCCCTATGGCCAGTGTACGCGGGGGCTCTCGGTCTTACAAGTCCCGACTCCAATCTGCGGCACATGCGGGGTGCCGCCGTCCGGGCTGCCGGCCCCCTCCGCGCGCACCTTGACGCCTACCCGAACGGGGGGTACGGTCGTGGATGCGAGGCAGTGGGAAGGAGAGGGCACTGGCTGTGAATGAACAGAGGCGCGATGATCGCCGAACAGCCGTCGACGCAGAGGCCGAAGAGTACACCTCTGTAGAACCGGTGGGCGAGGTCGAAAGCATCGTCGAAGCACGGGCACCTGGACACGTGAGAGGCACCACAGACCGGCATGCGAGGCGCACGCTGGTACGCCGCGCGTTGATCGTGGCGGATGTCTGGTCGCTCGGGTTCACGTTCGCGATCGTGCACATGATCTTGGGCACCTCGACAAAGCAGGGCTTCACCTCCGGCCAGGAGTTGATTCTGTTTCTGCTGTCGGTGCCCTGCTGGCTTGCCCTGGCCGGCCTCTACGGCCTCTACGAGGGCGACCGGCTGCGGGCCGACACGACCACCCTCGACGACTTCTGGCCGCTGTTCCACGCGGTCACGGTGGGCGTGTGGCTGACGTTCGTGGCCAGCCGCCTGACCAACCACGTGCACGCCAGCGAGCGGCGCCTGATCCTGTTCTGGTTCCTCGCCCTGGCGATCCTGCCCCTGGGCCGCGTGATCATGCGTGTCTTCATCCGCTCGCGCGTGGCCTTCCTGCAGCGCACGCTGATCGTGGGCGCGGGCCTTGTCGGGCAGGAGATCGCGCGCAAGATCCAGCGCAACCCCAGCTACGGCCTCGAGCTGGCGGGCTTCGTCGACAACGACCCGCTGCCCCTGCACCCGGAGCTGGCCGACATACCGGTGCTGGGCACGACCGACGATCTCAGCGTGATCGTGCGGGCCCACGGCATCGAGCACGTGATGCTGGCCTTCACCGGCGACGGCCATGACGCCGGGCTGGACGTGGTGCGCGCCTGCAACGACCTCGACGTCGAGCTGGACATCGTCCCGCGCCTGTTCGAGGTGGTCGGAAGCAAGGCGCAGTTCCACTCGCTGCAGGGCACGCCGCTGCTCGGCCTCAGCCCACCCGTGCTCTCGACCAGCCACCGCATCGCCAAGCGCGCGATCGACATCCTGGGAGCGACGTTCGGCCTGATCGTGCTGTCCCCGCTGCTGGCGGTGGTGGCGATCTCGATCAAGCTCAACAGCAAGGGGCCGGTGCTGTTCCGCCAGGAGCGGATCGGCCGCGGCCAGCAGCCGTTCACGATCCTCAAGTTCCGCACGATGGTGGCCGACGCCGAGGACCGCAAGTCCGAGGTGGCCCACCTGAACGCGCACCTGTCCACGGACGCGCGCATGTTCAAGATCCCCGACGACCCGCGCATCACCTCGGTCGGCAAGGCGCTTCGCAGGTACTCGATGGACGAGCTGCCGCAGCTCTGGAACGTGCTGCGCGGGCAGATGAGCCTGGTCGGCCCGCGGCCGCTGATCCCGCACGAGCACCAGTACGTGAACGACTGGGGCCTGCGCCGGCTCGACCTGACCCCGGGGCTGACCGGCCTCTGGCAGGTGTTCGGGCGCAGCGAGATCCCGTTCTCGGAGATGCTCGTGCTGGACTACCTGTACGTCACCAACTGGACGCTTTGGGGCGACATCAAGCTGGTCGCCCGCACCATCCCGGCCCTGATGGGCCGCACGCGCGGCGCCAGCTAGGTCAGGGGGACGTGGTCACCGGCGGGGAGTGCAGCAGCTGCTGAAGCTGGGTCGCCGCCGGGGTCAGCGAGCCGTCGCGGTTGAACACGCTCAGCTCCTCGGCGCGGTCGAGGCTCCAGCGCGCCCAGCTGATGCCCATCGAGTCGAGCAATCTGACCATCTGCGACTGGTAGACCTCGATGCCGGGCATCGTCCGGAACGCGCCCCACTCGCCCACCATCAGCGGCACCCCGAAGCGGCGGGCTGCCCGCACGCCCACGTCCAGGTAGGCGGCCTGGCTGGCGACGGTGCCGGTGTACGGCGCTCCCTGCAGGGTCGAGGTGTACTGGGAGCTGACGTTCTCGCCGTTCGGCTTGTAGCCGCTGCCGCCGGTGCCGGCGAAGTAGTCGTGGACGTCGAGCGCAAGATGGTCGAGCGGGCCGAAGTCGGCCAGGTTGGCGTGCAGGGCGCCCATGCTGGGGCCGCCGCGCAGCATGAAGACCGTCGTGCGGGTGTCGTCAACCGCCTGCAACCGGCCCAGCACCTGCGCCTCCCAGCGCACCACCAGCTGCGTCGTGGCATGGTCGCGGGGCAGCGCGCCGGTGTCTGGCTCGTTCATGATCTCGTAGCCCATCACGCTGGGCGAGTGCCGGTAGCGCTCGGCCATCATGGCCGCGAAGTCGCCGTAGAGCGCAGCCCCCTCGGGGTCGGTGAAGAACTGCTCCTTTGCCTGGTTCAGGCCGCGCAGGGTCGCGGGGTAGCGGCCGTTCTCGTAGAACCAGGCCGGGATGCCGTTGGCGCGGCCGCCGCGCTGCACGGCTGCGAAGTACGGCGACCAGCCGTACTGGTGGAAGTCGAGCAAAAGGTTGATGTGGTGCTCGTTGCAGAACGACACCAGCTGGTCCAGCTGTGCCAGGCGTGCCTATCCCAGTGGTGCACGTCGCCGGTTGGCGGCACCGTCTCGTAGTCGCTCCAGGGGGTGGTCACGCGGATGAAGTTGGCACCGAGGGTGACAGCCTCCTGGTACACGGCGGGGTCGATGGTGTGGATGTCGAACCCGCGCAGCTGCACGGGCTGTCCGTCCCGGCCGACGAACTGATCACCCGATGTTGTCACAAAAGGCGACGTGTCGATCACGGTCGAAGCGGGCACCGAGCCGGAGCCGGCGCCGGACGATCCGCTGCACGACGTCAGCAGCAGCGCGGCTGCGAGCAGCACAAGACACGTCAAACGGCCCACCCATGAAGGCTACACGCGTCAATAATGGTCGAAGCTCGGCCCCGGCACCTCGGCCCGGAGCTCGAGCGGCAGCCGCGGAGCGAGCAGCCGCACCCGTGCACGCGCCGCCAGTGCCGACCTCTGCTGCGCCTCACGCGCCGCCGTCTCGGCCAGCATCTGCCAGGCCACCCAGAACTTCGGCTCGGCGCCCGCCGCGCGGCGGGCGGCCGCCAGCGCGCCCGCGGTGTCGCCGGTGCGAAGCAGCGCGCGGGCGGCGGCCAGGTCGGGGCGGCCGGAGAGCCGGTCGAGCCGCCCGGCACGGTGCGCGTCGCTGAGGGCGGCTGCGGCCGGCTCGTCGTAGGAGCGGTCCAGGTAGGTCTGAGCGAGGGTGGCCGGAACGATCAGGACGGCGGCCGCCAGCACCGACGCCAGCAGGGCTGCGCCGCCGGTCACCAGCGACCGCGGCCGCTCCCGGCCGGGAGGCAGCATCGCCACAGCCGTCGCGGCGAGCAGCAGCGCCGGCAGGGCGCAGGAGGACAGCTGCCAGATCCAGTCGACCTGGGCATGCACGGCGAAGTAGCCGAGCGCACCGCCGATGCCGGCGGCCAGCAGCTGGTCGGTCTTCGGTTGGGTGCGCGAGGCGCGCAGCCAGATACAGGCGCCGATCGGCAGAAGCAGCGCCGCCAGGTACAGCGCCAGCCCCGGGAATCCGAGCGTCGCCGCCACCTCGAGCAGCTGGCTGTGAGCCTGGTAGGGGAACAGGAAGGGCCGGCCGATCAGCACGTTCAGGTAGCCGAAGTTGCCCGCGCCGAAGCCCTCAGCCGGACGCTCGCGGAACCCTCGCGCGGCCACCTTCCAGAGGTCGTAGCGACCGGTGTCCAGCGACCCGAAGCGGCTGCCGGCCTGGCCGGCGCCGGCAGCCTGCCCGCCCTCGGTGCCCACCCTGTCGACTGTCCGCTGGAGCGTGTGCCGCGCCCACGCGACGGGGTGCCCGTCGGTGACGGCGAAGGCCGCCACGCTGCCCAGTGCGAGCACCAGCACCAGCCACACGAGCGCGGCGATGGCCACCGCACGGCGCGCCACCGGCGGCAGCGTCACCAGCTCGTCCAGCACCACCTGTGCCAGGCCGACGGTGCCCGCGACCAGGCCCACCAGCATGATCGACACGCCCACGGTGTGCGCCTGGGAGACGCCGGAGGACGCGAACACGCCGTTCAGGTGGTGCCATAGCCCCAGCGTCGGCAGCAGCGCCCCGGCGGCGATCGACCCGCTGCGGATCGGAGACGGGCACAGCGCGAAGAACACGATCGCCGACAGCACCAGCGCCCACACCGAGGCACGCGCCTCCGTCGGGACGACGGTGGCCAGCACCAGGCCGGCGCCGGCCGCGGCGAACGGGCGCATCGGCCGCGGCGTCGAGCGGTCGGAGGCGAATGCGACCAGCGGCCAGAACCCGATCGCAACCGCCGCCGCCAGGCCGCCGCCGTAGCCGACGCCGGCCACCAGCCGGCCGCCCTCGAAGCGGGCCAGCGCGTTCGGCGAGTGCCACAGCTGTAACGCCACCTGCAAGGCGGGCAGCACGGTGCAGGCCGCGACGAAGGCCACGAGCAGCCGCCGCCAGCGCTGGCCCGGCAGCGCCACCAGCACCAGCGTCACGGCGGCCGCGTAGACCAGGTAGCGGTTGGCCTCGACGAGGGCGCTCTGCGGCCACGCCGCCCAGTGGATCGAGGCGTAGCTCCAGAGCGCCAGACCGAGCAACGACAGCGGCAGCACGCGCTGCACGCCCGAGAGCCGGGTGACGGGCTGGCTGACCAGCGCCACACCTGCCGCGATCACCGTGGCGGCGCCCCAGATCCCCCACTCGTCGATGGTGTATCCGCCGCCGTTGGCGGTCAGGCGCAGCGCCGCGGCCACCGGCACCAGCGCCAGCAGCAGGCCGGCCGGCCCGGCCAGGGACAGGTTCTGGAGCCGGCCGGTCGCTGCCTCCTGGGTCACTCGCCGGCGCTGTATCCGTGATCGTGCAGCGCCGGCGCCAGCGCCCGGTCGAGCATCTCGACGTCGCGCGCCGAGAGCTCGTCCCGGTAGGCGCCGGCCCGGTCGGGAGCGAACTCGAGGGCGGCAAACGACCGCTCGAAGCCCGGCGTCCACTCCAGGCCGAGGTGTTCGAGCAGCCGCTGCACCTGCTCGCGGGGGCGCTCGACGACGTCCTCGTAGCGCAGCTCCAGCCAGCTCTCGGCCGGCATCAGCGCCTGGGCCTCGGCGAACGCCTGCATAAGCAGCTTCCACTCGAGGCCGGCCAGCACCGTGAACGACCGGCCCGACTCATGCCAGAGCGCGTCGTCTGAGTCCGATAGCGGGCCGAAGCTCCAGCCACCGGGGCCTCTGAACCCGTCCCACCAGGGCTGCTGGACGAGCGAGCAGGCCACCGCGCGGCCGTCGCGGACGACGTGAACGAACCGTGCCTCGGGGAACACAGCATGCAGCAGGCCGGCGCGCGGCCAGCCGGTGAACTTGTGCAGGAACAGCGGCCGTCCCTGCGCCGCCGCGCGGCGCTCGAAGAACGTCCGCAGCCGCCTCGAAAGCCACTCCGATGCGTCCTCGGCGACCAGGTCGCGCACCGGCGCCGACAGCATCGGCGAGACGTGCCGGTCGAGCAGCCGGTAGCCCTCGGACGGCGTCATGGCGACGCTCCGCACGCCGGAGGCCAGGCGGCCGCTGGAGGCGCCGCCGCGACGGCCGCCCTGCTTCTGCAGCGGCGCCGGCAGGGCGCGGTAGATTCGGTTGTTCATCCGGCCCTTGCGGTTGAGGCCGGCGAACCGGTCGTCCACGTTCGCGATGAACCCGACCTGATCGTGCATCGCGACCACCTGGCCGACGATCGTCGAGCCGCAGCGGCCGGTGCCGAGCATGAAGGCGAAGCGCTGGTCGTCCATCGCGGTCAAGGTACCAAGAAGGCGCCGTCCGCGGCGCCGCGGGGAGCGCTCATCCGCGCGCCCCGTGGGCGTCGTACGTGCCCCAGGAACCGCGAAGCACCTCGCACACCTCGCCCACCGTTGCCTCGACGCGCAACGCGTCTCGCATCGGCGGCAGCAGGTTGTCCTCGCCGGCGGCTGCGCGGCCGACCTCGGCCAGAGCCTGCTCGACCGAACCGGCGTCACGCCGCGCCCGCAACGCCTGGGTGCGTTCGACCTGCCGCCGCTCCGCCTCGGGGTCGATCGTGTGCAGCTCGATCTGCTCGCCGCTGCCCTCGGTGTACCGGTTGACGCCGACGATCACCTCCTCGCCGGACTGCACGCGGCGGTGGTGGGCGAACGCGGCCTGCTCGATCTGATCCTGCACCCAGCCCTGCTCGACGGCCGCGACCGCGCCGCCCATCCGGTCGATCTCCGCGATCAGCTCACGCGCCTGATCGGCCAGCGCGGTGGTCAGCGCCTCGATGTAGTAGCTGCCGCCCAGTGGATCGGCGGTGCTCGTGCCGCCGGCCTCGGTTGCCAGGATCTGCTGCGTGCGCAGCGCGATCGTTGCGCTGCGCTCGGTGGGCAGCGCCAGCGCCTCGTCGAACCCGTTCGTGTGCAGGCTCTGGCCGCCTCCGCAGACCGCCGAGAAGGCCTGGATCGCAACCCGTACGATGTTGTTCTCGGGCTGCTGCGCGGTCAGGGTGGAGCCACCGGTCTGGGCGTGGAAGCGCAGCATCAGGCTGCGCTCATCCCCGGCTCCGAAGCGCTCGCGCATCAGCTCGGCCCACAGCATGCGGGCGGCGCGGAACTTGGCGACCTCCTGGAAGAAGTCGTTGTGCGCGTTGAAGAAGAAGGACAGGCGCTGCGCGAACGCATCCACCTCGAGGCCCGCGTCCACCGCCGCCTGCACGTAGGCGATGCCGTTGGCGATGGTGAAGGCCAGCTCCTGGGCGGCCGTCGAGCCCGCCTCCCGGATGTGGTAGCCCGAGATCGAGATCGTGTTCCAGCGCGGCAGCCGCTCAGTGCAGTAACGGAAGGTGTCCACGGTCAGCCGCATGCTGGGCCGGGCCGGGAAGATGTAGTTGCCCCGGGCGATGTACTCCTTCAGGATGTCGTTCTGGATCGTGCCGGACAGCCGCTCCGAGGCGACGCCCTGCTCCTCGGCCACCAGCTCGTAGAGCAGCAGAAGCAGCGAGCCGGGCGCGTTGATGGTCATCGACGTCGAGACGTCGCCGAGCGGGATCCCGGCCATCAGCAGCCGCATGTCCTCGATCGAGTCGATCGCGACACCGGTGCGACCGACCTCGCCGCGAGCGAGCGGGTGGTCGGAGTCGAGGCCCAGCTGGGTGGGCAGGTCGAAGGCCACCGACAGACCGGTCTGCCCCCGGTCCAGCAGCAGCCGGAAGCGGGTGTTGGTCTCCTCGGCAGAGGAGAAGCCGGCGTACTGGCGCATCGTCCAGGCACGCTGCCGGTAGCCATCCCTGCGCACGCCACGCGTGTACGGGTAGCTGCCGGGGTCGGGGCGGTCGGCGCCGTCGGCGTCCGAGTAGAACGGACGCACGGGGATACCGGAGTCGGTGCGCCGCTGCTCGTCGTCCGCCATCGCGTGATGTTAGACATGCGAGAGCCCCGGCTGCCGCGTCCTCCGCCTTCATCGGCTCGGGTGTCCGGCGAACCGGTGCTCCCGAGCCTCCAACGGAGCCGCATCTGCGTCCGGGGCTCTGTGCGCGAGAACCTACCAGCCGCCGCAGCGGGGTTGACAGGGCCGCAGCGAAAAACTTCGCAAGATGCGTGAAATTGCCGACAAGTACGCTGTGCGTATGAGGATCACGGTGAGGCTGTTCGCAGCACTGCGCGAGCGCGCGGGCGAGGGCGTGCGCGAGATCGAGCTGGACGGCGGCTCCTGCATCGGCGACGTGTGGCCGGCGCTGGCCCTCGGCGACGAGCCGCCCGGGATCGCCTATGCCCGGAACCGCGAGTACGCCGACCGCGGCCAGCCGCTGCAGGACGGCGACGAGGTGGCGGTGATCCCGCCCGTGTCGGGTGGCGGCTTCCGCGTCCAGCCGGAGCCGCTCGACCTGGCCGCGATCGTGGCCGAGGTGGGCGACCCGGGAGACGGAGCCATCGCGACCTTCATCGGCACCACCCGCGACCACAGCCGCGGTCGCGCCGTCATACACCTCGAGTACGACGCCTATCCGGAGATGGCCGAGGCCGAGATGGCCAGGATCGCGGAAGGTGTGATCGAGCGCCACGGCGTCACGCGGGTGGCGATGGGCCACCGCACCGGCCACGTTCCGATCGGCGAGGCGAGCGTGATCATCGCCGTGTCGGCGCCGCACCGCGGCGCGGCCCTGGACGCCTGCCGCGACGCCATCGACACGCTCAAGCAGACGGTTCCGGTGTGGAAGAAAGAGGTGTTCGAGGGCGGCGAGGAGTGGATCGGGCGGGAGGGCAGCGGATGAGCTGGGACTCCGAGCACTTCGATCCGCTGCCGCCGGCCTCGATCGAGCCGCCGCCGCAGCAGCAGAAGCACTGGCTGAAGCGCCTGCTGGCGCCCTTCACCGGCATGGCGCTTTTGATCTGGAAGGTCGCCTGGCCGCTGCTGCTCGTCCTCAAGAACGTCAAGCTGTTCGCATTCAGCGCCACGTTCCTGGTCTCCCTGGCGGCCTACACCAGCATCTGGGGCTGGCGGTTCGCGCTCGGGTTCATGGTGCTTCTGATGGTGCACGAGATGGGCCACGTGATCCAGCTGCGACGCGAGGGCGTGCCCGCCTCGGCGCCGATGTTCATCCCCTTCCTGGGCGCGTTCGTGGGCATGAAGGAGATGCCGAAGAACGCCTGGGCCGAGGCCAAGGTGGGCCTGGCCGGCCCGGTGCTGGGTACGCTCGGGGCGCCGCGTCTGCCTGGCCGCGGCGGTCGCGACCGACAGCGACCTGCTGCGGGCGGTCGCTTACACCGCGTTCTTCCTGAACCTGTTCAACCTGATCCCGGTGGTGCCGCTGGACGGCGGGCGGGCCGCGGCGGCGTTTCACCCGGCGTTCTGGTTCGTCGGCGTGTTCGTGGTGGCGCTGCTGTTCTTCTGGCACCCCAACCCGCTGATCCTGGTGATCGCGGTGCTGGGCTGCTACGAGCTGTTCCACCGCTGGGGACACCGCAACGATCCGCAGGCACAGGCCTACTACGCCACCCCCTGGCGCCAGCGGCTCACGATCGGGGTCGTCTACATCGGGCTGATCGGGCTGCTGGTGCTGGGCATGGAGGCCAGCTACCTGCACCGCGGCTTCTAGCTCCCGGCGGCTACCAGCCGTCGGTCAGCACGCGGTCGAGCGTGTCGGCGAACATGTCCGCGTCCTCGAGCTCGATGCAGAGCGGCGGCTTGATCTTGAGCACGTTCTCGTGGTCGCCGGTCGGCTGCACGATCACGCCCAGCTCGCGCATGCGCTCGCACAGCGCGTAGGCCTCGGCGGACGCCGGAGTGGCCGCCTCGCGGTCGCGCACCAGCTCGGCGCCCAGGTACAGCCCGCTGCCGTGCACCGCCCCGATCAGCGGGTGGCGCTGGGCCAGCTCCAGCAGGCGGCCGCGCAGGTGCGATCCGACCCGCGCCGCGTTCTCCTGCAAACCCTCGTCGCGGATGGCGTCCAGCACGGCGATGCCGATCTCACACGAAAGCGGCGAGCCGCCGACGGAGCTGAAGAACCCGGCGTTGCGGTGGAAGGCTGCGGCGATCGGCTCGGTGGTGATGACGGCGCCGACCGGATGGCCGTTGCCCGTCGCCTTCGCGATGGTGACGATGTCGGGCACGACGCCCTGCTGCTGGAACGCCCAGAACCACTCGCCCAGGCGCCCGTAGCCCACCTGCACCTCGTCGGCGATGCAGACGCCGCCGGCCTCGCGGACGTACCGGAAGGCATGCTCGAGGTAGCCGGGCGGGGCCAGCACGCCTCCCGCGTTGCCCAGCACCGGCTCGCAGATGAACGCGGCCGCCCCCTCGGCGGCATCGCGCACCGGCTCCGCGTAGCGGGCGCCGGCCTGCGGATCGTCGAGCCCGTACGCGCCGCGGTAGGTGTTTGCCTGGGGCACGACCCGCAGGCCCGGCGGCGGCTCCAGGGCAGCGGCCGGGTTGTCGAACAGCGAGGTGCCGACGTCGTAGGTGGCGGTCGTCCAGCCGTGGTAGGCGCCGGCCACCGCGATCACGTCGTGGCGGCCGGTGTAGGTTCGGGCCAGGCGCAGCGCCAGGTCGTTGGCCTCGCTGCCGGTGCTGACCAGGAACACCCGGTCCAGCGAATCCGGTAGCAGCTCGGCCAGCCGCGCGGCGAACCGTGACATGCCGTCGTACAGGAAGCGCGAGTTCGTGTTCAGCAGCCGCAGGGCACGCTGCGCGGCCGCGGCCACGGCCGGGTGGCTGTGCCCCAGCACCGCCACGTTGTTGACCATGTCCAGGTAGGGGCGGCCGTCCTCGTCGTAGAGGCGGTGCCGCCACCCGCGCACCATCCGCGGCGGGTGTCGGTAGTACAGGAGCTGGGCGCTGGCAACCACGCCGGCGCGCATGTCGAAGACGGCGTCGCGGGCGGGAGCCGGTGCCTCCGCGTTGATCCCGGCCAGCGCCGAGGGGTCGGGGCAGAGGCTCATCCACGCCTCCCGCTGCGAGGGTCGCGCCCAGCCCGGCGGCGGGTCGGCGTCGCACAGCGCGAGCTGGATGTGCAGGTGCGGCAGCGGCCGGCCCGGGGACTCCGCGACGGTGCCGAGCAGCTCCCCCGCGCCGGCGGTCAGCGGCTCGGCCGGTGTGATCCCCTCCAGCACGATCCGGTAGCTGCCGTGGCCGGGCAGGTCTGATTCCAGCGTGACGCGGTCGTCGCCACTTGAGACAACGCGCGCATCGAGCGGGCAGCGCACGGGCTCGCCGGCATCGGCGAACAGGTCGACCCCCAGGTGCACGGTGGCCGGCGCGACGGCGGCAGGCCGCCCGGAGCGGTGAAGCCGCGCCTCGCCGTAGCGCCCGACCGCCAGCTTACCGGCATCGACAGCGGCCGCAGCGGCGACGCCGGCGGCGGTCTCCCACTCGCCATGGGCGTACTCAGGAGAGGCAACGGCCAGGTCGACGAGCCTCGGCACACGGCCCCTCAGGTCGATCGGCGGCACCAGCGTGAGCCCGGCAAGATGGCGCCCGAGGGCGGCCGATGCCGGGTGCGGATCCATGCCGCATGCGGCGCGGCAGGCGGCCTCGGCCAGGTCGGCGTCGACGGCTGCGACGGCGGCCAGCGAGCCCCAGTCGATCTCGATCAGATCATTCGCGTAGCGGTTGCCGGGCTCGGCCATGGCCTGTTGCCAGGTGGAGACGGCGCCGCCGGCCGCGCGTCCCAGCACCAGCGGGAACACCGCCGCCAGCTCGGCCTCGGTCAGGGGCAGGCGCGCGTGAAACCCCGAGACGACGTCGACGATCACGGCCAGCGCGTGATCCGGGTCGTGCCAGGTCAGCGAGGCCGCCGCGACCGCCGCCTCGGCCACCAGGTAGCTGCGCGTCATGTCGCCGAAGTCGATCAGGCCGCACGGCATCAGCCGGCCGTCGCCGTCGCGGCGGCCGACCACGTTGAAGTCGGTCACGTCGCCATGGATCACCTGCACCCGCAGATCGGCGGCCAGGCGCTCCAGGGCGAGGTCGTGCACCTGCATCGAGCGCTCCACCAGCTCGCGGCGGGCGGAGTCACCGACGTGGCCGATGAGGCCGTCAACGACCGCGCGTGCGTGTTTGAGGTCCCACTGCAGCACGCGGTCGGCGGCGGGGTGATCAAAGCCCTGCAGCGCCAGGGCCACCTCGGCGGCGATCGCACCCAGATCGGAACGGGCCTTTCCGTCGAGGTGCCGCGCCTCGGTCATCGGCTCTCCGTCCACCCAGCTGGTCATGCGCACGTCATAGGTCTCGCCGTCGCGGTCGACCGGCACGATCTCGCTGCCGCGAAGCGACGGGATCGGCAACGGCGTGGCAAACGGCAGGCCGGCCGCCGCGACGTGGTGCATGGCGGCGTTCTGCATCTCCAGCGAGTCGTGGCCGAAGTGCGGGTTCGCGATCTTCAGCACCGAGCGGCCGCCGTCTGAGCCTGTGATCAGGAAGTTGCGGTCCTGGTGGCTGCCCAGCTCGGTGGCCTCGCCGCGGCGACCGAACAGCTCCTCCGCGAGCCGCCGCCCGTCGTCCGCGTCAAACGGCGGCGAGACGATCTGGTAGCCCTCGAACAGCCCGCTCACTTCGCCACCTTGTGGAAGCCCCAGTTCAGCATCCGCGACGCGGCGGCGAACTCACTGCCACTCGCACCCAGCTCCACGGCGATCAGGGTGTGGCCGCCGCGGGTGGCCGAGGCGGCCAGGCAGTTGCCGGCCAGGGTCGTCTGGCCGGTCTTGATGCCGCCGGCGCCGGGATACGTCCACAGGAGCTCGTTTCGGTTCACGTACGGCGCGCCCGCGGCGGGGCGGTAGAACTTGGAGGAGACCAGGCGCCGCAGCGGGCCGACGGCCAGCACCTGCCGGGAGAGGTCGGCGACGTCCCACGCCGAGCTGTGGTTGCCGGCGTCGACGATCCCGCTCGGGTTCGAGTAGTGCGTGTCGGACAGCTTCAGCCTCCGCGCCTCATGGTTCATCTGGCGGACGAACGCCTTCACCGAGCCCGCCGTGTGCACCGCCAGCGCATCGGCGGCGTCGTTGGCCGAGGCGATCAGCATGGCCGCAAGCATGTCATGCACGCTGACCTTGCTGCCCGCGTGCAGACCGATCGTGAAGCCGGTCTCGCCGGTCATCGCGGGGGTCACCACGAAGCGCCGGTTGATGCTGCCGCCCCGCTCGGACAGGAGGGCGGTCATCAGCTTCGTGAGGCTCGCGATCGGCCGGTGCGCGTGCGGGCGGTGGCTCCAGAGCACGCGACCGGAGCCGGCATCGACGACGATGCCGGCGGCGACGTGCACACCGGGAAGCGCGCGCGTGGAGGCGCCGGCCGCGCTCAGCGGCGATGACACGTCGTGGGTTCCGTTCCCGGGGGTCTGCGGCACGACGCCGGTGAGGGCGCTCGGGGGGATCACGCCGGCGGATCGATCGGTCAGCGGCAGCACCCGCCAGATGACCACCGCGGCGGCCGCGATGAAGACGACCAGCAGGATCACGAGCACGGCGCGCAGCGGCGAAACCGCCGGCAGCCGCCGTCGCCGGCGACGACCTGCCTGCATCGAGTAGAGCGGGGGACGTCTCGTCGCCACGGACACACCCTACAATCGAGGGCATGACGGCCAACCCGCTACGCGACCTGCCCTCAGTTGACGCTTTGCTGCGCTCCGGCGCGGGCGAGGCGCTGGTCGACGAGCACGGACGGCAGGAGGTGGTGGCAACGCTGCGCGCGGTGCTGCAGGAAGCGCGCGCGGCGGGGGATGCTCCCGCTCAGGAGGGCCTGCTGGAGGCGGCGGCACGGCGGCTGGGACGGCCGCCCAGCCTGCGTCCGGTGCTGAACGCGACCGGGGTGATCATCCACACCAACCTGGGCCGGGCGCCGCTGGCGCAGGCTGCGATCGAGCGGGTGGGTGAGGTGGCGGCGGGCTACTCGACGCTCGAGTACGACCTGGCGGCAGGACGGCGCGGCTCGCGGCACGACCACCTCTCCGAGCTGCTGTCCAGCCTGACGGGCGCGGAGGCGGGGCTGGCCGTGAACAACAACGCGGCGGCGGTGCTGCTGTGCCTCGCGGCGACGGCGGGCGGCGGCGAGGTGCTGATCAGCCGCGGTCAGCTGATCGAGATCGGCGACGGTTTCCGGATCCCCGACATCCTCGCCCAGTCGGGCGCGCGGCTGGTGGAGGTCGGCACCACCAACCGCACCAG
This sequence comes from uncultured Actinomycetes bacterium, assembly GCA_963797565.1. Classification (GTDB taxonomy): domain Bacteria; phylum Actinomycetota; class Thermoleophilia; order Gaiellales; family JAICJC01; genus JAICYJ01. The sequence continues at coordinate 97,823 of CAWCPM010000008.1, read as the reverse complement.
CATCGCGGACTATCGCAAGGCGATCACGAGCGAGACGCGGGCGATCCTGCGGGTGCACCAGTCGAACTTCCGGATCGTCGGTTTCACGGCCCACCCCGGGCTGCAGGAGCTGGCGGAGGTGGCGGGCGGAGACGTGGCCCTGATCGACGACCTCGGCTCCGGCGCGCTGCTCGACCTGCCCGACCTGCTGGACGAGCCCACGGCGCGGGCCAGCATCGAGGCGGGCGCCGACCTGGTCTGCTTCTCCGGAGACAAGCTGCTGGGCGGGCCGCAGGCGGGGATCATCGTGGGCAGTGCCGAGGCCGTGGGACGGGTGAAGCGTCACCCGCTGGCGCGCGCGATGCGGATCGACAAGCTGTCGCTGGCGGCGCTGGAGGCGACGCTGGAGCTGTACCGCAATCCCGCTCAGGCGCTGGCTCAGATACCGGTGCTGCGGTCGCTGGGGGAGCCGGCCGAACGGGTGCGGGAGCGGGCCGAGCGGCTCTGCCGGCGGCTGGGCGGGGAGCTGATCGAGACGACGGCAAAGGTGGGAGGGGGCGCGCTGCCGTTGCTGGAGCTGGACAGCTTCGCCTGCGCGCTTGAGGGCGGAGACGAGCTGGCGGCGCGGCTGCGGGAGGGCGACCCGCCGGTGATCGCACGCGTGCAGGAGGGCCGGGTGCTGCTCGACTGCCGTACGCTGAGCGACGAGGACTGCGACCTGATCCGGCTGTGACCGAGATGCCGCTGACGGTGGGCACGGCCGGCCACATCGACCACGGCAAGACGGCGCTGATCGCGGCGCTGACCGGGATCGACACCGACCGGCTGCCGCAGGAACGGGCGCGCGGCATCTCGATCGAGCTCGGGTACGCGCCGCTGCAGCTGCCGTCGGGGCGCAGGCTGTCGGTGGTCGACGTGCCGGGGCACGAGCGGTTCGTGCGCACGATGGTGGCGGGGGCGACGGGCATCGACATGTATCTGCTGGTCGTGGCCTGCGACGACGGAGTGATGCCGCAGACGCGCGAGCATCTGGCGATCCTGCGTATGCTGGGGCTGCGGCTGGGGGTCGTGGCGCTGACCAAGCGAGACCTGGTGGACGACGAGACGGCGGCGCTGGCGCGGATGGGCGTGGAGGAGCTGGTAGGAGACGCGCCGATCGTGGAGGTGTCGTCACGAACCGGAGAGGGACTGCCGAAGCTGCTGGCCGAGCTCGACCGGGTGGCGGCGCTGGCGGAGGGACGTAGACACGAGGGGCCGGTGCGGCTGCCGATCGACCGGTCGTTCACGCTGCGCGGGATCGGCACGGTTGTGACGGGGACGCTGTGGTCGGGCACGGTGCGCGCCGGCGACCGGCTGGCGATCATGCCGAGCGGGCGTGAGGTGCGGGTGCGGAGCGTGCAGGTGCACGATGCGCCGGTGGAGACAGCAGCGGCCGGGCAGCGCGTGGCGGTTGCGCTGGTGGGCGTCGACCGCGACCAGGTGGCGCGAGGTGACACGCTGGCCGAACCGGGCAGCCTGAAGGCGGGATACCGGCTGGAGTGCGAAGTGGAGGTGCTCGCGGACGCGCCGCACGCGCTGCGAAGCGGGGAGCGGGTCACGGTGCACCACGCCACCACCGAGACGCCCGCGCGGGTGGCGGTGCGCGACGGCGACGCGATCGAGCCGGGCCAGACCGGGCGGGTGCAGCTGCGGCTGCAGCGGCCGGTAGCGGCGGTCGCGGGCGATCACGTTGTGATCCGGCTGACGGCCCCGCAGGCGACGGTGGCGGGCGGGGTCGTGATCGACCCGGCACCCTCGCGCAGCGGCCGCGAGCCGGAGCCGCAACAGCCTTCGGCTGCACCCGTCACTCGCGTGCTTTCCGACGCGGGCGCAGACGAGCTGGAACGGCGGCTGGCCGAGGCGCCGTTCGCTCCACCGCCGCTGACGCCCGACGACCAGGGCGCCGCCGCGTACCTGGCCGACGCCGGCCGGATCGTGCGCGCCGGCAAGGACCTGGCCTTCACGAGGGCAGCATTCGACCAGGCGCAGGCGGCGGCCGTGGAGCTTGCGACCGAGCACGGATCGGTCACCCTGGCCCAGCTGCGCGACCGCCTCGGCTGCTCCCGCCGCTACGCACAGGCGCTGCTCGAGGCGCTCGACTCGCACGGCGTGACGCGCCGCGTCGGCGACGCACGGGTGCTCCGCCGCAGCCACCGGAACGCGGCGGGCTGAGGGCGCGTGCAACACCCACGCCTGGCACCGGTGTTGCACGAATTCCGACAGTCAAACGGCCCCTCGGCTACGAATATCGTAGTTTCGGGGCTCGAAATTGTCGGAATTCGTAGAATCCGGCGCAACGCGGGTGCCAGGCGCCGGTGTTGCACCGGGGCCGGGAGGTGACGATGCAGGAGCCCCCGCGGCTGGGAGCGATCGTGCTCGCCGGCGGGCGGTCACGCCGGATGGGCACCCCCAAGGCGCTGCTCGATTGGCACGGCGGCACGCTGGTGCGGCGCATCACCGGGATCCTGCTGCGTATCGCCGATCCGGTCGTCGTGGTGCACGCCGACGGGCAGGAGCTGCCGCCGCTTGTGGGCGTCGAGCGCGTGACCGATCGGGCACCTGATCGCGGCCCGCTGGAGGGCATCGCCGCCGGGCTGCGGGCCGTCGCGGACCGCTGTCCGGCCGTGTTCGTCTCGGGCACCGATCTGCCGCTTCTGCACCCCGATCTGGTGCTGGCGCTGGCGACAGGGCGTGGCGACCACGACGCGGCGGTGCCGGTCGCCGACGGTCACGTTCACCACCTCTGCGCCGTCTACGCCTCAGATCTGCTGCCTGCGGTCGAGCAGCAGCTGGCCGGCGACCGGCTGCGCGTGGGCCAGCTGCTGGAAGGGATCGACGTGCTGCGGTTGGATGCGACCGCGCTTCCCCATCCCGAGTCGCTCCGCAACCTGAACACGGACGAGGACTACAGGCGGGCCCTGGCCGAGCCGCAGCCGCGGATCACGCTTCGGGCCGGGCTCGGGCCGGGGTCGGTTCGGGCGGCGACTCTGGGCGAGGCCGCCCGTCTCGCCCCGGCGCTGGCCGCCGAGCTGTCGGGCCGCACGCTGCGCCTGAACGGCGCCGCGATCGAGCCCGACCCGGCCACGCCGCTGGTCGAGGGCGACGTGCTCGAGCTGACCTAGTGGTCGGCCGCTCGCGTGCGAAGCTCGTCCAGCAGGTGCCCGACCCGCCGCATCCGATCGCTGTCCCCCTCCAGGTCAGCGATCAGATAACGCAGCCACAGCCGCTGCGTCCGGTCGAGCTTCGGGATCCGTACCGTGATGCCGGCCATGGAAGGTCAGCACTTCGGCAGCGGCGAGAGGACTCCTGCCCGCTCAGCGCTCCTGCAGGTCGAGCGCGACCGAGTTGATGCAGAAGCGCTTGCCCGTGCTCGCCGGTCCGTCATCGAACACGTGCCCGAGATGGCCGCCGCAGGCCGCGCAGCTGACCTCTGTGCGCGTCATGCCGTGGCTGGTGTCCACGTCGAGATGCACGTTGGCGCGGTTCGCCGGCTCGCAGAAGCTGGGCCAGCCCGTTCCCGAGTCGAACTTGGCGTCCGAGTCGAACAGCTCCGCCCCGCACCCGGCACATCGGTACACGCCGTCCTGCTTGGCATCGACGTAGGCGCCCGTGAACGGCCGCTCCGTCCCCTTCTCGCGCATCACGTGGTACTGGTCGGACGTGAGCTGATCACGCCACTCCTGCTCGCTCTTGCTGATCTCCGTGCTCATCGAATCATCCTCCTGGTTTCGGCGTCACAGATACAGACCCGGACGCCGTCAATTCGCTACACCGCCGATGAGGCCCCGATTGGAGCGCCGTCAGCGGATCGGCTCGGCGCTGCCCCGTGACGGCATCCTGGCCGCGTCGGCATCCGCGCCATCCCGGTAATGCCCCTCCCCGGGCCACGGCGCCAGCATCAGCAGCAGCCGCGCCGTACCTCCCGCCGCCCGCACGGCGTGACGTTCGCCCGGGGCGAACGTCAGCAGCGTGCCCGCTGCACACGTCGTCTCGTCGCCGCCCGCGCTGACCTGCACCTCGCCGGCCACCACCTCCACCACCGCCCGCTCGTGCACGCTGTGGTCCCCGAGCTCGTCGCCGTCGCTGAGGTCGATCACGACCGCCCTGCACTCCGGTGTCGAGAACAGCACCTTCGGCTCGCGGCGGCCCGATGCCTCGACCGACGGGATGTGCCACCGCTCCATGCCGCCCACGATAGCGCGGATGCGAAGCCGCAAGGGGTTCACCCGATGCGCGCCAGGCCACCGCGACGGCATGCTCGGGCCACACGCGCTGACTCTTCCAAGGAGCGGATCATGCATGGACATCGAACGCGCATGGCAAGGGCATTCCCGGTGCTGTGTGCCGCACTGGCGCTGGCCGGCTGTGGCGGCGGCACCGGCGGGGCCGCAATCGGCTCGCAGGCCACCGCAGTCACGAAGCAGGCCACCACCCCCAGCGTGCCGCCGCCGATCACAGCCGGCGAGCGGCGCTGGCTGAAGGCTGTCAGGCACTACGACAGGCGGCTGGTCGGAACCATGAGTGGAACCACGGTCGTCACAAGCGGATCCCTGGAGCGGTCCCGCGACTTCGACGATTCCTGCAAGGCGGCCCTGCGACGCGCCGGATCGCCGGGGCGGTACCAGCCGGTGCAGCCGATGGTGCACAGGGCCTGCGCGATGCTCCACCAGGCGGCGCTGCAGCTGCGCCACGCGCTGGCCACCGGCATGATCAGCGGGGCGATCATCGAGGGCGCCGACTTCGCCGACTTCAACCGGGCGACGAACGCCGCCTTCAACAAGGAGGGCCGCGCCACCAACGTGCTCGCCCGCGCGCTGGCGAAGGCCGACCGGATCACGAAGCGGTTCGGCCCGCCACCTGATCGGAGGGATTCCCGCGGCCCGGCGAGGAGACTGCCGGGCTGCGGCGAACAGTCCAGCCATGGAAGCATCGCCGGTCAGATTCGAAGGCATGGAAGTCGCCACCCTTTCCCGCATCGTGATTCCGTTCATGATGGTCAACCGCGAGGAGATCGGCGGCGTTCGCGGACTCTCACGCGAGTTCTGCGACGTGCCGTTCCCACCGGGCGCACGCGTGGTGCAGGCCGAGAAGACCGAGGGCGCCTGGATCGTGTGGTACGTCGAGCGCGTCGACGCGATCTGAGCTAGACGCTTCAGCTCGAGCCGTTGCCGTGCGATCCACCGTGGTGGTGCCCGCCGTGATGGTGCGATCCGGTGTCATGGGACGAGCCGCCATGGCGGTGGTGTCCGTGTCGCGGCGGGTGGTGCCAGGCGTGGTGATGGTGATGCGCCGGCGGCGCGTGAGCGTGCCGCGGTGGGTGATGCCACGCGTGGTGATGGTGATGCGAGGGCGGCGCGTGAGCGTGCCGTGGTGGGTGATGCCACGCATGGTGATGGTGATGCGACGGCGGCGCGTCCCCGTGCCGTGGCGGGTGATGCCACGCGTGATGGCGGTGCCGTGTCGGCAACGCGGGTGGCTGTGGCGGCTGCGCGGGCGGATTGCCGCCGGAACCACCTCGACCGAAGGGTGTACTGGAACCGCCGCCCGCCGTTCCTGAGCCGCCGCCCGCATTCCCCGAGCCACCCTGCGACGATCCAGCGCCGCCACGCGTGGAGACCGCGACGGTGGTGCCGGCCGCTGGTGCGGTCGGCTTGACCACGATGGTCTGGCCGCCCTGCGGCGTCGGGCTCGGCGTTGCCGTCACGACCCCGTATTGCGGGGTGGGCGGCGGCGGTGCGGCGTTCACCTGGATCATCGCGTCGACCGCCCAGCCCGGGAACGAGAGCACGCTGCCACCGCCGACCGCGCTCAGTGCGACGGCAGCAAGTGCGCCGTAGCTCGCGAGCACCGCGAGGCCGAGGACGGCAGACGCCCCCATGCCGCGCGACCGCGTGAGCACGGACGAGCGTTCCTTTAACGGCTCCTGTGACACCTGTTAAGACCCCTTCTTACGGCTGTAGAGTGACACAGACACCGGTCGCAGGCCTACCCCAAATGGGTGATCCACGACCTGTATGATCGTCGGCAATGACCGAAAATGCGACATTCGACTACGTGGTCGTCGGCGGCGGAACCGCCGGGGCGATCGTGGCAGCACGCCTCTCCGAGGATCCGGATGTCAGCGTCTGCCTGTTCGAGGCAGGGCCCAGCGACGTCGGCTTCGACGACGTGCTGCAGCTGCGCCGCTGGCTGTCGCTGCTGGAGGGGCCGATCGACCTGGCCTATACCACCACGCTGCAGCCCCGTGGCAACGCCCACATCGTGCATTCGCGCGCCGCCGTGCTGGGCGGCTGCTCCTCGCACAACACCCAGATCTATTTCAAGCCGTTCCCGGGCGACTGGCAGGACTGGGTCGACCGCGGCGCCGAGGGCTGGGAGCCCGAGGTGATGGATCCGTACTACCACAAGCTCCTCACCAAGCACCAGATCGTGGCCGAGAAGGACCGAAACCCGGTGCTGAAGGACTGGATCCCGGCTGCCGCGCAGGCCGCCGGAGTGCAGGCGAACCCCGATTGGAACGCCGGCCCCTTCCGCAACGGCGTCGGCTTCCTGGACGTCGGCTATGACCCCGAGACCGGCGTGCGGTCGTCATCGAGCGTCGCCTACCTGCACCCGATCATGGGCAAGCGGCCGAACCTGACCGTCCGCACCGACACCTGGGTACGGCGGGTCAACCTGAGCGGCGGCCGTGCCGTCTCGGTCTCCACGGATTCTGGAGACGCCGTTGCCACCAGGGAAATAGTAGTCTGCGGCGGCTCGATCGACACCCCGCGCCTGCTGCTGCTGTCGGGCATCGGCCCGGCAGACGACCTGCGCGCGCTCGACATCGAGGTGCAGCACGACCTGCCCGGCGTCGGTGAGAACCTGATCGACCACCCCGAGTCGATCATCATCTGGGAGCTGTCCAGGCCGCTGCCGCCGCAGGGCGTGATGGACGCGGACTGCGCGCTGTTCGTCAACCGCCTCGGCAACGACGACCGCCCCGACCTGATGTACCACACCTACCAGCTGCCGTTCACCTTCAACACGGAGCGGCTGGGCTACCCGGTGCCCGACGACGTGATCTGCATGACGCCGAACATCCCGCGGTCGCGGTCGGTGGGGCGCATGTGGCTGCTGTCGAAGCACCACGAGGTGAAGCCGGCGCTGGACTTCCAGTACTTCACCGACCCCGAAGGCTACGACGAGCAGACGATCGTCGACGGGCTCAAGATCGCGCGCGAGGTGGCGGCGACGGAGCCGTTCAAGAGCTGGGTCAAGCGCGAGGTGGCGCCGGGGCCCAAGATCACCAGCGACGCCGACCTGTCCACCTACGGGCGGGCCGTGCACCACACGGTCTACCACCCCAGCGGTACCTGCAGGATGGGCGCCGCGTCCGACGATATGGCCGTGGTCGACCCGCAGCTGCGGGTGCGGGGCGTGGAGGGGCTGAGCATCGCCGACGGGTCGATCTTCCCGTCCATGCCGACGGTCAACCCGATGGTGGCAACGTTCATGATCGGCGAGCGAGCCGCGGATCTCGTGCGCGAGCGCAACGGCTAGCTACATCGCCTCGATCGCCTCGTCCACCATCGCCGTGCCGCCCACCAGCCAGCGCCGGCTGGCCCAGCGCGCCATGCCCACGCCGAACCGCACCGCGATGAACGCGGCCAGGCCCAGCCAGAGGGCGGTCAGCCCCCAGCCGTAGTGGATCGTCGCCACCGAGACCGGGAGGTAGGCGGCCAGTGCCGCCAGCACGGTCACGTTGCGCATGAACTTGAGGTCTCCGGCGCCCAGCAGCACGCCGTCGAGAGCGAACAGGACACCGTTCACGGGCATCATCAGCACCAGCACCGGCCACAGCTTCGCGGTCTGGGCGCGGACGGCGTCGTCATTTGTGAAGATGGCCGGGATGACCGTATGCCCAGCTGCCAACACCGCTGCGAAGCCGAGCCCCAGCACCAGGCCGGCGACCAGCAGCCTGCGCGCCAGCGCGGACGCGACACCGAGCGCGTGCGCGCCCAGCAGGCGGCCGATCAGCGCCTGGGCGGCGATCGCGGTCGAGTCGAGGAAGAGCGCGCAGAAGCCCCACAGCTGCGTGCCGATCTGCTGCGCCGCCAGCTGGGCGTCGCCCATGCGGGCGGCGGCGCCCGCCGCGACGGTGAACGCGAGAAAGAACGCGAGCGTGCGCACCGACAGGTCGCGGGCGGCTCCCAGCTGGGCCACGATCCGCGACCAGGCCGGCCGCACGTCTGCGCCACGGCGCACCAGCAGCACGAGAAAGACGAGGCCGGAGCCGGTCTGGGCGACGACGTTCGCGATGGCCGATCCCTCGATTCCGAACCCGAAGCCGCGGATCAGCGTGAAGGAGAGCGCGATCGAGAAGACGTTGGCGACGACCAGCACGTAGAGCGGTGTCTTCGTGTCCTGGAAGCCGCGCAGCCAGCCCTGGCCGGCGGCTGTGATCAGGACGAACGGCGCCCCCAGCGCCGCGATGCGGATCCAGATCAGCCCCTGCGCCGCCGCCGGCGTGGCGCCGCCGGCGACCAGGTGCACCGCCGGCGCGGCCAGCAGCTCGATCAGGACGATCATGGCCAGGCCCAGTGCGACGGCCAACCACGTGGCCTGCACGCCGGCATCGAGCGCGTCGCGGTGCAGGTCGGCGCCGTAGAGCCGGGCAGCGCGGGACGTGGTGCCGTACTCGAGGAACGTGGTGAAGCCGAACACCTCGGAGAGGAGCAGGCCGGCGACGGCCAGCCCGGCCAGCGGAAGGGTGCCGAGATGACCGACGATGGCGGTGTCGCCCAGCACGTACAGCGGCTCGGCGATCAGGGCGCCCAGCGCCGGGACGGCGATCGCGAGGATCTCCCGGTCGCGCGGCATCCTGGCGTTGTCGCTCACCGCCCGAGTGATAGCAGAGCGGCCGGGACCGAACCGGCCTACGTCGTCCGCGCCAGCGGCTTGAACTTGATCCGGTGCGGCTGAGCGGCCGTCTCGCCCAGCCGCTTGCGCTTGTTCTCCTCGTACTCGTCGTAGGCGCCCTCGAACCAGACCACCTGGGAGTCGCCCTCGAAGGCCAGGATGTGGGTGGCCACGCGGTCCAGGAACCAGCGATCGTGTGAGATCACCACCGCGCAGCCGGCGAAGTCGAGCAGCGCGTCCTCGAGCGCACGCAGCGTGTCCACGTCCAGGTCGTTGGTGGGCTCGTCCAGCAGCAGCAGGTTGCCGCCGCTTCGCAGCAGCTTGGCCAGGTGCAGCCGGTTGCGCTCGCCGCCGGAGAGGTCGCCGACCCGCTTCTGCTGGTCGGATCCCTTGAAGTTGAACGACGAGACGTAGGCACGCGACGCGATCTCGCGCTTGCCCAGCGAGATCCGGTCCTTGCCGTCGGAGATCTCCTCCCAGACGCTGCGGGCAGGATCGAGGTCGGCCCGGGCCTGGTCGACGTAGGCCACCTGCACCGAGTCGCCCGAGCTCCAGCTTGCCGGCATCCGGCTGCTCCTGCCCGACGATCATGCGAAACAGCGTCGTCTTGCCGGCGCCGTTGGGCCCGATCACCCCGACGATCCCACCCGGCGGCAGCGAGAAGCTGAGGTCCTCGATCAGCAGCCTGTCGCCGAAGCCCTTCCCGAGATCGGTCGCCTCCACCACCTTGTCGCCGAGGCGCTCACCTGCCGGGATGTGGATCTCGACGCGGTCGAGCTGCACCCGGTCCTCGTCGGCCAGCAGCTGCTCGTAGGCGGCCAGGCGGGCCTTCGACTTGGCATGCCGCGCGCGTGGCGCCATCCGCACCCACTCCAGCTCGCGCTGGAGCGTGCGCCGGCGCGCCGAGGTCTGCTTCTCCTCCACCTCCAGCCGCGCCTGCTTCTGCTCCAGCCACGACGAGTAGTTGCCCTGGAACGGGATGCCACGGCCGCGGTCGAGCTCGAGGATCCACCCGGCAACGTTGTCCAGGAAGTAGCGATCATGGGTGACCGCGAGCACCGTCCCGGAGAACCGCTCCAGGAACTGCTCCAGCCAGGCCACAGACTCGGCGTCGAGGTGGTTCGTGGGCTCGTCCAGCAGCAGCAGATCGGGGCTCGAGAGCAGCAACCGGCACAGGGCCACCCGGCGGCGCTCACCGCCGGACAGCGTGGACACGTCGGCGTCGGGCGGAGGGCAGCGCAGCGCGTCCATCGCCACGTCCAGATCGCGCTCGAGATCCCAGGCACCCATCCGCTCGATCCGGTCCTGCACCTCGCCCTGCTGCTCCAGCAGCGCCGCCATCTCGTCGTCAGACATCGGCTCGGCGAAGCGCGCTGACAGCCGGTTGAACGTGTCCAGCAGGTCGCGCTTCTCGGCCACGCCGTCCTCGACGTTGCCGCGCACGTCCTTGGCGGGATCGAGCTCGGGCTCCTGCGGCAGGAAGCCGACGGTCGCGCCGGGCGCCAGCTGGGCGGTGCCGTTGGAGGGCTCGTCCAGGCCGGCCATGATCCGAAGCAGCGTCGACTTGCCGGCGCCGTTCGGCCCCAGCACGCCGATCTTGGCTCCGGGCAGGAACGACAGCGAGATGTCCGCGAGCACCTGCTTGTCGGGCCCGTGGAACTTGTTCACGCGATGCATCGCGTAGATGTAGGACGTGCTCACGGCGGCAGGATAGGCGCTGGCTGTAGTCGACGCGGCGGCGGGAGGGCTACCCGCCGGAGACGCGGCCGCGCTTGCGGCCGCCCCAGAGCAGGCCCAGCACGCCGGCGGCCGCAAACCCGATGGCGCCCGACAGGATCCCGACCACGATGCCGCCGCCCAGGTTGTGAACGCCGATCAGGCCGGGCCCCGCGATCAGGAACACCGGGATCAGCACCATCAGCCGGTCCCGCATCATCCCGACCGGCCCCGATGCCCACCACCACACGCAGAACGCCGAAACCAGGACGGCCACGGCGACCTCCACCCTCCCCGCGGTCAGCTCCGAGAGCGAGCCGAACGCCGCGGCCGCGACCAGGCTGTACGTCCAGATCGCGATCAGGCTGCCGGCGGCGGTCACGGTCAGGTCACGGCGGACCAGCTTCCGCAGGCGTTCGGGGTCCATGGCCACTGCGTCCATTGTCACACAGGCTCCTCAGGGATCGCGTGGACGGCCCGCCACGGGCCGCCCACGCCATGGATCAGCTCACGGCCCGCCGTGGATCGGGGGCTGCGTGACCTCGGCCAGCGCCTCGGCCGTGCCGCCCGCCTGGTGCTCGGGCAGGACGCCCATCTTGTCCTTCTGGTAGCCGTAGTACAGGATCAGGCCCGCGCCGAGCGCCAGCACCACTCCCAGGATCGGCCCGTACTGCTGGTACCACTTGGCGCCGTAGAAGTAGTCCCGCGGCCACGCCAGGTTGACCACCATCGCCGCGCCGTACAGGATGGCGATGCCGTTCGTCACCATCGCCCAGCCTCCCAGCTTGAACAGGCCCTGGTTGCCGGTGGGGAGGTTGTTCGGCCAGCCCTCGCGCCGCCGCTGGAAGAGCGGGATCGTGACGCCCAGGTAGGCCATGTACATGTAGATGATGCCCAGGCCGAGCACGATCGTGACGGCATAGGGGTTCGCGATGTTGAGCGCCAGGATGGCGATGGCGATCGCGCCCACCAGCACCGCCGGGACCACCGGCACCCGCCGGGAGCCCGACACCGATGCCAGCTTGTCGCCTGCCGGCAGGTTGTTGTCGCGGCCCATGGCGAACAGGATCCGCACCGACATCGCATGGATGGCGAGGCAGCAGACGAAGATGGCGAGCGCGCAGTCCCAGAGGAAGACGTCGCCCCAGAAGGAGCCGAGCACGTCCTTGGTTATCAGCGCCAGACCTCCGGCGCCGAGACCGGCCGGGAACAGCTTGTCGCTGACCGCCATCGTGCCGAACAGGATCAGCAGGAAGCCCATGGTGCCGGCGGTTGCCAGCGCCTGCAGGATCGCGCGCGGAGCACGCTTGCGTGGTTCGTCCGTCTCCTCGGCCAGCGAGCCGGCCGAGTCGAACCCGTACATCACGTACAGCGGCATGATCGCGCCCACCAGCAGCGCGCCCAGGTAGCCCCAGGCGTGGTTGACCGGCACGTTGGCCGTGTTCGCGGTGGTGGTGAGCACGTCGGACGGCGAGCGGTTGGCATGGATCAGGAACAGGATCACCAGGCCGCTGGCGCCGATCAGCTCGGCGGCGACGCCCACGTTGTTGATCCTGGACAGCACGCTGATGCCCAGCACGTTGATGATCGTGGTCAGCGTGATCATCACGATGCCGAGCAGGATCGCGTTCTTGGCGAAGTCCGGGTTGTTGAACAGCGGGAAGCTGGGATCGGGACAGCTGGCGCTGGGGGTGCACTTGAAGACCTGGAACCGGGTCGAGATCTGGGGCAGGATCACCTGCCAGGCGAGCGCCACCGCCGGAACGGTCACGATCTGCGCGCACAGGTACATCCATCCCGTGTTCCACGACCACGACTTCCCGGCCACCTGCTTCGACCACTGGTAGACAGAGCCGGCGAGCGGGTAGTGCGCGGAAAGCTCGGAGAACTGCAACGCGACCATCATCTGCCCGAACAGGACGACCAGCCATGCCCAGATGAACGCCGGCCCGGCGAAGTAGAAGCCGAGGTACGACGTCTGGAACATGCCCGTCAGGATCGAGATGTAGCTGAAACCCGCGGCGAAGGACGAGAAGCTCCCGAGCGTTCGGTGGAGCTCCTGCTTGTAGCCGAATTCCGCGAGTTGCTCGGCATCCGAGCGCTGCTCCGAAGCCATGCGTACCCCTTTCTCAGATAAAGCCTTAGTGGAAGATGACGGCGCATCTTCCATCTCGTGCCACCCGATGTCAATATCGCCGATCGCAGTGCGATAAATGCAGGCAGCCAACGGGGCTGCGGCCGTGCTACGATCGGTGGTCGCGCCGAGGACATCCGGCGCGCCCGCGCCGCCGCCCAATCCAAACGCGTCCTGCTCGTCCGCCCCTCGGGGCGTCGCAACGAGCCCACCCGCGTAACCGATGAGGTATCCACCGTGTCCGCCGTTCCGGCTGTCCAAGTCCACAACCTGCGCAAGGAGTTCATCCGCCGTGACGGCGGCTCGCGCAAGCGCGGTCGCAGGCGTCGCGTCGCCGCCCTGCAGGGGCTCAGCTTCACGATGCAGCGGGGCGAGTGCCTGGCCATCCTGGGGCAGAACGGGTCAGGCAAGTCGACGCTGGTGCGGCTGCTCTCGACGCTCCTGATCAACGATGGCGGCAGCGCCCACGTGTTCGGCATCGACGTGTTCGAGAAGCCGCGCAGCGTGCAGCGCCTGGTCAACCGCGTCTCGGTCGAGGCGTCGTTCTTCAAGCGCATGTCGCCGATGGAGAACCTCAGCTACTCGGCCCGCTTCTACGGCATGGGCCCGCGCGAGACGCGCACCCGCATCCCCGAGATCCTGGCGCTGGTCGGGTTCCCGCCCGAGCGCGGGCACGAGCCGATGGAGGATCTGTCGCGCGGGATGCAGCAGAAGATCGCCCTGGCGCGGGCGCTCCTGACCGCGCCCGTGCTGCTGCTGCTGGACGAGCCGACCACCGGCCTCGACCCGCGCAGCAAGCTCGAGGTACAGGACTTCATCCGTCAGATGCGCGAGCACCACGACTCCACGATCCTTCTGTGCACGCACGACATGGCCGAGGCCGAGGCGCTGGCCGACCGGATCGGCATCCTGCACCGGGGCGAGCTGCTGTGCCTGGAGACGGCCGAGCAGATCCGGCAGCGCTACGACGCCGACACGCTCGAGCAGGCGTTCCTGAACGCAACCGGCCGCTCGTTCGAGGACGAGGACGAGGAGAGCCGAAGGGGGGTACCGGCATGATCCGCCCGGAACAGGGAGGCGCGCTGCGACGTGAGCTGATCGGCTTCGCCGGCATCGTCGAGCGCAACATGTACCTGATCAAGCGCTTCGCCTGGTGGGAGCTGGCCTGGTTCCTGTACACGGTCGCGAACACGCTCACGATCGTGTTCATCGCACAGGGTATCGAGGCCGGCGGTGGCCACCTGGACGTGAACCGCACGACCATCGTGCTTCTGATCGGCGCCGTGATCTGGTCGTACCTGGGCCTGATCTTCGAGGTCGTGACCGAGACCGTGGCCTGGGAGCGATGGGAGGGCACCATCGAGTACACGTTCATGGCGCCGATCTCACGTACGTCGCACCTGCTGGGCATGGGCGCCTTCGCCGTCATCTACGGCGTGCTGCGAACCGCGCTGCTGTTTGCCGCAGTGGCTGCGTTCCTGAGCATCAGCTTCGGCAACGCCGACTTCGCCAGCGCCGCCCTGGTGCTGCTGATCAGCTCGGTGTCGTTCATCGGCATCGGCATGATGACGGCGGTGCTGCCGCTGATCTCGCCCGAGAAGGGCACGCAGCTGGGCTTCATCGCCCAGGGCCTGCTGCTGGTGGTGTCGGGGGTCTACTACCCGGTCACCGTGCTGCCCGACTGGATGCAGTGGCTGTCGGTGATCTCGCCGGCGACCTACACGCTCGAGGGCTGCCGCAACGCGATCCTCGACGGCGCCAGCGTGTCGCAGATGTGGCCGGACATCTGGCCGCTGCTGCTGATCGGCGGCATCGCCGTGCCGCTGGGCCTGGCGGTGTTCCGGCGCGGCGAGCGCTACGCGAAGCAGCACGGCCGTCTCAAGCGATCTGGCTAGCATCAGCACATGGGACGCGAGATCCGCTGCCGGGTCAGGCATGACGGCCAGGAGGCCGAGGCCAAGGCGCTGCTCGAGACCGACGAGCTGATCGTGCGCTCACCGTTCCGGCTGACCGTGCCGCGAGCCGGGATCCGGTCGGCGACGGTGGCCGGTGAGGCGCTCGAGGTGGTCTACGACGGCGGAGCGCTGACGCTGGAGCTGGGCGAGCGGGAGGCCGCGAAGTGGGCGGCCGACATCGCCCACCCGAAGACCCTGGCCGACAAGCTGGGCGTGAAGGCCGGGCAGCGGGTGCGGCTGGTCGGTGACGCAGATGCGGAGCTGGTGGGGGCCGGACACCGGGTCGCCGAGGGCGAGGCGGATGTCGTGTTCCTGGCGGCGGATGCTCCGTCGGACCTCGAGCAGATCGCGCGGCTGCGCGACGAGATCGCCCGCAACGGCGCGATCTGGGTGATCCGGCCGAAGGGCCGCGACGACCTGACCGAAGGCGATGGTGATCGGCGCCGGCCGCGGCGCCGGCATGCACGACATCAAGATCGCGCGCATCTCGGCCACACACACCGGCATGAAGTTCGTGATACCGGTGGAGCAGCGGTAGCCGGGCGCGGGCCGATTGAACTCAATGCTAGCTCGCACTCGGGCGGGAGCCCGCCGCTGTCGGGCCGGCTCCCTTTAGACAGATCGCGTCCGGCTGCATCCGTCGGCGTATACAGCCGGCTCCCTTCATCCCTAGTGCAGGAAGTGCCTTCGCCCGGTGAAGACCATCGCGATCCCGGCCTCGTCGGCGGCCGCGATCACCTCGTCGTCGCGCTTCGAGCCGCCCGGCTGGATGATCGCCCGCACGCCCGCCGCCACCGCCGTGCGCGGCCCGTCGTCGAACGGGAAGAACGCGTCCGAGGCCAGCACCGCACCCTGGTTGCGCCCGCCCGCCTTCTCCACCGCCAGCCGCACCGCATCCACCCTGCTGACGTCCCCGCCGCCGATGCCGACCGTGGCCAGGTCGCGCGCGATCACGATCGCGTTCGAGCGCACGAACTTGCAGACCCGCCATGCGAACTGCAGGTCGCCCCATTCCTGCTCGCTGGGCGCCGCCACCGACACCACCTGCATGGAATCCCTGTCCTCCGTCTCGGTGTCGCGGTCCTGCATCAGCACGCCGCCCAGCACGCGTCTCAGATCGCGCTCGCCCGGGCTGGCCTTGCGGCGCTCGCGGTCCTCGAGGATCCGCAGCGTCGGCTTCTGGCGCAGTGCCTCCACCGCCTCCGGCTCGTACGAGGGCGCGAACAGCACGTGCACGACCTGGTCGGCCAGCCGCTCCCCGAGCTCGGTCGAGACCGGCCGGTTGACGGCGATCACGCCGCCGAACGCGGCCACCGTGTCGGAATCCAGCGCGCGCTCGTATGCCTCCTCGATCGTGGCCCCGACCGCCACCCCGCAGGGCGTCGCGTGCTTGATGATGGCGCAGGCGGGCAGCTGGAACGACCCGGCGATCGACCGCGCCGCCTGCAGATCAAGGAGGTTGTTGAACGTCAGCGGCGGGCCGCCCAGCTGCTCGATCATCGACAGCAGATGGCGGCGGGCTCCCACCTCGACGTAGTAGGCGGCGCGCTGGTGCGGGTTCTCGCCGTAGGGCAGGTCGGCCGCCTTCGCCAGGTCGAGCACGACCCGGTCGGGGAACGGCTCGGTCTCGCTGAACCACTCCGAGATGGCCGCGTCGTACCCGGCTGTGTGCGCGAACGCCTCGGCCGCAAGCTCGCGGCGGGTCTCGTCCGACAGCTCGCCCTGGCCGGTGCGCAGCTCGTCCAGCAGGAACCCGTAGCGCTCCGGGTCGGTCACCACCGCCACCGAATCGAAGTTCTTGGCCGCGGCGCGCACCATCGCCGGACCGCCCACGTCGATGTTCGCGATCACCTCGGGCTCGGTCACTCCCCGGCGCCTGGCGACGTGCCGGAACGGGTACAGGTTGCAGACGACCAGGTCGATCGGCGCGATGCCCTCGCGCTCGAGCGACGCCATGTCCTCCTCGTGGTTGCGCCGGGCCAGGATCGCCGCATGGATGTGCGGGTGCAGCGTCTTCACGCGACCACCCAGCATCTCCGCGGATCCGGTCAGCTGCTCGACCGAGGTGACGGGCAGCCCCGCGTCGGTCAGAAAGCTCTCGGTGCCGGAGGTGGAGATCAGCTCCACGCCGAGCTCGTGCAGGCCGGCGGCGAAGCCCGCCAGGCCGTTCTTGTCGCTCACTGAAATCAGGGCTCGTTGGATGGTCATGCCAGATGCTCGTCCCTCACGCGCACACGCCGGCCGAGGACCTCGATCCCGCCGGCAGAGAACAGCCGCACAGCCCGTGGCAGCAACCGATGTTCGATCTCGTGCAGCCGCTCGGTCACGTCCTCGGCGCGGTCATCATACGAGACCTCCATCGCCTCCTGCAGAACGATCGGCCCGCTGTCGGCGGCCACGTGCCCGTCGTCCACCAGGTGCACGGTCACGCCGGTCACGCGCACGCCATGCTCCACGGCGTCCGCGACCGCGTGCGCGCCCGGGAACGCGGGCAGGAGCGACGGGTGCACGTTCATGATGCGGCCGGAGAAGCGGTGCACGAACTCGGGAGACAGGATCCGCATGTATCCGGCCAGCACCACCAGCCCCACCTCGTGCCGATCGAGAAAGGCCGCCGTCTCCGCCTCGTCGGCCGTCACCAGCGAGTCGATGCCGGCCCGCGCCGCCCGCTCCAGCCCCGCGGCCTGCGCCCGGTCGGAGACGACGCAGGCAACGTCGATGCCGGCGTCGTCGATCAGCGCCTGCAGGTTGCTGCCCGTCCCCGAGATGAGGACGCCGACCCTCACCGCAGGGTGACTCCGTCGCCCTCGACCAGGTGGCCGGCCACCCAGGCACGCTCGCCCGCCTGCTCCAGCGTCCGCAGGGCCAGCTCGGTCGACTCGTCCGCAACCACCACCGCGAAGCCGAGTCCGAGGTTGAACACCTGCCGCATCTCGTCCTCGTCCACGCCCAGTGACGCCAGCCAGGCGAACACCGCGGGCCGTTCCCAGCTGGACAGGTCGATCTCGGCGCCGAGCCCGCCGGGCAGCGGCCGGCCCAGGTTGCCGGGGATGCCGCCGCCGGTGATGTGCGCCATCGCGCGCACGTCGAGGGTGGCCGTCAGCAGCCGAACGGCGCCGGCGTAGATGCGGGTCGGCTCCAGCAGCGCGTCGGCCACGGACGCCCCGCCCAGCTCGGCGGGGGTGTCGTCGAGCGAGACGCCGGCGCGCTCCAGCAGGCGCCGCACCAGCGAGAACCCGTTCGAGTGCGGGCCGCTGGAGGCCAGGCCGATCACGGCATCGCCGGCCATGGCGCGGGCGCCGCCGATCAGGTCGCGGCGCTCGCCGACAGCGACCGCGAAACCGGCCATGTCGAACTCGTCCGGCTCCATCATGTCGGGGTGTTCGGCGGTCTCCCCGCCGAGCAGCGCGCAGCCGGCATCGCGGCATCCTGCGGCGATGCCCTCGACCAGCTCCGCGATCCGGTCCGGCTGGATCCGCCCGCAGGTGATCACATCAAGGAAGAACGCAGGCCGCGCTCCGGTGGTGATCACGTCGTTCACGCTCATCGCGACCAGGTCGATACCGAGCCCGTGCAGCCGGCCGGCCGCCGCACCGAGCAGGATCTTGGTGCCGACGCCGTCGCAGCCGGCGGCGATCGCGGGGTCGCCCGCGCTTGGCGTGTACAGGCCGGAGAAGCCACCCGGGCTGCCCAGCACGTCCTTCGTGCGCGTCGACTGCACGGCGGCGGAGATGCGGCGCACCACCTCGTCGGCGGCCTCGAGGCTGACCCCGGCGTCGCCGTAGGTGAGCGGCGCCTCGTCGCTCATCGAGCGGCCGCGGCCTCGGCCGCTGCCAGCTCCTCGAACCGCAGCTTGGCGTTTCGCATGTCGTCGGGGATCTCGGTCGGATACTCGCGGTCAGGCAGGCCCGGCAGAAACGCTCGCTGGGCTGGGTGGTGGACTCCTGCAGCCCGTCCAGCGACAGGTACGCCAGCGAGGTTGCGCCCAGCCGCTCCCGCACCTGCTCGATGGTGCGTCCGGACGCGAGCAGCTCGTTCTGGTCGGCCATGTCGATCCCGTAGAAGCAGGGCGAGATGATCGGCGGCGAGCTGACGCGCAGGTGCACCTCGGTGGCGCCGGCCTCGAACAGCATCTGCACCAGCTTGCGCGTCGTCGACCCCCGTACGATCGAGTCGTCCACGACCACCACGCGCTTGCCGCGGAGCATCGAGGGCAGCACGTTGAACTTGAGCTTGACGCCGCGCTCACGCAGGCCCTGGTCGGGCTGGATGAATGTGCGGCCGACGTAGCGGTTCTTGACCAGGCCCTCGCCGAACGGGATGCCGCTGGCGCGGGCGTACCCGATCGCGGCGGGCGTGCCGGAGTCGGGCACCGGTATCACCACGTCAGCTTCGACCGGCGCCTCCAGCGCCAGCTGCTCGCCCATCCGGCCGCGCACCTCGTGCAGCCCCTGGCCCTGCATCTCGGAGTCGGGCCGGGCGAAGTAGATGAACTCGAAGATGCACAGCGATGCCGAGCGCGGCTCAACGGCCTGCCGGTAGCGGGGCCCGTCGGCGTCGATCACGACCAGCTCTCCGGGGTTCAGCTCGCGCTCCACGCGGGCGCCGATGATGTCCAGCGCGCAGGTCTCGGAGGCGAGCACGAACGCGTCGTCGAGGCGGCCGACCACCAGCGGGCGGATGCCGTCGGGATCGCGGAAGCCGGCCACGGAGTCCTCGGTCAGCAGCACCGCAGCGAACGCGCCCTCGATCCGGCCCATGGTGTCGGCGATCGCGTCGTCCAGCCGTGCGGATGGGTGCCGTGCGATCAGCGCCGCGATCACCTCCGTGTCGGAGGTGGACTGCAGCCGTACCCGGTTGCCTCGCAGCTCGTCCCGCAGGGCGGTGGTGTTCGTGAGGTTGCCGTTGTGGCCGAGCGCGACGGTGCGGCCGGGGGCGTGCTGCACCACCGGTTGCGCGTTGCGCCAGGCGGTGGAGCCGGTGGTCGAGTAGCGGGCGTGGCCGATCGCCATGCGGCCCTGCAGCGCCGACAGCTTGGGCTCGTCGAACACCTGGCTGACCAGGCCCATGTCCTTCATGGCGACCACCCGGCCGCCGTCTGACACGGCGATGCCGGCGCTCTCCTGGCCGCGGTGCTGGAGCGCGTAGAGGCCGAAGAAGGTCAGCCGCGCGACGTCACGGTCGGGCGCGCCGAGCGGGTCGTAGATGCCGAATACGCCGCACATCAGCCGCTGCCCTCGACCGCGGCCGGCAGCGCCGACTCGTAGATCCCGGCCGCCTCGGCCAGCGGCAGCGTCTGGCCGGATAGCACGATGGCGTCGCCGCCGACGCGTCCGATCTGCCGCAGCGGGAGCTCGCCGGCGAGCGCGTTCAGCGCCTCCGCGTCCTGCTCGCTGACGCTGATCACGGCCCGTCCATCGCCCTCCGAGAAGGGCTGGTCACAGTCGGCAACCACCCCGATGCCGCCGGCGATCGCCGACTCGGCCAGCGTCACGGCGAGGCCCCCGTCGGCCACGTCGTGCGCGCTTCGCAGCAGCCGCCGCTCGGCCGCCTCGGCCAGGAACCGGTGCAGCCGCGCCTCGGCCGCAAGGTCGGGAGCCGGGATGCGTCCGGCCACCTCGCCCAGCACCAGCTTCTGGTACTCGGATCCGTCCAGGGCGGCCACACCGTCGCCGGCCAGCAGCACCAGATCGCCCTCGCTCCGGAAGCCGGCCTTGACGGCCAGCTCGGCGTCGGCCAGCACGCCGACGACGCCGACCACCGGCGTTGGGTAGATGGGCTGCCCGAAGTGCTCGTTGTAGAGCGACACGTTGCCAGAGACCACCGGCAGGCCCAGCGCCTCGCAGGCCAGCGACATGCCCTCGATCGCCTCCGCCAGCTCGTAGCCGACCTCGCCCGTCTCGGGGTTCCCGAAGTTGAGGCAGTTCGTGACCGCCGCCGGCCGCGCACCCGTGCAGGCGACGTTGCGCGCCGCCTCGCAGACGGCGGCCGCGCCGCCGCGGCGCGGATCCAGCCACGTGCGCCGGCCGTTGCCGTCCAGCGAGATCGCGATCGCCCGCCGCGACGGAGTCAGCCGCACCACGCCCGCATCGCCGCCCGGCCGCACCGCGGTGCCCGAGCCGACCAGCTGGTCGTACTGCTGGTAGATCCAGCGGCGGCTGGCGATGTTCGGCGAGCCGAGCAGCGTCCGCAGCCCGCCCGCGATGTCCGTCACCGGCGCGAACTCGAGCGGCTGGTCGGCCAGGCGAGCCGGCCGCGTGCGCTCCACCTCGTAGCGGGGTGCGCCGTCAACAAGCGTCTCGACGGGGATCTCGCCCACCAGTTGGCCGTCGTGAAACGCGCGCAGGATCTCTCCGTCGGTGACCTCGCCGATCACCGTGGCATCGATGTCCCAGCGGGTGCAGGCCTCGATCACCGCGTCCAGCCGCGACGGCTCCACGATCGCGCACATCCGCTCCTGCGACTCGGAGATCATGATCTCGAACGGCTGCATGTCCTCCTCGCGCAGCGGCACCCGCGACAGGTCGACGTCCAGTCCGACGCCGCCCGCGGCCGCCATCTCCGACGTGGACGAGGCCAGCCCGGCCGCGCCCAGGTCCTGCAGCGAGGCCAGCAGCCCCCGGTCGAGCAGCTCGAGCGTGCACTCGATCAGCTTCTTGCCCATGAACGGGTCGCCGATCTGGACGCTGGGCCGCTTGTCGGCGGAGCCCTCGTCGAAGCCCTGCGAGGCCAGCACGCTGGCGCCGCCGATGCCGTCGCGGCCGGTCTTCGAGCCGTACAGCACCAGCAGGTTGCCGACCCCCGTGGCGCCGGCCGATGTCAGGCGAGCCGCAGGCAGCAACCCGACGCACATCGCGTTGACCAGGCAGTTGTGCTCGTAGGCCGGTTCGAAGTAGACCTCGCCGCCCAGGTTGGCCACGCCGACGCAGTTGCCGTAGTGGCCGACGCCCGCGACCACCTCGGCGAACAGGTGCCGCTGGTGGTCGGTGGACGGCTCGCCGAAGCGCAGCGAATCCAGGATCGCGATCGGGCGCGCGCCCATCGCGAAGATGTCGCGCAGGATGCCTCCGACGCCGGTGGCCGCTCCCTGGAACGGCTCGACGGCGGAGGGATGGTTGTGGCTCTCGACCTTGAGCGCGACGGCCAGGCCGTCACCGACATCGATCACGCCGGCGTTCTCCCCCGGTCCCTGCAGCACATGACCGCCCTCGGTCGGGAAGCGGCCCAGCAGCGGCCGGGAGTGCTTGTAGCCGCAGTGCTCGCTCCATAGCAGCGAGTACACGGCCAGCTCGAAGTCGTTCGGATCGCGGCCCAGCAGCGCGCAGATACGCTCACGTTCGCCATCGGTGAGACCGAGGGCGCGATGGAGCGGCTGTGGCGTCACGGCGTTCACGAGCGCCGCTGCATCGTACCGGAGCGGGTCGATGGCACGCGACAGCGGCCACCGACCCGCCCTTTAAGGGCCTAACCCTTCTTGTGGCTGTGGCCCTGCCCGCCGGCGTGGCCGTGGCCGCCGCCGTGCGTCGTGGCATGGCCGTGCGTGGTGGCGTGGCCGTGGCCGGTACCGTGCGTGGCGGCCTTGCCGCCGCCGTGGCCCGACGACCCGCCCTGCGTGGTGGCGCCGTGGTGGCCGTGGCCCTTGGCGTGGCCTGGCCTGGTCGCCGTGCGTGAGTGCGTGGACGGCGCCGCGGCCGTGGCCGGGCTCGGTGGTCGGCTGGTCACCGGCCTCCGTGGTCGGAACGTCCGACCAGCCCTTATGCAGGCCGCAGTTGGCGTGGCCCTGCTTGTTGAAATGCACGCCGTTGTGCTGACAGGTCTGGTAGACCGTGTCTCGAACCGTCTGCGCAGGCATCATGCGCGCCACCGCAGAGCCCGTGACCACCAACCCGGCGAGCACGGGCAGAACCACGATCCAGCGAGAGATGGACATCAAGAAACCCCCAAAGACAGAAAGCGGACAGACATCTCATCGGCATCCGCAGGTGCCCAGGCTGTCACCCATAGTGGTGGTCATCGCTCCCGCTTTCGGGATCGTGCTCTGGCACGGCGGCTTCACCCGCGGCGGCCAGCTGGCGATCGCGGCGATCGCGGTCGCTGGCGCGGCCTGGTTCCGGCCGCGGCCGCAAGCCGTGGATGTCGCGCTCGTGAGCGGGCTGACGGCCGTGGCCTTGGCCAATCTGGCATCGCTGGCCTGGAATCGCGGGGACAGCTCAACGGCGGCGGCGCTCGCGGCGGCGGCGCTTCCGCTGCTGGTGGTGCTGGGCGCGGCCGCACGGCCGGCGCTGGTGCGGTGGCTGCCGCTGATCGTGCTGGCGTTGGGGCTGGCGACCGCCACGGCCGGGCTGGCCGGGCTGGCCCTGCGCAGCCCGCCGCTGGCCGAGCGGATCGCGGGCGTCTGGCGGGCGGGCGGCACCTTCGAGTACCCGCCGGCGCTGGGCCTGTTCTGTGTCTGCGCGCTGGCGTTCGCGCTGGCCCTGCACGCCGCCGGGCGGCTCGACCGCCTGACCACCGTCGTCAGCGGTGCTGTGCTGACGGCGGCGGCCGTGGCCACGTTCGACCGCGTCACCTGGCTGGAGACGGTGGCGGTGCTCGCGTTGTTCGCGGTGCGGGTGCCGGCGCTGAGGCGGGCGATCTGGCCGGTGGTCGCCGCGGCGGCGGTCTGCGCGCTGCTGGCGCTGGCCGTCTCACACCCGAGCCGCTCCGCCCTCGAGCGGCACCTCCGCCACGGCGCGCTCTCGACCCGCACCGACGTCTGGCACGCCGCCTGGAATGCGGCGCTGAAACGTCCCCTGATGGGATACGGGCCGGGGCAGTTCCGTGCGATCTACGTGGCCCCGCAGCCGGGCTTCGCGCTGGCCTCCAACCAGGTCAGCCTGGCCCACGACGCGGTGCTGGAGCAGGCGGTCGAGGCCGGGCTGATCGCGGCGGCCGGCACCGCGCTGGCGCTGCTGGCGATGCTGGTCGCCGGGGTGCCGGCGCTTTCCTCGCGCGACCCCGGGCGGATCGCATTCGGCGTGTCCGCGACCGCGGTCGCGCTGTCCGGCGTCTACGACTTCACCTGGTCGTTCCCGCCGCTGGTGCTGCTGGGCGCGCTGGCGGCGCTGGCCGCGCAGCCCGAGGGGCCGTGAGCGTCGCACCGGTCACCGAGGTCTCGCGCCTGGAGCTGTTCTTCGACCTCGTCTTCGTGGTCACGATCACGCAGTTCACGACCGTGCTCGAGCACCGGCCCTCGGCGACCGGCGTCGTACAGGCGGCGCTGATGCTCGCGATCGTGTGGTGGAT
Organism: uncultured Actinomycetes bacterium; assembly: GCA_963797565.1. Taxonomy (GTDB): domain Bacteria; phylum Actinomycetota; class Thermoleophilia; order Gaiellales; family JAICJC01; genus JAICYJ01. The sequence goes on along the minus strand of CAWCPM010000008.1, from coordinate 73,817 downwards.
GTACGGCGGCTACGCCTGGCTCACGAACCTGGTGCCGCCCGACCGCACCTCCCGGCGGCTGGCGATGGTGGCGGGGATGATCAGCTATCTGGTGCTGGCGCTCGCGATCCCCAGCGCCTTCGAGGGCGAGGGGCTCGCGTTCGGCCTCGCCTACCTGCTGGTCGTGATCGTGCACGGCGGGCTGTTCGTGGTCTCGACGCAGGTGCGGCTGTCCACGATCTACCGCGGCTTCTTCCCGGTCAACGTGGCGTTCGCGCTGGTGATCGTGGCCGGCGGGGCGCTGGGCGGGGGCTGGCAGTACGCGCTGTGGGCGCTGACGGCGGCCGCTGCCTGGGCGTCGCCGTACCTGATCGCGGACCAGAGCCGCCTGCTCGGTGCCAAGCACTTCGTGGAGCGCCACGCGCTCGTGGTGCTGGTGGCGATCGGCGAGTCGGTGGTGGCGATCGCGATCGGCGCAAGCGCCCACACCATCGACGCGGGCACGATCAGCACCGTGGCGCTGGGGATGGCGATCAGCGCCGGTCTGTGGTGGGCGTACTTCGGCGACCACGACGACGAGCTGCGAGTGGCGGCCTTCATCCGGGCGGTCGCGGACGGCCGCTACCTGGTGGGAGTACGGCCGTTCGGACTGGCGTTCGCGGCGCTCCTGGGCGCGGTCGTGGCGGTGGCCGCCGGGCTGCACCACGCGATCGCGCATCCCGACAGCTCGACGGACACGCGTGCGCGCGCTCTACCTGGGCGCGGGCGCCGCCCTGTTCCTGGTCGCCGACCAGATCTCGCGTGCCTACCTGGGGATCGCGATCAGCCGTGGACGGCTGGCCATCGCCGTCGCCGCCCTGGCCACGGTCCCACTAGGGATGTTCGTGTCGAACGTCGCGCAGGAGACGCTGCTGGCGGCCGTGCTGGCAGCCGGGTTCGCGCTCGAGGGCCGATCAGGCCGGCGCGGGAACGCCGGCCAGGTCGAGTAGCCCCTGCAGCAGCACGCGGCCGTCGGTCGAGCCCACCAGCTGCTCGACCGCGTGCTCGGGGTGGGGCATCAGCGCCGCCACGTTGCCTTCGGCGTTGGTCACGCAGGCCACCGAGCCGACCGAGCCGTTGGGGTTGTCGCGGTAGCGCAGCAGCACCTGGCCGCGGGCCTCCAGCTCGGCCACCTGCGCCGCGTCGGCGAACCAGCAGCCGTCGTGGTGCTTCATCGGGATCGTCAGCTGGTCGCCCTCGGAGCAGCCTGGCAGCCAGGGCGACTCACGCTCGACCGCGAGCGCCACGTCGTGGCACCGGAACTTGAGGCTGGCGTTCGGCCGCAGCACGCCCGGCACCAGGCCGGCCTCGGTCAGCACCTGGAAGCCGTTGCAGATGCCCAGCACCGGCCGGCCGGCGGCGGCGTGGGCGCGCACGCCGTGCATCACCGGCGACAACGCCGCCAGGGCGCCCGGCCGCAGGTAGTCGCCGTAGCTGAAACCGCCGGGGATGATCACGGCGTCCACGCCGCCCAGGTCGGGATCGGCGTGCCAGAGCCGCGCCGGCTCCGCGCCCATCAACGCGACGGCATGCATCGCATCGCGGTCATCGCAGGCCCCGGGGTAGCTGACCACGCCCACCCTCATCCAGCCACCTCCACCTGGTACTGCTCGATCAGCGGGTTCGACAGCACCTTGCCGGCGATCTCGTCGGCGATCCGCCGTGCGCCCTCGGCGTCGTCGGCATCCACGTCGAGGTCGAACACCTTGCCGGCGCGCACGTCGGCGGCCGGATAGCCGAGGCCGGCCAGCGAGCGGCGAACCGCCTCGCCCTGGGGATCGAGGATGCCGTCGCGGGGACGGACGAGCACGGTCACTTTCATGGCGGCGGCACTCCGTTTCGTCGTAGGTAATCGCTGAAGGGCTCTCCGGTCAGACGCTCGTAGGCGTCGACGTAGCGCGCGCGGGTGCCGGCGACGATCTCGCCGGGCAGCTCCGGTCCGGGCGCCTGCTTGTCCCAGTCCAGGCCCTCCAGCCAATCGCGCAGGAACTGCTTGTCGAACGCGGCCTGCGGGCGGCCGGGCTGGTAGTCGTCGGCCGGCCAGAAGCGGGAGGAGTCGGGCGTCAGCACCTCGTCGCCCAGCACCAGCTCTCCGCCGGCGTCGAGGCCGAACTCGAACTTCGTGTCGGCGATGATCAGCCCCCGCTCGAGCGCGTGGGCGGCGGCGTGCTGGTAGATGTCGATCGACAGCTGCTCGACCCGGTCGAACAGCTCGTCGTCGCCCACCAGGCTGCGGGCGGCAGCGGCGTCGATGTTGATGTCGTGGCCGCTCTCGGCCTTGGTGGCGGGCGTGAAGATCGGCCGCGGCAGCCGGGCCGACTGGCGCAGCCCGGGCGGCAGCCGGTGCCCGCAGATCTCGCCGGTGGCCCGGTAGTCCTTCCAGCTCGACCCGGCCAGGTAGCCGCGCACCACGCACTCGATCGGCAGCATCCGCAGACGCCGCACCAGCATCGAGCGGCCGGCCAGATCGGGCTCGCCGGCCGCCTCTACCGGGAAGTCCGAACGGTCGATCGAGATCAGGTGGTTCGGGACCAGCTCGGCGGTGCGGTCGAACCAGAACTTCGAGAGCCCCGTCAGCACCCGGCCCTTGTCGGGGATGGCGGTCGGCATGATCACGTCGAACGCGCTCATCCTGTCGGAGGTGACCATCAGCAGGGTGTCGCCGAAGCTGTAGATCTCGCGCACCTTGCCGGACGCCTCGTGCAGGCCCGCCAGCGCGTCAGACATGCTCCACCTCCAGCGTGTCGAGCGTGCGGTCGAAGATCGCGTCGACGTGGCGCAGGAAGCTCTCCAGGTCGAACACCCGGTCGAGCGCGGCCGCGTCCACCAGCGCCATCGCGTCGGGATCGGCCTCCAGCAACCCCCGGAACGAGGTCTCCTCGTCCCAGGCGCGGAGCGCGTTTCGCTGCACGATCTCGTAGGCCGCCTCGCGCGAGGCTCCCGCCTCGACCAGCGCCAGCAGCGCCCGGCCCGAGAACACCAGCCCGTGCGACGCCTCGAGGTTCCGCAGCATCCGCTCCGGGTCGACGGCCAGCCCCTCGGCCAGCCAGACGACACGATCGAGCATGTAGTCGAGAGCGATCGTGGAGTCGGGCAGCACCACCCGCTCGGCGGAGGAGTGCGAGATGTCGCGCTCGTGCCAGAGCACCACGTTCTCGAGACCGACAACGGCGTTGGCGCGCAGCACACGGGCCAGCCCGGAGACGCGCTCGCACACGATCGGATTCTGCTTGTGCGGCATCGACGACGACCCCTTCTGGCCGCTGGCGAACGGCTCGAACGCCTCGCGCACCTCCGTGCGCTGCAGGTGGCGGATCTCGGTCGCGAAGCGGTCGAGTGACGATCCGGCCTCGGCCAGGGCGGACAGCAGCCGGGCATGACGGTCGCGCGGGATCACCTGCGTGGCCACCTCCTCGGCCTCCAGCTCCAGCCGGCCGAGGGCGAACGCCTCGACTCGCGGATCCGAGTTCGCGTAGGTGCCGACGGCGCCGGACAGCTTGCCGACGGCGACGCCTGCGAAGGCCTCGGCCAGCCGCCGCCGCTGGCGCCGCAGCTCCATGGCGAAGCCCAGCAGCACCAGGCCGAAGGTGGTGGGCTCGGCGTGCACGCCGTGGGTGCGTCCGATCATGGGCGTGTGGCGGAACTCCTCGGCCCGCACGAGCAGCGCCCGCTCGGCCGCCGCCAGGCCCGCCACCAGCAGCTCGCCCGCGTCGCGCAGCTGCAGCGCCAGTGCCGTGTCGACGACGTCCGACGAGGTCAGGCCGTAGTGGAACCAGCGCGCCTGCTCGCCCACCTGCTCGGCCACCGACTCGGTGAAGGCCAGCACGTCGTGGTGCGTGCGCTGCTCGATCTCGAGGATGCGCGGCACGTCCACGCGCGCCGCTGCCCGCACGGCGGCGACGGCCTCGGCGGGAACGACTCCGGCCTCGACCCACGCCTCCATGGCTGCGATCTCGACGTCCAGCCACCGCTGGAACTTGCGCTCGTCCGACCAGACGGCGCCCATCGCGGGGCGGGTATAGCGCTTGATCAAGGCAATTCGGAGTCTACCAACCGGCTCGGAGCGCTACGGCAGCAGCACCGATCCGTCGTCGGCCAGCCGCCAGTGCGGGTTGTGCGCGATCTCCCAGGGATGGCCGTCGGGATCGATGAAGACGCCGGAGTAGCCGCCCCAGAAGGTGGGCGCACCCGGTCGCGCGATCGTGGCGCCGGCCGCCCGCGCCTGCTCGATCACCTCGTCCACCTGCTCGGGAGAGCGCACGTTCTGCGCGGGCGTGCACCCGCCCCAGCCGCCGCCGTCGACGACGCCGCTGTCGGCGGCCAGCTCGTCACGGCCCCACAGCGCCAGCACCGTGCCCGGGCACTGGAAGAACACGACACCCAGCTCGGGGTCTGTGTCGCTGTGCCAGCCCATCGCCTCGTAGAACCGCCGCGCACGCGCGAGGTCGGCGACGCCGAGCGTGATCAGGCTGAAGCGTTGCTCCATCAGACGGCGCTCCTACTCGGTCGCCGTCCAGCGGCCGTGCGGCGGGGCGGCCCCGCCCTGGGCCAGGATCTTGGCGGCGTAGATGGCGGCGTTGCGGGCGCCGTTGATGGCCATGCAGGCGACCGGCACCCCGTCGGGCATCTGCACGACCGACATCAGCGCATCCATGCCACCCAGGTTGCCACGCTCGATCGGCACGCCGATCACGGGCAGCTCCGTGTAGCTGGCGATCACGCCGGGCAGCGCGGCGGCGCCGCCGGCGGCGGCGATCACCACGCGCACACCGCGCAGCATGGCGGTGGATGCGTACTCGGCCACCTCGCGCGGGTTCCGGTGCGCCGACAGCACCCGCACCTCGAACGTGATGGCGCGCTCCAGCAGCTCGTTGCAGGCGGCCTCGATCTGCTCCCGATCGGCCTCGCTGGGGATGACGATGCCGACCTGCGGCCCGTCCGCCTCGAGCTCCTCCCAGACCGGGTGCACCTCCGGCACCGGTGTGGGCGCGGGGCCCGCCGGCTGCGGCTCAGACACGGACCGGCTCCCCGACATCGGTGCGCAGCTGCATGCCCTCGAAGCTGATCAGCCCGGCCGCCCGGTAGGCGAGGTCGCGCGCCTCGGCCAGGTCGGCGCCCACGGCCGACACGTTCAGCACGCGGCCACCCGAGACCACCAGCCGGCCGCCCTCGAGGGCCGTGCCCGCGTGGAACACGGTCGCGCCGGTCAGCCTCGCGGCCTGCTCGACACCGGTGATCTCGGCGCCCTGCTCGGGCGCATCGGGGTACCCGCCGGCAGCCAGCACGACCGAGGCGCACGCCTGGCCGGACACGTCCAGCGACGCGCGGTGCAGCGTCCCCTCGGCGCAGCGGCGCAGCGCGTCCAGCAGATCCCCGTCCAGCCGCGGCACCAGCGCCTGCGTCTCGGGGTCGCCCCAGCGCGCGTTGAACTCGAGCACGCTGGGGCCGTGGTCGGTCAGCATCAGGCCCGCGTACAGGCAGCCCCGGAACACGATGCCGCGACGGGCCAGCTCGGCGATCACAGGTCGGTGCACGGTGGCCACCACCTCGTCCACGGTGGACGGGTCGAGGCCCGGCACCGGCGAGATGCAGCCCATGCCGCCGGTGTTGGGGCCGCGGTCGCCGTCGAGCGCGCGCTTGTAGTCGCGGGCCGGCGCCAGCGGCAGCACCGTCTCGCCATCGCACAGCGCCAGCACCGACACCTCGGCGCCCTCCAGCCGCTCCTCGATCAGCACCCGCTCGCCGGCGCCGCCGAAGCGGCGGTCGACCAGGCAGGCCCGGACGGCGTCGTTGGCCTCGGTCACCGAGCTGCACACGAACACGCCCTTGCCCGCGGCCAGGCCGTCGGCCTTGATCACGACGTTGCCGTCGGCCTCGGCGATTGCGAGGTGCGCGGCGGCGGGCGTGTCGCAGATCGAGAAGCCGGCGGTGGGCACGCCGGCGGCGGCCATCACCTCCTTGGCGAACGCCTTCGAGCCCTCGATCAGGGCTGCCGCCGCCACGGGGCCGAAGCAGAGCACGCCGGCGTCGGCCAGCCGGTCGGCCAGCCCCGCCACCAGCGGCGCCTCCGGGCCGACCACGACCAGGTCGGCCCTGATCGACCGCGCCAGGTCGGTGAGCGCCGCCAGATCACCAACCCCGACGTCATGGCAGGTGGCGATCTCTGCGATCCCCGGGTTCCCCGGGCGCTGCGTGCAGCTCGCCCGGCGATGGCGAGCGCGCGAGGCCCCACGCCAGTGCGTGCTCACGCCCGCCGGATCCGATCAGTAGGACTCGCATGGGCCGTGCCGAGTCTACCCCTGCACGAGGAAGACGGGGATGCGCCCCGACCGGCGCGAGACGCGATAGGGCTCGTGCGCCCAGACGAAGTCGCCGATCAGGCCGCGGTCGTGGTCGGCGCCCATCACGATCGCGTCCATCCCGCGCAGCTCGGCCTCCTTCACGATCCGCTTCGACCCCTTGCGCGTCGCCAGCACCAGGCCGTGCGCCGAGTGCCCCGCCTTCTGGAACTTGTCGACGGCCTCGTTCACGATCCGCTTCTGCTCGTCCCACTCGTGCTTGGTGGGCTTCAGCCCGGGGTTGGGGAAGCCGAGGCTGGTGCCCCAGACCCGCGCGATCGACATCACGAACACCTCGGCATCGAGCGGCCGCGCCAGCTCGAGCGCCCGCACGATCACCGGATAGGGGATGTCGCGGCCCTCGGATGCGACCATCAGCCGGCGCACCTCGAGCGTCGATTCATCAGGTGGGGGCGACGCTCTTCGCAGCATCGCCCCCACCCTAGTGGATCGACTGATCGATCAGTCCCCTGCCGCCGCCGCGGCGGGAGGCGGCTCGCTGGCCTCGCTGTACTTGGGATCCTCGATGTACACGCGGTACCAGTAGAAGAACACGTACGACAGCGCCACCAGCCATCCGATGAAGTAGTAGATGCGGGTGTTGCCGATGCGTGCGTACTCGTATCCGCCGTACGACCAGATCACGAAGTAGAGCGCCGCCATCGCCAGCGCGATGTACTTGAAGATGCCCGGCAGCCGCACCGGGCGCTTCATGTCGGCACGGAACCGGCGCAGCAGGTAGTAGCCGATCAGCACCGGGATGAACGATCCCAGGTAGCCCACGTTCGAGAACGTGTAGATCTCGACCGCGCCGCCGAAGAACACGACGATCAGGCTGCAGAGCACGTTGAAGCCCATCGAGAACGACGGCACGCCGTGCTTGTTCACGCGCGAGAAGATGCGCGGGAACTGGCCGTCGATGGACATCTGGTGCAGCGAGCGGGCGCAGCCCATGATGGCGTTCAGTGCCGAGAGCGCCAGCGCTACCACCAGCATGATCGTGATCAGCCAGTCGAGCGTGTTGCCGCCGCTCGAGAACACCTTCCCGGCGAAGGTCGAGAAGATCGTGGCCGGGTCGACCAGCGCCGGGTTGCTGAGCGCGCTCGCGCCGAGCACCACGATGAAGCTGATCGGGATCATGGTGTAGATGAAGAGGCCGTACAGGCCCTCGAGGTTCATCGCGATCTTGGCGTCGCGCTCGGGATCGCGGCACTCACCGATGTAGCAGGCCGCGGCCTCCATCGCGATCACGTTCCAGGTCAGCAGGAACGCGTATGCCAGGTACACGGTCAGCCAGCCCTCGCCGTTCAGCGAGCTGAAGAAGCTGGTGCCGTCCAGCTGATGGAAGCCCGACAGCTGGCCCCAGTCCGTCACCGACGGGCGGAAGATGGGCGCGATCGCCAGGAACGTCAGCGGGATCATCGAGAGCAGGCCCAGCACGGTCGCAAACACCGTGCCGAGGCGGATGCCCAGGTAGGCGGGGATGAAGACCAAGATGATGCCGACGACCGAGATCACGATCGTCCAGTACGCGATCGGCGTGTGGATGGGCGTGAAGCCCTTCTGGGACAGGCCGAACTTGTCCACCAGGTAGAACGACGCCAGGATCATGTTCAGCGGCGCCACCGGGAACCAGCCCAGCCAGTACATCCAGGCGGTGACGCCGTTGATGTGCTTGGCCGCGCGCGGCCACTTGTCCTTGTACGCCACGTACGCGTAGGAGGGCGAGCCGCCCGTGCGCTCCGGCATCATCGCCGAGAGCTCTGCCAGCAGCAGGCACAGGAGGTAGCCGGTGATCGTGATGAAGATGATGAGCGGAATCGATGCAGCACCGAGCGTCGTCACCATCACCGGCGCGATACCCGTCACCAGGATCGTGCCGGCGAGGCCGATCACGAATGCTCCCCACCAGTTCGTCTCGCGGCTCAGACCACCACCTTCGTAGTCCGGAGTGCCGGATTCGACTGTCGACATACTGCCTCCCTCCGAGCGTCGTAGTAACCGGTGTTGCGATAGTGAACCACGCCGGGCGGACGCTTGTAAAGACCTGGAGGGAGATTGGTCGAAAGCGGCGCTACATGCCGATCGGCACGTACCGCGCGAGCTGCTTCTGATGGCCCGCGATCACCTGGAAGGCCTGCACCATCTGGCTGCGTGCCAGCGTCGGCAGGCCGCGCGGATCGAGCATGTTCCGCGGCTGCTCGCCGCGCTCGACCTGGGCCACCTGCTGCTCGACGCGCAGCCCCAGCAGCAGCTCGAACACCTCGCGCAGCTCCGAGCTGGCCTCGCCGCTGAGCTGGCCGGCCGCCTCGGTGGCGGTCAGCCGCTCGAGCGTCGAGGAGACGGTGATGCCGGCCGCGATCGCATGGAACCGGGCCAGGTTCACGATCGGGATGATGCCCTGCTTCTTCAGGTCGATGCGGCCGTCGTCGTTGGTGATCAGCTTGCCGCGCCGGCCCAGCGGCGGCGTGAAGTCGGTGGCCGTGCGCGCCAGCCGCGCGACGAAGTCCGGGTGGCGGGGCGCCTGCCGCTCGATCGCGACCAGCGGGCGCACGATGTCGAGGCCGCCCGCCACCTGGCGGAAGTCGAACGAGACGGCCGCGCGCACCAGGTGTGAGCGGTCGGGCCGCTCCAGGCAGTCGCCCAGCACCCGCGACCATTCGCTGCTGCTCATCCGCCACTGGCGGTTCCGCGCCATCACGTCGGAGTTGTCGGCGCCGAAGCCGCACCGTTCCAGGTCGTTGTTGATCTCGGCTGCGACCGTCGCGAAGAAGGCGTCGATCTCCTCTCCGCCGGGATCGTCGTAGGCGAACGCGTTGTCCTGGTCGGAGGCCAGCGTCTGCTCACGGCGGGCGACGCTGCCCAGCGCCATCCACGCCCACGAGCACGGCGGCGCCCCGTGGCGCTGGAAGGCCAGCTCCAGCAGTCGCGTGGTGGCGGTGTCGCCGGCAAGCGCCAGCACCCGGCAGGCGTCCACCGACGAGACGCCGGCACGGGTCAGCGCAACGATCGTCTGGGGCAGGTAGCTCGCGGCCTCCACCACCTGGTCGGCGGACTCCGCCTTGCTGATGGCGCGCCGCACGGCGAACGGGGTGCGGCCCTCGAGGTACATGAGGTCGGTGGCGGTGACGATGCCAAGCGGCGTGCCCCGCGAGTCGACGACGGGCAGGTGGTGGATGCCGAGGTCGAGCATGTCGATCATGGCGTCGATGGCAAGCCGGTCGGGCGGCACGGTCATGGCGCGGTCGACCATCAGCTGCGACACCGGTGTGTCGTAGGGCAAGCCCTCGGCCACCAGCTTGCGGCGCAGGTCCGAGTCGGTGAGCACGCCCCAGGCGCCGTCGAGGTCGACCAGGATGCAGGACACGTCCTTCTCGGCCATGCGCCTGGCCGCCTCGCGGACGGTGTCGGTGGGCGCGCAGATCGGCGCGGGCCGGTGCACCAGATCGCCGAGGTGCGCTGTGCGGACGTCGGCCTGTGCATGCGCCACCTGGCCGGTGCGGATCATCCGCGCACGCAGGGTCGAGGCCACGAACTCGCCGCTCAGGTGCGGCACCGCCTGCCTGGCCGGGATCAGGATCAGCTCGCACTGCTCGCGGGCGCGCACGGTGAAGGCCGGTGCCTGTCCGGTCAGCATCGACGGATGGCCGAACACCTCGCCGACGTCCAGCACGTCGACCACCTCGTCCTCGTGCACCAGCTCGACGGAGCCGCTGCGGACGACGTAGACGCCGCGCGAGACGGCGCCGTCCTCGATCAGGATGGAGGCTCCCGGCTGCGCCGACACCACGTCGGCGGCCTCGGCCAGCAGCTCCAGCTCCTGGGGGTCGGCGTGCGAGAACGGCTTGTAGCGGCCGAGGAACTCGGCGACGTCGCTCATCGCGCCACCCGCGGCGCAAACCGGGAATACTTCCGCACCATGCCGCCGCCCATCCTATCCCGCCTGGCTCCAGCCGACCTGCTGCGCGAGCGGCTGGTCAGCTCGATCGACCTGTCGCGGGACGGCGAGCGGATCGCCTACAGCGAGCGCACGGTGGTCGGCGGCAAGGACCGTTCGAGCCTGTGGGTCGTGCCGTTCGGCAGCGGCCGGCCGCGGCGGCTGACGCACGGGGCGTGGAGCGACTCCTCGCCGCGCTTCTCGCCCGATGGCCGCTCGCTGGCGTTCCTGTCCGACCGCGAGAAGTCCGGGGTGTCACAGCTGCTGGTGCTGCCGCTCGACGGCGGTGACCCGAAGCCGCTGACCACGTTCAAGCGGGGCGTGACCGAGGCGGAGTGGATGCCGGACGGCCGCTCGCTGGCGGTGCTGGCGACCGACGACGAGTCATATGACCTGCACGGGGAGCGCTCAGGCGACGAGACCGCGACCGTGCGCGTCCTGCGCCACGTGGACTGGCGGATGGACGGCGACGGACTGCTCGACCACCGGCGCCACGTCCATGTGGTCACCCTCGGCGGCCGCGCCCGGCGGCTGACCAGGGGCCCGTGGTCGGCGTCGCACGTGCGCCCCCATCCCGGAGGCAAGACCATCGGCTTCATCGCCGACCGCGGCGGCGACGAGATCCGCCCCGATCCGCAGGTGCACGTGGTCGAGGTCAAGAGCGGCCGCATCCGGCAGCGCTCGAAGCTGCCCGGCGAGGTCACGCGCTTCTCGTTCGACCCGGACGGCACGCCGATCTGCATCGCGTTTGACCGCAACCCGCCCATGGACGAGGACCCATCGCTGGTATGGCGCGTGGCCGGGGACGGCACCGGCATGCTGCTGACCGAGGGCATGGAGAGCTTCGCGGGCAAGCAGGGCGGCGGCGACGAGCGGCTGACCGTGATCCCGGACGCGGGCCGCGAGGTGCCCTGCCGGGTCACGGACGACGGGCTGGTGCGGCTGGTCGACCCCGCGCTGAACCCGACGGCCTATGAGCTGACCGGGGCCGGCGAGCGGGTGGCGGCGCTGATGTCGCTGAACGACTACGACGGCGCCGACGTGTACGCGCTGGAACCGGGGCGCGAGCCGCGGCGGCGAACGACGGCGGGCGACGGCTGGCTGGCCGGCAGGGCGCGCCCGGTGATGCAGGAGCTGATCGTGAAGGGCCCGGCCGGACCGATCCGCACGTTCGTGCTGTCTCCAGCCGGCGCGAGGAACCGGCCGATGCCGACCATCCTGCACATCCACGGCGGCCCCACCTGGGCGTGGCCGTACGCGGCCGACGCCACCGACCACATGCTGGTTGGCGCCGGGTACCGGGTGGCGCGACCGAACATCCGGGGATCGTGGGACCAGGGACGCGAGTGGATCGCGGCGCTGGACGGGGCCTGGGGAGAGGTCGACGACGCCGACTGCCATGCCGTGCTCGACCATCTGATCAAGGCCGGGCTGGCAGATCCCAAGCGGCTGGGCTGCTACGGGAACAGCTACGGCGGGTTCATGGTCAACTGGCTGGCCGGAACCACCGACCGCTTCGCCGCGGCGGTCTCGTCCAACGGCGTCACCAACCAGATCTCGTCCTACGGGAACTGCGACGTCGGCTACCTCTACAACCCCCAGGAGGGCCTGGGCGAGCCGCTCACGCCAGAGGGAGTCGAGTCGCTCTGGCGCCAGTCGCCGCTGCGGCACGTGTCGAACGTGCACACGCCGCTGATGATCCTTCAGGGCGAGAGCGACCTGCGCTGCCCGCCGTCCGACAACGAGCAGTTCTTCATCGCGCTGCGCCGGCTGGGCCGGGAGGTCGAGTACGTGCTGTACCCCGAGAGCGACCACTCGATGGCCTCGAGCGCACGACCCGACCGCCGCGTCGACCGCATGGAGCGGATCGTGGCGTGGTTCGGGAAGCACCTGTAGCCCCATACCGGAAACTGCAACGACCCGTCACGGGGTTGTCCCCAACCTTCGCCGAGGGCCGAAGCGGTGTTTGACTCCAATAATCGGCGTTTCGGCTCAACCAGGCGGTTCGGCTGTAACGCCGCACGTGACGGGCGTCAAGCGCTGGTGCCGGAATGCCCCGGTCGCCGCGTCGGTGTTTGACACCATCCCCCGGGCAGAAGCCAGACCCTTGCGACCGCCGATGATCACCTACACGTGCGCGTATGCCGTGACGGCACGCTCGCGCGCTCGCGTGGCCTTCGCCAGCGCCGGGCGCATGCGCTCCAGGTGCGCCTTGGCCACGGCGTGGCGCGACAGCATGCTCATGTTCATCTGCGCCAGCGTGGCCGCCGAGCGCGCCGCCGCCTCGGCCAGCAGCGAACCGGCCAGGGCGTCGCCCTCCAGGTTCCTGTTGCCTGTCTCGGCGACATCCGCCGCCAGAGTCGCCACCTCTGAGGCCAGCTCCAGCACCTTCATCGGCACGGCGATCGCGCCGGAGACAGCCTCGTCCAGGTGCGCCGTCCGCTGCTCGCCCTGCTCCATCCGCAGCGCCTCCAGCACCACTCCGTAGGCGCGGCCGTCGGCGTAGGCCAGCCCCGACGCCTGCTCGCGGATCACATGCGCCCGGTCGCGCACCGCCTCCAGCCCCTGCGCCGAGGCGAACGAGGTCGCCATCTCGACCAGCGCCGCGGCCATCGCACAGGTCAGAGCCGCCGCCGCCCCGCCCCCTGGTGCAGGGGTGCGGGCGGCCAGGTCGTCGAGCAGCTGCGCGACGCTTGCGCTCAGATACGGGTCGTCCCTGTGATCGCTAGAAGAGTCCGACCGTCTTCCCATCCTCGTCGATGTCCACGTTGAAGCCGGCCGGGGTCTTGCCCAGGCCCGGCATCTGCATGATGTCGCCGCACAGCGCGGTCAGGAACCCGGCGCCGGTGTAGGGCCGGATGTCGCGCACCGGGATGCGGAAGCCGGTCGGCGCGTTCGCCAGGGCCGGATCCGCCGATAGCGACAGGTGCGTCTTGGCCATGCAGATCGAGAGCTCGGTGAGCCCGTCGCTCGTGAACTGCTCGATCTTCTGCTGCGCGGCCGGCAGGAAGTCGACGCCCTCCGCCCGGTAGATGCGCTTCGCGATCTTCTCGATCTTGACGTTGATCGGGTCGGAGTCCTCGTACATGAAGTTGAACGTGTTCGGCTGGTCGCAGGCATCGGCCACCGCCTCGGCCATCTCGGCCGCACCGGCGCCGCCCTTGGAGAAGCCCTCGTTCAGCACCGCCGCGTGGGCTCCGTGATCGAGCGCCAGCTTCTGCACCAGCGCGACCTCCTCGTCGGTGTCGCCGGGGAAGCGGTTGGCTGCGACCACGCAGGGCACGCCGAACTCCTTGGCGTTGAGGATGTGGCGGGCCAGGTTCGCCGAGCCCTCCTCGATCGCGCGCAGGTTGTCGGCGGCCGAGTTGCGGGGGTCGTCCTCCAGGCCGGCGTGGTGCTTGAGCGCCTTGGCGGTGGCGACGATCACGACCGCGTTGGGCCCGAACCCGCCCGCCCGGCAGACGATGTCCATGAACTTCTCCATGCCCAGGTCGCTGCCGAAGCCGGCCTCGGTCACCAGGTAGTCGCCCAGCTTGCGGCCGGCCAGGTCGGCCACGATCGAGCTGTTGCCGTGCGCGATGTTCCCGAACGGCCCGATGTGCATGAAGCAGGGCTGGCCCTCCAGCGTCTGGATCAGGTTCGGCTTGAGCGCGTCCTTGAGCAGCACGGTCATGGCGCCGGCGCAGCCCATCTGCTCGGCCGTGACCGGTGCCCCCTCGACGTCGTAGGCGACCGTGATCGAGCCGATCCGCTTGCGCAGATCCTGCAGCGATGTGGCCATGCCCATGATCGCCATCACCTCGGAGGCCGCCACGATGTCGAAGCCGGTCTCGCGCGGGATGCCGTGGGTGGGGCCGCCCAGGCCGGTGATGATGTTGCGCAGGTGCCGGTCGTTCATGTCGACCGCCCGGCGCCAGCTGACGCGGAACGGGTCGATCTTGAGATCGTTGCCGTAGAAGATGTGGCGGTCGACGAACGCCGCCAGCATGTTGTTGGCCGCGGCGATGGCGTGGAAGTCGCCGGTGAAGTGGAGGTTCAGATCCTCCATCGGCACCACCTGGGTGAGGCCGCCGCCGGCGGCGCCGCCCTTGATGCCGAAGATCGGGCCCAGCGAGGGCTCTCGCAGGCACAGGATCGGGCGCTTGCCGATCGCGCCCAGGCCCTGCGTCAGCGAGACCGAGGTGGTGGTCTTGCCCTCACCGGCCTTGGTGGGGGTGATCGCCGAGACGCACACGATCTTCGCATCGGGCGCACCGGACAGGCGGTCGATCACGCTGAGGTCGATCTTGGCCTTGTACTTGCCGTACAGATCGACCTCGTCCTCCTCCAGGCCCATCTCCGTGGCGACGTCCATGATCGGCCGCAGGACGGCTTCCTGGGCGATCTCGAGGCTGCTCTTCACCTTTGCTCCTTTGCTGATGTCAGTGCGAGACCGCGGCCGCGCCGCGCTCCGACACAAGATCGTTCTCGTAGAACCGGGCCCAACGGAACGGCTGGATCAGCTCGGGCGTGGCGCCCGTGCCGATCAGGTCGGCGATGGTGAGCCCGACGATCGGCGAAGCCTTGAACCCGTACGTGCCCCAGCCGGCGTCGATGATGAATCCCTCCACCTCGGTCAATCCCATGATCGGCGAGTAGTCGGGCGAGACGTCGCAGTAGCCGGTCCACTGCCGCAGGATCTTGGCGTGGCCGAGCATCGGCAGCAGCTCGATCATGTGCATCGCCAGGTCCTCGATGAACCGGAAGGTGCTGGTGTTGGAGTAGCCCGAGTAGGGCTCGATCTCGGATCCCATCACGAACTCGCCGCGGTCGGACTGGCTGATGTAGATGTGCAGCGTGCCGGACACGATGATCTTGTCCAGCAGCGGCTTCACCGGCTCGGTCACGCAAGCCTGCAGGATGTGCGTGGTCAGCGGGAGCGGCACCCCGACCAGGTCGCAGACGAGGGTGCTCCAGCCGGCGACGCACGAGATCACGGTGTCGCAGTTGATCGTGCCGCGGTTGGTCTCCACGCCCGTGACCTTGCCGTTCTCGACGTTGATGCCCGTGACGTCGGTGTACTGGTGGATCTCGACGCCCATCCTGTCGGCCTCCTTGCCGTAGCCCCAGACCACCGCGTCGTGGCGGATGACGCCGCCGGGCGGGTGGTAGAGCGCGGCCAGGATCGGGAAGGTGGGATGGTCGCTGATGTCCAGCTGCGGGCACAGGTCCTTGATCTCGTCGGGGTACACGACCCGCGAGTCGACGCCCACCAGCCGGTTCACCTCGGCCCGCTCCATCATCGTGTTCACCGAGCGGTCGGAGTGGGCCAGCGTCAGGTGCCCGTGCTGGGAGAACAGCATGTTGAAGTTGAGCTCCTGCGAGAGCGACTCGTACAGCTTCACGCTCGCCTCGTAGAACCGGGCGCCCTCGGGCGTCAGGTAGTTGGAGCGGATGATGGTGGTGTTGCGGCCGGATGCGCCCGCGCCCATGTAGCTGCGATCGAGCACGGCGATCTTCTTGATGCCGTGGCGCTTGGCCAGGTAGTAGGCCGTGGCCAGGCCGTGCGCGCCGGCGCCGATGATGACGACGTCGTAGCTCGACTTGAGGTCGTGGTCGCGGAAGTAGCGGTGCTTCCTGAGCAGGCCGATCATGCCGACACCTCGCTGCGCAGGACGGCCGTGGCCGACACCGGAGCGATGCCGAGCATCGCCCCCGCATCGAGCAGCGACTCCCACATGTACTCCCCGAACTCCCAACCGCAGAGCACCCAGAAGCGACCGTCATCGTTCAGGATGATCGACCCGCAGCGCATCACCGAGCCGGCCATGCAGGCGCCGGCCGGAAACCGGTGCGGCCGCACGTCCAGCGAGGACGAGCGCATGAACACATCGCGCACCCGCTCGCCGCCGAGCATCACGCCCGCCCAGCCACAGGTCATGTCGGTGGCGCAGATCGACTCCGCCTCGGACGCAATGCGCGTGCGCAGCTGCTCGACCCGCGAGAACGGGCACAGCACGACGGCGTGGGACGGGGACAGACGCAGCGTCCAGACGCCGTCCACGTGGCTGGCCCTGCCCAGCTCCAGCCCCGCGCTCAGCCGGTCGATCTCGGCGTGGGGGCCGCGCACGTCGATCTTGCCGTGGTGGGAGATGTCGGCCGCCCATGCGGGGGCGCCGCCGTTCGACGGGTAGTCGGCCACCCGCCAGCCGTCGTGGTCCTCGAACTCGGCCCCTGCGGCGGCATGGTTTCGCTCCATCGGCGTGCGCAGGACGGCACCCTCGGCCGCCGCCGGCGACAGGAATGCAAACGGATCGGCAACGGTGCTCACGAGCGCAACCTCTCTCCATCGGGGTCGTAGAAGGCCTTGTGCGTGACGGTGGCCGGGATCGTCGACCCCTTCGGGTCGGAGATGCGGATCGCGGTGCCCTCCTCGGACTGCTCGACGGGCAGCCAGGCGATGCCGATCGCCTTGCCCAGCCGGCGCGAGAAGCGGGAGCTGGTGATGCGCCCGGCCGGCTGGCCGTCCGCACCCACCACCTGCGTGCCCTCGACCGGCACGGCGCCGTTCTGGGCCTCCCAGCCGACCAGCGTCAGCCTGTTGCCGCGCCGCTTGTACCACTCGATCGCGTAGCGGCCGATCCAGTCGGACTCCTTGTCCAGCTTGACGATCCAGGGCATCCCCGCCTCGAGCGGGTTGGACTCGGCATTCGTGTCCTGGCCGACGATGATGTGCATCTTCTCGAGCCGCAGCACCCGCTGGGGCTCCAGGCCGAACGGCTTCACGTTGTGCATCTGGCCGGCCTCCATCAGCTTCTCCCAGAGGTGCTCGCCGGCCGCGGCGGGCAGGTGCAGCTCGTAGCCGAGCTCGCCCACGAATCCGATCCGCAGCACCAGGCAGGGAACGCCCGCGATCTGGGCGTGCCCGGCGCCCAGGTACGGGAAGGCCTCGTTGGAGAGGTCGAAGTCGGTCAGCGTGGACAACGCCGTGCGCGCGTGCGGGCCGGCCAGGTTGAACGCCGCGATCGTCGAGGTGACGTTGACGATCTCGCAGTCCATCTTCCAGACGGCGTTCCACCAGGTGAACCACTGCTCCATGCCGCCGGCGCCGGACGACGTGGTGGTCACGTAGTACTCCTGATCCGAGAGCCTGGCCACGGTGCCGTCGTCGATGATCGAGCCGTCGTCGCCGCAGACGATGCCGTAGCGGACGCGGGCCAGCTTCATGTCGCCGAACCGGTTCGGGTAGAGCCGCTCCAGGAAGGCGGCGGCGTCGGGCCCGCGCACGATCAGCTTGCCCAGCGTGGACACGTCGATCAGGCCCAGCGACTCGTGCACCGCGTCCACCTCGCTGTCGCCGTCGCCGTAGTCGTAGGGGCGCTTCCAGTCGCCCGCCCACAGCATCTTGCCGCCGTGCTCGGCGTGCCAGTGGTGGGTTGACGTGCGCTTCACCGGCTCGTAGCCGCGGGCCGCCAGCAGCGAGAACGTGGTGGGATTGTGCGGCGGCCGCGAGGTGGTGACGCCGACGCGCTGGGCGTCAGGGTCGAGGCCCAGCTGGTCGGCGATCACGAGGCCGGAGTTGCGGTGGCACATACGCCCCTGGCAGGGGCCCATGGTCACGGTCGTGTAGCGCTTGGACAGCTCCAGCGAGCTGAAGCCCTCGTCGAGGGACAGCGCGATGTCCTTCGTGGTGACGTCCTCGCAGAAGCAGACGACCTGCTTGCAGCCGGTCTTCGGCGCCTGCGCCGGCACCGCGCCTGCGGCCGCAGCCGAGCCGGCCGCGGCACCCACGACGCGCATGCCCTCGGGCAGCGCGTCGGGCACGTAGCGGCGCTGGTCGCGGTCATAGCGGATGCCGCCGCCGCCCTGGCTGACGAGCGCGGTCTGGCCGACGCTGCCGCCGGACATGACCAGCAGGTCGCAGGCCAGGGTGCGGTGCTCGCCGTCGCGCGTGACGACGACGCCCGAGACCGCCTTCGAGCCCTTCGCCTGCAACGGCTGGTAGCCGGCCAGGTACTCGATGCCCGCGTCCTCGAGGATGCTGCCGTCGGCGTCGCGCCGCGAGTCGGCCACGGCCAGCACGTTCACGCCGCCGTCGGCCAGGTCGAGCGCGGCCTCGAGGCCCTCGTCGCTCGACGTCAGCACCACGGCCTGCTCCCACGGCATCAGCCGGAACTGGTTGACCAGCCGTCGTGCCCCGCTGGCCAGCATCACGCCCGGCAGGTCGTTGTTGCCGAACACCAGCGGCTGCTCGATCGAGCCGGTGGCGATCACCAGCTCGGCCGGGCGGAAGCGGTGCATCGTGCGGCCCTGGTAGACCGGCACCAGCAGCCCCTCGTAGACGCCGCCTGCGTAGGCCGGCTGCAGGATCTCGACGCCGGCCGCGTTCACCCGCTCGATCAGCGCGGCC
Source organism: uncultured Actinomycetes bacterium (assembly GCA_963797565.1). Lineage (GTDB taxonomy): Bacteria > Actinomycetota > Thermoleophilia > Gaiellales > JAICJC01 > JAICYJ01. Next base: position 55,135 of record CAWCPM010000008.1, on the reverse strand, counting down.
AGGCGTCCGTTGCTGCGCGGCCCGCCCCACGCCAGGTGGCCGCCCAGCGCAAGGCCCTCCTCGACCAGCGCCACGTGCCGGCCCTGCTCGGCCGCCTCGGCGGCCGCCTCCAGCCCGGCCTCGCCGCCGCCGATCACCAGCACGTCGACGTGGCGGTGCACCTTGTCGAAGCGCTCGGTGCGGCGATGCTCGGGGTCGAGCTTGCCGAGGCCGGCGGCGTTTCGCAGGATCTTCTCGTAGAGCGGCCAGGCCCGGCGCGGGTGGATGAAGGTCTTGTAGTAGAAGCCGACCTGCATGCCGAAGCTGGGCGTGAGCCGGCCCACCAGGTGCAGGAAGTCGCGCTGCAGCGACGGCCAGGCATTCAGGTGCTTGACGTCCATGCCCTGCTTTACCGGCGTCATGCAGGCGCGCACGGTCGGCTCCCCGTCCACCTCGACCATGCAGTTCGGGCACTGGCCGGAGCAGCACATCAGGCCGCGCGGGCGGTGGTACTTGAAGGAGCGCGAGAACACGCGCGTGCCGGCGGCGTAGAGGGCCGAGGCGATGGTGTCGCCGGCGTAGCCGGTGACCGGGCGGCCCTCCCACTGGAAGGTCACCTCCTGCGAGCGGTCGATCAGCTCGCCCTGTCGCTGCGCCAGCCGCGGCTCAGCCACCGGCCTGCTCCTGGCTTCCGGCCAGCTCTCCCGGCCGCGCCACCTGCAGCACCTCGTTGCGGGTGGTGTTGCGCTCGGCCTGGAACCACTCGCGGCAGCCGGAGGAGTGGAACCACCACTCGCGCTGGTCGCCGCCGGTGTTGGTGCGGAAGTAGAGGTAGTGGAACAGCGCGCGTTCGTCCTCGGACGACGTGGCGCGCTCGGTCACCTCGCCGCCGTACGCGTACTCGTCGACGGCGCGCGGACCACAGTTGGGACAGGACAGGATGAAGGACACGTCTAGTGAGGTACTTTCTGGTCGGAGTGGCCGTTTGCTGGTCTGAGCCGTCATCGCCCGCATGATCGCGTCGGCGAAGGACTCGGGTCGGAAGGCGAAGTCGGTGCCCACCAGCGGGATGCCGGTGATGGCGGATGCCTCGATCGTCATGGCGCGCATGTCCTCGGGCTCGAGGTCGTGCACGTCGTTCTTGCCGCACGCGCGCGCGAACATCTGCATCTCCTGCGTCATGGAGTTGAGGAAGCCGGTGACGTGGTCGGCGGCCTCGTCCACCGGCAGGCGGGCGATCAGATCCTCGTCCTGGGTGGTGATGCCGACCGGGCAGAGCCCCGTGTGGCAGTGGTGGCAGGCGCCCGGCTCGGTGCCCATCCGCTCGTAGTCCTCGATGTGGACCGGCTTGTTGCAGCCCAGCGCGATCATCGCGGCGGTGCCGATCGAGACGGCGTCGGCACCCAGCGCCAGCGCCTTGGCGGCGTCCACGCCGTTGCGGATGCCGCCCGAGATGATCAGGTTGACGACGCCCTCCAGCTCCATCTCACGCAGCGCCGCCACCGCCTCCACCAGGGCAGCCATGGTGGGGATGCCGGTGTGGTCCATCAGCGAGTCCGGCGACGCGCCGGTGCCGCCCTCGAGGCCGTCCATCACGATCACGTCGGCGCCGGCCTTGCAGGCAAGCTTGACGTCGTCGGCCACGCGGCAGGCGCCGATCTTGATGTAGATCGGGATGGCGCCGTCGGTTGCCTCGCGCAGCTCCTCGATCTTGATCTGGAGGTCGTCCGGCCCCACGAAGTCGGGGTGGCGGCAGGGCGAGCGCTGGTCGACGCCGGGCGGCAGCGTGCGCGCCTCGGCGATGATCGGCGACACCTTCGCGCCCAGCAGCACGCCGCCGGTGCCCGGCTTCGCGCCCTGGCCGATCACGATCTCGGCCGCGTTGGCCATCCTCAGGTGGTGCGGGTTGAAGCCGTAGCGGCTGGGCAGCACCTGGTAGACCAGCTGGTCTGAGGCCTCGCGCTCGAGGTCGAGCATGCCGCCGTCGCCGGTGGTGGTCGAGATGCCGACGCGGGTGGCGGCGGTGCCCAGCGCCTGCTTGGCGTTGCGCGAGAGCGCGCCGTAGCTCATGCCCGCGATCGTGATCGGCGTGGCCAGCCGGATCGGCTTGGCGCCGTGGCGGGCGCCGATCTCGACGCTGGTGTCGCAGGCCTCGCGGTAGCCCTCCAGCGGCACCCGCGAAAGCGTGCAGGGCACGAACGTCAGGTCCTGGAAGTGCGGGGTGCGGCGGGTGGTGCCGAGGCCGCGGTTGGTGTAGCGGCCCAGCTCGGCCTTGGTCTGGATGTCGTCGATCGTCTCCGGGGACCACACCCACAGCTTCTGGTGCACGTGCCCGTCGTCGCCGCGCGGGATGAAGTCGCTCACAGCGCTGCCCTCCAGGCGTCGTACTCGTGCTTTGAGAAGTTCCACAGCTTGCGGCCGGACACGAGCTTCTTCCAGTCGTAGCCTCCGGAGTCGATGTCGTTTGCGCCCAGCTCCGATTCCAGCAGCGCGCGATCCTCGCCGCTCAGCTCGGCCTCGACGCAGTCGGCGCCCAGCGCGTGGATGGTGCCGCCGACGTAGACGGTGCCCTCGTACATGGAGTCGCCGATGCCGTCTCCGGCGTCGCCGCACACGATCATGGTGCCGCGCTGCATCATGAACCCGGACATGTAGCCGACCGAGCCGCCCACGACCAGCGTGCCGCCCTTCATGGCGATGCCGGTGCGGGCGCCGGTTTCGCCCTCGATGAAGATGCGGCCGCCGCGGATGGTGGCGCCCGCCGAGCTGCCGCCGTTGCCGTGCACGGCGATCGAGCCGGACATCAGGTTCTCGCCGACGCTCCAGCCGCAGTTGCCGTTGACGACGATCTCGGCGCCGTCGCACATGCCGCCGCAGTACCAGCCGACCGGCCCGTCGAAGACGATGCGGGTGGGCGACATCACGGCCACGCCCAGGCAGTGGCGGGCCGCGGGGTGCGACAGGCGCACGTCCGGCACGCCGTCGGCGGCCGCGCGCTTGATCGCCTGGTTGATCTCGCGCGTGGTGTGCTGCGAGCAGTCGATCTCGGAGATCAGCGTAGCCACCAGCGCACCTCCCCCGCGCCCAGCTCGCGCGGCTTCAGATCGGTCGAGTCGGCGACGCGGCGAAGCGCGATCTCCTCCGAGGCGATCAGCACCTTCTCGTCGTCCTCGGCGAAGATCAGCGGCTTCAGGGCGAAGCGGTCGCGGGCCACGCCGATGCCCTGCGGCGTCGAGATCAGGTAGGCGAAGGTGCCGTCCAGATCGTGCACCGAGGAGCGCAGCGCGTCCTCCAGCGAGTCGCCCTGCTCCAGCTTGTCGGCGATGTAGACGGCGATCGCCTCGGAGTCGTTGCCGGTCGCGAAGCGGTGGCCCTTGCCGGCGAGCCGCCGGCGCAGCTTGTGGTAGTTGGTGATGTGGCCGTTGTGGACGACCGAGATGTCGGCGAACGGCCGCGCCCAGAAGGGGTGGCTGTGGGCGACGTCGACCAGCGACTCGGTGGCCATGCGGGTGTGGCCGATGGCGTGGCTGCCCTCGAACGACTTGTAGGGAGCGGCGGCCTCGACGTCGGAGGCGTCGCCCACGTCCTTCACGATCTCCATCGAGCGGCCGATCGAGAACACCTCGGTCTCGGGCACCTCCTCGACCAGGTCGGTGAGCGTGCCCAGGTCGCCGGCATAGCCGATGCGCGCGCGCAGGTTGCCGCCGGTGTGGGACTCCTCGCTGACCGTGCCGGCGCCGCTCAGCGCCTCGTGCACCCTGCCGGGCGTGTCGCCGTTCGCCTCCATCCGCACGCGCAGCACGTAGGAGTCATCCTGGGGCTGGCCATAGAGGGCGACGCCGGTGGAATCGGTGCCACGCCGGTCAAGCGGCGTGAGCATGTCGAACATGGCGTGGCCGACGGGCCCGTAGCGACCCGGATCCTTGTAGAGGAATCCACACAACCCGCACACGGCGATCGATCCTTTCGAGACGATGGCAGGGGCGCCAATATCCTACGGATTGCGCGGTGTTTGCGGCAGTGCCAGCGGGCATGCAATTCCCACGGCGGCTATGTGCAGATGTACAGCGGCTCCACGACCACGCCGAGCCGCTCGGGGTGCCGACCTGCGGTCGGCACCCCACTCACGGCCTAGAACAGCGTCAGGTAGCGGTTGACCTCCCACGGTGTGACCTGCTCGTGGTAGGCCTGCCACTCGTCCTGCTTGGTCTTGACGAAGTAGTCGACGTAGTCCTCGGTACCGGTGTTGCCGAGCGCCTCGCGGATCACGGCGTCCTTCTCCAGGTGCCGGGTCGCGTCCAGCAGGTTGGCCGGCAAGAGCTCGATCTTGCGCCGCTTCAGCTCCTTGGCCGTCAGCTCGTAGAGGTTGTCGTCGTTGTGGGGCCCGGGATCCATGTCGTGCTCGATGCCGTCCAGCCCGGCGGCCAGGATCACGGCCATCGCCAGGTACGGGTTGCACGAGCCGTCCACCGTGCGGTCCTCGACGTGGCCTCCCGGCAGCCGCAGCATCTGCGTGCGGTTGTTGGCGCCGTGGGTGATGAAGATCGGCGACCAGGTCGCGCCCGAGGTGGGCGTGCCGGCGGTCGTCGTCAGCCGCTTGTAGCTGTTCACCGTCGGAGCGGTGACGGCGATGTAGGCCTTGGCGTGCTTCTTCAGCCCGGCCGTGAACTGGTAGCCGAGCTTGGACAGGCCCAGCCCCTGGGGATCGTCGTCGTCCTTGAACAGGTCGGTGTCGCCGCTCTCGTCCCAGAGCGACATGTGGAAGTGGCCGCCGTTGCCGGTCAGGTGGCCGAACGGCTTGGCCATGAAGGTCGCGAGCAGGCCCCGCTCCTGCGCCATCGCGTGCACCATGTAGCGGAAGAAGATGGCGCGGTCGGCGGTGGTGAGCGCGTCGGCGAACTCGAAGTTCGACTCGAACTGCCCGTTCGCGTCCTCGTGGTCGTTGGCATAGCTGCCCCAGCCGAGCTGGTTGACGTAGGTCGAGAGCGTGCTCAGGAACTCGTACTGCCGGGTCAGGCCCTTCATGTCGTAGCAGGGCTGCTCGAGCCGGTCGAGCGGGTCGGCCAGCTCGATGCCACCCTCCGCGTTCTCGCGCAGCAGGAAGAACTCGAGCTCCATGCCGACCTTGAACGTGTAGCCGAGCTCCTTGGCGCGGGCCAGCTGGCGTCGCAGGATCGTGCGCGGGCAGTAGGGCCACTCCTCGCCCTCGACCGTGATGTCGCAGGCGAACCGGGCCAGGCCCGGCTTGAACGGCACCGGCGTATAGCTGGCCATGTCGGGGATCGCCATCATGTCCGGCGAGGCCGGCGTCTGCCCGATCGGGCCGGCCGCGAAGCCCGCGAAGCCGGCACCCTCGGTGACCAGGCCCTCCCAGTTCTCGATCGGCACCAGCTTCGCCGACGGCTTCGCGTTCATGTCCACGAACTGGGCGAAGAAGAACTTGATGCCGTCCTGATCAGCCTTGGCGCGGATGTTGTCGGCAAGGGGACGAGCGCTCACGGTGGCCATACCTCTCTCCTTCGCGTGGGATTTGGCGCAAATGTTGCAAAATCCGGCGCGGATTACTAGGGGGTGGAGATGTTTTCTGTGTCGCGAAGCGCGCAAACGGCCGATCGTGATGCCAGCGTGATCCGGAAGTGATGCGGTCGTTATGCGGGAGCGGCGGCCGAGCGCGTCATCTGCCCAGCGCTTCGTCGAGCCTGTGGAGCTTCAGCTCGATCTCGATCATCAGCCAGTCCTCGCGGGCGACGTCCAGCCCCGTCAGGTCCTGGATGCGGCGCAGCCGCTGCCGGAGGGTGTTGGGGTGCACATACAGGGTGGCGGCGGCGGCCGCGATGTTGCCGCGGCGCCGCAGGTACTCCTCAAGCGTGGGCAGCAGCTGTGAGCGGTGGCGCCTGTCGTAGTCGGCCAGTTGCTGCAGCGCCTCCCCGCGGCGATCGCGCACGCGGCCGTCCTGAGACACCTTCAGCAGGTACTTGTACGCGCCCAGATCATCGAATCCGACGACGCCCGGCTCGCTGCTGACCACCGAGGCGGCGGCCACCGCGTGGTCGGCCTCGCTGAACCCGTTCGGATAGGAGCCGGGCCCGTCGCAGCGATTGGACAGGCCGATCGCGAACGGATGCTTCGGCGTCAGCCTGGTGTGGATCTCGCGCAACCGCTCGGCGACCGCCGCCTCGCCGCCGGTGGATAGGCGGATCAGCCCGCGCAGCGCCGCGTCGCGCCGGTCGAACAGCGACCCCGGGAATGCCCGCGCCGCCGCCTGCTCGAGCGACTCGGCGACCGATTCCCAGCCGGCCTCCGCCGGCCCCGGCCGGGGAACCGCCTGCAGCACCAGGTGCGGCATTGCCAGATCGCTTCCGAGCGCGGCCGCCCGCTCCTCAAGCTCGAGCGGCGTCGCGTTCCCATGCGACAGGTCCTCCAGGAGGTCCTTGATCGCGTTTCGCTCCGTCAGCCGGTCGATCAGCTGCACCTTCTTGATCGCGACGGCCGCCTGGTTTGCGACCGACGTGGCGATCTCGCGCTGCTCGGCGTCGATGCGACGGTCGCCGGCATAGCGCAGCGCCAGGACGCCCACCAGCTCCTCGGCAGCCACCATCGGCACCACCACGGCCGAATCCGAGTCGTCACCCCACAGCGCAACGGCCAGCCGGTGGCTGGATTCGGCGCCGCCGCCGCGGGCCGACAACGCCAGCTCCACGCCGAGCTCGTTGACGTTCAGCGACCGCGGTGCGGGCTGCTGCTCGGGCCAGGCCGCGCCGGGCGTCAGCGTGTGGCCGTCGGCATCGGCCACCAGCACGTCGCAGCACGACGCCCCGAGCAGGCGCTGGGCGCGCCGGGCAACGGCCGGCAGCAGGCTCTCCAGGGTGGACGCCGCCGACAGCGCCCGGGCCAGGTCTGACAGCCCTTCCACCATCGACAGCCGCCGCCGGGTGTCCTCGTACAGCCGCGCGTTCTCGATGGCACCGGCCACCAGCGTCGCTGCGTGGACGAGGAAGTCGGAGTCCGCCCGGGTGAACTCGCGAGGGGCCTGGGCATGCAGCGCGATCACGCCGATCACGTGGCCGGCCTTGGCCTGCAGCGGCGCCGCGCACAGCGACTGGTACTTCTCCTCCTCGGCCTCCGGCACGACCTTGGCGCGGGGATCGTCGGGCGCGTTCTCGGGGATGAAGACCGCCTGGTTGTGTTCAGCCACCCACCCCGCCAGGCCCTCGCCGGGCTCGAACCGGAGCCGGCCGGCCAGTGCGGAGTACGGATCGGACACCGCCCGCAGCACCAGCCCGTCGTCGTCGGGATCGACGAAGTAGATCCAGCAGGCATGGCAGTCGATGGCTTCACTGACCAGATCGACGATGGCGCGCAGCACCCGGTCGAGGTCGAGCGTCGAGGACACCGTGTTGATGATCTGGTACAGGTACCGGCTCTCGACGGCGCGGGCCGCACCCAGCTCGTTGGACACGGTGGATGTGTGCGAAACGGACATATCCGCAATCGTACCTGCCGGCCTGCCCCGGGCCGTGTCGGAGCCGTCAGGCCGCATACCGCAAGAGGTGGCGTGGCTGACATAGCCGGGCGCTTGAGCGATGGCGTAGCATGTATGGGGGCAAATCGCCCCCCTGCAGGTAGAACAACCAAGAGAGGAGTCCTGAATGGCAACGGTCGCTCCTGAGTCGGCCATGGCCGGGCTCGATCCGATGTTCCAGCCCGACTGGTTTTTCACCGATGAGCAGCTGCGTCTGCTCGAGCGGCTGAAGGAGATCTGCGAGGAGACGATCCGGCCGCTGGCGGCCGAGAACGATCGCACCCTCACCTTCCCGCGCAAGAGCCTGGAGGCGCTGGCGCCGGACGGGTTCCTCGGCCTGATGCTCCCCAAGGAATGGGGCGGCCTCGGACAGAACCACGTGATGTACGCCGCCGTCACCGAGACGATCGCCCGCCACGGCGATGCCTCGTGCGCGATGTGCTACGTCATGCACATCGGTGCGGTGGAGGCGCTGAAGCTGCGCGCCACCGAGTACACCATCGAGAAGTACCTGAAGAAGGTGAAGGAGGGCCTGATCGGCACGCTCTCCTACTCCGACCCGGAGACCGGGTCGCACTTCTGGTACCCGATCGCCTCCGGCGCCCGCGCGGTGGACGGCGGCTACGAGGTGCTGAAGAAGGCGTCCTGGACGACCTCGGCCGGTTTCGCCGACTTCTACGTGCTGCAGACCACGTCGCCCGACTACAACGGCGACTACTCGAACCTGTCCGTGTTCGTGGTGGACAAGGACGAGATCGAGGCCAAGCCGCAGGAGTGGGACGCGATGGGCCTGCGCGGCAACCAGTCGGGCACGCTGCTCCTGGACTGGAAGTTCGTGCCGGCCGAGCAGCTGGTCGGCCCCATCGGCGACGGTGCCAACTCCAACGACGAGGCGGTCGACCCGTACTTCCTGATCGGCTCATCCGGCTGCTGGAACGGCATCTCGCTGGGCGCGATCGACATCGCCATCCGCCACACCACCGTCAAGAAGCACAAGGACGTGGGCATGCGGGTGTGCGACTACCCGACCATCCAGGACGCGGTCGGCGAGGCGATCATGGACACCAACGCCTCGCGCACCTTCGTGTTCTCGGTCGCGAGCGCGCTCGACAAGGTCACCGACGGCGCCCAGACCAACCCCGCCATCGGCGACCTGGCCCGCGGCAACTACCTGCACTGGCTGTGGCAGATCAAGTTCAACGCTGCCAAGAACGTGGCCTACGTGGTGGACAAGATGCTGCACTGCTGCGGCGGCACCGGCTTCAAGAAGGAGCCCCTGCAGCTGGAGCGCTACCTGCGTGACGGCAAGGCCGGCTGGGTGATGGGCCCGACCAACGAGGTGCTCCGGCAGTTCGTCGGCAAGACCGCCCTGCTGGGCATGGAGTCGCTCGACTACTGGAACGTTTCGATCAACGAGCGGGCGCTGAACAACGAGCTGAAGAAGTTCTCGGCCGATCAGAAGCGCGAGCTGGCCGAGCGGCTGATCGCCGAGGCCGGCAACAACGGCGCGACCGCCTAAAAGGCGCAAAAAAGGGGCGGGCCGCCGATGGCGGTCCGCCCCTTTTGCATGTCGGGAGCTACTCGATCGCGGCGCCCACGGGCGGCACGTCGTCCGGCATCGCCGGCGACCACAGCCGCAGCGCCAGCTTGCGCTTGTCCTCCACGACGACGCGGAAGACGTACAGCACGGCGGCTATCAGCAGCACGCCGATGCCCTCGAACACGATCGTCTTGCTGGTGTCACCCCAGGCCAGGCCGGAGTTCCAGCCGCCCCAGACCAGCAGCAGCGCGTCGAACCCCGCCAGCAGGAAGGCGAGATAGAACCAGGGTCTGGCGACCTTTATCGGACGCGGCCAGTTGGGCCGGTCCTTGCGCAGCAACAGGAATCCCGACATCGCGAACACGTGGCATGTGACGTAGCCCAGGTTCGAGAAGATCAGGATCTTGATCGCCCCTGTCGGGTCGTAGGCATAGGTGCACAGCAGCACCAGGTTCAGCACCGCGTCGAGGGTCATGGCGTTTCCGGGCACGTGTTTCGAGTTCAGCTTGCCCAGCCATCTGATCGTCATGCCGTCCTGCGAGATGCCGTACAGGGCGCGGGAGCCGTCCGCGGTCGCGGTGTTCATCGCCAGCACGATGCCCGCACACAGCGAGAACACCGCCAGGCCGGCCAGTATGCCTCCCATCAGGATGTGGAGCGTCTGGGGCATGAAGGTGTAGAGGTTCGCGACCGTCATGTTCTGGTCGCCGAACGTCCCCATCGCCCCCATCGGCAGCAGCCCGTAGGTGATCACGCCGAAGATCGCCGCGACGCGCAGCGCCTTGGGCGTGTCCCGGGCAGTGTCGTGGTACTCGGGAGCGAAGGTGGCGCAGCACTCCATGCCGTAGCTCGACCAGCACATCGCATACAGCCAGACGATCACGAGCGTGAAGCTGCTGGCTCCCAGGGAACTCGCGGTGGCATGGATGTTGTTGTGCAGGTTGGAGCTGTGCCAGTCGCCGGTGATGTACGGCAGGAACATCATCGCCGCCAGCGGCAACATCAGCAGTGCTCCGGTGACGTAGCCGACCCAGACCGCCGGGCGCATCCCCGAGACGTTGAAGGCCCAGATCACGAGGATGATCACGGCCGTCAGGGCGATCGGGAAGCTGAAGTAGATGGTCTGTCCCAGGATCTGCCAGCTGTGATTCCAGCTGGTGGAGGTGGCGGAGGACGGATACCACTCGTACTGGACGAGGAATCCCACGACCACGCCGGTCGCGGAGAGCACGACCGACCAGCCGATCCAGTAGCCGAACGCGGCAACCGGGCCGACGAACGAGAAGTACTTCTTCCACGCCTCGTGGGCGTAGATGGCGATGCCGCCCGACAGCTTCGGGAACATCGTCGCCGTCTCGGAGTAGATGTAGTTGTGCAGGGCGCCGAGGATCACCGAGACCGTCCACAGGATCACCGCTCCCCAGCCGCCCAGCGAGAACGCGGACAGGCCGAGGCCCGTGATCAGGAAGCTCGGGTTCGCGAGCGCAACCACGAACCCGTCGAACCAGCTGATGGTCTTGAGGAGTTCCCGCTCCTCAACGACAGCAGTAGCCATACGCACCTCCGCAGAAAGACGCCGACGGGTGGGAAGAGAGCGCTAGAAAACAGCATTACGACCAACTGGTCAAGCGCATTTTCATCCACGTGGCGGACGGCACGTGAGTGCGAGCGCACACTTGCGGGCCCGGGGTTGCCACGGCGACCGTGAATGGAGGAAGATGCGCGGTATGGGGTCGCCGGCGATAACGCTGCGCTGTGATTGCGGTGCCGAGGGCAGAGCAGCCTACGGCGAGGTGTGGAAGTGCGCGAAGTGCGGCCGCGGCTACGACACCTCGCGGATCCCGGCCGACGAATACGGCGCCGTGGCGGCGCTCGATCGCCGTTACCGCCGCGGCAACCAGGCGCTGATGGTGGTGCTGGCGCTGGTTATTCTGGCCGTGGCCATCACCGGGCACGTGATCACGATCTTCGCCGGGCTCTCGGTGGTGCTGTTGTCCTGGTTCCTCTACATCAAGCCCATCGTCCACCGCCGGCACAAGCGCGCGGTCAGCGCGCTCACCCGCAGCTGGGAGCTGTCGGCCGAGTGAGCCCGCTGCTCCGCCAGCACCGCAACGACCCGGTGCTACCGGCTCCGGCCGGCGGCGGCTCGCGTGACCGGCCTGTGATCCTCGCCACGCTGGCCGTGCCGTTCGATCCCGACTCGGCCCGGGTGGCGATCCAGGCGGCGATGGAGGGCGGCGTCAAGCTGATCGTCGTCGACGCCGTGGAGATGCCGTTCTGGCCGCAGTCGCTGGCCACGCGGAGAGCCGATCTGGAGGAGGAGTCCGACCGCGCTGCGATCCGGACGCTGGTGCAGCAGACGGCCGCACTCGGCCTCGAGGTTGAGCACCTGCGCGTGCGCAGCCCGCGGCCGGTGGAGGCGTTGCTCGAGGTGGCCGGCGAGCGCGAGGCCGCACTGCTGGTGCTGGGACCGGACCCCTCGCGCCTGCGACCGCGGCTGTTCCGGCGGGCGGTGAAGCGGATCCGCAAGCGGGCGCTGTGCCTGCTGTGGGTGGTGGGCGAGGGCCCGTAGCCGGGCGGAGGGCCGAAGCCCCCCGCCCGCCCACACGGGGTCAGTCGCCGGCGGTTGCCGGGATCGCCATGCCCGCGGTCTGGTACGCCTCCGCGGTCGGGGACTCGTCGCTCGGATCCGTCCAGCGGAACGGCCGGCCCACCTGGCGCTGGCCGATCACGTAGCCGGCGACACCGGCCACCAGCACCAGCACGCCCACCAGGATGATGCGGTTGGTGAACGCGCTTGGATCGGTGAACGCGTAGTTCCACGCGTAGCCGGTCAGCTTCAGGAACATCAGCCCGAAGATGATCAGCAACAGGTTGAACACGGCGAACGCGCCGGCCAGATACATCCATACCGGCCCCAGCTTGATCGGACGCGGCCAGGCCGGCCGGTCCTTGCGCAGGAGCAGCACGCCGCTGAGGGCCAGCACGTGCGACAGCATGTAGCCGAGATTGCCCGCCGCCAGCACGAAGAAGATGCTGGGGAAGAACATCAGCAGGCAGACGTTCATGACCATGTCCAGCGTCATGGCACGCCCCGGCACGTGGTGTGAGTTGAGCACGGACAGCTGCTTGACGGTGAGGCCGTCTCGCGCCATCCCGAACAGGGCCCGGGATCCGTCCATGGTGGCCGTGTTCATGGAGAGCAGCAGGCCGGCACAGAGGCAGACCACCAGCACTCCACCGAAGAAGTCACCCACGATCGCCTTCAGCACGTCGATCATGTAGACGATGCCGGTCAGGTCGCCGGCGATCGCGCTGTAACCGAGCGTGCCCACGACTGCCAGCGGCAGCAGCGCCGACAGGAACACGTTGAACGCTCCCGTCGAGACGATCGCCTTGCGGGTGTCGTTCTTGGTGTCGATGAACTCGGGGGCGAACGTTGCCGGCGCCTCCGGGCCGTAGGTCGACCAGCCCAGCACGTACAGCCAGACCATGATCAGGCCGAACTGGTGCCAGGTGCTGGCGGACTCACCGAACACGCCGGTGAGCGTGCTCGACATGGCGTTGCCGTTGACGGCATGGTTGCTGATGTTGCCGGTCACGAAGGGCCCGACGGCAAGGACGATCACCGGTACCGCCATGGCGACGCCGGTCGCGTAGCTGAGCCACACGGCCGGCCGCATGCCGCGCACGTTGAACGACCAGCACAAGAAGATGCAGATCAGGCCGATCACCCGCACGGTGGTGAAGTCCACGCCGGCGACGTTGGCGGTCCAGCCGCCGATGCTGTCGGTGTTGACACCCTTCGAGTTGAGGCTGGTGAAGAACTCGCCCACCAGCAGGTACCCGATCAGCCCGCCGTAGATGGCGAGCACGCTCGACCACGCGAACCAGTAGCCGAACGTCGCGATCGGGCCGGCCAGCGAGAAGTACTTGCGCCAGCCTTCCTTGGCGTACATGGCGAGGCCGCCCGGCTTGTCCGGGAACATCGCCGCCGGCTCGGAGTACACGTAGGCCTGAAGAGCGCCCACGAGCGCCGAGACGAACCACAAGATCGCCGCAACCTTGGCGCCCAGCGCGCCAACTGAGAAGCCGATCCCCACGATAAGAAACCCCGGGTTCGCAAGACCGATCACGAACCCGTCGTACCAGCGCATCGTCTTCAGCAGACGACGTTCGTCAACCGAGACTTCTGCCACGAAGACCTCCTCGACCGAGAGCGTTTCCCCAGGATCCGGGGTGGGCCGACCATACAGTTGCGCCCGATCGCATGCAATACTTTTCAGGCGCTACAGACCCATGGCGATTCCGATCACGATCTCGTGCGAGTGCGGCCGGGCCATCCAGGCCGATCTGGGTGAACGGGTCGTCTGCGAGTGCGGCCGCGCGTACGACACCTCCCAGGTGCCGCGTGAGAAGCGCGCGGCCGTGGTCGCAGCCCAGACGCAGTTCCGCGTCTACATGTGGTTCGGCATGCTGTTCATCGCCGGCTCGGCGGTTGTCGGATACCTGGTGCACGGGATGGTCGGGCTGCTGCTGGCCGCCCCCTGCGTGGCGCTGTTCTGGTTTCGGATCGTGCAGCCGCGGGTGTCGGCCCGCCAGCGCAAGGCCCTGGCCGACCTGCCGTCCTGGACGATCGAGGCCGGCTAGCGATGACCACCAGCGCCCCGGTGCAGGCCGTCGTCGGCACCGCCACGGGCACCGATGTGCGGCCGGTGATGCTGCTGACGCTGAACACGCCCCTGGATCCGGCCGCCGTCAGGTTCGCGATCGATACCGCCGTGGAGACCGGCGCGGAGCTGCTGGTGTGCGACGCCGTGCCGCTGGCCGTCGGCCAGCCCACCTCGAGCGCCGTGCGCTCGTTCGGCGACCGCGATGCGCTGGACGGCTGCACCAGCGCCGCCGCCGAGGCCCGCGCCCGCGGCGCCCGGGTCAGCGAGATGCTGTTCCACCACCCGCGACCGCTGACCGCGGCGGCCCGCGTCTGTTCCGAGCACGGCGTCGGCCTGCTGGTGTTCGGCGCCGACCGGCAGCGGCTGGGCAGGTGGCGGTTCCGGATGGCCGTGCGGCGGCTGCGGCGCGACGTGACCTGCCTGGTGTGGTTGAACGAGTGAGCGATATACCTGACTCACCGGCCGACCTGCGCACGGTGCTGATCGCATGCTGGGCGCCGCTCTCCACATGCACGCCCGACCAGGAGCACCGGTGCCTGCCCCTGATCGCATCCACGCTCGATGATCACGACCACAGCGAGGCATCGCTGGCCGGATTCCTGGGCCTGGTGCGCACCGGGACGCTGGGACTGGCGCCTCAGCCCGGGAACGACGCCGACGCGGCCCGCCGCGTCCTTCAGTGGCAGCGCGCCCGCGGCGGCGCGTCTGCGGCGGACGACGTCGAGTTCGCCCGGTTCGAGGCGTTGGCACGAGAGCTGCTGAAGGTCTCGAAGGCCGAGCTCGACCGCCGGCGCACCGCCGGCTGAGGCTCACTCCGGCGGCATCGCCAGCCGGATCCGCCGCAGCATCAACCAGGCCGACTTCTGCGTGATGCCCAGCCGTCGCGCCAGCTCGTGCGAGCTGACGTGCTGGTCGTTGGCAACCGCCCAGACGGCCGGCAGCCACCGCGACAAACCCAGCGGCGAGCCCTCGAACAGCGTTCCCGCCTTGACGCTGAACTGATGCGCGCAGGCGCGGCACTTCCACAGCCGCCGCGTTGCCAGGTAGGAGTGGTCGGCGTGAGCCGCAGCGGGGACAGGCCGGGCCGTCCGGCCAGCGCAGCCGCGCGACCAGCGCGGTGGCGGCATCCTCGTCGCCGAAGCGCGCGATTGCGTCATCCAGGGACACCCGGTGAGCGTACTACCTCATTCGGCTGAGGTGAGGCAGGTATATCGCAGATCGACCCTCAGCCCAGTTCAAACGTTATCTGCTTGGTCTCCGTCAGCGCATCCGTGATCCAGCCGGCCAGCTCGCGGCCGGCGCCCGACTTCTTGGCGCCGCCGAACGGCGCCATCTGATCCCAGTAGTTGGTGGTCTCGTTGATGTGCACGGTGCCGTGGCGGAGCGCCTCGGCCGCCCGCCAGGCCGCGCGCAGGTCGTTCGTGAACACCGCCGCCGTCAACCCGAACTCGGTCTCGTTGGCGATCTCAAGCGCCTCGTCCAGCGTCTCGAACCGCATGATCGGCGCCACCGGCCCGAACGTCTCCTCCTGCGCGATCCGCATGTCGCTGGTGACCCCGGTCAGCACCGTCGGCTCGTGGTACTGACCCTCGCTGCCGCCGCCGGCGACCACGGTCGCCCCCTTCGAGACGGCGTCGGCCACGTGCTGCTTGGTGCGCTCCAGCGTGGCGGGCGTGGACAGCGGGCCCATGTCGGTGGCGTCGTCCAGCGGGTCACCGACCCGCAGCTTCGCCACCCGCTCGACCAGCGCCGCCACGAACGCGTCCTGCACCGACGAGTGCACCAGGATCCGCTCGGCCGCGGTGCAGCACTGACCGGCCAGGTAGAAGCAGCCGGTGATTGCGGCGTCGGCGGCCTTTTCGATGTCGGCGTCGGCCAGCACGATCTGGGGGCCGTTGCCGCCCAGCTCCAGCACCCGGTTCTTGAGTCCGGCGTCGCGCGCAACCTGCTCGCCCGTGGCCACCGAGCCGGTGAACACCACCGAGGCCACGTCCGGGTGGCGCACCAGCTGCGAGCCGGTCTCGCCCCGCCCGTGCACCAGGTTGACGGTGCCGGCCGGGAACCCCGCGTCCTCCAACAGCTCGACGAACATGCCGGCACAGAGCGGCGCGAACTCCGACGGCTTCCACACGATCGTGCAGCCGGCTGCCAGCCCGTACACGATCGGGATGCCGGCGATGTCGACCGGGAAGTTCCACGGAGTGACGGCGGCCACCACGCCGACCGGCTCCTGCACGACCAGGATGCGCTTGGTACCCGCCCGCTCCTGGGTCGAGGGCAGCACCTGCCCGGCGTGCCGCAGGATGTCCTCGGAAGCCCGCCGGAAGTGGTCGGCCGTGTACTCCTCCATCTCCTCGCGCGACTCACGGATGGTCTTTCCCATCTCGCGCGTGATCATCTGGGCGATCTCCTCGTTGCGCTCCATGCACAGCGTGTAGGCGCGGCGGCAGAGGTCGACCCGCTCCAGGATGGGGGTGGCGCGCCAGGCCGGGAAGGCGCCGGCCGCCGCCCGCACGGCCGCGTCCACCTGCGCCTCGCTGGAGGCCGTGACCGCGCCGACGGTCTCGCCGCTGCCGGGGCTGATGACCTCGATCCGCTCGCCATCACCCGTCGATCCACTGCCCGCCGATGTAGGCGCCGTTTCGTGTTGCGATGGCCATCATGTCCTCCTTGTCATGCGCGCGGGCGCAGCTTGTGTGTGTCGTAGATGGGATGGTCGCCGACGACGCCGGCCGCGGTACCGCCCGGCTCCAGCTCGACGTCGAAGCGGGCGCCCGGGGCGATCAGCGGGGCGTCGATCACGACCATGGCGATCAGCCGCTCCAGGGTCGGCGACCAGCAGGCGCTGCGCACCTGGCCGACCGGCTCGCCGCCGGAGCGCACCTCGCCGCCCGGCAGGGCCGGCTCGTCGCCCGAGACGGTGACCGTGGTCAGCCGCCGGGCCGGCGCGACCGCGATCCGGCGCAGCGCCTCCTGACCGCGGAAGGCCGGCTTCTCGAGCCGGATCACGTGGTCGAGGTTCATCTCGTACGGGTCGGTTTCGCCCGGGAAGTAGTCGGCATCGATGAAGATCAGGCCCGACTCCTGGCGCAGCGTCTCGACCGCGTTCAGGCCATAGGGCGTGACCTCGCCGCTGCCGACCAGGGCCTCCCACAGCGCCTCGGCCGTGTCCGGGCCGCAGTAGAGCTCGTAGCCGAGCTCGCCCGAGTACCCGCAGCGCGCGAGCGTGACGGGCACGCCGGCCAGGTCGACCTGCTCGGTCAGGAACCGGTAGTAGCCGAGGCCGGACAGGTCGAGGTCGCAGAGGCGCTCCAGCAGCGCTCGCGAACGCGGTCCCTGCAGCTGCAGGTGCGGAAGCTGATGGGTGTGATTCGAGATCGCCACCTCGAGTCCGGCGGCAGCCTCCCGCAGCGCCTCGCCGTCGGACTCCAGCGCGGTCACAACCCAGCAGCGATCGGGCGCGAATGCAAAGACGGTGCCGTCCCCGAGCATGCGGCCGTCGTCGTCGCAGAAGGCGCCGTAGCGGAGCTGGCCGGGACGCAGCGAGTGCATGTCGTTGGTGAAGCAGCGGTCGGCGGCGACCAGCGCGTCGGGGCCGTCGAGCACCCACTTCTGCAGCGGCGACTCGTCCCACACGCCGCAGGCGGTGCGCACGGCCCGGTGCTCGGCCTGTGCGTTGCCGAATCCGGCAATCCAGTCCCAGCCCTCCCAGGCGGCGAACTCGGCCCCCGGAATCCGCCGCTGCACCGCGTCGAAGGTGGTGCGTGTCAACGTGGTCCCGCCCATCGCGGTCGAGTCTACGCCAGAATAGGCGGATGCCACCCACAGGACGACCCGCTGAACGCCGCCTGGAGGCGGTCGAGCGAGCCATGAAGGTGCTCGACGCGTTCCTCGACGTGCCGGGCGAGGCCGGCACCAACGAGCTGGCCCGGCGCACGGGGATCAACGCCAGCACCGTCTCGCGCCTGCTGTCGACGCTGGTGGCCGGCGGGTACGTCGAGCACGTGCCCGAGAGCGGCCGCTACCGGCTGGGGCCGCACCTGATCCGGCTGGCCAACCACATGATGTCGAGCCTCGATCTGCGCACGCTGGCGCGGCCGCACCTGATGGCGCTGGAGCAGGCCACCGGCGAGACCGCCACGCTCTCGATCGCGGGCGAGCGGGAGGCCGTCACGGTCGACTTCGTCGCCAGCCGCAAGGCGGTCGCCAGCATCGCTCAGGTGGGGCGGCCCAGCGTCGCCCACGCGACCGCCACCGGCAAGGTGATGCTGGCGTTCGGTGCCGGCGTCAGCCCGGACGGGCGGCTGGAGCGGTTCACCGATCGCACGCTGCCCGACGCAAAGATGCTGCGGCGCGAGATCGCCGACGTGCAGCAGCAGGGCTGGGCGCAGGCGGTGAAGGAGCGCGAGGACGACCTGAACGCGATCGCGGCGCCCGTGTACGGCGCCAGCGGGCGGCTGGCGGCGATCCTGGGCGTCCAGGGGCCGGCCCAGCGGTTCGGCCGCAAGAAGCGCGAGGCGGCGCTGCCGCTGCTGCTGGAGCGGGCTGATGCGCTGTCCGCGGCTCTGGGCTACAATCCACGGGTCCATTAGAGAAACGCTATTGCCCTCATGGCAATGGGAGGAGATCTGAGCATGTCACTGCCCTCATCCGTCAAGTACCTGGTGATCGGAGCCGGCATCCACGGGCTGTCCAGCGCGTGGCACCTGGCGAAGGAGCAGTCGGCGGCCGGCGAGACGCCGGACGTGCTCGTGATCGACAAGACCGGCGTCGGCGCCGGCGCGTCCGGCATCGCCTGCGGCGTCGTGCGCAACAACTACTACCAGCCCGCGATGAGCGAGCTGATGGCGGCCAACGTCGAGGTCTGGGAACAGGATCCCGCGGCCTTCAGCTACCACCCGGTCGGCTAC
Source organism: uncultured Actinomycetes bacterium (assembly GCA_963797565.1). Classification (GTDB taxonomy): domain Bacteria; phylum Actinomycetota; class Thermoleophilia; order Gaiellales; family JAICJC01; genus JAICYJ01. The sequence goes on along the minus strand of CAWCPM010000008.1, from coordinate 36,511 downwards.
ATGGCGCTGGGCGCGGAGCGGCAGGTCGGCGACCTCACCGAGGTCTACGAGCGCCAGCGGAGCATCGGCTACCCGTCGCAGCTGATCGTCGGTGAGCGCGCGGTGCGCGACTACATGCTCGGGCATGTTCCCGGACTGGCGGGCACAGGGCGTGCACGTCTGCCTGCACGAGGAGAAGGGCGGCTTCGCCAACAACATGGCCTCGCTGCACGGCCTGGCCGGCAAGGCCAAGGCGGCAGGTGCGCGGCTGATGGACGGCGTGCGCGTGACCGGCTTTGCGACCGACGGGTCGGGAGCGGTGACCACCGTGCACACCGACCAGGGCGACATCCAGGCCGAGCAGGTGATCGTCGGCGTCGGCCCGTGGGTCGAGGAGATCTGGACGATGCTGGGCCTGCCCAACCGGCTGGACGTGCGGACGCCCGAGGGCGAGGTGCACCACGACCAGAACATGTGGACGTACTGGTACCTGCAGGAGGGCGAGATCGACGTCGACCCGAAGCTGCTGTCGCTCGAGGACGGCTCCATGCCGCCGGTGCTGCACGTCGATTCGGACGCACCGCTCTACGACGACGAGGGCACGCTGATCACCGACGAGTTCTGGGGCAACTACTTCAAGCAGGACCTGCACGGGGTGCAGGGCGGCGCGGCGCCGGTGAAGGTGGGCGAGACGTTCACCGTCGATCCTTACCCGACCGCGTCCGTCGAGCCGGCCTTCGCCGACATGTGGTGCGCGTCGCTGTCTCACTGCATGAAGCGGTTCGAGGGCAAGCGCGCGACCTACAAGAACATCCGCTCCGGCGGGGTCGGCTGCTTCACCGTGGACAGCTTCCCGGTGTTCGACTACATGCTGCCCAACGTCTACGTGATCGCGGACTCCAACCACGGCTACAAGATGATCGGGGTCGGGCGCGAGGTGGCCAGGGTCGTGACCGGCGGGCACTCGAGCGTGCTGTCGCCGTTCCGCTATGAGCGGTTCGCAACCGGCGACCTGCATCCGGTCTCGCACAGCCCGTACCCCTGGTCGTGAGCGCGGCCTGATGCCGCGCGAGCTGTCGGCCGGTGGTGTGGCGGTGCGGCGCATGCGCGGCCGCTGGTGGTTCGCGGTGATCGAGCCGAACGGGCGGCCGGGCGTCCTGGCGCTGCCCAAGGGGCTGATCGACGCGGGCGAGGGCGCCGGCGAGACCGCGGCCCGCGAGGTGCTTGAGGAGACGGGGCTGCGCTGCGACGTCGACCGGCGGCTAACGGACGTGCGCTACGTCTACACCCGGGGCGGCCAGCGCATCTTCAAGATCGTGGTGTTCCACCTGATGCGCTACCGATCGGGGCGGATCGGCGACATCGAGCCGGCCATGCGCCTGGAGGTGGCCTCGGCGCGGTGGCTGCCCCTGTCTGACCACAAGCGGCTCAGCTACCGGGGCGAGCAGGGTGCCGCGCGCGAGGCAGCGGAGCTGCTGGGAGCCTGAGCCGAGCGCCGGAAGGCGTCAGGGAGCGTCCGCCGGGCCGTGGCGGACGCTCCTGGGAGTCGGAGTCACGCGCCCATCTGCGGGGGGCGCGCGACGAATGTACAGCATCTGTCCTGCGGAGGTCAGTGCGCGGGCGGCTGCCAGCCTTCGAGCACCGGCGCGTGCCAGTCGTCGCCGACGATGCGCGAGCCCTCCACCCAGGAGCCCAGCTCGGGCTGGGGGAACTTGCAGTGCTTCTCCTTGAGCTGGATGCCGTAGCTGTTGCCCGATTGCAGGTGCTTGATCAGCACCTTGCGCGCGATCTCGTTCTCGCGGCCCGCGGGGATCTCGAAGTGCAGCTTCAGGAACGAGTTCGAGTAGCGGTCGAACACGGCCGGCAGGCCGTCCTCGACCAGCAGCTCGACGTCCTCCAGCCAGTTGATGTCCTGGCCGGGCGTGGCGGCCATCAGATCGACGTCCTCGACCAGGCTCATGTCCTCCTGGTAGGGGAAGCGGTGGCCTGACAGGTACTCGGCGTCGATGCCGACGGTGGTCTTGTCGGGTTCCTTGGTCATGGTCAGTCTCCGGCCGCATGCAGCGGCGTGGTCGTGTTCTGGCCTTCGTCCACGTCGTCCTGGTGCTGTCGCTCGACCAGCTTCTTGATCTCGGCCAGCGTGCGCTCCTCGGTGACGCCGGGGATGTAGGTGGTGCCGGCCAGCGGCACCCGCGCCATCGCGGCGGCCTCGGTGGTGAGGGCGCAGAGGTCCTCGGGCTCGAGGCTGTGGATGTTGGTCTTGCCACAGGCCCGCGCCAGCATCTGCACCTCGAGCGTGAGCGTGTGCAGGAAGTTGTAGACGCGCTCGGCGGCCTCGTCGACGATCAGCCGCTTGCGCAGCTCCGGGTCCTGCGTGGTGATCCCGACCGGGCAGCGGCCGGTGTGGCAGTGGTAGCACTGCCCGGCCGGCACGCCGATGGTGCCCTCGTAGTCGGTGACGCCGGGGATCTCCTTGTTGCAGTTCAGCGCCATCAGCGCGGAGTGGCCGATCGCGACCGCCTTGGCGCCCAGCGCGATGGCCTTGGCGATGTCGCCGCCGTTGCGGATGCCGCCGGCCACGACCAGGTCGATCTCGTCGGCCAGGCCGACGTCCTCGAGCGCCCGGCGCGCCTCCGGGATGGCCGCCATCAGCGGGATGCCGGTCTCCTCGGTGGCGATGTGCGGGCCCGCTCCGGTGCCGCCTTCGGCGCCGTCCAGGTAGATGATGTCCGGCCCGCACTTGGCCGCCATCCGCACGTCGTCGTAGACGCGGGCGGCGCCCAGCTTGAGCTGGATCGGGATCTGGTAGTCGGTGGCCTCGCGCACCTCCTGGATCTTCAGGGAGAGGTCGTCGGGGCCCAGCCAGTCGGGGTGCCGGGCCGGCGAGCGCTGGTCGATGCCGGCCGGCAGCGAGCGCATCTCGGCCACCTGCTCGGTCACCTTCTGGCCCATCAGGTGGCCGCCCAGGCCGACCTTGCAGCCCTGGCCGATGAAGAACTCGCAGGCGTCGGCCAGCATCAGGTGGTGCGGGTTGAACCCGTACCGGCTCTGGATGCACTGGTAGTACCACTTGGTGGAGAGGTCGCGCTCGGGCGGGATCATGCCGCCCTCGCCGGAGCAGGTCGCGCTGCCGGCCATCGAGGCGCCCTTGGCCAGCGCCATCTTGGCCTCGAGCGACAGCGCGCCGAAGCTCATGCCGGTGATGTAGACCGGGATGTCCAGCTCCAGCGGCTTCTTGGCGAAGCGCGCGCCCAGCACGGTCTTGGTCTCGCACTTCTCGCGGTAGCCCTCGATCACGAAGCGGGTGAGGGTGCCCGGCATGAACATCAGCTCGTCCCAGTGCGGGATCGGCTTGAACATCGAGAAGCCGCGCATGCGGTAGCGGCCCAGCTCGGCCTTGACGTGGATGTCGTTCATCACCTCGGGGGTGAAGATGCGGCTGTGCCCGAGCACGTTCTGCCGCGAGGAGGTCTTGTCCGAAGGCATCGCGTCCTCCTCCTTAGAGAACGAGCTTCCGCTCGGAAGGCTCGAGGTTGTCGTAGTTGTAGAGCTTCTTGCCGCACACGAACTTCTGGAACTCGGGCGGGCTGCCGAGGCCGTAGATGCCGAACTTACGGTCGATGTACTCCGTGTCGGCGTCGGTCCACTCGCCGGGCACGCAGTCGACGCCGAGCGCCTTGACCTTGCCGCCCACGTAGATGATGCCGTCGTACATGGAGTCGCCCAGGCCGGGGCCGGCGTCGCCGCAGATGATCTGGCGGCCGCGCTGCATCATGAAGCCGGTCATCGAGCCGACGCTGCCCATGGTCAGGATCAGGCCGCCCTTCTGGTCGATGCCGGAGCGGGCCCCGGCGCGGCCCTTGATCACCAGGTCGCCGCCGCGCAGGGCGGCGCCGGTCAGGGAGCCGGCATTGCCTTCAATGACAACGACGCCGGACATCATGTTCTCGCACGCAGACCAGCCGACCCGGCCGGTGATGTGCACCTCGGGGCCGTCGATCACGCCGCAGCCGAAGTAGCCGAGGCTGCCCTCGAAGGTGATCTTGCAGCGGGTCAGGATGCCGACGCCGAGCGAGTGCTTGGCGCCCGGGTTCTTCACCGTCACGTCGGTGATGCCCCGCTCGTAGAGCAGGTTCTTCAGCTCCAGGTTGATCTGGCGGGTCGTGAGCTTGGCCGCGTCGAACACGGCCGTCTTGCCGTCCACCTCCGAGACGTTGGGGACGGCCGCGTCCGGCTCAACCAGCCCGCGGGCGTCATACGTGATCTTGCGCTCGCCTACCGCGTCCATACCAGCACCTCACCCTCATACGGGTCGTACGTGTCGATCTCGTGGTCGATGATCGCGCGGATCGCGATCTCCTCCGAGGCCAGGGCCACCAGGTCGTCCGATTCGTAGAGCACGAGCGGCTTGGCGGCCATCTCGTCCTTGGCGACGCCGAGCGCGTCCTCGGTGACGCAGATGTAGGTGAAGACGCCGTCCAGCTCGTCCAGGCTCTGGCGCATGGCCGCCTCCAGCTCGAGGCCCTCGCTCATCTTCTCGGCCAGGTACACCGCGATCACCTCGGAGTCGCACTCCGACTGGAAGCGGTGGCCGGAGCGCTCGAGCCGCCGGCGCCACTGGAAGTAGTTCGTGAGCTGGCCGTTGTGGACGACGGCCACGTCGGCGAAGGGGTAGGCCCAGTAGGGGTGGGCGCCGGAGATGTCGACGTCGGACTCGGTCGCCATCCGCACGTGGCCGATCGCGTGGGTGCCGTTGAACCCGTCCAGGTCGTACTGCTTGCAGACGGTCTCGGCGTCGCCCAGGTCCTTGACGATCTCGAGCGAGTGGCCCAGCGACAGCACCTCGCAGTTGGGGACGTCCTCGACGTAGTCGGCCAGCGTCTTCAGGTCGCCGTCGTACTCGATCGTGGCGCGGAGGGCGTAGTCGGTCTCCTCCTCGACCTTGGTGACGCGCGCGCCCAGCTGGCCCAGGCGCGACTCGACCTCGGCCCGGTTTCGCTCCAGGCGCTCCGCGAACTCGTAGTCGCGGGCGTCGTTGGCGTCGGCCAGCTTGTAGCGCATGACCACGGTCTTGGAGGGCGGCCCGAACAGGGCGTAGCCGGTCGAGTCCGGGCCTCGATGCTTCATCGATTGAAGCATCGCGGTCATCTCACGGCCGATGTCCCGCGAGCCGTCCCGGTAGATGATCCCTGCGATTCCACACATACGCCGAGAACCTTTCGATGGTCGGTGCCGGCATCGCAAGACCGCTCCGCCAGCGAAGAATGGAGTCCGATGGTACTGCCGCCGGCAGGCGCGGCATATGGACGAATCTCCACACTGCAGCGCTCCGCGAGGTTTGACACAGCCAGCCGGCGCCAGACGCAACGCTTCCGTGACAGCTGCGGCCGCTCGCCGGCCGGACCGGTGTCAAACACCGCTCCCTCCGGCCTGCGGCCCGGCGTGACGCCCGCGCGACATCTCGTGCGCTTCTGGTATCACCGGTTTCGCGTGGTTGGGCGAAACCGCCCCGACCAGGGCTCAGAGCCCGACTCGGCCTGCGGCGAGACCTCGTGGCAGCGCCGGCACGTGTCGTTGCGAAACCGACACGAACCGGCGCTGTTGCGGAGCTGTGCGGGGTCTGTGACGGGCCGCCTTACGGCAGCACGTCCAGGTACTCCTTGACGTCCCACTCCGTCACCTCGGCGCAGTAGCGCTCCCACTCGTCGCGCTTGTAGTGGCGGAACACCTTGAACATCTCGTCGGGCAGCGCCGACTGCACGACCTCGTCCGCATCCAGCGCGTCCAGGGCGTCGCCGAAGGTCATCGGGATCTTCTTGACCTCCTTGCCACCCTCCATCGCCTCGTAGATGTTCCGCTCCTCGGGCTTGCCGGGGTCGACCTCGCGGGTGATGCCGTCGTCCATCACCTTGATCAGCGCCGCCAGCGACAGGTACGGGTTCACCGCCGAGTCGACCGACCGGTACTCGAACCGACCCGGCGCCGACACGCGCAGCGCCGTCGTCCGGTTCTGGAAGCCCCAGTCGGCGAACACGGGCGCCCAGAAACCGGTGTCCCACAGTCGCCGGTAGGAGTTCACAGTCGACGCGGTCACCGCCGTCAGCGCCGACAGGTGCTCGAGCACGCCGCCGATCGAGTAGAGGCCGATCTGGCTGGGCAGCCGCTGGTCCTTGCCCTCCGGCATGAACACGTTCTCGTCACCCCGCCACAGCGAGATGTTGTGGTGGCAGCCGTTGGCCGACACGCCCATGAACGGCTTGGGCATGAAGCACGGGAACACGTTCAGCTCGCGCCCCACCTGCTTGCAGATCTGGCGGAAGGTGCTGAGGTTGTCGGCCGTGGCCTCGGCCCGGTCGAAGTTGAAGTTCAGCTCGATCTGGCCGGGGGCGTCCTCGTGGTCTCCCTGGATCATGTCCAGCCCCATCGCCTGGCCGTACTCGATCACCTTGTGGATGATCGGCTGCAGCTCGGAGAACTGGTCGATGTGGTAGCAGTAGGGCTTGGTCACGCCCTCCACGTCGGGCGTGCCGTCGGGCTTCATCTTCAGCCACATCATCTCCGGCTCGGTGCCGGCGCGCAGGTGCAGGCCGGTGCGCTGCTCGAACTCGGCCTGGATCCGCTTCAGGTTCCCGCGGCAGTCCGAGCTGAGGAACGACCCGCCGTCCTTCACGTCCTCGCGCCCGCGGAAGCACGTGCACCAGACGCGCGCCACCTTGGGATCCCACGGCAGCACCTGGAACGTCTCCGGCTCGGGCACGCCGACCAGCTCCCAGGCCTCCGGCCCGTAGCCGATGTACTCGCCGTGGCGGTCCGTGAACAGGTTCGCGGTCGACCCGTAGACCAGCTGAAAGCCCTTCTGGGCCATGCTCTCCCAGTGCGGCGCGGGCACGCCCTTGCCCATGATGCGGCCGGTGACCGAGATGAACTGGTAGTAGATGTAGGTGACGCCCTCGGCGTCGATGCGCCGGCGTACCTCGGCGATCTTGTCGTCCCGCCCGTCGCTGCTGACGAACCCTTCAAGGTCGGTCGCCACGAAGTTCCTCCTTGTCTGCGCGCACGATTTTCGCGTGCACATACGGCGTATTCCGCGAGGCTACGTGCGTCCTCGGCGGCGCGACAATATCGGATCGCACACAACCTTCGCCGCCGTATGCGCGGCGTGCGACACCTGGCCGGCCCCCGGCTCAATGGACGCCGGCGCGTGCGAACACGGCCCGCGCGTCCGGAAACTCGGCCGAAAACGCGGCCACCGCGTCGGTGTCGGTGGCGATTCCGTATGCATGTTGCGCCACGTAGCGGCGAAGCGCGCACTCCACCTTCGGCTGCGATCCGAACGACTCAAGCACCTGCACCGGCTGCGCGTAGACGCCTGCGAAGTAGGCGCCCTGGTTGTGATCCCAGTAGCTCATCGGTGCACCCATGTGCCCCGCCGCCGGCGGCGGCAGCGGAATCCTCGCGAAGTACGGCAGGTCGCCGCTGGTCTCGGCGCCGGCGAAGCTGGCGAAGCCCTCGTCCAGCCAGGGATCGCGGGCCTGGTTGTTTCCGACCAGCGAGTAGAACCACTGGTGTGCGATCTCGTGGGCGGTGATCAGGCCCAGCCGGTCGGGGCCCTCGAACAGGATGGTCGGATACTCGATGCCCTCCTCGTTCAGGTCCGGGCCGTAGGCCAGCGTCAGCGTCTTCCACGGGTACGGCCCGTACAGCCGGGACAGGTGCTCGATCGCCACCTGGGCCTCGCCGGCGGCCTGGTTGCCCTGCACCGCCACGCCGCTGGGCACGGCCACGGTCAGCCGCACCGGGCCGGGAGCGTGCACCGTGCGCCGCACATACGTGAAGTCGCCGGTGGCGACGCCGAAGTCGCGCACGTCATCGGCCACCCAGCGGCTGCCGCCGGCCGCCACCCCGCTGGCCACCACGCCCAGCCCGGCCGGGGCGTGAACGGTGGCGTCGAAGTCGGCGATCGGCGAGGCCGAGGTCTCGCCGTTTGCCAGCGTGGGCGGCTGAAGCGCCCAGCCCACGCCCGGCTCCCAGGGCAGCAGCGGAAAGAACGAGCCCAGCCGGATCGCGGTGCCGTTCTGCGAGATCCGGTCCTTGGCCCGCTGCGGCAGGGTCAGCAAGAACGGCAGCGAGGCGTGCACCGTGGCACCGGCCGCGATCGCCCTCGGCACCACCAGCGTGGTCGGGTCGGCCAGGTGCGAAGCCGCCCTGGCACCGTCGACCGTCACCGGCCCCGCCACCATGTCCGCGCCCTCGCGCCGCAGCACCGGCCCATTCGCCCACAGGCGGAACACCAGGCGGTCGGTCGCGATGTCCGGGGTGAACGCGACCGCGACGGTGCCCTGCACACGGTGCGCCTGCGGGTCGATGGTCAGCTGCAGCGTGTAGCGGGGTCGATCGGCGGCCGGTGCCGGGTAGGCCGGCGTGCGGCATCCCGCAGGACCGCCCGCCCGGCCGCCGCCCGAGGTCGCGGAGGATCCGCCGCCGCAGCCGGCCAGCAACGCCGCCAGCGCCAGGGCGGCGGCGGCACGGCGGATCACGGCCCGGTCTCGACCGGGGTGTCGTCGCGGTCGCCCCACTCGTTCCACGATCCGTCGTAGACGACCGGGCGCCTGCCGCTCACGATCTCGACGGCGTTCGCGACGGCCGTGGCCGACACGCCGCCGTTGCAGTAGGCCACGATCGGCCGGTCGAGGTCGACGCCGTAGCCGTCCAACAGCTCGGCCAGGCGGTCAGCCGGCAGAAACCGGCCGTCGCCGTCCAGCAACGACTTGTAGGGCACGTTCAGCGCGCCCGGGATGTGTCCGGCACGCCGCGCGTGGGTCTCGCGGCCGCTGTACTCCTCGGCCTTGCGGGCATCCAGCAGCTGCGCGCCGTCAAGGATCGCCCGGCGCATCCCGTCCAGATCGATCAGCCCCTCCCGGCCGGCCGGCACGGGGTGCGGCGGATCGGCAGGCGCCGGGACGATGTCCCCGCCCTCGAGCGGGCGGCCATCGCTCGTCCAGGCCGACAGCCCACCGTCCAGCACGTGGCTGGCGGCGTGGCCGTAGCTGCGGAGCACCAGCACGATCCGGCCGGCGAGCACGTTGAAGTAGTGGTCGTAGGCGACCACCACCGTGTCGGCGCCGATGCCGAGCCTGGTGGCGTCGGCCGCGAACACCTCGGGCGGCGCGACCGTCACCGGCACCGCGCTGGTGCGGTCGGTGAAGTCGACGCGCCAGTCGGCGAACACCGCGCCCGGGATGTGCCCCTCGCGGTAGTGCTCGGGGTGGGCGCGGTAGCGGGGCTGCTCCGTGGCCACCTCGCCGCGCACGTCCAGCAGCCGCACGCTGTCGAGGTGCCGTTGCAGCCACTCCACGCTCACGAGCACGTCGCTCACCGCTGAATGGTACAAACCCGCCGTGGCCGTCACCGATCGTTACTGGGGGCCGGTCGAACCGGCCGAGGCGGCGGCGGTGCTGGGCCGGCCGGTCGAGATCGTCAGCCAGCACCTCCGCTGGCTGTTCGCGGTGGCGCGCTGCCGCTGGGACACCGGCGAGGCGATCGTGAAGCGCCAGCCGCCGATGGGGCGCACCGCCGACCAGCTGCGCTGGCAGCACCGCCTCACCAACCACCTGGCCGATCGCGGCGTACCCGCCGTGCGCGCCCGCGAGCTGGTCGAGCTGGACGGCCTCTGGTACGAGGTCTACGACGTTGCCACTGGTGACGACACATACGCGGGGGTGGACACCTGGGAGCCGTTCTTCTCAGAGCAGCACGTGATCGCCGCCGGCCGTGGGCTGGCCGCGATGCACGAGGCCGGCCGCGACTTCGAGCCGCGCCGCCCCCAGCCGCAGCGCGGCTTCGTGGTGCAGCTGGCGCTGGCCGAGCTGGCGCCCGCCGCTGCGGTGGAGCTGCTCGCGGGCCAGCGGCCGGCGGTGGCCGCCTACATCCGCGACGAGGACTGGCGGGACGACATCGCGACCGCCTACGACGAGCTGTTCAGCCGGCTGCGCCCTGTGCTGTCCGAGCTGCCGCCGGCACCGCTGCACGGCGACTGGCAGACCAACAACCTCTTCTTCGACGGCGACCGGGTGAGCTCGATCATCGACTTCCACCAGGCTGACTACGCCCCGCGGGTGCTCGACCTGGCCGTGGCGGTTGAGCGCAACTGCTTCTTCTGGAACCGCATCTCGGCCGGCGAGGACGACGCCCATAACCTGGGCCACGCGCGCCTGCTGCTCGAGTCCTATCACGACGTGTCCCCGCTGACGGACGCGGAGCGGGCGGCGTTCACCGACGTGCTGGCGGCCTGCCAGTTCGAGTACGGCATCTCGTTCCTGGACTACTACTGGGGGATCGAGCGCGACCGCGACAAGGCCGACTGGGCCTGGCACACGTTCGTGGTCGGGCACGCACGCTGGTGGCAGAGCGATGCCGGGCTGCGCGCGCGAGCCGAGCTCGACGCGGTCTGCGCTGGGCTGGCCTAGAGCCAGCCGAGCAGCTCGACGATCTCCGCAGCGATGTCCGGCACGGTGCGCTCGTCGGTCTCGATCACGGGCGCATGGGGCAGGGCTTCCTCCGCGAGCTCGTTCGACTGCAGGAGCGTGCGGGCGAGCTGGTCGTCGTGAGCCGAGCCGATCTCGCGCCGGCCGACCCGCTCCCCGAGCGTCCGCTCCGACGCCGACAGCCGCACGAGCGTCAGCCGGTCGGCACCGGACGCTCGCCGGATCCACGTCAGCTCCGATTCGCGATGCATGTAGACGCCGACCAGGATCAGCCTGGGCGTGCCCAGCTCGCGGAAGCTCTGCCACACGGCGGCGAGGTTCCGCTCGGTCAGCCGCCACTGCTCGTCCGGAACCGGGTACACGTCATCGAGCGCGTCCGTGTCGATCACCGCGTGGGCGATGTCCGCCGCCCGCAGCTGTGCGGACACCTCGTTCGCGACGGACGTCTTGCCGACCGCGGCCGGACCCGAGATCACGAGCACGTCGATCAACGCGCAGGCAGGTTGGCGCCCAGCAGCGCCAGCAACGGCCGCGCCTTGACCAGCGACTCCTCGACCTCGGCGGCCGGGTCGGAGTCCCAGACGATGCCGCCGCCCGCCCACAGGTGGATCTCGCCTGCGGCGATCGCAAACGTGCGGATGGTCAGCCCCAGCTCGAGGTCGCCGTTGGGGTAGACGCGCCCGAGCGCGCCCATCGAGGCTCCGCGGCCGACCGGCTCGAGGCGCGCGATGTGGTTGATCGCCGACACCTTCGGCGCGCCCGTGATCGACCCGCCCGGGAACGTCGCCCGCAGCAGCTCCGCCAGCCCCACACCAAGCGCCAGCCGGCCCTGCACGCGCGACACCAGGTGCCGCACACCGGCCATCGGCCGCTCCACCAGGTAGTCGGGCACGTGCACGCTGTGAGGCACGCAGATCCGCGCCAGATCGTTCCGCTCCAGGTCGACGATCATCACGTGCTCCGCCCGGTCCTTGGGGTTGTCGGCGATCCGCTCCGGGTCGTTGGCCGGTCGCGTGCCCTTGATCGGCATCGTCTCGACCACGTCGCCGCGCCGCCGCAGGAACAGCTCCGGCGTCGCCGACACCACCGACCAGCCATCGCCGTGCAGCGCCATCGCGTGCTCGGCGCCGAGCGGCGCCAGCGCCGCCTCCACCCCGCTGGGATCGCCCGCGAACGGGGCCCGGTGATGGCCGACGATGTTGACCTGGTAGACGTCGCCGCGCGCGATCGCCTCGCGCACCGCCGCCACGGCCTCGCGGTGCTGCCGCGCCGTCCAGGTCGGCTGGAAGCGCCCGATCCGGAAGTCGCCCGCCACCGCCTCGCGGCCGCCCGACGCCGAGCGCACGTGGCAGGCGAGCGCCGGCAGCGGGCACGGTTCCGGCGGCATCGGCTCGTTCACCCCCGGCAGCGCGGCGGCCAGCCCATATCCCAGGTAGAGGTCGGCGACCAGGCCGTCCGCCGCCGGCACGAACGGCTCGCTCCAGACCCCGAACCCGTGCCAGGCCAGGAACTCGTCGAGCTGCCCGAACGGGTCGCCCTGCGCGGAGTCGAGCACCAGCCACTGGTCGGTGAGGGCGGCGGTTCCCATGCCCGAAGTCTATGCCCGCAGGCGCTACGGCTGGTCGATCTCGGCCAGCGCCGCGGCGTCCACCGCCAGCGACCCCGCGGCGGCGTTGGCCGTGGCGTGCGCGGGGTTGCGGCTGCCCGCGATCACGGCCGTGACGCCGGTCTGCTCGAGCGCCCAGCGAAGAGCCAGCTGAGCGACCGTCGCGCCGCGTTGCTCGGCCAGCGGCCGCATGCGGTCGACCAGAGCGGCGCCCCGCGCCATCGGCTCCGGGTCGAACGGCCACTCGCCGTCCTCCTCGTCCCGCCACGATGCGTACTTCCCGCGACCGCTCCGCCAGTCGTCGTCGGAGAACTCGTGGTCGTGCGCGAGCGCGCCGCTCAGCCGGCCGGCTGCCAGCGGGCTGTAGGCCAGGTAGCCGATGCCCTGCGCTGCCAGCCACGGCAGCAGCTCGTCCCGGTCGCCCTGGTGCAGCCGTGAGAACTCGTTCTGCACCGATGCAACCGGATGGATCGCCTGGCAGCGCTCGATCAGCGCGCGGTCGAAGTTCGACACGCCGATCAGCCGCGTCTTGCCGGCGGCGACCAGCTCGGCCATCGCGCCCCAGGTCTCCTCGATCGGCACGTCGTCGGACGGCCAGTGCACCTGGTAGAGGTCGACGTGATCGCGTCCCAGCCGCTGCAGCGAGGCGTCGATCGCGCCCCGCACCTGGTCGGGCGCAAGCCCGCTTCCATCGTCTGGCGCCACCTTCGTGAACACCAGCACGTCGTCTCGCCCAGAAACCGCCCGGCCGACGATCCGCTCCGACACGCCGTCGCCGTACACCTCGGCCGTGTCCACCCACGTCATGCCCGCGTCGAGCCCGGCGTGGATGGCCGCAATCACCTCCTGCTCGGAGCTGTTCGGGCCCCAGTGCATGCCGCCGGCCTCCCACGAGCCGAACCCGACCACCGAGATCTCGGGGCCGCCCGCTCCCAGTTGTCGCATCTGCATACCCGGCACCCTACCCCGCGCTTCAGGCGCGCGCGCCCGGGCCGTACGCGAGCCTCAGCAGGTCGCCCTCGGCGAAGCGCTCGAACCGGAGCGGACGCAGGTCGATCCGCGGCTCGCGGCCCGCGATCACGGCGGCCGCCGACTCCGCGATGGCCGGTGCCAGCTTCAACCCGTGACCCGACAGCCCGGCCACGGCGAACACGCCGTCGCGCACCCAGCCCACCACCGGGTTCCAGTCGGGCGTGACGTCATACGCCCCCGACCAGCCCCCGGTGTAGGCGGCGCCGGCGATGCTCGGGTAGCGCGATGCGAGCGACGACCGCACCGCCGCCGGGTAGTCCGGGTCGGGCTCACCGTCGCAGTCATCGCGCTTCGCATACCGTGTGGATCCGCCGTAGGTGACGACCCAGGCGCCGCCGCCGGCCACCGGCCGCGTCACCACGTTCGTGACCGCGTCCGAGACGACGGCACGCACGGGCGCGTCGCGGAGCACGGCGATCTCGATGCGGTGCAGCTCCACCGGCAGCTCCGGCAGCAGCTGCTGCGACCAGCAGCCGGCCGCGACCACCACGATCGATCCGTCGTCGGGCAGCTCGGCCTCCGCACCCATCGCGACGTCGACACCCAGCGACACCGCCTCCGCGAACCGTGCCAGGGTGTAGCGCGAGGCATCGACCAGGCCGCCGTCCGGCTCGTAGGCGCCGCAGCCGATGCCGTCCGCGTCGATCAGCGGCTCCACCGCCGCCAGCTCGTCCGGCTCGAGCAGCCGCGTGTCGACGCCCAGGCTCTGGCCGAGCGCGACGTTGCCTTCGCAGGCAGCACGCTGCCCCGGCGAAACGGTCACCAGGTAGCCGGTGGGCACGTATGCCGACTCGCGGTCGGCCATCAGCAGCTCGCAGCCGCGCTTCGCGAGCGAGACGGTGACGGCGTTCGAGTAGTGCCGGCGCACCATCCCGAACGAGCGACCGGTGTCGCCGGCGGTGGGCGACCGCCGCTCGCAGAGCCGCACGCTCATGCCCTCTCGGGCGAGCGCACAGGCCAGGGAGCTGCCATACAGACCCGCTCCCACCACGGTCACATCGGTGCCGGCCATTCGGCGTTGACTGTACACTCGCGCCGGTCATGAGACCGGCAGCCGTGATCTTCGATTTCAACGGCACCATCTCCGACGACGAGGGCCTGCTCGCAGAGCTGTTCGAGCGCATCTTCGGCGAGGTCGGTATCGAGGTGCCCGCATCGCTCTACTTCGAGCAGTTCGCCGGCTACGCCGACGACGAGATCTGCCGGCTGGTGCTGGAACGGTTCGGCCGCAGCGGCGAGCCGGGGCTCCAGGAGCACCTGGTCGAGCGCCGCGCGCAGCTCTACATGGAGGCGCAGCGGACGCGCTCGACCGTGCGCCCCGAGGCGGCGGACTGCGTGCGCCAGATCGCCGCCCGCGTGCCGGTCGCGATCGCCTCCGGCGCCGCCCGCGTCGAGATCGAGGGCGTGCTCGAATCGAGCGGCCTGCGCGAGCTGTTCCCCGTGCTGGTCTGCCTCGAGGACGTGCAGCGCGGCAAGCCCGACCCGCAGGGCTACCTGATGGCCCGGGAGGCGCTGGCCGACCATGTCGGAGGCCCGCTGCCGGCCGACCAGGTGCTGGTCTTCGAGGACTCCGAGCAGGGCCTGCGCGCGGCGCTGGCCGCCGGGATGCAGTGCATCGTGATCGCGGGCACCGCCCCGGCCGAGCGGCTCACGGGCGCAGCGGCTATCGTTGATGCCTTGGATTGGTCTATACCAGTGATCAGGGAGCGGCTCGGTGAGGACTGAGGCACGGGCCGTGGTGATCGGCGGCGGGGTCGGCGGCTGCAGCATCCTCTACCACCTCGCCAAGCTGGGCTGGAGCGACGTCGTGCTGGTCGAGCAGTACGGCCTCACGCACGGCTCCACCTGGCACTCGGCCGGCCTGGTCGGCCAGCTGCGCTCCACGGTCAGCCTGACCAAGATGATGCAGTACTCGGTGGGCCTGTACGCCGACCTCAAGGACGAGACCGGCAAGGACCCGGGCTGGCACGAGCTGGGCGGCCTGCGGCTGGCGTCGTCGAAGCCCCGCATGGAGGAGCTGCAGCGCCAGGCCGGCTGGGCCAAGAGCTTCGGGCTGCCGGTCGAGATCATCTCGGCGGCCGAGGCGCAGGAGCTGTTCCCGCCGATGAGCACCGACGGCGTGCTGGGCGCGGCCTTCCTGCCGCAGGACGGCTACCTCGATCCCAGCCAGCTGACCTTCGCGCTGGCCGACGGCGCCCGCCTGCTGGGCGCCGACATCGAGCAGCGCACCCGCGTCGAGGCGATCACCCTCAAGGACGGCCGCGTGCACGAGGTCGTCACGGACAAGGGCACGATCCGCACCGACGTCGTGATCAACGCCGGCGGCATGTACGCGCCGCAGATCGCGCGGATGGTGGGCGTCGACGTGCCGATCATCACCTACGCCCACGAGTTCCTGGTCACCGAGGCCTTCGATCCGCCGTTGCCGGCTATGCCAACGCTCCGTGATCCCGACAACCTGGTCTACTGGCGCACCGAGGTGGGCGGGCTGATCATGGGCGGCTACGAGCGCGAGCCCGCACCGTGGGCGCTGGACGGCGTCCCCGACGGCTTCGAGGCGCAGCTGCTGCCGGAGGACTGGGAGCGGTTCGACGAGCTGCTGGGCAACTCGATCAAGCGCGTCCCGGCGATGGAGCAGGCCGAGGTCAGGAAGCTGTTCAACGGGCCGGAGGCGTTCACGCCCGACGGCGAGTTCATCCTCGGCGAGTCCGACGTGCCCGGGTTCTGGGTGGCGGCCGGCTTCTGCGCGCACGGCCTGGCCGGCGCCGGCGGCATGGGCTGGCAGATGGCCGAGTGGGTCGTGAACGGCGAGCCCAGCCTCGACCTGTGGCACATGGACATCCGCCGATTCGGCCGCCAGTACCGCAGCCAGGCCTACACCCTGGCCCGTGCAACCGAGGTCTACGCCACCTACTACGACATCAAGTACCCAAACCACGAGCGCCAGGCCGGCCGGCCGCTGCGGCTGTCGCCGGCCTACCAGCGGCTGATCGAGCTGGGCGCGTCGTTCGGCGAGAAGTCGGCCTGGGAGCGGGCCAACTGGTTCGACCCGAACGCGGCCGAGGGCGATGAGTCGCTGCGCCCGCGCGGCTGGGCCGGCGAGAACTGGTCGCCCGCGATCCACGCGGAGGCGATGGCCACGCGCGAGCGCGTCGGCCTGTTCGACGAGAGCTCGTTCGCCAAGTTCGAGGTGCACGGCCCCGGCTCGCCGGAGCTGCTCGACTACCTCTGCGGCAACGACGTGTCGCGCCCGCCCGGCTCGGTCACCTACACCCAGATGCTGAACGCGCGCGGCGGCATCGAGTGCGACTTCACCGTCACCCGGCTGGAGCAGCACCGCTTCCGGATCGTGACCGGCACCGCCTTCGGCAACCACGACATGGCCTGGGTGCGCAAGCACCTGCCGGCCGACGGCAGCGCCCAGGTCAGCGACGTGACGTCGGCCTACGCCTGCTTCGGCATCTGGGGGCCGCGCGCCCGCGAGGTGCTGGCGCCGCTGACCAGGAGCGACCTCTCCAACGAGGCATTCCGCTACATGACGGCGCAGGAGATCTCGATCGGCTCGGTGCCGTGCCTCGCGGTGCGGGTCACCTACGTCGGCGAGCTGGGCTGGGAGCTGTACTGCCCCAGCGAGTACGGCCAGGCGCTGTGGGACTCGCTCTGGGCGGCGGGCCAGGAGCACGGCATCCGCGCCTGCGGCTACCGCGCGATCGACGCCCTGCGGATCGAGAAGGGCTACCGCGTCTGGGGCGCGGACATGACGCCGGAGGAGACGCCCGACCAGGCCGGCCTGGCGTTCGCGGTGAAACCCGACAAGGGCGACTTCAAGGGCCGCGACGCGCTGCTCGAGTCGCGCACGCGCGAGCCGGGGCCGAGGCTCTGCTGCCTGCTGCTGGCGGATGCACGGTCGGTGTGCCTGGGATCCGAGCCGGTGCGGATCGGCGATCAGGTGGTGGGGCGCGTCACCACCGGCAGCTACGGCTACGCCGTCGAGCGATCGATCGCCTACGCCTACCTGCCCGCGGCATCGGCCGCGGCGGGCGCCTCCGTCGAGGTCGAGGTGTTCGGCGAGTGGGTGGCGGCCGAGGTCGCCGCCGAGCCGCTGTGGGATCCCACAGGCGCCCGCATCCGCGCCTGAGCCGGCACGACAATCGTGTAACAACCGCCCGCGGCAGGCCGTACCAGGGACGCCATCTCGTACGCTTGGCAGGTGGAACAGCACACGATCCTGCTGGTCGAGGACGACGCCACCATCCGCGAGATGACGCAGCTGTCGCTCGAGCGCGACGGGTTCGTGGTCGACACCGCCGCCGACGGCCCGTCCGGGCTCGAGGCGTTCCGTGCCGGCAGCCCCGACCTGGTGCTGCTGGACGTGATGCTGCCGGGGCTGGACGGCGTCTCCGTGTGCCGCGCGATCCGCGAGTCGAGCGTGGTGCCCGTGGTGATGCTGACGGCCCGCACCGACGCCGTTGACGTGGTGCTGGGCCTGGAGGCGGGCGCCGACGACTACGTCACGAAGCCGTTCGAGCCGTCGGTGCTGGCGGCCCGGCTGCGGGCGGTGCTGCGGCGCGTCACGCGGGCCGCGCCCCAGCAGCCGCTGCGGTTCGGCGACCTCGAGATCGACCCGCTGGGGATGGTGGTGACCCGCGGCGGCGAGGAGCTGTCGCTGACCCCGACCGAGTACCGGCTGCTGCTGATGCTGGCCGAGAACGCCGGGGTCGTGCTCGGCCGCGAGCGGCTGCTGGAGGAGGTGTGGGGATACGTGTGGGCCGGCGACACGCGCCTGGTCGACATGCACGTGCGGCGGCTGCGCGGCAAGGTCGGGCATGACGCGATCGAGACCGTGCGCGGCGCCGGCTACAAGATGGTGCGGCCGTGAGGTCGCTGCGGGTACGGCTGGCGCTGGCCTTCGCGCTGGTGGCGGCGCTGGTGGCGACGTTGGTGGGCGTGGCCGTGTACCAGCTGTCCGCGCAGGACCTGCTCGACCGCGCCCGCGCCAAGTCGGTGGCAAACGTGCGGTCGGCGGCCCGGCTGTACCCGCTGACCAAACCGCTCACGCCCTACCCGGCCCTGCCCGCGAACGACGACCGCTCCGTTCCGGAGCCGCTGCGCGCTGCCGTTGCCTCGCGTCACGTCGCCACCTACCGCGGCGACTGGAACGGCAAGCCCGTGATCTGGGCCGGGCGGCCGGCCGCCGACGGCACGCCGCTGTTCGTGCGCGCCTCGTTCCAGGCCGAGCAGCAGTCGCTGAACGACCTGCGCACCAAGCTGATCGGCGCGGCGCTGGCGGCGGCGCTGGCCGGTGCGATCGTGGGTGTGGCGCTGGCGGGCCGCTTGTCGCTGCGTCTGAGACGCGCGGCGGCCACGGCCGAGCGTGTGGCCGGCGGTGACCTGGACGCGCGCATCGGCGCCACCGGAGGCGACGAGGTGGCGGCCATGAGCGACGCGGTCGACCGGATGGCCGAGGCCCTGCAGCAACGGCTGGAACGCGAGCAGCGGTTCGTGGCCGACGTCGCCCACGACCTGCGCACGCCCCTGACCGGCCTGACCGCCGCCGCCAGCCTGCTCGACGACGACCAGGTGGGCGGCGCCATCAAGGAGCGCGTGTCGCACCTGAGCGGCCTGGTCGAGGACCTGCTCGAGATCGCACGGCTGGACAGCGGCTCGGCCACGCCCGACCTGCGGTGGGTGGACGTCGGCGCGCTGGCAGCCGACGTGGCGTCGCGGCACCAGGGCACGCGCAGCGGGACGTCGCAGCCCTGCCGCGCGCTGGTCGACCCGCGCCGGCTGGAGCGGGTGCTCGAGAACGTGATCGGGAACGCCGAGAAGCACGGCCGCCCGCCGATCGTGGTGGACGTCGGCGAGACGCGGGTGCGTGTCACCGATAACGGGCCCGGCTTCTCGCCCGAGATGCTCGAGCGCGCCACCGAGCGGTTCTCGTCGGGCGACCCGGCCCGCGGCGGCGGCATCGGGCTGGGCCTGGCGATCGCGGCGGCCCAGGCGCGGGTGCTGGGCGGACGGCTGGTGCTGGCGAACGTGCCGGCCGGCGGCGCCGCGGTCACCATCGAGCTGCCGGAGCTACCGGCATGAGGCGGCTCGCGGCGATCTCGCTGCTGGCGGTGCTGGCGGCCGGATGCGGCAGCCAGTCCGGCCTGCACGTCGAAAACGGCGGGCGCACGGTGGTGGTGGTGCCGGCGGGCAGCACCGGCGGCGGCCACAGCACCGCCCCCGCGCTGCCGCGGCGGGTGACGGCGCGGATCCCGCTGGGCGGGGTGCCGGCGATCGCCTGGGACGGGACGACCACGATGTGGGCGGCGGTCTGGGGCGGCGGCCCGCACCTGCTCGGCTCGCTGATTGCCGTGGACACGGTGACGGGCATCGCTGCTCCGGCCACCGTGTTGCCGGCCTCGAATACGCCCTACCTGATCGCGGCCACGGCATCGGCGGTGTACGTGGCCGGCGGCGGCGCCGTGATGCGGATCGATCCGGCCACCGGCAAGGTGATCGAGCGCCGGGCCCTCGGCGCGAGGCTGCGCGCGCTGCTGGCCGCGCAGGGCCGGCTGTGGGTGACCGCGGACGGGGGCCGGCTGGTGCAGCTCGACCCGGGCACGCTGCGCGTGGTCGCGACGCGGCACGTGACCGGACATCCCGACGCGATCACCACCGACGCCGGCGCCGTGCTGGTGACCGACGACCGCGACCGCACGCTGACGCGGATGAACATCGCCAACGGCAAGGTGACCGGCACCACCACCATCGGCGCGAACGGCGCCGGGCGGCCGTCGCAGATCACGGTCTACGCCGGGTCGATCTGGGTCTACGAGGGCACGACCGTGCTGCGGGTGGCGACCGGAGCGCTGCAGCTGCTCGACCGCGTCACGGTGCCGGGCGGGGGCGGGTCGCTCGCGGCCGGCACCGGCGGCGTTTGGGTCAGCGGCAGCTTCGGCGTCGCCCGCATCGACCCCGCCACCGGCGCACTCGACCCGCCGATCGCCGTCGGCCAGGCGGGCGCCGCGATCGCGACCACCGGCGATGCGGTGTGGGTGGTGCAGAAGCCGACGGGCACGCTGCTGCGGCTGGTGCCGTAGCTCTATCCCATCGGCGGGAAGCGGCCGGCACGGTCGCGTGCCAGCCAGCGGCGCGGCTGCGCGTCAAGCCACGCCACCAGCGTCGAGTAGGTCACGCAGCGCACCTCGGGGCGGTCGCAGACCGTGTCGACGAACCGCGTCAGCGCATCCACGTAGGCGCCGTGGTTCCACGTTGCGAAGTGGTTTCCGACGTCGATCGGCGCGCGGTCGCCGTGGTAGTTGGCGCGGAAGTAGCGCATGTAGCTGGCGAAGACGTCGTCGGCAAGGACACGGGAGCGGCGCCGCGACACCGGCCGCGCGTCCGACTGGTTGACGTAGAAGTTGTAGTCCATCGAGAGCGACCGCCAGGGCGTGCCGACCAGCTTGATCAGCGCCAGGGGGAAGCTCCAGATGCCGTCGCGCCGTCGCGGCCAGTCGCCCGGCAGGTCGGCCTGGCTGGTGTCGTAGGTCATGCCCTCCGACCGCAGCACCGGGTAGAGCCGGCCGAGGTGGCCCTGCAGGCAGGGCGTGCGGCCGCCGCGGATCTCGCTGTCGGGGACGGCCAGGCCGGCGTGGTGCATCAGCTTGTGGAACTGGCCGATCTCGTGCCGCCAGTCGCGCCTGCTCCAGGTGCTGATGTTGCCGCGGTAGGGCTCGCAGAAGTGGCCGTTGTAGTGCGTCCCGATCTCGTGCCCCTCGGCGTAGCCGAGGTCGATCTGCCGTACCAGCGCGCGCACCGCCGCCGCACTCGGGCTGAAGCCGATGTCGGAGCTGCCGGCCGGGTGGCGAGGCGGGTGGTAGAGGTGCCGCTGAGCCGGGTCGAGCAGGTAGACGCCCGACAGGAAGAAGCTGAAGCGGGCGCCGGTGCGGGCGCCGACGGCACGCCAGTGCCTCCAGAGCTTCGGGTCACCCGAGCCGTCGAACGAGACCATCACGAACTGGGGCGGGCGCTGATAGCGCGGGTGGGCGGCGGCGGCGTCACCGTCGAGGGCGGGGGCGCGCTGGTGGCCGACGACGGGCCCGTGCCGGAGTCACCTGCCTGGGACCCGCTGCACGCCGTCGCCGCCACCAGCAGCACCGCCATTGCCACACACCTCACAGCAGCACACTAGAGCCGGCCGGTCACGCCACCTGCTCGGCCGGGTAACGGCTCGGTAACGCCGGGCCTACGCGGCGGCCAGCACGTCGCGCAGCGTGATGATCTGGTCGCGGCGCTGGCCGATGCCCACGATCGCCACCGGCACGCCCACCTGCTGCTCGATGAAGTCGAGGTAGTCGCGAGCGGCGGTCGGCAGCTGGCCCGCGTCGCGCACGTGGGAGATGTCGGTGTTCCAGCCCGGCAGATCGGTGTACACGGGCTGGGCGTGGTGGAAGTCGCTCTGGTGGCCGGGGAAGTCCTCGGTGACCGTGCCGTCGGGCAGCGTGTAGTGGGTGCAGACCGGGATCGACTCGAAGATCGAGAGCACGTCCAGCTTGGTCAGCGCCAGCTGGGTGAAGCCGTTCAGCCGGGTGGCGTAGCGCAGCGCCACCAGGTCGAGCCAGCCGCAGCGGCGCTCGCGGCCGGTGACGGTGCCGTACTCGGCGCCCGCGTCGCGGATCCGCTCGCCTCGCTCCGGGTCGGCTTCGCTGGGGAACCCGCCCGCGCCGACCCGTGTCACGTAGGCCTTGGCCACGCCCAGCACCGCGTCGATGCGGGTCGGCCCGAAACCCAGTCCGACGCAGGCGCCGGCGGCGATCGGGTTGGAGCTGGTCACGAACGGGTAGGTGCCGTGGTCGAGATCGAGCAGGGTCGCCTGCGCTCCCTCGCACATCACCACCTTGCCCTCGTCCAGCGCGCGGTTCACGATCAGCGAGGTGTCGGCGATGAACGGCCGGATCCGCTCCGCGTAGCGCAGCGTGGCCTCGGTCATCACGTCCTTGTCGATCGGACGCTGGTGGTAGATCTTGCGCAGGATCACGTTCTTGACCGAGAGCGCGGTCTGGATCTTCTGGCGCAGGATCTTCTCGTCGAGCAGGTCCTGCACGCGGATGCCGACCCGCGAGGCCTTGTCGGCGTAGGCGGGGCCGATGCCGCGGCGGGTGGTGCCGATCTGCAGCCGGCCCAGCATCAGCTCCGAGTCGGCGTCGATGATGCGGTGCCAGGGCATGATCAGGTGCGCGTTTCCGGAGATGCGGAAGCCGGCCAGGTCGATGCCGCGCTGCTCCAGGCCCTCGAGCTCCTCCATCAGCACCTCGGGGTCGATCACGCAGCCGTTGCCGATCACGCACAGGGTGCCGGGCCAGAGGATGCCGCTCGGCACCAGCCGCAGCTTGTAGGTGTCGTCGCCCAGCACCAGCGTGTGGCCGGCGTTGTTGCCGCCCTGGTAGCGGGCCACCACGTCGGCCCGCTCGGCCAGCGTGTCGACGATCTTGCCCTTGCCCTCGTCGCCCCACTGGGCGCCCACGACGACGCTACACGGCATCCGGATCCACGCCTCTCAGGACGGGCCCTGAGCGAGGTTGGCGAACCGCGTGTAGCGGCCCTGGTAGGCCAGCTGCACGGTGTCCAGGGGGCCGTTGCGGTGCTTGCTCACGATCAGCTCGGCCTCGCCCTTGTGCTCGCTCTCGGGGTCGTAGTAGTCGTCGCGGTAGATGAACATGACCAGGTCGGCGTCCTGCTCGATCGAGCCGGACTCACGCAGGTCCGAAAGCTGCGGCCGCCGGTCCTTGGCACCGCGCTGCTCGACGGCGCGCGACAGCTGCGACAGCGCCAGCACCGGCACCTCGAGGTCGCGCGCGATCAGCTTCAGCTGGCGTGAGATGTGCGAGATCTCGTTCACCCGGTTCTCGAACCGGGCGCCGCCGCTCATCAGCTGCAGGTAGTCGATCACGACCAGCGCCAGGTTCGGGTGGCGCGCCTTCAGCCGCCGCGTCTTGGCCTTGATCTCGAGGGCGGTGATGCCGGCCGTGTCGTCGATGTAGATCGGCGCCTCCTGCAGGTGCGAGCAGGCGGCGGTCAGCTTCGGCCACTCCTCGGGCGCGAGCTTGCCGGTGCGCAGCCGGCTGGAGTCGACCTTGCCCTCCGAGCACATCAGGCGCTGCGTGACCTCGTCGCGCGACATCTCGATCGTGAAGATCGCGACCGGCAGCTGCTCGCGGATGCCCACATGGGCGGCCACGTTCAGCGCCAGCGACGTCTTGCCCATGCCCGGGCGGGCTGCCAGGATCACCAGGTTGGATGGCTGCAGCCCGGCCGTGATCTTGTCCAGCTTGCGAAACCCGGTGCTGACGCCGGTGATCTCGCGGCCGGACTCGTGCAGCTGGCTGATCCGCTCGAAGGAGTCGTTCAGCAGGCCGGCGATCGGGAAGAAGTCGCTGGTGATGCGCTGGTCTGCGATCCCGAACACGACCTGCTCGGCCTGGTCGACCAGTTCCTGCGGCTCGCCCAGCCGCTCGTACCCGAGCTGGGCGATCTGAGTGCCGGCCCGGATCAGGTTGCGGTAGGTGCTGGCGTCGCGCACGATCTCGGCGTAGCGGTGCGCGTTGGCCACGGCCGGCACGGTCGAGGCCAGCGTGTTCACGGCCGCCTTGCCGCCCACCTCGTCCAGCTGCCCCTGGTTCTGCAGGGAGTTGATCAGCGTGATCGAGTCGACGGTGCCGCCCTCGGCGTAGACCCGCAGGATCGTCTCGTAGATGGTGGCGTGCGATCGCCGGTAGAAGTCCTCCGGCTGCAGCACCTCGGACACGATCGCGATCGCGTTCGCGGATACCAGCATCGCACCCAGCACCGACTCCTCGGCATCGAGGTCGTGCGGCGGGACGGTGGGCGCGCGCTGCTGCTGCTGGTCGACGGCCATCAGGCGGGGCGGATCAGTAGTCGTCCGGCTCGGCTTCGAAGGCTTCCACGTTGCCCTCTTCACCGGCTTCGCCCGGCACCACCATCACCTTGACGGTGGCCTCGACATCGCCCCACACGGCGATCGTGACGCGGTAGGAGCCGAGCGCCTTGATCGCATCGTCCAGCGCCACCTTGCGGCGGTCGACCCGGATCTTGCGGGCCTTCCAGATCGCGTCGGCGATGTCGCTGGACGTGACCGAGCCGTACAGCCGGTCCTCGGTCCCGGCGCGGGCCTTGATCGTGAGCACGGTACGGTTGAGGGTGTGGGCGATGTCGCGCGCCTGCTCCTCGCCCTGCGCCTCGTGGCGCCTGCGCATCTCCTCCTGGCGCTGCACCTGCGCGACCATGCCGTCGCCGGCGGCCAGCGCCAGCTTGCGCGGCTCCAGGAAGTTGCGCATGTAGCCGGCGGCGACGTTCACGACGTCGCCCTTGCGGCCAAGTTTGTCGACGTCCTGCAGCAGGATCGCCTGAGTTCCTTTGTGTGCCATCACGTCCTCGTCGTCACGCGGCCGGGGCCGCGATCATCGTCCCACGCGCCGGCGGATGCCAGCCCGGCGCGCCCGATTTCACCGCTGCTTGCGGGGATTCAGTTGACCGCGTAGGGCAGCAGAGCCACCTCACGCGCGCGCTTCACGGCCACCGCCACCTGGCGCTGGTGCCGCCGGCAGGCGCCGGTGATGCGACGCGACCGGATCTTCCCCTTCTCCGACACGTAGCGCCGAAGCTGGTTGTAGTTCTTGTAGTCGATCTCCTCGACCTTGTCCTTGCAGAAGTAGCAGGACTTGCGTCGAGTCGATGCGCCGGCGCCGGTACGCGTTTTGGCCGGACGCCGCTTGGGCTTTGATGCCATGTACTGCTCCTTCTAGAACGGAATGTCGTCGTCGCCGCCGCTGGGACCGAACGCCGCCGGCACCGGGTCGGGCTTCAGCTCGCCGCCGCGCGGCTCGAAGCTGCGGCCCTGGCCGCCACCCTCGCCACCGCCGCCGCCGTCACGCGAGCCCAGGAACTGGACCGTGTCGGCCACGACCTCGACCGCCTGGCGCTTGGAGCCGTCCTGCGACTCCCACTCACGCCACTCGAGCCGGCCGTCGACCGCGATCGCGCGGCCCTTGGCCAGGTAGTTGGCGCAGTTCTCGCCCTGCGCGCCCCAGACCTTGATGTCGAAGTAGTTGGGCTTCTCGACCCACTCCCCGCTGGACTGGTCCTTGTAGCGCCGGTTCACGGCCAGCCGCAGCTTGCACACCTGGGTGCCGCTGGGCAGGCTGGACAGTTCGGGGTCGCTGGTCAGGTTCCCCGTCAGGATGACTCTGTTGATGTTTGCCACGTGTTCCTCCAGTGCCTTTCGCTACGAACGTGTGTTCGGTATGATAGGCGAGGTTGCGGACGGCGTTCAGGCGCCGGCCTCGACCGGCTCTGGCTCCGTCTCGGGCTCCTCGGCATGGGTCTCGGCACGGTCGGCCGGCTTGGCCGGCGAGCTGCCGGGAATGCGGTTGGTGGCCATGAAGCGCATAACGCCATCGGTGATGGCGAGCACGCGCGTGGCCTCGTGCAGCACCGGCGCGGGCGCGTCGAACGTGAGCACGTAGTACCACGCCTCGCCCATGTGCTTGATCTCATAGGCAAGCTTGCGGCGGCCCCACGGCTCGACGCCGCCCCAGCTGCCCTTGCCCTTCTCAACGATCTGCTGGACGCGCTCGATCACCTCGCGGTGCCGTTCCTCCGGCACGTCGGGCTCGATCAGCAGCATGATCTCGTATGGGTTGATCCTGATCACCTCCTCTGGTCTCGTGCAGCCCCGGCGGGAGATGCGCGACCATCAGGATCAGGGTCGCGCCGCACCGGAGCAGGAAGCTCTCGATTGTCGAGGCGTCAGTATACTTGCGCCCTTCGAACGGGAGGCCCGGTGGGACGAGCAAGATGGTTCATCGTAGGAGCGGCCGCAACGGCCGGCGTGCTGGTGGCTGCGCCCGGCGCGTATCAACGGCTGCGCGGCCTGGTGGCGGCCGACGACCCACCGCTGCTCGACCCGGGGCCGGCCCCGGAGCCGGCCTACGCGCCGCCGCCGGCGCCAGCCGCCGCCTTCGCCACCTACGACCCGCCGGAGCCGGAACCGCTGGTTGCCGACGAGGACACCGCCGAGCTGCGGCTGCGGATCGACGAGACCCGCGACCGCATCCGCCGGCGCGCCAAGGACGGCCTCGAGGCCGACACGGAGGCGGAGTAGGGTTACGCGCCGGTGGGCGTACCGGGGCCATAGACTGCGCGCCTTGGGGCGGCAGGGGCCCGGTGGCCCATCCGGTCTTCAAAACCGGCAGGCCGATGTAGCCCATCGGTTGGTAGGTTCGACTCCTGCGCCGCTCCGCTCACGAATCACCTGCAAATACCGCGTTTCGGGACCGCGTCGTTGTCCATTCTGTCGGTATCTCCGGAACGGCTCCGTGTGAGGCGCGTCCGCGGCGTCGCCACTGGTCGGCCGCCCGGAGGAGAGAGTGTTTGCCCGCGCCAAGACTGGAGAGGCTGCACGCTGGAGCGCTGCTGCCGGCTGCCGAGGCCATGGGCATCCCCAGGGCGGAACCGCACACGCCCGTCGATCGCGGGAACGGTCAGCGTTCGTCAGCGGCAAGTTCATAGGCAGGCTCTCCGCGGACGTGTAGCGCGGTGCGTGTCCATTGCGGCATCCACCAGTTGGCGTCGCCGAGCAGGCGCATCAGCGCTGGCACGAGCAGGGCGCGGATGAGCGGTCGCGTCGAGGATGATGCCGGCTGCGAGGCCGATTGCGAGGGGCTTGAACTCGTAGCCGGGACCGGTCGAGAGGACGAGGAAGGCGAACATGAGGACGAGCGCGCCGCTGGTGACGAGCTTTCCTGTGCGGGCGAGCCCGAGCTCGATCGCCTTTTCGGTGGAGCCCGTCTCGTCGTAGGCCTCGCGCATGCGGCCGATCATGAAGACCTCGTAGTCCATCGAGAGGCCGTAGAGGAAGGCGAAGATCATCAGCGGGATCCAGGCGAGCACGGATCCGCTCGCTGGGATGTCCCAGAGCTGGGAGCCGTGCCCCTGCTGGAAGACGAGCACGACGACGCCGAAGGTCGCCGCGAGGGAGATGAGGTTGAGCACGACGGCCTTGAGCGCGAGCACGATCGAGCGAAACGCGCGTGCGAGCAGGATCAGCGTCAGGACCAGTAGCAGAGCGAGCACGTAGGGGAAGCTGCGGAAGAGCGCATGGATGAAGTCGCGGTCCACTGCCGTCACCCCGGTGAGCGTGCCGTTCGTGCCCTTCAGCCTGTCGTGTGCGCGGTCGACAATCGCCTGAATGCCGGGTGCTGAGCCGTCGATAGCGGGGAACGCCTCGACCAGCGAGCTCGAGCCCGCGGCTCCACGCTGGGGGCGCGGTCGCTCCGACGATGCCCGGAACCGTTCGCAGCTTGGCGGCGATCCGTTGGGCGTCGCCGCTGCGCTCGACCAGCACGTCGAGCGGCTTCATCACGCCCGGGCTGATGTGCGCGTCGGCGAGCATCTGGCGGCCGGCGATCGCGGTGCCGGTGCCGGGGAAGTTCTTGAGCTGCGGCTCGTTGGGGTTCAGCTGCGTTCCGAAGCCCGCAAGCAGCGTGGCGATTGCAAGGCCGGTCGCTGCGACCGGGAGCGGGCGGCGAACCACGAAGCGCGCCCAGCGGCCCCAGGCTCCGTGCTCGGGATGGCCGCGGTCAACGAAGCGACGCGGTATGACGCGAAGACTGTTGACGCGCTCTCCAAGCACGGCCAGGAGCGCAGGTAGCAGCGTCAGCGACGCGAGCACCGAGACGGCGGGGATCAGCATGCCGGCGACGCCCATCGAGCGGACGAGCGGCAGCGGCACTGCGATCAGCGCGAGCAGTCCGATCGCGACCGTCGAGCCCGACACGATCACGGAGCGCCCCGCGTGGGTGACCGTCTCGACGAGCGCCGCGTCGACGTCCGCGCCGTCTCGCAGCTCCTCGCGGAAGCGGAAGATCATGACCAGCGCGTAGTCGATCGCGACGCCGAGGCCGACCAGCGCGATCAGGAACTGGACGATGATCGAGACGTCGGTCACGTACGTCAGCGCCCACACGAGCGTGAACGTGTTGAGAATCGCAGCCATCGCGACGACCACCGGCATCAGCACGGCCGGCAGCGTCCCGAAGACGAACAGCAGGATCACAAGCGCGCCCAGCGCTCCGATCACAGCCTCAACCAGCAGGCTGGGACCGCCGCTCGAGCCATCGGCGCTCGCCTCGTCGAGCGGGAGGTGGCCGGTGACGTTCACGGTGATCCCGGCCGGCAGGCCTGCCGCGGCCGCGGCCCGCATCTTCACGGCACCGCTCTTCGTGGCGACGGTGGCCGGACCCGGCGGATAGACCTCGGCGAAGGTGGTGTGCCGGTCGCGCGAGACGTACATCGCGTCGCCGGTTGTGAAGTACGAGCTTACGAGGGCGCCGGGCATGGTGGCGGCGGCTCGCCGCGTCGCGCGCTCGATCGCCCTGCTCTTCGTCGCGTCACCAGCCGCATGGAAGACGACGACGTTCGGTGCGCGTGCGCCGGCGCCGAACGCATCCAGCGTCCGCTGGCTCGCCTCGTAGGCGGGGCCGCCAGGGATCGCGAGGCCCTGGTACCAGCGGTTGGAGACCTCTCCGGCAGCGAAAGCGCCGAAGAGCGTGAGAACCGCCCAGGCGCCGATCACGGCCCAGCGGTGCTGGTTTGTCAGATGTGCGAAGCGGGCGAGCATGGGACTCTCCTGTCGGCAGTCGTCGAAATCCGTCACGGGGGAGGATCCACTGCGACGCCCGCGGCGGCATCGATCCCTCGGCTATCGTCGACGCGACCAAAGTCGCCGATGCACACCGACCTTCGACGTCGACCGAGCACCATGGGACGAGTCACGATGAGAGCGAGAACGGCCGCGCCGGGCACCCTCGCGGGCGCGTCGCCGGCTTCGGCGCGGCCGCGGTGAGCGGCCGGCTCAGTTCTCGGCTTCGCGGACGAGCAGCGCGATCTGAACGCGGTTATCCACTTCCAGCTTCGTCAACAGCCGAGACACATGGGCCTTCACGGTGGCCGTGCTCATGTAGAGCTCCCCGGCGATGTCGGCGTTCGCCAGCCCACGGCCGACCGCCAGGGCCACCTCCCGCTCGCGCCCGCTGAGCAGCCCCATCTTCTCGCGCGCGTCCTCGTAGCGGGCGGCGGTGTCCGAGTCGCCCGCGACGAGGGCGACCAGCCGTCGAGCGATGGTCGGCGAGAGCATGCTTTCCCCCGCGCCCACAAGCTCGATCGCGCGGACGATCTCACCAGGCGGCGTATCTTTGACCAGGAAGCCGGCCGCGCCCGCACGCAGCGCCCGCAACACGAGCTCGTCCTCCTCGAACGTCGTCAGCATGAGCACCGCCGGCGGCCTCGGCTGGCTTCGTAGCAACCGCGTGGCGGCGATGCCATCCAGCTGCGGCATACGGATGTCCATGAGAACGACGTCCGTGTGGTACCTGTCGATCGCCGCCAGGACACCGCGGCCGTCGGCTACCTCGCCGACCACGTCGATCCCCGCGGCTCCGGCGAGCATGAGCTGCAGGCCCGAACGGACAAGCGCGTCGTCATCGACGATCAGGACGCGGATCGACTCACTCACGGCGCCCACGGCAGCGTGGCCCGCACGACGAACCGACCGGCCGGATCCTCGCCGTGCTCGAGCGAGCCGCCCGCGAGCGCCACGCGCTCTGCGAGACCGACCAGCCCCAGGCCTGCACCGGGCAGCCGTTCGTCGTCGAGGAGCTCAGACGCGCGACCGCTGACGACCTCGAGCACCAGTGGCGGCCCCGGGTCGAGGCGGACGGTGACCGGCGCGCCGCGGGCATGCTTGCGCGCATTCGTCAGAGCCTCCTGAAGGACACGGAAGGCAGTGCGTCCAACAGCAGACGGAACGACGTCCGTTGCGGCACGCTCCTCCCAGCGCACATCCATCCCCGCCGCCCGCGACTCCTCGAGGAGGGCCGGGATCTGCGCCAGCGTCGGCTGTGGCGCCTCTGGCCCGGGGCGGCCGTCCTCCTCGCGCAGCACCCCGATGACGGCCCTGAGCTCCTCCAGCGCGGCCTGGCCGCTGGCGCGGATGACGCCGGCAGCTTCGGCCACCTCCTCAGGCGAGGCGTCACGTCGGAACTCGAGCGCGCCCGCGTGGAGACTCAGGAGCGAGAGACGGTGCGCGAGCACGTCGTGCATCTCCCGCGCGATCCGCCGGCGCTCTGCCTCACGCGCCTGCTCGACCCGCAGCAGCTGCTCGGACTCGAGCCGCCGAGCGCGTTCCTGCAGCGACGCAACCAGCTCCCGTCGCGTTCGCGCAAACAGCCCCCAGCCGATCGCGACCGTCATCACCAGCACGCAGAGGGCCATCGTGCCCCAGTAGCCGCCGGTGTCCGCATCGGGGTAGAGGAGCGGATAGATCGCGTTCGAGACGAGCGACAGCGCGAAGATCCAAGCCAGCGCGCGAGGCGACGATCTGACAGCGGCGTTGAACAGCGCGATCAGCGCGGCAAACCCCGCCAGCGGCGACACGGTCGTCGCCGCGAGCGCGAAGACGGCGACGGCAGTTGGGTGCTGACGGCGAAACGCGAGCGCCGCACACGCAACGGAGCCGAGCCCAACGTCAAGCCAGAGGCTCCACGCGTCCCGTCCAGCCCAGACGGACGCGAGCGAAACGGCTCCCAGCACGGCCGCAACCAGCACGACGACGCCGTCGATGACACGGTCGCGCACGGCGGACTCGTCCTGCGACGGCTCCATCACCGCCGTCGGCAACAGTTGCCGCTGCAACCATGGCACAGTGGAATGCGGCCAGGACACTGCCATCTCCGGCACAGCATAACGCTGCAAACTGCCGCGCCGCCGCGACTTAAGTCGATCTCGACAGCTACCGAAGCCCGCGCTGAAGCGCTGACGCCGCGGTGAAGAAACAGGGCGACTGCTCCCAAATCTGCCTGCCTGGCGCCAGCGATTCCATGGATCCGCGGAGGGCAAGCCGAGCGGATAGCTCGTGGAGGGCGCGATCGAGGGCGCAGACCCCTCGCGAGGCCTCTTGCAGAGCCAAACCCGTCCGGCCTTCAAAACCGGCAGGCCGATGTAGCCCATCGGTTGGTAGGTTCGACTCCTGCGCCGCCTCGCTAGGCCGAATGGCGCATACCTCCTTTGCGATGGCGGTGCCTGGACTCCTCGCTGACAGCCACTTAACACCCGCTGTTCGGCTCCTGTCATCCGCACCCTGCTAGACCGGACAGGTCACGGTGCCGCGGACCACCCGGAGGGAGCAGCCCACCCGAACAGGAGGCTGACTGCCATGAGCACGAATCGAGATACGACAATCCAACGCGCGGGCCTGCACGCCGCGCTGCTGGTGGCTCTCGCATCGCTAGCGGCGGCCTGCGCCGGTTCCAACTCTCCCGGGGCGGCCGGTGGCGGCTCACCGACCAACGTCGCTTCGGCCAGCGCGGTCGCCTACTCGAACTGCATGCGCCAGCACGGCGTGCCCAACTACCCCGACCCCGACAGCCGCGGAAACCTTCCGAAGGGTAAGGCGCAGGACTTCGGGGTCAGCGACTCGCAATACCAGGCAGCCGAGCGGGCCTGCCAGCACCTGCTCCCGAACAACGGCGGGTCGCTCAGCGCCGCGTCGCTGACAAAGTGTCTGATGAACGGCGACGGCGACTGCCCCGCACGCCTGGTGCAGCAGGCGCTCACAGAGGGTCGGACGTTCGCCCAGTGCATGCGCAACGACGGGGTGCCGAACTGGCCCGACCCCACCGTCGATTCCACGGGGCGCCCCTCCTTCGAGACCACCACGGCGGGCATTTCCATGGCTTCCACGCGTTCACCGGGGATGCTCGCCAAGATTGGCCACTGCCAGAATCAGCCCGGCGCTGTGCTCCTGCGGCAGGAATGAGGTGCGACGATGAGAGGCATTGCCGCAGCACGGCCCCCGGCGGCCTGCTTGCCACCATCCTGCCGGTCCGGAAGATCGGCGGTGACGCGCTCCATGTGACGGGCGGCGCTGTTCGGCGCGCTTGTCTTGCGCTGCCGGATAGGCGCATGGTTGAGCCGCCTACCGGCAGTCCGTGCGTGCATGGTCATCCTGTTCCCGGCGGTGGCGGCGGGGTAGGCGAATGGTGACGTCGAGGCCGCCGCTGGGATCGGCGGTGGCCTGCACCGTCCCGTTGTGGACGGTGGCTATGGAGGACACCAGGGCGAGGCCGAGACCGAAGCCATCGTGGCGGGTGCGTTCATCGAGGCGCGTAAACGGCAGGAACAGTCGGTCGACTTGATCGGGTGGCACGACCGGGCCCGTGTTGAGGACCCGCACCAGCGACGAGCTGTCGTCGGTGCTGGTCGAGATCGTGACTGTGCCGCCGGCGATGTT
This sequence comes from uncultured Actinomycetes bacterium, assembly GCA_963797565.1. Lineage (GTDB taxonomy): Bacteria > Actinomycetota > Thermoleophilia > Gaiellales > JAICJC01 > JAICYJ01. The sequence continues at coordinate 4,056 of CAWCPM010000008.1, read as the reverse complement.
GTAGCGCTCGGCGTTGTCGAGCAGGTTGGCGACGAGCCGTTCGAGCAGCACTCCGTCGCCGGTCACCGGCGCCTCGCCCAGCGTGGTGATCGTCGTAATGTCGTCGGCCTTACGTCCCTCGAGTGCGTCTTCGGCGACGACGGCGAGATCGAGCGGCTCGGTGAGGGCACGCGCCTGATCGTTGCGGGCCAGTACCAGCAGTACGTCGATGAGCCGCTCGGCGTGATCGACGGCTTGGCGGACGTCGGCGGCCATCGACACCAGCTCGTCTTGCGTCGGTTCCGGCTTGCCGAGGACGACGTCGATCGCGGTCCGCATGACGGTCAGCGGCGTGCGCAGCTCATGGCTTGCGTTGGCGATGAACTGCCGCTGGCTGGTGAACGCGCGGTCGAGCCGTTCGAGCATGGAGTCGAAGGTGTCGGCTAGCTCACGCAGCTCGTCGCGCGGTCCCTGCAGAGCGATGCGCTGGGACAGGTTCTGCTCGCTTGCTGCGCGGGCGGCTGCGGTGAGCCGGTGCACCGGTCGCAGGATGCGCCCCGCGACGATCCAGCCCGCGAGCGCGGCGAGCAGTGTGACAACGGCCAGGCTGATCAGCGAATAGGTCAGCAGGTGGGTGAGCGTCGTGCCGCGCTGCGCAGATGCGCCGGCCTGGACGCCCTTCGTGTATAGCGCGGCGCATTTCTGCGAGGCCTGGGCGGAAGTGGCGCCGCGACTCTCCGTGAACATGAGGCACTGCTCGACCTTGGCCTGCACGTCGTTTGGGGTGGTGGTCGTCGTGTTGTTGAGGGTGTGCGCGACCAGCAGGTAGGTGATCGAGATCAGCGCGGCTCCGCCCAGCGTGAACAGCGTCGTGTAGACCAGCGTCAGCCGCGCCCGGGCGCTGAGATGGCTTGTCACAGTCGGTAGCCGACGCCGACGACGGTCTCGATCAGCGGCGGGTCCCCAAGTTTGCGCCGGAGCCGGGCGATGGTAACCGCGACCGTGTTGCTGAACGGGTCGGCGTTCGCGTCCCACACGTGTTCGAGCAGCTCCTCGGCGCTCACCGCAGCGCCGTCCGCTCCGGCCAGGAACTCCAGTACGCCGAACTCCTTCCGGGTCAGGGTCAGCGGGATGCCGGCGCGGCTGGCACGGTGCCGGGCGCGATCGACCACCAGGTCGCCCCGCTGCACGACCGCCGGCGACCCGGGCCCGCGTCGCCCCAGGGCGCGGATGCGAGCGATCAGCTCGTGGAAGGCGAACGGCTTGCCGAGGTAGTCGTCCGCACCCAGCTCCAATCCGTCAACGCGATCCTCGACGTCGGTGGCCGCGGTCAGCATCAGGATGCGACCGGCCTGGCCCTCACGTACGAGCCGGCGGCAGACCTGGTCGCCGTGCACGACGGGCAGGTCGCGATCGAGCACGACCACGTCGTAATCGGTGCTAGCGGTGCTCTGCAGGGCTGCCGCGCCGTCGTGGACCACGTCGACGGCAAACCCGGCGTCGCGCAGGCCCTCGCCGATCCGGCGAGCCAGCGCCACGTGATCCTCCACTACGAGTACCCGCACGCCCACATTCTGCACCCGCGCAGATGACAGCCGCCTAACGATCGCTGTTCGGGTCGTGTCATGGGCTGCGTAGTAGACCGGAGAGGCCGCGGACAGCTGCGGCCCAAACCGTTGAGGAGGCATGATGAACGACACCACCCGCTTACCCGGTCGGCGGCCGTGGGCCTGCCGACAGGCACCGCGAGCCGTGGCCATCATCGCAGCTGCCGTCCTGGCCGTGCTCGCGGCTGGTTGTGGAAGCGACGGCTCGCCGGGCGTGGCGAGCGTCGCCTCCTCCACGACCACGGCGCAGAGCGGAGCGCTCGCCTTCGCACGCTGCATGCGCTCCCACGGGGTCTCGAAGTGGCCCGACCCCACCAGTAATGGCGTGTTCGACAAGTCAAAGCTGCTGCAACTCGGGGTCAGCGCGTCCCGCCTCACCGCGATCTCCCACACCTGCAATCGCCTGCACCCGGACTACGGCCGGCCCCAGCAGACGATCACCGCCGCCGATCAGGCTGACTACCTGAGGGGTGCTGCGTGCATGCGCGCGCACGGATTTCCCGGCTTCCCCGATCCGACATTCCAGGACAACAACGTCACGCTCAACATCCCGTCGAGCATCGACACGCACACTTTCGCGTTCAAGACGGCGGCGGCGAGGTGCACGAGGCTGATACCGGCGGGTCTTCCCTACAGCCGATGAAGCGGAACGCCGGCATCATCGCGACCACGATCCTGGCCGTGCTGGCGGCCGGATGCGGCGGCGGCCCCTCCTCCCCGGGTGCCGGCGACTCATCGAATCCGCGAGGCTCGTCGAGCTCCCCGTCGGCGGTCGCCTTCTCTGCCTGTATGCGTTCGCACGGGGTGCCCAACTTCCCCGATCCCAACGCTGGTGGAAGGCCCCTCGAGGTCGATGCGCAGCAGCTCGGCGTCAGCGACAGCCTCTACCAGGTGGCCGAGCAGACCTGCAAGCACCTCCTCCCGACCGGCGGGTCGCTCCAACAACTGACCCATCAGTGCATGCTGTACGGCGACTGCCCGCAGACGCTGGTGGAGCACCTCATGACGCTCGAGCGGAAGTACGCCGAGTGCATGCGCTCTCACGGCGTGCCCAACTGGCCAGACCCCTCCATCAGCCCCAAGGGAGGCCGTCCGGTCTTCGATCTGAGTGGCACCGGTATCAGCACGCAGTCCACGGATTCGCCGCAGTTCGTGTCCAAGGATCGCGAATGCCGGCGCATGATCGGCGGCTCGGTGCCGAGCCTGCCCTACACGTCATGAGGTGCTCGTCATGAACCACATTGCCTCGCTTGAGCGACGGCCCCGACGCGGCCTGCCCGCGATCGTGGTCGTGGCGGCGGCCGCCTTGGCCGTGCTGGCCGCAGCATGTGCCGGCGGCTCATCATCCGGCGGTTCCGGTAGCTCATCGAGCCCGGCGGGTTCGATGAGCTCGCCGTCTGCGGTTGCCTACTCGGTCTGCGTGCGCTCTCGCGGCGTACCGACCTTCCCCGATCCCGACAGCAGCGGACAGCTCCCGAAGGCCGACCCGCAGCAACTCGGGGTCAGTCCGTCCCAGCTCCAGGCGGCCCAGCGAGCCTGCCAGCACCTGCTGCCGAACACGGGTGCGTCGTTCCAGCAACAAACGCAGCAGTGCCTTGTGGCCGATGACTGTCCACCGGCCCTGGTGCAACAGATCCTCACCGTCCAGCAGAGGTATGCCCGGTGCATGCGGTCAGGCGGGTTTCCGAACTGGCCTGACCCCACGATCGATTCACGGGGGCGCCCCTATTTCGACGTCAGTGGGGCCGGCATCACTGAGGCTGCCACGCGTTCGGCTCAGTGGACGGCCTCGGATCGTGAATGCGAGCGCCTCGTCGGGATAGCGGGCGATGTCCCGGTGGACCTGGGCTGAGGGTGCTTCGATGACGAAACGCACTGGCGCGTCGAATCCACCGCACCGACACCGGCGAACCGCGGCGGCTCTCATCACCGCGGTCGTCGTAGCCGTGCTGTCGGCGGCATGCAGCGGCATCGGCAGCGGATCATCCACCGGTTCCGGCGCCTCACCGATTGCGGGCACATCGACAGGCTCCGCGTCAGCGGTCGCCTATTCGGCCTGCATGCGCTCCCGCGGCGTGCCGAACTTCCCCGACCCCGACAGCAGCGGACAGCTCCCGAAGGGAGACGCGCAGCGGTTCGGTGTCAGCAGCTCCGCGTTGCAGGCGGCCCGGCAAAGCTGCCGGCAGCTGCTCCCGAACAACGGCGGGGCGGTCAACGCCGGCTCGATCCAACATTGCATGTTGGCCGGCGACTGTCCCCAACCCCTGGTGCAGCAGGTGCTGACCGAGGAGCGGAGTTTCGCCCGTTGCATGCGCGCTCACGGAGTGCCGAACTGGCCCGACCCGACCATCGATTCCCAGGGCCGCCCTGTCTTCGCCGTCAGCATCAGCAAGGACGGCTTTGATCCGTATTCGCCACAGATCTGGGCCAAAGGCAACGAATGCTCGCGCCTGATGCCCGGGCTGCCCGG